>NZ_BMVB01000008.1 GCF_014650495.1 Streptomyces cinnamoneus | reverse complement strand
TGGACCGGAACCTGCCCCACCTGCCGACAGACCGTCCCATGGCAGCCCTACGACACCACCTAACAAAGCACTACTAGGAGCTGTCCGGCCGATCATGTAACCGTCGTCTGATCTGCTCGTTCTTCCCGGTCGAGGGCGACCACCGCGGCGACTCCGCGGACTCCCGCCACCACCGCAACAGCCCCACCGGCGGCGCCGTCCCCGTCGGCGACGTGGTCGGCCCGGACCGGGCCGTGGTCCGGCCGCTGTTCTGAGCCCAGCCCTCGGCCGGCGTCAGGCCGGGGGGACCAGGCGGTTCTCGTGGGCGAAGACCACGGCCTGGATCCGGTCGCGGAGCTCCAGCTTGAGCAGGATCCGCCCCAGATGGGACTTCACGGTCGCCTCCGCGAGGTACAGGGCGGCCGCGATCTCGGCGTTGGACAGGCCGCGACCGACCTCGACGAGCACCTCGCGCTCCCGGGCGCTGAGCCGGTCCAGCCGCTCGTCGCGGACGGCGGTGCCCCCGTCGGCCAGGTGCGGACGGAAGTCCTCCAGCAGGCGCCGGGTGATCCGCGGGGAGAGCACCGCGTCGCCCGACGCGACGTTGCGGATCGCGGTGAGCAGCTCCTCGGGCCGGGTGTTCTTCAGCAGGAAGCCCGAGGCCCCGGCGCCGAGCGCGGCGAAGGCGTACGCGTCCAGGTCGAAGGTGGTCAGGATCAGCACCCTGCTCCCCGGGGAGACCTCGACGACCTGCCGGGTCGCCTCGATCCCGTCCGTCCCGGGCATCCGGACGTCCATCAGGACGACCTCGGGCCGCAGCTCCCGGGCGAGGCGGACGGCCTGGGCGCCGTCCGCGGCCTCGCCGACCGGCACCATGTCGGGCTGGGCCTCCAGGACCGTGCCGAAGGCCATCCGGAGCAGCGCCTCGTCGTCGGCGATCACGATGCGGATCGTCATGCGGCGCCCGTCCCGCCGCTGCCCAGCAGGAGCCGGGTCCGCACACCCCAGCCGCCGCCCGGAAGCGGTCCGGCCCGCAGCGTCCCCCCGTAGGCGGCCGCGCGCTCGCGCATGCCGGGGATGCCGTGGCCGGACGGTGCGGCGGCGGGAAGCGCCGGCCGGGAGCCGCTGTCGGTGACCTCCACGCCGACGCTCCCGGCCGAGCACTCGACCAGGACCGTCGCGCGGGTGCCGGCGGGGGTGTGCTTGAGGGTGTTGGTCAACGCTTCCTGCACCAGGCGGTAGACGGTGAGTTGTGCGGTGGCCGGCACATGGGCGTGGCCGCCGCGGACCTGAAGGCCGGTCGGCAGCCCGGCGGCGGCCATCTGGCCGGCGAGCGCCTCCAGCTGGGCGATGCCGGGCAGCGGGTGGCGCTCGGCGTCCGGCTCGTCGGCCCGCAGGACGCCCAACGAGCGCCGCATGTCGGTGAGGGCCTGCCGGCCCGTCTCGGAGATCTGCAGCATCGCGGCGGTGGCCCGCTCTGGGGACCTGTGCTGCGCGTAGACGGCGGCGTCGGTGAGCGCGACCATGACGGACAGGTTGTGGGTGACGATGTCGTGCATCTCGCGGGTGATCCGGGCCCGCTCCTCGGCGACGGCCAGCAGCGCCTGCTGCTCCTGGTGCAGCGCCAGCCGTTCGGCCCGCTCCTGCACGGCGGCGAGGTAGGCCCGGCCGGTCCGCACGTTCACCCCGAGGACGGCGGCGGCGACCACCATTGCGGAGAGCGCGACGAACGGGGTCAGGAACGCGCCGTCCGGTGCCCAGCGCAGGCAGGCCAGCACGGCCCCGCCCTCCACGACGGCGGCGGCGAGCAGCGTGCCGCGCCGGCCCGTGTGCGCGGCCGCCGTGTACAGGGCCACCAGCAGGGCGATGTCCGCGGGCAGTTGGACGTCCGCCAGCCACTGGACGAACGCCGCGGCCACCACGGCGGCGAACACCGCGAGCGGGACCCGGCGCCGCCACACCAGGGGCAGCACCAGGGCGGCGGTGAGCGCCGCCGCCACCGGCAGCTCCCGTGCCGGGTACGTGGTCACGACGTTGAGCAGGAGCAGCGCCGGCAACACCGAGTCCCACACCAGGGGCGGTACCCGGTCCCGGTGGCGCACCGTCACACCTCTCCGCCGATCGGTCGTCGTGGCGGCCCGGCCGGGGCCGCCACCGTGTACAGCCGCAGCCTAGGCCGCGGGTCCGCGCCGCACATGAGCCCGGCGTCGGAGCGCACCAGGCAGGGGTACGACCACAGGAGGAGACGTGCCACCTCCTGCGGTCGCAGGCCGGCCGCCGGTCCGGGGTGCCCGGTTGCCACTCCGGTCGCACCGCGGCCCGCCCCGGTTGCCACCCCGGTCGCCGTCGGCGGCGACCCGGGGCCGATGCGGCGGCGCGGGCCCGGCGCCGAGCATGGCCGGGTGACCGAAACCATCCCGGGGCTGTTCCTGTCCCTTCCGGAAGTCCTCGTCCTGCTGGGCGCCGTCGCGCTGCTGGTGGCGCGCTGGCTCCCCCCGGCCGCCCGCCGGCCCGGCACCGTCGCGGCCGGGGCGGTCCTCGTACCGTCGGCGATCGTGCTGGGCATGGCGGGGATCCGCTGGCAGATGCTGCCGGTCCTGGCCGGCGCCGCCGTCGCCTCGGCGTTCGCCCTCCCGCCCCTGCTGCGGCGCCGTACCGGCCGACCGGCGCGGCGGGCCCGCTGGTGGCTGGCCCTGCCGGGATCGCTGGCCTGCGCCGGCCTGATCGCCACCGGCCCGGTGGCCGCCTGGGCCTCCCCCGTGCCCGTCTTCCCCGAGCCGACGGGCGACTTCGCGGTCGGCACCCGGGTGGCGCAGTGGACCGACCCGCTCCGCCCCGAGAGCTTCACCGCCGACCCGGACGACCGGCGCACGGTCGTGGTCCAGCTCTGGTACCCGGCGCAGAAGATCCCAGCGGGCGCCCCTCGGGCCCAGTACCTGGGACGCACGGAGGGCGAGGCGCGGACCGTCTCCGAGGCCCTCGCCGGCGGGGTCGGCCTGCCCGGTTTCCTGGTCGACGGCGTCCCGAGGGCCCGCAGCCGCGCGGTCGCCGATGCCCCGGTGGCCGGCGGGGGAGAGCGGTTCCCCGTCGTCCTGTTCTCTCCGGGGTCGGGCGGGGTGCGGTCCCAGAACACTGCCTGGGCGGAGGAGCTGGCCAGCCACGGCTACCTGGTCGCCGCTCTCGACCACCCGTACGACTCCGCCGTCGTCGTCCTCGCCGACGGCCGCACGATCCGCGCAACCACCGCCTCCTCCGGGGACCGCGACAGGGACGAGGAGCTGGCCTCCGGCTGGACCGCCGTCCGGGCCGCCGACCTCGGCTTCGTCCTCACCCGGCTGGAGCGACTGGACCGCGGTGAGACCGCCGACCCGCTGACCGGACGCCTGGACACCGGCCGCGCCGCGGTGGCCGGCCACTCCCTGGGCGGAGCCGCCGCCCTGCAGGCGGCCCGGCAGGACCGCCGGTTCGACGCCGTCGTCGACCTGGACGGCTACCCCCACGGCCCCACCGCGCCCGCCCTCCAGCAGCCGGCGCTCGCGCTCACCCAGGAGATCACCGCCGGCACCGACCCGCGCTACCTGCCCCGGCTCACCGAGGCCCTCGGGCACAGCACCGCGACGAGCTACCGGCTCACCATCCCCGGCGCCGGGCACCTCACCTTCATGGACGGCCCGCTCTACCTGCCGCCGGTGCCCTCGATCGTCGGCACCCTGGGCCGCACCGAGAGCCCGCGCGTCGTCGCCGCGGCCACCCTCGCCTTTCTGGACGCCACCCTGCGAGGCCGCCCCGGCGACCCGGCCGAAACCCTCCGGGCCTACGGCACGGTCTCATCATCAGGGGATCGGGGAACTGCGACGCCGACCCCGTGATCGGCCTTGCGCGCGTGTTCGGCCGTCCACGGGGTCGGCCTCGCAGTTCCCCGATCCCCGGAGCCGTCCGGCCGATCATGCAACCGTCGTTTGATCTGCAGCTGTCCCTGATCGTCACGCCGGGGCAGCGGGCCGACTGCACCCAGTTCGCGCCGGTGCCGAGAAGATCCGGGTCCCCAGACTTGGGCTGGGCAGGCCCCGCAAGAAGCCTGACAGTGTCGCTGAAACGCAACACCGTCGAGAGGGCCATCAACAAGCTGAAGAACCCCCGCGCCGTCGCGACCCGTTACGACAAGCGCGGATATGTCTTCCTCGGCACTGTGACCGCGGCTGCCCTGGTCATCTGGCTACGGGCTTGAGGCCCTCTCCTGGTCAGTGGCCGGGGCCCCGGCCCTGGCCGTGGTCCAGGTGGCGGTCCAGGCGGTGGTCGTCGTGGGGGTGGCCGGTGCGGGCCTCGCCGTCGTGGGGCTGCTCGGCGTCCGAGCCGCACAGCTCGGCGTTCAGGTGGCGGACGAGCTGCTTCAGGTCGTGGGGGCGGTCCTCGGCCGTCCACCAGTCGCCCAGCATTTCGGCGAGCATCTGCTCGCGCACGTCGAACAGCCGGTCCGCGTCCCGCCGGCCCTCGTCCGTGAGCACCAGTTGCAGGCCCTCGCGGGTCGCCAGCCCGCGTGACTCCAGTTGCCGGACCGCCTCGGTGACCACCCGCAGCGGTACGTCCACGCGCTCGGCGAGCAGGGACGGTTCGGTGTGTCCGTCGCGTTTGATGCGCAGCAGCATCCAGCTGGCCGCGGGGTGGAGGTCGAGCCCGGCCCGGGCGGTGATCTTCTCGTAGACGCGGCGGCGGCCCTCGCGGCTGCCGAGCAGGGACAGGGCGCGGGCGACCTCCTCGTGGGAGGAGCGCTCGACGGGGTTGCTGGAGATGACCTCGCTGTTGTCGGGGGCGGTGACGCTGGCGCGCAGCGGTTCCTCCCGGAGCAGCCAGGCGAGGGCGAAGGCCACGAGCGCGGGCGGCACGGCGTAGAGGAACACGTCGGTGATCGACTGCGAGTAGGCGGCGAGCACGCCGGTGCGCTGGGCCGGCGGGAGCCGGTCCACGGCCCGCGGGTCCGCCTGGAGGGAGCCGGGGGTGACGCCGGGCGGCAGGGGGGCGCCGGCGAGGGCGTCGGCGATGCGCGGGCCGAGCTTGTTGGCGAAGATCGTGCCGAAGATGGACACGCCGAACGAGGCGCCGATGGAGCGGAAGAAGGTGGCGCCGGAGGTGGCGACGCCGAGGTTCTCGTAGCCGACCGAGTTCTGCACGATGAGCACGAGCACCTGCATGACGAGGCCGAGCCCGAAGCCGAAGACGAAGAAGTACGCGCTCATCTCGGTGGTGCTGATCGACGGGCTGAGCTGGTGGAGCAGCAGCAGGCCGATGGCCATGACACCCGTGCCGGCGATGGGGAAGACCTTGTAGCGGCCGGTGCGGCTGACGATCTGTCCGGAGGCCGTCGAGGCGATGAGGATGCCGGCCACCATCGGCAGCATGTGCACGCCGGACATGGTGGGCGAGACGCCCTGGACGACCTGCAGGAAGGTCGGCAGGTACGTCATGGACCCGAACATCGCGAAGCCGACGACGAAGCCGATCACCGAGCAGAGCGTGAAGGTGTGGACGTGGAAGAGCCCCAGCGGCAGGACGGGTTCGGCGGCGCGCCGCTCGACGAGCACGAAGGGGGCGAGCAGCAGCACGCCGAGCACGCCCAGGCCGATGATCTGCCAGGACGTCCACGGGTAGGTGGTGCCGCCGAGCGAGGTCATCAGCACCAGGCAGGTGGCGACGGCGGCGATGAGGAAGGTGCCCAGGTAGTCGATGCGGTGCGGGGTGCGGTCGGCGGGGATGTGCAGCACGGCGGCGATCACCAGCAGGGCGACGATGCCGATGGGCAGGTTGACGTAGAACACCCAGCGCCAGCTGAGGTGGTCGACGAACAGCCCGCCGAGCAGCGGCCCCAGCACGCTCGTACCGCCGAAGACGGCGCCGAACAGGCCCTGGTAGCGGCCGCGGTCGCGGGGCGGCACGATGTCGCCGACGATCGCCATCGACAGCACCATCAGCCCGCCGCCGCCCAGGCCCTGCAGGGCCCGGAAGCCGATCAGCTCGGGCATGTTGGCGGCCAGGCCGCACAGCGCGGAGCCGACGAGGAAGATGACGATCGCGGTCTGGAACAGCTTCTTCCGTCCGTACTGGTCGCCCAGCTTGCCCCACAGGGGGGTGGCGGCGGTGGAGGCGAGCATGTACGCGGTGACCACCCAGGACAGGTGCTCCAGCCCGCCGAGGTCGCTGACGATCGTCGGCAGGGCGGTCGAGACGATGGTCTGGTCGAGGGCGGCCAGCAGCATGCCGAGCAGCAGCGCGCCGATCGCCACGCGCACTCCGCCGCGGGCCTGCCCCGCTCCGGGCACGGGCGCGGACGCGGACGCCGACGCGGGGCCTGCGGGCGCCGCGCGGCCCGGGGTGCCCGGGGTGTCCTGGGCCATGGGGAGCTCCTCGGGGGCGGGGGTGTCGGTTCCGCTGCCTCCATCGTGGGCCGCACGGGCGTTCCCGGCCTGCTGGGGTAGGCCATTGGCTGGCGGATGCGGGGCCGGGGCGGGGGCTCGGAAACGGCTTCGACCAGGGCCGTTGGCGTTCAAGGGGGTCCGTTTTGTATCTTTGAGAAACAAAGTGGCTCCGCCCGCACTCCCTGACCGGCGGGCGGAGCCGCTTGTCTTCTTCCGCGCGCGCTCTGGAGCCCACCGATGACCACCCTCACGGCACGTGCCCTGCTCCTGGACATGGACGGGACGATCGTCAACTCCGACGCGGTCGTCGAGCGCTGCTGGCGCCGCTGGGCCGAGGAGCACGGCCTGGACGCCGACGAGGCCATGAAGATCGTCCACGGCCGCCAGGGCTACGCCACGATGGCGGCCCTGCTGCCGGACCGCCCCATGGAACTCAACCACGAGGACAACCGCCGCATGCTGGCCGCGGAGACGGCCGACATGGACGGCGTCGTACCGGTCCCCGGCGCCCCCGCCTTCATGGCGGCCCTGGCCTCCCTCCCCCACGCCCTGGTCACCTCGGCGGACGGCCCCCTCTCCCGGGCCCGCATGACCGCGGCCGGCCTGCCGATGCCTGCGGTGCGCATCACGGCGGAGTGCGTCAGCGCCAGCAAGCCGGACCCGGAGGGCTTCCTCAAGGGCGCGGCGGAGCTGGGCTTCGCCCCGGAGGAGTGCATCGTCTTCGAGGACTCGGAAGCCGGCATCGCGGCCGGCCGCGCGGCGGGCATGCGCGTCGTGGGCGTGGGCCCCCGGGCGGCGGCGCACGGCCCGGACGTGGCGGTGACGGACCTGACGCAGGTGACGGTCGAGGCGGGCGAGGACGGCGGGATCGTCCTGCGGATCGCAACGACGACGGCGGCCTGAGGCTGCGCGGGCGCGGCGGGCAGCGGGCGCGGCGGGCAGCGGGCGCGGCGGGCAGCGGGCGCGGCGGGCAGCGGGCGCGGCGGAGTGCTTCTGCGCCGCTGCGCGGCTTGGGGCACTGCTGCTGCCGCGTAGGAGCGGCGGAGTGCTTCTGCGCCGCTGCTCTGCGGCTTGGGGCGAGAAGGGGAGGCAAGGGGCTGCGCCCCATGAGCCACCACCCGCTGCGCGGCCGAGAGCGAGCCGCCCTCGTCCAGGCCACCGCCTCAGGGGCGGCGCCGCCGCCACTCACCGGTCGGCACACCCGGCCACGCAGCGGACGGACCCGCCGGGGCACAGCCCCAGGCGCCCTCTCTCTCCCCCCCGCCACAGAAACGGCGCCGTCCTTTCCCGGCCGACTCACCCGGCCGCGTCAGCGGACCGGCTCTCCGGGACGCAGCCCAGGCCCCTCCGCGCCCAAGCCGCGCAGCGGCGCAGAAACGCTGCGGCAGCGCGCGCAGCGAAACGGAGCGCCCCGGTCAGGGGGCCGCCCCGCGTGCCGCCGCCTCACCCCATCTGCGTCTTGACGTGTCCCATCACCTTGTCCAGCTCCCCCGTCGGCGAGAAGTCCACGAACTCCGTGTCCTCCACCATCTCGGGAGCGTGCCCAGGGGCCCAGTAGAAGGCTTGCCCGGCCTCGTACATCTTCTCGCCGTCCTTCGTCCTGATCCTGACCCGTCCCTTGGTCAGCAACCCCCAGTGCGGGCACTGGCACAGGTCGTCGGGCAGGCCCTTGAGCAACGGCCCCAGGTCCGTCCCTTTGCCGGCGCGCATGAACATCACGGCCATGCCGCCGCCGATGTCCTGCGTACGCACCTCGACTCCTTCGCCCTGGACGGTGACGGGCGTCTCCTCCCGGCTCATCGACGTCATGGCTCCTCCTCTGCGTCGACTCCTGCTCATCGAGGACGCCACTACCCCCACTTCTCACGATAGGCAGCGCGCAAACGGACCGCGACCGCACCGTTTACGCAGGCCAGAGGCCGTCGTCCCTAGACTCCGCACATGCTTGTGTGGATCAACGGCCCCTTCGGCGGCGGCAAGACCCAGACCGCCCACGAACTCCACCGCCGCCTGCCCGGCAGCGTCATCTGCGACCCCGAGCACGCCGGCTTCGGCCTGCACCGGATGCTGCCGCCGGCCCTGCGCGGCGACTTCCAGGACCTCCCGGCCTGGCGCCAGGGCGTCTACGAGGTGCTGGACCTCGCCCTCACCCGGCACCACGGTCCGGTCATCGTCCCCATGACGGTCGTCGAACCGAAGTACTTCGACGAGACCGTCGGCCGGCTGCGGGAACGCGGTCACGACGTCCGCCACTTCTCGTTGCTGGCCCGCCGGGAGACGGTGCTGCGTCGCCTGCGCGAGCGCGGCTTCGGCCACGTCGTCCAGCTGGTGGCGGGCAAGGACGCGCCTTTGCGGCGCGAGAGCTTCGCCGTCACGAAGCTCGACGTGTGCCTGGAGCGGTTGCGCGGAGCCGAATTCGGCGAGCACGTATGGACGGACGACGTCACCGTCGCGCAGGTGGCCGACCACGTGGCCGCCTCGGCGGGACTCACCCTGACCCCGAACACGGACAGCCCCCTCCGGGGCCGCCTGCGACGGGCCTGGACGGGGGCGAGGCACATCCGCTTCGACTGAGACAGCGGGGGGGCTACTGTCGACGGGCCTGCTTCACCTCGCGGTCGACGGCCCAGGCGTCGGCGACCGGCCCGAGGTGGCCGAGCTTGTCGGGGTTGATCACCGAGCGGATGGCCTGGATCTTCCCGTCGAGCATCTCCAGGGCCAGGGTGTGCAGGACCTTGCCGTCCCGGTCGCGGAAGACCGCGCCGGGCTGGCCGTTGATCTCGCGCGGCTCGAACGTGACGTCGATCCGGGCCATCCAGGGGAAGACTGAGGCGAGCAGCCGGGCCACGTTCTCGGCCCCGACGATGGCCCTGGCCAGCTGCGGGGCCTTGCCGCCGCCGTCCCCGGCCATGTGGACGTCGGCGGCCAGCAGCTTCTGCAGCGCGCCCATGTCGCCGTCCTTCAGCGCGTCGAAGAACCGCGCCGCCAGCTCCTGCCGCTCCCGACGGTCCGCTGCGAACCGTGGCCGCCCGGCCTGCATGTGGCGCCGCGCCCGTACCAGCAGCTGCCGGCACGCCCACTCCGAACGCTCCACCGCCGCGGCGACCTCGTCGAACCCGAAGCCGAACACCTCCCGCAGCACGAACACCGACCGCTCCAGCGGGCTCAGCCGCTCCAGCAGCAGAAGCGCCGCCATCGACACGGAGTCGGCCAGCTCCGCCGCACGCGCCGGATCCTGATACGGATCGCTCAGCAACGGTTCCGGGAACCAGGGGCCCACGTACTCCTCCCGTCGCACGCGCGCGGAGCGCAGCACGTCGATCGAGACGCGCGTCACCGCGGTGGACAGAAAAGCCTTGGCCGACGTGGGGAGGGTCGTCGTGCCGTCGAAGCGCAGCCACGTCTCCTGCACCGCATCCTCGGCCTCGCTCACGCTGCCCAGAATCCGGTAGGCGATCGAGAACAGCAGCGGACGCAGCTCCTCGAACTCCTCGGCCTTGTCGACCTTGTCGACCTTGTCGACCTTGTCGACCTTGTCGACCTTGTCGACCTTGTTCACGCCGGATCCCCTCCCCTTGACGCCACGTCAGGTTAACGTCCTCCCGCCACGCTCAGTGGAACTGCCCGGGCTCGTAGTCGCCGGCCGGCTGCTGGGTGATGATGTTCAGCCGGTTCGCAGCGTTCATGAAGGAGACCAGGAAGACCAGGGCCATGAGCTGTTCCTCGTCGTAGTGCTTGGCAGCGGAGGCCCACACCTCGTCGCTCACGCCCGTGGCCGCGTCCGCGACCCGGGTCCCCTCCTCGGCCAGCTCCAGCGCGGCACGCTCGGCCTCGGTGAAGACCGTGGCCTCACGCCACGCCGCGACCAGGTTCAGCCGCACCGGGTTCTCGCCGGCAGCGGCGGCCTCCTTGGTGTGCATGTCGATGCAGGCGGCGCACCCGTTGATCTGGCTCACGCGCAGCGCCACCAGCTCCTGCGTCGCAGCCGGCAGCGGCGAGTCCTTGAGCGCCTTGCCCGCGGCCATGAAGTGCTTGAGGGCCTTGCCGGCGGTGGGGCTGGCGAAGTAGTTCAGTCGCGCGTTCACGGTGTGCTCCTCAGCGGTGGTCGGTGCCTGCACCCCTGAGACGAGACAGCCCGCCGCCCTGTGACATGGACGAATGTGACCTGCGCCTCGCCGCTTGCGGGGCATCAGGCGTCGAACTCGTACTCCAGCACGTACGACGCGGAATCCAACGTCATCTCGCTGACCGCGACGGCGTTGCCGCCCTCGGCGAATGCCGTGCGGCAGATGTGCACGACGGGCGTACCCGGCGAGAGGGCGAGTTGCTCGGCTTCGTCCGCGGAGGGCATCCGGGTGCGGATCTCCTCGCGGAAGCGCACCGGTTTGTGACCCAGTTCCGCGAGACGCGCGTACGTGCCTCCCGGCCCGGTGTCCTCCCGCGTGATCGCGGATCCGGCCACGAGGCCGGCGGGCAGATACGAGGCGGACAGCTGAACCGGCTTCCCGTCGAGAACGAAGCGCCGACTCCTGACGCACACTGTCGCGCCGGACTCCAGGCCCAGCACTTCGGCCACTCGCTGCGGCGCGGCACGCTCGACGACGTCGACCCGGTCGACGATCAGCGCCCGATCCCCGACGTCCGCCGACCAGATGGACAGCCCGGCACCCCATGTCGACTCGGCCAGACGCCGGATCCCCCGCCGTCGCAAGGGGCGGAAGGAGCGCACGAACACCCCGGCACCCTTGCGGGCCTCGGCAATGCCTTCGTTCTGCAGGACACCCAGTGCCTGGCGGGCTGTCATGCGTGCCACGTTGTGCGCAGCCATCAGCTCGTTCTCGCCGGGTAGCCGGTCACCCGGGCCGTACTCACCTGCCTGAATCGCATCGCGCAGCTCGGCAGCGATCCGCTGGTACTTGGGCCGGCGGCCGGTGCCCTGGCTGGCCATCGGGTGATCACCTCTCTTCCCTTGACAGCGTACGGGGCGGTGAACCGCCGTCAGAGACTCGGGGCACCAACAGCCCTCCGGCCTTGCCACTCAAGGGCGTTGACATCTCTAGAGATGTCGCCTCGGCGTCAGACATCCCTTCGTGCAATGCCCCGTCCCTTCACCGGATGAGGGGTCCAGGTGTACGACGAACACCGCACGACCGCCCCTACGACGGGCTCTTTCCAGCCCGCTGAGTCGCCATCAGCACCCTGCCTCGGCTGCAGAGAGATCAAAGAGCGCCGCTACGAAGCCGTTCGCCGGGGCGATAAGACCGTGGCCGCAGCCATGGCCGATGTCATGGGTCTCCATCTGCGGGCGGTGCACCGATGAGGAGCGGCGGGGCGGCGCAAGCAACCGGCCGGTTCGCCGGTGGGACGGGGAGCGGCCGGACCTGTCCGCACCCCGCCGCCGCATGGACCACCGCCGGCGGTCTCCGGACCTGCGCCCGCTGCGGCACCCGGCGCGTCACCGACTACCGGGCTCTGGGCCTGGCCCTACAGCTGCCGGACAGGGGTGAACTCGACGGGCCCACCGTCGCCGTCAGAGGCACCGGCACCCTCACCGGCCCCGGCAGCAGACGTTCACCCTGACGGGCGGGGCACCACCGCACGACAGCACAGGGAACGCCCTCGTACCGACGCAGCACCGGTCAGGAAGGAGCCCGTGACGATGGGTAAGAAGAACGAGGACGAGTGGGACCCCCAGGACAACCAGGGCACTGCTACCGACCCCGACACCCGGGTGTCGCAGAACGGCGACGTCTGGTCCTCCACTGCGGACGACGAGGACCGCGAAGGGAAGTGACCCCGTGATCCACGGCGAACACCTGGCGAAGGACCTGCGGCGTGATCACGGGTTCGTCCACGTCGGACGCACCAAGGACGGCCAGGCCGTGATCATGCGCAAGGGGGACCGCTGGACCGTCGTCCCCCTGCGGTTGCTCACCCAGGAAGCCGTGGACACGATCAAGGCTCAGGCGGGGATCGGCCCCGTCTGAGCCGGCCCACCACCCCTGTCCCTACGTTCCCGCCGGGCACCGGCCCCGGGAAGCGAACCGTCGCAGCGCCAGGGCGAAGCCGTACGCCCCAGTACGCCCCCGCGCGCGCCCGCGCGTGCGACCCGGTGCTTCCGCCGCGCGCGCCCCAGCCATTGGCAAGCGCACCGCCCCGCAGTGGAATCGCTCGCGGAAGCGCTCCGCCCCGCGAGAGGAGTCAGAGACGTGATCCACATGACCGAGACCCTCGCCCTCCACACCGTCGAGGGGTTCCTCGAACCCGACGAGACGGCCCACGTCGTCAAGGTGCTGGACGACCACCTCGAAGCCACCCGCTGGGCCCCCGCGCGGCCCAGTGACGGGCTGGTCGCGCCCGCCGCCGTCCAGGAGATCCTCGCTGCCGCCGTCCGGCGCGCGCTGCCCTCGATCCGGCGGGTGTTCCCGTCCGTCGCCGCCGCCACGCCGTGGGACTACCACGACCTCCGGCCCGGCGACCGCATCGAGCCGCACGTGCACGGCATCAGCGACCCGGAACACCGGCCGCAGCGAGTGGCCCGGGTGGCGTTCCATCTGCAGGAGGCGGAGCAGGGCGGGGAGTTCTACGTCGACACGTGTGCGTCCGACGCGCTGTGGACGGACCGGACCGCCGGGCCCGGCAGCGCCTTCGTTCCCGGTACCCGGTTCGTGCAGGAGATCTCCCACCACGCCGGGCCGCAGACCGTCGCCGCGCTCGCCGGGATACCCCGCACCCGGTGGACCAGCGCGCCGCCCGCCGGGACCGCCGTCGTCTACGGCGCACAGCTCGTGCACGGCGTGGCGACGGTCCGCGAGGGGCGGCTGCGGAAGCTGATCACCAACCTCCTCGACGAGGACCTCAGCCCACGGCCGCCTCGTACAGGCTGAACCCCGCCAGCGCCAGCATCACCAGCGCCGCCACCTTGGTGATCAGCTTCAGCGGCACGTAGCGCATCAGCGTCCTGCCGCCCAGGATGCCGAGGCCGGCCACCGCCCACAGGCCGAGGACCGCGCCCACGCCGACCGAGAGCGGGTCGTCGTAGCGGGCGGCGAGGTTGGCGGTCATGATCTGGGTGAGGTCGCCGAACTCCGCGACCAGGATGAGCATGAAGCCCGCCCCGGACACCTTCCAGAAGGACTGGTCGGCGGGCTTCGCGATCTCCTCGTCCCCGTCGTCCTTCTTCAGCAGCAGCATCGCCGCGCCGGCCAGGAACAGGACGCCGACCACCGCCTGCACCAGGCGGTGCGGGAGCAGCGTCAGGACGCTGCCCGCCGCGATGGCCAGGGCGACGTGGACGAGGAAGGCCGCCGCGACCCCGGCGAAGACGTACGAGGCGCGGTAGCGGGCGCCGAGCATCAGGCCGGCGAGGGCGGTCTTGTCCGGCAGCTCGGCCAGGAAGATCACGCCGAAGACGAGGGCGGCGACGGTGAAGCTGAACACAGGGGTGGTTTCCTCTGTCGGTGGGCGGTGACGCCGCCGCGCCGAAACAGTGACCTGCAGGAGAATCAGGGGTCGCTTCGGCACGGCAGCGTCGTGGACACTGCGGCCGAAGGTCTCGCTGGCCCTCCTGACGGACGGGCCTCCGGGCGCCGGCCGGGCGCGAGGCCCAGCAGTATGTCGACGGTCCGGCGAAGAGCTACTCCCCTTCTGCTCCCCCCAGGGTACGGGATCGGTTCAGCAGCCCGCTCGCCACGCGTTCCTGGACGCCGGCAGTGTGACGGGGCCCACCGTGCGGGTCCGGTCCAGGCCCGCCAGCAGAGCAGCAGAGCGGCGGGGCAGCGGGGGGGCACCGAGGCGGCGGCCGGCAGGACCGCGAGGAGCCCGCCGAGGGCACCCCCCTGCCACCCTCCGGGCCGCGATCCGGCCGCGAACCAACGGCGACCCGCAGTCGCCCCTGGCGGCACGTCAGCCCCAGCGGCGGAGGCCCAAATTCCGGTAACTCCCCACGAAACAACCGCACATCTCACGCCCACAAACACTTGTTTTGGCATGACCGCGTCGCCATCCTGTCATCTGGCGACCACCCCCCTGACATCCGGCGCCGCGATCCTGGCCGCGCTTCGGCGGCCCGTACCCCCTCCACCCTCAAGGGAGTTCCCATGCCCGGACTGCGTGTCCCCTCCACCCTGCGCAGCGTCTACGCGCGTCGTACGGCGGTGTCCCTCGGGCTCACCGCCCTGGTCGGCACGCTCGTGCTCAACGGGCCCGCGGCCCAGGCCGCGCCGCCCACGCCGCCGGACGCCGCCACGGTCCGCACGCAGCTCAGCCAGCTGACGGTCAAGCCCGAGGGGTCGATGGACGGCTACAGCCGGTCCAAGTTCCCGCACTGGGCCACCCAGTACGGCCAGTGCAACACCCGCGAGGTCGTGCTGAAGCGGGACGGCCAGGACGTGGAGCAGGACGCCAAGTGCGCGGCCGTCTCGGGCACCTGGTTCTCCCCCTACGACGGGGCCACCTGGCACGACGCCCAGGACATCGACATCGACCACATCGTGCCGCTGGCGCAGGCGTGGCGCTCGGGCGCCAGCACCTGGACGACCGAGCAGCGCAAGGCGTTCGCCAACGACCTCACCCGCTCCCAGCTGATCGCGGTCACCGACCGCGTCAACCAGGAGAAGGGCGACAAGGACCCGGCGCAGTGGATGCCGCCCCTGAAGTCGTACGCGTGTACGTACGCACGGATGTGGGTCTCGGTGAAGTACGACTACAAGCTGACCGTGGACTCCGCCGAGAAGACCGCCCTGACCGGCATCCTCAACGGCTGCTGACCGGGTCGCCGGACGGCGCGAAGGGCCTCCCCCGCCTCGGCGGGAGGCCCGTCGTGCCCACTCCGCGCCACTTCGCGCCCACCGGAGGGGCGCGAGGGGCCTTGTTAAAAGGATGTTGCCGGGCAGAAATCAAGAAACTTGAACTTGCAAGTACCTCTTAGGCGCGCCTAACCTTTAGCCCTCGTCGTTCTCCGTCCCCGATACGAGGAGCCCCACCCATGCCCAGCACGCCCACGGCGGCCACGTCCCCGGCTTCCGGGCAGTCCGCCCCCACGTCGCCCGTCGCCGCCCTCACCGAGCGCGTCGACGCGGCCCGGCCGTACGTGCTGTCCCTGTTCCGCATCGTCATCGGCCTGTTCTTCGCCTGCCACGGCGCCGCCTCCCTCTTCGGCGTGCTCGGCGGAGCCGCGGGCAGCAACGGCGGCACCATCGCGGCGGGCACCTGGCCCGGCTGGTACGCGGCCGTCATCCAGCTCGTGGGCGGCATCCTCGTGATGGTGGGCCTCGGCTCGCGCTCCGCGGCCTTCATCTCCTCCGGCTCCATGGCGTACGCGTACTTCGACGTGCACCAGAGCGAGGCGCTGTGGCCGATACAGAACCACGGCGAGGCGTCCGCGATGTTCTGCTGGGCCTTCCTGCTGCTGGTCTTCACCGGCCCCGGCCCGCTGTCGCTGGACCGCCTCTTCGGCCGCGCCAAGCAGGGCTGACCGCCCAGCAGGGCTGACCGCACGTCACCCCGCGCCACGTACAGCAGGGGCCCGGCCGACGCCGGGCCCCTGTCCGCTCTCCCCTCTCCCCTCTCCCCTCTCCCCTCTCCCCTCTCCCCTCTCCCCTGTGCGCATACGGTCCACCAGGCCACCCCGCGGCGTGACCTGACTCACTCCCGGGCCCGTCCGGCACGTGATGCGAACAACATCACGCGCCCCACGCCCATCCCCCAGCCACTCCAGGCGTACGCTGTACGGTTGTGAAGGCCGCCCCTGCCGCTCCCCTGCGACGTCGCGGCGGGGGACCGTACCGGGAGATCAGGACGTGCTGGAGCAGTTGGGGGCGTTGGCCGACACCCCATGGATATACGTGATCGTCGGCCTGTCCGTACTCCTGGACGTTTTCCTGCCGGTGCTGCCGAGCGGGGTCCTGGTGATCACCGCGGCCACCGCGGCCGCGGGCTCCGCCGCCGGTGCGGTGGGTGAGGCCGCCCCGGGTCACGCCGGCTTCGCCGACATGTTCGCACTCGTGATGTGCGCCGCCACCGCCTCCGTCCTCGGCGACATGGTCGCCTACCGCCTCGCCTGGCGCGGCGGTGACCGCTTCGACCGCGCCATCGCCCGCTCCCGCCGCCTGACCGCCGCACAGGCCAAGCTCGGCACGGCCCTGCTGCGCGGCGGCGGTCCGCTCGTCGTCCTCGCGCGCTTCGCGCCCGCCGGCCGCTCCGTGGTCAGCCTCGGCGCGGGCGCGATGCACCGCCGGGTGGCCGAATTCCTCCCCTGGTCCGCGCTGGCCGGCCTGACCTGGGCGGCCTACAGCGTCAGCCTGGGCTACTTCGGCGGCCAGTGGCTGGGCGCCAGTTGGCTCAGCACGGCCGTCTCGGTGCTGGCGCTCTTCCTGGCCGGATCGGGCGCGGTCTTCCTCATGCGCCGCCCGGAGGAGCCGGAGACCCCGGCCCCTTAGCGGTCCACCGGCCGGCCGCGGCCCCGTCCCGCCCGTACCAGCGTGCGCAGGGCGCGCCCGCAGCTGCGCGCGTAGTACCGCTGGAAGAGCGGTACGGCAGGCCCGGCGAGGCGTGTGAACCACCGGGCGGGCCTGCTGAAGGCGAGCACGGTCAGCCGTACGCCGCCCGCCGCGTCCATCGTCACGACGAACGCCTCCTCCCCGCACTCCGGATGCCCGGGCAGCGTCCCGTACCCGAAGCCGGCCCGCCGCTCCTCCCGGACCGCCCACACCACCGCGCACGGGCCCGACACGCTCAGCGGGCCGAAGCCGATGGCGGGCGTGACGCGGACGCCGGGCGCAGGGTCCGCCGTGCCGCCGGGAATGCGCACGCCCGTCATGGCGCGGTGCATCCGCCAGGACAGGACGGCGTCGGCGGCGGCCCGGAAGTCGGCGCCGCCGTGGCCGACGCGGGTGGTCACGCGCAGGTGGTGGTAGCCGCCGGGCAGCCGGCCGACGGCGGTGGCACCGGCCTCGGGATAGGTGAGCCTGTCCGTCACCGCGCCAGTATGCGCGACGGCCCGGTCCCTCAGGGGGACCGGGCCTGCCTCATGCCCCGCGGAGCGGGACCGAACGGTCAGTGCGCCGTGGTGACGGGTGCCTTGTCGAACGCCTTCAGGCCGTTCGCCCAGAGCTGGTTGACCCGGCTCTTCTCGGCGGAGTTCGGGTAGGGGTTGGTGCAGGACGGGCCGGGGCCGCCACCGGACATCAGCTCGCTGCAGGGGCCGGAGTAGTGGTCCGGGAGACCGAGGACGTGACCGGTCTCGTGCGCGGTGACGCGGGTGGAGTCGTACTGCTCGTTCTGCCGATAGTCGAGGAGAATGTAGCCCCGGCCGTGGCCGTCGGTGCTGGCGTACGAGCCGCGGGAGTCGTTGCCCTCGTAGTAGCGGAAGTCGGCGTTGGAGCCGGAGCGCAGCTGGATGTTGCGCACCGAGCTGTTCCAGATCTGCGCGCTGCGGGCTATCTCGTTCGCGAAGCTCGGCGCCCGGCTGGCGTCGTAGGTGACGGTGACGGTCGCGGCGGCGAGGCCCGGCTTGGCGGCGGCCTGCTTGGCTCTGGCCGACTTCATGACGGCCTCGAAGAACGCCTTGTTGTTGGCCTCCTCGGCCGCCGAGCCGACGTACGAGGAGGTCGCCACGGTCCCGGCCTGGGCCGGAGCGCTGTGGTCGAGGGCCACTGCCGATGCGGGGACCGCGGTCATCGTGGCCGCGAGGCCCAGGCCGAGGGCGGCCGAGAGCATCATCGTGGAGCGTTTCATGTGGGGGACTCCATTCGTTCCGGAGCCACTTCGGCCGCCGCGCGGTGGGTCGCGGCGGCCGGGGCTCACGGGTGAACTCCAGTTCCCCTTGAGTCTCTGACGAGTTATCAATGGTGCGGATGATGCCAGTTGGCCATAGCGCCATTCAATCGCCTATCCTGCGCCACCTCCTCGTTCCCATGCGTCCGGCATGTGCCTGGTGTGGCGTACGAGGCGCGGTTATGCTCCCTCCGTGGAGCTTGAGGTCAGGCACCTCCGCGCACTTTGCGCCATCGCGGACACCGGCAGCGTGCGGAAGGCGGCAGTGCAACTGGGCATGACTCAGCCCTCCTTGACCACCCAGCTCCGTCGCATCGAGGCCACCGTCGGCGGCCTGCTGTTCACCCGCGGGCAGACCGGAAGCCACCCCACACCGCTGGGGCACTCCGTCCTCTCCCGCGCGCGCCCGATCATCGCCGAGATGGCCGCCCTCGTAACGGCCGCCCGCGACGCGGCAGTCGGCGCCGGCGGCCTGCGCCTGCGCATCGGCAGCATCGGCAGCCGCGCGGTGACGGGCTGGCTGCGCCGGATCCACCAGCGGCTGCCCGACACGGACACCACGATCCACATAGAGGTGTCCTCCAACACGCTCCTGCAACTGCTGGCGACCAATCAGCTGGACGTGGCCTTCGTCCACGAGACCGCCGGCTTCCCCCTGCACGTCCCCGAGGGTGTGGAGCGGCGCGTCCTCATCGCCTGCGAGCCCCGCTTCGTCGCGCTCTCCGCCGGCCACCCCGCGGCCGCCCGTCCGGTGCTCCGGCTCGCCGAACTGGCGGGCGACGCCTGGATCGTGGACCCCACCGCCGACGACGAGGCCACCGCCCTGCGCCGGGTCTTCACGGCCGCGGGCCTCGACCCCCGCCTCGTCCACGTGCGCGACAACACCACCGCCGCCGAGCTCGTCGCCTCCGGCGAGGCCGTACGCACCGCCCAGCCCACCGCCGAGGCCCCGCCGGGCACCGTCATCCGCCCCCTGGCCGGCGACCCCCTCTCGGCCCAGCTGTCCCTGGCCTCCCGGCACGGCTCCCTGCCGCTGCGGGAACTGGATGCCCTCTATACGGACCTGATGGCCGCCTACGTGGACGTAGCGGGGCGAAACCCCACATACCGCACCTGGCTGGACCACAACGGCAGCCCGCTGCTGCCGTCGGTGGGCAGCCATTGAGACGACACAAGCCGAAGGCCCCTCGGCGCTGCTGCGCCAAGGGGCCTTCGGCCTGCTGCTTCGTGTGGGCACAGACGGATTTGAACCGCCGACATCCGCTTTGTAAGTTCGACACACGGTCCGTCCGACGCCTGCCCATCGGCTACTGCCTGCAGTTGCCGTGGCCGTGCCTAGTCGCCGTTGTTTGCCGAGATCCATTCTTGTTGATGTCAGGTGTGGATGTCAGCCCGAGCCTGCCTGCGCTGGGTCTGACTTCCTTTGGCGAGCGGATTTCCTCAGCGTCGCGACCACCGGTGCCACTGGCCTGTGAGTAGACGGTTACACCCCATAAGTAGAGCGAAGCACGCTGACAACAGAGCCAAGCATTCGAAGAGATCAACACTCACGCCACGATGAGCTACGGCGAGCAATCCACAGGCCAGGCCAAGGACACAGACAGCTAGCACAAGAACGTAGGCGAAGAAGAGGACGAGTGGACGCAGTGCTCGCATGTTGACCTCTCTGCTCGGCTCAACGGGCGATCATAACAGCCGACTTGCTCTCCTCCTCAGCCCACCACTCTCCCGAAGCAACTCGGGCGGGCGGTCGACCTGGGGCTGGTGTGTCTCTCATCTGCTGCGATGGTCCGCAGGCGCCCTTGCTTGTCCGCCGCTGTGCGTCGGCGTTGTCACGCAGTTAGACACTCGCCTGCCCTGCCCTTCGTCGCTGTGTGCCCAGGCTTCATCTATCAGTCGCTACGGACGTTAGGTGCGAACGCTCCAGCCCTCGGGAACCTGGCTCGGCTCATGCTCGGGCGGCAGGATCTCATGGACGTGATGACGTCCCTTGTCGCTCCCTGAACCCCAGTCGTCGAGGGTCTGGCTGAGAAGGCTGACGAACGGGTCATTGAGGTTGTTCCACAGGACCAAGGGGTCCAGGTCGCCATCTCCCATGTGCGCATAGGGGGCATCGCTGGTGAGACAGGCCCAACCCACGATGGGAGCGATGATCAGCTCCTTGTCCCTGGTGTCTGCTATGGCTACACGCCAGCCGTTCGGGGCGCTTGAGAAGCTTGCGATGTTCCTCTGCGTCTCTGGCATGGAGTGAGACTGCCAGTGCGCGCTGGTTAGCGACAGAGGGCGGCTCCGGGGCTTTGGCCGGTGTCCTGCCCGGGTTGGGGTCGAGCATGGTCAGGGGGCCGTACGCTGGTTGGCAACTCGGGCAGGCTTCACCCCTGCCCGCAATGTGCACGAGTGGCCCCCTGGCCTTGCTCGACGCGGGACCCGAGCCGGGGAGGTGGGTAAAGCCCCGGAGCCGCCCGGCCCCCCACCGGCCGGCGCTTCTCTCTTCCGGTCCTGGCTGTGTCGTCCAAGGGCGCGCAGAGGCGCAGGCGCGCGGAGCGGGCCGGAGGCAGGAGCGGCAGCGCGACCGGAGCCGCAGCGCGCCCGGCGGAGCGGTAGCGGAGCCGGGGGCCTTGATGGAGTAGAGAAACTTTGACCGCGCGGGCCGTCTTGTGGTCATGCGCCGAGGCTGCTGCCATATGAGTGGGGATGACGCAGATGCCGGGGGGCTGGCTTGAGCGATCTCAAGGTCGTGGAGCGGGACGGTTCCGGGCGAGATCGGTTGTACGTGGAGACCTTCGACGGCATGGTCGTGGCCTGGCTGGACCGCTCGACCGGTGAACTGAGGGTCCTGCGTGAGGAGTACCGGCCAGCTGTGCTGGAGATCCTTGCTCCCTATCTGGGATCACCGAACGGGCAAGCTGCAGCGCAACCGCGTCCAAAGGTTCGAGTGCTGGCGCCCCTTACGCCAGCTGATGACCTCGCTCGAAATCGTCCGGGTAAGGCGTTGAAGGACAAGTTGGACGCCGAGGGTCCCGGCCCCGTCGAGCGTCTCATTACATGGATGTTGCGCCGTGACTCCGAATGGACCTCTTGGCGACTGGGGCTCATCGGCGAACGCCGGGTGGGAGCTGAGCTTGATCGCTTATCCGGTCATGGATGGCACGTGCTGCACTCAATCTTGTTGTCGAACTCGGTCGACATAGATCACCTGCTGATAGGCCCGGGTGGCATCTTCAACATCAACACCAAGCATTGCCCCAACAAGGATGTCTGGGTGGGCAACGACTCGGTGAAGGTCAACCACGGTCCGCCCCACCCCTATACGCGGAAGGTCCGGGCGGAAGCGCGACGCGTCCGGCGGGTTCTGGAGCGGTACAGCGGAAAGACTGTCCAGGTTCAGCCAGCCCTGGTGTTCGTCGGAGTGTCTAGGCTGGAGCGCGCCTCCACGCTCAGCGACGTGCGCGTCTGGAAGCAACAGGAGGTCGCACAACTCGGCACGACGGCCGGCGGACTCACGCCCGGAGAGATCGAGACCTTGTACGCGATTGCCCGCCACCGGCTTGCGTGGACCGAAGCCTGATAGCTCGCCCCTCAGGCCAGCTTGCGCCCGTCGTGGCTCCGAACGTGCGGCCCCATGCCGTCCAGGGCATCCAACAGGCGGACGGCGAACACGGGGGACATCCGCTCCGCGATCTCATCGGGCGTGAGCCACTCCACCGCGGTCGACTCATCCGAGGTGCGCTCGGAGCCGCCCGACGGCTTGCAGCGGAAGACGAGTGCGACTATCCCCCGGCTGGTGTTCTTGTAGACCCCGGTGAGCTCGTCCACCTCGACGTGCACGCCGGTCTCTTCGTAGACCTCCCGAGTGACACCTTCTTCCGGCGACTCCGCCAGTTCCAGCACTCCGCCGGGAAGCTCCCAGGTCCCGTTGTCGGCCCTGCGGATGGCGAGCAGCCGACCGTCCTCGCGCACGACGGCTCCGGCCACTGACACAGAGTGCAACGGCGTTGACTGGGCTTCTCGGACGCTGTTACTCATGTGCAGGAGCATAGGAGGATGGAAAGGACTATGGGAACTGCTGTAGGGGATGGCAGGGCCGTGCCGCGGTACGTCCAGATCGCTGATGAGATCGTGCAGCAGATCCGTGCGGGGGTCCTCAAGGCCGGCGACATGGTGCCGAGCGAATCAGAGCTGGTCAAGCGCTACGGCGTCTCCGGCGGGACCATCCGTAAGGCGATGGTGGAGGTCAGAGCAAGCGGCCTGGTGGAGACTCGTCACGGCAAGGGCTCGCTTGTGAAAGCAAGGCCGCCCGTACGTCACCGCTCGTCCGATCGCTTCCGGCGCTCGCTTCGAAGGGGTGGGAAGGCCGCCTACCTCGCGGAGTCGGAACAAGCGGGAGCCACGGCAGCTGTGAGCGTTCTCTACATCGGTCCGATGGGCGCCCCGGAGGAAATCGCCGAGCGACTCGACGTGGCGCCTGGCGCCCAGGTGCTCGCCCGTCGCCGCCTCTACTTCCGCAACGGCGTCCCGGTGGAGACGGCCACCTCGTACCTCCCGTGGGACGTGGTCAAGGACATACCGGAGCTCTTCGCCGAGAACCCTGGTGGCGGCGGTATCTACGCGCGCCTTGAGGATCACGGGCATGTCTTCGCTGAGTTCATTGAGACCCTCCAGGCGCGGCCGGCTGCCAAGGCGGAAGCCTCGGAACTGAAGCTGAGCGCGGGCGCTCCTGTGGTTCATCTGGTCCGGAATGCCGTGACCGAAGAAGGTCGCGTGGTGGAGGTCTGCGACACCCTGATGGCGGCTGACCAGTTCGTATTCAGCTACCGCATCCCCGCAGCCGACTGACACACCCTCAACTCCCCACAACCCGCTGCGATTTCCTGACGCAGCGGGTTGACTCATATGTAGGAGTGAGGCACTCTTCTAAGAGTCACTCATATACATGAGTGAAGGAGTCAAGCCTCTATAGAGGAGTGATCGCCATGCGACAGATCCCCGTGGACACGACCCAGATGATCGTGATGTTGATCCAGGCTCCGGAACCGAAGGTCAAGAACCGGGAGACCGGTGAGCTCGCTCACGACCGAACGACGGGCAAGACGCTCTACAACGTGAACGTCGCAGTCATCGTGGAGGGCAAGCCCGACGCAGTGACGATCGTGGTCGCAGAAGACGGGATCTCGCCGGACCTGGTGCCGGGGATGCCGGTCACGTTCCCTGGGCTCGTCGCCCGCCCGTGGGAGACCAGCAACGGCCACGGCATCAGCTACCGGGCTACCGCTGTCATGGCAGCCCTGCCGGTGGCGGCGTCCAACGGTAAGGGTTGATCCCAGTGACCGTCGGAGATGTGGCCTTACTGGTGGGCTTAGCCTCGGCCGTGACTGGATTGCTGGTTCTGCGGCGGGTTCGCCCGACGTGGTACTGGCTGAGTGTCGGCGCCGTTGTGGCCCTGGGGCGGGTGCTGATCACCTACCGGTCCGTGATGGAGGCGTGCGGACTGACGGAACGGCCGACCCGGTTGCGACTCTGGGTGGCCAAGGTGGCCCGTCGTGAGCCGAGCAGGATGGTTCCGCGGCTGCGGCGGGTGCGGATCACCCGGACTGGTTTGATCCTTCGGATCAGGATGCAGCCGGGGCAGGAAGTGCATGACTTCGCGGTCGCCACGGAACGGCTCAGGCACGCGTGGTTTGCGCACGGGGTGCATGTCAGGGCCCATAAGCCCGGGTGGCTTGAGGTCCGGCTGATCGCCTACGACGTGCTGCATCACGTGGCCATGCCCCGAGAGGCTACGGGCAGTCTCCTGCGGGTGCCGGTAGCGCTGCGCTCGGACGGAAGGCCACACATGCGGGACTTCCGTAAGACCCCGCATGAGCTGGTGGTCGGTGCGACGGAATCAGGTAAATCCGTCTACCTCCGTGGTCTGATCAAAGAGCTGGCACCTCAGCCGGTCGCCCTGGTCGGCATCGACTGCAAGTGGGGGGTGGAACTGTCTCCGTTCGCTCCACGCATGTCAGCCCTGGCGTGCACCCCTGAGGAAGCGGCTCTCCTCCTAGACGCGCTGGTAGAGGAGATGACCGACCGGTACGAGCTGATCCGCGCCGCTCAGCGCCTCGGGTCCGACACGCCTCTCGAAGAGATCACCTCGGACATCTGGGGCCTGCCCGAAGCGCTACGTCCGATCCCGCTGGTGCTGATCGTCGACGAAGTGGCCGAACTATTCCTCGTCGCAACAGCAGCCGACGAGAAGCGCCGGGATCACATGGTCACCCAAGTGATCCGCCTCGCTCAGCTCTGCCGCGCGGTAGGGATGTACCTCGAAATCTGCGGACAGCGCTTCGGTTCCGAACTAGGCAAGGGCGCGACGACGCTACGAGCTCAGCTCTCCGGCCGTGTCTCGCACCGCGTCAACGACGAAGGCTCCGCCAAGATGGCCCTCGCCGACGTCAGTGCTGCCGCTGTCCTCGCTGCCACCTCGATCCCAGAGGATCGCCCCGGTGAAGCAGTGGCCGGCGACTCCTCCGGCGGGTGGGCATTGATCCGCAGCCCGTTCACCACCTTGCACGAAGCCGCGGCCACCTGCGCCGAGTACGCCGACATGACGCCGGACATCCCCGCCCTGGCCCCCTTCCGCCCGGGCAAGGCCAAGGTGCCCCTCGAAACTCCGGCCCCGGCCCTCGAAACGGCCTGACCCTCCGGCTCCATCGGTCGGCGCGACCGCATCGCGCCAGGTCCCTACCCGATCCATGCCCGAAACCGGACGCAAAGGAGATCAGCAATGTCCCGCCGTACAGACGACTACGACCGCAGTGCCCGTATCACCCGGGACGTCTGCGACTACGCCGAGCAAGACGGGGCGGATGTCGAGTTCGCCAGTGTGATCGTCAATTCGATGCTTGAGCAGGGCCGTCGGGAGCGGCAGGGCGATTACCCGCCCCAGGGGCACGACTACCCGAGCCGGGACCGGTGATCGCCGTGATCCCTGACCCTGACGCCCTGATGGCCGATGACCGTCGTCAGCATCACCTCGCCTGCCAGGTCGATAACTACCTCTGCAACCCCGAGCACGACCCTTCCTTCGCCGCGGTTCTCTACTCCGCCACGGTCGCCGAATTCGAAGCCAAGGAGTGGACCGAGTATCCGCCCGAGGGGCATGGCTACCCCCGAGAAGATCAGTGATCGCCGTGGCGACGCGGAAAACCACCCGCCGGAAGCCCTCGACGAAGCCCTGCCCGGACTGCACCGCGGGCCAGGTCTCCGAATCCTTCAAGGTCGGCGGCCGCAAGAAACAGGAGAGCCCCGACCGGCAGGAGGCCCTGTGCCTGACCTGTCTCGGTAGCGGCGAAGTCGCCGACACCCGCTGAACCCGCTCGGGACCGGGCGGCAGAAACCACCCCGCCCGGTCTCCGGCTCCCTCTCTGACGCCCGGAAGGAGGAACCCGCGATGAAGCGACTCTCCCACCGTGATCCGGTGCTGGTGCAAGCAGTGATCGCCGGTGCCCTGTCCTTCGCCCACCTCCACGACATCGCTCAGGCCGCCGGGCAAGACGGCTGGAAGGGCTGGGCCTACCCCATCTCCGTCGATCTGCTGCTGGTCGCAGCCTGGCGCCGCCTCCGGTCCGGTCACGGGGCCCGCCTGGGCTGGGTCTGGTTCCTCATCGCCCTGGTCGCCTCGCTCGGTGCGAACGTCGCGACCGCCGGGTTCCTGGACCTGGCCCACCCTCCGGCCTGGCTGCGGATGCTCGTGGCCGGCTGGCCCGCGGCCGCGTTCCTCGGCGGCACCCTCCTTGCCCACACCCCTGGCCCCTCGGCAACCGAACCCGCCCCGGAACCCGCCCCGGCCTTGCTCGAACCGCTTGCTCCGGAGCCTGAGCCAGCCCCGGTCGACCCGGAGCCCCAGCAGGCAATCGATCCACCCGAGTCAGGCCAACGGGACCGCCAGGAGTCGGACAGTGCTCCGCAGCCCGTTCAGGCAGCGCCTGCGGCCGCCCCAGCCGCTCTGATCGCGCACGCCCGGAAGGTCGCCGACGTCTACAAGGCCACCACCGGACAGCCCATCGACACCGACACCCTTCGCGCCCGCCTCGGTGTCCCCGCCCCCATGGCCGAAGCCATCGCCACCCAACTGACCTGACCACCTGGAAAGGACCACTCATGCGACGCAAACGCTTCTGGAACCGCGACCGCGTCGGACAAGTCGAGATCGCCACCCACACCGACCAGCTCGGCCGGCTGGCCCACACCGCCGCCTGCACCGCCCCCGGTTGCGACTGGTCCGCCGACTACCTCAACCGCGCCGCCGCCGAACTCGCTGCGCAGATCCACCGCTGCGACCCCCGCTGACAACGGACAAGGAGACACGGCTGTGAACGTCCCGCTCTGGTTCGCCATTGCAGTCATCGGCTACCTCGGCATCAAGCTCACCCGCGTACCCGCCTGGATGGTAGCCGTCCTCCTGATCGCGGGCTTCCTCCTCGCCGGGAGCTTCTTCGGCGGTGCGATCGAAGCCGGAATCAACGGCGGAGCCTCCGTCATCGGCGGCTCCAAGTAACCAGTCCAGAAAGGACCGATCATGCTCCGTCCTCAAGTCCCGACGAACCCGCTCCCTACCATCACGACACCCGCCACGACCGCGGAACTCCAGCCGCAACCGGCTCAAGCCCTCTGTCAGCACCACACACCCGCTCCCGTGACTCCGGCTCGTGGGGCAGTGCACCTGACCGCGGGGGCCACGGTCGCTGCCATCGGCGCGGGCACGGTCGCCGTGCTCGTCATCGGCGCGGTCCTGGTCGGCATGTTCTTGGCCATCTCCATCACGGCCGGCTCGCTCGCCGTCGTCGCCGTGGTCGCGCGCTCGATGCTCAACAGCCAGAACAAGCGCTGAACGGCCCCCGGGGCGGCCTCTACCGCCAAGTATCCGCCGCCCCGAGGACCTGAACCCCTTCACGGATCACCAAGACCAGCAAAGGGAGACCTCCATCATGCCCGAGCACAACCATGCCCTGGCGCGCCGCTGCCCGCACTGCGACGGCTTTCCCGCCGTAGCCGTCACCACGGGCCAGCGCACCCCCGCCGGGTACCGCGAGACCATCACCGCCACCTGCCCGGCCTGCCACGGCACCGGCAGCCTGCCACTGGCCAAGCGGGTCAAGGCAGGTGCGACGTGCTGACCTACATCGACTTCTTCTGCGGCGCGGGCGGCTCCTCCTCCGGCGCGGCCGCCGTCCCCGGGGTCCGGCCGGTACTCGCCGCGAACCACTGGGACCGCGCGATCACCTCGCACGCCGCGAACTTCCCCGACGCCGAGCACTTCACCGGCGACCTCCACGACGCAGACGTCGCCCGCTTCCCGGCCGCCGACTTGTTCTGGGCCTCACCCGAGTGCCCCCAGTGGTCCAACGCCCGAGGGAAGCGCCGCGACTTCGACAAGCAGCCCGACCTTTTCGGCGAGACCTTGCCCGACGCGGCCGCCGACCGCTCCCGTGCCCTGATGTGGGACGTTCCCCGCTACCTCGACAGCACCCACCGACGCGGCCGCCCGGTCCTGGCCGGGGTGATCGAGAACGTCATCGACGTACGGGCCTGGGACCTGTGGCAGACCTGGCGCAACGACATCCGCGCCCTCGGCTACGACACCCGCCTGATCGCCCTGAACTCCATGCACGCCCGCCCGGTCGCCACTACGTGGGCGCCGCAATCTCGGGACCGCCTCTACCTCGCCTACTGGCACCGCTCCCCGGGCCGGGCCCCGGACTGGGACAAGTGGTTACGGCCCCGCGCCTGGTGCTCGGTGTGCGAAGAGACCGTGACCGCGGTGCAGGCGTTCAAGAACCCGCGCCGGGACATGGGTCGCTACCGGCAGCAGTACGTCTACCGCTGCCCCCGCGTCTCCTGCCGCAGCAACGTCCTGGAACCCGAGGCCCGGCCGGCCGCGACCGCCATCGACTGGACCCTGCCTGCAGAGCGCATCGGGGACCGCACCAAGCCTCTGGCCGCTGCCACGTTGAACCGCATCCGCGCAGGGCTGGCCAAGTACGGGTCAGCACTCGCCGCCTCGAACCGCGGCACCCGACGAACGGAGGCCGCACCGGCGCTCCTGGTCCCCGTCGAAGGCCGGGACGGCAAACACGCGGCCCCCGCCACCTCGCCGCTGCGCACCCAGACTGCCCGCAACGAAACCGGTCTCGCTTGGCTGCCCTACCTCATCCCCCTCCGGGGCGGCGGCGACAAGGAACGCGCTCGCCCAGTCACCGACGCCCTCACCACCGTCACTGCGTCCGGCAACCATCACGGACTCGTCACCGCCCCCGGCTTTGCGCCCGAGGACGCTGCCCTGCTCGTCCCGTACTACGGCAAGGGCGTGGCCCGCCCGGCCGACGCGCCCATTGGAGCGCTCACCACCCGCGACCGCTACGCCCTGGCTACCGGTACCACGATCGCACTGGACGACGTGCGCTTCCGGATGCTGGAGCCCGGCGAGATCGGCCGCGCCATGGCCTTCGCCGACAACTATCGCGTGCTCGGCAACAAGCGCGAAAAGGTCCGCCAGTACGGCAACGCCGTCACCCCGCCCGTTGCCGAGATTCTTGTCTCCGCCCTCGTCGAAGCCGTCACAGGTGCCCCTCTCGACCGCCAGGTGGTGACCCGGTGAAGGACCCGACTCCGGACCAGCCCGGCATCCGCATCTCGGCACCTCCCGCCTACCGGGACCACGACGACCCGGCCCGTTGGTCCACCCGCACGGCTGAGGCTCCGATGGCCTCCTACGCCTGCTCCTGCGGACAGACCGGCCACGCCACCGGTACCAGCAAGGTTCAGGCCCTGGTCAGTGAATACGGCGAGCACACCGCCACCTGCGAAGGGCGGTGACCTGGTGTCTCTCCTCGACTGGCACGACCCCAAGCACTTCGACCACAGCGGCGACAAGCCGTGCGTGTGCTGCGGCAAGCCGACCCCCTTGCGCTCCGACCGCAACAAGCCCGTCCACAAGATCTGCGCCGAGGCATGGCATGACGCCCACCCCCGCGACGAGAAAGGCAGTCAGCAGTGAACACGTCAGTTGTCCGTGCACTCACGGTCTCGCAGCCTTGGGCCAGCGCCATCGCCTACGGCACCCAGCGCGTCATCAACCACCCCGAGCCGACCGACTACCGCGGCCCGCTCCTGGTGCACGCCGGACACCGCACCGACTTCCACGCCTGGCGCACACCCCTGACCCGTCCCTTCCTGCGCCGCCCCCAGCCCACCGGCGCCGTCCTGGCCGTCGCCTGGCTTGAGGACTGCCACCCTGGCGACGGCTACTGCACGCTGTGGTCCCTCCGCGACATGTGGCACTGGCGCCTGAGCACCGTGACCTGCCTCGCCAGCCCCGTGCCCTGGCACAACGACTCGCCCGGCCCGTGGGCTCCGCCGGCGCTCCTGAGGGCCAACCCCCGCATCGTAGAAGCGCTGGAGGCGGCCCGTGCCTGACCTGCTCGATCCGACCACCCTGGGCGACCTGCTCAGGGTGGCCTCGGCCCCCGACTTCGACCGCTGGAAAGAACAGATCCGCCGTACCGGAGGCTGCACGGACCCCATCCACCTGCGCGGCTGGACGGTCACCCAAGACCGCAGTACCGGCAAGGTCCTCCACGCCTACACCACGACCAACGAACCCGGAGGACGGTTACGCATCGCCTGCGGCAACCGCCGGGCCTCCCGCTGCCCCTCCTGCGCCTGGCTCTACGCCGGGGATACCTACCACCTCATCCGCGCCGGACTCGTCGGCGACGACGCCAAGGACATCCCGGCCACCGTCCGCGACCACCCCCGCGTTTTCGTCACCCTCACCGCCCCGTCCTTCGGCCCCGTCCACAATCAGCCCGCCGCCGGCCGCTGCCGCTGCGGCACCCGCCACCGCGACGACGACCCGACCCTCGGCACCCCGCTCGACCCGGACACCTACGACTACGCGGCAGCCGTGATGTTCAACAACCACGCCGGGGAACTGTGGGCCCGCTTCACCCGCCGCCTCCGCCGCGAGATCGCCCTGCGCCTCGGGTTGACCCAGCGCGAGTTCCCCGCTTTCCTGCGGCTCTCCTTCGGCAAGGTCGCCGAGTTCCAGAAGCGCGGCGCCGTCCACTTCCACGCCGTCATCCGCCTCGACGGCCCCCTCGGACCCCTCACCAGCCCGCCCCGCTGGGCAACCCTCGGCCTGCTCACCGACGCGGTCCGCGCCGCCGTCGCTCACCCGTACACCACCGTCAAGGTCCCCCCGGCCGATGATTCCGGCTGCCCCGATGGCTGGGCACTGCGCTGGGGCACCCAGCTCGACATCCGGCCCATCCAAGCCTTCGACACCGGCCACGACATCACCGAACAGGCCGTAGCCTCCTACGTCGCCAAGTACGCGACCAAAGCTGCCGAGACCACCGGCATCCTCGACCGCCGCATCGGCGAGCTCGCCGAACTCGACCACCACCCCGCCCTGCCCGATCACACCCGCCGATTGATCCGTGCCTGTTGGGACCTCGACGAGGCATACCCGGACCGCCGACTAAGGGCCTGGGCTCACATGCTCGGCTTCCGGGGCCACTTCTCCACCAAATCCCGGCAGTACTCCACCACCCTCGGCGCGCTCCGCCAGATCCGCGCCGACTACCGCGCCGCCCAGCAACGTCACGCCCTCGGCCTGCCCGACGACGACCCGGACACGACCCTCGTCCTCGCCGACTGGCAATACGCCGGACACGGCCACACCCCCGGCGAATCCGCCCTCGCTGCCGGAATCGCCGAAGCCATCCGCCTCAATCGAGAAACCGCCCGCGAAGCCTCGTACGACCCACGCACGCCGGAAGGAGCCGCCACATGACCACCGTCCTCCCCGAGCTGCTGACCGTGCCCGAAGTCATGGCCCTACTCCGGCTCGGACGCTCGAAGGTCTACGACCTGATCCGATCCCGCCGCCTGGCCTCGATCAAGGTCGACGGCGCTCGTCGTATCCCCACCGACGCGGTACGGGCCTTCATCCTCAACCAGATTGAGGAAGGAGCCTGATGGCCTCTCAGCGCAAGCGGAACCCAAACGGTGCGGGAACGATCACCAAACGCAAAGACGGCAGATATCAAGCGGCCGTCTACGTGCTCCAGCCGGACGGAACCCGTGCTCGAAAGTTCGCCTACGGCAAGACCTGGGCAGACTGCGATGCCAAGCGTCGTGAGCTGCTCGACAAGGTGGACAACGGCGTGCCGGTGCCCACGCGGTCGGCGAAGTTGTGCGAGTGGCTGCCGTACTGGCTGGACAACATCATCAAGCCCCGCCGGAAGCCGACGACCTACGCGAAGTACGAGATGCATGTGCGCCTGTACCTGGTCCCTCGGCTGGGAAAGAAGACCCTGGAGAAGCTCAGCGCGCGAGATGTCAGAAGGGCTCTCAAAGAGATCACCGGAGCCGCGACCGCTGCGACCGCGCGAGAGTCGCACCGCGTGCTTCGCTCGGCTCTATCGTCAGCGTGCCGCGAGGAACTGATCACACGGAATGTGGTCAAGCTGGTCGAAGCGCCGACGGTAAGTCCCTACGAAGGACGGGTCTGGACGCTGGAGCAGACGGCGGATTTCATCCTGACCGCCCGCCGGGATCCGCTCTACGCAGCGTTCATGCTGGCCATCGGCCTGGGGCTACGGCGCGGGGAGCTTGTCGGCCTTCGGTGGCAGGACGTCGACTTCGAGAACCGGACGCTGCAAGTGGTGAAGCAACGTCAGCGAGTCATGGGCGAGAACTACGAGGACGACACCAAGAACCGGCGCAAACGCACACTCCCGCTCCCAGTGCTGTGCGTCGCTCCTCTGCGGTGGCAGCGCCTACGGCAAGAGGCCATGCGGGCCAAAGCTGGGGCAGCCTGGCATGAGACGGATCTAGTGTTCACCACTCGCACCGGTCGACCGATTGAGGGCAGCAACGTCCTGCGATCGTTCTACCGGCTCACCGACGAGGCCGGCCTTCCCCGCATCCGCGTTCATGACGCCCGACACGGCGCCGCCACCCTGCTCGCCATCGGCAACGTGCACCCGCGAGTAGCGATGGAGATCCTCGGACACAGCAAGATCAGCGTGACTATGGACATCTACACCCACGTGCCGGATGAGCTGAAGCGCGACGCCATCGCACACATGGACCGGATGCTCGGGCGTCGCCCTCGTTGATGTCATCTGTAGATGTCAAAAGCCCCCAGCAGTAATCGGCTGGGGGCCTTCGCGCTGGTGGGCACAGACGGATTTGAACCGCCGACATCCGCTTTGTAAGAGCGGCGCTCTACCGCTGAGCTATGCGCCCTGGAAGGAAAGGACAGCGTACCTTGCCCCACCCTGGTCCTCGCAAACCCGGGGCGGGAGGCCGGGCGGAGGCCGGGGCGGGAGGCCGGGCGCGGACCGGGGGACGTCCGGGGGTGGGGTTAACCCCACCCCCGAACCGGTAGCAGGTGGGATACCGCCGTGATCACGGCGACCCTAGGCTCGGGGAGCGGCTTCCCGCACCGCGCTCGTCGGGCGCGCTTCCACCCCCCGAAACGGAGATCCCCATGGTCGCCCGCGCCTCCCGCGTCGTCCGCATCCCGGCCCTCGTCGCCGGGACCCTGATCGCCGGGGCCACGCTGACCGGGTGCGGCACGGCCGACGTGGACGACGCGACGCCCGAGAGCAAGTCGTTCACGATCGGCGGGCGCGAGCTCGTCGTGGACTCGGACAACTCCCGCATCGAGCTCGTGCCCGCGGCCGGCGAGGGCAAGGAGATCAAGGTCACCCGGTGGTTCGACGGGTGGACGATCGGCGGCTCGGCGGGGACGACCTGGGAGATGAAGGAGGACGGGAAGACGCTCAGGCTGCGGATGAAGTGCGACGGCATCAGCGCCGACTGCGAGGCCAAGCACCGCATCGAGGTGCCGCGCGGCGTCACCGTCACCGTCGACGACACCAACGGCTCCGTCTCGGCACGCGGCTTCGAGACGGGCATGAAGGTCACCTCGACCAACGGGGCGATCGACGTCCGGGGCTCCAAGGGACCGCTGGAGCTGCGCTCGACGAACGGCGGGATCGACGTGCGGGACGTCGCCTCGCGCTCGGTCTCCGCCACCAGCACGAACGGTGCCGTGCGCCTCGGCCTGACCTCCGTGCCCGAGACCGTCACCACCCGCACCACCAACGGCGCCATCCGCATCGACCTGCCCCGCGCCCCCTACAAGGTCGACGCCGACTCCCAGAACGGCAAGGTCAGCGTGGACGTCCCCCGCGACAGCGCCGCCCGTCCCGCCGTGGCCGCGCGCAGCAACAACGGCGCCATCGACGTGCGGAGCACCGGCTGACCGCCCTGTGTGTTCGCCCGCGCCGGGTGGGAGAATGACACCCGGGCCTGGGGCGATCCATCGGGAGAGGGCAAGTGACGGGGACCTTCGCACGTACGGTGACGGCTGCGGCCCGCGAGACCCTCGCGCTCGTCCTGCTGCCCCTTCCCCTCCTCGCCGCCGCCGCGGCCGCCGCGCCCGCCGCCTTCACCGGGGGTGGCACCCGCCGCTGGGGCTGGGGGCGCGGGGAGAGCCAGCGGGCCGGGGCCCAGGCCGCGAAGGACGCCGCCGCCGCGGCCTTCTACGAGCTGGACACCGCCCAGCGCGAGCTGCGGATCTCCATCGAGACGATCACCGCCGTCGACTCCTCCCCCGCCGCCCGCAAGGCGGCCGCCGACTTCGAGACCTTCGGGCGCCGCATAGACGAGGTCTCCGCCGCCTACATCACGGCCGTCGACGCCCACGACCTCGACCGCGACGACCTGGAGTCCTCCGCCGCCCAGCGGGCCCGCACCGACCTGGCGAAGGCCAAGGACGAGCTCGTCCGCGCCAAGGCCGACCTCGACCGCTTCGGGCAGGGCCTCGCCCCCCTGCTGACCCGGGCCGAGAACCAGCTGACCCAGGTCGCCCCGGCCGTCGAGCGGGCCCGCCAGGGCCTGCTCGCCGCCAGCGACGCCCTGGACGCCGCCCGGGCGACCGGGCTCGGGGCCGACGACCTGGCCGCGCGGCTCGCCGCGCTCGCCCCCGAGCTGACCAAGCTCAACCAGGGCGCGGGGCAGCACGGCGTCCAGGAGACCGTGCTGCGCGCCGAGCGGGTACAGCGGGAGGCCGAGGCGATCCGGCACGACGCCGAGCAGCTGCCCCAGCGGGCGGCGGAGATCGACAAGCGGCTCGTCTCGCTGCGCACCCGCGCCCAGGCGCTGACCACCCGCGCGGCGGGCGTCGCCCCCGTCCTCAGCGAGCTGCGCCGCCGCTACAGCGCCGCCTGCTGGCAGGACCTCCAGCAGATCCCGGAGGAGACCGGGCACGCGGTCGCCCAGGCCGAGCAGCGGCTGGCCGAGGCCCGGGCGGCGCGGGACGCACAGCGCTGGGCCGACGCCACGTCGCTGCTGAGCACCGTGCGGGCGCTGCTGAACACCGCCGACGAGGGCGTCACCGCCGCCGGGGACCGGCTGCGGCGGCTGGACGAGGTGGCCTTCGACCACCAGAAGGAGGTCGAGCGGACCCGCTTCGCCCTCCGCGACGCCCAGCGGCTGGCGATGGCCGGGCGCAGCACGCCCGACCCGCGGCACGCCGGGCCGCTCGACGAGGCGGTGGCCCGTCTGGAGCGGGCGGTCGGGGGGCTGGAGGGACGCCACCCCGACTGGTGGCACTTCCTGACCGAGACCGAGGCCGTGCGGCAGTCGGCGGCCCGGGTGGTGCAGGAGATCCGTACGGAGCGCGGTGCGGGCCAGGGCTGACGCGTGCAGCCCGGGGCCGGCGCGCGGGCGGATTTGTATGCTGCGCGTATGCCTCGTTACGAATACCGCTGCAAGACCTGCGGCGACACCTTCGAGCTGAACCGGCCCATGGCCGAGTCCTCGGCCCCGGCCGTCTGCCCCGAGGGCCACGGCGACACCGTGAAGCTGCTGTCGACCGTCGCCGTGACCGGTGCCGCCGCCGCGGCCCCGCGGCCGGCCGCCGGCGGCGGCGGATGCTGCGGGGGCGGCTGCTGCGGCTGAGGCCGCGGCCGCACCTGCACCGGGGGTCAGTCCACCCGGCGCGCCAGGGTGATGCCGTCCGCGACCGTCAGCATGACCGACTCCATGCGCCGGTCCGCGGCCACGTGCTCGTTGAACGCCCGGATGTGCACGGCCAGGCCCTCGGTGACGGCCGGGTCGGAGACCTGGCCGCCGAACAGGACGTTGTCGGCCACCAGCAGCCCGCCCGGGCGCAGCCGGGGCACGATCTCCTCCCAGTAGTCGATGTAGCCGTCCTTGTTGGCGTCGACGAAGGCCAGGTCGATGTGCGGCTCGGCGGGCAGGGCGCGCAGCGTCTCGATCGCCGGGGCGATCCGCAGGTCGATCCTGTCGGCGACGCCCGCCTTGGCCCACGCCTCGCGGGCGTGGGCCGTCCACTCCTCGGAGACGTCCAGCGTGAGCAGCCTGCCGCCGTCGGCCAGCGCCTGGGCCATGGCCAGGGCGGACAGCCCCGTGAACGTCCCGACCTCCACCACCTGCCGCGCGCCGGTGAGCCGGACGAGGAAGGCCAGCAGCGAAGCCTGCTCCCGGGCCACCTGCTTGATCGCGTCGTCGGGGAAACGGGCGTGGGTGGACTCGACGAGCGCCTGCTGCACGGGGTCGAGCGCGGGGTTGTGGGCCAGTACGTACGCGTACAGCTCGGGCGTGAGCGGGAGGTTCTTCGTCTCGGGCACGGTCTGGGGCACGGTCTCGGGCACGTGATCTCCTCGTTGAGGGCAACGGAGTTGAACCGGTGACGCAGCCCTTCGAGACTAGCCCTCCGAGAACGCCCGCACGATCTCCTCGCCGGCCGCCACGCCCCGCACCGCCAGCGCGGTCACGTGCGGTGCCGTCCAGCCGGCGTCGGCCAGCTCCCCGTGGCCCGGCCGCCAGGCGCGGTCGGCGGCCAGCAGCAGGTCGGCGTCGAGCAGCGAGTCGCCGGCGGCGAGCACCCGGGGCGCACCCGTGCGGCGCGCGACCTCCGCCACGGCCGCGCTCTTGGTGAGCGGCCGCGGCACGGCGTAGACCTTGCGGCCCTGCAGCGACACCGTCCAGCCGCGGTCCCCGGCCCAGACCGCCAGCTCCTTGACCCACTCGGCGGGCAGCAGGTCCCGGTCGACGACGAGGTAGGCGAAGAGGTCCGCCGCCGTACGGGCCTTGAGCAGCCAGGCCGGGTCGGCGGTGCGCAGCAGGCGCTCGTGGACCTCCTCCAGCGTGGCGCACTCGGCGGCCAGCGTGCGGTGCACCTGCGCCCGCCAGCCGGGGTCGGGTTCGCCGCGCACGAGCAGCTCCCCGCCGTTGGCGCAGATCGCGAACTCGGGGGCGGGGCCGGGCAGATGGATGCGTTCGTACTGCTCGCGGGTGCGGGTCGTCGTGGGGACGAACGTGACGGTGCGGGCCAGCTCGCCGAGGAGCGCGGCGGCGGTCTCCGTCATGTACGAGAGCGGCTTCTGCTCGTACGTCTCCACGCAGAGCAGGCGCGGCGCCCGCTCGTCCGGCATGGACAGGGACAGCGCGGCCGTGGAGTAGATGAGGGTGCGGTCGAGGTCGCTGGCGACGAGGGTGCGTGCGGTGGTCACTGTGCGGCCACCGCCGTGCCGTCGGCGCCGGTGGCGCCGCGGGTGTAGCGGGGGTGGATCAGGCCCACACAGCTGTACGGCAGGCCCTCCACCTCCTCCACCGGAACGCCGCGCTGTGCGGCCAGCAGCCGCACGTGGTCGAGGTCGGCCCCGGCGCCCCGCTTGGCGAGGATCTTCCAGGGGACGCGGCGCAGCAGGACGCGCGTGGTCTCGCCGACGCCCGGCTTGACGAGGTTGACGTCGTGGATGCCGTACTCCTCGCTGATGCGCTCGACCGCGGCCCAGCCGGCCCAGGTGGGGGTGCGGTCCGAGGCGGCCATCTCCTTGGCGTCGAGGGCCGCGTCCTCCCGGACCTCGGCGAAGCGGGCCGTGACGGCGTCGAGGAAGGAGCGCGAGACGTCGGCACCGGCCAGCTCGCGGTAGAACTTCGCGCCGTGGAAGTCGTGCGGACCGACGAGGTCGGCCCGCAGGACCGTGCGGGAGACGAGGCCGGAGACGGTGGAGTTGAGGCAGGCGGACGGGATGAGGAAGTCGTCGCGGGTGCCGTAGGTCTCCACGCAGTGGCCGGGGTCGGCGAGCACCGCGAGGCGCGGGTCGAAGCCGGGGCCCCCGTGCTCGTCCTCGTGGGCCCGCAGGGCGTCGGCGAGTTCGCGGGTGATGGCGCCCTTGCCCGTCCAGCCGTCGACGAAGACGACGTCGGCGGGGTCGTGGTGGGCGGCCAGCCAGCGCAGGGCGTTGGGGTCGATGCCACGGCCGCGCACGATGGAGACGGCGTAGTGCGGCAGGTCCAGGCCGTGGACGTGGCGCGCCCAGCGGCGCATCAGCACGCCGACCGGGGTGCCGGCGCGGGCCAGCGACACCAGGACCGGGCGGGGCGTCCGTTCGGCCAGCACGGCCTCGGTGACGGCGCCGACGGCCCGGGCGACGCGGGCCGCGGAGGCGTCGAGGGCGGAGTGGAAGAGCGCCTGGTAGTCGTCGCTGGGCTGGTACTCGACCGGCAGCGACTCCGCGTAGTGCGCACCGCCGCTCTGGATGGCCTCCTCGCGCTCCTCGGTGGGGGCTTCGAGCTCCACTCCGGAGAGGTCCTGCAGCAGCCAGCCGACCTCCTCCGGCTCGTACGAGGAGAACGCGGGGCCGCGGAGCGGTTCGGGCATGGAGACTGCCGCCTGTCGGTCGGGGGTGCGGTGGCCGGGGACGTAGGAGGGGATGACGGCGAGCAGCACGTGCCCGGTGTGCTCGGCCAGCCGGTCGAGCAGGCCGCCGGGGGCGTGCAGGGCGGGGGTGTCGCCGGCGGAGTCGACGACGGCGACGATCGCGTCGAAGCCGGGGCCGCCGTCGGCGGCGGCGACGTTGTAGGCGTAGCGCTCGCCGGGGCCGTCGGAGGGGGCGTCGTGCGCCGGGAAGGCGATCCGGGAGCGGATCGCGTAGCCGGGGTCGTCGACGGGCAGGACGGGGGAACGGGTGGTGGTGGAGAACCGGACGTCGACGCCCGCGCCCAGCCGGTCCTCCAGCGCCTGTGCGAGGCGCAGGGGCGCGTACATCAGCTCTTCGTTGCCGAGGACGAGGATGCGCGAGGCGCCCTGGGGGAGGGCTTCGCGGACGCGGGCCGCCATGGCGGGCAGGGCCGCCTCCAGGCGGGCCCGGTGAGCGGGCGTGAAGCCGTGCCGGCCGCCGTCGGGAAGGCGGCCGGGCCAGCGGAGGTTCACACGGTCCGGCACCGCCGGGCCGCACGCGTGTGGCGGAACGCCGTCGCGGCGGGAGACAGGCCCCTGACCCGCCCCTTCCCGCAACCGGGGCTCCCCCCCGCCGCAGCGGCAACCAGCCCCTGCCGGGGCGACCGGCGGTGCCGAGACGGCCTCCGCCTCGTACTGCGCGACCAGCTCGCGCCCCCGCTCCAGCACGCCCTCCGGCAGCGCCACCGTCCCCGTGGCCAGCGCCACGAGGTCCACGCGCGCGCCGAGCTCCGCCGCGAACTCGTCCAGCCGCGCGCGGTCCCGCGCGCTGCGCATGTCGACCAGCGCCACGACCACGTACCGCTCGCGCGGGAAACGGGCGTGGAGGGCGGCGACGGTGTTCAGGACCGTACGGCCCGTGGAGAACTCGTCGTCGACGAGGACGAGCGGGCCGTCGCCGGCCAGGAGGTCCGGGTCCTCCGGCAGCAGCAGGTGCGACGTGGCGTGGCTGTGCTCCTCCTCGAAGCCGCCCACCGGCGCGACGCCCGGCACCTCGCGGCGCGTGGAGTGCAGGTACGGCGCGAGGCCGAGGCCGTCCGCCACCGCGTGGCCCAGGCCCGTGGCCGTTTCGGCGTAGCCGAGGACCACCGCACGCGCGGCGGCCGCGTCCCCGAGCAGGGCCCGCACGCGGCGGCCGAGGCCCGCGCCGGCCTCGTACACGACCGAGGGCCGCTGCGGCACGTGCTTGCCCAGCACGTTGGACACCAGCAGATGGGCCCGCTTCGGATTGCGCCGCAGCGCCAGGCCCAGCAGCTCCGGCAGCCGGGGGTCGCCCTCCAGCCCGGCGCCGAGCCGTTCCGCGACCCACTGCCCCGACCACACCACGTCAGTTGTTCCCTTGCTCATACATCCGCTCGTACGTCCGCTCATGCGCCCGCTCCTGCGCCCGCTCACACGTCCTGCAGTCCCGCGGACAGCAGCTCCACGAAGCTCACGTCCTCGCGCGCGACGCCGAACACCTCGGCGCGCAGCATGGTCCGCTCGGCCCAGGCACGGTGCGGCTTCACTTCGTTCATCTTGTTCGTATAGGCGGAGCGCAACACTCCACCACCGTCGCGTTCCGGCCGCAGGATGTCCTCGGCGTCGCTGAACTCCTCGTGGCTGACCACGGACAGCGCGTGCACGGGCGCGACGTGCGAGGGGTGGATGCAGGTCTTGCCCTGCAGGCCGTTGGCCCGGTCGAGCTGGATCTCGCGCAGGAGGCCGTCCATGTCGTGCTCGATGAGCGCGGTGCGCAGGGCCTCGGCGGGACCGGCGAAGGGGCTGCGGCGCAGCTGGGGCTTGAACATCCGCTCGGGCTGCGGGAAGTACTCCCAGACCGGCCCGGTGACGGTGAAGCCGCTGCCGTCGGCACGGCCGAGGACGTTGACGACGTCGGCGATGACGGAGGCGACGATCTTGACGTCGTAGGCGGTCATGTCGGGTGCCCGGCGCAGCCCGTAGGCGGAGCAGAAATCGGTCACTCCGAGTCGTAGGGCCAGCACGCGGTCGCGGTACTTGTCGACGGCCCGGGCGATGCCGGCGAGGGTCTCGGTGCGGGTCTCCAGGTGGAGCAATTGGGGTGATTCAAGGACAGGCATGGCGAACAGCCGCCGTCCGCAGGCGATTTCCGCCTCGGCGAGGGCTTCGAGGAACGGCAGCCCGCGCTCCTCCGTGAACTTCGGCAGGACGAACCCGGACAGCAGCCGCCCGGCGGGGCCGAGCCGCCGCACGAGGTCGGTGATCTGCGCGGGCTCGCGGACCCGGATGAACAGCAGGGGCAGCCCGCCACCGCCTTCCGCGGCCGCGGCCGCCTCGCCGGCGGCCAGCTCGGCGAACTGCCGCACCAGGTTCTCCTCGGCGGCCACGACGTCGGCGTCGCCGATGGAGTCCTCCAGGCACAGCACCATGGAGACCACGCCGCGCCGGGCCTGCTTGCGGACGTCCTGGGCGAGGGTGGCCCGGGTGCCGGGGCTGTAGAGGGTGGCGCCGAGGGCGACGGCGAGCGTGCGGGCCGGGGAGCCGGCGTCGAACTCGCCCGGCTCCTTGTGGAACAGCCCACTCCGCACCGCAGGCGCAAGGTGTCCGAAATGCCTCATTGCTCTCCCCGAATGCCACGGCCTGGGCGCCTCGCCTCCGGCCGGGCCGGCACGGAAGTGTGGCCGATTATCGTACGTCCGGGGGTGGGTCAAGAGTTCCCCAAGTCCGTTAAAAGCCCATGACCTGCATGGATCCATCCGGTAAGCGCCGGCGTACCGCCCGGGTACCTCCCCACCCCCCTGCGTTGTCCGCGGGCGGCACGGGAAGGCAGGATTGCGGGCATGACGCACGCGATGCTGAAGGGGTCGAACATCCCGCTGGACACCCCGACCGTGCGGGCCGTACTGCGCTGGACTCCCGGCCCGGGCGTCCCGGACGTGGACGCCTCCGCCCTCCTGCTGGGCGAGGACGGCCGCGTGCGCTCGGACGAGGACTTCGTCTTCTACAACCAGCCCCGGCACCCCTCCGGCCTGGTCCGGCACCTGCCTAAGAAGCGCCTGGTCGAGGGGGCGACGGACTCGGTCGAGGCCGACCTGTCGGCGCTGGACGCCTCCGTGTCCCGCGTCGTGCTCGCCGCCTCCGCCGACGGCGGCCCCTTCGGGCTCGTCCGGGACCTGTGCGTGCTGCTGTACGACACGGCGCACGGCGGTGCCGGGACGACGACCGACGTCGCCCCCGTCGCGCGCTTCGACGTGCGGGCGGAGACGGGCGACGAGACGGCCATGCTCTGCGGCGAGCTCTACCGGCGTGGGGACGGCTGGAAGTTCCGCGCGCTCGGGCAGGGCTACGCCTCCGGCCTGCTGGGGCTGGCCACGGAGTTCGGCATCTCGGTCGACGAGTCCGAGGAGGCGGCCGGTGCCGCCGGACCGCAGGCGGCCGACGCCGCCGAGCCGACGACCGCCCCGGAGGCGGCGCCCGAGGCCGTGACGACGGCGACGCCCGCACCGGCTCCGGGCCGCTCGCCCGCACCGGCTCCCGCGCCGCAGCCCGCGTCCGGCTACGGCTACCCGCCGCCGCCCACCACGCCGCCCGTCGTCCCGCCGCCCTCGCAGTCCGTTCCCCTGCCCGGCCCCACGCCGCAGACGCCCCCGCCGTCCTACGGCTATCCGCCGCAGTACCCGCCGGCACCGGCCGCCCAGCCGTCCTACGGCTACCCGCAGCAGCACCAGACGCCGCAGTCGCCGCAGCCCTCCTACGGCTACCCGCCGCAGCAGCCCGTGCCCGACCCGGCCTTCCGGCTGCCGCCCCAGGGCCCGCAGTTCCAGCCGCAGTTCCAGCCGGGCCGCTGACGCCGGGGCCGCCCCCGCACCGGGCGGCCCCGCGCTCACACCTTGCTCTTGTACCCCCGCCCCCACTGCAACCCCCAGCCGTAGAGCCGGTCCAGCTCGGACTGGAAGCCGTAGACGTACTTCATCTCGCGGCGCACGATGATCTCGCCCTTGACGTTCTCGATGAGCACCACCGCACACGAGCGGGCCTCCGGCGCCCGCTCGTGGAGCGCGACCTCCAGGCGCGGCCCGTTGCCCGGGTAGAGGGTCACCAGCGCGTGCGTACGGTCGAACGCGGGGGTGCCGTCGTAGATGTAGACGAAGACCAGCAGCCGCTTGAACTCGTCCCGGTGGTCCATGTTGATGTAGATCGTCTCGCCCGACCCCGACCCGAAGCGGTCGTCGCCGCTGAGCTGAACATACGGCGGGGCGTTGACGCTGCCCAGTATGTTCCCGAGCGGCTGCACTACGCCCTTGGAACCGTCCTGCAGCTCGTACATACAGGCGAGGTCGAGGTCGACGTTGACCATGGCGGGTCCCTGCGCCTGCACGACCTGCGGGGTGAACTTGCGCAGCGGATGGCGCAGCCCGGCGCCGAACGAGGGGCGCTCGTTGAAGTCCGAGGTCCGCATGCGCCAGGACAGGTTGACGCGCAGGTTGCCGGTGACCGCACCCTGTTTGGTCAGCGAAAACGTGGGACGGCGCTTGGTCAGTTCGACCGCGCCGTTGGTGCCGCTGCCGTCGAATTGGCGCGCGGCGGCGCTCCCCCAATTCCCGAAGAGCTTCTCCCATATCGCCATTGCCGTAACCCCCACCCGTGCGAGCACACATGCCACGGGGCGGCCGCGAGGATGATCCTCGTGACCGCCCCGGTGAGAGCGTTCCTCAAATGTGCGGGGGTCACACCCCGGAGGAGACCTCGGCCTTCGCGTCGGGGCCGTCGCCGGAGGCGGCCGCCCTGCGGTTGCGGACGACGGAGGACCAGAACGACAGACCGATCAGCACGACGCCGATCAGGCCGGTGACGACCTCGCTGATCTCGTGCTTGATGGTGATCAGCAGGATGACGGCCAGCGCGCCGATGGCGTAGTGCGCGCCGTGCTCCAGGTACACGTAGTCGTCCAGGGTGCCCTTGCGGACGAGGAAGACCGTCAGCGAACGGATGTACATCGCGCCGATGCCGAGACCCAGCGCCATGACGAAGATGTCGTTGGTGATGGCGAAGGCACCGATGACACCGTCGAAGGAGAACGAGGCGTCGATGACTTCGAGGTAGAGGAACAGGAAGAACGCGGCCTTGCCGGCCAGTCCGACGACCGTGCCGTTGCCGCCCTTGGCGGGCGCCTTCTGGGCGGCCTCCTCCTCGGCCTCTTCCTCCTCCTGCTCCAGGCGGTCCTCGAAGAAGCCGGAGATGCCGCCGACGATCAGGTAGGTCACCAGACCGCCGATGCCGGCCAGCAGCACCGTGGTGGCCTTGTCGACCGTGCCGACGCCGTCGTGGACCGGGACGGCCGTGGCGAGGGTGGTGGCGGTGACGAGCAGGACGACCAGGGCGACGACCGTGGAGAGCGTCTCCAGCTTGCCCAGCCGGGCCAGCGGCTTCTCCAGCCACGCCAGCCACTTGATGTCCCGGTCCTCGAAGATGAAGTCCAGGAAGATCATCAGCAGGAACATGCCACCGAAGGCCGCGATGGCCGGGTGGGCGGCGGTGACCAGTTCCTCGTAGCGGTCCTTGTCGTTGATCGCGAGATCGACGGCCTCGATCGGGCCGAGCTTCGCGGTGATCGCGACGATCACGATGGGGAAGACCAGCCGCATGCCGAAGACGGCGATGAGGATGCCGACCGTCAGGAAGATCTTCTGCCAGAAGGCGTTCATCTTCCGGAGGACTCCGGCGTTGATCACCGCATTGTCGAACGAGAGCGAGATCTCCAGGACGGAGAGGATCGCGACGATCGCCAGCCCCTGCCACCCCCAGAGAACGCCGGCCAAGGCCAGGCCGGCCGCCGTGATGGCGAACGACCAACCAAAGGTTTTCAGGAGCACTGGCTACCCAATCCTTCGCTGTTCGGGATGACCGCGCGGACGCGGCTTTACGAAACGTTGACCCCGAAGTCTAGGGCGATGCCGCGCAGACCCGACGCGTACCCCTGTCCGACCGCACGGAACTTCCATTCGCCGCCGTAGCGATAGACCTCTCCGAAGATCATCGCGGTTTCGCTGGAAGCGTCCTCGCTGAGGTCGTAGCGGGCGAGTTCGGTGCCGTCGGCCTGGTTGACCACCCGGATGTAGGCATTGCTGACCTGGCCGAAGCTCTGACCGCGCACATCGGCCTCATGAATGGAGACCGGAAAGACGATCTTGTCGCAGGCCGCCGGGACCTTGGTGAGGTCCACCAGGATGGACTCGTCGTCGCCGTCACCCTCACCGGTGAGGTTGTCGCCCGTGTGTTCCACGGAGCCCTCGGGGCTGGTGAGGTTGTTGTAGAAGACGAAGTACTCGTCGCCCAGCACACGGCCCGCTGCACAGAGCAGGGCGCTGGCGTCGAGGTCGAAGGGGGCTCCCGTGGTGGAGCGCGCGTCCCAGCCGAGGCCGACGGTGACGTTGGTGAGGTTCGGCGCGGCCTTGGAGAGGGAGACATTGCCCCCCTTGGCGAGCGTGACACCCATGATCTTGCATCCTCCCCGAGTCGATGTGGATCGCCGTGCGCGTCCGGCGCCGCACCCCGGGAAGGGGTGCGGCGCCGGACGCGGTGGTCGGCAGCCTGTGCCGGCCGTCAGACGTTGACGCCGAAGTCCTGCGCGATGCCGCGCAGGCCGGAGGCGTAGCCCTGGCCGATGGCCCGGAACTTCCACTCGGCGCCGTTGCGGTAGAGCTCGCCGAAGACCATGGCGGTCTCGGTCGAGGCGTCCTCGCTGAGGTCGTAGCGGGCGAGCTCGGCGCCGTCGGCCTGGTTCAGCACGCGGATGTAGGCGTTGCGGACCTGACCGAAGCTCTGCTGGCGGGTCTCGGCCTCGTAGATGGAGACCGGGAAGACGATCTTGTGGACGTCCGCCGGGACACCGGCCAGGTTGACCTTGATGACCTCGTCGTCGCCCTCGCCCTCACCGGTGAGGTTGTCGCCCTGGTGCTCGACGGAGCCGTCGGGGCTCTTGAGGTTGTTGAAGAAGACGAAGTTCTGGTCGTTGGCGACCTTCCCCTGGTCGTTCGTCAGCAGGGCGCTGGCGTCCAGGTCGAAGTCCGTACCGGTGGTGGTACGGGCGTCCCAGCCGAGACCGACGACGACCGCGGTCAGGTTCGGGGCCGCCTTGGTCAGCGAGACGTTGCCGCCCTTGCTGAGACTGACTCCCACGAGTCCTCCATTGGTTCGAGGGGCCAGGCGTATCCCGCGCCCCCGGTTGTGCGATGGCATCCGATCAACGTTTTGATCCTAGTGACCGGTTCCCACCGATTACAGGCTCTTGCGCCAAGGACGCACAGGTCGCTCGCCAGGGTTGCCCCGGGCGCCCCGGCAGTGCACTCAGAGCGCGGCGAGCGCCTTGGTGTACTCGTTCAGGTCACGCGCGTCGGGCAGACCGTTGACGACCGTCCAGCGGACGATGCCCTCCTTGTCGATGATGAACGTGCCGCGCACCGCGCAGCCCTTCTCCTCGTCGAAGACACCGTACGCGCGGCTGACCTCGCCGTGCGGCCAGAAGTCGGAGAGCAGCGGGTACTCCAGGCCCTCCTGCTCGGCGAAGACGCGCAGGGAGAAGGGCGCGTCGTTGGAGACGGCCAGCAGCTGCACGTCGTCGTTGGCGAACTGCGGCAGCTCGTCGCGCAGGGCGCACAGCTCGCCGGTGCACACACCGGTGAAGGCGAAGGGGTAGAAGAGCAGGACGACGTTCTTCTCGCCCCGGAAGTCGGAGAGCCGGACGGTCTCGCCGTGCTGGGTCTTCAGCGCGAAGTCAGGGGCCTTGGTGCCGACGTCGATCGTCATGTTCGCATCCCTCTCTCGACGGCGCCGGCGCGAGGGGGTGCGCCGTGCGCCCCCCGACACCGGCGCGGGTAGGCGGCCAGTGTGTCACTGCGCGCCGGGCGCGACGCACCGCGCCCCCCGGCAGCAGTGCTGCAGGGGGGCACGATGACGGCGGGTCGTCCGGCCGCGGCCGGACGACACCACGAGGGTTTCAGCGCTTCGGAGCGACCATGCGGGTGCCGGTCCAGTCCTTGGCCACGCTGATGCTCTTGGTCTGGCTCAGCCCCGCGGTCTGCGACGCCTCGTTGATGTCGCTCGGCTCGATGTAGCCGTCACGGCCGGTCTTCGGGGTCATCAGCCAGATGTCCCCGCCGTCCTCCAGCATGCCGATGGCGTCCACGAGCGCGTCCGTCAGGTCGCCGTCCTCGTCACGGAACCACAGGACGACGGCGTCGGCCACGTCGTCGTAGTCCTCGTCGACGAGGTCCTGGCCGGTGATCTCCTCAATGGCCTCGCGGAGCTCCTGATCGACATCGTCGTCGTAGCCGATCTCCTGGACCACCTGTCCGGGCTGGAAACCCAGCCTCGCGGCAGGGTTGGTCCGCTCCTCCGCGTGGTCCGCGGTCGCGCTCACGGATTGCCTCCTGTCATCTTTCGAGAAATGCTCTTGTGCTCCTCGCGTACGCGAGGCATTGGGCGTAGTCCACACGTGCCGGACGGATCGCGCAAGTACCCGGCCATCCGGACCGCCGAAACGTTGACGGACGCGGACGTCTCATGGCAACTCCAACCATGAGGCAACAGGCCCGAGTGATTCACACCACAGCATTCTGCCGGGTTTGTGAAGTTACTCCGTGCGATTACGGGATTCGAGCCCGAACGGCCGTACGCGGAGGACCCTCAATGGGGGCGTAAGGTTGCGATTTGGCCGCCCCGGGCGACCAACCTTCGACGCTTCGTCTCATGAGTGGTGGTTACTGCTCAGTAGAGATGACGTTTCCGCCGCCGCGGTCCACGATGGGAGCCGGCGCGACATAAAGCAAGAGCAGTATTTGACCGCGTGCTGAGCACGTCCCGAACAGCGAAGGAACAGCGTGGCTTCCGGATCCGATCGCAACCCGATCATCATTGGCGGCCTTCCCAGCCAGGTCCCGGACTTCGATCCCGAAGAGACCCAGGAATGGCTCGACTCGCTCGACGCAGCCGTCGATGAGCGAGGCCGGGAACGTGCCCGCTACCTCATGCTTCGCCTGATCGAGCGGGCGCGCGAGAAGCGCGTCGCCGTGCCCGAGATGCGCAGCACGGACTACGTCAACACCATCGCGACCAAGGACGAGCCGTTCTTCCCCGGCAACGAGGAGATCGAGCGCAAGGTCCTGAACGCGACCCGCTGGAACGCCGCGGTGATGGTCTCGCGCGCCCAGCGCCCGGGCATCGGCGTCGGCGGCCACATCGCCACCTTCGCCTCCTCGGCCTCGCTGTACGACGTGGGCTTCAACCACTTCTTCCGTGGCAAGGACGAGGGCGACGGCGGCGACCAGATCTTCTTCCAGGGCCACGCCTCGCCCGGTGTGTACGCCCGTGCGTTCCTGCTGGACCGACTGTCCGAGCAGCAGCTGGACGCCTTCCGCCAGGAGAAGTCGAAGGCCCCCTACGGCCTGTCGTCGTACCCGCACCCGCGCCTGATGCCGGACTTCTGGGAGTTCCCGACCGTCTCGATGGGCCTCGGCCCCCTCGGCGCGATCTACCAGGCCCGCATGAACCGCTACATGGAGGCGCGCGGCATCGCCGACACCTCCAAGTCCCACGTTTGGGCGTTCCTGGGCGACGGCGAGATGGACGAGCCCGAGTCGCTCGGCCAGCTGTCCCTGGCCGCTCGCGAGGGCCTGGACAACCTGACCTTCGTCGTCAACTGCAACCTGCAGCGCCTCGACGGCCCGGTCCGCGGCAACGGCAAGATCATGCAGGAGCTGGAGTCGCAGTTCCGCGGCGCCGGCTGGAACGTGATCAAGCTGGTGTGGGACCGCTCCTGGGACCCGCTGCTGGCCCAGGACCGCGACGGCATCCTGGTCAACAAGCTCAACAGCACCCCCGACGGCCAGTTCCAGACGTACGCCACCGAGACCGGTGCGTACATCCGTGAGCACTTCTTCGGCGACGACCACCGTCTCCGCAAGATGGTCGAGGGCATGACCGACGACCAGATCCTGCACCTGGGCCGTGGCGGTCACGACCACAAGAAGATCTTCGCGGCCTACGCGGCGGCCAAGGCCCACAAGGGCCAGCCGACCGTGATCCTGGCCCAGACGGTCAAGGGCTGGACGCTCGGCCCGAACTTCGAGGGCCGCAACGCGACCCACCAGATGAAGAAGCTCACGGTCGAGGACCTCAAGCGCTTCCGTGACCGTCTCCACATCCCGATCGCCGACAAGGAGCTGGAGTCCGGCCTGCCGCCGTACTACCACCCGGGTCGCGACTCGGAGGAGATCCAGTACATGCACGACCGGCGCAAGTCGCTGGGCGGCTACGTACCCTCCCGTGTGGACCGCTCCAAGCCGCTCGTCCTGCCGGGCGACAAGGCGTACGCGCCCACCAAGAAGGGCTCCGGCCAGCAGTCGATCGCCACCACCATGGCCTTCGTCCGCCTGCTGAAGGACCTCATGCGGGACAAGGAGATCGGCAAGCGCTTCGTGCCGATCGCCCCCGACGAGTACCGCACCTTCGGCATGGACTCGCTGTTCCCGTCGGCGAAGATCTACAACCCGCTGGGCCAGCAGTACGAGGCCGTGGACCGCGAGCTGCTGCTGGCGTACAAGGAGTCCCCGACCGGTCAGATGCTGCACGACGGCATCTCCGAGGCGGGTTGCACCGCCTCGCTGATCGCCGCCGGTTCCGCCTACGCCACGCACGGCGAGCCGCTGATCCCGATCTACGTCTTCTACTCGATGTTCGGGTTCCAGCGCACGGGTGACCAGTTCTGGCAGATGGCCGACCAGCTGGCCCGCGGCTTCGTCCTCGGTGCCACCGCCGGTCGCACCACGCTGACCGGTGAGGGCCTGCAGCACGCCGACGGCCACTCGCACCTGCTGGCCTCGACCAACCCGGGCGTCGTCGCGTACGACCCGGCGTTCGGCTTCGAGATCGCGCACATCGTCCAGGACGGTCTGCGCCGCATGTACGGCGAGAACGCGGAAGACATCTTCTACTACCTCACCGTCTACAACGAGCCGATCCAGCACCCGGCCGAGCCGGAGAACGTGGACGCCGAGGGCATCCTCAAGGGTCTGTACCGCTTCAAGCAGGGCGAGGCGGGCGCCGTCCCGGCGCAGATCCTGGCCTCCGGTGTGGCCGTGCCGTGGGCGATCGAGGCGCAGAAGATCCTCGCCGAGGAGTGGAACGTCAAGGCGGACGTCTGGTCGGCGACCTCCTGGAACGAGCTGCGCCGCGACGCCATCGAGGTGGAGGAGCACAACCTCCTGCACCCGGAGGAGGAGCAGCGCGTCCCGTACGTGACGAGCAAGCTCGCCGGTGCCGAGGGCCCGAAGGTGGCCGTGTCCGACTGGATGCGTGCCGTTCCGGACCAGATCTCGCGCTGGGTGCCCGGCACGTACACCTCGCTGGGTGCGGACGGCTTCGGCTTCGCGGACACGCGTGGCGCGGCCCGTCGCTTCTTCCACATCGACGTGCAGTCGATCGTCCTGGGCGTGCTCACCGAGCTCGCCAAGGAGGGCAAGATCGACCGCTCGGCCCTGAAGCAGGCCATCGACCGCTACCAGCTCCTGGACGTGGCCGCGGCCGACCCGGGCGCCGCGGGCGGCGACGCGTAAGCGCTCGCGCTGACGGTCAGCAGTAGCAACACCTGAGCCCCCGGCCGCTTGAAGCGGCCGGGGGCTCGGCCGTTGCCGGGGTGCGGGGCCCCGGCCCGCGGACGTCAACGGCGAGCTGGCCCGCGGACGTCAACGGCGAGCTACCGTTCCCACACCTTGTACGCCCGTACGACGTACGGGGACTCCGGCACCCACGAGCCCGACGGATACGTATCGAACTCACCGGTCTCACCACACGTCGCGCTCTGGTACGTGGTGACGGGCCGGCCCGTCCGGTTGGCCAGCGACGCCGCCGTCACCCCCGCCGGCAGCGCCATGCAGCTCTCGATGTCGATCCCCGCCAGCTCGGCCACCTGCTGCTGCCCACGGAATCCGGTCTTGGGCCACAGGCACAGCTGCCCGGCCGCGCAGGGCCCCGGCCGCCGCACGGCGTCCTGTGCGCTCGCCGCCGGCGCCCCCGCGCCCTCGGCCAGGGCCAGGGCGAAGGCCACGGCACCGGCGAGGGCGACGGCGCGATTCGTACGCATATGGGTTCCTCCCCCACTCGAATGGAGGGCCGAGTCTGGTGGCCGGTGATCACCGCTGCCAAGAGGGCCCGCTCAGCCATGCCCTGATAGGGGAAGACGGACGGCGGCGGGCAAGGTACCGAGGTACCCCTCCCGCCGCCGTCCGTGCTTCAGATGTGGGCCGCACCCGCTCCGGCCTGGGCGTTCGCCCCGCGTTTGGTGAAGACGGCCACACCCGCCGCCACCAGCGCGACGCAGCCGGCGACGGTGAATCCGGTGGTGACCGCGGACACGAACGTGTCATGCGCCACGCCGGAGATCTTCGCCGCGAGCTCCGGCGGGGTGTTCGGCGCGACGGGCGCGACGCCGACCTCGACGGCGTCGGCGACCTGGTCCGCCTGGTCGGGTGCGAGGAGGGGCAGCCCTTCGGCGGCCCACTTGTCCGGCAGCAGGTCGCTCACCCGGGCGGCGACGACCGCGCCGAGCACGGCGGTGCCGAGCGAGCCGCCGACCTGCATGGCCGCCTGCTGGAGGCCGCCGGCGACACCGGCGTGCTCCAGCGGGGCGTTGCCGACGATGACCTCGGTGGCGCCGACCATGACGGGCGCGAACCCCAGGCCGAGCAGCGCGAACCACAGCGACAGCAGGCCCGTACCGGTGCCGGGTTCGAGGTAGGCGAGACCGAAGCAGCCCGCCGCGGCGAAGAGCATCCCGGCGACGAGGGGGACGCGTGGCCCGATCCGGCTGATGAGGGCGCCGGCCAGGGGCGAGGAGACGATCATCATGCCGGTGAGCGGCAGCAGGTGCAGGCCGCTGTTGACGGGTGACATCCCGTGCACGTTCTGCAGGTAGAAGGTGACGAAGAACAGGCCGCCCATGAAGGCGAAGGCCATCAGCACCATCAGGACCGTGCCCGCCGTCAGGGGCAGGGACCGGAAGAGGCCCAGGGGCAGCAGCGGCTCGCGGCAGCGGTTCTGCCAGAGGGTGAAGAGGACGAAGCAGAGCAGCGAGGCGCCGAGGAAGAGCAGGGTCCGGGCGTCGCCCCAGCTCCAGTCGGTGGCCTTGATCAGGGCCCAGATGAGGCAGAACATCGCGGCGGACAGCAGCGCGATGCCCAGGACGTCGAAGGACTTGGGGGCCTCGGAGGGACGGTGGTCCCTGAGGATGAGCACGCCGAGGACCACCGCCGCCGCGCCCACGGGCACGTTGATGAAGAACACGGACTGCCAGTTGACGTGCTCGACGAGCAGACCGCCGACGATGGGGCCGCCGGCCGTGGACGCGCCGATGACCATGCCCCACATGCCGATCGCCATGTTGAGCTTCTCGGCCGGGAACGTGGCGCGCAGCAGGCCGAGCGCGGCCGGCATCAGCAGGGCGCCGCACAGGCCCTGCAGCACCCGGAGCCCGACGACCGCCGACACGCTGCCCGACAGGGCGATGAGTCCGGAGGAGAGGGCGAAGCCGGTGGTACCGATGAGGAAGATCAGGCGGTGGCCGAAGCGGTCGCCGAGCTTGCCCGCGGTGATCAGCGCGACGGCGAGGGCGAGGAGGTAGGCGTTGGTGGTCCATTGCACATCGGCGAGCGAGGCGCCGAGGTCCTTCTGGATGGCGGGGTTGGCTATGGCGACGATCGTGCCGTCGAGCGCGACCATCATCACGCCTATCGCGACGGTGATCAGCGTCGGCCAGGGGCGGCCCCGCAGTCCTTTCCCGGGTCCGAGGTCCGGCGTCGCGTCGGCGACGGTGGTCTGAGTCATGGTTCCGAGATTATGGCAGCGTCTGCCAATTGACAACGCGATTCAACCGTCGTTGGCTGACACTTCGGTCATGACTATTCTGAGCAGCGCAAAACAGCGAAAGAGGCGGGGCGATGCAGGCGAGCGAAGGTGCCACGGGGCTGCGGGAGCGCAAGAAGCGCCGGACCCGGGACGCCCTGATCAGGTCCGCCCTGGAGCTGTTCGCCGACCACGGGTACGAGGGCACGACCGTCGACGAGATCGCCGCCGCGGCGGACGTCTCGCAGCGCACGTTCTTCCGCTACTTCGCCAACAAGGAGGAGGTCGCGCTCTCCGTCCAGGAGATGGTGGAGTCGCACTTCTTCGCCGCCGTGTGCGAGCGGCCGGCCGCCGAGTCGCCGCTCACCGCCCTGCGCGCCGCGGTGCTGTCCTCGTGGGACACCATCGAGGAGGCCATCCAGTCGGTCGTCCCGCTGGAGCTGCACGTGCGCACCTTCCGGATGATCCAGTCGACACCGCAGCTGCTGGCCGCCCACCTGCGCCGCAGCATGGAGCTGGAGGACCGGCTGACCCGGGAGATCACCCGCCGGGAGGGGCTGGCGGAGCAGGATCCGCGGCCGCGGATCCTGGTGGCGGCGTTCAGCGGCGTGATGCGGGCGAACGGCAAGCTGTGGGCCGAGGTCGCGGACGGCGACATGAGCCGGCTCAAGCAGGCGACGGCCGGCTATCTGGACCAGATCGGACCGGCGCTGGCGGAAAACTGGCGATCTTGAACGGAAGTCACGCAAGTACGCCCCATTACCGTTGACCCAAACGTGAGTTAGCTCACCGACTTCCCGGATGCAAGCGAGTTTCTCCTAGGGTGGTCGGCGGTGACTTCCTTCCCGGAGCTCGGCTCCCCCTCCATCCCCTGGACGAACGCGGCCACGGTCTGGCGCGCGCTGCTCGCGCTGGCCGTGGTGTTCGTCATGCTGGCCACGACCGGATGGACGGCCGTGAGAGGCAACCAGGCGGCGACCGATCCCCGCGCCGCCGCCCTGAAGGCGTGGCTGCACGGGTCGATAGGCGGCGTGCCGCTGCCCTCCCCGCGCGAGGACGCCTCCGGGGTGGCGCGCTTCTTCGCCTCGCTCCCGGGTGCCCAGCGCGACCGGCTGGCCGATCGCTACCCGCTCGTCGTCGGCAACCTCGGCGGCGCCCCGGCCGAGCTGCGCTACCGCGCCAACCGCGCCGCCCTCGCCCAGGCCCGTACGGCCGAGGAGCGCCGCACCCACGACAGCGCGCTCACCCCCGCCGGCCGCTACGAGGCGACCCGGCGCATGCACCGCTTCGAATCGCTGCTCGGCGAGGGCCGGCAGATCCTCGCCTTCGACCCCACCGGACCCGGCCGGGTGGCCGAGGTCTTCGGCGACCTCGACCGCGCCTCCCGGGTCTCCGTCGTGGTTCCGGGCGTCGACACCAACGTGCTGACCTTCGAGAAGAGCCAGCGCGCCTACAGCGCCCCCGTGGGCATGGCCCGTTCCCTCTACGCCGCCGAGCGGAAGGCGAGCCCCGCCACCGGGACGGCCGTCATCGCCTGGGCCGACTACACCTCGCCCGTCGGGGTCGGCATGGACGCCGCCACCGGCAAGCTCGCCGCCGAGGGAGCCCTGCGGCTGCGCAAGACGGTGCGGGATCTGCCCGGTGCGTCCAAGGTCTCGCTGTTCTGCCACAGCTACGGCTCGGTGGTGTGCGGCGTCGCCGCCCGCGACCTCTCCCCGCGCGTGACGGACGTGGCCGTGGCCGGCAGCCCGGGCATGCGCGCCGAACACGCCTCCGACCTGCACACCAGTGCCCGGATATGGGCCATGCGCGATGCGGACGACTGGATTCAGGGCGTGCCGCACATGGAGGTCGGCGGCCTCGGCCACGGTGCCGACCCCGTCTCCCCGGCCTTCGGGGCGCGGCTGCTGTCGGCGGCCGACGCCCGCGGCCACGCCGGCTACTTCGCCCCCGGCACCACCAGCCTCGCCAACTTCGCGGGAATCGGAGTCGGCGCCCCCGCCTCCGTTCGTTGCGCCAGGGACGGCAGTGACTGCACGGAGGATCTGGGTCCGGCGGACGGGGCCGCCGCGGCTTGACGCGCGTAGCGTCACGAGGGGGGACGGGCGGACGGCCGCCGCATACGATGAGCGGCATGGGTGATGTGCTGGCCGGTTTCCACGCCGTCTGGGAGTTCGACACCGACTCCGTGCTCATCCGCTTCGAACGGGGGATCCGCACACCGAAGCTGCTTCAGGCGCTCGGCGAGCGGCGCATCCCCTACGAGGCGCTCGCGGCAGTCGAACAGGCTCCGGGGAAGCACGGGACGGTGGTGCTGCGTGCCGTGCCCAGACCGGGCGCCGATCCACTGACCGATGCCGCCGACGGCCAGCTCAAGGAGGGCTGCGACCCGTACCGGCTGGTGCTGCCGGCCGAGCGCGAGCTGCTCGCCGAGTACTACGCCGAGCGGATACGCGCCGAGCTCGGCCCCGCCGCGGGCGAACCGGCCGAGCGTCACCTGGTGGCGGCGCCGGTGCCGCCGCTGTCCTTCAAGGCGTACGACGGCAAGGCGTCCTTCGACGGCCGGTCCGTCTCCTTCCGCTGGTTCTGGACCGGCGCCTCCTCCGCCAAGTGGAAGGCCGGCGACCAGCGCTTCGGCGTCGACGAGCTGACGGGCGTGGACTGGCGCTCCCCCGACGCCCTCGGCGGCCACCTGCGGCTCGTGCGCCGCGGCGCGCCGGCCCGGCCGGGCGCCGCCGACCAGGACCCGGCGGCCGTGGTCTTCGGGATGGGCTACGGCCTCGTCCACGAGTCGCTGCCCTTCGCCGCGGCGGTGCTGGCGGCCGTGCGGGCGAAGGCTCCCGCCCTGGCCCTGGACCCGGCCCGCGCCCACGCCGTGCCCGCCGCCCGCCCCGACCCCGGTGCCGTCGCCGACCGCATCCGTCACCTGGGGGAGCTGCACGACGCGGGGCTGCTGACGGACGAGGAGTTCACCGCGAAGAAGGCCCAGCTGCTGGCCGAGCTGTGAAGGCCGCCGGGGTGATACCGGGGTATGACCCCCGGACCGGCACCTGGGGGTGACGCCGTGCCCCCACCGGCCCGCCTACGCTGACGGGGCCATGTCCCAGCACCCGCCCGGCGCCCTCGCGGCGCTCCGTGAACTCTGCACGCCCGCCGGACCGCCGACGCCGCTGTTCGCGCACGCCCGCCGCCCGTTCCTCCGGCGGCTTCCGTACCTCCTCGCCTGGCTGTTCCTGATCATCCTGTTGCCGACCAGCACAATGGTGCTCGGCAAGGACTACGGCATGCACCCGGACGTCGCCCTCGTGGTCGCGCTCGGGCAGACCGTGCCGCTGCTGGTGGCCGTCCGCCGGCCGTTGCTGGCGTGGGCCGTGGCCTTCGTCGCCGACGTCGTGGGCGCGGTGGTGCTGCTGGCCGGGCCGCTGCCGATGGACCGGCCCTGGCCCTGGCCGCCGATGGAGATCATCGGCATGCTGGTGCTGCTGCTCGCCCTCGCGCTGCGCGAGCGCCGCCGCACGCTGGTGGCGGCCTGGCTGCTGACGGCGGTGGCCGGCGCGGTGTTCCAGAGCATCGCCCCGGAGCGTGCCCGCGGCACGTGGATCGTGCTGGTGGTGATCGGCGGGCTGTTCCTGCTCGTCGGCGCCGCCCTGCGCGAACGCGGCGACGCCCGGCGGGCGCTGGCCGAGCAGGAGACCATCAGCGAGGCCGAACGGGCGCACCGCACGCTGCTGGAGGAGCGCGCCCGCATCGCCCGCGAGCTCCACGACGTCGTCGCCCACCACATGTCCGTCATCACCGTGCAGGCCGACAGCGCCCCCTACCGCATCGACGGGCTGCCGGACGCGGCGCGCGAGGAGTTCGGCGCGATCGCCGCGGCGGCCCGGGAGTCGCTCACCGAGATGCGGCGGCTGCTGGGGGTGCTGCGCAGTGCGGAGACCGACGGCGAACGCGCCCCCCAGCCGGAACTCGGGCGGCTGCCGCAGCTGGTGGAGGCCACCGTGCGGGCCGGGGTGCCGGTCGAGCTGACGATGACGATGCCCGCCACGGATGCGGCGCTGCCGCCGGCGGTGGACCTCTCGGCCTACCGCATCGTGCAGGAGGCGCTGGCCAACGTCGTGCGGCACGCGCCGGGCGCGGCCACCCGGGTCTCGGTGTCCGCCGATCCGGACGGCGCGGGCCTGATGGTGCTGGTGGTCAACGCCGCCCCCCTGCAGGCGGACGTCCCGCCCCTGGAGACCGGCGGCACGGGCCACGGCCTGGTCGGCATGCGGGAGCGGGTCCGCCTGCTGGGCGGCACACTCGACACCGGCCCGCTGCCCGACGGCGGCTTCCGCGTCGCGGCCCGGCTCCCGTTCACCACAGAAGAGGAACCCTCCAGCGCATGACCATCCGCGTGATCATCGTCGACGACCAGGCCATGGTGCGGGCCGGCTTCGCCGCGCTCCTGGCCGCCCAGCCCGACATCGACGTCGTCGGCGACGCCGCGGACGGGCGGCAGGGCGTGGAGCTGAGCCGGCGCGCCCACCCGGACGTGGTGCTGATGGACGTCCGCATGCCGGAGATGGACGGTCTGGAGGCCGCGCGGCGGCTCCTGGACCCTCCGCCGGGGGTGGTGCACCGCCCGAAGGTGCTGATGCTGACGACGTTCGACGTCGACGACTACGTCTACGAGGCGCTGCGCGCGGGCGCGTCCGGCTTCCTGCTCAAGGACGCCCCGCCCGCCGACCTGATCGCGGCGGTACGAGTGGTGGCCGCCGGAGAGGCGCTGCTCGCCCCGTCGGTGACACGCCGTCTGATCGCCGACTTCGCCGCCCGGCCGGCGCCCCGGCGGAACCGTTCGGTGCGACTGAACGGCCTGACGCCGCGTGAGACGGAGGTGCTGGAGCTGATCGCGCGGGGCCTGTCGAACCAGGAGATCGCGGCACGGCTCGTCCTCGCCGAGCAGACGGTGAAGACGCACATCGGCCGCGTCCTGGCCAAGCTGAGCCTGCGCGACCGCGCACAGGCGGTCATCTTCGCCTACGAGTCGGGGCTGGTGACCCCGGGCGAGTGACCGCCGGTGCGGCGGGCGTGTCGTCCTAGTCGCGGTCCGCCGACGTGAAGGACATGTCCGGGTAGCGGGGCCCGGCCACCTTGGAGGCGACCGGCTCCAGCGCCGCCAGCTCGTCCGCCGTCAGCTCGATGCGGGTGGCGCCCACGTTCTCCTCCAGGCGGCTGCGCTTGCGGGTGCCCGGGATCGGAACGACCGTCAGGCCGTGCACCTGGGCCCGCTGCTGGACCCAGGCCAGCGCGATCTGGGCGAGCGTGGCGCCGCGGGCGGTGGCGATGGCCCGCACCGGCTCCAGCAGGGCCGCGTTCGCCTCGGCGTTCTCGCCCGTCATGCGCGGCAGGGTGCGGCGCCAGTCGTCGCCGGTCAGCTCCTTGTCGGCGTCGGTGAAGGCCCCCGTGAGGAAGCCGCGCCCGAGCGGCGAGTAGGGCACGAGGGCGACGCCGAGTTCCCGGACCGCGGGCACGACGTTGTCCTCGATGTCCCGGCTGAAGAGCGACCACTCCGACTGCACGGCGGCGATCGGGTGGACGGCGTGTGCCTGGCGCAGTTCGCTGCCGGTCACCTCGCTCAGCCCCAGGTGCTTGACCTTGCCCTGGGCCACCAGCTCCGCCATCGCGCCGACGGACTCCTCCAGCGGGACGTCGGGGTTGCGGCGGTGCATGTAGTAGAGGTCGATCTGCTCGACGCCCAGCCGCCGCAGGCTGGCCTCGACGGCCTTGCGGATGTAGGGCGGGTCGTTGCGGACGACCCGGTCCGCGGGGTTCTCGGGGTTGGCGTCGATCGCGAACTTGGTGGCCAGGACGACCTCGTCGCGGTGGGCCCGGATGAAGGGCGCGATGAACTTCTCGTTCTCCCCGTTGCCGTACATGTCGGCGGTGTCGTAGAGCGTGACGCCCAGTTCCAGCGCCCGCTCCAGCGTCGCCCGGGCCTCGGTCTGGTCCGTGGGCCCGTAGGCGAAGCTCATGCCCATGCAGCCGAGTCCCTGGACTCCGGCCTCGGGGCCGCCGTCGCCGAGGGTGACGCGTGCGATCGTCTCGTTGCTCATGTCCCTCATGCCCTTTCGGACGCCCGGCGGGCGTCGGAGTAGATCTCGATCTTGTAGTCCAGTACGTCCAGGGTGCTGCGCAACTCGGCGATGCGCCTGCGGACGTCGTCACGGTGCGCGCTCAGCAGCCGCTCGCGTTCGGCGAAGGTCTCCTCGCCCTGGCGGACCAGCTCGGCGTAGCGCACCATGTCGGCCACCGGCATACCGGTCAGCCGCAACCGGCCCACGAGGTCCAGCCAGTCCAGGTCGCGGGAGGTGTAACGGCGCTGACCGGTGTGCGAGCGGTCGACGTGCGGCATCAGTCCGATGCGCTCGTACCAGCGCAGGGTGTGCGCGGAGAGCCCGGTGTACGCCGCGACCTCGCTGATGGTGAAGCGGTCCCTGCCCTCGGGCCGGCGGCCGCGCTGCCGGCCGGGCTCCAGGCACACCGATGGCTCCGTCGGCGGGCTGTCCATCACTGTCATCTGCCGTTCCCCCTCGCGAACTCCTGCGGTGGCCCCCACGCTAGAGAGTTGGAGTGCACTCCAAGCAAGCGGAATCCGGCTCGGGCGCCGGGCGCGTTAGGCTCCTGGCCATGGAGAGCCTGCGGATGATCGAGAACTGGCCCGTGGAGACCGCTGCGGCGGCCGTCGTGCGGGCGGACGGCACGCGTGCGGGATCGCACGGGCCGGCCGGGCACCGATTCCCCCTCGCCTCCGTGACCAAACCGCTGACCGCCTACGCCGCGCTCATCGCCGTCGAGGAGGGCGCAATCGAGCTGGACGAGCCCGCCGGCCCCGCGGGCGCCACGATCCGGCACCTGCTCGCCCACACCTCCGGCCTGGCCTTCGACGAGCACCGCACGATGGCCGAACCCGGCACGCGGCGGCTCTACTCCAACGCCGGCTTCGAGGTCCTCGGCGACCACATCGCCAAGGCGACGGACATCCCCTTCGCCGAGTACCTGCGGCAGGCGGTGCTGGAGCCGCTGGGCATGGCCTCGACGGACCTTCCCGGCTCGCCGGCCAAGGACGGCGTCTCGACGGTGGACGACCTGGCCCGCTTCGCGGCGGAGCTGCAGGCGCCGCGCCTGCTGTCGGCGCAGACCCTGGCCGAGGCCACCACGGTGGCCTACCCCGGCGTGACCGGCGTGCTGCCCGGCTACGGACACCAGCGCCCCAACGACTGGGGCCTCGGCTTCGAGATCCGCGACGCGAAGTCCCCGCACTGGACGGGGGCGTCGTCCTCGCCGCGGACGTACGGCCACTTCGGGCAGGCGGGAACGTTCCTGTGGGTGGACCCGGAGGCGGGCGCGGCCTGCGTGGCGCTGGCGGACCGGGCGTTCGGCCCGTGGGCCGTCGAGGCGTGGCCCCTGCTGACGGACGCCGTACTGGCCGAGCTGGCCTGAGGTCTCCCCGCCCCGCCTCTTTCCCGTAGGGCCTTTTTCAGGCCCCGACGTCAGCCGAAGTGCGGCTCGGCGTGCATCTCCCACGCCAGCAGCTCGGCGGAGCCGATCGCCTCGGCCTCCAGTCCGGCCGCGTCCAGCACCCGCGCCGCGTCGCCCCCGTGCAGCACCTCGCCGCCCAGGCGCACCGTCCCGCGCACGACGTGCACGTACAGCCACGGTGCGTCCGGCAGGGCCGTGCGCTCGGCGCCCCGCAGCCGGCGCACGTGGAGCACGGCCTCCGCCCGCGCCAGGGCGTAGGGGGTGCCGTCCGCGATGCCCCGCACCACCTCGTACGACGGCTCGCCGCCGAATTCGGACGGCGTCAGCCACATCTGGACGAAGCGCAAGGGGGCGGTCCCCGCGTTGCGCTCGGCGTGGCGGACGCCGGAGCCGGCGCTCAGGCGCTGGACGTCGCCGGGGCGGACGGTGGCGACGTGACCGGTGGAGTCCTCGTGGGTGAGCTCGCCCTCCACCACCCAGGTGACGATTTCCACATCCCGGTGCGGATGCTCGGCGAAGCCGGCGCCGCCCGCCAGCCGCTCCTCGTTGCAGGCCGCGAGCGGACCGAACCGCACGTTGTCGGGGTCGTAGAAGCCGGAGAAGGAGAAGGCGTGCCAGGTCTCGATCCCGGCCGCCGCGTCGCCGCCCCGGTGGCGTTCGGCGGCCCGTTGCACGTGCATCATCGGCCCACCGTAGCCCCGTAAAGCGCCCCACAGGGGCCCGGCGGCCCCGGAGCGCACCCGAATAAGGCAGGCTTGTCCCCGTGCCTGAACCAGCCGCAACACCCTCCCACCCGCACAGCGCCACCCTGCGCAACCTGGAACAGTCCTCCGGGACGCTGGCCGCCGCGGCCATCGCCCGGATGGACGCCCAGCTGCCGTGGTACCGGGCGATGCCCCCGGAGAACCGGTCCTGGATCGGCCTGGTCGCCCAGGCCGGCATCGCGGCCTTCACCGAGTGGTTCCGGCATCCGGAGACCCCGCAGGCCATCAGCACGGACGTCTTCGGCACGGCTCCCCGGGAGCTGACGCGGGCGATCACGCTGCGCCAGACCGTGGAGATGGTGCGGACGACCATCGAGGTGATGGAGTCGGCCATCGACGAGGTGGCCGCGCCGGGCGACGAGTCGGCGCTGCGCGAGGCGCTGCTGGTGTACGCCCGGGAGATCGCCTTCGCCACGGCGCAGGTGTACGCGCAGGCCGCCGAGGCGCGCGGTGCGTGGGACGCCCGGCTGGAGTCGCTGGTGGTCAACGCGGTGCTGTCGGGCGAGGCCGACGAGGGCGCGCTGTCCCGGGCGGCGGCGCTGGGCTGGAACTCGCCGGCGCACGTCGCCGTGGTGCTGGGCACGGCGCCGAACGGGGACAGCGAGCTGACGGTGGAGGCGATCCGGCGGGCCGCCCGCCACGCGAAGCTGCAGGTCCTGACGGGGGTGCTGGGCGAGCGGCTGGTGGTGATCGCGGGCGGGTCGGACGATCCGCTGCAGGCGGCCAAGGCGCTGATCGGGCCGTTCGCGGCCGGCCCGGTGGTGGCCGGTCCCGTGGTGGGCGACCTGCTGGCGGCGACCCGGTCCGCGCAGGCCGCTGCGGCGGGCCTGAAGGCGTGCACGGCCTGGCCCGACGCCCCCCGGCCCGTCCTGGCCGACGACCTGCTGCCCGAGCGGGCCATGGCGGGCGACCCGGCGGCGCGGGAACAGCTGGTGGAGGAGATCTACAGACCGCTCGAAGAGGCGGGCTCGGCACTGCTGGAGACGCTGAGCGTCTACCTGGAACAGGCCAGCAGCCTGGAGGGCGCGGCGCGGATGCTGTTCGTCCACCCCAACACCGTGCGATACCGCCTCCGACGTGTGACGGACGTCACCGGGTGGTCACCGTCCGACGTCCGCTCCGCGTTCACCCTGCGAATTGCCCTGATCCTCGGGCGTCTCGCCGACAACGAGTGACACACTTAGTCTTTTGTCGAACGTCCACAATTCCCCTGACGGTTCTTCGTCCCTGTCCTCACGGGTGGGCGACGCCGTCCACGAGAGAGAGTGTGAGGGTGCTCGTACTCGTCGCTCCCGGCCAGGGCGCTCAGACGCCCGGCTTCCTGACCCCCTGGCTCGACCTCCCCGGTGTTTCCGGCCGTCTGGCCGAGTGGTCCGCCGCCATCGACCTGGACCTCGTTCACTACGGCACGAACGCCGACGCCGACGAGATCCGTGACACCGCCGTGGCCCAGCCGCTGCTGGTGGCGTCCGCGCTGATCTCGGCGGGACAGCTGTTCCCCACCGGCGAGGACTTCGCACGGCAGGTCGGCGCCGCCGCCGGCCACAGCGTGGGCGAGCTCGCCGCCGCCGCGCTGACCGGCGTGCTCTCCGAGCGCACCGCGCTGGAGCTCGTCCGCAAGCGCGGCCTGGCCATGGCCGAGGCCGCGGCCGTCACCGAGACCGGCATGGCCGCGCTGCTCGGCGGCGAGCCGGACGTCATCCTGCCGCACCTGGAGAAGCTCGGCCTGACCCCGGCGAACGTCAACGGCGCCGGCCAGATCGTGGCCGCCGGCACCGCCGAGCAGCTCGCGGCGCTGGAGGCGGACAAGCCCGAGGGCACCCGCCGCGTCGTCGCCCTGAAGGTGGCCGGCGCCTTCCACACCCACCACATGGCACCGGCCGTCTCGGCCCTGGAGGCCGCGGTGGCGCAGGTGGAAGCCCGGGCCCCGCACACGCGTTATGTCTCCAACAAGGACGGCCAGGTCGTCACGGACGGCCGCGAGGTCGTGCAGCGACTGGTGGGCCAGGTCGCCAACCCGGTCCGCTGGGACCTGTGCATGGAGACCTTCAAGGAGCTGGGCGTCACGGCGCTGATCGAGGCGGCCCCCGGCGGCACCCTCGTGGGCCTGGCCAAGCGCGCCCTGCCGGGCGTGAAGACGCTCGCGCTCAAGACCCCGGACGACCTCGACGCCGCGCGCGAGCTGATCGCCGAGCACGCTGCCGACGCCGCCGGCCCGGCCGAATAAGGAGTCCGAGAGCATGACCTCGAAGATCAGGCCCGCGAAGGGCGCCCCGTACGCCCGCATCATGGGCGTGGGCGGCTACCGCCCGGTCCGGGTGGTGCCGAACGAGGAGATCCTCAAGCACATCGACTCCTCCGACGAGTGGATCCGCTCCCGGTCGGGCATCGCCACCCGGCACTGGGCCGGCCCGGAGGAGACCGTGGCCGCCATGTCCGTCGAGGCGGCCGGCAAGGCCATCGCCGACGCGGGCATCACGCCCGAGCAGGTCGGCGCGGTGCTCGTCGCGACGGTCTCGCACTTCAAGCAGACCCCTGCCATCGCCACCGAGATCGCCCACAAGGTGGGGGCCGGCAAGCCCCCGGCCTTCGACATCTCGGCCGGCTGCGCGGGCTTCGGCTACGGCCTCACCCTCGCCAAGAGCATGGTCACCGACGGCTCGGCCGAGTACGTCCTGGTCGTCGGCGTCGAGCGGCTGTCCGACCTGACCGACCTGGAGGACCGCGCCACGGCCTTCCTCTTCGGTGACGGCGCGGGCGCCGTGGTCATCGGCCCCTCGACCGAGCCGGCCATGGGCCCGACCGTGTGGGGCTCGGAGGGCGACAAGGCCGAGACGATCAAGCAGACCGTCGCGTGGGACGTCTACCGCGAGGAGACGGACGTCCGCTTCCCGGCGATCACCCAGGAGGGTCAGGCGGTCTTCCGCTGGGCCGTCTTCGAAATGGCGAAGATCGCCCAGCAGGCGCTGGACGAGGCCGGGGTGAGCGCGGAGGACCTGGACGTCTTCATCCCGCACCAGGCCAACATGCGGATCATCGATTCGATGGTCAAGACCCTCAAGCTGCCGGAGAGCGTCACGGTCGCCCGTGACGTGGAGACCACGGGCAACACCTCCGCGGCCTCCATCCCGCTGGCCATGGAGCGCCTCCTGGCGACCGGAGCGGCGAAGAGCGGCGACACCGCGCTCGTCATCGGCTTCGGGGCGGGTCTCGTGTACGCCGCCACGGTCGTTACCCTCCCCTAGGCGAGATCCGCGGGACCGGGCCCCCCGTCCGGTCGCGGCAGTCTCACCGCCTCAGCAGTTTCCTTACCGCAGTTCCACAGCACTATTGATAGAAGGAGCGCCACATGGCCGCCACCGAGCAGGAAATCATCACGGGCCTCGCCGAGATCGTCAACGAGATCGCCGGCATCCCCGTCGAGGACGTCGCCCGTGAGAAGTCCTTCACCGACGACCTGGACGTCGACTCGCTGTCCATGGTCGAGGTCGTCGTCGCCGCCGAGGAGCGCTTCGACGTGAAGATCCCCGACGAGGACGTCAAGGGTCTGAAGACCGTCGGCGACGCTGCCGACTACATCCTCAAGCACCAGGCCTGACCCGAAGCGTTCGTCGCCACCCCTGCGGTGGCGGTTCCAGCACCTCTACACGTGGAGACAGAATCCCTGTGAATCCGACCAATCGCACCGTGGTCGTCACCGGTATCGGCGCAACCACACCGCTGGGTGGCGACAGCGCATCGACCTGGGAAGGGCTGCTCGCCGGGCGTTCCGGCGTCAAGCCCCTGGAGGGTGAGCGCTTCGCCGACCTCCCGGTCCGCATCGCCGCCCCCGCCGCCGTGGACCCGGAGGACGTGCTGCCGCGTCCGCTCGCCCGCAAGCTGGACCGGTCGGCGCAGTTCGCGCTGATCGCCGCGCGCGAGGCGTGGGCCGACGCGGGCTTCACCGCCAAGGCCGGCGAGGACTCCTCCATCGTCCCCGAGCGCCTGGGTACGGTCATCGCCTCCGGCATCGGTGGCGTGACGACCCTGCTCGACCAGTACGACGTGCTCAAGGAGAAGGGCGTCCGCCGCGTCTCCCCGCACACCGTGCCCATGCTGATGCCCAACGGCCCGTCCGCCAACGTCGGCCTGGAGGTGAACGCCCAGGCGGGCGTGCACACCCCGGTCAGCGCCTGCGCGTCCGGCGCCGAGGCCATCGGCTACGCCGTCGAGATGATCCGCACCGGCCGCGCCGACGTCGTGGTCGCGGGCGGCACCGAGGCGGCCATCCACCCGCTTCCCATCGCGGCCTTCGCCAACATGATGGCGATGTCCAAGAACAACGACGAGCCGACCACGGCCTCCCGTCCGTACGACAAGGCCCGTGACGGCTTCGTCCTCGGCGAGGGCGCCGGTGTCGTCGTCCTGGAGTCGGCCGAGCACGCCGCCCGGCGTGGCGCCCGCGTCTACTGCGAGGTGCTGGGCCAGGGCCTGTCCGCGGACAGCCACCACATCGCCCAGCCCGAGCCCTCCGGTCGTGGCATCGCCGCGGCCCTGCAGAACCTGCTCGACACCACGGACCTGAAGCCCTCGGAGGTCGTGCACCTCAACGCGCACGCCACCTCCACGCCGCAGGGCGACGCGGCCGAGATCAAGGCGCTGCGCAAGGTCCTCGGCGACGAGCTCGACCACGTCGCGGTGTCGGCGACCAAGTCGATGACGGGTCACCTGCTCGGCGGCGCCGGCGGCATCGAGACGGTCATGACCGTCCTCGCGCTGCACCACCGCACCGCTCCTCCGACGATCAACATCACGGACCTGGACGAGGACATCGAGGCGGACATCGTCCGCGACGAGCCCCGTTCGCTCCCGGAGGGCACCATCGCGGCCATCAACAACTCGTTCGGCTTCGGCGGCCACAACGTGGTCCTCGCCCTGCGGACGATCTGACGGTCGCACCCCCTGCACGGGTGAAGGGCCCGCTTCTGCCACCGGTGGCAGGAGCGGGCCCTTCGCGTTGCGCGGCACGGCGGGGGCGCGGGTGCGGGTGCGGGTGCGGGGCGGGCTACTTCTCGAAGCTGGCGTAGTACGAGGCGGCCATGTCCTCGTCCCCGTGGCCCTGTTCGGCGGCCCGGCGGAAGCGCTCGGCGCCCGCGGCCGCCACGTCCAGGCGGACGCCGGCCGCCCGGCCGGCCTCGACGATCAGCCGGGCGTCCTTCTCGGCCGTGGTGGTCGCGAAGCTCGGCGGGATGAGGCCGCCGTCCAGCAGGAGGCCGGCCTTGGCCCGCAGGTAGCCCATGTCCAGCGGCCCGCCGGCCACGGCGTCCAGGAAGAGCCGGGCGTCGACGCCGAGGCCCTCGGCCAGGGCCAGGGCCTCCGCGGTGCCGTGGGTGACGGTCAGCACCCAGCTGTTGATCACGAGCTTGAGCCGGGTGGCGGCGGCGCCCGCCGCGTCGTCGGCGACCCAGACCGTCCGGCTGCCGATGGCGTCGAGGACGGGGTCCAGGGCCGGGCGCGCCTCGTCGGGCCCGGCGGCGAGGACGGTGAGCTTGCCCTCCTCGGCGGGCTGCCTGGTGCCCAGGACGGGGCAGTCGACGAGGACGAGGCCCCCTTCGCGGGCGTGGGCGGCGAGGTGGGCGAAGCCGTCGAGCCCGGCGGTGGTGGACTGGGCCCAGACGGTGCCGGGGCGCAGCCCGGGCGCGGCGGCCCGCATGGTGTCGAGGGCGGCCGGGCCGTCGTACAGCATGGTGATGACGACGTCCGCGCCGCGCACGGCCTCCGCGGGGGTGCCGCAGACGGTGATGCCGTGGGCGGCGAGGGGCTCGGCCTTGGCGCGGGTGCGGTTCCAGGCGCGTACGGACAGGCCGGCGCGGGCCAGGCTGCGGGCCATGGCGGCGCCCATGATGCCGGTGCCGAGGACGCTGACGGTGGGGGCGGGGACGGTGTCGGTCATGCCCTGGACGCTAGGCGCTGGAGTGGGCTCCAGCGCAAGGGCGCGGCCGGGGCGGGGGGCGCTCACCCGCCCCGTCGCGTACCGGGTCGGGCCGCCCGGGGCGTCACACCACTTGGTGCAGCCACCGTACGGGGGCGCCCTCGCCGGCGTAGCGGAAGGGTTCCAGCTCGTCGTCCCAGGGCTTGCCGAGCAGCTTGGCGACCTCGGCCTGCAGGTCGCTCTCGCCGTCGGCGGCGCGGGTGAGCGCGGCGCGCAGCCGGTCCTCGGGGACGAGGATGTCGCCGTGGATGCCGGTGACGGCGTGGAAGATGCCCAGGTCGGGGGTGGAGCTGTAGCGCTCGCCCTCGGCGGTGGCGTTGGGCTCGGCGGTCACCTCGAAGCGGAGCAGGTGCCAGCCGCGCAGCGCGGAGGCGAGCTTGGAGGCGGTGCCGGCCTGGCCCTGCCAGGAGAACTCGGAGCGCCAGGTGCCGGGGGCGGCGGGCTGCCGGATCCAGTCGAGGGTGACGCGCACGCCGAGGACGCCCGCCACGGCCCATTCGACGTGCGGGCACAGCGCGCGGGGCGCGGAGTGGACGTACAGAACTCCACGTGTCGTCACCGGGACCTCCAGTGCGGTTCGAGGTTCGCCTTCCCCAGCGGCCTCGCGTCCGTACCGGTCCCGCTGGGGGCAGCGATGGGCATTACGCCCCAAAGGCCACACCCGCACCAGCTCGCGAGGTTACCAACAGTAAACACCATTGGGAGCGATTCTCCTGAAAAGGGACAGGAAGTGACGTGTTGTGATTTCGTGGCGCCGTGATTGCAAAGATCCCGGACCGACTTGATCATCAAGGAAAAACTACCGTGCGGGAAGACCTCCGGCGTGACGTACCGTCGGTCCCGGACAGATATCACCCGGCCGGAGGGGGAACGAGATGGGCACGACGAGGGGGCCACGGCGCTCCGCGGGCGCACGGGCGGCCGCGGTGGCGCTCGGCACGGTCCTGCTGGCCACCGGCTGCGAGGGCGACGCCGAGAACAAGACCGCGCCCGCCACGCCGAGCCCCGCCCGCCCGGCCTGGAAGACCCGCCCCGAGTCGCTCGCCTCCCTCGGCGACTCCATCACCCGCGGCTTCGACGCCTGCTCGGTGCTGGAGGACTGCCCCGAGGTCTCCTGGGCCACCGGCACCGAGGTCGACAGCCTCGCCCGCCGACTGCTGCTCTCGCCGCAGACCAGCAGCTGGAACTACGCCAGGACGGGTGCCCGGATGGCCGACCTGCCGGGCCAGATGCGCGCGGCCGTCGCCCACAAGCCGCAGCTGGTGACGGTCCTGCTGGGCGCCAACGACGCCTGCCGCGCCGATGTGGCGCAGATGACACCGGTGGACAGCTTCCGCGCGGACCTGCAAAGCGCCCTCGGCACCCTGCGCAGCAGCCTGCCCACGTCCCAGGTGTACGTCGCCGGCATTCCGGACCTCAAGCGGCTGTGGTCGGAGGGCCGCAAGAACGTGCTCGGCAAGCAGATCTGGAAGATGGCGTCGATCTGCCCCTCGATGCTGCGCGACGCCGACGCGGTGGACGAGGCGGCCGAGGAGCGGCGGGCACAGGTCGACAAGAGGGTCGGCGAGTACAACGCCGTACTGAAGGACGTCTGCTCCAAGGACGCACTGTGCCGCTACGACGGCGCCGTGAACGGCTACAACTTCACCCAGCAGGAACTGAGCAAGTGGGACTGGTTCCATCCCAGCAAGAAGGGCCAGGGCGAGCTGGCCGGACTGGCCTACCGCGCGATCACCGCCGACAGGCCCGTCGCCTAGGAAGGGCCGTACCGGGGGGGCTCGTGGGCCGGGAGGGAAGGGGCAGGGCCTGTCAGGTGGCCCCGCCCCCGCCCCTGGGGTGGCCGGAGAGCCGGCCCGTCGCACGGCCTGGTCCGCCACCGGTGACGCGGGCGCGGTCCGTGGCTCCGGCGCCCGTACCCTCGCCCCGGGCAGCCGGCGCCCCGCGCACCCGCCCGGCGGAGGCCAGGCCGTGGCCGAGGGTCCGGACGCGGTGTGCGCGCCCGCCCTCGCCCCGCACGCTATCGGATGAAGGCCCCGATCTCCCAAGCGAGTTCACCCTCGGCGGGGAACGGCGCCGGACGCCCGCGGATCACTCCGTGCTCTCGCGGTGCGCGCGGAGTCCGACGCCGAGGATGCCGTCCCAGTCCGTCAGCTCCTCGACCAGCGGATGCGCGGAGCCCTTGCCCTCCAGGCTGAGGACGACACCCGCCTCCTTGCCCTTGCTCTTGCCCTTGTCGGACCCTTCGCCGCCGCCCGGGTCGGTGGCGTCGACCTGAACGTCCGTCACCTGGAAGCCGCTCTTGGTGCACAGCTCCAGGACCCGCCCCAGCAGGCCCCGGCGCGTCCGGTAGGACAGCCGCAGCTCGACCCGCTCGGTGACCGGCGCCACCGTCAGCCGGCGGGTGACCATGGGGAAGCCGCGCACCACCAGGAAGTGCACCAGGGTCGCGGCGGCGCCGAGCAGCGGCAGCCCGCCGCCGCAGGCCATGCCGATCGCGCAGGTCAGCCAGATGGTGGCGGCCGTGGTCAGGCCGCGCACCGCGTCACGGCGGACGAAGATGAGACCGCCGCCGATGAAGCCGATGCCGGAGACGATCTGCGCGGCGACCCGCGAGCCGTCCAGGCGGGCGCCGTCCAGCGCGGGCAGCGCGGAGAAGCCGTGGATCGAGATTTCCATGAACAGTGCGCTGCCCACCCCGACCAGGGTGTGGGTGCGCAGCCCCGCGCTCTTCTGCTGCAGCTCGCGCTCCAGGCCGATGAGCGAGGAGAGGAGCAGGGCGAGGGCCAACTCGGTGAACTGGCGGGTGCCTTGACCGGCACCCGGGTCGAACAGTGCGTCAGCGAAGAGTCTTCCGGCGGATATGAGCGGATCGGCGAGAAGCGGCACTGCGTTCATCCCGCCATTGTGTCCGGAACTCATCGGGCTCCACAGGGTGTTGGTTGCCCTCTACCGTCAAAGCGGCCACGGTGGTTTCCTTCCGCCTCATGAGACCTCATGAGAATGCTTCCCGGAACGCACTCGCCTCCCAAACCGGCGTCTCCCGCCGGTGCCGGCTCGGTGCCCTCGGCGCCGCCCTGCTCGTCTGCGCCCCGCTCGCCCTGTCCGTCCCCGCCGCGGCCGCCGGCCCCTCCCCCGCGCCGCTCACCGTCGAGGAGCAGCGGCTGACCGGCCCCGTACCGCAGGAGATCCTGCGCCGCAGCGGATTCGACGGCCTCACGGCCGGCTTCACCCGCGGCCTGGGCCGGACCCGTTCCTGCGCGGAGGCCGAAAAGCTGGTGACGGCCGAAGGGCGGAACCTGTGGCGGCGGGCCGTGGACCGGGCCCAGGGCCGCGGTCCGGACGGCGGCGACCTGAGCCGGGACGACGACCGGCCGCTGTACTGGGCGCGGCTGGCCCTGACGCGGGCGCTGCGCGAGTGGCGGCCGGCGTTCGCCCTGGACGAGCGGCGGCGTGCGGACCTGGTGGCCGCGGTGGAGCGCACCTCGCGCGGGCAGGACTCGATCGAGCTGCCGCCGGGCGACGGGGTGAAGCGCGTGGTGATCACCGGCTTCGACCCGTTCCAGCTCGACTCCGACGTCCGGCGCTCCAACCCCTCGGGGGCGGCGGCGCTCGCCCTCGACGGCACCACCGTCGAGACGCCCGCGGGCCCGGCGCGCATCGAGGCGGCCGTCTTCCCCGTGCGCTGGGCGGATTTCGCGGACGGCACCGTCGAGCGGACGCTGCTGCCGCACCTGCGGCCGGGGCCGGGCCGGGTGGACCTGTTCACCACCATCAGCCAGGGCCGCGTCGGCCGCTTCGACGTCGAGCGCACCAACGGGGCCTGGCGCGGCGGCTACCCGGACAACCTGAACGTCTCCCGCACCGGGACCGTGCCCGTGCCGTCCGGCATCCCGACCGTCACCCCGCAGCCGCAGTGGACGACCACCACCCTGCCGTACGCCGCGATCACGGCCGCGCGGACGGGCCCGTTCCCGGTGTACGACAACACCGCCGTCACCGAGATACCGGCGGGCGGCACCGAGGAGGAGCACCGGGCGGACGGCCCGACGCCGGGCTCGACGGCCCGCGCGGGCGGCGGTGGCGACTACCTCTCCAACGAGATCGCCTACCGCGCCACGCTGCTGCGCGACGCCGTACGGGCACGGGTGCCCGGCGGGCATCTGCACACGCCGGTGCTGCAGTTCGGCCAGGGCAACACCGATCCCGCGCACGGGCAGGTCACCGACCCCGCGTTCGTGAACAACCGGCTCGCGATCACCGCTCAGATCCGGTCGGTGCTGGCGGTGGCCGTGGGGAGCGCCGGGCGGTCATGATGGGGTCATGATCATTGCAACAGCGCAGTTCACGGCCCGTCCGCTCGACGTCGGGGCGAACGTGGCCCGCATGGCCGGCTTCGTCGCCGAGGCCGGCGGGCGCGGCGCTGCGCTCGTCGTCTTCGGGGAACTGGCGGTCACCGGCTACGAGCTCGACGCCGTTGCCGCCGACCCCGGCCGGCTGGCCCTGGCCCCCGGCGACCCGCGGCTCGCCCCGGTCCGCGACGCCTGCCGGGCGGCAGGCGTCGCGGCGGTGGTCAACTGCGCAGGGCGGACGGCGCAGGGGCCGACGATCAGCTCGTTCGTGTACGGGCCGGACGGCGCGCTGCTCACCCGCTACGACAAGGTGCACGTGACGGACGGCGAGCGCGCCGCCGGGTTCGTGGCCGGCACGCAGGACGGCCGCTTCACGCTGGACGGCACGGCGTTCGGCCTCGCCATCTGCTTCGACGCCCACTTCCCCGACCTCGCGGAGCGCGCCGTGGCGGACGGCTGCCGGGTGCTGGTGGCGAGTTCGCTGTACGGCCGGGGGCCGGGGCAGGCCGAGCGGCGGGAGATCTTCCCCGCCCTGGCGAAGGACAACGGCCTGCACGTCCTGCTGGCCAACCACGTCGGGGCGGCGGGGCCGTACGACGCGTGCGGCCTGAGCGCGGTGTGGGGGCCGGACGGGGCGGAACTGGCGGTGGCCGGGGAGACGGAGGCCGGGCTGGTGGTGGCCGCGGTGGCGGACGTTCTCGTGTGAGACGTCCGGCGGCCCCGGGGCCCGGCGCCGGTCCGGGCCGGCCCGCGGCCTACAGGGCGGGGAGGCTCTCGGACGGGCTCCCGGCCTCGGTCACCCTCTCGCCGTCCTGCTCCGCCTGTTCCCCCGTCAGGTCCCTCACCAGCAGCGTCGCCCCCGCCACGGCGCCCGGCATCACGAACACCGCCACGAGCGGGATCAGGAACAGCAGCGCCAGCGGCACCCCGAAGCCCAGCGTCAGCAGCTTGCGCGAGCGCAGCATCGCCAGCCGTTCCTTCAGTGGCACGCCCCGCCGCTGGAGGGCGACCGCCGTGAGCTCTTCCGCGAGGAAGAAGCCCGAGACGCAGAAGCCGATCGCAGGGATGACGGTCTGTCCGATGACGGGCACGAAGCCCAGCGCGAAGAGCAGCACTCCCCACAGGGCCACCCGCACCAGCACGGCGAGGCTCTCACGGGCCGAGATCCACAGCTCCCGCCACAGCGGCAGTCCGGACTCGGGGACGGCGCCGCCCTCGGCCCGGTCGACCCGCTCGGAGAGCGCCTCGTAGAAGGGCTGGCCGACGAGCAGCGTCACGGCGGTGAAGGAGATCAGCGCGAGCAGCAGGCAGCCGCCGAAGAACAGCGCGGTCATGGCCCCGCGGAAGAGGCCGAGCCAGGGCGAGCCCCAGTCGTCGGCGAAGGGCGTGGCCCAGACGACCGCGTCGTCCGCACCGGCGACGAGCGCGACGATCGCCGCCGCGTATCCGACCAGCGTGATCAGCCCGGGCAGCAGCCCGAACCCCCACTGCCGGCGGTTGCGCCCCACCCAGCGCTGGCCCCTGGCCAGGTACGTCATGCCCGCTACAAGGTCTCGCATGGCGGGAAAGCGTAGCCGCTCGGTGGGACGCGGCCGTCGCGCTCGCGTCCCGGTACCGTCCCGGAGACGTCCCGGTCAGGCGACGTCGAGGGTGACCTCGATGTTGCCGCGCGTGGCGTTGGAGTACGGGCACACCTGGTGCGCCTTCTCCACGAGCTCACGGGCGGTGGCCTCGTCGACGTTCGGGATGCGGGCGGAGAGCGCGACCTTGATGCCGAAGCCGCCGTCCGGGGTCTTGCCTATGCCGACCTCGGCGGTGACGGTCGAGCCGGAGATGTCGGCCTTCGCCTGGCGGGCGACGACGCCCAGCGCACCCTGGAAGCAGGCGCTGTAGCCGGCGGCGAAGAGCTGCTCGGGGTTGGTGCCGGCGCCGCTGCCGCCGAGCTCCTTCGGGGGGTTGACGACGACGTCGAGCTGGCCGTCGTCACTGGCGACGCGGCCGTCACGGCCGTTCTCGGCGGTGGCGACGGCGGTGTAGACGACGTCGACGGGCTGGATCGGCATAACGATTTTCCTTAAAGAGAGAAGAGAGGAAGAGAGGGAGGGGAGAAGAGCGTCCGGGGCCGTCAGTCGCCGAGGGTGACGATCATCTTGCCGGTGTTCTCACCACGCAGCAGGCCGAGGAAGGCGTCCCCGACGTGCTCGATGCCGTGCACGACCGTCTCGCGGTAGGTGAGCTCGCCGGAGCGGATCCAGCCGCCGACCTCCTGGACGAACTGCGGGCGCAGCGCCTCGTGGTCGGAGACGATCATGCCCTGGACGCGCAGGCGCTTGGCCAGGATGTTGACCATGTTGCGCGGGCCGGGCGTCGGCTCGGTCGCGTTGTACTGGGCGATCATGCCGCAGATGGTGACGCGGCCCTTGAGGTTGAGGGAGCCGAGCGCCGCTTCGAGGTGCTCGCCGCCGACGTTGTCGAAGTAGACGTCGATGCCGTCGGGGGCGGCCTCCTTCAGCTGCTCGGCGACCGGGCCCTTCTTGTAGTTGAAGGCGGCGTCGAAGCCGTACTCGTCGAGGAGGACCTTGACCTTCTCGTCCGAGCCCGCGCTGCCGATGACGCGCGCGGCGCCCTTGAGCCCCGCGATCTGGCCGACCAGGCTGCCGACGGCACCGGCGGCGCCGGAGACGAAGACGACGTCGCCCTCCTTGAAGGAGGCGACCTCCAGCAGGCCCGCGTAGGCGGTCATGCCCGGCATGCCGAGCACGCCGAGGTAGGCGGAGAGCGGGGCGACGCCGGGATCGACCTTGGCGGCGCGCGCGGCGTCGACCACCGCGTACTCCCGCCAGCCGAGGCCGTGCAGGACGTGGTCACCGGGGGCGAAGCCCTCGGCGCGGGAGGCGATGACCTCGCCGACCGCCCCGCCGTCCATCGGCTGGTCGAGCTGGAAGGGCGGGATGTAGGACTTCACGTCGTTCATCCGGCCCCGCATGTACGGGTCCACGGACAGGTGGATGTTGCGGACCAGGATCTGCCCCTCGGCGGGTTCGGCGACCGGGGCCTCGCGCAGGGCGAAGTCCTCGGGCTTCGGCCAGCCCTGGGGACGGGCGACGAGGTGCCATTCGCGACTGGTGGCAGGCGTGGCGGACATGGGGACCAACCCTTCTGAATACTTCAGGAGCTGAAACAATCATGTGCCTCGATATTTCATGTTGTCAAGTAACCGGGTAACCTGTGTCCCATGACTTCTCCGACACCGCCGGCCGACGCCCTCACCTACGAGGTGTGCGAGCTCATCGGGACCGTCGTCGCGCGCTACCACGAGGAGTACGAGGAGGCGGCGGCCCAGTACTCCCTCACCGGCGCACAGGCCCGCGTCCTGGCGCTGCTCGCCCGCGAGCCCATGCCGATGCGGCGGATCGCCCTGAAGCTGAAGTGCGAGCCGTCGAACGTGACGGGGATCGTGGACCGCCTGGCGACCCGCGGCCTGGTCGAGCGCCGCACGGACCCGGAGGACCGCCGCGTGAAGCTGGCCGCCGCGACCGAGGAGGGCACGGCGACGGCGGCCCGCCTGCGCGAGTCACTGAACTTCGCCCGCGAGCCCCTGGCCGGCCTGTCGACGGAGGAGCGCACGGCACTGCGCGACCTGCTGAGGCGGATGCTGGGGGAAGCCCACTGACCGCGACGGGGCAGGCGGGGCGCCGTCCGGCGTGTCGCTAGCCGGCCAGCGTCAGGGCCGTGGACGTGACGACCGTGCCCAGGCGGGGCATGTCCAACGTCACCGACGCCCGGTGCTCCTCGGCGGTCAGGGCGCTCATCGCGTCCTCGACGAAGACCAGGTCGTAGCCGTGGTCCGCGGCCGCGCGGGCGGTCGACTCCACACCCAGGTTCGTGGCGATGCCGGCCAGGACGAGCGTCCGCACGCCGCGCTCGCGCAGCCGGGCGTCGAGCTCGGTGCCGTGGAACGCCCCCACCGTCCGCTTGACGATCTCGATGTCGCCGGGCTCGGCGATCCCGGCCAGCAGCCCGCTGCCGGGCGGCTGTTCCGCGACGCCGGGCCGCTCCACCCGTACGACCACCACCGGGGCCCCCGCCTTGCGGAAGGCGCCGGCCAACTCCGCCGCCGTCCCGGCCACTTCGTCGCCGGGCCGCGGGGCGAGGGGCAGCGCGACGACGCGCTCCATGAGGTCGACGAGAACGAGTGCGCTGCGCTGGGGGTCGATTTCCGTCATGCCCCAAGACCGTACCGGCCACGACCACGGCGTGGGCGGCCTCCGGAACAGCACACGGCGGCCGGTGGGTAAAGCTTGCGCGAAAGTCGGGCCTTCCCGACCATGGCCCCCATGACACCGGCTCCCGACCCCGCCCACGATCCCGCACCCGCCACCGGCCCGGGACCGGGACCGCTGGACTTCCAGCTCGTCCTGCTCCGCCGGATGGCCGACCACCAGTCCGGCCCGGTCGAGGACGCGCTGCGCGAACTGGGCGTGAGCCGTGCCGACATGCGCGAGGCCAACCGCCGCTGGCAGGCCATGACGCACTCCCGTCGCCGCGGCGCCGGCCCCCGCTACCGGTCCGTGCTGGGCCCGCCCGCCACCACCGGCGAGCGCCGCGTCGGCGACCTGGTCTTCGAGGCCCAGTCCTGGCCGGTGCCGCTCTGGCCCGACCTGCACTTCGAGGTGCTGTCCGCGCCCGGCGGGGCGGTCTGGAACGCATGGCTGGTCCGCGCCCCCGGCGCCCGGGGCCCCGCGCTGCGCACGATCGAGGACCTGCGCCCCTGGTCGTGCACGGTGGACGAGGTGGCCCGGGCCTTCGCCCCCGCCCGCCCGATGGAGGGCACGGCCCCCACGCGCTGGCAGCTGGCCTTCACCGCCCCGGATGCGGAGGGGAAGCGCAGCGCGTACGTGGCGGAGTTCACCTGGGGCCTGTTCCAGCGGCTGGTGCCCTGACGGCCGCACCCGAGCGGGCGTCGCCCCGCGGGAGGACGGCGAACTGGCCGATCGGCCGAGGCAGGGGCACCGGTGCGCCTCATACGGTGGACGCCATGTCCCGTCGTCGAAGCCTCGTCGTCCTCGCCCTGCTGCTGGCCCTGCCCGCGCTGGGGGCGGCCGCCGCCTGTGCACCGGGCGGCGGGACCGACAAGGTCATCGGCGGGCCGGCCCATGCCGAGGAGCCGACGCGCGTCGTCATCCCCTCCATCGGCGTGGCCAGCCCGCTGTTCCGCCTGGAACGGACCGGGGACGACCCCGTTCCGGCCCCGCCGCCGGACAAGGGCATGACCGCCGGCTGGTACACGGACAGCGCCGCGCCCGGCGCACGGGGTGCCGCCGTGATCATCGGCCACGACGACACCCACGGCGGCAAGGCCGTCTTCCGCGACCTGGACAAGGTCACCGAGGGCACCGCGATCGTCGTCGAACGCGGCGACGGCACGGTGCTGCACTTCTCCGTGACCGGCACCGAGAGGGCCGCCACGAGCGACTTCCCCGTCCACCGGGTCTTCGGGGAGACGCCGGAGAAGGCGCTGCGCCTGGTGACGTGCACGGGCGGACACCGCACGCACGACGGCCGTCCGGCGGAGAACCTCATCGTCTACGCGATACTGCGCGGCTGACCGGCCGGGCGGGGCCGTGGCCCCGACGCACTCGGACCCGTCCCGGCGGTCCGGTCAGGCGATCTCGGCGGAGAGCGTGATCGTCGTCCCGGTGAGCGCCTGGCTGACCGGGCAGTTCTTCTTGGCGTCCTCGGCCGCCGAGACGAATCCCTCCTCGTCCAGGCCGGGCACCTCGCCCCGCACGGTCAGGTGGATGCCCGTGATGCCCTCACCCGGCTGGAACGTCACCTCGGCCCTGGTCTCCAGGCGCGTGGGCGGCGTACCGGCACCGGTCAGGGCGTGCGAGAGGGCCATGGAGAAGCAGCTGGAGTGAGCGGCCGCGATGAGCTCCTCCGGGCTGGTCTTGCCGTTGGCCTCCTCCGCGCGGGAGGCCCAGGTGACGGGGTACGTCCCGATGCCGGACGACTCGAGGGCGACTTCGCCGCTGCCCTTGATCAGCTCGCCGTTCCAGACAGTGGTCGCGATGCGGTTGGTGGCCACGGTGGTGTTCCTCCCGGGAAGAAGAGCGACAGGCGCCGTACGTACGGTCCGATCATCATGCCCCCGCCCGTTCGGCCCCCGCTCCGACACGCCCGTTCCAGGCGACCAGCGCCGGGCGTCCGTGCTCGGTGCCGATCCGGCTGACGGTGCCGGTGTCCAGGCGGAACAGGGCTCCGGCTGACGGCGGCAGTCCGAGCCTACGAGCCGTCAGCACGCGCAGGAAGTGCGCATGGGCGACGAGGACGACGTCGCCGTCGCCCCCGCCCTCCTCCAGCCGGGGTGCGATGCGTGCCAGGACGCGGTCGGCGCGCACGCCCACCTGCCCGGGGGTCTCCCCCGGGTGTCCCTCGGGGCCGGGCACGACCCCGTCGTCGAAGAGGAACCAGCCGGGCCGGGTGCGCCGGATCTCGGCGGTGGTGCTGCCCTCGTAGCCGCCGTAGTCCCATTCCCGCAGGTCGGGATCGGTGTGCGCGCCCTTGAGGCCGGCCAGCTCGGCGGTGCGCGCGGCCCGTGCCATGGGGCTCACCAGCACCAGGCCGATGGTCCGCCCCTCCAGCAACGGCCGCAGCCGCTCGGCCTCGCGCTCACCGCGTTCGGTCAGCGGCTTGTCCGTCCAGCTCGTGTGCCGTCCGTCGCGGCTCCAGGCGGTCTCCCCGTGCCGGATCAGCAGCAGCTCACTCATCGCCGGCCTGCGGTCCTCCCTGGGCCTTCGCCTGCTGCTCGGCCACGGAGGCCCGCACCTCGTCCATGTCCAGCGACCGCGCCTGCCGGATGACGTCCTCCAGGGCGGGCTCCGGCAGGGCCCCGGGCTGCGCGAACACCGCGATGTTGTCCCGCACGATCATCAGCGTCGGGATCGACCGGATCTCGAAGGCGGCCGCGAGCTCGGGCTGCGCCTCGGTGTCGACCTTGGCGAAGACCAGGTCGTCATGGCGCTGGGCCGCCCGCTCGAACACCGGCGCGAAGCTCCGGCAGGGCCCGCACCACTCGGCCCAGAAGTCGATGAGGACGAACCCCGCACCGGACACGATCTCGTCGAAGTTGTCCTTGGTGAGCTCAACGGTGCTGCTGCTCATGCCCGCCTACCCGCTTCCGCTTCCGGTGATGACGTCCGTGGGGCCGGTCGGTCCCACGGGCGCCAACCGGCCCGGCCGACGAGGTATTCCGCACGCCGCCGGCGGGACTTTGCGGCCACGGCCTAGCCCCGGACCTGCACACAGGCCCGCCCGCGGGGCTGGAGCCTGTCCGGTCCGCGCTTCTTCCCCAGGGGCTGGAGCTTGTCGTCCACGATGTGCTCCCAGCCCTCGGCACAGAAGACGGTGCGGTCGGGCACGGTGCGGCCCAGCGCCACGGTGTAGGGCTGGCCGTAGCGCCAGTGCCGGAGCGCGCTCTCGCCCTTCAGTCCTCCTCCGTACATCCGGAAGTGCCCGAAGAACTCGCCGCCGGGCGTCGCCGAAGCCGACACCCGGTACACCAGCCGTCCCTCGCCCGCCACGGAAATGCAGGTCTGCACGGCACACGAGGCCGTCCCCACCCCCGCTCCCGCCCCGGCCTCCGCCGAGGGGGCCGTGACCGCGACCAGGGCCACGATTCCCACCGCACTCGCACCGCTCCGCAGCCGCCGGCGCAGCTTCGCCACAACACGTCTCATGCCCCCACCCTGGCCCGCCACCGCCACCACCCCCGGCAGCCGCGCACCGCACTCCCCCGAAGGAGGCACGTTCCGGGGACGCCGGTCAACCGGGGTTCACGAGAAGAGCGCGGCAGCCGCCTGCCCGAGCCGTGCGACGACATCGCCGACGACCGCGACGTGGCCCACGCGGGAGGCGATGGTGTGGAGCAGACTGCCCGAGACCACCGGATCCGGCTGCGGTGCCGCCACCTCCTGCCGCAGCCGCCGGGCCACCTCCTGGACCTGCGCGGCGTCCGGGACCGCGGAGGCGTGCGTCCCGAGGAGGCGTACGAGCTCGTCGATGCGGTCGATGACCTCCCGGGTGCGGGGGTTGTCGCCGGCGTCGCTGCCGAAGGTGTGGCCGACGTGGTTGCCGTTGCCGCTGATGTTCCTGAACCTGATGCTGTTGTCCGCTTCCATGACAGGTCTCCTCGTGTTCCGGCTCGTCTTCCGGCTCGTCGACGTCATCCCGGGGGCTGTCTGGAGGGCAGGGCGCCGCCGGCCCCTCCCCGCACCTCGTGTCCGACGCGGTTTCCGCTCCCGCTGATGTTCCCGAAGCGGATCCGGTTGTCGTTGTTGTGGTTGACCGTGCTGTTGTTGATGGTCGTCTGGTGCGACGCGAACTCGGCCAGATCGACGTCGTGCGCGGCGAGGAAGTCCGCGACGCTCTTGAGAACCCGCTCCTGCACCACCTTGACGACCATGACTTCGTCGAGCTCCAGGAAGTAACGGACCCGGTCCTCGCCGGCCGCCTCTTCGCGAATGCTGGGCAGGGCGCCGTAGTCGAAGAGGTGGTCGTGCCGGATGTAGCGCTCCTGGCCCCGGCGGCGGCGGTACGCCCGGTACCTGCGGCGTACGTGCCGGGCCGTCGCCACCGGCGAGGACAGCAGGTCGGGCAGGGCCCTCGCGGACGCCGTGACGACGGCGTCGGCGAGGGCGCCCGCCCCCGACCGCAGCCGCAGGGTGTCCACCGCCTGGTACCGGCCGAGCAGGGGCGGGAGCGTGAAGGCGATCGACTCCAGGAAGAGCGATCCGTGCGTGCGGACGGCGCGGACGAAGAGGGTGACGACCAGCTGGCCGCCCCAGGCCGGCACTTCGACGCACACATAGGCCCTGCTCGGCGCTCCGGGCCCGGTCGGCCGGCTGCGGATCACCTCGGGTCCGATGCTGGTGACCGGCGGTGCGAGCCGGTCCGGCAGCAGCCGCGCGTCGCCCCGGACGTCGTAGCCGCTGACGAAGAGGCGTTCGTCGACGCGCAGGTCCGGCACGCCGAGCTCCCGCAGCGCCTGGATGAGGGCGGTGTGGAGGTCGGCCGCCTCGAAGGGCTTCGGCTTCTTGCGGACGCCGTCGCCGCCCGTCGCGCCCTGCTGGATGTCGATCGCGAAGGACCACTCGTCCACCAGCAGGCCGCTGCCCGCGAAGGGATAGTAGGTGGCGAAGACCATCAGGTTGCCGTGCGGGCGGGCGGCCACGGCGGCCAGCCGGCGGCGGACGCGGCGGGTGTGGGGCTCGGGGGCGTCCGCCGCCTTGAAGCGGCCGCGGGTCATGCGGCGTTCCAGGACGAAGTAGTCGGTGACCCAGCGGTCGGTGGCACACGCGAGCAGGGCCGCCACGAGTGCCGTGCAGAGCACCGGCCACCGGCCGGCCACCTGCTCCAGGATTCCCCGGGCGTCCCCCGCCTCGGCCAGCGACGTCAGGTCCTGCCCGTGCAGTCCGATCAGCAGGGCCGCCACGCTCCACAGCAGCACGACGAGCAGCACCGCGTCGCGGGCGGCCCTGCGCCGGAGCATGGCGACGGCCCAGCGCGTGACCGCGGCGAGGTCCACCCCGTAGGCGGGACTCAGGGCCCGGAAGGGCTGGTCGACGATCCGGTCGACGACCAGCGCGGCGAAGCGCGCGTCGAGCTGGGTGGCCGCGGAGAGGTAACGGGTCGTCTGGCTCCGGGAGTCGCTCTCCCGCACCGGGCCGCCGGCTCCCGGGCCGGCCCCCGGGTCCAGGTACGTCAGGCGCACCGAGCCGAGGGCGAGGGTGTCGCCGTGGCCGAGCCGCGTCCGGGCCCCCGGCGTCAGCGGCGCACCGTTCAGCAGCACGCCGTTGGTGGAGTCCAGGTCGCTGATCCACACCCCGTCGGTGCACCGCTCCACCGCGGCATGACGGCCACTCACATCGCGGACGGGCAGGGCGATGTCCCCGGCCCGGCCGATGACGAGGGACCGCCCGTCGAGCTCCCACCGCATCCCGGAGAGCGCGGCAGGGGCGGTCGCGACGAGGAGCGGCGGTGCGTGGGGGCGGGGCGCGCCCGCCGGCATGGGCGGCGCCCCGGGCGGGGGTACGAAGTGATCCACCATCGATGGCCGCCTCTCCCCCGTGCCACCCGCGCCGTCGGTACGGCCTCGTCCGCCTTCGCCGCGGCCCGAGAGGGGGTGTGCGCGGGCGGCTTCGCCATAGTGGGGACCGGCCGTGCCGATGGCAATACGCCACGGGTGGCCGAAAAGAATTTCGTACGCCCGGCTCCCGGCACCGGGCGCACTCCCGCGCCGGACCGGCTCACGAGACGTACGTCACAGCGTGCGACCGCCCCTCGCCGGAGGGAGGCGCCTGCCGGGCCCGGACAGCACGACGCCCCGCCCGGAAGAAACCGGTCGGGGCATCGAAAGCCCAGGTGGCATCGTTTCTGCACCTGTGCCGCGCAGTGGGGCGGGTGGGACTCGAACCCACGGCCGACGGATTATGAGTCCGCTGCTCTAACCGGCTGAGCTACCGCCCCGTTCACGGCGCGTCGCGCACATCTGTGCGCGCCGTCTGCCGCAGCATAGCCGTTCATACGATCTGCTGCCCCGGAGGGGCCGTATCGTGTGATCGGTCTGACCATGAGGACTTCGATCACGGCCGGTACGGTTCCCACCGGAATGAAAAAAGGACCCCGGAGGGGTCCTCTCTCACTGCTCCCCCGACTGGACTCGAACCAGTAACCTGCCGATTAACAGTCGGCTGCTCTGCCAATTGAGCTACAGGGGACCGCGCTCCCCCGACTGGACTCGAACCAGTAACCTGCCGATTAACAGTCGGCTGCTCTGCCAATTGAGCTACAGGGGATTGTCGCGTTTGCCTCGAATGCACCCTTGACCGGTCTCCCGGGCGGCGTGCGCTCGCTGCGAGACATAGATTAGCGCAAGCAGGGGGGTGCTCCGCCAATCGGTATCCCCACGGCCCCGGGAGTGACCTTCGGTCCGGCCGGGTAGGCGGCTGCACAGCGGATCCAACGGAAGGATGGGGCGCGATGCGCTACCGGCTGACGTTCATCACCGGCGCGGCTGTCGGGTACGTGCTCGGGGCTCGCGCCGGGCGCGAGCGGTACGAGGAGCTGCGCAAAGGAGCGCAGCGGGTTGCGCAGAACCCGGCGGTGCGCAACACCGCCGAGACCGCCGCGGTGAACGGCCGGGCGATGGCCGGCAGGGCGCTCGGCAAGGTGGGCGACCGGCTGCCGGGGTCCGTGACGAGCCGGATCCGTTCCCTGCGCGAACAGCGGGCGGGCGACGAGGACGACTGGGGCACCAGCAACACCTGACCGGATGCGGGGCGGACGCCCAGGGTTTGGCATCATCTCGGCATGGGCATAGTCGCCGGGTTGGACAGTTCCTCAGAGAGCACGCGCATCGTTGTCTGCGACGCGGACACGGGTGCCGTGCTCCGGCAGGGGTACGCACCCCATCCACCGTCATCGCCCGAGGGCGATCCGCAGGCATGGCTGATCTCGCTGGGCGAGGCGGCCACCGGGGGCCTGCTGGAGGGCGTGCAGGCCATCGGCGTCTCCGCGCAGCAGCACGGGCTCCTCACGCTGGACGCGGGCGGCGTGCTCGTCCGTCCGGCCCTGCTGGGCAACGACAAGCGGGTGCAGGCCGCGGCGGCCGACCTCACCGACGCGCTGGGCGGCCGGGCCGCCTGGGCCGAGGCCGTCGGGGCGGTGCCGCAGGCGGCGCAGCCGCTGGCGAAGCTGCGCTGGATGGCCCGCAACGAGCCCGAGTCCGCCGCCCGGGTGGCCGCGGTGCTGCAGCCGCACGACTGGCTGGTCTGGCAGTTGCTGGGCCGCCCCGCACGCTGCACGACCGACCGCGGCGACGCCTCCGGCACGGGCTTCTGGTCCGCGGCCACCGGCAGCTGGCGGCCGGACCTGATGGAGCTGGCGCTGGGCCGCCAGGCGGCGCTGCCCGAGGTGCTCGGCCCCGCCGATCCGGCCGGGCACACCCCCGAGGGCCTGCTGATCTCCGCCGGCACGGGCGAGACCATGGCCGCGGCCTTCGGGCTGGGCGTGGGCCTCGGGGACGCGGTGATCTCGATGGGCGCCTCCGGCTCCGTCTTCGCCGTGCACCACTCGGCGCTCGCCGACTCCACCGGCACCATCACCTCCTTCGCCGACGCGACGGGCATGCACCTGCCGGTCGTGCACACCCTCAACGCCGTGCGCGTCCTGCGCGGCACCGCCGAAATGCTCGGCACGGACCTGGCGGGCCTCTCCGAGCTGGCCCTGCAGTCCTCGCCGGGCTCCTACGGCCTGGTGCTGCTGCCGTACCTGGAGGGCGAGCGCACCCCGCACCTGCCCCACGCGGCGGGCACGCTGGCCGGTCTGCGGCGCGAGAGCATGAAGCCCGAGCACCTGGCCCGGGCGGCCTTCGAGGGCATGCTGTGCGGCCTCACGGACGCCCTGGACGTGCTGCGCGGGCGCGGCGTCGAGGTCCACCGGGTCTTCCTGCTGGGCGCGGCGGCGGAGCTGCCGGCCGTACAGGCGATCGCCCCGTCGCTGTTCGGCGCCCAGGTCGTCGTGCCGCAGCCCGCGGACTACGCGGCCATCGGAGCGGCCCGGCAGGCCGCGTGGTCGCTGGGCGTGCAGCAGGGCGTACTGTCCCCCCAGCAGCCCCCGCTGTGGCCCGCAGCGGCCAGCCAGACGTTCGAGCCGGGCGCCGAGGACCTGGGGGTCGGGCAGGCGGTGCGCCAGCAGTACGCGACCGTGCGGGAGCAGACCCACCCCGGAGCGTTCGCCCCTCCCTCCGCCTGAGCCGCCGCCCGGCTCAGTCCAGGTAGCCGCGCAGCTGGTCGGCGAAGGCGTGGTCGCGCAGTTTGTTGAGGGTCTTGGACTCGATCTGGCGGATCCGCTCCCGCGTGACGCCGAAGATCCGGCCGATCTCCTCCAGCGTGCGCGGCCGGCCGTCGACCAGCCCGTACCGCAGCTGCACGACCTTGCGCTCGCGCTCGCCCAGCGTGGAGAGCACGGCCTCCAGGTGCTCGCGCAGCAGCAGGAACGCCGCCGATTCCACGGGGGAGGTGGCGTCGCCGTCCTCGATGAGGTCGCCGAGCGCGACGTCGTCCTCCTCGCCGACGGGCGCGTGCAGGGACACCGGCTCCTGGGCGAGGCGCAGCACCTCGCTGACCCGCTCCTCGGAGAGTTCGAGGTGGGTGGCGACCTCCTCGGCCGTGGGTTCGTAGCCGCGCTCCTGCAGCATGCGGCGCTGCACCCGCACCACACGGTTGATCAACTCCACGACGTGGACCGGAACCCTTATCGTCCGGGCCTGGTCGGCGAGCGCCCGCGACATGGCCTGCCGGATCCACCAGGTCGCGTACGTCGAGAACTTGTAGCCGCGGGCGTAGTCGAACTTCTCGACCGCCCTGATCAGACCGAGGTTTCCCTCCTGGACGAGGTCGAGCATCGTCAGTCCGCGCCCGATGTAGCGCTTGGCCACGGAGACGACCAGGCGCAGGTTGGCCTCGATGAGGCGGCGCTTGGCCATGCGGCCGAGGACGACCAGGCGGTCGAGGTCGAGGGCGAGCTGGGTGTCGAGGTCGGGGGTGTTGCCCAGCTTCTCCTCGGCGAACAGGCCCGCCTCGACCCGGCGGGCCAGCTCCACCTCCTCCGCCGCCGACAGCAGCGGGATGCGGCCGATCTCCCGCAAGTACTGGCGGAAGAGATCGGAGGAGGGGCCGCTGGTGTCGGCCCGGACGGCCGGTTCGGGAGCCGCCTCCTCGGGGAGGGTCAGGGTCTCGGACGCGGGCGGCTCGGCCTGCTGCGGCACGGTCGGTGCCGGATCGGTCAGGGCCTGAGGCAGGGTCGGGGTCCGGGTCTGCACGGGGGCGACCTCCAGGGTGATCGCTGCTGAGGCGGCAGAGCATGCGGCAGAGCATTCGTGGCGCGGCGGCGGCCGGGCCGCCGCCCGTGCCGGGGAGCTGGAGCGGCTTCGCGGGGGGATCCGGGTCCGGCAGGCCGGGCCTGCCGCGCTCCGAGGACCTCAGGCACCGCCCACCAGTGTGGGGCACGACGCGGGCCCGCCACGAGGGGCGTGCGCTCACTTTCTGAGCCCGGACCGTGACCGGGCGCTTACGGCGCTCCTCACGGCGGGGGACGGCCGGGAGGCGGCCTGCGGGGCGGGTTCGCCGGGGCGCGGGACGTCTCGTGGGGCCGTCCGCCGGGGTCGTCCGGCCGCGGCCGCGGCCCGGGCCGGGAGCCGGTCCGGGCCCGTCGACGGGCCGCTACAGGGCGGCGGCGCCGCGGTCCTTCAGGGAGCGGCCGTACTGCTCCAGGACCCACAGTTCGTTCTGCACGGCGGTCAGGTGGGCCGGGTCGGCCTGGTTGCCCAGGCGGACCAGGCCGGCCTGGACGTCCTGGATGCGGCGCTCCACGGCCCGCAGGCGGACCTGGACGAGCTGCATGCCGGCGTAGGTCTCGTCGACGTTCTTGCTGCGGATGGCCTCGACGGCGAGCTCGGTGACCAGGGCGCGCACGGTGTCGTCCGGGGCGGCGGCCCGGACCGCGGTGAGGTAGTCGCCGGGGGCGTCGGTGACGCCGCCGGCCTGCTCGATGGCGCGGCGGACCGCGACGTAGGGCTGTGCGGTGAACTCGTCCTCGCCGTAGGCGTCGAAGGCGGGGGCGACCAGCTCGGGCCGCTGGAGGGCGAGCTTGAGCAGCTCGCGCTCGGTGAGGGCCGCGGGGCTGCGGAGGTTGAGCGCGGGGCCGCGGGGGGCCGTCGCCTGCGGCTGCGGGGCGGCGGCCGGGGGTGCGGCGCGGTGCGGCGTGCGGGCGTCGGGGCGCTGGCCGCGCTCGCGGGCCCAGCGGGCCAGCTGGCCCACGCGGCGGACGACGAACTGGGTGTCCAGGATGCCGAGCATGCCGGCGAGCTGGACGGCGTACTCGTGCTGGATGGCGCCGTTCTTGATGTTCGCCACGATCGGTGCGGCGGCCTCCAGGGCGGCGGCGCGGCCCTCGGCGGTGTCCAGGTTGTGCCGGGCGACGACCTGGCGGATGGCGAAGGCGAACAGCGGGGTGCGGGAGTCCACGAGGCCCGCCACCGCCGCGTCGCCCTGGGCCAGACGCAGCTCGCAGGGGTCCATGCCGCCGGGAGTGATGGCGATGGAGGTCTCGGCGGCGAACTTCTGGTCGTCCTCGAAGGCGCGCAGGGCGGCCTTCTGGCCGGCGGCGTCGCCGTCGAAGGTGAAGACGACCTCGGAGGCGGAGTTGTCCATCAGCAGCCGCCGAAGGATCTTGATGTGGTCGCCCGCGAAGGCGGTGCCGCAGGTGGCGATGGCGGTGGTGACGCCGGCCAGGTGGCAGGCCATGACGTCGGTGTAGCCCTCGACGACGACGGCGCGGTTGGTCTTGGCGATGTCCTTCTTGGCGAGGTCGATGCCGTACAGGACGTGCGACTTCTTGTAGATCGCCGTTTCGGGGGTGTTGAGGTACTTGGGGCCGTTGTCGTCGTCGCGCAGCTTGCGGGCGCCGAAGCCGATGACCTCGCCGGTGATGTCGCGGATGGGCCACATCAGGCGGCCGCGGAAGCGGTCGATGGGCTTGCCGCTGCGGCTGTCCTGGGCGAGGCCGGAGAGCAGCAGCTCCTTGTCGCTGAAGCCCTTGCCGCGCAGGAAGCGGGTGAGGTGGTCCCAGCCCGCCGGGCTGTAGCCGACGCCGAAGTGCTCTGCCGCGGCCTGGTCGAAGCCGCGGCCGGCCAGGAACTTCCGGCCGATCTCCGCCTCGGCGCTGCCGAGCTGCTCGGCGTAGAACTGGGCGGCGATCTTGTGGGCCTCGACGAGGCGGATGCGCTCGCCCTGCTGACGGCCGGGGGTGTAGCCGCCCTCCTCGTAGCGCAACGTGATGCCGGCCTGGGAGGCGAGGCGCTCGATGGTCTCGGAGAAGGAGAGGTGGTCGATCTTCATGATGAAGTCGACCGTGTCCCCGCCCTCCTGGCAGCCGAAGCAGTAGAAGAGCCCCTTGGCGGGGCTGACCTGGAAGGACGGGGACTTCTCGTCGTGGAAGGGGCACAGACCCTTGAGGTTGCCGCCGCCCGCGTTGCGCAGCTGGAGGTACTCGGACACGACGGCGTCGATCGGGACCGCGTCCCGGACCGCCCTCACGTCGTCATCGTTGATCCTGCCTGCCACGCGTGAATTCTACGGTGGCCCGCCGACACCGCCGTCCGCCCCGCTCCCCGCGGCGCTCCCGGCGAGCTTGATCGTGAAGACGAAGTGCGGTCCGACGCCCTCGACCGTGAACTCCTCGCCGCGCACCTCGAAGCCGTGGTGCTCGTAGAAGCCGCGGGCCGAGGTGCGGCCGTTGCACCACACCAGGGCGGCGCCGCGGGCCGCGGCCTCGGCGAGGCCCGCCCGCAGGACGGCGATGCCGTGGCCGTGGCCGCGCACGGCCGGGTCGCTGGCCATGCCGCGGAAGCGGTACGCGTCCTCGTCCGTGCCGGGCAGCGGCTCGGGGAGGAACGTGACGCAGGCCCGTACCGTCCCCGCCTCGTCGTAGGCGGCGACGTGGAAGGTGCCGGGCGCGGCGTCCTCGGGGAAGACGGCCTCCGCGGCGGGCAGGCCGGGCCGCAGCACGGCGTGGCGCAGGGCGAAGATCTCCGCGACGGGGACGAGCGCGGTGCGTGCGGGACGCATGACCGGCGCCGTCACGACGCACCCAGCGAGTCGAGGGCGACGCCCGGGTCGGCCAGGGCGTCGGCGTCGAGACGGGCGCCGGAGCGGATGAGGCGCTGGATGCTCTCGGTGACGTCCCACACGTTGACGTTCATCCCGGCGAGCAGCCGGCCCTCGCGCAGCCAGAAGGCGATGAACTCGCGCTTCCCGACGTCGCCGCGGCAGACCACCTGGTCGTAGGAGCCGGGGGGCGCGTAGCCGGAGTACTCCATGCCCACGTCGTACTGGTCGGAGAAGAAGTAGGGCACCCGGTCGTAGGAGACCTCCTGGCCGAGCATGGCGCGGGCGGCGGCCGGGCCTTCGTGGAGGGCGTTGGCCCAGTGCTCGATGCGCAGCCGGGTGCCGAGCCAGGGGTGCTCGGCGGCGGCGACGTCCCCGGCGGCGTAGACGTCGGGGTCGGAGGTGCGCAGCGAGGCGTCGACGGCGACGCCTCCGCCGTCGGCCCGGTCGACGAGGGCCAGGCCGGCGGCCTCGGCGAGGGCGGTGCGCGGGGCGGCGCCGATGGCGGCCAGGACGTCGTGGGCGGGGTGCTCCTCGCCGTCGTCGGTGCGGGCGGCCAGGACCATGCCGTCGTGGCCGGCGATCTCGGTGAGGCGGGCGCCGAAGTGGAAGCGGACGCCGTGCTCGCTGTGCAGGTCGGTGAAGAGCTGGCCCAGCTCGGGGCCGAGGACGGTGTGCAGCGGCGTCGGCTCGGGCTCGACGACGGTCACCTCGGCACCGTAGCCCCGGGCGGCGGCGGCCACCTCCAGGCCGATCCAGCCGGCGCCGGCGATGACGAGGTGGCCGTTGTCGCGGCCGAGGGAGGACAGCACGCCGCGCAGCCGCTCGGCGTGGGCGAGGCGGCGCAGGTGGTGGACGCCGGCCAGGCCCGTGCCGGGGATGTCCAGGCGGCGGGGCTCGGCGCCGGTGGCCAGCAGCAGCTTGTCGTAGTGGACGAGGGTGCCGTCGCCCAGGCGCACCGACTTGGCCGCGCGGTCGAGGTGGACGGCGGGCTGGCCGAGGTGGAGCTCGACGTCGGCCTTGGCATACCAGTCGGGTTTGTGGACGAAGACGCTGTCGCGCGCGTCGCGGCCCGTGAGGTAGCCCTTGGAGAGCGGCGGGCGCTCGTAGGGGTGCTCGCGCTCGTCGCAGATGAGGATCACCCGGCCGGTGAAGCCCTCGTTGCGGAGGGTCTCGGCCGCCTTGGCGCCGGCCAGGCCCCCTCCGACGATGACGAACGTCTGGTGTGCGTCCACCACTTGCTGCCTCCTCGCTGCCACGCAGTACGTCCCGGTCGGGACGTCCGCGGTTGTCGCCCCCGGACGAAAAGCGCCACTGCCGAGCGTCCCGCACCCGGACTGCCGCCGGTAGAGGGAGTACCCCGGACCGGCCGCCACCCGCAAGGGCCTGCCGGGGTCATCCCCGGGGACCGTCCGGCGGTGCGGGCCGCCCGCGGCGGCCGGGCCCGGCGAGCCGGGCGTGCAGGGAACGCGCGGTGGCGTCGGTGAGGGCCGCGATCTGGTCGACGACCGCCCGCAGCCGCCCGGCGTCGTCGGCGGCCTCGGCGTACAGGGTGCGGAACTGCGGGTCGAGGCCGTCGGGGGCGCGGGCGACGAGCGCCTCGCCGAGCTCGGCGATGACCACGCGCTGCTCGGCGCGGAGCTTCTCCTGGTCCTCGCGCTGCATGACGTACCGGTCGGCGACGGCCTTGAGCACCGCGCACTCCAGCCGCGTCCCGCGCGGTACGACCAGCTCGGCGCGGTAGCGGGTGAGCCGGCCGGGCCCCCACGCGGCCCGGGTGGCCCCTTCGGCGGCGAGGCAGAAGCGGCCGATGAGCTGGCTGGTGGCGTCCTTCAGACGGGCCTGGGAGACGGCGGAGCCGTCGTAGCCGTGCGGCCACCACTCCTGCTCCAGGAGGCGGTCGAGGGCTTCGGCGAGCTCCTCGTGGGACGCGCCGGGCGCGTAACGGCCGGCGGCGACGGCGAAGACGTCGCGGCGCTCGGCCTCGGCGAGCAGGACGTTCGGGTCGAGGTGGCCGGCGTGCAGGCCGTCCTCGACGTCGTGCACGGAGTAGGCGACGTCGTCGGCCCAGTCCATGACCTGGGCCTCGAAGCTCTGGCGGTGGGCGGGGGCGCCCTGGCGCAGCCAGGTGTAGACGGGGACGTCGTCGGCGTAGACGCCGAACTTGCGTGACGCCGGGTCGGTGGGGTGGCCGCCGCGCGGCCAGGGGTACTTGGTGGCGGCGTCGAGGGCGGCGCGGGTCAGGTTGAGGCCGACGCTGACGAGCTCGCCGGTGGCCGGGTCGGGCACGAAGCGCTTGGGCTCCAGCCGCGTCAGCAGGCGCAGCGACTGGGCGTTGCCCTCGAAGCCGCCGCAGGGGGCGGCGACTTCGTCGAGCGCCTGCTCGCCGTTGTGCCCGAAGGGCGGGTGGCCGAGGTCGTGCGCCAGGCAGGCGACCTCGACGAGGTCCGGGTCGCAGCCGAGGGCCGCGCCCAGCTCGCGGCCGACCTGGGCGCACTCCAGGGAGTGGGTGAGGCGGGTGCGGGGGCTGGCGTCCCAGCCCCGGTCGCTGGCGCCCGGCGTGACGACCTGCGTCTTGCCGGCGAGGCGGCGCAGCGCCGCGGAGTGCAGCACCCGGGCCCGGTCGCGCTGGAACGCCGTGCGGCCGGGGCGCTTGTCGGGCTCGGGGGCCCAGCGCTCCACGTCGGACGGCTCGTATCCGGCGATGCCGGGCTTTTCTGTCGCGGTCCCTGCTGTGCTGCCGTTCATACTCCCGACGGTAGCCGCAGGGTGTGACAGCAGCGATGCACGTGCGGCGGGGGGAGGGCGCCGGGGCGCCCGGACACCCTGCGGTGGACGTCCGGCCGGAGGTCCGGGAACCACGGGGAGCGCTGCGGCGTTGATCTCTCCCGAACGGGGAGGTCTCATGAATGCGGCGGGTCCGGTGCGCATGGCGTGCCGTCGTCTACGGCTGCTGCTGCGGTTGCGGCTGCCGGCGACCAGGGGCGGCAGGCGGCGCGCGCTGTGGGTGGTGATGGCGTCCAGCGTGCTGGCGCTGCTGCCCGCCACCTGGGTGTACGCGGCCGGTACGCCCAGGATCCGGGCCATCGACGAGGTGCCGCAGGCACCGGTGGCGATGGTCTTCGGCGCGGGCCTGTGGCAGGGCAAGCCGTCCCCGTACCTCGCCCACCGGCTGGACGCCGCGGTGGAGCTCTACCGCAAGGGCACGATCCGCGTGGTGCTCGTGACGGGGGACAACAGCCGCGTGGACTACGACGAACCGGACGCCATGCGCGCGTATCTGACGAAGCGCGGGGTGCCCAACGACCGCATCGTCAGCGACTACGCCGGCTTCGACACCTGGGACTCGTGCACCCGTGCCCAGCGCGTCTTCGGCGTGCAGCGGGCGGTGCTGATCACCCAGGACTTCCACATACGCCGCGCGCTGGCGCTGTGCAAGGCGGCCGGCATCGACTCCTACGGCGTCGGGGTGACCGCGAAGCACGACATCACCTGGTACGCGGGCGGGGCGCGCGAGGTCTTCGCGGCGGGCAAGGCCGCGCTGGACGCGTTCGTGCGGCCCCGGCCCGCGTTCCTCGGCCCGCACGAGCCCGGGGTGGAACGGGCGCTGGCGGGCTGACGGGGGCCCGCCGGTCCCTTCAGTCGAGCTGGACGACCAGGGTCTGCCAGCGCGGACCGGATGCCTCACGGACCAGCACCAGCATCTGGTTGCGGTCGTTGACCGCCTCGATGCCGTCCAGCACGGTGCCCTGAGGCAGGCTCAGCATCCCGTCCAGCCGGTGCACGTTGCCGCGCGGGTCCCACACCGCCGGAACGCTGTCGAGCACTTCGGTGCCGGTCCGGACGCTGCCGGTGATCCAGCCGCGGTCGTTGATCAGCCGGGCCTCGCCGCCGAATCCCAGGTCGGCCAGCTCCTGCGGGGTGTCGGGGGCGGTCCAGCGCGTCGCCGTGAACCTGCGGCCCGGCCGCTCCTGTCCGCCGACCGCCACCTCGCTGTTGTTGACCGCGTTGAGCCAGGTCCGGGAGACCTCGGCGGACGATCCGGTGTACGTGTCGGTCCCGCCGTCGGGGCGCCAGGCGGTGCCGTGGGTGGGTCCCAGGCCGACGATCAGTCCTTCGTCGTTCAGGGCGCGGGGGTATCCGTCGTCGGGTCCGGCGATGCGCTGGAAGCCCGTTCGGGCCTGCCAGCGGTAGCGGGCGGTCAGGGGGCGCGGGTGCCCGCCCATCGGCGGCAGGACCATGTGGGACGCCGACAGCAGGACCGTGCCGTCCTCCCCCAGCGACGCCACGCCGACCCGCTCCTCGCCCGGGGGGATGCCGAGGGAGGTCATGGCCCCGTCGGGGGCCCACATCGCCAGCTCCGTCCCCGACACCCCCACGACCCGGCCGTCGTCGGTGATGTCCATGGGCACACCCTGCCCCTGGAGGGCCCGGCGGTGTCCCGTCACCGGGTTCCAGACGCCGGCCCCGCCCGACGCCTCGCGCAGGACGACGTCGCCGTGCCGGTTGAGGGCGCGGGCGGCATCGGTGCCCTCCAGCGTGGCGAGCACCCGGGCGCGCAGCCGGTGCCGGGCCGGGTCGTCGTCGCCGCGGGTGGCGCCCGCCCGGCCGGCCGGCGCCGGCCCGGTGTTCCCCGCGGCGGCCGTTCCGGCCGGAACCAGCAGGGCCAGGGCCAACGCCGCGGTGACGACGGCTCCCTTACGCTTCCACGCTCTGCGCTGCTTTCCCGCTCCCTGCACGGCCGGCCCCCTCCTGTGGGTGAGAAGGACACCGTGCCGGGCACCACCGCGCCGCGCCCCCGGAACGCCGCCACTGGCGGGTTCCCGTCACGGGTGCGCGGTCAGGCCCGCCGGGGCTCGCGGTCGTTGATGGCGTCCAGGTACAACTTGAAGATCTCGTCGCCGTTCAGGGGGCTGTACGAGATCCGGTCGCTGTCCTCGCCGTCGGGGCCGCCGCCGTTGAGGCCGCCGAGGACGCCGATCAGGTCGCCCGTTCTCGTCCGCTCGTCGAAGTGGGTCAGCCAGGGGCTGCCCGAGGTGCCGGAGAAGAAGCCCTCGCAGCGCATGGTGAGCTGCTGGTGGCCCGGGAGCCGGCTCGTCATGGTCGTGCAGCGGACGGCCTGGTCGGCGGGGTCGCTGTCGGCGCTGGGATAGCCGATCACGGTGACGCGGTTGACGTCGCCGGGGGTGCGGACCAGACGGTTGGCGCCCGTGACGCGCTCGATCGTGCGGCCGCGGCCGTCGGGTCTGACGGTGGCGAAGGCGAAGTCCAGGTCGGAGCCGTCGCCGTAGTCGTCCCGGCGCGGGTCCACGAAGGCGCGGTCGACGGCCCACACCCCGTAGGGCTGCTTGCGCTCGCCCCGGCGGTAGTCCGGGACGAAGGCCGCGTCCTCGCCGAGGCCGCAGTGGCCGGCGGTGATGATGAGGTTGCCCTTGGGGCTGTGGACCACGCTGGCGGTGCAGTGGTGGTCCCGCATGTCCTCGCCGACGTAGAACAGCACCCCGACGGTGGGCACGCCGTCGAAGTGGCGGGCGCTGCCGGTGATGCGCTGGGCCGGCTCGTCGGCGTCCCGGCCGTCGTCGCCGTCCGCGGCGGACATCCTCGTCGGGCCCCAGAACCGCCGGGCCTCCTCGCTCGACCAGCTGCCGTCGCGCCCGTGTCCGCCGGCGCCCCGGGGGACGGCGGCCGCAAGGGCGACCACGTACAGCCCCGCGAGGACGGCCCGGACCCATCGGGCCCGGCTCCACCGGGAGAAAGGCACAGTCACCCCCAGCACGTCGGGAAGGTAGTCGACAGGCTAACCGCACGGCACCGGATCGCCGTGCACCGGACTGCTTTCCGCACTGTCGGTCGTACGAATGCACGACAAATCCGTCAACCCTGCCCCGGCCGCCCCTGCCCGTCCCGCCGGAACCGCCCCTCCCGCCGGAATCGTCCGGCTCGTCCGCCCTCAGGCACCCTCAGCCGCCCCACTGGTCGTACGCCAGCTTGCACACCAGCGACACGACCACCACGACCAGCACGCCCCGCACGAAGCCGCTCCCCCGCTTCAGCGCCATGCGCGCGCCCACCGCGCCGCCCGCGAGGTTGAAGACGGCCATCGGCGCCGCCACCTGCCACAGGACGGCGCCCTGGGCCGTGAAGGTCACCAGTGCGCCCACGTTGGTGCAGACGTTCACGACCTTGGCGGTGCCGGAGGCGGCGACGAGGTCCATGTGCAGGATCCCGGCCAGCGCGAGCACGAGGAAGGTGCCGGTTCCGGGGCCGATGAGCCCGTCGTAGAAGCCGATGCCGAGCCCGGCCACCAGGACGGCCGCCAGCACGCGGCGCCGTGTCACCGGGGCGGCCGGCGCCACGGCCGTGCCGAAGGCGGGCCGCAGCAGGACGAAGGCGAGGACCGCCAGCAGCACGGCCATGATCAGGGGGCGCAGGACGGCGCTGTTGATGCCGGAGGCGAAGAACGCCCCGGCCAGCGAGCCGCCGAGCGCGGCGAGGCCGATGCGCACGGCGGTGCGCAGGTCCAGGGGGGCTTTGCGGGCGTAGGCGACGGCGGCGGCGGTCGTGCCGCAGATGGCGACGGCCTTGTTGGTGCCGAGGATGTGCGCGGGCGCCGTGTGCGGCAGTCCCACGAGCAGCGCGGGGAGTTGGAGCAGGCCGCCCCCGCCCACCACGGCGTCGATCCATCCGGCCGCGGCCGCGGCCAGACAGAGCACGATCAGCGTTGTCAGGGATATGTCCGGGGTCACCGGCGGATCGTACGGGCACCGCGTGGAGGGCCGTGCCCCCGGGCGCCGGGACCGGACGCGCGGAGGCGCGCCCGCATCGCTCCGGTGACCGAATGTCGAGTCGTCTTGCCAAACTCCCGGCGTTTTGGGGGAGTCGGACGGCTTTGGCGGGGCAGCATGGCCTGCATGACCTCACCCGCCGCCTCAGCCCCGGGAGTCAGCATGCTGCAGAGCACCGTCACGTCCCACCGCACCGATGCCCAAGGGGCAGTCGCCGCCTGCGACCTCCTGGGCGTCGACCCGGGTTTACGGGAGAACCTGCACCGGATGACCGGCATGCTGGCCGGTGCGGCGTCGACGGCCGAAACGACGGCCATCGAGCGCGACATGGCCCACGTCCTCGGCCGCGTCGTCGCCCGCCGCCGCGCCGAGCCCGGTGACGACCTCACCAGCGCGCTGCTGGCGGGACGCCAGGGGTACTGGGCGGGGGTCGACGACCGTGAACTGGTCGGCATGCTGGTGCGCCTGGCCATCGCCGGGCACCGGTCGTAGCACGGTCCCCCCGTGGTGCCGGGCCGGCGCCCCTCGTGAGACAGGAGTACAGCGGACGATGAACGGCTGGAGCACGAGCGACATCCCCGACCAGAGCGGCCGCACCGCCGTGGTGACCGGCGCCAACAGCGGCATCGGCTACGTCACCGCCCGGGAGCTCGCCCGGCGCGGTGCGCGGGTGGTGCTGGCCTGCCGGGACGCGACGCGCGGCAAGGCGGCCGAGGAGCTGATGCGGGCCCAGGCGCCCGGCGCCGACGTGCGGCTCGCACAGCTGGACCTCGCCGACCTGGGCTCCGTACGGGCCTTCGCGGAGGACCTCGCGGAGGACCGGGTGGACCTGCTGGTCAACAACGCCGGGGTGATGGCGCTGCCGCACCGCCGGACGGTGGACGGCTTCGAGATGCAGTTCGGGACCAACCACCTCGGCCACTTCGCCCTGACCGGGCTGCTCCTCCCCCGGCTGCGCGCGGCCGCTCCGGGGGCGCGGGTGGTCACCGTCTCCAGCGGGCTGCACTTCCTGGGCACGGTCGATCCGCGGGACCTGCAGATGGAGCACCGCTACCGGCGCTGGATCGCCTACGGCCGTTCCAAGAGCGCGAACCTGCTCTTCGTGCACGAGCTGGCCCGGCGGCTGACGGCGGAGGGCTCGGACGTGGTGGCGGCCGCGGCGCACCCCGGCTACGCGGCGACCAACCTGCAGACGGCCGGGGCCCGGATGGAGGAGCGCGCCTGGCGGGAGAAGGGCGCCGAGCTGCTCAACCGCGCCGTCGCGCAGAGCCCGGAGGAGGGCGCGCTGCCGTCGCTGTACGCCGCCACCGCACCGGACGTGCGGCAGGACGACTTCTTCGGGCCGCGCGTGCAGCTGTGGCGCGGCGCGCCCGTGCGCTCGGTGCGGGCGCGGTGGACGCTGGACGACCGGGCGAGCGCGGGGCTCTGGGCGGCGTCGGAGCGGCTGACGGGGGTCGTCTACGGGTGACGGGGCACCGTCCGCCCCGCCGGACGGACCAGGCCCGTCGGCTCAAGGCCGTACGAGCCGGGGCCTGTCCCGCTCCAGGCGTGCGGGCCGGAGCCCGTCCCGCTCCAGGCCGGGCGGCCCAGGACCTGCCTCTACTCCAGCCCCGCGGACTTCAGCAGCCTCCGCGCGCCCTCCCCGTCGATGCGGGCCGCCAGCGCGGCCAGCGGCACCGCGCCCTCGCGCAGCAGGCCGCGCTCGCGGGAGCGACGGGCGCCGGCGTCGAGGCGGTGCCACAGCAGCGGGTTGGCGGCGAGCACCGCCGGGTCCAGCTCGACGCGGTTGCCGCCGACGTCGCGCAGGACCAGCCGGGGTGCGACGCCGTCGGCGCGCCGCACCTGGGTGAGCAGGTCGGTGCGCACGCGGTGCTCGCGCAGCAGGCCGCGCGCCGCCAGCCAGTCCTCTCCGGCGGTGATCCGCGGCGGCCGCAGCACGGCGACGAGCGCCGCGCCGATGGCCGTCCAGGAACAGCCGCGCTGCCAGTCGAGGCCGCCGCGGGCGAGGTCGGCGAGGAGCAGCACCCCGCCGAGCGACAGCCCGCACCACCAGGCGGTGCGCGCCTCGCGCCGCCAGTTGCGGTCCCAGGCCCGGACGCTGCCGGGCGCGTCGCCCGCGGACGGGCGTGCCTTGGGGTGGTGCCGGCCGTAAGCCTCGCGCACGCGCGCACGCGCCCGTAATGTCTGTCGCCGTCCCATGGTGGTGACGCTAGAGGCGCCGGGCGGGCACCCCGGCGAATGTTGACGCCGCGCTGACGCGGTCTTGGCCAATCCTTGCGGCATGCTGACGCCCTGACCTCGCACGGCGTCAAGAACGCGTACGGATCGCGCCGAATTGCGCCAAGAGGCCGCCAAGGCCGGGAGCGGCCCCGGCAGCACCGGCGCAGTCTGAGCCTCCGACACATCGGAGGTACGACAAAAGATGTCCATACTGGCCCACTCGGAGCACACCTCGGGTACGGGTGAGGAACCGCCGGATACCGGCGCCGCGCGGACCGCCGCGGAGGACCGGTACCGGCTGACCGCCACCCAGGGCCTCGCGGCCCTGTCGCTGGATGCGATGGCGTCGGTGGCGTACGGGCCGGAGGCGATCGTTCTCGTGCTGGCGGCGGCCGGGGCGCACGGCCTCGGGTTCACACTGCCGGTCACGCTCGCCATCGCGGCCCTGCTGGCCGTGCTCGTCGCCTCCTACCGGCAGGTCATCGCGGCGTTCCCCGACGGCGGCGGGTCGTACGCCGTCGCCAAGCGGCACCTGGGCCGGCGGACGAGCCTGTTCACCGCGGCGTCCCTCGTCCTGGACTACGTGCTGAACGTGGCCGTCTCGGTGACCGCCGGCGTCGCCGCCCTCACCTCCGCCTTCCCTTCCCTGTACGGCGACCGGCTGGGGATCTGCCTGGGCGTGCTGGCCCTGGTGACGGGCGTGAACCTGCGCGGCATCGTGGACTCGGCGAGGGCGTTCATCGTGCCGACCGCCGTCTTCGTGGGCTCGATCCTGGTCCTGATCGTCGTGGGCCTCTTCCGTGACGCGCCCGTGAGCACCGAGGCCGCCGCCGGCCATGCGTCCGCCCTGGCCGGCGACGCCACGACCGTCGGCGCCCTGCTCCTGCTGAAGGCGTTCGCCGCCGGCTGCTCCGCGCTCACCGGCGTGGAGGCGGTCGCCAACGCCGTGCCGTCCTTCCGGGCCCCGGCCACCCGCCGCGCCCAGCGCACGGAGGTCGCGCTGGGTGCGCTGCTGGGCGTCATGCTGATCGGGCTGTCCGTCCTCATCGGCCGCTTCCACCTCCAGCCGGTGGAGGGCGTCACCGTCCTCGCGCAGCTCGCGGACGCCTCGCTGGGGCACAACGGGGCCTTCTACGTGGTGCAGTTCGCGACCGTGGTGCTGCTGGCACTGGCCGCGAACACCTCCTTCGGCGGGCTGCCGGTGCTCATGGGCCTGCTGGCCCGCGACAATTACTTGCCGCACGTCTTCGGGCTGAAGGCCGACCGCCAGGTCCACCGGCACGGCGTGCTGGCTCTGGCGGCCGTCTCGGCGCTGCTGCTGGTCTTCTCCGGCGGGGACGTCAACACGCTGGTGCCGCTGTTCGCGATCGGGGTGTTCGTCGGCTTCACCCTCTGCCAGGTGGGCATGGTCCGCCACTGGCGGCAGGAACGTTCCGCCGGGTGGCGCGGCAAGGCGCTGGTCAATGGCTTCGGGGCCGTGCTGACCGGTGTGTCGGCCGTGGTGGTCACGGCCACGAAGTTCGCCGAGGGCGCCTGGCTGATCGTCGTGGCGCTCCCCGTGCTGGTGCTGGCCTTCGAGGCGGTCCACCGGGCGTACGCGCGCATCGGCGAGCGCCTGGAGCTGGGCCGGGTGCCGGAGGCCCCGCGGCGCTGCCACTCGGTGGTCGTCGTGCCCGTCTCCTCGCTGTCCCGGCTGACCAGCAAGGCTCTGACCGCCGCGGTGTCGCTCGGGGACGAGGTGGTGGCCGTGACCGTCACCCAGCCCGACGCGGAGGGGCGGCGGGCGGCGGAGTCGCTGCGCCGCGACTGGGAGCTGTGGAGCCCCGGCGTCGACCTCGTGGAACTGCCCGCCCCCGGCCGCGCCCTGGGCCGCCCGATCGTCGCGTACGTCCACGAGCTGGCCGGGCGGCACCCCGACAACCGGGTCACGGTGCTCATCCCCGAGGTGGAGCCCGCGCACCTGTGGCAGCGGCTGCTGCAGAACCAGCGCGGTGCCGTCGTCGCCCACGCGGTCCGCCGGGACACCGATGCGGTGATCTGCCGGCTGCGTTTCCGGATCGACACCCGGCGGATCGACACCCGGCAGCCGGGCCCGGGGCGGGCCGCGCCCGGGAAGGCCGGCACGCGGCGGTAACGGCCCTGTCGCCATCGCCCTCCATCGTTGATCGTTGATCCGTACGGTCCCGCACGCCGAGGGAGAGCCGACCATGCCGATCAACCGCAGAACGCTCATGGCCGGTGCCGCCGGCCTCGCACTGACGGGCGGCCTCGCCACCGCCTGCGGCACGAACACCGGTCGTGGCGGCGGTGGTTCGGGCCGGCCTCGTCTGTCGCAGTGGTACCACCAGTACGGGGAGGCGGGCACCCGGCAGGCCGTCGGCCGGTACGCCGCCGCGTACAAGGATGCCGACGTCCGGGTGGAGTGGCGGCCGGGCAACTACGAACAGCAGTCCTCGGCCGCCCTGTTGACCGACTCGGGCCCCGACGTCCTGGAGGTGAGCGGCCCGACGCTCGACCAGATCCACAGCGGGCAGATCGTCGATCTGACCGACGTGATCGCCGATGTCAAGGGCGACTTCGGCCAGGCCGTCCTCGCGCCCAAGACCTACGACGGCCGCGTCTGGGGCGTTCCGCAGCTCGTCGACACGCAGGTGCTCTACTACCGCAAGAGCCTGCTGCAGGCCGCCGGGGTGCGGCCGCCGCGCACCCTGGACGAGCTGGTCGACGCGGCGGGAAGGCTCACGACCGCCAAGGTCAAGGGTCTCTTCCTCGGCAACGACGGGGGCGCCGGCGTCCTCGGCGGCACTCCCCTGCACGCCGCCGGGCTCTCGCTCGTGACCGACGAGGGCGCGGTGGGCTTCGACGACCCCGCCGCCGCCCGCACCCTCGGCACGTTGCACCGGCTCTACGCCGACAAGTCGCTGCTGCTGGGCGCGCCCACCGACTGGGCCGACCCGTCGGCCTTCGTGCAGGGACTCACAGCGATGCAGTGGTCCGGGCTGTGGGCCCTGCCGCAGATCAAGAGGGCCCACGGCGAGGACTTCGGGGTGCTGCCCTTCCCACCGGACGGGCCGGCCGGGCGGCCCGCCGTGCCGGTGGGGGCGTGGTCGGCGGCCGTGAGCGCCCGCAGCGGGCACCGGGACGCGGCCAGGGCCTTCGTGAAGTGGCTGTGGGTCGAGCGCACCGACCTCCAGGAGGACTTCGCCCTCTCCTACGGCTTCCACATCCCCGCCCGCACCTCCCTGGCCGCGCGGGCGGACCGGCTCAGGAACGGGCCGGCGGCCGAGATCGTCCGTTTCACCACGGACCACGGCTTCCCGGCGCAGCCCCTTTTATGGACGCCGCCGAGCCAAACCACCTATCAGGACGCCCTCAACCGCATCATCAAGGGCGGTGCCGACCCCGCCACCGAGCTCAAGTCGGCCGTCCGCAAGGCCGAGGCCGAGCTGCGCCGCATGCGGAAGGGGTCATGAGCGCGCCGGGCGGCGAGCGCCGACGGCAGCGGAACCGTACCTTCTGGTTCTGGACGTTCGTCGGCCCGTTCGTAGCGGGGCTCGCCCTCTTCACGTACGTACCGCTCGCCTGGAGCGTGTACCTCAGCTTCTTCGACGCCCACAACACCGTCTCCCCCACGGACTTCGTGGGCTTCGGCAACTACACGGCGATGCTGGGCGACCCGGCCTTCCGCTCCTCGCTGCTGACCTTCACGGTGTTCACCGCCTTCATCGTGCCGGCCACCTACGCGCTCTCCCTCGGCCTGGCCCTGGCGGTGAACCGGCTGCGGTTCGCCCAGGCGTTCTTCCGGTCCGTCTTCTTCCTGCCGGCCGCCTGCTCGTACGTCGTGGCCGCGATGGTGTGGAAGATGTCGGTCTTCAACGGCGTGCGCTTCGGACTGGCCAACACCGTCCTCGGCTGGTTCGGCGCGGAGCCGGTCGCCTGGCTGGCGGCCACCGACCCGCCCTGGTACTGGCTCGTGATCATCACCGTGCGGCTCTGGCTGCAGGCCGGCTTCTACATGCTGCTGTTCCTGGCGGGGCTGCAGCGCATCCCGGTGCGGCTGTACGAGGCCGCGGCGCTGGACGGCGCCCGGCCGGGGTGGCAGACGTTCCGGCACATCACCTTCCCGGCCCTGCGCACCACCTCGGTGGCCGTGGTGCTGCTGCTGGTCGTGGGCGCCTTCCAGGCGTTCGACGAGTTCTACAACCTGCTCTCCGGCGCCCGCGGTTACCCGCCCTACGCCCGCCCGCCGCTCGTCCACCTGTACTACACCGCGCTCGGCCAGGGTCAGGACCTGGGCCTGGGCAGCGCGGGCGCGGTGATCCTGGCCCTGATCATCCTGGTGGTGACCGTCGTGCAGGCCCGCTGGTCGGGGCTCGGTCGCAGAGAGGAGTACTGACACCGTGGACGACGCCCTCGTGCGCGCCGGGCGCGCGCTGCGGCTGGCGCTGCTGATCGCGCTGGCCGCGCTCTTCCTGATCCCCTTCTACCTGCTCGTCCGCAACGGGCTGGCCTCCGAGGCGGAGATCACCGCACCGGACTGGACGCTCTTCCCGCGCGACCCGCACTGGTCGAACGTCCGCGAGCTGTTCGCCGACCCGGACGTGCCCATGGCGCACGCCCTGCTGAACTCCTCGCTGATCGCCGTGGCGACCACCGCCGGCACGCTGCTGCTCGCCTCCCTCGCCGGCTACGGCCTGGCCCGCATCCCCTACCGGCACGCGAACGCCGTCTTCTACGCGATCGTGGGCACCCTGATGGTCCCGGCGGCGGTCACGTTCGTGCCGTCGTTCGTGCTGGTCTCCTCGCTCGGCTGGGTCTCCTCGCTGCGCGGGCTGATCGTGCCGACGCTCTTCAGCGCGTTCGCCTGCTTCGTCTTCCGCCAGTACTTCCTGGGCTTCCCCCGCGAGCTGGAGGACGCCGCCCAGGTGGACGGGCTCGGCTACTGGCGCACCTTCTGGCGGGTGGTCGTGCCCAACTCGCGGCCGGTCTTCGCGGCGGTCGGCACGATCGTCTTCATCGGCGCCTGGAACGCCTTCCTGTGGCCGCTGGTCATCGGGCAGGGCCGCGATTCCTGGACGGTGCAGGTGGCGCTGTCGACGTTCACCACCGCCCAGACCGTCAACCTCCACGAGCTGTTCCTGGCCGCCGCCGTGTCGATCCTGCCGCTGCTCGTGGTCTTCCTGTTCCTGCAGCGGTACATCGTGGCGGGGGTGGAACGCTCGGGCATCGACGACTGAGGGACGTCCCCGGGGGTCACCCCCCGGGGAACTGCAGCATCGTGGCGGAGGTGGAACGTTCCGGCATCGACGACTGAACCCTGGCGCGGCCCTGTGGCCCGCGGTGCCCACCGCGCAGCAGGGCCGCCCCCAGCGGGGTGAGGGTGTGCATGACCGCGCTGCCGTTGCGCAGCGTCAGCACCAGCCCGGCCTCGCGCAGCACGCCCGCGTGCTGGCTGGCCGAGGCCGCCGACACGCCCACCCGGCGGGCCAGTTCGCTGGTCGTGCAGCCGCCGCCTATCGAGCCCAGCACGGCCGAGCGCGTGTGCCCGACGAGCTTGCCGAGCGAGCGCGGGGCGGCCGGGACGACGGGCGCGGTCTCCGACGTGGCCCGGGCGGGGTAGACCAGCACGGGCGTCAGCTCCGCGTTCTGCAGCGTCACCGGGGTGCGCCGGCAGAAGAACGACGGCAGGAGCAGCAGCCCGCGGCCCTCCAGGTGCACGTCGCGGTCGACGGGGTAGTCGACCTCCAGCACCGGTGCCTGCCAGCGCATGGTGGGCGGCAGCGAGGACAGCAGGGCGTCCGCGCCGCCGTCCAGCAGGGCCCGGCCGCGCACGGCGCGGTCGGCCTCGATCTGCGCCTGGATGTGGGCCCAGTAGGGCGCGATGGCCGCCTGATGGTAGGAATGCAGGGCGCTGATGAGCTTGCCGAAGGCGCGGGCGTCGCCCTCGGCCAGCGATCGTATCCAAGCCGGCAGCGTGCGGACGGTGGACAGGCGGCCCAGTTCGTCGTGCACCCGCTCGGCGGGCGTGGCCCGCAGCGCCTGTATGCCGGACTCGAGTCCGAGTAACCCTTCGGGCGGCGTCAGGAAGTCCGGGAAATATCCGCGAGGCGGAACCAGTGGCGCCAGAAGACGCGTTTCACCATTCAACCGAGGACGGGTTTCCGACCGCCAATCACCGAAGATCGACTCGCCTTGTTTGTCCCGGAGCCGGTGCAGGCTCAATACGGTTTCCCAGAGCACGTCCGGGTCGCCGGCCAGGCGCAACCGGGCCAGATCGAGTCCAGTGAAATGGACACGCAGCACCAAACCCCCACATGAGACATCCGCAACCACCCCCCGCCCACTGAGTATGCACACCGATACGCGGTGTTACCACGCCCTTTTGGCCACAGTTGAAAGGACTCGCGGCGAACATCGCAGAAGCGAAATGCTATTCACGCACTCAGGGCCGCACCCGCTCGTTCCCGTGGGGGGTGGCGAGCGAAAAAGCGGCCGCTGAGTACGTGAGTTGCCGCCCGAGCCGATGCGGGCGGCAACAACTCCCGGTGGGGGAGTTAAAGAGGGGCGGCGCTCCCGCACGGGCGCCGCCCCTCCACCGCCCGGCCCGGCCGCCGGGCCGGGCCCGGACCCGGCCGCCGCCCCGGCAGATGATCTTCGCGTATACGTCGCGTTACGAACGGGTTAACCGCCCCCGTGCGCCCCACGACACCTCTCCCGGGCCGCCGTCAAGGTCCGGACCAGCGCCGTTGCCCGTGAATGGCCGGAAGGGGCGGCCCCCGCGCGGGGCCGCCCCTCCTTCTACCGGAGCCGCCACGGTCCGAGGGTCGAGGTCATCCCATCGGCGGCTCCGGAGCTCATCCGGCGCTCAGCGGCTGTCGCTGCCGCCGCCCGTGCCGTTCAGCGCCGCCGCGCGCCCGGCCTCCAGGCGGGCGACCGGGATGCGGAACGGGGAGCAGGAGACGTAGTCCAGGCCCACCTCGTGGAAGAAGTGCACCGACTCCGGGTCGCCGCCGTGCTCGCCGCAGACGCCGAGCTTGAGGTCGGGCCGGGTGGCCCGGCCGGCCTTGGCGGCCGCGCGGACGAGCGAGCCCACGCCGTCCTTGTCGATGGTCTCGAAGGGGCTGACGCCGAAGATGCCCTTCTCCAGGTAGGCGGTGAAGAAGCTCGCCTCGACGTCGTCGCGGGAGAAGCCCCACACGGTCTGGGTGAGGTCGTTGGTGCCGAAGGAGAAGAACTCGGCGGCCTCGGCGATCTGGTCGGCCGTCAGCGCGGCGCGCGGCAGCTCGATCATGGTGCCGAGCGGCAGCTTGAGGTTCACGCCGCTCGCGGCCTCGACGTCGGCGATGACGCGCTCGGCCTCCTCGCGGACGATCTCCAGCTCCTGGACGGTGCCCACGAGCGGGATCATGATCTCCGCGCGGGGGTCGCCCTTGGCGTTGATCCGCTCGGCCGCGGCCTCGGCGATCGCCCGCACCTGCATGGCGAACAGGCCGGGGATGACCAGGCCCAGGCGGACGCCGCGCAGACCCAGCATCGGGTTCTGCTCGTGCAGCTTGTGCACGGCCTGCAGCAGGCGCAGGTCGTTCTCGTTGGCGTCCTCACGGGCCTCGGCGAGCGCGACGCGCACCGACAGCTCGGTGATGTCGGGCAGGAACTCGTGCAGCGGCGGGTCCAGCAGGCGGACCGTGACCGGCAGGCCGTCCATGGCCTCGAAGAGCTCGACGAAGTCGGCCTTCTGCAGCGGCAGCAGGGCGCCCAGCGCCTCCTCCCGCTCGGTGTCGGTGTCGGCCAGGATGAGCCGCTCGACCATCTCGCGCCGCTCGCCGAGGAACATGTGCTCGGTGCGGCACAGGCCGATGCCCTGGGCGCCGAAGCGGCGGGCCCGGGAGGCGTCCTCGGCGTTGTCGGCGTTGGCCCGCACGCGCAGCCGGCGCATGCGGTCGGCGTAGGCCATCATCCGGTGCACGGCCTGGACCAGCTCGTCGGCGTCGTCGGCGCCGGCGTGCATGCGGCCCTCGAAGTACTCGACGACCGGGGACGGCACGACCGGGACCTCGCCCAGGTACACCTTGCCGGTGGAGCCGTCGATGGAGACGACGTCGCCCTCCTGGACGACCACGCCGCCGGGGGCGGTCATCCGGCGCTGCTTGGTGTCGACCTCCAGCTCCTCGGCGCCGCAGACACAGGTCTTGCCCATGCCGCGGGCGACGACGGCGGCGTGCGAGGTCTTGCCGCCGCGCGAGGTCAGGATGCCCTCGGAGGCGATCATGCCGTCGAGGTCGTCGGGGTTGGTCTCGCGGCGGATCAGGATGACCTTCTCGCCCGAACGCGACCACTTCACGGCGGTGTACGAGTCGAAGACGGCCCGGCCGACCGCGGCGCCCGGCGAGGCGGCGATGCCCCGGCCCAGCAGGTCGGCGGTGGCCTTCTCGTCGAAGCGGGGGAACATCAGCTGCGCCAGCTGGGCGCCGGTGACGCGCTGCAGCGCCTCGGCCTCGTCGATCAGGCCCTGGTCCACCAGCTGCGTGGCGATGCGGAAGGCGGCACCGGCGGTGCGCTTGCCGACGCGGGTCTGCAGCATCCACAGCTTGCCGCGCTCGATGGTGAACTCGATGTCGCACAGGTCGCGGTAGTGCGTCTCCAGCGTCTCCATGATCTGCATCAGCTGGTCGTAGGACGCCTTGTCGAGCTGCTCCAGCTCGGCGAGCTGCATGGTGTTGCGGATGCCGGCGACGACGTCCTCGCCCTGGGCGTTCTGCAGGTAGTCGCCGTAGACGCCCTGGTGGCCGCTGGCGGGGTCGCGGGTGAAGGCGACACCGGTGCCGGAGTCGGGGCCGAGGTTGCCGAAGACCATCGAGCAGATGTTGACGGCCGTGCCGAGGTCGCCGGGGATGCGCTCCTGGCGGCGGTAGAGCTTGGCCCGGTCGCCGTTCCAGGAGTCGAAGACCGCCCTTATGGCGAGGTCCATCTGCTCGCGCGGGTCCTGCGGGAAGTCGCGGCCGGTCTCCTTGGAGACGATGGCCTTGAACTCCTCGACGAGGCGCTTGAGGTCCTCCGCCGCCAGCTCGACGTCCGTGGTGGCGCCCTTGGCCCGCTTGGTCTCCTCCAGCGCCTCCTCGAAGAGGTCGCCGTCCACCCCGAGCACGGTCTTGCCGAACATCTGGATGAGGCGGCGGTAGGAGTCCCACGCGAACCGCTCGTCGCCGGCCTGGGACGCGAGGCCGGTCACGGACTCGTCGGAGAGGCCGATGTTCAGGACGGTGTCCATCATGCCGGGCATGGAGAACTTGGCGCCGGAGCGGACCGAGACCAGCAGCGGGTCGTCGGCCTGGCCGAGCTTCTTGCCCATCCGTGCCTCAAGGGCTTCGAGGTGGGCGGTGACCTCGTCGCGCATCTGCGGCGGCTCCTGGCCGCCGTCCAGGTAGACCTTGCACGCCTCGGTGGTGATGGTGAAGCCGGGAGGGACGGGCAGACCGAGGTTGGTCATCTCGGCGAGGTTGGCGCCCTTCCCGCCGAGCAGGTCCTTGAGGTCCTTGTTGCCCTCGGTGAAGTCGTAGACGAACTTCTGGCGATCTTCGGTTACCGGCACGGGAATCGACTCCTCACTGGGGCCTCCCGGGACGCAGAGGGGGGAGGGCTGACCTGACGGCGGGGAGCGTACCCAGATCGAAGGCATCTGAGGAGGTCTACTCCGCCAACTTGGGGGCGCAACTACCCCTCCGCCAGCAGATCGAAAGTTGACCGCTCATTTGAGGCGCCATCCCACCTCCTTCAACTTCTGAACACAATATGACCGAACGTATGCGCTCGAACGCGGAACGTCGAGAAATCCCGCAGCTTGCCGTCGGGAAGTGAAGCCAAAAGGGGTGGCACGCAGTGCCACCCCTTGGAAAGATGCACCCCTGATTTTTGCGCTCATCTGAGCGCAGGCCCTATCAGAGGTGGCGAGAATCACGCCTTGTTCACCCGCCAGAAGTATCCAGTTCGGCGTCCGCACCCACGACTGCGCAGTCGTACGGGTCGTCCAGCCATCCGTCCGGAAGGACCACCTTGTTGCGCCCCGAGGTCCGCCCGCGCGGTCCGTCCGCACCGGCCGGCCAGGGCTGGTCCAGGTCGAGCTCGCTCAAAAGAGCGCCCAGTTCGTCCAGAGATGAGGCGATTGCCAGTTTCTTTCGGGCCTCCGAGCCGATCGAGAAGCCCTTCGTGTACCAGGCGACGTGCTTGCGGAAGTCGATGACTCCGCGCTCCTCGTTCTCCAGCCACTCGCCCAGCAGCTGCGCGTGGCGCAGCATGACCCGGGCCACCTCGCGCAGGGAGGGCTGGGCGTACGTGGCGTCGCCGCCGTCCTCGAAGGCGGCCACCAGGTCGCCGAAGAGCCAGGGGCGGCCCAGGCAGCCGCGTCCGACCACGACGCCGTCGCAGCCGGTCTCGCGCATCATGCGCACGGCGTCGTCGGCGCTCCAGATGTCGCCGTTGCCGAGCACGGGGATCTCCGGCACGGCCTCCTTCAGGCGTGCGATGGCCTCCCAGTCGGCGGTGCCGCCGTAGTGCTGGGCGGCGGTGCGGCCGTGCAGGGCGATGGCGGTGACGCCCTCCTCGACGGCGATGCGGCCGGCGTCGAGGAAGGTGATGTGCTCGTCGTCGATGCCCTTGCGCATCTTCATGGTCACCGGGAGGGAGCCGGCGTTGCCGACCGCCTCGCGCAGGATGGAGCGCAGCAGGTTGCGCTTGTACGGCAGGGCCGAGCCGCCGCCCTTGCGGGTGACCTTGGGGACGGGGCAGCCGAAGTTCAGGTCGATGTGGTCGGCCAGGTCCTCGTCCACGATCATGCGGACGGCCTTGCCGACGGTCACCGGGTCGACGCCGTAGAGCTGGATGGAGCGGGGCTTCTCGGTGCCGTCGAAGTGGATCAGCCGCATGGTCTTGGCGTCCCGCTCGACCAGCGCCCGGGTGGTGATCATCTCGCTGACGAAGAGCCCCTTGCCGCCGGAGAACTCACGGCACAGCGTGCGGAAGGGCGCGTTGGTGATCCCCGCCATGGGGGCCAGGACCACCGGCGGCTGCACCGAGTGCGGACCGATCTGGAGCGTCATGGAGCGGGCTTCCTCGAAGTCGTGCGGGAACGGGCGGACCGTCCATTGTCCCTCATTCGGGCGAGCCGGCGGGCGGGACCGAGGTCCTCAGCCCGCGGTGCGCGCGAGCGACTCCTCGGCCCGGACGAGGGCGAGCAGCCGCTGCAGCCGGTCGTGGGACTCCTCGTCGGCCGGGGTGAAGGTCAGCAGCCGGGCGCCGGGCTGGGGGCCGGTGAACAGGCTGGTGTAGTCCAGGCGCAGCATGCCCACGCGCGGCTGGAGCAGGTGCCGGGTCCGCTGGACGGAGGGGTGGATCACCTCGTGCCTCGCCCACAGCTGCCGGAACTCCGGCGAGGCGTCCTGCAACCGCTTGAGCAGGCACTTCCAGGCGGGTTCGGTGAGGTGCTCGGCCATGGCGGCCCGGAATTTGGCGGTGATGGCGCGGGTGGCCTCGTCCCGGTCGGCGGTCCCGGCGCGCCAGTCGGGGTGGGTGAAGTAGAGCCACAGGCAATTGCGGTCCTGCGGCGGTACGGCGTCGAGGTCGCACAGCAGGTGCCGGTAGGTGCGGTTGTAGGCGAGGATGTCGTACCGCGCGTTCTGGATGCAGGCCGGGAACGGCTCCAGCTGCTCCAGCAGGGCGCGCAGTGCGGGGGTGATGCCCGGGCAGTCGGTCTCGGGGAGCGGGTCGGCGGAGTTGGCCAGGGCGAAGAGGTGGCCGCGCTCGCCCCGGTCGAGCATCAGGGCGCGGGCGATGGAGTCCAGCACCTGTGCCGACACCTGGATGTCCCGTGCCTGTTCGAGCCACGTGTACCAGGTGACGCCCACGGCGGCGAGCTGGGCGACCTCCTCGCGGCGCAGGCCGGGGGTGCGGCGGCGGGGGCCGCGCGGCAGGCCCGCCTGCTCGGGGCTGATGCGCTCGCGGCGGGACCGCAGGAAGGCGGCGAGCTCACTGCGCCGTACGTCGTCGACCGTACCGGCGGCTACGGCAAGCGGATCGAGCGTCATCGTCGTCATGGCTCCAGGGTGCGGGAGCTCCCAGCCACTTGCCAGGTACTCCTTGTACCAGGATAAGGACACTCTGGTACCCGGCTGGGCGCGCCGCCATCGTCGTATCCGTGAGCGAACCGCGAATAGTCAGTCCTGCCTCTGCCCCGACGACTCCGGCATCCGTCCCGACCCCGTCCCCGTCCTCCCCGTCCCCCTCCCCCGACCCTGCCGCCACCCCCGGCCTGGGCCGCCTCGGCCTGGCGACCGTGCTGCTCGGGGCGGCGCTGCCGTTCCTGGACTTCTTCATCGTCAACGTGGCCCTGCCGACGATCGACCACGACCTCGACGCCGGTCCGGCGGTGCTGGAGATGGTGGTCGGCGGCTACGGCGTCGCCTACGCGGTGCTGCTCGTGCTCGGCGGCCGGCTGGGCGACATGGTGGGCCGCCGCCGGCTGTTCCTGTGGGGCACGGCCGCCTTCGGGGTGACGTCCGTGGCCTGCGGCCTGGCGCCGGACGCATGGACGCTCGTGGTGGCGCGGATCGCGCAGGGCGCCTCGGCGGCGCTGATGCTCCCGCAGGTGCTGGCGACGATCCAGGCCACGACCCACGGCGCCGCGCGGACCCGGGCGCTGAGCCTGTACAGCGGCACGGCCGGGGTGGTGAGCGCGGTCGGGCAGGTGCTCGGTGGCGTGCTGGTCTCGGTCGACGCCCTGGGCTGGCGGTCGATCTTCCTGATCAACGCGCCGATCGTGGCGGTGGCGCTGCTGCTCGCGGTCCGTTCGGTGCCGGAGACCCGGTCCGACCGTCCGACCGGGGTGGACGGGTGGGGCACGGTCCTGCTGTCGCTGTCGCTGGTGTCGCTCCTGGTGCCGCTGACGGAGGGCCGCGCGACCGGCTGGCCGCTGTGGTCCTGGCTGCTGCTGGCGGTGTTCCCGTGCGCGGCGGTGGCGTTCGTCCTGGTGGAGCGGCGCGAGGAGCGGGCGGGGCGGACGCCTCTGGTGCCGCCGTCGCTGCTGCGGGTGCAGGCGGTGCGCAGCGGGCTGATGCTGGTCGTGCCGTTCTGCATCGGCTGGGGCGGCTTCATGTTCGTCCTCGCCGTGGCGCTGCAGGAAGGGCTGCGGCTCGGCCCGCTGGCGGCCGGGCTGGCGCTGGTGCCGATGTGCGTGACGTTCCTCATCGGTTCGCTGGGCGGCGTCCGGCTGGCGGCGCGCTTCGGGGCGCGACGGCTGGTGACGGCGGGGGCGCTGGTGCAGGCGGCCGGGCTGATCACGGTGGCCGCGACCTTCTGGCTCGACTGGGACGGGCTGGGTGCGCTGGGCCTGGCCCCGGGGCTGGCCGTGCAGGGGCTGGGGCAGGGGCTGTTGATGCCGCTGACGATGCGGCTGGTGCTGGGTGAGGTGCCGGTGGCGCAGGCGGGCGTGGGCAGCGGGGTGCTGGTGACCACGCAGCAGGCGTGCATGGCGCTGGGCGTGGCGACGCTCGGCTCGCTGTTCCTGTCGCTGGCGCCGGGCTCGGGGATGCGGGACGCCCTGGCGATCACGTTCGGGGTGCAGCTGGTGACCGTGGTGGCGACGGTGTTGCTGAGCCTGCGGCTGCCGCGGGGGTCGGCGGCCTGACCCCCGGTGCCGACACACATGGACTGACAGATATTGAAATCTGTCAGTCCATGTGTCACTGTTGCTGTGTACCCACCGCTCCCCACCCCAGGAGTCCCCGTGCTGCACCGCACCCTCGGCACCACCGGTCCCCAGGTCTCCGCCCTCGGCCTCGGCTGCATGGGCATGTCCGCCCTCTACGGCGACGCCGACCGCACCGAATCGATCGCCACGATCCACGCCGCCCTCGACGCGGGCGTCACCCTGCTGGACACCGGCGACTTCTACGCCATGGGCCACAACGAAATGCTCATCGGCGAGGCTCTGCGCTCCGCTCCCGCCGGAGCCCGCGAGCAGGCGCTGACCAGCGTGAAGTTCGGCGCCCTGCGCGACCCCGACGGCGGTTGGTCCGGCTACGACGGCCGCCCCGCGGCCGTGAAGAACTTCGCCGCGTACTCCCTGCAGCGCCTGGGCCTCGACCACATCGACGTCTACCGCATCGCCCGCGTCGACCCCGACGTCCCGATCGAGGAGACCGTCGGCGCCATCGCCGAGCTGGTCGAGGCCGGCCACGTCCGCCACATCGGCCTGTCCGAGGCGGGCGCCGACACCATCCGCCGGGCCGCCGCCGTCGCCCCCATCGCCGACCTGCAGATCGAGTACTCCCTGATCTCGCGCGGCATCGAGGAGCAGATCCTGCCCGCCTGCCGCGAGCTGGGCATCGGCATCACGGCCTACGGCGTGCTCTCGCGCGGCCTGATCAGCGGCCACTTCACCCGCGACCGGCAGCTGGCGGCCAACGACTTCCGCGGCATGAGCCCGCGCTTCCAGGGCGAGAACCTCCAGCGCAACCTCGACCTCGTCGACGCGCTGCGCAAGGTCGCCGAGGACCGCGGCGCCAGCGTCGCCCAGACCGCCATCGCCTGGGTGCTCTCCCGGGGCGAGGACATCGTGCCGCTGGTCGGCGCCCGTCGCCGCGACCGCCTCACCGAGGCCCTCGGCGCCCTGGACGTCCGCCTCGGCGCCGACGACCTGGCCGCCATCGAGGAAGCGGTCCCCGCCGGCGCCGCAGCCGGCGACCGCTACCCGGCCGAGCAGATGGCCCACCTGGACAGCGAGCACTGAGGGAGGTTGTGGGCGGGCTCGGCCGTTGCCCCCCAAGCCGCGCCGGGTACGGTCGTACGAGCGCCCGCACTGCACCGCTCCCCGAAGGGACCCGCACCGACCCATGCCCCCCGAACCGCTGACACAAGACCGCATCCTCGAAGCCACCGAGGACGTACTGCGCCGCTTCGGTCCCGCCAAGGCCACCGTGGTCGACGTGGCGCGCGCGCTCGGCGTCAGCCATGGCAGCGTCTACCGCCACTTCGGCAGCAAGGCCGCCCTGCGGGAGGCCGTCACCGAGCGGTGGCTCGACCAGTCGCACGCCGAGCTGTCGGCGCTGGCCGACGCCGGGGGCCCGGCCGAGGGGCGGCTGCGGGACTGGCTGGCGGCGCTCTTCGCCGCCAAGCGCCGCAAGGCGGGCGACGACCCGGAGCTGTTCGCCACCTACATGGTGCTGGTCGGCGAGAACAGCACCACCGTCGAGCGGCACATAGAAACGATGATCGAGCAGCTCGCCCGGATCATCGAGAGCGGCGTCGGCGAAGGCGAGTTCCGGCCCGTCGAGCCCCCGATGGCCGCCCGGGCCGTCTGGGACGCGAGCAACCGCTTCCACGACCCGGCCTACGCGGCCGAGTGGTCGCAGCCCGGCATCGAGACGGCCTTCGAAGCGGTGTGCGACCTGGTCCTGCGCGGCCTGCACGCCTGACGCGGGGCGTCCGGGGCGGCGGGGCGTCCGGGGCGGGGCGTCAGCCCACGCCGAGGAAGCGCAGGACGGCCAGCACGCGACGGTGGTCGGCGTCCGCCTTGGGCAGGTCCAGCTTGGCCAGGATGTTGTTGATGTGCTTGGCGACGGCGCTCTCGCTGACCACCAGCTGCGCGGCGATGCCGGCGTTGGAGCGGCCGGAGGCCATCAGCTCCAGCACGTCCCGCTCCCGCGGGGTGAGCCGGTCCAGCGGGTCGCTGTGGCGGCGCAGCAGCAGCTGCGAGACGACCTGCGGGTCGAGGGCCGTGCCCCCGCCCGCGACCCGGCGCAGGGCGTCGATGAACTCCTCGACGTCGGCGACGCGTTCCTTGAGCAGGTAGCCGACGCCGCGGGTGTCGCCGGTGAGCAGGTCGGCGGCGTAGCGCTCCTCCACGTACTGGGAGAGCAGCAGCACCGCCGTCGTGGGCCACTGGCTGCGGATGACGAGGGCGGCGCGCACGCCCTCGTCGCTGAAGCCGGGGGGCATGCGCACGTCGCAGACGACGAGGTCCGGCCGGTGGAGCTCGGCCGCCGCCAGCAGGGCCTCGGCGTCACCCACCTCCGCGACCACCTCGAATCCGGCCGTCTCCAGGACCTTCACCAGGCCCACCCGGAGCAGGACGGAATCCTCGGCGATCACAGCACGCACGGCAGCTCCACGGTCACGACGGTCGGGCCCCCGCGGGGGCTGCTGAAGGAGAACGTGCCGTCCACCGACGCGACGCGGCGGGCGAGCCCCGCCAGCCCGGTGCCGCCCGAGGGGTCGGCACCGCCCACGCCGTCGTCGCGGACGACGACACGCAGTATGCCCCCACGGCCTTCGACCTCGACGTCCGCCCTCGACGCACGGGCGTGCTTGACCACGTTGGCGAGCGTCTCGGAGACGACGAAGTAGGCGACGGCCTCGACCCGGGCCGCCGGGCGCGCGGGGAGGTCCACCGTCACCCCCACCGGCAGCGGCGCCCGGTCGGCCAGGCCCGAGAGCGCGGCGTCCAGCCCCCGGTCCTCCAGCACGGCCGGGTGCAGGCCCCGCACGAGGTCGTTGAGTTCGGCGATGGCCTCCTTGGCCTCGCGGTGCGCCTCGTCGATGACCTTCCGTGCGTCCTCGGGCAGCCCGGGCATCGTGACCTTGGCCAGCCCCAGGTTGACGGCGAGCGACACCAGCCGCTGCTGGGCCCCGTCGTGCAGGTCCCGCTCGATGCGCCGGCGCTCGGCGTCGGCCGCGTCCACGACGCCGGCGCGGCTCTCGGTGACCTCCTCCACCCGGCGCTCCAGCCGTTCGGCGCGGCTGGGACCGAGCCGCTCCAGCGCGGCGCGGGTGTCGAGCCGGACGAGGGCCCCGGAGAGCCAGGCCGCCGCGTACAGCCCGGCGAGCCCGGCGGCGGTGAGGTAGCCGGCCTGCACCGTGTAGCCGGCCTGCGCCAGCCGGGTCTCCGGCGGCAGGGCCCAGATCCACACGTAGACGGTGGCCGCCACCGCGGAGGCCGCCCACAGGGTCAGCACGCAGGCGCCGCCCGATGCGATCAGCGGTCCCGCGACCAGGTGGTACCGCACCTGCCGCCAGGACCAGCGCCGGCCGGCCGCCGGTATCTCCGTCCCGAGCCGGGAGCGGAACCGTGCCACCTGCATCCGGGTCAGCACCGGCGACGCCGCCCCGAGCACGGCGAGAGCCGCGAGCACCGCCACCAGGCAGCTCAGCGCCTTGGTCGGGCCGCCGTTCAACCACGGCACGGCGAGCACGACGAGCGCGGCGGTCTGGATCAGCACGCCGGTGGCGAGGAAGGCGGTGGCGCGGCCCGCGCCCTCGAAGGGGCGCAGGAGCGGGACGGGGTGGGGCTTTCGCATGCGTCACACGGTAGGCGCGCAGGTCAGGGGGGTCGATGGCGGTGATGACCGGAACGGGGGTGAAGCCAGTGCCACCCCCGCTCCCCCGTGCCGTCTCCCGGACCCGGCGCCGAAGACCCGGCGCCGAAGGCCCAGAGCCGAGGACCCGGAGCCGAGGACCCAGGCCCGAAGGCCCGGAGCGAACGCCGGAGGCCCGGCGCCCCCGAAGGGGTGCCGGGCCTCCGTGGAGTGCCGGGGCGGCAGCCTGCCGCGTCAGCAGCCGAGCAGACGCGCGGCCAGGTAGCCCTCGATCTGGTCGAGGGAGACGCGCTCCTGCTTCATGGTGTCGCGCTCGCGCACGGTCACCGCGTTGTCCTCAAGGGTGTCGAAGTCGACGGTGACGCAGAACGGCGTGCCGATCTCGTCCTGGCGACGGTAGCGGCGGCCGATGGCGCCGGCGTCGTCGAAGTCGATGTTCCAGTTCTTGCGCAGGTCCGCCGCGAGGCCCTTGGCCTTCGGGGACAGCTCCGGGTTGCGCGAGAGCGGGAGGACGGCGACCTTCACCGGGGCCAGGCGCGGGTCGAGGCGCAGCACCGTGCGCTTCTCCAGCTTGCCCTTGGCGTTGGGGGCCTCGTCCTCGACGTAGGCGTCGAGGAGGAAGGCGAGCATGGCGCGGCCGACACCGGCGGCGGGCTCGATGACGTAGGGGGTCCAGCGCTCGCCGGCCTCCTGGTCGAAGAACGACAGGTCCTGGCCGGACGCCTTGGCGTGGGCGCCGAGGTCGTAGTCGGTGCGGTTGGCGACACCCTCAAGCTCGCCCCACTCGTTGCCGCCGAACTGGAAGCGGTACTCGATGTCGGCGGTGCGCTTGGAGTAGTGGGAGAGCTTCTCCTTCGGGTGCTCGTACCACCGCATGTTCTCCTCGCGCAGGCCGAGACCGGTGTACCAGTTCCAGCGCTGCTCCATCCAGTACTCCTGCCACTTCTCATCCTCGCCCGGCTTGACGAAGAACTCCATCTCCATCTGCTCGAACTCACGGGTGCGGAAGATGAAGTTGCCGGGGGTGATCTCGTTGCGGAAGGACTTGCCCATCTGGGCGATGCCGAACGGGGGCTTCTTCCGGGAGGTCTGCTGGACCTGGGCGAAGTTGGTGAAGATGCCCTGGGCCGTCTCGGGGCGCAGGTAGGCGACCGAGCCGGAGTCCTGGGTGGGGCCGAGGTGCGTGGAGAGCAGGCCGGAGAACTGCTTGGGCTCGGTGAACTGACCCTTGTTGCCGCAGTTGGGGCAGTTGATGTCGGCCAGGCCGTTCTCGGGGAGGCGGCCGTGCTTGGCCTCGTACGCCTCCTCCAGGTGGTCCGCGCGGTAACGCTTGTGGCAGGAGGTGCACTCGGTCAGCGGGTCGCTGAAGGTCGCGACGTGGCCGGAGGCCACCCACACCTCGGAGGCCAGGATCACCGACGAGTCGATGCCGACGACATCCTCACGCGAGGTGACCATGTAGCGCCACCACTGACGCTTGAGGTTCTCCTTGAGCTCCACGCCGAGCGGACCGTAGTCCCAGGCGGCACGCTGGCCGCCATAGATCTCACTGCACGGAAAAACAAAGCCACGGCGCTTGCTCAGGCTGACGATGGTGTCGATCTTGTCGGCGGCCACGGTGCTCTCTTCATTGCGACGACGAACAGCGAATGACTCAGGTTACCGGCGCCGTACCCCCTCTCATCAAATCGGCTCTGGCCTTGGCTTGACCCGACCCCGCCCCGGCTCTCCAGTTGACAATCGTTTCCACTTTTGTTGAAAATGAGTGTCATGAACGTACGCTCGATCCGCCCGGTCCGGCCCGGCCGCCGAATACCCGTCGCCGCCGTCGCCATGGCCGCCGCGCTCGGCCTCCTGACCCTCTCCGCCTGCTCCGCGGTCGGGGGCGACGGGCGGACGAAGGATGGAAAGCTGCAGGTCGTCGCGTCGTTCTACCCGCTGGAGTATCTGGCGCAGCAGGTCGGCGGCGAGCACGTCAAGGTCACCGGCCTCACCAAGCCGGGCGTCGAGCCGCACGATCTGGAGCTCACGCCCCGGCAGACCGGCTCCCTCGCGGACGCCGGCGCGATCGTCTACCTCAAGGGCCTGCAGCCCGCCGTGGACGCGGCGGTCAAGCAGTCCGGAAACAAGCACATCGCCGACGCGGCCTCCCTCACCGCCCTGGAGAAGCACGGCACCGAGGTCGAGGGCCACGAGCACGAGGGCCACGACGAGAGCGGCGAGGGCCACGAGGGCCACCACCACGACGAGGGCGGCACGGACCCCCACGTCTGGCTGGACCCGGTGAAGTACGCCGAGGTCGCCAAGGGCGTCGCCAAGACCCTCGCGGACGCCGACCCCGAGCACCGGGCCGACTTCTACGACAACGCCAAGGCACTGGCCCGCAAGCTCGACGCACTGGACACGACGTTCCGGGACGGGCTGAAGAACCGCGCCTCGGACACCTTCGTCACCACCCACGCGGCCTTCGGCTACCTCGCCGAGCGCTACGGGCTGGTCGAGGAGTCCATCGGCGGCCTCGACCCCGAGTCCGAGCCCAGCGCCGCCCGCATGAAGGCGCTGCACGACCTCGTCGGCGACCACCACGTCGGCACGGTCTTCTTCGAGACCCTGGCCAGCCCCGACACGGCGAAGACGCTGGCCAAGGACCTCCACCTGAAGACGGACGTGCTCGACCCGCTGGAAGGCATCACGGACGAGTCCCGCGGCCGCGACTACTTCGAGGTCATGGCCGCCAACCTCACCGCCCTGCAGAAGGCCCTCGGTACCAAGTGAGCGCGCCTGAGGAGGCAGTCATGGAACAGCCCGTCATAGCCCTGCGCGGCGCCACCGCCTCGCTGGGCTCCCGCCCGGTGCTGCGCGGCGTCGACCTGACCGTGCGGCGCGGCGAGGTCGTCGCCCTGCTCGGCGCCAACGGCTCCGGCAAGTCCACCGCCGTCCGCTCCATCGTCGGCCAGGTCCCGCTGACCGGGGGCGAGCTGGAGCTGTTCGGCACCCCGCGCCGCCGCTTCCGCGACTGGGCGCGGGTGGGCTACGTCCCGCAGCGCACCACCGCCGCCAGCGGCGTGCCCGCGACCGTCCGCGAGGTCGTCTCGGCCGGGCGGCTGGCCCGCACGAAGCTGGGGCCCGCCCGCAGGGCCGACAAGGAGGCCGTGGTCAAGGCCCTGGAGCTGGTGGGCATGGCCGACCGGCTGAAGGACCCGGTCGACGCGCTCTCCGGCGGCCAGCACCAGCGGGTCCTCATCGCCCGCGCCCTGGCCGGCGAACCCGAACTTCTGATCATGGACGAGCCGATGGCCGGCGTGGACCTCGCCAGCCAGGAGGTGCTCGCCAGCGCCCTGCGCGAGGAGGTCGCCCGCGGTGCCACGGTCCTGCTCGTCCTGCACGAGCTGGGCCCGCTGGAGCCGCTCATCGACCGCGCCGTGGTGCTGCGCGACGGCTGCGTCGTCCACGACGGACCCCCGCCCGAGGCCGTGGGCCAGCACGCGCTCCCCGGCCACGACCACGTACACCCGCATGCCGACCCGGCCGCGGAACCCCTCCGGACAGGGCTGCTGAGCTGATGGACATCCTCGAACTCGCCTTCATGCAGCGGGCGCTGCTCGCCGCGCTCCTGGTCGGCGTCACCGCCCCCGCCATCGGCATCTACCTCGTCCAGCGGCGCCAGGCCCTGATGGGCGACGGCATCGGCCACGTCGCCCTCACCGGCGTCGGCCTCGGCTTCCTGCTCAACACCAGCCCGGTGTGGGTGGCCACGGCCGTCTGCGTCGTGGGCGCGGTGGTGATGGAGCTGATCCGCTCCTACGGCAGGGCGCGCGGCGACATCGCGCTCGCCATGCTCTTCTACGGCGGCATGGCCGGCGGCGTGATGCTGATGAGCCTCTCCCCCGGCGGCTCCAACGCCAACCTCACCACCTACCTGTTCGGCTCGATCGCCACGGTCTCGCAGGAGGACATCGTCGCGATCTGCCTGCTCGCCGCGTTCGTGATCGTGACCACGATCGGGCTGCGCAAGCAGCTGTTCGCGATCTGCCAGGACGAGGAGTTCGCCCGCGTCACCGGCCTGCCGGTGCGGCTGCTGAACCTGCTGGTGGCCGTCACCGCCGCCGTGACCGTCACGGTCGCCATGCGCGTGGTGGGCCTGTTGCTCGTCAGCGCCCTGATGGTGATCCCGGTGGCCGCCTCGCAGCAGATCGCCCGCTCGTTCGCGACGACGTTCGCCATGGCGGTGGCCGTGGGCGTGCTGGTGACCCTTTCGGGCACCGTCACCTCGTACTACGTCGACGTGCCCTCCGGCGCGACGATCGTGCTGATGGCGATCGGCGTCTTCGTCGTACTGACCTTGCTGGCCACGCCCCTGGCGAGGAAACGCGCCGACCGGACGGCGGCGGAGGAACGCTGCACGCTCGACGGCGCGGAGGCGGGCGCGCCCGCCGACGACGTCAGGGTCTGAGCGGCGGCCGGGCGGGGCCCGGCCGCCGGGCCTGGCACAATTGGCGTGGCAACACGTGCGATGGGTGTACAGGCGAGCTTGAGGAGGCAACTGTGGCGACCGCCGGTCCCCCGGTACGCGGCCGGGCCACCAAGCAGCGGGCCGCAGTGGCGGCAGCGCTCGACGAGGTGGACGAGTTCCGCAGCGCGCAGGAGCTCCACGACATGCTCAGGCACCGCGGTGCCTCGGTCGGCCTGACCACCGTCTACCGCACCCTGCAGTCCCTCGCCGACGCCGGCGAGGTCGACGTCCTGCGCACCAGCGAGGGCGAGGCGGTCTACCGCCGCTGCTCCAGCGGTCACCACCACCACCTCGTCTGCCGCCTGTGCGGCAAGGCCGTGGAGGTCGAGGGCCCGGCCGTCGAGAAGTGGGCCGACTCCATCGCCGAGGACCACGGCTTCGTGGACGTCGCCCACACCATCGAGATCTTCGGCACCTGCGGCGAGTGCGCCGCCAAGCGCTGACCCGCTCGTCCCTTCACGCCAGTGCCCCCGGCAGCGATGCTGCCGGGGGCACTGGCGTGAACGGGGGCCGCGCGGCTACGCCCGCGGCAGCCGGGAGTCCAGGAGGGCGCGCAGGCGGTCCGTGTCGCCGGGCCTGGTGAAGGCGCGCTTGGGCAGGACGGCCAGCGAGCCGCCGGCCCTGTCGGCGCTCATCAGGACGAAGACGTCCCTGGTCTCGGCGTAGCGGCCGAAGAGCGCCCACTCCATCGTCTGCGTCGACTGCGCCGACGCACTCGACATGCCCACCTCGTCCAGCCGCGTGCGCGTCCGCCCGTGCAACTGCACGACCTGGTGCAGGGCGCGCGCCTGCAGGGACGGGGTGCCCCACACGACGAACACGCCCCAGCCGCAGAGGGCGGCCAGGACGAGCCACATCGGCGCGTCCACGGCGCCCGGGCCGCGCAGGCCGGCCGTGAGCGCCGTCGCCAGGACGAAGGCCGCGACGGCGACCGCCATCGCGATCCTCAGCCGTCGCGCACGGGGAACCGCGCGGACCCGCGCACCGACCCCGGACCGCAGGTCGGCGAGGGTCAGTTCGTACTCGACGGTCACGCTGCCGAGGGCCCCCGGTATGGCGGTGTCTCTCACGCGGTGCCCTGCTCCCCGTCCGCCACCGCGTTGGGGATCGCACCGCCGAAGCGGCGGTCGCGCCGGGCGTACTCCAGGCAGGCCCGCCACAGGTCGCGGCGGTCGAAGTCCGGCCACAGGACGTCCTGGAAGACCATCTCGGCGTAGGCGCTCTGCCAGATCAGGTAGTTGGACGTGCGCTGCTCGCCGGAGGGCCGCAGGAACAGGTCCACGTCCGGCATGTCCGGGTAGTACATGTACTTGGCGAAGGTCTTCTCCGAGACCTTCGACGGGTCGAGCCGGCCCGCCTTCACGTCGGCGGCCATCGCCTGCGCCGCGTCCGCGATCTCCGCCCGGCCGCCGTAGTTCATGCAGAAGTACAGCGTGAGCTTGTCGTTGCCCTTGGTCTGCTCCTGGGCGATCTGGAGCTCCTTGGCCACCGACTTCCACAGCTTGGGCATCCGGCCGACCCAGCGCACCCGGATGCCGAGCGCGTCGAGCTGGTCGCGGGTCTTGCGGATGAAGTCGCGGTTGAAGTTCATCAGGAAGCGCACCTCGTCGGGCGAGCGCCTCCAGTTCTCGGTGGAGAAGGCGTACAGGGAGATGCTGCCGACGCCCATCTCGATCGCGCCCTGGAGGACGTCCAGCACGCGCTCGGCACCGACCTTGTGGCCCTCGGTGCGCGGCAGGCCGCGCTCCTTGGCCCAGCGGCCGTTGCCGTCCATGACGATCGCCACGTGCTCGGGCACCAGCTCGCCGGGGATCTTCGGGGGGCGGGCACCCGACGGGTGCGGGTCGGGGGTGCGGTACTCGCGTCGGGAACGGCCCAGAATCCCGCGTACAGCCATGGGTGCCACTACTCCTTGATCCCTGTGTGCTTACTTCTCGACGTACCGGAGCGAGCGAAGCCCCCGCTCCAGATGCCAGTGCAGATACGCCGCGACGAGCGCGCTGCCCTCCCGGACGTACCGCGCCTCGCAGGCGTCCGCGGTCGCCCAGTCCCCGGTCAGCAGGGCGCTGAGGAGCTCGATCGACTCCGAGGAGGGTACGACGCTTCCGGGCACCCGGCACTCACCGCACACCACACCGCCCGCCGCGGTGGAGAAGAACCGGTTCGGGCCGGGCATTCCGCACTTCGCACAGGCGTCGAAGCTGGGCGCGTAGCCGTTGACGGCGAGCGAGCGCAGCAGGAACGCGTCCAGGATGAGGTGCGGGGCGTGCTCGCCCGCGGCGAGCGTGCGCAGCCCCCCGACCAGCAGCAAGTACTGCTGCACGGCCGGCTCGCCCTCGTGGTCGGTGAACCGCTCGGCGGTCTCCAGCATGGCGGTGCCGGCGGTGTAGCGGGCGTAGTCGGTGACGATGCCGCCACCGTACGGAGCGATGGTCTCGCTCTGGGTGCACAGCGGCAGCCCGCGCCCGACCAGTTCGCCGCCGCGCGCGAAGAACTGCACGTCCACGTGCGAGAACGGCTCCAGCCGCGCACCGAACTTCGACTTGGTGCGCCGGACCCCCCGCGCCACGGCCCGCACCCGCCCGTGGCCCCGGGTGAGGAGGGTGATGATGCGGTCCGCTTCGCCCAGCTTCTGGGTCCTCAGGACGATGCCGTCGTCGCGGAACAGACTCATGCATGCATTGTCCCGTACGCGCCGGGTGCCCCGGACCGCGCGGGGCGGCCGGGAGCGGGTGAGGAGGAGCTGCTTCCGGACGCGTGCAGAATGGCCCCCATGTCGATCACGTTTTCGCCCGGGGGTGCCCGGTGACCATCCGCCGCCGCCGTCCGCGCCGGAGACTGTGGCCGGTCCTCGCCACCGCGGCGACCGGCCTCATCCTGGTCCTCGCCGCGGCCTTCCTGATGTTCGTCACCGTGCCCGCCAAGCGCGCCGACGCGCGCGCCTTCGCGACGGCCTCCGCCTGCCTGGCGGACGAGCCCGCCCGGGAGTGCCGCAAGGCGATGGACGCCACGGTCGTGAAGACCGAGGTCCGCCGCGAGGGCAAGACGACGCACCACTGGCTCGTGCTCACCGTCAAGGAGCAGGGCGGGGACCGGCGCCGCGTGGACATGAACGGGCCCTCACCGGTCTTCGGCGCCCTGTCGCCCGGCTACGAGGTGTCGGTCACGTACTGGCGGAACGCGATCCGCTTCGTCGACTTCCGGGGTGCGCGCCAGTTCACGGCCGACGAGCCGAAGGAGGGCTACCGCACGCCGCTCGCCCTGGCGCTGGCGATGCTCCCGCTGGGCGCCGCGTGCGTCTGGGCCGCCTACTGGGGGGCCTTCCGCACCAACCGCAACCCCGCGCGCCTGCCGTGGCAGGTCACCGTCGTGCTGGCCGCCGGGGTGTGGCTGTCGCTCATCGGCGCCGGGGCCCCGTTCCTGACGGAGACGGTCGCCACGGCCCTGCTGGTGTTCGCCGCGGGTGCGACGGCCGTCCTGCTGGGCGCCCTGTGGCGGGCCCGGGTGCGCCGGCAGCAGCCGACGGACACCGTCGAGGTCGTACCGGTGGTGCCCGCCGGCGAGGAGGTCTTCCCCGCGACGATCAAGGGCGACGTGCCGTACGCGGACGGCGGCGGCTACCTGGTGGCCGGGCCGGGCCGGCTCACGTCCACCTCCGACCCGGACGGCTGCGCCGACCGCACGGCGCTCCCGGACACGCTCGTCGCGGTGCGTGCCCGCGTGCCGTACTGGGACGACCCGAAGTGGGAGACCGCGGAGGCCGCGCCGAAGAGCCCGCTGGGAACGGTCGTGGTGGAGTGCCGCGACAGCGGGCGGCAGGTGCTCATCGCCGTGGACGGCCGGCACGCCGCCTGGGTGCTGGGCGCCCTCGCCGTCAGCCGTCCGTCCGGCACGGCCACGCCCGCCGCCTCCCCGGGGAACAGGGCCAGAGCCGGGGCCGGTCCTGAGCGGCAACAGGGCCTGAGCCGGGGCTGAGCCGGGGCCGGGGCTGAGCGGGAACGGAGCCCGGGCCGGGAACGGAGCCCAGGCCGGGAACGGAGCCCGGGGCGGGAACGGAGCCCGGGGCGGGCCGCACCGCCCCGGCCCGTCAGGACGGCATCCGCGCCGCGGCCAGCAGCCGGTCGGTGTCCTCGGGGCGCAGCAGCAGCGCCCGCCCCACCGTGGCCAGCACCTCGCGCTCGGCGGGGCGGTACGGCCCGTCCGCCAGTGCGATGCGGGCGCCCTGCAGCAGGATCGACTCGCGGCCGGCGGGGGCCAGGTGCGGGGCCAGCGGTTCGAGGGCCTCGTGCAGCTCGATGGCGAGGGCCGTGCCGCACGGGTCGAAGCCGTCGCGGGCCAGGCCGCCGGCCGGGGTCGCGTACCGCCCGGGCAGCCGGCCCGTGTCGGCCGCGAGGGCCTCGATGAGGGTGACCAGCTGCTCCTCGCTGCAGTCGGCGAAGCCCGCCGCGCGGACCGCGCCCACGGCGGCCCGGCGCACCGTCCGGGCCTCGGTGCCGCCCGCGGCCAGCACCGCCAGGGCGACGGTGTGCACGGCGTCGCGGAGCATCGCCGAGAAGCGGGTGGTGGTGGGGTGGTCGAGGACGTCCATGGCGAAACGGCCGCGGCAGGCCGTGCATTCGACGATCGGTCCGACCGGCCCGCGCGGCAGCAGTGGCACCCCGAAGGCGACAAGGCGACGGCGTCCCGTGCGGCGGTGGTAGTTGCGGTCGCCGCCGCAACCGGGGCAGAAGAACTCGCCGTCTCCGACCGTGCGCCATACGGTGCGTACGCCCACCACGCACCGGTCCGGGCTGTGTCGGCCTTGCGCGTGCTTCACGGCGCACCTCCATAACGCCACGGCCGGGTCGCCGCGTTGACGTGATGTTAGCCACATCGGTGATGCGGCGTCAGTACCTCGCCGCGTACATCGCGGCAGCTCTTGGCCGAAAGCGCCACCGAGCCCACCGGATGCGGTGTTTTCGGTGGCGCCGGATTGACGGTACGGCCGTGGGGCGGCCGCCGGGACGCCGTCAGTCAGCTTCGGTACGCGCGGTTCACCGCCGACACGACCGCCTTGATCGAGGCGCGCGTGGTGTTGGCGTCGATGCCGATGCCCCACAGCACCGTGCCGTCGATCACGCACTCGATGTACGAGGCCGCCTGTGCGCTCGCGCCCTCGCTCATCGTGTGCTCGGTGTAGTCCAGCAGACGGGCGTCGACCCCGGCGCCGGCGAGCGCGTCGAAGAAGGCCGAGATCGGACCGTTGCCGGTACCGGTCAGGACCGTCTCCGCGCCGTCCACGACGGCTTCGACCGTCAGGGCGTCGGTGCCCTCGCTGGTGGTGGAGGTCTGGGTGGAGCGCAGCGTGATGCGGCCCCAGGGGTTGTCGGGGGTGGGCAGGTACTCGTCCCGGAAGACGGACCAGATCTCCTGCGGGGTGACCTCGCCGCCCTCGGCGTCGGTCTTCGCCTGGATGATCTTCGAGAACTCGATCTGCATCCGGCGCGGCAGGTCCAGCTTGTGGTCGTTCTTCAGGACGTAGGCGATGCCGCCCTTGCCGGACTGCGAGTTGACGCGGATGACGGCCTCGTAGGAGCGGCCGACGTCCTTGGGGTCGATGGGCAGGTAGGGAACGGCCCACTCGATGTCGTCCACGCCCTTCCCGGCGGCGGCCGCGTCGGCCTCCATCGCCTCGAAGCCCTTCTTGATGGCGTCCTGGTGGGAGCCGGAGAAGGCGGTGTAGACCAGGTCGCCCGCGTAGGGGTGGCGCGGGTGGACCTCCATCTGGCTGCAGTACTCGGCGGTCCGGCGGACCTCGTCGATCTGCGAGAAGTCGATCTGCGGGTCGACGCCCTGGGAGAAGAGGTTCATGCCCAGGGTGACCAGGTCGACGTTGCCGGTGCGCTCGCCCTGGCCGAACAGGCAGCCCTCGATGCGGTCGGCGCCCGCCATGATCGCCAGCTCGGCGGCGGCGACGGCGGTGCCGCGGTCGTTGTGCGGGTGGACCGACAGGCAGATGTGCTCGCGGCGCGAGAGGTGGCGCGACATCCACTCGAAGCGGTCCGCGTGGGTGGAGGGCGTGGACCGCTCGACGGTGGCCGGCAGGTTCAGGATGATCTCGCGGCCGGCCTCGGGCTGCCAGACGTCCATGACGCCCTCGCAGACCTCCAGCGCGAAGTCCAGCTCGGTGTCGGTGAAGATCTCGGGGCTGTACTGGTAGCCGAAGACCGTCTCGTCACCGAGGATCTTGTCGGCGTACTCCATCACCAGCCGGGTGCCGTCCACCGCGATCTGCTTGACCTGCTCCCGCGAGCCGCGGAAGACCACGCGGCGGAAGACGGGGGCGGTGGCGTTGTAGAGGTGGACCGTGGCGCGGTGGGCGCCGCGCAGCGACTCGACCGTGCGCTCGATCAGCTCCTCGCGCGCCTGCGTCAGGACGGAGATCGTCACGTCCTCGGGGATCGCGCCCTCCTCGATGATCGAGCGCACGAAGTCGAAGTCGGTGGCGCCCGAGGAGGGGAAGCCGACCTCGATCTCCTTGTAGCCCATGCGCACCAGCAGGTCGAACATCTCGCGCTTGCGGGCGGGCGACATGGGGTCGATCAGTGCCTGGTTGCCGTCGCGCAGGTCGGTGGACAGCCAGCGGGGAGCGGTGGTGATGCGCCGGTCGGGCCAGGTGCGGTCGGGGATGTCCACGGCGTCGTAGGGACGGTAGCGGTGGACGGGCATCCCGGAGGGCCGCTGGGTGACCGTCGCCGCGGTCAGGGGCGTGGGGCGGCCTACGGAAGGGAAGATCTCGGGCATCTGCGGAGGGCTCCTCGGTTTGTCCGCGATGGGGGTCCGCCCTGCTCGTTCAGAGCCAGGGGGAGGCCGACGGGGCGGATCACCAGGGGGTAACCGGCAGCACCGAACTCCGCGGGGAGGGGGTCGGCCTGCGCTACAGACCCTCGCCGCGGCAGCTAAGAAGAAGCAGCACGTCACGCATGGTGCACAGCACACTAGCCGAGGCCCGAGAGGCACGGCAGGGGCGTTCCAGCATGCGGGACACCCGGGGCGGCGCGCGGAACCGGCCCACTCTTTTGTGTTAATCGCTGCATCGGGCCCTGACAAGGGCGGGGGCCGGTGTCAGATTGCCGCCATGGACGACGCAAAGAAGTCAGAGAAGACGGTTTTCTGCACGATCGTGCCGCCGCACGTCCTGGACCGGCTCGCCCAGTCCGAGGACGCCCGTTTCCACGAGCCCGCCCGCCGCACGCTCGAACACGACGGCGCCCTGCGCACCCGCCGCCGCATCACCGCGATCCGTTCGGTCTACGCCGACTCCTCGGCGGCCGGCACGCCCTCGGACGGCCCGCAGCGCACCATCTACGACGCCGGGCACCGCGAGGTCCTGCCGGGCAAGAAGGTGCACGCGGAGGGCGACGCGCCGGCCGAGGACGCGACGGTCAACCGCGCGCACGCCGGACTGGGGGCCACCTTCGACCTGTACTCCAAGGTCTACGGCCGGCACTCCATCGACGACGCGGGGCTGCCGCTGGACGCCACCGTCCACTACGGGCGGGACTACTGCAACGCCTTCTGGGACGGCGAGCGGATGGTCTTCGGCGACGGCGACAACGACACCTTCGTCGACTTCACCGTCTCCGTGGACGTCATCGGCCACGAGCTGACCCACGGCGTCGTCCAGCACACCGCGAACCTGGAGTACTACGGCCAGTCGGGCGCGCTGAACGAGTCCTGCGCGGACGTCTTCGGCTCGCTGATCAAGCAGTACGCCCTCGGGCAGAGCGCCGACCAGGCCGACTGGCTGATCGGGGCGGGCCTGCTGGGCCCGGGCGTGGACAAGGGCACGGCCCTGCGCTCCATGAAGGCCCCGGGCACCGCCTACGACGACGACGTCCTCGGCAAGGACCCGCAGCCCGCCACCATGGAGGACTACGTCCGCACCAACCGCGACAACGGCGGGGTGCACATCAACTCCGGCATCCCCAACCACGCCTTCTACCGCCTGGCCACGGCCCTGGGCGGCAATGCCTGGGAGCGCGCCGGGAAGATCTGGTACGCCACGCTGACCGGCGGCGAGCTGTCCTCCGACGCCGACTTCGCGGAGTTCGCACGGCTGACGGTCGCCTCGGCCCGGTCGCTGTACGGCGACGGGGACGCGGTGCAGGCGGTCCTCAAGGCATGGGGCCAGGTGGGCGTCGCCACGACGTGAGGACCCGTAGACCCGAGCCGACAGGGTAGGGATGACGTCATGCGTATCGTCATCACCCGAACGGGCGGTTTCGCCGGCATCGAGCGCCGGGCCGAGCTGGACACCTGCGGCCGGCCCGACGCCACGCACCTGGAGGCCCTGGCCCACCGCGCCCTGGCGCCGGGCCGGGAGGGCCCCCCGAGGGGGGTGCCGGACGCCTTCCACTACGAGATCAACGTGGACGGCCGCTCGGTCCACCTGGCAGACCCGCACCTCACCGACGAACAGCGCGAACTGATCCGCACGGTGCTGAAGGAAGGCGCCTAGGCGGGGGCGGGGGGGCGGGGCGGGGTACGGCCGTCGGCTTCGGCTCGGCTCAGCTCGGCTCGGCTCGGCTCGGCTAGAAGCCCAGCTTCCGCAGCTGCTTCGGGACCTCTCCCCACTGCCGCCCTCGCACCGCTCGGCCCCCGGGGGCCTCACAGGCTTCGGACGGCTGCGCCGGCCTCCGGCCGTCGGCTTCGGCCCGGCTAGAAGCCCAGCTTCCGCAGCTGCTTCGGGTCGCGCTGCCAATCCTTGGCGACCTTGACGTGCAGGTCCAGGTAGACCGGCGTGCCCAGCAACGCCTCGATGTGCTTGCGCGACTTCATGCCGACCTCCTTCAGGCGAGCGCCCTTGGGGCCGATACCCCTCTTTCCCGGCCGCCCTCGCGGGCGCTTCGCTGGCTTCGGGCGGCGCCGCCGACCTCCCGCCGACGCCGACGCACCCCGAACGTTCTAGAAGCCCAGCTTCCGCAGCTGCTTCGGGACCTCTCCCCACTGCCGCCCTCGCACCGCTCGGCCCCCGGGGGCCTCACAGGCTTCGGACGGCTGCGCCGGCCTCCGGCCGTCGGCTTCGGCCCGGCTAGAAGCCCAGCTTCCGCAGCTGCTTCGGGTCGCGCTGCCAATCCTTGGCGACCTTGACGTGCAGGTCCAGGTAGACCGGCGTGCCCAGCAACGCCTCGATGTGCTTGCGCGACTTCATGCCGACCTCCTTCAGGCGAGCGCCCTTGGGGCCGATGATGATGCCCTTCTGGCTGGGGCGCTCGATGTAGACGTTGGCGTGGATGTCCAGCAGCGGCTTGTCCTTGGGACGATCCTCGCGCGGCAGCATCTCCTCGACCACCACCGCGATCGAGTGCGGCAGCTCGTCGCGGACGCCCTCCAGCGCCGCCTCGCGGATGAGCTCGGCGACCATGACCTGCTCGGGCTCGTCGGTGAGGTCGCCCTCGGGGTAGAGCGGCGGGCTCTCCGGCAGCAGCGGGGCGATCAGGTCGGCCAGCAGGGAGACCTGCTTGTCGCCGACGGCCGAGACCGGCACGATCTGCGCCCACTGGATGCCGAGCTCCTCGCCCAGCTGCTGGATGGCGATCAGCTGCTCGGCGAGCTGCTTGGAGTCGACCAGGTCCGTCTTGGTGACGATCGCGATCTTCGGGGTCTTCTTGATCCCCGCGAGTTCCTTGGCGATGAACTTGTCGCCCGGGCCGAGCTTCTGGTCGGCCGGCAGGCAGAAGCCGATCACGTCGACCTCGGCCCACGTGGTGCGCACGACGTCGTTGAGCCGCTCGCCGAGCAGCGTGCGCGGCTTGTGCAGACCGGGGGTGTCGACCAGGACGAGCTGGGCGTCCGGGCGGTGCACGATGCCGCGCACGGTGTGGCGGGTGGTCTGCGGACGGTTGGAGGTGATCGCGACCTTCGTCCCCACCAGTGCGTTGGTCAGGGTCGACTTGCCCGCGTTGGGGCGGCCGACGAAGCACGCGAAGCCCGCGCGGTGGGGGGCCTGGGAGGGGGAGGAGGCGTTGTCCATGCCTCACATTCTCCCCGATCGTCCGGCCGCCGCCGACCAGCGCGGTCCGGCCCGCGGGGGCGGCGCCCGCTCAGGCCCGCCGGGCGCGGCGCCCGGCCAGTGAGGCGGCGAGCTTCAGGATCCCGGCGGCGGGCAGCAGCATGGCACCCGCGAAGAGCCACCAGTTCGTGCCCTCGCCACGCGACCAGCCGAGGACGAGGCCGGTCCACAGGACGGCGGTCGCCGCGAACGGGATCCACTGCCCGGCGGCGTCGATGCGGGCGGCGGCGCGCCGGCGCCCACGCTGACGCAACAGGCCGGTCAGCGCCTCCGGCCACAGGATGCACAGCAGGGCGGCCGTCCCCCACTCGAAGTCCTCGCCGAAGACCCAGTGGTCGACGACGAGAGTGCCCGTGAGGCCGGCCGCGATGACCAGCATGAACCGGGTGAAGCCGGGCCCGGTCCCGTTCCGTGGTGCCAAGGAAGGGCCCCGCTCAGCCCGCGGCGACCGTGCCGCGCACGGTCCCGTCCGGCCCGGCGAGCAGCACCGGGGTGTCCGGGCCGCCCAGGTCCCGTACGGCCGCGCGGTCCTCGGCCTGGGCGGCGGCCGCCTCCGAGACCAGCGCCGCCGCCTCCAGGGACTTCGCGCCACTGGCCACGGCCATCGCCACGGCCGTCTGCAGCGCGCTCAGCCGCAGCGAGTCGAGTGCGACGGTCCCGGCGACGTACGTACGGCCCGTCTCGTCCCGGACGGCGGCGCCCTCCGGGACGGCGTTGCGGGCACGGGCGGCACGGGCAAGCGTGATGAGCTTGCGGTCCTCGGGGTCCAGGGTCTCCGTCATACCCCGGAGCTTAGGCGCCGCCCTCCGCCGCACGGCAGGCACCCGGGTGGCCTTCATGCGGCCGTCACGCAGCCGTCATGCTCCCCTGCCCAGCAGGCCCCTGCGCCTGGCGGGCCCCTCCCCCGCGGCCCCTGCCCCGGCGGCCGGCCCCCCGCGGCGCTCAGCCCGAGGCTCGCTCCAGCAGGCCGCCGAGGGAGTACATGCTGCCCCGACGCCCCTCGGGCGAGCCGAGCCACCGCACCTTCGCGGCCGTGCCCGTGTCCGCCACGGGGTTGTGCAGCACGATCGTCAGGTCCGGGCGGGCCGGCACGCGCAGCTGGGTGCTCTCCAGGTAGAGGGTGCCGACGAGCGGGTGCTGGAACTCCTTGACCATCAGGCCGCCGGGCTCGACGTCCCCGCGCGCCCACAGCTCCACGAACTCCGGGCTCACCGCGGAGACCTCCGCCACGACCTCCTTGAAGCCCTCGTCGTCCGGGCGCTCCGAGCAGGCGGCGCGGTAGGTGGCGACCACGTGCCGGGCGTTCTGCTCCCAGTTCGCCGCGCGCGAGCGGTAGACGGGATCGGCGAAGAAGTCGATGAGGCAGTTCTGCCGGGTCTCCGGGCGGAAGCCCAGGACGTGGCCGGCCGCCTCGTTGTAGGCGACCAGGTTCCAGTACGGGTCCATGATGTGCGCCGGGGAGGGCAGCCAGCCGTCGATGAGCCGCTGCATCGCGTCGCACAGGTACGCGGGGTCGTGCGAGGACTCCGGCAGCGGGGGGTTGAGGCCGGCCAGGACGTAGAGGTGGCGGCGCTCGGGGCCCTCCAGCCGCAGGACCCGGGCGACGGCGTCGAGGACCTGCCCCGAGACGGTGATGTCACGCCCCTGCTCCAGCCACTGGTACCAGCTCGCGCCCACCCCGGCGAGGACCGCGACCTCCTCGCGGCGCAGCCCCGGCGTGCGCCGACGGCCGCCGTCCGGCAGGCCGGCCTCGGCCGGGGACACCCGCGCCCGACGGCTCATCAGGAACTCGCGCAGCTCCTCGCGGCGGCGCGGCTTGGCGCCGCCTTCCCGCTGTGCGACCGTCAACTCTCCCCCTCGTGGCTGGTGGTGCGACCACCACCATAAACACGTTCTCCCCACGGGTGTTCCGGGCGGCCGAAGGTGTTCGCATGGCGATCGAATCCCCTTCCCGCACCTCCGCGGCGCAGACCGCACCCCCGGCGGCGGCGTCCGCGCCGGCCGGATCCCGCATGTCCACCCGCTCGAAGCTGATCCTGATGGTGCTGTGCGCGGCGCAGTTCATCGTCGCGCTCGACTTCTCCATCCTCAACGTCGCCCTGCCCGCCCTCGGTGACGACCTCGGCATGGGCCAGGCCGATCTGCAGTGGGCGGTCACGGCCTTCGCCCTGCCGTCGGGCGGCTTCCTGCTGTTCTTCGGACGGCTCGCCGACCTCTACGGGCGGCGCAGGCTCTTCCTGTCCGGGCTGGCGCTGTTCACGGCGGCCTCCGTGCTGGCCACGCTGGCCTGGGACCCGGCGTCCCTCCTCGCCGGGCGTGCGCTGCAGGGCCTGGGCGCGGCCATGATCGTGCCGACCGGCATGTCGCTGCTCACCACGACCTTCACCGAGGGCCCGCAGCGCGAGCGGGCGCTGGGCATCAGCGGCACGCTGATGTCCCTGGGCTTCACCATCGGCATGGTGCTGGGCGGCGTCATGACGGACTCGCTGGGCTGGCGCTCCACCATGGGGCTGCTCGCGGTGGCGGGCGGCGGCATCCTGCTGGCGGCGCCCGGCCTGCTGATGGAATCCCGGCGTGCGGACCGGCCGCGGCTGGACGTGCCGGGTGCGGTGACCGTGACCGGTGGCCTGCTGGCGCTGATCTACGCCCTGTCGACGGCGGCCCAGCAGGGGTTCGGCCGCACGGACGTCGTCGTGACGCTGGTGGCGGGCGTGGTCCTGCTGGTCGCGTTCGCCGTCGTCGAGTCCCGGGCGGCCGAGCCGCTGGTGTCCCTGCCAATGCTGCGGCGGCGGACGGTGGCCTGGGGGAACCTGGCCGGGATGATGACGTTCGGGATGATGAGCACGGTCATCTTCCTGCTGACGCTGTACCTGCAGGAGGTGCTGGAGCTGTCCGCCGGCCTCACCGGACTGATCTTCGGCGTGCAGGGCGTGTTCGCGGCGCTCGCGGGGATGACGGCCCCCAAGGTCATCGCCCGCTTCGGTGCGCGCCGCACGCTGATCGGGGGCCTGCTCGTACAGGCCGTCTTCACGGCGGCGCTGCTGGGCGTGGGCGCGGACTCGGGTGCCTGGCTGGCCCTGGTGGCGGCCTCGCTGGGATGCGTGGGGCACCTGTGGGCGGTCGTGGCGTACGGGGTGACGGCGACGTCGGGTCTGCCGGACGGGGAGCAGGGCCTGGCCACCGGGCTGGTGACCAGCTCGCAGCAGGTGGGCATGACGGTGGGCATTCCGCTGCTGAGTGCGGTGGTGTCGGCGCGGGTGGCTGCGCTGGAGGACGGGGGGTCGTCGTTCGCCGAGGCCACGCTGGGTGGCATCAGGCTGGGCCTCGGGGTGGACGCCGCGGTCGTGGCGGTGGTGGCCGGACTGGTGACGGTGGGCCTGCGACGCCCGGCTGCGGGGCGGTGACGTTTCCCCTACCCGCCCCTTCCCGAAACCGGGGGCTCCGCCCCCGGGCCCCGGTTCGCGCTGCGCGCGGTGGCCTCAAGCACCGGACAGGCTGGATTCGGCCGGGCGGTCGCGCCCCCCGGCCCCCGGTCTGCGCTGCGCGCGTCGTCCTCAAGCGCCGACCGGGCTGGAATCCGTCCTCCAGCGCGCCAGACGGCTGGAACCGGGCCTCAAGCGGCCCCGGACGCGCTGGAGTTGGGCCTCAAGCGCGTCCGGACGGGCCGGAATTCGTGTTCCCGGCCCGCCCGGCAGGGAGGCTCAGCCCCGGGCCCTCGCCAGGATGCGGGCGGCCACCGCCGGGGAGTCGACCAGGGGGTGCAGGGCCAGGGCGCGCAGCGCCGCCGCGTGGTCCTCGTGGACCGCGGCCTGGATCGTTGCCCGTTCCACCGCCTTGAGCTGCAGCATCAGGCCCAGCTGGTCCTCCCGCAGGGGAGCGCACGGCAGTGGGCGTGCGCCGTCGGCGTCCACCACGCACACCGTTTCGATGATCGCGTCCGGGGCGAGCGCCGGCACGGTGGTGCCGTTGCGGACGTCGAGGATCAGCCGCGCGCCCTCGTTCTCGGCCACGCCGCGCATGAAGGCCAGCGCCACCCGCTCGTAGCCCCCGCCGTCCAGGTCGCAGGAGTCGCGCTGCCAGCCGCCACTGGCCGCCCGGCTCGCGGCCCCGTAGGTCTCCTCGCGCTGGAGCCGGGTGCGCTCCCACAGCTCGTACGAGCGGTGCGGGGCGGCCGCCGCCTCGGCGAAGAAGTCGCTCTGCTGCTGGTCGAGGAACTCCCCGCGGGTCTCCGCCGCCTCCTGCACCGAACGCAGCGTCTCGCGGCGGAAGTAGTAGTAGTGCAGGTACTCGTTGGGCAGGGCGCCCAGCGCCCGCAGCCAGTCCCCGCCGAAGAGCTTGCCCTCCTCCAGTTTCATCAGCGCGTCGTCGTCCGCCAGCAGGCGCGGCAGCAGCTCCTCGCCGTCGAGCGTCAGGGAGCGCAGCCACCCGAGGTGATTGAGCCCCACGTAGTCGTAGGTCACCCGTTCCGGGTCGAGGTGCAGCGCCTGCGCGGCGCGCCGCACCATTCCCACCGGCGAGTCGCAGATGCCGACCACCCGCTCGCCGAGCACGGCGGACATCGCCTCCGTCACCATCCCCGCGGGGTTGGTGAAGTTGATGACCCACGCGCCGGGGGCGAGCGCCGCGACCCGCTGGGCGATCTCCCTCGCCACCAGGACCGTGCGCAGCCCGTACAGCACCCCGCCGGCGCCGACGGTCTCCTGGCCCAACACCCCCTCGCTGAGGGGGATGCGCTCGTCCAGCACCCGGCCCGCGGTGCCGCCCACCCGGATCGCGGAGAAGACGAAGTCGGTGCCCCGCAACGCGTCGTCCAGGCCGTCGGCGATCCGCACGGCCGGGGCGCCCGGCACGCCGGCCGCCTGGGCAGCCAGCACGGACGCGATCACTCTCATGCGCTTGGAATCGGTGTCGTACAGCACGAGTTCCGTGCAGCGGCCCGGCGCGTCGCGCCGGGCGTCGTCCAACAGGGCCCGGTGCACCAGAGGCACACGGAAGCCGCCACCGCCGAGAATCGTCAGCCTCATGGTCCGGAACGTACCGCAGGATCGGGCAGACTGGCCGGACCCGCACCCGTGCATCCCTGAGAGGAGCTACGAGCGAGCATGTCGGTCCCTTCGTCACGCACGACAGCGCAGGCAGACGGCCAGGGCGAGCAGGTCCGGGGCGCGTGCGTCCGCGACGACCGGTTCGAGGGCGCGGCACCCGTCCTCGACCCCCTCGCCGAGGTGCGGTCCGAGAACGACCCGGCGACCGACGTCTACCTCACCGGACCGGTCTTCCTCGACATCATCTTCACCGGCCTGGACTCGGCCCCCGTGCGCGGCACCGAGTCCTGGGCCCGCGGCATGGGCTCCAGCCCGGGCGGCATCGCCAACATGGCCACCGCCCTGGCCCGGCTGGGCCTGCGCACCTCGCTGGCCGCCGCCTTCGGCGACGACATGTACGGCGAATACTGCTGGGAGTCCCTCTCGCGCGGCGAGGGCATCGACCTGAGCCTGTCGCGGACCGTGCCCGGCTGGCACTCCCCGGTCACCGTCTCCATGGCCTACGAGGGCGAGCGGACCATGGTCTCCCACGGGCACGAGGCGCCGCCGCCCGAGGAGCCCGCCCCCGAGTGCCCGCCCCCGGCCCGGGCCTGCGTGGCGCTGCTCGTGCCGGGCCGGCAGGAGGAGTGGATCGGCCGCGCCGCCGCCCGCGGCAGCCGGGTCTTCGCCGACGTCGGCTGGGACGAGACCGGCCGCTGGGACCCCGCCGACCTGGCCGACCTGGAGCACTGCGAGGCGTTCCTGCCGAACGCCGAGGAAGCCATGCGCTACACCCGCACCGACTGCCCCCGCGCCGCCGCCCGCGCCCTGGCCGACAAGGTGCCGCTGGCCGTGGTGACGATGGGGGAGCGCGGCGCCTACGCCGTGGACGGCCGCACGGGCGAGAGCGCCGAGGTCCCCGCGATCGTCGTCGAGGCCCTGGACCCCACCGGCGCCGGGGACGTCTTCGTCGCCGGCTTCGTCACCGGCACCCTCGCCGAGTGGCCGCTGGCCGACCGGCTCGCCTTCGCGGGCCTGACCTCGGCGCTGTCCGTACAGGAATTCGGCGGCTCGCTCTCGGCGCCCGGCTGGGTGGAGATCGCAGCCTGGTGGCAGCACGTGCGCTCCTTCAACGACCAGTCCGCGGCCACCGTGCGCCGCTACGCCTTCCTCGACGGCCTGCTGCCCGCCGCCACCCGGCCCTGGCCCCTGCGCCGCGCCCTGCCCACCCTGGGGTTCCGCCGGCCGTAAATGCCTTCGGGCTCGTCGGTGCACCGTCGTACCCTTGGTATTCCAAGGTTGTCCGCCCGAGGATGCAGGAAAAGAGGGGATGAGCAGGCCCTAGTGCCGGCCCATGACGCAGACACCCACACGACCGCAGGCGACCGCCCGTTTCACCGTCCCGGCCAAGCACCCGATGGTCACGGTCCTGGGCTCCGGGGACGCCCTCCTGCGCGTGATCGAGAACGCCTTCCCGTCGACGGACATCCACGTACGGGGCAACGAAGTCACCGCGACGGGCGACGAGCGGGAAGTCCGCCTCGTCCAGCGGCTTTTCGACGAGATGATGCTGGTGCTCCGTACGGGTGCGCCGATGACGGAGGACGCGGTGGAACGCTCGATCGCCATGCTGAGGGACGAGGAGAAGGGCGCCGAGACGCCCGCCGAGGTCCTCACCCAGAACATTCTCTCCAGCCGCGGCCGCACCATCCGCCCCAAGACGCTCAACCAGAAGCGGTACGTCGACGCGATCGACAAGCACACCGTCGTCTTCGGCATCGGCCCCGCCGGCACCGGCAAGACCTACCTGGCCATGGCCAAGGCCGTGCAGGCCCTGCAGTCCAAGCAGGTCAACCGCATCATCCTGACCCGGCCGGCCGTCGAGGCGGGCGAGCGGCTCGGCTTCCTGCCCGGCACGCTCTACGAGAAGATCGACCCGTACCTGCGCCCCCTCTACGACGCCCTGCACGACATGCTCGACCCCGACTCCATCCCGCGCCTGATGGCCGCCGGGACGATCGAGGTCGCGCCGCTGGCCTACATGCGCGGCCGCGCCCAGCCCGTCTTCACCAAGGTCCTTACCCCGGATGGCTGGCGTCCCATCGGGGACCTCCAGGTCGGTGACCTCGTCATCGGGTCGAATGGCGAGCCGACCCCGGTCCTCGGCGTGTACCCGCAGGGCGAGAAGGACATCTACCGCGTCACTGCCCAGGACGGCTCTTGGACCCTGTGCTGTGGTGAGCATTTGTGGACGGTTCGCACGGCCGCCGACCGCCGTCGTGACAAGCCGTGGCGCGTCCTGGAAACCAAGGACATGATCGGCAATCTGCGGGCCGCCCACGCCCGCCGTTACGAGCTGCCGCTGCTCACCGCGCCCGTGTGCTTCCCGGAGCGCGCGGTCCCCATGGATCCCTACGCCCTGGGCCTGCTTCTCGGTGACGGATGCCTCACGGGCGGTACAACGCCTTCGTTCGCCACGGAGGACCCGGAGCTCGCCTCCGCCCTAGAGGAGGCCCTGCCGGGCGTCAAGGTGCGCTGGAGGAGCAGGGCTGACTACACACTGAACCGGGAGAAGGCGCCCGGCGACGTGGTCACCTTGGAGAACCCCGTCACCGGGATGCTCCGGGCGATGGACCTTGTCGGCACCCGGTCGCACTCGAAGTTCATCCCCGACGACTACCTCCACAACTGCGCCGAGGTCCGCCTGGCTGTTCTCCAGGGACTGCTGGACGCCGACGGCGGGCCGGTCGTGCAGGACGGCCGTACGTGCCGCATCCAGTACACGACCACCTCGATCCTGCTGAGGGACGACGTGGTCTCGCTCGTGCGGTCGCTGGGCGGTGTCGCCTACACCCGCCGCCGGGCGGCCGAAGGCCGCAGGCCGGGCAGGGCACACGGCCGGGAGGTCCACCACCGCCACGACGCGCACGTCGTCGACATCCGCCTCCCCGAGGGCATCGAGCCCTTCCGGCTGTCCCGCAAGCTGGACACGTACCGGGCCGCCGGAGGCGGCGGGCGGCCGATGCGCTTCATCGATTCCATCGAGCCCGCGGGGCGCGAAGAGGCCGTCTGCATCCAGGTCGCGGCCGAGGACTCGCTGTACGTCACGCAGGACTACCTGCTGACGCACAACACGCTCAACGACGCGTTCATCATCCTCGACGAGGCCCAGAACACCAGCCCCGAGCAGATGAAGATGTTCCTGACGCGGCTCGGCTTCGACTCCAAGATCGTGATCACGGGTGACATCACCCAGATCGACCTGCCGGGCGGCACCAAGAGCGGTCTGCGCCAGGTGCGGGAGATCCTCGACGGCGTCGAGGACGTCCACTTCTCCCTGCTCACCAGCAACGACGTGGTCCGGCACAAGCTCGTGGGACGTATTGTCGACGCGTACGAGCAGTACGACAGCCGCAACGGAAAGTAAAGCGCAACCACGATGGCAATCGACGTCAACAACGAATCCGGCACGGAGGTCGACGAGCAGGCGATCCTCGACGTCGCCCGCTACGCCCTCACCCGGATGCGCATCCACCCGCTCTCCGAACTCTCGGTCATCGTCGTCGACGCCGAAGCCATGGAGCAGCTGCACATCCAGTGGATGGACCTCCCCGGCCCCACCGACGTGATGTCCTTCCCCATGGACGAGCTGCGCCCGCCGGCCAAGGACGACGACGAGCCCCCGCAGGGCCTCCTCGGTGACATCGTCCTGTGCCCGGAGGTCGCCAAGAAGCAGGGCGAGGAGGCGCCGACCGGGCACTCCATGGACGAGGAGCTGCAGCTCCTGACCGTCCACGGTGTCCTGCACCTCCTCGGCTACGACCACGAGGAGCCCGACGAGAAGGCCGAGATGTTCGGCCTCCAGGCGGCGATCATCGACGGCTGGCGCGCCGAGCGCGGCATCGAGGGGCCCTCCCCGGCCCCGACGTTCACGTGACCGGCCAGCTGATCGCCGCCGCGGTCCTGCTGCTCGTCGTCGCCTGGCTCGCCGCCTGCGCCGAGGCCGGCCTCGCCCGGACCAGCAGGTTCCGGGCCGAGGAGGCCGCCCGGGCGGGGCGGCGCGGCAGCGCCCGGCTGACGGCCGTCGCCTCCGACCCCACCCGCTACCTCAATCTGGCGCTGCTCGTCCGCGTCGCCTGCGAGATGGCGGCGGGCGTCTTCGTCACCTACGTGTGCCTGGAGTCCTTCGACGCCACCTGGCAGGCGCTGACCGTCGCCATCGGGGTGATGGTCCTCGTCTCCTACGTGGCCGTCGGCGTCTCGCCGCGCACCATCGGCCGCCAGCACCCGATCGGCACCGCCACCGCGGCCGCGTACGTTCTCCTGCCGCTGGCCCGCGTCCTGGGCCCGGTCCCCCGGCTGCTGATCCTCCTGGGCAACGCCCTCACCCCGGGCAAGGGCTTCCGCATGGGGCCCTTCGCCTCCGAGGCGGAGCTGCGGGCCATGGTCGACCTGGCGGAGAAGGAGTCGCTCATCGAGGACGAGGAGCGCCGCATGGTGCACTCCGTCTTCGAGCTGGGCGACACCCTCGTCCGTGAGGTGATGGTGCCGCGCACCGACCTGATCGTCATAGAACGCGGCAAGACCATCCGGCAGGCGCTCACCCTCGCCCTGCGCTCCGGCTTCTCCCGCATCCCGGTGACCGGCGAGAACGAGGACGACGTGGTCGGCATCGTCTACCTCAAGGACCTCGTCCGCAAGACGCACATCAGCCGCGACGCCGAGTCGGAGCTCGTCTCCACCGCCATGCGGCCCGCCGTCTTCGTCCCCGACACCAAGAACGCGGGCGACCTGCTGCGCGAGATGCAGCAGCAGCGCAACCACTGCGCGGTCGTCATCGACGAGTACGGCGGCACGGCCGGCATCGTCACCATCGAGGACATCCTCGAAGAGATCGTCGGCGAGATCACCGACGAGTACGACCGCGAGCTGCCGCCCGTCGAGGAGCTCGGCGAGGGCCGCTTCCGCGTCACCGCCCGCCTCGACCTCGGCGACCTGGGCCGGCTCTACGACCTGGAGGAGTTCGACGACGAGGACGTGGAGACCGTGGGCGGCCTGCTGGCCAAGTCCCTGGGCCGTGTCCCGATCGCCGGCGCCACCGCGGACGTCGAGCTCGCCGCGCTGACCGAGCACGCCAAGGGCTCCGACGTCACCGCCCTGCGGCTGACGGCCGAGGCCGCCGCCGGACGGCGCAACCGCATCGTCACGGTGCTGGTCGAGCCGGTCCGCACGGGGGACGACCCCACGGAGTGAATGTCCCCCGCACGGGGATTCCTCCCCGTGCGGGCCGGGAACGCATCCGGGGTGCCCGTCGTCAGAGTCGTCCGAAGTGTCGCCCGCCCGCTGCTCGCCTCGGCGTTCGTCAGCAGCGGCCTGCGCACGGTCGCGCACCCGGAGGCGGTCGCCGCCATGGCGGCCCCCGTGGCGCTCGCCCTCGCGGAACGGATCCCGGGGCTGCCGCGGGACGCCCGGGCGCTGGTGCGCATCAACGGCGCCGTGCACGTGGGCGCCGGCTCGCTGCTGGCCCTCGGGGTCTTCCCCCGCACCTGCGCCCTGGCCCTGGCGGCCAGCCTCGTCCCGACGACGGTGGCGGGCCACGCGTACTGGGCGGAGCAGGACCCGGGCAAACGGATGCAGCACCGGGTGGCGTTCTTCAGCAACGTGTCGATTCTGGGCGGCCTTCTGCTGGCCGTCGCAGACAGGGGCGGCCGGCACCCGCGTAAACGGTGCGGGCGCCGGGGCTGAGGGGTCTCTCCCCTGCCCGCCCTGGGCGGCAACGGGCTCCGCCCGACCGCCGGTGCTTCAACGCCCTTGGCACGTTGCCCCCTTGACGGCACGGGTGTGGTGCGGCAAGCCTCGTAGACGTCCGTAGAACCGGCAGGCCGACGGAGGCTGTCATGGCGCTACTGTTCATCGCGAAGGACCCGAACACCAACGGCACCCAGTGCCCCACGGCCTGGGTGGACGACGCGGCGCAGGAGATCGTCATCCAGGGCTGGAAGGCCGGGGACGCCTTGTTGGCTCAGTGCCGGGAGTCGGGCCCCGTTCCGGAAACCGAAGCGGTGGTGAGGCTGCCGATCCGCATGGTGCCCGCCATCCGGGAGGCATGCGATGTCGCAGACCGACTTGGCGTTCACTGATCTGCTGGCCGACACGAGGCATTCGGCCGTCCACCTCGAAATGCGGGACTCGTACGGCATTGGCGAAGAGGTGGCCGAGTTCGAGGCGTGGCGGAATGGGTGGCGCCCGTCCAGCGAGCCGGAGACCTGGTGGAACGACTTTCACACGATGGTGCGCGATGCGGTGGCACGCGGCGTCGCGTTCCGCCGGGCGCGGGTCGTATCGGAGCCGGTGAGCGACTACATCCGGTACGAACACGGCTGCACTTACCAGAACGTTGCGGCAGGCGAGTCGGTGCGCTGGTTGCCTCGGCGCAAAGCGTCGGATCTCGCTCTCCCCGGCAATGATTTCTGGCTGTTCGACGATCGAGTCATCATGTGGAACCACTTCACAGGGGATGGCGGATCCGCCGGGCCGGAGCTGGACGAGCGCCCGGAGGCCGCGAAGCTGTGCTCTACCGCTTTCGAGGCCGTGTGGGATCGGGCGACACCCCATGAGGAGTACCGGATCTGATCGGCCCCTTCAGAGATGTCCACACCTCCCTCATCCAGCGTTCGGGCAGCCCGGAAGGTCGTTGCCGACCGCCTCCGGGAGATCCGTCAGGACGCCGGGCTCACGGCCAAGGAGGTGGCTCGGCGTGCAGGCTGGTACCCCTCCAAGGCGTCGCGCCTGGAGAACGCCGTAACGCCGCCCTCCGACGCCGACATTCGTGCCTGGTGCGCCGCGTGCGGGGCGGATGACGTTGCCGTGGACCTGATCGCCGCCTCCCGTTCCGCTGACAACATGTACGTGGAATGGAGGCGGGTTCAGCGCACCGGGTTGCGCAGGCTCCAGGAGTCGTACGTCCCTCTCTTCGAGCGCACCCGGGTGTTCCGCATCTACTGCTCGAACGTCATTCCGGGCGTGCTCCAGACCCACGCCTATGCCACGGCGCTCATGAGTGCGATCACGGATTTCCACGGCACTCCCGACGATGTCGCCGAAGCCGTCGAGGCGCGCCTGGCCCGGTCGCATGTGGTCCGCGAGGGCAACCACCGTTTCGCGCTGCTGGTGGAGGAATCAGTCCTGCGCCACCGTGTCGGGGACGCCGAAACGATGGCGGGGCAGCTTGGCCATCTACTGTCAGTGATGGCCTACCCATCGGTCTCGCTCGGGGTCATCCCCTTCTCCGCCTCCCGGCGCATGTGGATGATCGAGACATTCAGCGTGTACGACGAAGACATGGCACAAGTCGAACTGCTGACTGCGCAGGTGAACGTGACCGCGCCCACCGAGATAGCCCATTACCTGAAGGCGTTCGGGGAATTCGCCGACATCGCCGTGTACGGCGCGAAGGCGCGCGCCCTCATCACCTCCGCTGTGGACGCTCTGGGCTAACCGGTGTGGAACTTCGTAGAACCTTGTTGGGGTCCGCGTGTCCGCGTCCCTAGCGTGTCGATATGGCAAACAGCGAACAGAGCCCGACAAGGAGGTAAGGCCGTGACCCTCGTTGAGGAACGCCCCGTAGTCGACGCGGGAACCCTGGTCAGCGCGGAGCTGCGGGAGACCATCGCCGCCGACGTACGGGCCAAGTACGAGCACATTCCGGCGGACACGGCCCGCCGGGGTGTGGGCCAGATGCTGGCGTTCGTGGCCGCCAGCGCCGCCAGCGAGAAGCCGCTGAGCCCGTCCCCGCTGGTGGACGACTTCTGGCACGCGTTCGTGCTGCGCACCAAGGCATACGCCGACTTCTGCCAGGGGACGTTCGGCAAGTTCGTCCACCACCAGCCCGGCTTCCTCGACCGGGACGAACACGGTGGTGGCAAGGGGTTGCGAGCCCGGACGGTGGAAGCCATCCAGGAGGCGGGATACGCGGTCGACCTGGAGTTCTGGCCGGAGCTGGACATCGCCACCTGCTCTCAGTGCCACGCCAACTGCCACAACAGTCCGAAGCACAACACCGCCCCCGCCGATTGAGTCCCGTCACACCCCTGGCCGGCCGTACCGTACGGTGCGGCCGGCCACCCCTCTTGGCGCACGAGGAGAAGCGCGTGAGCGACACCGTCGCATGGGACGCCTACGCCCGCAGGAAGCCCGGCGGCCGGCGGGAGAAGAACGCCAACGGCGAGAGCACCTGGTTCAACTGGACCCAGTACCCCGACCACGGCCCCGGCGTCGAAGTCCTGGGTGGGGCCGAGAAGGCATCGGTCCTTGAGCTCGGGTGCGGCGCCGGTGGCAACCTCGCCCACGTCGCCACCCTCGGACACCGGGCCGTCGGCGTCGATGTCTCGCCCGTCCAGCTGGACGCCGCCCGCGAGCGCTGGGGCGACCTGCCGGGCCTGGAACTGCACCAGCGCGGCGCGGTCGACTTCATGAGCGAGACCGCCGAGCGCTTCGATGCCGTGTACTCCGTCTTCGGCGCCGTCTGGTTCACCGACCCGGACCAGATACTCGCCGCCGTCCGTCAGGTTCTGAAGCCCGGCGGGGTGCTGGCCTTCTCCCAGCGGCCTGCGGTCGAAGGCTGCTACGGCTGCCAGGCGTCCTACATCAATCAGGCCGACGACCCGAACCCGCTCGTCGTCAAGCGCTGGGACTACACCCCGCAGATGTGGGCCGGCCGACTGAAGCAGCACGGGTTCCGCCACCCCCTGGCGAACGAGATCGCCCCGCCCGACGGCTGGAAGACCGGCACGCTCCTTGTACGCGCCCTGGCACCCGGGGCCTGATCCGGCCCGTGCCCCGCCTGGTCGTGCGCCGGGCGGGGCCTCGTCCGCAGAACACCCGTTTCGAGCTCGGGAAAAGGACCGGGGCGAGGGCTAGAACACCACCACCGACCGCAGCACGTCCCCGGCGTGCATCCGCTCGAACGCCTTCTCCACGTCGCCCAGCCCGATCGTCTCGGTCACGAACGCCCCGAGGTCCAACCGCCCCTGCTGGTGCAGGTCGATCAGCATCGGGAAGTCGCGCGAGGGCAGACAGTCGCCGTACCAGGAGGACTTGAGGGCGCCGCCCCGTCCGAACACGTCCAGCAGCGGCAGCTCGATCTTCATGTCCGGCGTCGGCACGCCGACCAGGACGACCGTCCCCGCCAGGTCGCGCGCGTAGAACGCCTGCTCGTACGTCTCGGGCCGGCCGACCGCCTCGATGACGACGTCCGCACCGAAGCCGCCGGTCAGCTCGCGGATCGCCTCGACCGGGTCGGTCGTCCGCGAGTTGACGGTGTGGGTGGCGCCCATGCCGCGTGCCATCTCCAGCTTGCGGTCGTCGACGTCGACGGCGATGATCCGCGCCGCGCCCGCGAGGCGGGAGCCGGCGATCGCGGCGTCGCCGACGCCGCCGCAGCCGATGACGGCGACGGAGTCACCGCGGCCGACGCCGCCGGTGTTGATCGCGGCGCCGATGCCGGCCATGACGCCGCAGCCGAGCAGCCCGGCCACCGCCGGGGAGACGGCGGGGTCGACCTTGGTGCACTGCCCGGCCGCGACGAGCGTCTTCTCGGCGAACGCGCCGATGCCGAGCGCGGGCGAGAGCTCCGTGCCGTCCTTGAGCGTCATCTTCTGCTTCGCGTTGTGCGTGTTGAAGCAGTACTGGGGCCGACCGCGCAGGCAGGCCCGGCACTGGCCGCAGACGGCCCGCCAGTTCAGGACGACGAAGTCGCCGGGGGCCACCTCGCTGACGCCCTCGCCGACGGCCTCGACGACGCCCGCCGCCTCGTGGCCGAGGAGGAAGGGGAAGTCGTCGTTGATGCCGCCCTGCTTGTAGTGCAGGTCGGTGTGGCAGACACCGCACGCCTGGATCTTCACCACGGCCTCGCCGGGCCCCGGATCCGGCACGAGGATCGTCTCGATGCGGACCGGCTCGTTCTTGCCCGGTGCGATGACTCCGCGTACTTCCTGCGCCATCTGTGAGGCCCCACCCTTCGTGTCTTCGGTCTGCCCCCACGGTACGCCCCGGGACCCCGCGTCGCGATCTTCTCCGCGCGTAGAGCCGCCCCTGAGCCGGGCCTTGACCAGCTCAGGTCAAGCGCTTAGCTTCACGGAGCACCGTCGTTGTTACTCAGGAGTCATCACGTGCCGTCGTCCCTGTCGCTGAAGTCCAAGCGCGTCCGCATCGCCGCCGTCACCGCCGCCCTCGCCGCCGGCGCTGGCCTCTACACCGCGGGCGCGGCCAGCGCCGACCGTGCGGTGCCCCGCACGGACAAGGAGATCCCGAACCTCACCCAGGTGCAGGACAAGATCAAGGCGTTCTACGGCGACACCGTCGACGCGTCCGGCCAGCACTACGCCTCGGCGGACAGCAACTACGCCAAGCAGGTCGCCGACATCGAGAAGAAGGCCAAGGCGCACCTGGAGAAGGTCGTCAAGAACCAGGTCAAGGGCAAGAAGGGCGCCAAGCCCGCCATCGTGGTCGACCTGGACGACACGACCCTGCTGACCTACAACTACGAGCTCCAGCAGGGCTTCCACTTCACGCCGGAGTCGCAGGACGCGTACCTGAAGTCGACCGACATGGCCGCCGTCTTCGGCATGCCGCAGCTGGTCAACTGGGCGCAGTCCAAGGGCATCGAGGTCTTCTACGTCACCGGCCGCGGCGAGCACCAGCGCGAGTGGAGCGCCCGCAACCTCAAGAACGTCGGCTACAAGCCCGTCGCCGACACCGCGCACTTCTTCCTGAAGAACAAGCAGACCCCGCCCGCCTACCTCGCGTGCGGCGCGAAGTGCACGACGGTCGAGTACAAGTCGGGCACCCGCAAGTACATCGAGTCCAAGGGCTTCGACATCGTCGCCAACTTCGGCGACCAGTACAGCGACCTGCAGGGCGGCTACGCCGACCGCACCTACAAGATGCCGAACCCGATGTACTACCTGCCGTAGGTCACCGGCGCTTCGGCACCGGCACGCGCATCAGGTCCCGGGCGACGGTGAGCTCCCCGTCGAATCCCGCCGCCCGGGCCTGCCGCTCGAAGACGGACGGGTCGTCGTAGCGCTGCGAGAAGTGCGTGAGGACCAGGTGCCGCACCCCCGCGCGTGCCGCCACGCGCGCCGCCTGGCCGGCCGTCAGGTGGCCGTGCTCGGTGGCGAGGGACTCGTCCTCGTCGGTGAAGGTCGACTCGATGACGAGCATGTCGCATCCCTCGGCCAGGGCGTGGACGCCGTCGCACAGCCGGGTGTCCATGACGAACGCGAAGCGCTGCCCGCGCCGGACCTCGCTGACCTCGTCCAGGGTGACGCCGCGGACCTCGCCCTCGCGCTGCAGCCGGCCGACGTCCGGCCCGCCGATGCCGTGCTCCGCCAGCAGCTCCGGCAGCATCCGGCGGCCGTCGGGCTCGACCAGGCGGTAGCCGTAGGACTCGACGGGATGCGAGAGCCTGCGCGCCTCCAGCCGGAACGCCCGGCTGTCGGCCATCACCGCGCCGGTGCCGGCCACCGGCTCCTCCACCAGCTTGACCGTCTCGCGGTAGGCGGTGGCGTAGCGCAGCCGCTCGAAGAAGCGGCGGCCGCTGGCGGGGAAGTGCGCCGTGACCGGGTGGGGCACCCGGTCGAGGTTGATGCGCTGGACGACGCCGGCCAGGCCCAGGGAGTGGTCACCGTGGAAGTGGGTGATGCAGATCCGGTTGAGGTCGTGGGCGGCCACGCCGGCGCGCAGCATCTGACGCTGCGTGCCCTCGCCGGGATCGAAGAGGATGCCCTCGCCGTCCCAGCGCAGGACGTAGCCGTTGTGGTTGCGGTGCCGGGTGGGCACCTGGCTGGCGGTGCCGAGGACGACGAGCTCGCGTACGGACAAGGTGGTACTCGCTGTTCCTGACCGGGCCTGCTGGCCGGGGGTCTGCTAGCCGGGAGGCCAGTTGAAGCCGCGGCCGCCGAGGACGTGGGCGTGGGCGTGGAAGACCGTCTGGCCGGCCCCGGTGCCGGTGTTGAAGACGATGCGGAAGCCCTTGTCGCCGTTCTCCTGCAGGGCGACCTCGCCGGCCACGCGCAGTACGTCGGCGGCGATGGCGGGCTCGGCGGCCGCGAGGGAGGCGGCGTCCGGGTAGTGCACCTTGGGGATGACCAGGCAGTGCACCGGCGCCTGGGGGTTGATGTCCCGGAAGGCGATGGTCGTCTCGGTCTCCTTGACGACGGTCGCGGGCACCTCCCCTGCGAGGATCTTGCAGAACAGGCAGTCGGCCTGCGGTTCTCCCGCCACCGGTGGCTCCTCCCGGGTCGTCGGCTTCTACGATCCGGATGTTACCGGTACGTCCGTACGACCGCGGCCATCGCACCTGCGCCCCGCCGTCACTTCCCCTGCTGGTGGTGGCCCTGATCGCCGGGCGGTGGCTTGTCGGTGCAGCTGGCGGAGGGGGCCGGGCCGCCCGACTGGCCGGGGTGGTGGGACGGGACGGGGGGCGGGCCGCCGGCCGTCTTGCTGCAGTCGCCGAGCACGCTCACCGAGAACACCGTCCTGCCGTCGACCTTGGCGGTCAGCAGGCCGTGCACACACGCCTGGCCGGTGATGCCGGTGACCCGGCCGAAGACGATGATCTTCTTGCCGGAGTCGGTGCGTCCCTCGCAGTCGACGCCGATGGCGGTGACCGGCTGGGTGTTGCCGGCGGAGTCCTTGCCGCCGCCCTCCGTCGTGCCCGTGCAGTTGAGCCAGGCGACGCGCACGCCCTCGCGGTCGAGGGCGTAGCCGGCCTGGCGCTGCGTGGTGACGGCGACGGTGACCGCGTCGAGCCCGGCGGCCGGCTGGCAGCCGGTGAGCGTCATGACGGCCGCGGCCGCGAGGGCCGCGGCTCCCGCGGCGTACCGCAGCCGGGAAACAGCCTTGTGTATGCGCCTCAACGCACCCATGACGGGGAGTCTCCCACCGGCCCGGAGCGTGGGGAAGTGCGCCTTGAGGCCATGGCATGACCGCGTCGGGGGGCGCCGTGAGCGCGTCGGGGGGGGCGCCATGACCGCGTCGGGGGCGTGCCGTGCGCTTCCCCGCTCCGGAATGGTCTATGCCAACTTTGCGGGATGCGTACGGAGTTCGTTGGGAAACACAGGATTTATCGTTTCAGCACCTGAGTTTCACCTTCCCCCCTTACTCTCTCCCGAAGGGGAGAAACACGCGCACTGGGGAGTCGCGTGAGGAGGGAGAGCCGCGCGTTGCCGCGGTGCTTCCGGGCGTTTTCGAGGGGGGACCTCTTTGCTCACTTCCGTGTTCGTCTGTGTGGTGTCGCTCGCCCTCTTCTGGATGGCGGCCTTCACGCTCTGGTGGCAGATGCACGCCTGGCGCACGCCGGAGACGCTCGCGGGCACCCGCTTCGAGCCCCCGAACGGCGAGGGCACCCTGTCCTTCTCGCTGCTGGTGCCCGCCCGGCACGAACAGGCCGTCCTGGAGCACACCGTCACCCGGCTGCTGGAGTCCACGCACGGCCGCTTCGAGATCCTCGTCATCGTCGGCCACGACGACCCGGAGACCGCCGAGGTCGCCGGGAAGGTGGCGGCCGCGGCCCCCGGCCGGGTGCGCGTGATCGTGGACACCCACGGGAAGAAGAACAAGCCCAAGGCCCTCAACACCGCGCTCCCCCACTGCACGGGCGAGGTCGTCGGCGTCTTCGACGCCGAGGACCAGGTCCACCCCGAGCTGCTCACCCACGTCGACCACGCCTTCCGCGCGACCGGCGCGGACGTGGTGCAGGGCGGCGTCCAGCTGATCAACTTCCACTCCAGCTGGTACAGCCTGCGCAACTGCCTGGAGTACTTCTTCTGGTTCCGCAGCCGCCTCCACCTGCATGCGGAGAAAGGTTTCATCCCGCTGGGCGGCAACACCGTCTTCGTCCGCACCGAAGTGCTGCGCGAGGCCGGCGGCTGGGACCCGGAGTGCCTGGCGGAGGACTGCGACCTGGGCGTGCGCCTGTCCAGCAGGGGCAAGCGGGTCGTCGTCGCGTACGACTCCGAGATGGTCACCCGCGAGGAGACGCCGGGCACGCTCATGAGCCTGCTCAAGCAGCGCACCCGCTGGAACCAGGGCTTCCTGCAGGTCTACCGCAAGAAGGACTGGCGGCAACTGCCCACCGTCGCCCAGCGCCTGCTCGCCCGCTACACCCTGATGACGCCGTTCTTCCAGGCGTTCACCGGCCTGATCATCCCGCTGAACATCGCCATAGCGCTCTTCCTCGACGTCCCCGCCGGCGTCGCCGTGGTGACCTTCCTGCCCGCGGTCACCATGCTGGTCACGTTCATGTTCGAGATCGTCGGACTGCACGACTTCGGCACGCAGTACGGCCTGCGCGTGCGCTTCGTCCACTACCTCAAGCTCATCCTCGGCGGCCCCTTCTACCAGCTCATGCTCGCCGGGGCGGCGGTGCGCGCGGTCTGGCGGGAGCAGCGGGGCCGCAGCGACTGGGAGCTCACCCGACACGTCGGCGCGCATCTCGCCCGAGAGGACGTCACTTCGTGACCGCGACACTCCCCACCGCGCCGGCGGTCCCCGCCGCGCCGCTGCCCGCGCCCACCCGGCTCAGACCCGTCCTGCGCCTGCGCCGCTCCCGGCCCGACCTGCTGGTGTGCGGGGGGCTGCTCGCCGCGATCCTGCTGGTGCAGGGGTGGAACATCACCGGCTTCCCCGCCCTCAGCGACGACGAGGGCACCTACCTCGCGCAGGCGTGGGCGGTCCAGGAGGGCAAGGGGCTCGCCCACTACACCTACTGGTACGACCACCCGCCGCTCGGCTGGATCCAGATCGCGCTGGTCACCTGGATACCGGCGGCCCTCTCCCCCGACGCGATGTCGGTGGCCCCGATGCGCTGCGCGATGCTGCTGGTGTCGGCGGTCAGCGCGGTGCTGGTGTACGTCCTGGGGCGGCGGCTGGGGCTGCAGAAGTGGGCGGCGGCGCTGGCGACGGCCCTGTTCGGGCTGTCCCCGCTGGCGGTGGTCCTGCAGCGGGAGATCTTCCTCGACAACCTCGCCGTGATGTGGATCCTGCTGGCCTTCTGCCTGGCCGCCTCGCCCCGGCGGCACCTGTGGCACCACTTCGGGGCCGGGCTGGCGGCGGCCGTCGCGGTGCTGTCGAAGGAGACGATGCTCGTCATCCTGCCCGCGCTGATGCTGACCATGTGGCGGCACAGCCACCGCGACACCCGCAAGTTCGCCGTGACGGGCGCGGTGACGGCGTGCGGGCTGATCGGCCTGGCCTATCCGCTGTTCGCGTTCCTCAATCACGAGCTGTTCCCCGGGCCCGGCCACGTCTCCCTGATCGACGGCATCACGTACCAGATGAGCCGCCCGGGTTCGGGCTTCGTCCTGGACGAGGGCTCGGGCGCGCACGGCGTGCTGCACTCGTGGCTCTACTACGACCGCGTCCTGCCGCTGTGCGGGCTGGCCGCCGCGGTGGTGCTGGTGGCCGCCGCCCGCTGGTCGCGCACGGGCCGGGCGCTCGCCGGGCCGGCCGCGGCCGCGGTGATCCTCGCGCTGGTCGCCCTGCGCCCCTCGGGCTACCTGCCGGCCATGTACGTCATCCAGGTGCTGCCGTTCCTGGCCCTGGCCCTGGCGGGCGTGGCGGCCTCCGTCGTCGGCGTCCTGCTGCGTTCGCGCCCCGGCCGGGGCGCCCGCTGGACGGTAGTGCGCCGGTCGGCGGTCGGCATGCTGGCCGTGACGGCCGCCGTGCTGGTCGTACCGCGCTGGTACGAGGGCAACCGTCCGGCCCTGACCGTCGACGCCAACGCCCCCTACCGGGCTGCCGCGTCCTGGCTGGGCGACAGGACCAACGTCGCCGACCCGGGCGGCACCCGCGTCCTGGCCGACGACGCGATCTGGCTCGACCTCGTGCACGCCGGCTACCGGCCCGGGACCGGGGCCGTCTGGTTCTACAAGGCCGACCTCGACCCGGCGGTCACCCGGACGATGCCGCGCGGCTGGCGGGACGTGCACTACGTCGTGTCCTCACCGACGGTCCGGCGGGACGCGGTGACGCTGCCGCTGGTCAAGGCCGCGCTGGAGCACTCGCGGCCGGTGGCCTCGTTCGGCGAGGGCGAGGACCGGATCGAGATCCGCCGGGTCGCGGAGACCGCGCGGTGAGCGGCGGCACCGACGCCTTACGCGCCCCCGGCGCGCTCGGCGTCGCGGGCCCGGAGTCGGTCACCGTCGTCGTCCCCACCTTCAACGAGTCCGGCAACGTGCGCGAGCTGCTGCGCCGTCTCGGCGCGGCGCTGCCCGTCCGCCACCCCTGCCGGGCCGTGTTCGTCGACGACAGCACGGACGACACGGCCGCCGTCATCGAGGAGGCGGCACCCGGGTGCCCGTACCCGGTGACCGTGGTGCGCCGCGCGGTGCCGGAGGGCGGGCTGGGCGGGGCGGTGGTGGAGGGCATGCGGGCGGCGGACTCCGACTGGATCGTCGTGATGGACGCCGACCTGCAGCACCCGCCGGACCTGGTCCCCGAGCTCGTCGACGCGGGCGTCCGCGAGGGCGCCGACCTCGTCGTCGCCAGCCGCTACTGCCCCGGCGGCAGCCGGGCGGGACTGGCGGGCGGCTACCGCGTGGCCGTCTCGCGCGGGGCGACGTGGCTGGCCAAGGCCCTCTTCCCCCGGGCACTGCGGGGCGTCAGCGACCCGATGAGCGGCTTCTTCGCCGTCCGCCGGGAGACGGTGGCGGGGGCGATCACGGCCGGAGGCGCAGCGGGCGCCGGAGGCGCCGGGGGCGCGACGGATGGTGTGCGCGGCGCGACGGGTGCCGTCGGCGATATGCGCGGCGCGACGGGTACTGCCGGCTGGGCAAGCACCCCGGGTGCGGGAGACAGCACGGGCGGCGTGCACGGCGCAGCCGGCGCCATCGGCACGGCAAGCGCCCCGGGCGCCGGAGGTGGCACGGGCGGCGTGCACGGCGCAGCGGGCGCCGGCGCCGCGGACGGGGCCGGGTTGCAGCCGCTCGGGTACAAGATCCTTCTCGAACTGGTCGTCCGGTGCCGGCCCGCGGCCGTCACCGAAGTGCCGTTCGCCTTCCAGGAACGCTTCGCCGGAGAGTCCAAGTCCACCGCACGCGAAGGCTTCCGCTTCCTGCGGCACCTCGCCGCGCTGCGCACCGCCTCCCCCTTCGCCCGGATGCTCGCCTTCGGGCTCATCGGGCTCACGGGCTTCCTGCCGAACCTCCTCGGGCTGACGCTGCTGACCGGCACCGGGCTGCACTACCTGCCGGCCGAGATCGTGGCCAACCAGTTCGGCGTCGTATGGAACTTCGCCCTCATCGAGCTGCTGCTCTTCCAGCACCGCCGCGCCCACCGCCACTGGGCGGACCGGCTCGCGCGCGTCGCCCTGCTGGCCAACGCCGACCTGGTGCTGCGCATCCCGCTCATCGCCGTGTTCGTCGGCGGCCTCGGCCTGGGCGTGCTGCCCGCCACTGCGCTGGCCCTGCTGGTCACCTTCGTCCTGCGCTACGCCGCCACCGAGGCGCTGGTGTACGTGCCGCGCACCCGCCTCGCCCGGAGCCGCGGCGGCAGGCACCGCCGTCCAAGAAGGGACACGTGATGGCATGCACCTGAGAGTCACCCCCGGCAGACGCACCCGCCCGGCCGGACGCAGAAGACGCACCCGGGCGGCGGCGCTGCTCCTGGCCTCCAGCGCGTCCTTCGGGCTGCTGCTGGCCGCGCCCGGCCCGGCGGAGGCCGGGTCGAACCTCGTCGTCAACCCCGGCTTCGAAGCCGCGCGCTCCTCCGACGGCCTGCCGACGTGCTGGGAGAAGTCCGGCTGGGGCAACAACGACTTCACCATCGGCACGACCGACCAGTCGCACAGCGGCGGCAAGGCCCTCTCCGTCACGCTCACGCGCCGCGTCGACGGCGACCGCAAGGCGCTGATGGTCGAGGACACCTCGTGCGCGCCGAGCGTGACGCCGGCGCACCAGTACGACCTCTCGCTCTGGTACAAGAGCACCACCCCGGACGCGTCCGTCACCGTCTTCCGCCACGACGTGAAGACGGGCTGGCAGTACTGGACGGACCTCAAGACGCTGCCGGTCGCCGCCGCGTACACGCGCGCGTCCGTCCGTACGCCCGTGGTGCCGCCGGGCACCGACCAGATCAGCTGGGGCGTGTCCGTCTACGGCACGGGCACGGTCGTCTCCGACGACTACGACATGGAGGACGCGACCCAGCCCGCGGTGGGCGACGTCTGCACCGCCGGTGACGCCTGCACCAAGGGCACGTGGGCGGTCATGCCGTTCAAGAACCCGGTGCGCAGCATGCACTCCGTCGTCCTGCACAACGGCAAGGTGCTGCTCGTGGCCGGCTCGGGCAACGACCCGGACATGTTCAAGGCCGGCACGTTCACGTCCGCCGTCTACGACCCGAAGACCGGCACGACGAGGACGATCCCGACGCCGGTCGACATGTTCTGTGCCGGGCACGTGCAGTTGTCGGACGGCCGGGTCCTCATCATGAGCGGCAACAAGGCGTACCCGGCGGCCGACGGCAGCCACGGCTACGAGGGCTTCAAGGACAGCTACATCTTCGACCCGGCGGCCGAGAAGTACGTCAAGACCAACGACATGAACGAGGGCCACTGGTACCCCTCGGCGACCCTCCTCGGCAACGGCGACGTCATCAGCTTCGGCGGCCTGAAGGAGGACTCGACGGGCAGCGTGACCGCCGAGAAGTTCTCCCAGTCGCAGCAGAAGTGGCTGCCGCGCAACGAGGTGAACCAGACCTGGTCGTACTGGGGCCTGTACCCGTCCATGATCCTCATGCAGGACGGGCGGCTCTTCTACTCCGGCAGCCACGTCTTCGGCGACGGCACCCCGGGAACGGGCGCGTCGATCTACGACTACGACGCCAACAAGATCACCGACGTGCCGGGGCTGCAGGACAAGGACCGCCGCGACCAGTCGATGAGCGTGCTGCTCCCGCCCGCGCAGGACCAGCGCGTCCTGACCATGGGCGGCGGCAACGTCAACACCAACCCCGAGGCGAGCCGGCTCACGGACCTCATCGACCTCAAGCAGCCCAACCCCGTGTACAAGCCCGCGCCGCTGCTGCCGCAGGGCACGGTCGACCAGGGCCAGGGCCAGAAGCCGCAGACCGGCGCGCAGGGCAAGATGTACGTCTCGGCGGTCCTGATGCCCGACGGCAAGGTCCTGGAGACCGGCGGCGGTCTGCACGACCGGGCGGACCCGGTGTTCGAGGCGAGCTTCTTCAACCCGCAGACCAACACCTTCCAGCCGGGCCTGGCCACGGACCCGATCCCGCGCACGTACCACTCGTCGGCGTTCCTGCTGCCGGACGGCCGGGTGATGGCGGTCGGCGACAACCCCGGCAACGGCACGTTCGACGACCACGTCTCGATCTACACGCCGCCGTACCTCTACAAGGGCGCACGGCCGCAGATCACGTCGGTGGCGAAGGACAAGTGGCAGTACGCGAGCACGCAGCGGATCACGGTGGACCGGCCGGTGGTCAGGGCCGAGCTGATCCGCCCGGCGGCCGTCACGCACTCCTCCGACCCCAACCAGCGCTTCGTGGACCTGCCGATGACGGTCGGCGCCGACGGCACCACCATCGACCTGAACGTGACGAGCAACCCCAACCTGGCGCCGCCGGGCTGGTACATGCTCTTCGCCGTGGACGCGGCCGGCGTCCCGTCGGTGGCCTCCTGGGTGCACCTGGGCGGCCCGGAGGCCCTGGCGGCGCCGATGGTGCACCACTTCGCGGGCGCCATGCAGCACGAGGCGAAGGCGTCCGTCCCGGAGCCGGACAGGAAGTCGCACCCCGTGTCGGCCCAGATCGCGGGCTGCGACCGCCACTACGGGGCGGAGAACGTGTGCGTCCCGACGGTCTTCCCGAAGACGGTCGCGGCGACGACGGCCGCCCGCTGCGAGTGGCTCACGGCGCACGACTACAAGGCGCTGCGGCTGAACGGCAAGGACGACCCGCTGAAGCTGGACCCGGACCGCAACGGCCGGGCCTGCGACTAGGACGCGCCCCGGGTCCGCCCCGTCCGCGCCGACGCCGTGCGAGGTGCGGCGCGGACGGCCCGTCCCGGGCGGGGGCACACGGCCCGCCTAGTACAGGACCTCGCCCATAGGGGAGCCGTCGCCGACGATGTAGGCGCGGATCGTCGCCAGGTACGCGTCGCGGCCGACCCGGCCGTCGCCGTCGGCGTCCAGCGCGTCGAACGCGGCGGCGGCGTTCCCGGGCGGGTTGTTCAGTGCGGTGCGCAGCATGGTGAACTCGGCCTTGTCCAGGGCGCCGTCCCCATCCGCGTCGGCGAGGTCGAAGAGCGCACCGAGCGCGAACCGGCAGATGTTGTCGAACTTGTCGGCGCCCACCCACGCGTTGTACTCGTCGAAGGTCAGCTTCCCGTCGTCGTTCGCGTCCATCGCGCCCCAGGCTTTGACGCCTTCCGCACGGGCGGTGACGACGAGCGGGTCGTCCTCCGTGCGCCCGGTGGCCAGGACGGTCCGGTCGATGCGGGAAAGGTAGTCGTGCCGCGTGACGACCTGGTCCCCGTCGCTGTCCATCATGGCGAACACGCGCTCTCTCGCCGCGGTGGCGGCGTCGGCAGCGGTGGCTGCGTCGGCGGATGCGGCGGCTGAGGCAGTCGTACGGCTCACTCGGGTCTCCTCCTGCTCGGTTCGCGTTCCCGCTCGACGGGACGCGTCCGGCGCTTCCTACCCGGCACGTTCCGCATGCCACGCGAGTCACCGGGGGTGCAGGCGTGTGCAGGGAGCGCGCCGGGGCGGGTGTGCCCGGGTGATGCACTGCGAGGCGCCCGGTCAGCCGAGTGCTCCCCCGGGTAGCCACGTGCCCGTAGAGGTGGGCGACATTCCTGGAGGGGCTTGTGTTGATCAGGCGCGGTACGACGGTGACGCTGGGAGCTCTGGCGCTCATGGTCACGTCGATGGTCGGGGCGCCGGCCGGCCAGGCTCATACGGGCGGGCACGAGGCCGTCTTCTGCACCGGCACCGCTCACGGCCGCTACGATCCGCCGCTCACGCTTCCGTCCCGCGCGACCCGCGTCCACGCGGACGTGCGCTACACCTGCACCACCGGCGGCCGCATCACCCCCGCGACGAGCTCCTTCGACAGCGTCGCGACATCTGCCGCCTGCGTCTCGCTGTCCGGCGCGGGCGGTACGGAGACCGTCCGCTACGCCGACGGCCGGCGGTCGGTGATCGCGATCGACGGCGGCACCGTCACGCGCGCCGCGGGCGTCCTGACCATCCTGCAGTCGGGCCACGTCACCGACGGGCGCGGCAAGGGCCGCTCCGTACGCCGGACCGTGACCTCGCTGCCCCAGCAGCTGCCCACGGACTGCCTCGCCTCCGGCCTCCAGGACACCCGGAGCCACGTTCAGCTGGAGATCCTGCCGTAAGACAGGCCGGGATGGTGCCCCCGTGTCCGTCTCCGGGCGCGGGGGCACCACCCGTTGCTCACCAGTGCGGGATGACGAAGTTGAACCCGGCGGCGTTGTGCTCGTTGCCGGCGGGGCAGCGGCCCTTGGCCGGGTAGCCCCAGAAGAAGAGGACGAAGCACTTGGTGCAGAAACGCCAGTACGCCTGGGCGTTCGGGGTCTCGACGACGTCGTGCGGCAGCACGAAGTTGAAGCCCGCGGCGCTGTGCGAACCACCGGTCGGGCACCAGCCACCGCTCGGGTAGCCGAAGAAGAACATGCCGAAGCAGCGGTCGCAGAAGCGCCAGTTCGCCTGGGCGTTGGGCGTCTCGCCCACGTTGTAGGGGATGTCGAAGTCGTAGCCGGCCATGTAGTGCGCGCCGCCGGCCGGGCAGACGCCGTTCGTCGGGTAGCCGTAATAGAACATGCCGAAGCACTTGTTGCAGAAGCGCCAGTTGCGCTGCCCCTCCTGCCGCGCCGGTCCCATGGCGGAGCCGGGCGCGGCGTGCGCCGACGTCACGCCGCCGGTGATCGCACCGGCCGCGGTGACGGCGACGAGCCCGGCGGTGGTGCCGAGCGCCCTGGAGAGGAAGAGACGGCGGCCCGGGGGCTCGCCGTCGGACTGCTGCGAGGGTTCGTCGGAACGTTCCGGAAGGCCCATATCCCACCACTCTCCGCGCCGGTGACTGCCGAGCATGCATGAGGCGGGCATGACACTAGGGGTGGATGGGCGGTGCGGGTAGGCGCTTTCCGGCCGGGGCCTGGACCTCGGGCCGCACCAGGGCCCGGTCGAACGGCTCGCCCGTGGCCCGGGCGTACGCCATCCGCTCGCGCACTTCGCGCACGGTACGGGGGCGGTAGCCGGGCCCGTCGCCGCAGCAGCCCTCGTGGAACCGCACCCCGGCGTGCAGCAGCACCGAGAGCGTCCGCCAGGCGGCCGCATCGCGCCGCCGGGGCGGCGCGAAGGCGGAACCGACGTGGACCAGCGGCGCGGTGCAGCGCGGACAGAGCCGCTCGCGGTCGTAGCGGCCGGGATAGGGCTGCTTGTACGAGGCCCGGCAGGGCAGGCAGACGTACGAAGTCTTCGCGTGGGCCATGGGGTCACGGTAAGCGTGCCCACATGCCGGGCGGCCCCCCGGCACGGTGATTGGATCTTGAGCTGCCCCGTGGTGTAGAAATCCTCGTCGATCGAACATGATCACGACAATTTTCTAGTACGGGGGAACGCTGGCATGAAGGCCACCAGACATCTCATCAGCACCATCGCACTCGTCGCCGCGCTCGGCGGCGGCCTCACCGCGTGCGGCCCGGAGGACGACTCCGCCGCCGGCAGCGGCGGCAGCAGCTCCGGCGCCTCCGCCAAGCCGTCCGCCAAGCCCGCCGACGGCGGCTCCGCGGACAAGTCCGGCGGCGAGGGCAGTTTCGGCGACTGCGGGCAGCCGCCGAAACTGCCCGCCGGCCACAAGATGATCGAGATCGCCGTCCCGCCGTCGAAGGGCTCGATGTCCGCCAAGGACGCCAAGCCGACCTGCACGCCCAACGACTGGATCTACCACGGTGAGGGCGCGGCCAAGTACTACCTGTTCACCGCCGGAGAGGTGAAGGCGGAGCTCTCCACGGGGTCCGGCTCGTACAAGACGGTCCCCGTCGGCGAGCTGTGGTCGCACGCGGGTGACTGCATGACGAACCAGAGCGCCGTGAAGCAGCCGTACACCTGCTCCGGGAACATCTACGACATCACGCTGGACTCCGAGGGCAAGGTGAAGACCATCAAGGAGGTCTGGCACCCGTGACCCCGGCCGGGCGGGGTGACGGGCGCCGCCCGGCGGCGTCCCCGGCCCCGCCCCATGGCCTGCGCCACGCGGTGGGCCGCGGCCCAGTCCGCCGCGCGCCGGGCGGCCCAGGTGGGGGTCACCACGGGTGCCGGCCCGGGCGGTCGCAGCGCCCCGTATGCGTCGAAGCGACGGGTGCCGCACCGGTCGCAACGGGCCTCACCCCTGCCCGTGTGCGTCCACGCCGGGTGGGGGCAGCGCGTGGGCCTCATCGGGCGGTCCTCCGCCTCGGCAGGAGGTGCGCATCGCGGAAGTGACTGCGCACGGCGATGGTGGCGTCGACGCCCTTGGCCGTGTCGCCGCCGCGGACGGCTGCGCGCCGGGCGGCTTCAAGGCTGGCGCACTCGGCGCAGCCGACCGGGGACGCGTACGTGGCCTTGGCCACCTGCGGGCGGCGCGGGTGCGCCAGCTCGAACCAGAGCGTCTTGCCGAAGCGGCGCTTGTCGTACGTACGACTCCCCCAACTGTCGGCACACATCCGCACGAGCAGCAGCCCCCGCCCGGCTTCACCGGTGCCGTTGCGTTCGGGGTTGCCGCCGCCACCGAAGGGCGGGGGAACGACGGGGCTCGTGTCCCATACCGCTACACGCAGCTGATCGCCGTCACGGCCGTGGAGGCGCAGCGAGCAGGGGCCTTCGGTGTGCAGGTAGGCGTTGGTGACGAGCTCACACGTCAAGAGGGTGGCGGTCTCGGCGAGTTCACTCATGCGGTGGCTTGCGAGCACGGCTTGGACGGTGGTGCGGGCGATGCCGGGTGCGCGGGGGTCGCGCGGCAGTTCGAGCGTGTAGGACCAGGGCTGCGACGCGGATACGGTGGCCATGGAAGTCTCCTGGCGGGGTTGCCGGTTGAGTGGCTTGGCTCACACCGTAGCGACGTTCATGGACTACATTCCTGGGTTCCATGGACCGTAGCCCGCGAGGGGCCCGAACGAGTGACGCCAGCGCACTTGAGTGCGAGCAACGAGGAGCACGATGCCGCCGAGCACACCTCTACCGACCGTACGGAGACGGCGCCTTGGGACCGAGCTGCGGCGACTGCGTGAGCGCGCAGACCTGTCGGCCACAGAGGCCGGAACCCGCTTCGGTATCACCCAGTCGCGCATCAGCAACATCGAAGCCGGGCGCTACGGAGTCAGCGCGGAGAGGGTGTGCGCCCTGGCCCGCGTCTACGACTGCTCGGACGAGCCTCTGATCAACGCACTCGCCGCAATGACGGGCGAGCGCAAGCGAGGCTGGTGGGAGGAATACCGGGAGATCCTGCCCGGCAGCCTGCTCGACCTCGCGGAGGCAGAGCACCACGCGACGGCGCTACGTGTTGCCCAGGTGATCACCGTGCCTGGGTTGCTCCAGACTCCTGAGCATGCTCGCGCAGTCTTTCGCGAATTCGTCCCACAGCTGGCACCGCACGCGGTCGAGCACCGAGTGTCGCATCGCATCAAGCGGCAAGAGATCCTGTTCCGCGAGGCGCCTCCGCCCTACAAGGCGATCATCCACGAAGCGGCTCTGCGAATGCAGTTCGGTGGCGCCGAGACCTCCCGGGCCCAGCTCACTCACCTCATCAGCATGAGCGAGCGGGACAACGTCAGCCTGGTCGTCATCCCCTTCAACGGCACATCGTTCCCGGTTTCCGGGCATGGGGTCGACTACTTTCACGGACCGGTACCCCAACTGGACACAGTCGCCATCGACACCACACACGGCCAGGAGCTCATCGACGCCACGTCGCGGCTGGAACGCTACCGCCTGACCCTGGACCGCATGGAAGAGGTTGCACTCAAGCCAACCGAATCGCGTGAGCTCATCCACCGCATCGCGAAAGCCGTCTGAGAGGAACAAGGAAAATACCGTGAGCTGGCAAAAGTCGTCGTTCAGCGAGGCCGGATCGTCGTGCGTCTACCTAGCAGCCGACCCCACCGGAACAATCCACCTCCGCGAAAGCGACGCCCCCGACGTCGTACTCACCACCACACGCAACAGACTCCGCCATCTCATATCCAGGATCAGGGCGAACGCTTACGATCACGGCCATGGCTGACATACCCGCATGCACCGCCACCGCTGCCGATGAGGCGTTGGTCCAGGAGACGGCCGAGCTCGCCGTCGCGCTGGTGACCCGCGAGGGCGCGCTGACGCGCAAACAGAACTCGGAATTGGCCGAGGTGGAGGAGCACGGCGGCTCCCACAGCTGGATGGGCGCCGCGATGTGGGTCAGCGACTGGGCCAAGGCCCTTCAGGCCGCACTCGCCGGTGACGACGGCAGTGAGGAGAGCCGGCAGCGCGTCGCCGAAGCGAAGGACCTGGCGCTCCAGGAGATGAAGGGACGCCTGCGCTTCGCCGTCACGGGCTGGAGCGACGCCCACGCCCGTGACGCCATGCACCGGTTCATCGCCGACCACGGGCCCCGGGCCCGGTAGCAGGCCCGGGCAGGGGGACCGTCGCCGCTTCGAGGTTGCGGGTCATCCGCTCCAGCACAAGCACAGCCGTCCGGTACTCCTCCGGTGAGATGCCGTCCGTGCACAGCGCGCGGAACGCGTCCACGCGCGCGGCGGCCTCGGTCAGGCGCCGACGCCCGTCGGGGGTGAGGGCCAGCCGGCCCGGTGCAGGGCGGGCCGCCCAGCCGTCGGCCAGGAGCCTCTCGACGGCGACGGCCAGCGTCGAACGGTCCGCATGGGCGGCCAGGACCGACAGGACGTCGGCGTCGGTCGCCTCAGCAGCGGCATCCTGGACGGCGTTCAGGACCTGCCACGCGAGCCGGGTGAGGCCGAACTCCCCCAGCATGTCGTCCATGTACCGCGTAAGGGCCTTGTCGGTGCGGTTGAGCCAGTAACCGATGGGCTTCATCGAAGGGTGCTCCTTCAGGAGACGAGGGCGGGCCAGTCCTGGGCGGCGGCCCAGTCGGCGAAGGTGTGCCAGCCGACCTCGGGGTAGTCGCGGCGCAGACCGGCGACATCCACGTCGAGGCCGGCCGTGGCGAAGTAGTCGAACATGGCGGCCAGGTCCGCCGACCGGCTCCGGACGTAGTCCAGCGGCACCTCGTGGTGGGCGACCGGGCGACCGAGGGCAGCCGCCAGGGCATCGGCGATGCCGGCCGGGGTGAGCTCGTCCGAGGCGATGTCGAGGCGACGGCCGGCGAATTCGTCGCGGCGCTGCAGAACGAGCGCCGCGAAGGCGCCGATGTCGGCGGCGGGGATCAGAGTGAGCGGCTGGTCCGTCGGCATGGGCCAGGCGAAGGTGCCGTCGCGCAGCCCGTCGAGGGTCCAGCCGCCGGCGTAGTTGTCCATGAAGGCCGCGGGGGCGATCACCGTCCAGGGCACGCCGGCCGCACGCAGGTGCTGCTCGATCGCGTGCTTGCTCTCGTAGTGCGGGACGCCGGTGCCGCGGTCGGCGTGGGCGGCGGAGGTGAAGACCACGTGGCCGAGACGGGCGGCCGCCGCGGCGTCGACGAGGGCCTTGCCCTGGCGGGTTTCGGTGGCGGTGTCGGTGCCGAAGGGGGTGGTGACCGCGAAGAGGGAGTCCGCTCCGGCGAGGGCGGCGTCGAGGGAGGCGGGGGCGTCGAAGTCGGCGTGCCGGACGTCGGCGCCGAGGCCGCGCAGGACGTCGGCGACAGGCGAGTCGGGGTGGCGGGTGAGCGCGCGGACGTGGTGGCCGGCGGTCAGTAGGGCACGGGCGGTGGCCCCGCCCTGGGCTCCGGTGGCTCCGGTGACGGCGACGGTGAGCATGGAAGTGTCCCCCTGGACGTTAGAATCACTGTGCGACGCATTAGCTGCGCCACGCAGAAGATTAGACGGGATTGCTGCGCCGCGCAGCGATTGGGGAGTGTGATCCAGGTGACAGACCCGCGCCGGGCCCGGCTGTACGAGGAGTTGTCGAGGGAGTCCCGCCGCCATCTGGCGGCGTACGTGCTGTTCAACCAGGCCGTCGCCGATCACCTGGGGCTCCACCCGACCGATGTGCAGTGCCTGAGCCTGCTGACGGCGGAGCCCGGCCCGTTCACCGTGCGGCAGATCGCCGACATGACGGGCCTGACCACGGGCTCGGCCACCCGGCTGGTGGACCGGCTGGAGCGCGGGGGCTACGTCATGCGCGCACCCGACCAGGAGGACCGCCGCCGGGTGCTGGTCAGCCCGGTGCCGGCGCGCATCGCCCGGGTCACCGCGGTGTGGGACGACCTCGGCCAGGCGTGGGAGGAACTGCTCGGCGAGCACACCGACGACGAACTTGAGGTGATCACCCGCCACATGCGGCGGGCGCACGACCTCAGCCACGCACAGATGGAGCGCCTGCGGTCGCGGCCGAAGCCGGACTGAGCCCCGTGGGCCGGGGGCGGCGCCGTCAGGCCCGGAACGTGCGGCGGTAGGTGGCCGGGGACACCCCGATCGCGGCGTGCAGCCGCTGCCGCAGCGTGGCGTCCGTGCCGAAGCCGACGCGTTCGGCGATGCGGGACACGGGCAGGTCGCTGCTCTCCAGCAGGTGGCGGGCCAGGTCGACGCGCTGCTGGGTCAGCCACTGGCCCGGGCTGAGCCCGACCTCGGCCCGGAAGTGCCGGGTGAACGTGCGGCGGCTCATGCCCGCGTGCCGGGCGAGGTCGGCCAGCTGGAGCGGTTCGTTCAGACGGTCCAGGGCCCAGGCGCGGGTCGCGGACGTTCCGGCGTCGAAGCTGTGCGGCACGGGCCGCTCCACGTACTGGGCCTGGCCGCCCTCCCGCTGCGGGGGGATGACGCAGCGCCGAGCCACCTGGTTGGCGATGCCGCTGCCGTGGTCGCGGCGGATCAGGTGCAGGATCAGGTCGATGCCGGCCGCGGCGCCCGCCGAGGTGAGGATGCGGCCGGCGTCCACGAACAGGACGTCGGGCGCGAGCTCGACCTCGGGGTAGAGCCGCTGGAAGCGGTCGGCCTGGTACCAGTGGGTGGCCGCGCCCTTGCCGTCCAGGAGTCCGGCGGCCGCCATCAGGAACGTGGCGATGCAGATGCCGACGATGCGGGCGTCGGGCCGGATGAGGGCGAGCGCCTCGGCCGTGCGGCGCGGCAGGGCGTCGCGGTCGACGATGTCCCCGAAGTTCTCGGAGGCGGGGATGACGACGGTGTCCGCCGTGGCCAGCACCGACGCGTCGTGCTCCACGGCGATCGAGTAGTCGGCGTCCGTCCGGACCGGCCTGCCGTCCAGGGAGCACGTGACCACTTCGTAGAGCGGCTGCAGGTCGGGGTCGGTGGCGACCCCGAACAGCCGCGAGGAGAGGCTCAGCTCGAACGGGATGACGCCGTCCAGCGCCAGGACCACTACACGATGCATGGCCCAATGCTTGCACATCGTGGCCCCCGGGCCACTGTTTTCCCAGGTCGGGGTAGACGGACCATGAGCACATGCACAAGATGAAGGCAATCAGCCAGAACACGTACGGCGGTCCCGAGGTCCTGCAGGAGGTCGAGACCGACCGCCCGCAGCCCGGGCCCTCCCAGGTGCTCGTCCGCGTCCGCGCGGCGGGCATGAACCCGACCGACTGGAAGCACCGCCAGTTCGCAGGCTTCCTCGACCGGCTTCCCCTGGTGCTCGGCTGGGACGTGTCCGGCGTCGTCGAGGCCGTCGGCATCGGCGTGACGATCCACAAGCCCGGCGACGAGGTCTTCGGCATGCTGCCCTACCCCTACGGGGTCGGCTCGTTCGCCGAGTACGTGGTCGCCCCGGCACGGGCCCTGGTCCGCAAGCCGGAGGGAATCGACCACGTGCAGGCGGGTGCGGTCCCGCTGGCCGCGCTGACGGCGTGGCAGGCCCTCGTGGACACGGCGAACGTCCGGCCCGGCCAGCGGGTGCTGATCCACGCGGCCGCGGGCGGCGTGGGCCACCTCGCCGTGCAGATCGCCAAGGAGCAGGGCGCGTACGTGATCGGTACGGCCAGCGCCCCCAAGCACGCGCTGCTGCGGGAGCTGGGCGTCGACGAGGCGGTCGACTACCGGAACCAGGACTTCACGGAGATCGAGCCGGTCGACCTGGTCCTGGACGCGATCGGCGGCGACACGGCCGCCCGTTCCCTCGACGTCCTGAAGCCCGGCGGGCAGCTGCTCACCATCGCCATCACGTCGATGCCCGCGGACCTCCCCGCGCGGGCCGCCGAGCGTGACATCCAGGTGACCCCCGTCCTCGTCGAGGCCGACCAGGCAGGCATGCGCGCCATCGCGGACCTGATGGCCGCGGGGAAGCTCAAGGCCGTCGTCGAGGCGACGTTCCCGCTGGCGCAGGCCGCCGAGGGCCACGCGCTGGGCGACACGAACCGGGTCGCCGGGAAGGTCGTCCTGACCCTCCCCTAGCCGGACCCCCTAGGTGCGAAGAGGGGCAGGTGCGTGTGCGCACCTGCCCCTCGGCGTCGTCGGGTACGGCTCAGAGGACCGGCGCCAGCGAGACGGGCAGGCTCACGAGCTGGGCGCCCAGGGCTCCCACCGCGACAAGGGAGTTGGCGTGTCCCGTGACGAGATCGCCCAAGAGGTTCACGTCGGCGTCCGCCTGGGCCGGGGTCGCCAGTACGGCGCTCCCCACCGCCAGCAGGAGGGTGGTGGCGGCAATCGTTGCGATACGGCGGACACGCTTCATTCCCGGACTCCTCGTCTGCAGGGGCACGATCCGCGAGCGCTCTACCCCCGGCGGACCGGTGCCCACGCCCCGCGTGCGCGTGTGCGCCGGCCCGTGCGCCGTGGCGCCGGACGGGACACCGGCCCGGGCCCGCACGAGGGGCCGTAACGGGCCGCAACGCCCGGGAATTGACCTTCGATTTCCGGTGGGAATTGCACCCTTCACGGGGTCTCCCGGCCGCCTAGAGTTGTGATCACAACGAGGGCGGACGCCCCGTCAGAAACCAGGAGAACCCTCATGACCAGCAAGAACAGCGACTTCGCCCCCGTCCTCACCCGCGCCGCGGAGGCCGAGACCGCCAGCGACCCCAGCAGTGTCATGACCCTGCTCGCCGACTCCGACACCACGGGCGGTCTGCTGACGAGCTACCGCTCCACCTTCGCCAAGGGCGCCGTCGGCGCACCGGCCCACTTCCACACCCGCGCCGCCGAGATGTTCTACGTCATCGACGGCTCGCTGCAGGTGCTGGTGGACCAGGAGATCAAGGTGCTGAGCGCCGGGGACTTCCTCCTCGTCCCGCCGCACACCCCGCACGCCTTCGCCGCCGCCCCGGGCTGCGAGGCCGACGTCCTCTTCACCTTCACGCCCGGCATGGCCCGCTTCGACTACATGCGCCTGCTGAACCGGGTCATGCGCGGCGAGGCGAGCTTCCAGGAGATCAAGGACTCCTCCGAGCGCTTCGACAACCACTACGTCGACAGCCCCGTGTGGAACGCCGCCCTCAACGCCTGAGCGGGGCGGGACCGTCACCGGCCCCTTACCGGGCTCCGCCCTCTTCGCGACCGCCCCGCGCATGCCCCGAAGTTGGCGGGTTCTGGCTTGGCGACCGCTGCCCGGCTCCCCGAGGATGGGGGCCTTCCGACACCCGGGGGTGGCCCATGGCACAGCAGCCCATGTCCCGTCGCACCGCGCTCAGGAGAGCCGCCGGCACCGCGCTCGCCGCCGGGGCGGCGCTGGCGGTGGGCGGGACGACCACGCCCGCCGCTGCCGCGGGCACGCTCCAGGACGTACGGGCCTTCCACGGCACGTGGCAGGGGGCGTACGACGGCCGACAGGCCAGGCTGGAGATCGTGGCCCAGCAGCAGCCGCCCAGCAGCTACTACACGCTCTTCCTCACGTTCACCGAGCTGGAACGGAACGAGACCTACTCCGGATACGTCCAGTACGTACCCCGGGACGCGCACGAGATCCGCGGCATCACCCTGACCGGGCCCAGCACCCTCAGCTGGCCCGTCCTCCTCCTGCACACCTGGAACACCGACTACCTCTCGGGTACGAGCAGCTGGAACGGCACCGGCTTCCCGATGTCCTTCTACCGTTCCTCCGTCGCACCGCCCTTCGCCGCGGGCCGCCCGTTCCGCGGCTACGGCGACTGGTACTCACCTCCCCACGACCACGCCACCTACGCGGGCACCATCGACGGCCGACGAGCGACACTGGAGGTCCTCAAGTACGGCGTCAGCGGCAAACCGCAGACCCAGTTCACCTTGACCGACCTGGACCGCGGCACGGCTTACGCCGCCACCTTCCTGGACGTCGACTTCGGCAGCTGGAGCGCGGACCGTCAGCGCAACCCGCTCGCCGGCGTCACGATGAGCCCCATCCGCCCGGGCCCGGAGCCCAAGTACATCGAGTCCCTGTACTGGCACTCCTGGAACGCCATGTACGTGAGCGGTGCGGACATCTGGCAGGGCGGCCGGTACGGCATGTCCTTCATCCGCCAGACGCCACTGCCGTGACCTTCGGCCCCTCCTCCGCCGCTACCGGCAATAGGCGTGCGCGGTCGCGACGATGGGCGTCGCCTGCTTGGGCGTGAGGTCGAGTTCCCGCATCGTCTTCTTGGCCTGGTCGCCGAGGGCCTGACCGTGGGCGGCGCAGAACGCGTTGCCGTGCTCGACGAGGAGGTCGTCGCTGATGCGGTCCAGGTCCGGGTAGTTCTTCCGCAGGGTCCGGAGGTAGACCTCGCGCATCAGCCCCGTCAGTCGGCGCGCCTCGGCCGGGCTGCCCGACGGGTCCGCGGAGGGAGCGGCGGCGGGCGCCGAGGCGGGTGCCGACGCGGTGGCCGATGCCGTGGCCGATGCCGTGGCCGATGCCGTCGGGGCGCTGGAGCGGCTGTCGCCGGATGCGTCGCACGCCGAGGTGCCGAGAGCGGCGGCCGTCAGGCAGAGGGCGAGCAAGGGCATGCGCTTGTACATGAATCTCCTGGTACATAGGGAAAGCGGAGAACATTCTCCCCTATGTCCGGTAGAGGGGATCGGTGAGCCCGGCCCGCACGTCGCGGGCCAGCGCCGGGTGCGGCAGCCCGCGCGTCCTGCGCACGAGTTCGTCGACGGATACGTCGATCTGCGGCATCCCCCAGGCGATGAGCTTGGCGACCGACGTGCCGTACGCGATGCCGCGGGCTCCGCCCCACAGCAGGGCGCCGGCACACATCGCGCAGGGCTCGGCGGTGGTGACCACCACGTGCCCGGCCAGGGCGATGCCGTCCGCTGCGGCCAGGCGCACGAGGTTCGTCTCCGCGTGACCCGTGGGGTCACCGCTCTCGGTGGTGTTGCCGGCCCCGGGCCCCACGGCACCGGTGGCCGCGTCGACGAGCACGGCGCCGAAGGGCCACTTCACCGACGACCGGGCGTACTCGACGGCGACGGGCATCGCCCGCCGGACCGCCGCCCGCAGCTGCGGCGGCCAGTCCTCGGACCAGCCGGTGCCGGCGCTCGCGGCGGGCGCGGCGGGCGCGAACGGCAGCGGAGCGGCGGCCCCGGCCGCGGCCGCCGTGACGGTCAGGAAGCGTCGCCGCGACGGCGGGAGGGAGGTCACCGCGCCACCCTAGGCCGCGTCGGGGCCGTCCGGGCAGGGCGCCGCTACGGGCGTACGGTCAAGCGACTTGAACAGGTACACGTCCGCATGACCGCCCGGTACGCCCGGGACGCGGCCGACCTCGGCGTAGCCGTGGCGCCGGTAGAAGCCCGGGGCCTGGAAGGTGTACGAGGAGACCATCACCCGGTCGCAGCCGCGGCGCGCGGCCTCCGCTTCGGCCGCCCGCAGCAGCTTGGCGCCCCAGCCGTCGGTGCGGCTGGACTCGCGCACCCAGAGCAGCTCGATGCCGCACAGGCCGCCCCAGGTCCAGGCGGTGAGGCCGCCGATCAGCTCACCGTCCTCGTCGGTGGCCCGCACGGACAGCTCGCCGTGTGCGGCGTGGCCGGTGGCGGCTTCGTTGAAGGCGTCGAGTTCGTTCTCCAGGCGCGCGGTGAGGTCGGCGTCGCCGTCACCGACGGCCAGGACCGGCTTCTGCACAGCAGTCATGGTCCGCAGTAAGGCACACGGCACGCGGCGGACGCCACCCCGTTCCCACGTCCGGGCCGGGGTGCGCGCCGCCGCGCACCTACATCCCCACGCGTCCGTCGATCCGTTCGCGCAGCAGGTCGGCGTGGCCGTTGTGACGGGCGTACTCCTCGACCATGTGCACCAGCACCTCGCGCAGGGAGACCTGCCCGTGCCAGGGGTCCTGACAGGTGACGTCGAGGGTGGGCGCCGCGGCGACGAACCGGTCGCTGAAGGCGACTTCGTCCCGCCACGCCTGCCACGCCTCGGCGACGACCTGGGGGTCGGGCACCGCGCCGTCGAAGTCGCCGTCGGGGTCGTTGTCGGAACGGAACAGCGGCGGCACGTCCTGCCGGGACAGCCGCCGCCGGAACCAGATCCGCTCCACCTCGGCCATGTGCCGCACCAGCCCCAGCAGCGACATCGTCGACGGCTCGACGGACCGCCGTGCGAGCTCGTCGGTGCCGAGGCCGGCACACTTCAACTCCAGCGTCAGGCGCTGACACCGCAGGAACCCGACGAGCGTGGCCCGCTCCCCCTCCGGGGGCGCCCCGCCCTCCCGCGGATCGTCCTCGGCCTCGACGAACCTCTGCGCTCGCTGCCTGGGGCTCCCCATGCCGTCCATCGTGACCGACACATCACCCGCCCGGCCAGACCGCGTTGCCGGGAACGAGCGGGGGCCGAGCGGAAACGATCGGTCGGTATGGGGTCACGCTGCGAACGGCGGGATCACGCCATCGCCGCCGCCAGCCCCGCTGCGCTGGCCATCACCGCCGCCTGGACGCGGTTGTTGACGCCCAGCTTGGCGTAGGACGCCTTGACGTGGTCCTTCACCGTGTTCGTGCTGAGCATCAGCATGCGGCTGATCTCCGTGTTCGACATGCCGGCCGCCAGCAGGGCGAGGACCTCCTGTTCGCGGCCCGTCAGGCGCGGGGCCACCGGGCGGGTGGCCCGGGCGGGGGCGGGGACAGGGGGTGCCGCCGGGGTCGTCCACGGGCTGTCGTCGTGCATCACCGCCGCCGCCGTGCGGGAGAGGATGAAGCCTCCCGACGCCAGCAGGCATACGGCGTGCACGAGTTCGGACGTCGTGATGTCCTTGACGAGGTACGCGGCCGCGCCCGCGCCGAGCACGGCGTTGATCTGGTGGCGTTCGGCGCCCGCGGTCAGGGTCGCGACGGCCGGCGGGTGGTCGAGGGAGCGGATGGCCCCCAGGACGGCCGGGCCGTCGGGGCCGTCGGGGGCGAAGAGTTGGAGGTCCAGCAGGACGACGTCCGGCCGGTGGCGCTCCACCGCCTCGACCGCGCCCAGGCCGTCGCAGACCACCGGGACCTCCATGCCGGGTTCCCCCTGAAGGATCTCCCGAAGCCCCGAACGCACCAAAGCCTCATCACTGATGACAATTACCCGTATCACAGGCTCCCCCGAGCGTGCCTTTGATTGGTCGAAGTCAATCGAACTTTACCATCACTTTGCATGACTCCTCGGCCAAGGAGCCTGCGAATGCCAGGTCTTCATGCCCTGACGCTAGGCGGCCGCAAGGGCCGGCGCGGGCGTCGCGCCCGCCCCGGTGAGGCCCGCCTGCCAGGCGATCGCGGCCGCGCGCACGCGGTTGTCGGCGCCCAGCTTGGTGAGGACTCCACCCACGTGGTTCTTCACCGTCTCCGCGCTGATCACCAGGTGGTCGGCGATCTCCCGGTTGGACATCCCGTCCGCCAGCAGCACCAGAACTTCCCGCTCCCGTGGTGTGAGAGAGGCAAGTCGTGGGCATACGGCCTCGCACGGCACCTGAGCCCCGCCCGTCACCTCGGTCATGGAGGAGGACGAGGAGGACCCGGTCCGTACGACACCTGCCGCCGCGACACCCGATGCCTGTGCGAGACCTGATGCCTGTGCGAGACCTGATGCCCCCGCAAGACCCGATGCCTGCGCAAGACCTGACGCCGCCGTGCACGCTTCCGGTTCCACCCCGGCGCACGCCAATGCGCGCACCGCGTGCAGCAGTTCCTGCGGACCACTCCCCCTGCCCAGGCAACCGGCCGCCCCTGCTGCCAGTACGCGCGCCCTGTGGTCGGCAGAGACGGGCACGGGCGTGAGGAGGAGCACCTTGGGCGCGGGCGCCAGGTCCCGCAGGCGTTGGATCAGGGCCAGGCCGTCGGTCTCCCCCGACGGTCCGGCGCTCAGGAGAACCACGGCGGGACGTGCCGCCGCCATGCGGGCGAGCGCCTGGCCGCTCCCGCCCTCCGCCACGACGCTCAGTGTCTCGTCCGTCTCCAGCACGGCCCGCAGGCAGGCGCGGAAGAGCACCTCGTCATCGATTATCGCGGTCCTTATCACGCTGCGATCCCCCTCGCTTGTGATCACGCACATCTCCCACGTCGGCGTGGTGGGAGCGAGAGTAGCGGACGCTCATCCTCCTCTACCTCCCCCCGGAGGGTGGGGCTCCATGTAACCGACCCCCCGATCGAGGGGGAACAAACCCCCAGGTCAGGGGGTAGTGGCAGGACTTGCCCGGGCAGCAGGATGGAGTCATCGCCACACCAGAACGGATTTCAACCGATGACCGCCTACTCAGTCCTTATGCCCTTTCTGCCCCGTCGGCCGGAGCAGGTCCTGCCGTACGCGGCGATGGTGCACTGGACCCACGCCGAGCGGCTGTGGCAGGGTCAGGCGCTCATGGTCGAGCCGCACCAGGGCTTCGCCTACGCCGCCGGCGCCGGCTTCCGGGTGCCGGTCGGACTGGGCGTCACGCTCATGCCGCTGCGGCACCCCTACGAGGCGGCCCTCCAGGCCCGCTCGGTGGCCCTCACCACCGGACACCCGGTGGTCGCGGGCTTCGGTCCGGGGGCACGGCCCTTCCAGCAGAGCCTGCTGGGCACGCCGTACCGCAGCCCCCTGACGCTGGCCCGGGAGTACCTCACGGCGGTGCGCGGACTGCTCGACGGGAAGACGGTCGAGTCCCAAGGTGAGTACTTCTCCGGCCACATGACCCTGCCGCCGTTCCCGGCGCCCAAGGTCGAGGTGGGACTCGGGGTGCTGCGGCCGGGCATGGCCCGGCTCGCCGGTGAGGTGGCCGACCGGGCCATCACCTGGCTGACGCCGGCCGCCTACCTGCGGGACACCGTCGTCCCGGCGATGACGGAGGGCGCCGAGGCGGCGGGCCGCACACGGCCCCGACTGACGGCCATGGTGCCGCTGGCCCTCGCCCGCCCCGGCCGCAACGCCGCCGAACTGGCCCTGGCCAGCAACGGCGCGCACATGAAGGGCCCGCACTACATCGACATGCTCCGCAGGTCCGGGATCGACGTCACCGGGACGGACGAGAAGGCCAACGCCGAGGCGCTCGTCGCCGGCGGGTCGTTCCTCTTCGGGGACCGGGACGAGCTGGCTGGACAGCTCACGGCGTACGAGGAGGCCGGCGTGGACGAGATCGTCCTGAACGTCACCGGCGTCTGCAACGCCCACGGCCCGCAGGCCGCGATGGACGAACTCAAGACTCTGCTGGCCGCGTTGGCCTGAACCACCCGCTCCTGCACGGCACCACCGGCACCGAGCACGTACGTCGACCCGGCGCATCCCGCGAGCAGTGCGACTTCCGCACGCTCCGCGAGGCGATGTGCTGCACCACGAAGGGGGAATCAATGTCCGAGATCAAAGAACGCCTGATGTCCTGGGCCACGGGCCGGACCGTCCCGGGAACGGCCACCGCCGCCCCGGCGGACGGCAGTTGCCGCACCGTCGTCCTGGAGAGCGCCGAGCACCTGGAGCAGGTCCTCGCCTCGGACGTCGTCGGTCCGGGCACCACGGTCCTCGCCCCCGAAGGAGCCACGGCGGACGACGGCACCACCGCCACGGTCGTCGCGTACGGCGGCTCGGCCGCCGAGTCCGGCGTCGAGTTCTCCCTCGGCACCGACTTCTACCTGCAGGTGCAGAGCTACGGCATCAGCGGCTACATGTCGGTGATCGGTCCCACCCTGGTCCGCATCGCCGACCCGGCGGACTTCGAGGCGTACGTGGCGGACGCCGAACTGGCCCGCCAGGACGGCACGTTCCCCGACTTCCTCACCTCCCCGGTCATCCAGCTCGCCGACCTGCCGGCCCTCGGCGCCGCTCACGCCGGCTCCGGTCCGGCGCTGCGGCTGTACGTCGCGGCGACGGGCGCCGTCTCCACCTCCCCCGGCGGCCTCGCCCTGGGCACGGCGGGCGACGACCTGGCCGCACTGGCCGCGCAGTGGCAGCAGCTCAACGACGACGCCGGACACCCCTGCGCGGTCAGCCTCGGCACGGCCGTACCGGAGGAGATCCGCACCGCCGCACTGGCGCAGCGCCCGTGGCTCGGCCGCTACCTCGCCGCGCTCGACGCCCTGCGGAACCTGGCCGGCCGCCAGGTGACCGGCGTGCGCGTCTCCGGCTTCGGCGGCCGGTCCGTACCGGCGCTGGCCGACGTCACGGACCCGGCGGACGCCACCGGCACCGACGTGCCGCTGCTGCTGTGGACGGACGAGGCGGCCTACGTCTACGCGCCGGAAACAGACCGGATGCTCGGTCTGCGCCGGGAGGCCGTCGCGCTCGTCGAGCCGCTGCTGGTCTGCGGTTCCGTCGAGGCCGCGGCCGCGTACGCGGACCGGGAGAAGCTGGAGCAGGTGGAGCGGGCCTTCGCCGACGCCGGCGCGCCCCTCACCGCCCGCACCCCCGAACTCGCCACGGCCGGACGGTGACCCGGCCATGACCACGATCACCACGACCATCCCCGGGCGCGCCGGCGAGCTGCTGGCCGCACTCGGCGACCGTGCGGTGCTGCACGACATGTACGACGCGTACGGCTCGCAGGTCTACCACGGGCTGTCCCAGCACGGCGATCACGAGATCCGCGAGCTGCTGGGCATCATCCGGCAGCTGCCCGGGCCGGTCCTGGACCTGGCGGCCGGCTCCGGCCGGCTGACCATGCCCTTCCTGGCCATGGGCCGCGAGGTGACGGCGCTGGAGCTGTCACCGAGCATGCTGGAGCTGCTCTCGGCACGCCTGGACGCCGGACCCGCGGCGCTGCGCGAGCGGTGCACGGTGGTCCCGGGCGACATGAGCGACTTCTCCCTCGGCCGGCGCTTCGGCGCGGTCGTCCTGGGCACCACCACCGTCTCGCTGCTGGACGAGGCCGGCCGGCCCGGCCTGTACCGCTCGGTGCGCGAGCACCTGGCGGAGGGCGGCCGGTTCCTGCTGTCGACCGTGGAGATGGACGCGGCACGGTCCGGGGAGAACGAGGCCGAGATGATCGTCCCCGCGGGCGAGTCCACCCTCCGCATGTACGAGTACTGGGCGCCCGGCGACGCCGCGCGCACCGTCACGGTCTTCCCCGGCGAGCTCGACGAGTCCGGCGAGGGCGAGGTGCACGTGTGCACCACCACCATCGGAGTCCTGCCCGCCGACCGGCTGGAGGCCGAACTCGCGGAGGCCGGCTTCGCCGTGCGCGCCCGGCATCCGCTGCCCATGGCGGGCGTGCGCCACCCGAGCGTGCTGCTGGAAGCGGAGGTCATCGCATGACGGACGACGGCATGACGGAGCACGGCACGACGGACACCCCTGCGTCCCCCCGGGCGATGCATCCGCTGTGGCCCTCCCTCCTCGCACCGGAACTGCAGGGCAGCGACGAGCTGTGCGCGGTGTCGGCGGAAGGCGTCCGCGTCCGCTTCACCGACGGGCGGGAACTGCTCGACGGCTCCAGCGGCCTGTGGAACACCAACATCGGCTACGGCAACACGGCCATCGCCGACGCGGCCGCCCGCGCCCTGCGCGACGCCTCGTACCTCAGCGTCTTCCGCTACGAGAACGTCTACGCCCGCCGGGCCGCGGCCGCCCTGCTCGACGTGTGCGGCGCCGACCACTACGGACGGGTGCTGTTCTCGACGTCCGGCGGCGCGGCCAACGACCTGGCGATGAAGGTCGCCCGGCATTACCACGCCCTGCGCGGCGAGGAGCGCCGCAAGGTCGTCGTCGGCCTGCGCGGCAGCTACCACGGCCTGACCTACGGCAGCTTCGGGCTGACCGGGGAGAACCTGGGCCAGCAGCTGTACGGCGTGGACCAGCGTCTGATCCGCCACGTGACGCCCAACGAGCCCGGCGACATCGCCGAGCTGATGAAGCGTCAGGGCGCGCAGGTCGCGGCTGTCGTGGTCGAGCCCGTGCTCGGCAGCGGCGCGGTGCCGCTGACGGAGGAGTACGTCGCCGAGCTGCTGCGGCTGCGCGAGGAGTACGGCTTCCTGCTGGTGGCCGACGAGGTGGCGACCGGCTTCGGCCGGACCGGTTCCTTCTTCGCCTCGCAGGAGTGGGCCGGGCAGCCGGACCTGCTGATCGCGTCCAAGGGGCTGACCAACGGCACCAGCGCGGCGGCCGTCGTGGTCGCCGCCCGCTCGGTGGCAGCCGCCTTCGAGGACGGCGGGGCGGTCCTGACGCACGGCGAGACGCAGGCGGGCACGCCCGTCACCTGTGCGACGATCCTCGCCACCATCTCCGAGATGCGGCGCCTGGACGCGGTGGCGAAGGGCAAGCTGCTGGCCGCGCACCTGGACACCCTGCTGTCCACACTGGTCGCCTCGCACCCGCTGGTGGCGGACACGACGGGCCTCGGCCTCTTCCGCTCGCTGCGGCTCCTGGGCGCCGACGGCTCACCGCTGCCGCAGGCGGAGGTCCCGGCGCTGGTCGCGGCGATCCGGCGGGCGGGCGCGATCGTGCACCCGGGCGTCAACGGCGTCCAGCTCTTCCCGGCCCTGACCTTCACCGAGGCGGACCTGGCGGAGCTGGTGGAGTGCATCCTGGCCGGGCTGGCCGCGCACGTCGCGGGCACCGGGACGCGGGCCGGAGCGCGCTAGTGAGCGACGACACCGGCGGGGCCACCTCGCTGCTGTACGGCTGTGCGACGTTCGGCCGCTGGCTCGCGGGGCGGGAGGAGCAGCGGATCACCCTGCTCGTCGACTCCGCCCTCGTGGACACGGACATCGTCGCGACGGTCCGCACGCTCGTGGCGTCGCCGGGCCGGCACACCGAGCTCGTCCCGCTGAGCGGGCCGGGCGACGTGGACAGCGTCCTGGCGCTGGCCGGCCGGCTGGACGGCAGCGAACTGGTCGTCGGCATCGGCGGCGGCTCGCTGCTGGACCAGGCGAAGCTGGCGACGGTGGCCCGGGACGACCGCGACGTGCGCACCCGCCTCTCGCTGCCGCAGCGCAGCGGGCTGGTCGTCCTGCCGGAGTTCACCGGCCGGGGGCTGCCGCTGGTGGCGGTCCCCACCACGGTGGGCACCGGCACGGAGGTCAGCGGGGTGGCGTGCCTGGCGCATCCCGGCGGCAAGCGGCTGGTGCTGGGCATGTCCCTGCAGCCCGAGGTCGCGGTGCTGGACGCGGCGGCGACCGCCACCCTGTCCGGCGAGCTGCTGGCCGAAGGGGTGCTGGAGGCGCTGTTCCGGGTGACGAGCCCGTACATCGGCGACCACCGGGCCACGCCGACGGAGGACGCGCTGGTCGAGACCGTCGCCGAACGCCTGGTGACGCTGGGCCACGCCCTGGCGGCCGCCCGGGCGGGGGCCGCACCGCAGGCCCCCGTGGCCGACCCGGCGCTGCGGCTGGAGATCGCCAAGGTCAGCGGCCTGAGCCACAACGCGTGGCTGCACCACGGCCGCGACCCGTACGCGGTCAAGGGCTGGCTCCTCGCCAACGAGCTGTCGTGGGCGCTGGGCGTACGCAAGATGACGGCGGTGGCCGCCCTCCTGCCGCCCCTGTGGCGGGCCATCTCGGACGACGAGACCCGGCTCGGATCGGCCGCACGACTGGAGCGGTTGTGGTCCCGGCTGCGTACGGCCGGACCCGAGCCGCTGCCGGCCGAACCGGCCGCGGGCGTCCGGGCCCTGATCGACGCCTGGCGCGTCGACGGCCGCCTGACGGCCGACGCCGCCGCGCTGGACGCCGTCGCACAGCGGACGGTGCGGGCGTGGGGCGCCGGACTGCCGATGCTCGGCGGGCTCACGGCGGGCGACGTGCGCGGGCTGCTGGCGGCCGCCGTACACGCCGGCCCCGCCGCCGGCGAAGAGAGCTTCCGTTCCCCGACGGGGCGCGGATGAATACGGGACCCGACGGGTCCCGACTGAAAAGGGAAAGGGGAAGAACTATGCAGAACGAGCGCGTCGCCACGGCGACCGAGCAGCTGACTGCGGTCAACCTGGAGCTGGGCCTCCAGGAGCTTGAGGCCATGGAGGCCCCGGGCTTCTGGTCCACCGCCGGTGGCGTCGCCACGGGTATCGGCGTCGTGTCGATCGTCGGCTACGCCGCGGTTTCCCTCGCCACCTGATTCCCCCCGGCCGGCCGGTCACCATCCGGTGAATGCCGCTGTGGGCCGGCCGGCCCGGATATCCGAAACGTCAGGAAAGGAGGTGTGACATGCAGGAGAACTCCCCCATGGAGGCCGCCGGTTTCGAGCCGGTGCTGGAACTCGGTCTTCAGGAGCTGGAGGCCATGGAGGCCCCGGGCTGGTGGACCGTCGGTGCCGTGGCCAGTGCGGTCGGCAGTGCCGCTCTGAGCATCGCGTCCGTCATCACCTGATGGATTCCGGCGCATGAACCCACGGAAAACACAAGGGAGGTGTGACATGCAGGAAATTTCCCTTCAGGAGACGGCCGCCTTCGAGCCGGCTCTGGAGCTGGGCCTCCAGGAGCTGGAGGCCATGGAGGCCCCGGGCTGGTGGACGGTCGGCGCGGCCACGGTGACGAGTGCCGCCGTCGGTATCTCGATCAGCATCGCCACCTGAGCCGTCTGATCCATCTGTTGTTTTCCGTTTTCGACTGAAACTTAGAAAAGGAGCGTGACATGCAGGAGAACAAGTTCGAGCAGGAGCTGGAGCTCGGTCTGCAGGAGCTGGAGGCCATGGAGGCCCCTGACTTCTGGTCCGGTTTCAAGCAGGGCGCGACGATCAGCCTCGGCTCCCTCGTGCTCTACAGCACGGTTGCCTCGATCGCCACCTGAGCCGTCCCCACGCGGTTCGTCACCCGGTCCTCCCAAGGACCTGTGTGTGATTAATGTTTGACACCGGGGTTCCGCGGCGACGATGTGCCGTTGCCGCGGAACCCCGCAAGCACTGAACGCGAGAAGCAGAAGGATTCGATATGAGCGACAACCAGCAGAACCGGCAAATGAACGTAAAACTCTGTATCGCGTCCATGATTCTCGTGTTGGTGCTTCTGGTCGGGAATGCCGTGTTCACCGGCCTCGCCCAGTGGGTTTTCCTCGCCGTGGTGGGCGTCGCCATCATCGGCTGCGTCGGCCGTGTCGTCGCGAACCTCCAGGCGGACCGCCGATGACCGGCGACGCCGTCGTCGAACTCCGCGGCCTGACCAAGCGGTTCGGCACCATGACGGCGGTGGAGGACGTCTCCTTCGAGGTGCGCTCCGGCCGCATCGTGGGGCTGCTCGGCCGCAACGGCGCGGGCAAGACGACCTCGCTGCGCATGCTGCTCGGCCTGATGCTCCCCACCTCGGGCACGGCCACCGTCTTCGGCCACCGCTACCAGGACCTGCCGCGCGCCGCCCACCGGGTCGGCGTCAGCATGGACGGCATCAATCCGCTGCCGGGCACCACCGCCCGCCGCGAACTGCGCATCTGGGCCCGTGCGCTGGGGCTGCCGGCCGCGCGCGCGGACGAGGTGCTGGGCCAGGTCGGGCTGGACGACCGCGCCGACCGGAAGGTCAAGGGCTACTCGACGGGCATGAAGCAGCGTCTGGCCCTGGCCACCGCCCTGCTGTCCGACCCCGAGCTGCTGGTGCTCGACGAGCCCGCCAACGGCCTCGACCCCGACGGCATCCGCTGGCTGCGCACCATGCTGCGCTCGCTGGCCGACGAGGGCCGCACCGTGCTGGTCTCCAGCCACCTGCTGGCCGAGATCGAGCAGACCGTCGACGACGTGGTCATCGTGCAGCGCACCCTGCGCTACGCGGGCCCGCTGAGCGACCTCACCTCCGAGGGCACCGAAAGCCTGGAGGATCGTTTCTTCTCGCTGGTCGGCTCCCAGACGGGCGCCACCGGCACGACGGCCAAGGAGCGCGTCGATGCGTGACCTGCTTCCCGCCGAGTGGATGAAGGCGTGGGCCGGCCGGACCTGGCTGATCTGCGCGGCATCCGGCTCCTTCATGTCGCTGCTGGCGTCCCTCGGCTACGCCAGCGACACCGACAAGAAGATCACCGAACAGCACATGGACCTCGCCACCATCACCAATGACTCGGTGCGTGCGTGGATGATGACCTTCCTGTTCGCCTCGCTCTTCGGTGCGATCTTCGTCGTCCGCGAGTACACCGCGGGCACCATCGGCCGCTCGGTCCTGCTGAGCGGCACCCGTACCCGCCTCTTCGCCGCCAAGGCGCTGGTGGGCACGGCGATGGGCGCCCTGTCCGGACTGCTCGCCGTCGCCCTGGCGTTCGCCGCCACCTACGGCGCGCTCGCCTCGAACGGCCACAACCCGGAGATCACCCGGGAGACCTGGCTGATCGCCGCGGGCATCTTCGTCTGCAACGTGCTCGCCGGCCCCTGGGGCGTCCTGTTCGGCTGGATCATCCGGCACCAGGTCGGCGCCGTGACGACGCTGCTCGCCCTCACGCTGATCGTCGACCCGGCCCTGCAGCGACTGGTCCCCGACGTCGGCAAGTTCCTGATGACGATCGCCATGAGCTCGGTGTACCGGGACGGCAAGCCCGAACTCCTCTCGGAGCCCATCGCGTTCCTGGTCATCGCCGGCTGGCTGGCCGCCGCCTGGTTCGGCGCCCGCAAGCTGTTCCTCACCCGCGACATCACCTAAGGCGGGACCGTAGCCATGTCCTCCAGAACCGCAACCGCGACCCGTGAGCCCTCCCCCGCCGCGCTGGCCCGGCCACGCATCGCCGATGACGTGACCGTCCACGCACCGGACCGGGACGGCGCCCCCTGGGTCATCCAGCGCGGTCGCCACCAGTACTTCCGGGTGCAGGCCGACCTGGCGCGGCTGGCCCGCGCCGTGGACGGCACGCGCGACCACTCGGGCCTCGCCGAGGTCCTGGGGCCGCCGTGGACGCCCGAGGTCGTGGGCGTCGCGGTGCGCAAACTGGCGGACTCCCGGCTGCTGGACGACGGGGAGGCGGGACGCAAGCGGAAGAACCGGGGTACCTGGATCCGCTTCGTCCCGCCCCTGACCGTGCAGTTCACGCTCCTCAAGCCGGAGCGCGTGCTGCGCCGCCTGACCCCTCTGCTCAACGCCCTGGCCGGCCGGGCCGCGGCGGTCGTGGCGGCGGTGGCCGTCCTGGGCGGCCTGCTCGCCCTCGCGGCCCAGGGCGCCGAACTGCGCACCGCCCTCGGCCAGCCGCTGCCGATCCCGGTCTACCTCGCGGTGGCCCTCGGGATGCTCGCCACCACCTGTGTGCACGAGATGGGGCACGGCGCGGTCCTCACCTACTACGGTGGCCGGCCGAGCCGCATGGGCGTGATGCTCTTCTACCTCTCCCCGGCCTTCTTCTGCGACGTCTCCGACGGCTGGCGGCTGTCGGAGAAGGCGCACCGCGTGCGCGTCGCCCTGGCCGGCATCGCCACCCAGACGGTGATCGCGGGCACCACGGGCATCGCCACGCTGTTCGTGGACGACGCCTCGGTCCGCGCCGGCATGCTCGTCTTCACCGTGTCCACGTACGTGACCGGTCTGCTGAACCTGCTGCCCTTCATCAAGCTCGACGGCTACATCGCGCTGATGAGCCACCTGGACCTGCCGCACCTGCGGGACCGTGCCATGACCGACGGCCGCCGCTTCATCGCCAAGGTCCTCTTCGGCGGCGGCCGCTACGAGCGCGAACTGCCCCAGCTGTCCTGGTCGGTCGCCTACGGCCTGGCGTGCATGGCCTTCCCGTTCTACATCGTCACCAGCGCCATGAGCCTGTGGTCCGACACCGCCCAGCGCCTCGGCCCGGTCGGCGCCTCGCTCGTGCTGTGCGGCATGGCCTACTTCCTCTACCACCTCGGCCGCGGCTTCAAGCGGCTCCTGGGCGAGGCGCGCAGGGCGGGCGCCCGCACCTGGCGCATCGGCGTCGCCACGGCGCTGACCGTCGCGGGCGTCGGCGCGCTCCTGCTGTGCGTCAAGCTTCCCTACGCCGTCTCCGGCGGCTACGTCCGCGACGCCCGGGGCGACGTCCGGCTGGTCCTGCCTCCCTCGGCCGACCGCTCCGTGATCGGCAAGGGTACGACCGTCCAGCTGTTCCGCTCGGGCGTGACCACAAAGGAGCGCACGGGCACGGCCGTCGTGACCGACGCCCGCGGCAAGGACACCACCGCACCGCTGTCGGCCTTCCTGCCCGTCCGGACCGACGGCCTGCCGCAGATCGTCGTCGGCTACCGGCTCCACGTGACCCAGGCACCCGCCGACCGGACCGGCACGGCCGAGGTGAAGGCCGGGAAGCTGCCGCTGTGGAACTGGCTCTACAGCAAGTACGTGGCGCCGGCCTGGCGCTGGTGACGCCGGCCCGCACCGCCGGCCCGTCGGGGCCACCGCACTTCTAGGGGGAAACCATCATGATGCTCCAGTACCTGAACTACTGCCGGCCGGGCGACGTCTTCTACGACAAGCCCGTCGTGGACGAGGACTCCGCGACCGCCTACGGCGCCGGCCTCGCCGACCTGCCCGGGCAGTGGCGGCGCGAGACCAACGCCGACTGGGCCATGGTGATACCCCCCGGCATCGACCTCCCCCGCCAGGGCTGGAAGATCCACGTCTCCGCCACCCTGGAGAACGCCGAGCAGGTCCTCAAGGCCGTCTGGGACCACTGCGTGCCGCGCGGGGTGACCTTCAAGTACATCCGCAACGCCCAGGTGCTGTTCCGGCGCAACAGCAAGTACGGCGACCGCAGCGCCAGCGGCAAGTTCATCACCGTCTACCCCCTCGACGAGGAGCACCTGGCCACCCTGCTGGGCGAGCTGGGCGAGCTCCTCGACGGCAGCGACGGCCCGTACATCCTCAGCGACCTGCGCTGGCGCGCCGGCTGCCCGCTCTACGTGCGCTACGGCGCCTTCGTCGAGCAGACCGTCCGCAACGCGGCCGGCGAGACGGTGCACTGCGTCACCGACCCCGACGGCAACCTGGTGCCCGACCACCGCGGCCCCGGCTTCCGCCCGCCGGCCTGGGCGCCCCTGCCCGCGTGCCTGACCGACGCCCTCGCCGCCCGCAGCGCGGGCACGCTGCGCGACTTCCCCTTCCGCGCCACCAAGGCACTGCACTTCTCCAACGGCGGCGGCGTCTACGAGGCCACCGACATCCGTGACGGCGCCACCGTGCTGCTCAAGGAGGCCCGCCCGCTGGCCGGCCTGGACGACACCGGTGCCGACGCGGTGGCCCGCCTGGAGCGCGAGCACTGGGCGCTGGAGCAGCTCGCGGGCCTGACCCGCACGCCCCGGCTCATCGACTACCGCATCGGCAGCGAGCACTACTTCCTGGCGCGCGAGTACGTCGCGGGAACGCCCCTGTTCAAGGCGATGGAGAAACGCAACCCGCTGCTCAACCGCGACCTGCCCGCCGAGGAGGCCGCGCCGTACGCGCAGTGGGCCCTGCACGTCCTCGACGAGATCGAGACGGGCGTGCGGGAGATGCACGAGCGGGGCGTCGTCTTCGGCGACCTGCACCCGAGCAACGTGCTGGTCCGCGAGGACGGCGGCGACGACGGCGCTCCCACCATCGCCTTCATCGACTACGAGGCCAGCAGCGAGACCAGCGCCGAAGCCGGCCAGCCCATCGGCGCCCCCGGCTTCCGGGCGCCCGCCGGCTACACCGGCACGGCCGTCGACCGCTACGCCCTGGGCTGCCTGCGGCTGGCGCTGTTCGTGCCGCTGACCATCATGTTCTCCTGGTCCCCGCGCAAGGTCGACCAGCTCATCGACGTCGCCCGCCGCCACTTCCCCCTGCCCGCCGACTTCGCCGACCGCGTCCGCGCCGACCTCGGCACCGGCGCCCGCCCCGACGCCCCCGCCGCCGCGGCCGAGCAGCCGGAGCCGTCCTGGGAGCCGTCCGGCCTGCCCGCCCTGCGACGGGCGATCGCCGACGCCATCACGGCCTGCGCCACCCCCGGCCGCGACGACCGCCTGCACCCCGGTGACATCCAGCAGTTCCTCGCCCCCGACGGCGGCGTGACCTTCGCCCACGGCGCGGCGGGCGTGCTGTGGGCGCTCGCCGTGGCGGGCGCGCCGGCCCCCGCCGGGCACACCGACTGGCTGCTGCGCGCCGCCGACCGCCTCACCGATCCGCGGCCGGGCTTCCACGACGGCCTCGCCGGCATCGCGTACGCCCTGGACCACCTGGGCCGGACGGACGAGGCGCTCGGCCTGCTCGGCCGGGTGACGGGCGCGGCCCTCGACGCGGCCGACACCACCTTCCACAGCGGCCTGCCGGGCATCGGCCTGACGTGGCTGCACTTCGCCGGCCGCACGGGGGACGGGGCCCTGCTGGACGCGGCCGCGGGCATCGCCGACCGTCTCGTCGACGGCGCCGGCGGCAGTGCCGCGGGCCGGCCCCGCCCCGGTCTGCTGCACGGTCACGCGGGCACCGCCCTGTTCCTGCTGCGGCTGTACGAGCGGACGCAGGACGCCAAGCTGCTGCACCACGCCGTGGAGGCGCTGCGGCAGGACCTCGCGGACATCGGCCACCCGGGGCAGGCGTCCGGCGGCGACGCGCCCTGGCGCTCCCCGCTGCTGGGCGCGGGCAGCGCGGGCCTGGGCATGGTCCTGCACGACGCGCTCGCCCATCACGACGAGCCGGGGTTCGCCGCGGCCCGCGACGCCATCCGGGACGTGACGAAGCCGCACTTCGTGCAGCACGCCGGCCTCTTCCACGGCCGGGCCGGCATGGCCCTCGCCCTCGCCCACATGCAGGACGGCGACCCGGAGGCCGAGGCCGCGCTGCAGCGGCACGTCGCCGCCTTCGCCTGGCACTCCCATCTCCTCGACGGCCGCCCCGCGTTCCTCGGCGACCAGCTGCTGCGGCTGTCCGCCGACCTCGCCACGGGCGCCGCCGGCGTCCTGCTCGCCACCCACGCCGTGCACGCGGACGCCGCCGTGGGCCTGCCCTTCTTCCGCCCGAGCCAGGAGCGCTGACGTGACCGGTTCCCGCCCCCTGGTGTCGGTGATCTGCCCCACCTACAACCGCTCCGAGGCCATCGTGCGCACGCTCGACTCGGTGCGGAACCAGTCGGTGACCGACTGGGAGCTGCTGGTCATGTCGGACGGCAGCACCGACGACACCGAGGACTGGGTGCGCGCCGCCGCCCACCAGGACCGGCGCATCCGCCTCGTCCGCACCGCACGGCACGGGCACCCCAGCGGCCCCCGCAACGAGGGCCTGGCCCTGGCCCGCGGCGCGTACATCGCCTACATCGACCACGACGACGTGTGGCGCGAGAACCACCTCGCCGTGGTGCTCTCCCTCTTCGAGGAGGGCGGCGAGCTCGTCGCCACCGGCTTCGAGTGCCGCAACCGGAACGACGAGGTGACCTCCGTCTCCGACGCGTTCGGGCTGTGCTGGCACCCCGAACTGCAGGTGCTCGGCCCCGTCTTCGAGCCCTCGCGCGTGGCGCACCGCGCCGGGCTGGCCGAACGGGTCGGCGGCTGGCGGGCCGGCTACGGCCTGGAGGACTGGGACCTGTGGCTCCGCCTGGCCGACGCGGGCTCGGTGTTCACCACCGCGCAGGACCGCACCACCGAGCTCTTCGACGACCCCGGGACGCGCCGCTTCGCCACCCCGCTGCGCCACCGGCTGCCCGTGGCGTCCTTCGACGACCCCCGCCACGCCCAGGCGGTGCTGCGGGAGCTGCAGGACGGCCGGCACGAGGCCGCCTTCCGGGCCGCGGCCGCCGCGGACACCCGCGCCTGGTTCGCGCGGCTGCGCACCACCGCGGAGTTCAGCACGCCCCGGGGCTGGGACACGGACCTGGACGCGAAGCTGGACGCGGCGATCACCAAGGCCGCGGCCGACGCCCCGTCGCCCTGGCCCGACCTGGTCCTCGTCCCCGAGAAGGGCCGCTTCGTCGTGGCCCAGCGCCTGTGGTGCTCCACCGCCGAGCACGCCGCCCGCGTCGTCGAGCTGACCCACCGCACCCAGCGTGCACAGTTCGCCCTGGTGGAGGAGATCGTGCGGGAGACGACCGGTTCCCCGGCCGTGCCCGCGGGAAGCGGTGCACGGTGAAGGCCCTCGTCCTGGCCGGCGGCACCGGCAGCCGGCTGCGGCCCATCACCCACACGGCCGCCAAGCAGCTCGTGCCGGTCGCCAACAAGCCGGTGCTGTTCTACGGCATCGAGTCGATCGTCGAGGCCGGCATCACCGACATCGGCGTGGTCGTCGGCGACACCGCCGCCGAGATCCGTGCCGCGCTCGGCGACGGCTCGCGCTTCGGCGCCCGCGTCACCTACCTGCCGCAGGAACGCCCGCTGGGGCTCGCGCACGCCGTCTCGGTGGCCCGCGACTGGCTGGGCGAGGACGACTTCGTGATGTACCTCGGCGACAACTTCATCGTCGGCGGGATCACCGCCTTCGTCGAGGGCTTCCGCGCGCAGCGCCCGGACGCCGGGCTGCTGCTCACCAAGGTCGACGACCCGCGGGCGTTCGGGGTCGCCGAGCTCGGCCCGGACGGCGACGTGGTGCGGCTGGAGGAGAAGCCGAGCGCGCCGCGCAGCGACCTGGCCCTGGTCGGCGTGTACTTCTTCACCAGCGCCGTGCACGCCGCCGTGGCCGCCCTGACGCCCTCGGCGCGCGGCGAGCTGGAGATCACCGACGCCATCCAGGGGCTGATCGACGCGGGACGCACCATCCGCGCCACGACGATCACGGGGTACTGGAAGGACACCGGCAACGCCCACGACATGCTGGAGGTCAACCGCTCGGTGCTGGAGGGCCTGGAGCGGTGCGTCGAGGGCGAGGTCGACGACACCAGCAAGATCATCGGCCGGGTCCGCATCGAACGCGGCGCACGGATCGAGCGCTCCCGCATCGTGGGCCCCGCGGTCATCGGCGCCGGCACGGTCGTGCGCGACTCCCGCATCGGCCCCTCCACCTCCGTCGCCGAGGACTGCACGATCACCGGCAGCGAGGTGGAGTCGTCCATCATTCTCCGGGGCGCCGGCATCGACCGGGCGGGCCGCATCGAGGACTCCCTCATCGGCCGGTCCGTGCAGGTGACGGGCGTCGCCGAGGCACCGCGGGGACACCGCCTGGTGCTCGGCGACCACAGCCGCATCCACATCGCCGCCTGAGCGCCGCCCCACAGCCGGCACGATTCGCGAAAGACCCCGAAAGACCTCGATGAGACTGCTCGTTACCGGTGGTGCCGGATTCATCGGCTCCCACTTCGTCCACGGCCTGCTGGCGGACCCCGCCGGCCCCTCGGCCGTCACCGTCCTGGACGCCCTCACCTACGCCGGCCACCGCGCCAACCTGCCCACCGCGCAGCAGGCCCCGCGCCTTGAGTTCGTGCACGGCGACATCCGCGACGCCGCGCTCGTCGGGGAGCTGACGGCCCGGCACGACGCGGTGGTGCACTTCGCCGCCGAGTCGCACGTCGACCGGTCCATAGCCGACGGCACGGAGTTCACCTCCACCAACGTCCTGGGCACCCAGACGCTGCTGGAGGCCGCGGTGCGCGCCGGCATCGGCACCTTCGTGCAGGTGTCCACGGACGAGGTGTACGGCTCGATCACCACGGGCTCCTGGACCGAGGAACAGCCGCTCGCCCCCAACTCCCCCTACGCGGCGTCCAAGGCCGCGGCCGACCTCATGGCCCTCGCCTACCACCGCACCCACGGCCTGGACGTCCGCATCACCCGCTGCTCCAACAACTACGGCCCCCGCCAGTTCCCGGAGAAGCTGATCCCCCTGTTCACCGGCCGCCTGCTGGACGGGCACACCGTGCCGCTCTACGGCGACGGCGGCAACGTGCGCGACTGGCTGCACGTCGAGGACCACTGCCGTGCGATCCGGCTGGTGCTCGACGGCGGACGCCCGGGCGAGGTCTACAACATCGGCGGCGGCACCGAACTCACCAACAAGGAGCTCACCGGCCGGCTCCTGGCCGCCTGCGGCGCCGGCTGGGACCGCGTGGAACACGTGGAGGACCGCAAGGGACACGACGCCCGCTACTCCGTCGACTGGTCGAAGATCCACCGCGAGCTCGGCTACGCACCCGTGCACTCCTTCGACGAGGGACTCGCCGCGACCGTGGCCTGGTACCGCGACCACCGCTCCTGGTGGCCGACGGCGGCGGCCGCATGAGCGGCTGGCTGATCACCGGCGCCGGCGGCCTGCTGGGCGGCGAACTGCGCGCCCTGCTGCCGGCGCACACCACCACCGCCCTCACCCGCCACGAACTGGACGTCACCGACCCGGACGCGGTCACCGACGCCGTCGCCGGGCTGCGCCCCTCCGTGGTCGTCAACTGCGCCGCCTGGACGGACGTCGACGGCGCCGAGGCCCACGAGGCCGGGGCCCTGGCCGTCAACGCCACCGCCGTGCGCGCCCTCGCCCGCGCCTGCAGGCACACCGGCGCCCGGCTGCTGCACGTCTCCACCGACTACGTCTTCGACGGCACCGGCCGCACCCCCTACGCCGAGAATGTCCGCCCGGCACCGCGCACCGCCTACGGCCGCACCAAGCTCGCCGGCGAGCGCGCCGCCCTGACCGGACACCCGGCCGGGGCGACGGTGGTCCGGACGGCGTGGCTCTACGGCGCCGCCGGCCGCACCTTCGTCGGCACCATGACCGAACGGGCCCGCGCCGGCGAGCAGGTGCGGGTCGTCGACGACCAGCACGGCCAGCCCACCTGGGCCCGGGACGTCGCCGCACGCCTGCTGGCCCTCGGCACCGGCCCCGCCCGCCCCGGCATCCTCCACGCGACCGCGGGCGGCCGCACCACCTGGTACGAACTGGCCCGCGAGGTGTACCGGCTGGCGGGCGCCGACCCGGCGCTGGTCACGCCCATCGGCAGCGCCGACCTGAACCGGCCGGCCCCCCGCCCCGCCTGGAGCGTCCTCGGCCACGAGGGCTGGCACGCCACCGGGCTGTCTCCGCTGCGCCACTGGCGGACCGCCCTGCACGACGCCTTCCCCGCCTTCACCACCCCCGTGAGCGACCACCCGAGGAGCCCGGCATGCGCCCGCTGACCATCGACGGGGCCTGGATCCACGAACCGGTCGTCCACCACGACGACCGCGGCGCCTTCCACGAGTGGTTCCGCGCGCCGGACTTCCTCACCGCCACCGGAGCGCCCCTGGAGCTCGCCCAGGCCAACTGCTCCGTCTCCCGCCGCGGCGCACTGCGCGGCATCCACTTCGCGGACGTCCCGCCGGGCCAGGCCAAATACGTCACGTGCCTGCGCGGCGCCGTCCTCGACGTCGTCGTCGACGTGCGCACCGGCTCCCCCACCTACGGGCAGTACGAGACCGTGCGCCTGGACGACACCTCGCGCCACGCCGTGTACCTCTCGGCCGGGCTCGGCCACGCCTTCCTGGCCCTGACCGAAGACGCGACCGTCATCTATCTCTGCTCGACGGGCTACCACCCCGAGCGCGAGCACGGCGTGCACCCGCTCGACCCGGCCCTCGGCATCGACTGGCCCGACGAGGCGGGCGTCCCCCTGCTGTCCGCCAAGGACGCCGCGGCCCCCACGCTGGAGGAGGCGCGCCGGGCCGGCATCCTGCCCGCCTACGCCGCCTGCCGGTCGGCGTACGCGCCCACCCCCTGAAACGGGGCGCGCCCGGCACCGGTCTCCCCCGTGGCCGGCACCGGGCGCGCCTGCCCGGCCGGGCTTCAGCCCCAGCGGCCCGTGCGGCCCAGCAGCAGCGCGGCCGCGGCCGTGCCCGCCGTGGACGTGCGCAGGACGCTCGGGCCCAGGCGGTAGGGGTGGGCACCCGCCTCCGCGAACGCGGCGAGCTCCTCGGGCGAGACGCCGCCCTCCGGGCCCACCACCAGCACGATGTCCCCCTCCGTCGGCAGCTCGGCCGTGGCCAGCGGCGTGCTGCCCTCCTCGTGCAGGACCGCGGCGAAGGCGGCACCGGCCAGCAGCCCGGCCACCTGCCGGGTCGTCATGAGGTCGCCGACGTCGGGGAAGCGGAGCCTGCGGGACTGCTTGCCCGCCTCGCGGGCGGTCGCCCGCCACTTGCCGAGCGACTTCAGACCGCGGTCGCCCTTCCACTGCGTCACGCAACGGGAGGCCGCCCACGGCACGACCGCGTCGACGCCGGTCTCGGTCATCGTCTCGACGGCGAGCTCGCCCCGGTCGCCCTTCGGCAGCGCCTGCACGACCGTGATGCGCGGCCGCGGCTCGGGCTCGGAACGGACCGAGGTCACCGAGACGTCGAGGTGGTCCTTGCCCTCGACGGCAGCCACCGTGCCGTGGACGCCCGTGCCGTGGCCGTCCGTCAGGACGATCTCCTCGCCCACCCGCAGCCGCCGCACCGAGACCGCGTGCCGGCCCTCGGGGCCGTCCAGCGGGAAGACGGTGCCGGGGAAGACGCCCGTGAGGGAGTCTTCTTCGACGAGGAAGACCGGCGCTGTCATGACGTACTCGCTCTCTCGGTGCTGCGGTGGGGGGCTTCGGTGGGGCGGGCTTGCGCGCCCCGGGGTCTCAGTGGTTCAAGGAGTCGCGGGCCGCGTCCAGTTCGGCGACCAGCAGGGCCATCAGCCCGGTCGCCGGGAGCGTCCGCGCCAGCCGGTGGCCCTGGCCGGCCCACAGGGCCATCGCCTGCGGGTCACCCGCCGCGGCGGCCGCTCTGCGCAGGCCGGACGTCATGTGGTGGACCTGGGGGTAGGCGGCCGGGGCGTACGGGCCGTGCTCCCGGATGAAACGGTTCACCAGCCCTCGGGCCGGGCGGCCCGAGAAGGCCCGGGTCAGCTCGGTCCCCACGTAACGGGGGTCGGTCAGGGCCCGCTTGTGCAGGTCGTGCGCGCCCGACTCCGGACACGGCAGGAAGGCCGTGCCCAGCTGCGCGGCCCAGGCGCCGGCCGCGAGGACCGCCGCTATCTGCTCGCCGCGCATCAGCCCGCCCGCCGCGACGACCGGCAGCTCCACCGCCGCACGGACCTCGGCGAGCAGGGGCAGCAGGCCGGCCCCCGCGCCCGCGCCGTCCGCGTGCGGATCGTCGCGGTGGGTGCCCTGGTGGCCGCCGGCCTCCACGCCCTGCACGCAGACCGCGTCCGCGCCCGCCTCCTGCGCGGCACGGGCCTCGGCGGCCGAGGTCACGGTCACGACCGTCACCGAACCGGCCGCGGCCAGGGCGTCCACCGTCGTACGGGAGGGGTACCCGAAAGTGAAGGAGACGACCGGCACCGGGTCGTCGAGGAGGATGGCGAGCTTGGCGTCGTACGCGTCGTCGCACGCCTGGTCCGTCTCCCCCAGCGGGGTGCGGTACCAGGTGGCTTCGCCCGCGAGCTGCTCGGCGTACAGCTCGACGGCCGCCGGGTCGGCGGCGGGCGGCTGCGGCATGAAGAGGTTCACGCCGAAGGGCCGGGCGGTACGGGCGCGGAGCTGCTTGATCTCCTCGTACATGGCCGCCGGGGTCTTGTAGCCCGCGGCGAGGAATCCGAGGCCGCCGGCCTCGCAGACGGCCGCGGCCAGGGCCGGGGTGGAGCCGCCGCCGACCATGGGCGCCTGCACGATCGGGTGCTCGAAGAGTCCGGTCAACGGAGCCATGACCACATCGTGTCACAAACGCACCGGCCGCCCCCGTGCCCGGGGACGGCCGTCAAGCGTGGAGGGCGCCTACCGCCCGTTGAACGCATCCTTCAGCCGCGAGAACAGCCCCTGCTGCCCCGGCTTGAACTCGCCCATCGGGCGCTCCTCGCCGCGGATCTTCGCCAGCTGGCGCAGCAGGTCCTCCTGCTGCGGGTCCAGCTTGGTGGGCGTGGTGACCTCGACGTGCACGATGAGGTCGCCGCGGCCGCCGCCACGCAGGTGGGTGACGCCTCGCTGGTGCAGCGGGATCGACTGGCCGGACTGCGTGCCCGGGCGGATGTCGATCTCCTCGACGCCGTCCAGCGTCTCCAGCGGCACCTTCGTGCCGAGCGCGGCCGCCGTCATCGGGATGGTGACCGTGCAGTGCAGGTCGTCGCCACGACGCTGGAAGACCGGGTGCGGGGTCTCGTGGATCTCCACGTAGAGATCGCCGGCGGGGCCGCCGCCGGGGCCGACCTCGCCCTCGCCCGCGAGCTGGATGCGGGTGCCGTTGTCGACACCTGCCGGGATCTTCACCGTCAGGGTCCGCCGCGACCGCACGCGGCCGTCGCCGGCGCACTCCGGGCACGGGGTCGGCACGACCGTGCCGAAGCCCTGGCACTGCGGGCAGGGACGGGAGGTCATGACCTGGCCCAGGAAGGACCGCGTGACCTGCGAGACCTCGCCCCGTCCGCGGCACATGTCACAGGTCTGCGCGGACGTGCCGGGGGCCGCACCCTCGCCGCTGCACGTGGTGCAGACGACGGCCGTGTCGACCTGGATCTCCTTGGTCGTGCCGAAGGCCGCCTCGGTCATGGAGACTTCGAGCCGGATCATGGCGTCCTGGCCGCGGCGCGTGCGCGAGCGCGGACCGCGCTGCGACGCCTGGCCGAAGAAGGCGTCCATGATGTCGGAGAAGTTGCCGAAGCCGGCACCGAAGCCGCCGGCACCGGCGCCCGCGCCGCCCGAGGAGGACAGCGGGTCGCCGCCGAGGTCGTAGACCTGCTTCTTCTGCGGGTCGGAGAGCACCTCGTAAGCGGCGTTGATCTCCTTGAACCGCTCCTGCGTCTTCAGGTCCGGATTGACGTCCGGGTGCAGCTCGCGCGCGAGACGACGGAATGCCTTCTTGATCTCGTCCTGCGAGGCGTCGCGCCGTACGCCCAGGACCGCGTAGTAGTCCGTGGCCACTTACGACTCCGCCAGGATCTGTCCGACGTAACGTGCCACTGCGCGTACCGCTCCCATCGTTCCGGGGTAGTCCATGCGGGTCGGTCCGACCACGCCGAGTTTGGCGACGGCCTCGTCGCCCGAACCGTAGCCGACGGCGACGACGGATGTGGAGTTCAGTCCCTCGTGGGCGTTCTCGTGACCGATGCGCACGGTCATCTCCGAGTCCTTCGCCTCGCCGAGCAGCTTGAGCAGCACGACCTGCTCCTCCAACGCCTCCAGCACGGGCCGGATCGTCAGGGGGAAGTCATGACCGAAACGAGTGAGATTGGCGGTACCGCCGATCATCAGCCGTTCCTCGGTCTCCTCGACCAGTGTCTCCAGCAGGGTGGCGAGGACCGTAGAAACGGTTCCGCGGTCGTCCTGCTCGAAGGATTCGGGGAGGTCCTGCACCAGCTGCGGCACGTCCGTGAAGCGCCGCCCCACGACACGGCTGTTCAGCCGGGCCCGCAGGTCGGCCAGCGCGGTCTCGCCGAACGGAGCCGGGCAGTCGACCATGCGCTGCTCGACCCGGCCGGTGTCCGTGATCAGCACCAGCATCACCCGGGCCGGGGCCAGCGCGAGCAGCTCCACGTGACGCACGGTCGAACGCGTCAGCGAGGGGTACTGCACCACCGCGACCTGCCGCGTCAGCTGCGCAAGCAGCCGCACCGTGCGGGCGACCACGTCGTCCAGGTCGACGGCACCGTCCAGGAAATTCTGGATGGCGCGCCGCTCCGGGGTCGACAGGGGCTTGACGCCCGCCAGCTTGTCGACGAAGAGACGGTAGCCCTTGTCGGTGGGGATGCGACCGGCGCTCGTGTGGGGCTGGGCGATGAAGCCCTCGTCCTCCAGCGCGGCCATGTCGTTGCGCACCGTGGCCGGGGAGACCCCGAGGCGGTGCCGCTCGGTGAGGGCTTTGGAGCCGACGGGCTCCTCGGTGCCCACGTAGTCCTGAACGATGGCGCGCAACACCTCAAGCCTGCGTTCGCTCAGCATTGCGCGCACCTCCAGTCCAGTTGGTCAAAACCGTCTTGCGGGGTCCGGCGGGCTGTGCGGCTCACAGCGTCCGCGCCCTTGGCACTCAAAGGTCACGAGTGCCAGAACCCTTCAGCCAGTGTACGGCCGGGCCCCACGGCCAGGGCAAGGGCCGCCCTCACCGCGAGCCACCGGCAGCGACCCGGGCAGGCAACGGTACCGCTCTGCGGCTAGCGTCGCGGTATGGAGAATCACGGGGATTCCGGCGCTGCGGGGGCGCGCTGGGAGCAGCTCGCGCCGGGTGTCGCGCGCCGCCGGCTGCCGGGCTGGGACGCGACGGTGGGCGCCGTCGCGGGGGCGGACGGGGTCCTGGTCGTCGACACGGGCTCCTCCTTGCGCGAGGGGGTGGAGATCCGGCGCGAGGTGCAGGACCTCTTCGGGCTGCCCGTGACGCATATCGCACTCACGCATCCGCACTTCGACCACGTCCTGGGCACGGCGGCGTTCGCGGGCGTGCAGGTCCACGGTGCCGTGGGCGTGGCCGAGCTGATGCAGCGCGAGCGCGCCGGGCTGCGGCGGGACGCGGTGCGGCACGGCCTGGACCCGGAGGTCGCGGCCGAGTCCGTCGAGCTGCTGGTGATCCCCCACCACCCGGTCACCGGGGAGCTGACGGTCGACCTGGGCGGCGGACGGCGCGCGCTGCTGGCCAACGTGGGGCCCGGGCACACGGCCCATGACCTGGCCGTGCTGGTGGCGGGCGCGGGCGGTGCGCCCGAGGTCGTCTTCTGCGGCGACCTGGTCGAGGAGTCCGGCGCGCCCCAGGCCGGCCCGGACGCCCTGCCGCACGCCTGGCCCGCGGCGCTGGACCGGCTGCTCGCCCTGGGCGGCGAGGACGCGGTGTACGTGCCGGGGCACGGGGCGGTGGTCGACGCCGCCTTCGTACGGGCGCAGCGGGACGCGCTGGCGGACCTGTTCGGCCCGTCGTGATCCACCGTCGTGATCCACAATGGCGCGCATGCGCAGCAGAGACTACGGACCCGATCTGACCCCGCCGTGGAAGCGGAGCGCTCCCGCGCCCGAGGTGCCGGCGGAGGTGGACCTCGTGGTGGAGGAGGTCACGACGGGCTTCTGCGGTGCCGTGATCCGCTGCGAGAAGACGGCGCAGGGGCCGGTGGTGACGCTGGAGGACCGCTTCGGCAAGCACCGCGTCTTCCCCATGGAGCCCCGCGGCTTCCTGCTGGAAGGGCGCGTCGTCACCCTCGTCCGCCCGGCCCCCTCCACGGCCGCCCCGCAGGGCCCCGCACGGACGGCTTCCGGATCCATCGCCGTCCCCGGCGCGCGGGCGCGTGTGGCACGCGCCGGGCGCATCTACGTGGAAGGCCGCCACGACGCGGAGCTCGTGGAACGGGTGTGGGGTGACGACCTGCGCATCGAGGGCGTGGTGGTGGAGTACCTGGAGGGCATCGACGACCTGCCGGCCATCGTCCGCTCGTTCGCGCCGGGCCCGGACGCACGGCTGGGGGTGCTCGTGGACCACCTCGTCCCCGGCACGAAGGAGTCGCGGATCGCGGCCTCCGTCACGGGCGACGACGTGCTGGTCGTCGGCCACCCGTACGTGGACGTGTGGGAGGCGGTGAAGCCGTCGTCGGTGGGCATCGCCCAGTGGCCGCGGGTGCCGCGGGGGCAGGACTGGAAGACGGGCGTCTGCCGGGCCCTGGGCTGGCCGCCGAACACCGGTGCCGCCTGGCAGCGGATCCTTTCGGGCGTGCGCTCGTACAGGGACCTGGAGCCGGCGCTGCTGGGGCGGGTGGAGGAGCTGATCGATTTCGTGACGGTGCCGGTGGGCTCAAGGTGAGCCCGTCCGGCGTTTGAGGACGGGGGGTCCGGGGGCGGAGCCCCCGGTTTCGGGCCTCAGTCCACCAGGTCCCGCACCACCGCATCGGCCAGCAGCCGCCCCCGCAGCGTGAGGACCGCACGTCCGGCCTCGTACGGGCCGGGCTGCAGCAGCCCGTCCGCCAGAGCGCGCGCCGCCGCCGCGGCCCCCGCCGGCTTCAGCAACGACAGCGGGCACCCCTCCTCCAGGCGCAGCTCCAGCAGGATGCGCTCGACGCGGCGGTCCTCCTCGGAGAGGACCTCGCGCCCCGCCCCCGGCGACCGCCCCTCCGCGAGGGCCTGCGCGTACGCGCCCGGGTGCTTGACGTTCCACCACCGCACGCCCCCGACGTGGGAGTGTGCGCCGGGCCCGGCGCCCCACCAGTCGGCGCCGCGCCAGTAGAGCTCGTTGTGGCGGCAGCGCCCGGCGGCACTCGTGGCCCAGTTGGAGACCTCGTACCAGGCGAAGCCGGCGGCCGAGAGGGCCTCCTCGGCGATCAGGTAGCGGTCGGCGTGCACGTCGTCGTCCGTCATCGGCACCTCGCCGCGCCGGATGCGCCGGGCGAGCTGCGTGCCCTCCTCGACGATCAGGGCGTAGGCCGACACGTGGTCGGGGCCGGCCCCGACGACGGCGTCCAGGGAGGCGCGCCAGTCGTCGTCGCTCTCTCCCGGCGTGCCGTAGATCAGGTCCAGGTTGACGTGCTCGAAGCCGGCGGCGCGGGCCTCGGCCACACACGCCTCGGGGCGGCCGGGGGTGTGTGTGCGGTCGAGGATCTTCAGGACGTGCTGGCGTGCGCTCTGCATGCCGAAGGAGACCCGGTTGAAGCCCGCGGCCCGCAGTTCTTCCAGGTAGCGGGGGTCGACCGACTCGGGGTTGGCCTCGGTGGTGACCTCGGCCCCCTCCGCGAGGCCGAATTCGTCGCGGATCGCGGCGAGCATCCGGCCCAGGTCCGCGGCGGGCAGGAGCGTGGGCGTGCCGCCGCCGACGAAGACCGTCTCGACGGGCCGCGGGTCGTCGCCGAGCACCTTGCGGGCCAGCCGGATCTCCTCGGCGACGGTGTCGGCGTAGTTGTCGCGGGAGGCGAGGGCGCCGCCGGAGCCGCGCAGCTCGCTCGCGGTGTAGGTGTTGAAGTCGCAGTACCCGCAGCGGGTGGCGCAGTAGGGGACGTGCAGGTAGAAGCCGAGGGGCCGCTGCCCGGAGCCGTCGAGGGCGTGGCGGGGCAGTGCCCCGTCCTCGGGCATGGGCTCGCCGTCAGGCAGTACGGAAGGCATGGGGTCCATTGTCCGGCATCGCCGGAGATGCTCAGGTGGCGCGGAGGACCAGCAGCGCCAGGTCGTCGTCCAGGGGCGTGCGGGAGAAGCCGTGGACGGCACGCCGGATGCGCCCGGCGACGTCCTCGGCCGTCAGGCCCGTGCAGCCGGCGAGGGCGGTGGCGAGGCCGTCGCCGTCGTCGAAGAGGCGGTTGCCGGACTTGCGCTCGGTGACGCCGTCGGTGACGCACAGCAGTGTGTCCCCGGGGGTCAGGTCGAAGGTCTCGCTGCCGTAGCCGACGTCCTCGACGACGCCGAGCAGGGTCTGCGGCGCGGCGGCGGGCCGCACGGTGCCGTCGGGGCGCAGGAGCAGCGGCAGCGGATGGCCGGCGCTGGCGAGGGTGCAGCGGATGCCCTGGGCGTGGGGGACGAGCTCGCCGTGGAGCAGGGACAGGAAGCGGGGGGACGTGCCGCTCTCGGCGGCCTCCGCGGCCTCCTCGCACAGGAGCCGGTTGAGCCGGTTCAGGACGTCGGCGACGCCGTAGCCCTCCTTGGCCAGCAACCGCAGCCAGGGGCGGACGAAGCCGGTGGTCACCGCGGCCTCGGGGCCGCTGCCGCAGACGTCGCCGAGGGCGAAGCACCAGCGTCCGTGGCCGGCGCCGAAGACGTCGTAGAAGTCGCCGCCGGCGGAGGCGCCGCCCCGGGGTTCGTAGACGACGGCCTTCTCGACGCCGGGGATCTCGGCGACGCCACGCGGCAGCAGGCCGCGCTGGAGGATGCGGCTGATGGTGGCCTGGCGGGTGTACTGGCGGGCCGAGGCGAGGGCCAGGGCGACGCGGCGGGCGAAGTCCTCGACGAGGCAGGCGACGTCGTCGGCCATGGTGGCGGGGGCGCTGCGGCCGAGGAGGAGGGTGCCGATGCCGCGGCCGCCGGCGACGAGGCGGCAGGCCAGCGCGGTGCCGTCGGGTGCGTCGGGGCGGTGCGTGCCGTCCTGGCCGCACCGCCCGGACGGGCCGTGCGGCCAGGGGACGGCGTGGCCTGCGGCGGGCAGGACCGGCGGGGTGCGCTGGAGGGCGAGGCGGAGGGGCTCGATGCGGCTCTCGCGGGCGTGCCAGACGCGGGCGAGGCGGGGGACGGGCCGGATCGGGCCGGGCGCGCCGTCGGCGTCGAGCCAGACGGCGCACCAGTCGGCGAGGCGGGGGACGGCGAGCTGGGTGGCGAGGGAGGCCACCATGTCCTCGTCGAACTGGCCGGCGAGCAGTTCGGACGCCTCGGCGAGGAAGGACAGGGCGCGGTGGCTGCTGCCGCGCTCGCCGGTGCGGCGGGCGGCCGGCTCGCCGGCGCCGGGGGCGAGGATCTCGGCGACGCGCAGGTCGCGCAGGAGGGCCTGTTCGGAGAGGGTGCCGGTGCTGTGGGCGGCGGGGCTGGTCGGCAGGTGGAACCAGACGGTCTTGTCGGTGCGGCGGTAGGCGGTGCCCCAGGTCTCGGCCAGCTCGGCGACGAGGCGCAGGCCCTGGCCGCCGTGGGCCGGGCCGTCGCGGTCGCCGCAGCCCTGGCGGGGGCGGGCCCGCAGCTCGCGGGCGGGGTGGTGGTCGGTGACCTCGACGACGAGGCTGCCGCCGGGCGCCGGGTCGAGCCGGCACTCCAGGTCGACGGAGGTGCCGGCGTGCACGACGGCATTGGTGACCAGCTCGCTGACCAGCAGCGTCGCATCGTCGGTGACCACGGCGTGGGCGTTCCAGCCGGCGAGGACCGTACGGACGAACCGGCGGGCGGCCGAGGGCGCGCGGGCGTCGCCGGGCAGGCTGGTGCGGGCTGTGGGCGGGCCGTCGGCGCCACCGGGGCCGGTCGTCGCATGGGGCGTACGGGCCGGTGTGCGCGCTACCGGCCCGTCCTTGCCCGCGGCTGCTGATGTCCTCACGGTGACGCTCCTGACCGCTCACGGCATGGTGCGGGGATTCACCACGGACAGAGTGACAGACCGTCTGCGTTCAGGGGGGAGGAGTCGGGTAAGTGAGCCTTACGAGTGGTCGGTACGCGTGGTCGGGTACGCGCGTCAGTCCTCCCGCGCGCCCTCGTACATCTCCTCGATCAGGGCCTTGTACTCGCGCTCGACGACCGGCCGCTTGAGCTTGAGGCTGGGCGTGAGCTCGCCGTGCTCGACGTCGAGATCGCGCGGCAGCAGCCGGAACTTCTTGATCGTCTGCCAGCGCTGGAGCCCCTCGTTGAGCCGCTGGACGTAGCCCGCGATGAGCTCCTCGGTCTCCTTGGCGGCCACCACCTCCGCGTACGACCGGCCCTCCATGCCGTGCTCCTTCGCCCAGCCCTCGATGGCGGGGCCGTCGAGCGCGATGAGGGCGGTGCAGAAGTTCCGGTCCGCGCCGTGCACCAGGATGTTGGAGACGAACGGGCACACGGCCTTGAACCGGCCCTCGATCTCGGCGGGGGCGACGTACTTGCCGGCCGAGGTCTTGATCAGGTCCTTCTTCCGGTCGGTGATGCGCAGGTAGCCGTCCGGGGAGAGCTCGCCGATGTCGCCGGTGTGGAACCAGCCGTCGGGTTCGAGGACTTCGGCCGTCTTCTCGGGCTGCCCGTGGTAGCACTCCATCACGCCGGGGCTGCGCAGCAGGATCTCGCCGTCGTCGGCGATGCGGACCTCGGTGCCGGGCAGCGGCTTGCCGACCGTGCCCGTCCGGTACGCCTCGCCGGGGTTGACGAGGCTGGCGGCGCTGGTCTCGGTGAGGCCGTAGCCCTCCAGGATGTGGATGCCGGCGCCGGCGAAGAAGTAACCGATGTCGGGGGCGAGGGCGGAGGCGCCGGAGACGCAGGCCCGCAGCCGGCCGCCGAACGCCTCGCGGATCTTGCCGTAGACGAGGGCGTCGGCGGCGCGGTGCTTGGCGGCCAGGGCGAAGGGCACGGACGCGCTGCCGGTACGGCGGAAGTTGTCCTGGGAGACCTTGGCGTACTCGCGGGCGACCTCGACCGCCCAGCGGAAGATCTTGTACTTGGCGCCGCCGGCCTCGCGGGCCTTGGCGGCGACCCCGTTGTAGACCTTCTCGAAGATGCGCGGCACGGAGGCCATGTAGGTCGGCCGGACGACCGGCAGGTTCTCGATTATCTTGTCGACCCGTCCGTCGACGGCGGTGACGTGCCCGACCGTGATGTGCCCGGCGGTGAGCACCTTGCCGAAGACGTGCGCGAGCGGCAGCCACAGGTACTGGATGTCGTCGGGCCGGGCCAGCTCCGTGGCCTGGATCGCGCGGGCCATGTACGACCAGGCGTCGTGCCGCAGCCGGACGCCCTTCGGGCGGCCGGTGGTGCCGGAGGTGTAGATGAGCGTCGCGAGCTGCTCGGAGCGCAGGCCGTCGATGCGCTCGCGCACCGCACCGGGCTGCTGTTCGAGACGGGCGGCGCCGCGCTTCTCCAGGTCGGCGAGGGAGAGCACCCAGCCCTCCGGGTCGCCCTCGGCGGGCACCGCGTCCGCGGCGTCGAGGACGACGACGTGGGCGAGGTCCGGCAGGTCGGCCCGGCGCAGGCGCGCCTTGGCGAGCTGCGCGGCGTCCTCGGCGACGAGGATGCGGCACTCGGCGTCGGAGAGCATGAACGCGGTCTCGTCGGCGTTGGTGCTCGGATACACGGGCGTGGTGGCCGCTCCGGCGCACATGATGCCGAGGTCGGCCAGGATCCACTCCAGGCGGGTGGCGGAGGACAGGGCGATCCGCTGCTCCGGAAGGATGCCGAGGTCGATGAAGCCGGCGGCGATGGCGAAGACGCGGTCGGCCGCCTCACGCCAGGTGAGCGAGGCCCAGTCGTCGGGTCCGGTGCCGGAGGCCGGGGGCACGGGGTACCGGTACGCCTCGGCGTCGGGTGTGGTCTCGACCCGTTCGACGAACAGGGTCGCCACGGACGGCGGCCGGTTCTCGATCAAAGCCTGTGTGTCCGTCACGGCATCCTCCGGGGCCCGCTTCATTGCTGGTGACTCGCGAGTAACCTTCCGAGCAGTGATCAGGGTAGAGCCGAAGGGCCCATCGCGTAAGAGGCCATCGCGGGAATAGGGGGAACACAAGGGGGAGGCAGCGCAAAAGCGCCCGCCCCCTGACGGGAACGGGCACCTTGCGGACCGGGCTGCTCCGGCCCTCACGGGGAGGTCCGGAGCCGGGGCTGCCGCTACTTCTTGCCCTTCTCGCCACCCTCGTCGCTGGACAGCACCGCGATGAAGGCCTCCTGCGGGACCTCCACGCTGCCGACCATCTTCATCCGCTTCTTGCCTTCCTTCTGCTTCTCCAGCAGCTTCCGCTTACGGGAGATGTCACCGCCGTAGCACTTGGCGAGGACGTCCTTGCGGATGGCGCGGACGGTCTCGCGGGCGATGACCCGGGAGCCGATGGCGGCCTGGATCGGCACCTCGAAGTTCTGCCGCGGGATCAGCTCGCGCAGCTTGGCGACGAGGCGGACGCCGTACGCGTACGCCTTGTCCTTGTGCGTGATCGCGGAGAAGGCGTCGACCTTGTCGCCGTGCAGCAGGATGTCGACCTTGACCAGGTCGGCGGTCTGCTCGCCGGTGGGCTCGTAGTCGAGGGAGGCGTAGCCGCGGGTCTTGGACTTCAGCTGGTCGAAGAAGTCGAAGACGATCTCTGCCAGGGGCAGGGTGTAGCGCAGCTCGACCCGGTCCTCGGAGAGGTAGTCCATGCCCAGCATCGTGCCGCGGCGGGACTGGCAGAGCTCCATGATCGCGCCGACGAACTCGGTGGGCGCGAGGACGGTCGCCTTGACGACCGGCTCGTGCACCTCGGCGATCTTGCCCTCGGGGAACTCGCTCGGGTTGGTGACGACGTGCTCGGCGCCGTCCTCCATCCGCACGTTGTAGACCACGTTGGGCGCGGTGGCGATGAGGTCGAGGCCGAACTCGCGCTCCAGCCGCTCGCGGACCACGTCCAGGTGGAGCAGGCCGAGGAAGCCGACGCGGAAGCCGAAGCCGAGGGCGGCGGAGGTCTCCGGCTCGTAGACGAGCGCGGCGTCGTTGAGCTGGAGCTTGTCGAGGGCCTCGCGCAGCTCCGGGTAGTCCGAGCCGTCCAGCGGGTACAGGCCCGAGAACACCATCGGCTTGGGGTCCTTGTAGCCGCCCAGCGCCTCGGTGGCGCCGTTCTGCTGGGAGGTGATCGTGTCACCGACCTTGGACTGCCGCACGTCCTTCACGCCGGTGATGATGTAGCCCACCTCGCCGACGCCGAGGCCGTCGGCGGGCGTCATCTCGGGCGAGGAGACACCGATCTCCAGCAGCTCGTGGGTGGCGCCGGTCGACATCATCTTGATGCGCTCGCGCTTCTTGAGCTCACCGTCGACGACACGGACGTAGGTGACCACGCCGCGGTAGGAGTCATAGACCGAGTCGAAGATCATCGCGCGGGCCGGGGCGTCCTTGACGCCGACCGGGGCCGGGACCTGGGCGACGACCTTGTCGAGCAGCTCGTCGACGCCGACGCCGGTCTTCGCGGAGACCCGGAGCACGTCCTCGGGCTCGCAGCCGACGAGGTTCGCCAGCTCGGCGGCGAACTTCTCCGGCTGGGCGGCCGGGAGGTCGATCTTGTTGAGGACCGGGATGATCGTGAGGTCGTTCTCCATCGCCAGGTAGAGGTTGGCGAGGGTCTGGGCCTCGATGCCCTGGGCGGCGTCCACGAGGAGGATGCAGCCCTCGCACGCGGCCAGGGAGCGCGAGACCTCGTAGGTGAAGTCGACGTGGCCCGGCGTGTCGATCATGTTGAGGATGTGGGTGTTGCCCTTGTCCTCGGTGGGCGCCCAGGGGAGACGGACGGCCTGGGACTTGATCGTGATGCCGCGCTCGCGCTCGATGTCCATCCGGTCGAGGTACTGCGCGCGCATCTGCCGCTGGTCGACCACGCCGGTCAGCTGGAGCATCCGGTCGGCGAGCGTCGACTTGCCATGGTCGATGTGCGCGATGATGCAGAAGTTACGGATCAGAGCCGGGTCGGTACGGCTCGGCTCCGGCACGTTGGTAGGGGTCGCGGGCACGCAGGATCCATTCGGTGACTTCGGCGTTTGAACGCTGGTCTCGGCGGGAGTCGGGTATGACGACTCCACCATGGTCCCATGAGCGGCGGGCACCGTCCGGTTTGGGACGCCGTCGGGCCTCCTGGTAGCCTGGTCCACTGTGCCTGTCGTGCCCTCTCTCACGACTCCCGGCACTCATCGAAATCCAACGAACCTGAAAAGGCTCTTTTCGTGGCGAACATCAAGTCCCAGATGAAGCGGATCAAGACCAACGAGAAGGCGCGCCTGCGTAACAAGGCCGTCAAGTCCTCGGTCAAGACCGCCGTCCGTGCGGCCCGCGAGGCCATCGTCGCCGGTGACGCCGAGAAGGCCACCGCCGCCGTCGCCTTCGCCGGCAAGAAGCTCGACAAGGCCGCCAGCAAGGGTGTCCTGCACAAGAACGCCGCCGCCAACAAGAAGTCGGCGCTGGCCAAGCAGGTTGCCGCCCTCAAGGGCTGAAGCCTTTCCGGGGCGTGAGCCCCGGCCCCCTCGCCGGTAACGGATCCAGCGGCCCCTCTACCGCTCCGGACCGGCACCCCGCCGCCCCCGGTCGTTCGCCACGCGGGTGCGGCACGAGCCCCTCCGGGGCTCACCAGAACGCTCCAGAGGCCCCGTGCCCGCCCTTCCCCAGGGCAGACACGGGGCCTCTGGCGTTTTTCCTTTGCCTGAAGGCAAGAGGTGGGCCCGTAGGGGCGTTCTCCTTCTCCTACGAGAAGGAGAACGCCCCTACGGGCCGTCGGCTACGGAAAACGCCTGGGGAACGCGGCTCAGCCGCGGCTGCGGGCGGCGCGGGCCACGGCGACGACGGCCTTCTCCAAGGCGTACTCGGGGTCGTCGCCCCCGCCCTTGACGCCGGCGTCGGCCTCGGCGATGGCCGTGAGCGCCACGGCCACCCCGTCGGCCGACCAGCCGCGCATCTGCTGCCGCACCCGGTCGATCTTCCACGGCGGCATGCCGAGCTCCCGGGCGAGATCGCCCGGCCGGGCGCCGCGCGGGGCCGAGGCGAGCTTGCCGATGGAGCGCACGCCCTGGGCCAGGGCGCTGGTGATCAGCACGGGGGCCACTCCGGTGGACATGGCCCAGCGCAGCGCCTCCAGGGCCTCTGCCGCCCGGCCCTCCACGGCACGGTCGGCGACCGTGAAGCTGGACGCCTCGGCGCGGCCCGTGTAGTAGCGGGCCACGACGGATTCGTCGATGGTGCCCTCGACGTCGGCGACGAGCTGTGTGCAGGCGCTCGCCAGCTCGCGCAGGTCGCTGCCGATGGCGTCGACCAGGGCCTGGCACGCCTCGGGGGTCGCCGAGCGCCCGGTCGCCCGGAACTCCGACCGCACGAACGCCAGCCGGTCGGCCGGCTTGGTCATCTTGGGGCAGGCGACCTCGCGGGCCCCCGCCTTGCGGGCCGCGTCCAGCAGTCCCTTGCCCTTGGCGCCGCCGGCGTGCAGCAGGACGAGTGTGATCTCCTCGGCGGGGGCTCCGAGGTAGCCCTTGACGTCCTTGATCGTGTCCGCGGACAGGTCCTGGGCGTTCCGGACGATCACGACCTTGCGTTCGGCGAACAGCGACGGGCTCGTCAGCTCGGCGAGCGTGCCGGGCTGGAGCGCGTCGGAGGTGAGGTCACGGACGTCGGTGTCGGCGTCGGCCGCACGGGCCGCCGCCACCACCTCCTGCACGGCGCGGTCGAGGAGGAGATCCTCCTGACCCACGGCGAGCGTGACGGGGGCGAGCAGGTCGTCGGTTGCAGTCTTCCTGGCCATCGCCCCCAGCATCCCATGCGCCCATGACACTCCCCTCGCAACGACCGTCGGGGCATGCCGCACAATGAGCGGGTGAGCAGCGCTTTCTCCTTCTCCGGTACTTCCGAACCCGTACGGCACCTGCTGGTGCTCCCCGACCGCGACGCCGCCGGCGAGGCCGCCGACGAGGCCGGCGAGCGCTTCGGCCTCGACGAGGAGCCCCAGATCGTCCGCGAGGCCCTCGCCGGCGAGGACGACGCCGAGGACGCCCAGTGGCTGGTGGTCCTGGAGGACCCGAACGGCGACCTGGACGTCGCCGCCCTGCGCGAACTGGCCGAGGAGTACGACGGCTGGGTCGAAACCACCTGACCCTTCCCGGGGGCCACGCCCTCCGGGCGGCCGCGGGGCCGCCACCTTGCCCACCACCGGCCGGCCACGGCACTCCCGGCGGCCGGTGGCGGCCGCGGGCCCGAGCTCCGGCCACGACCTCCGACCCGGCCTCCCCGGGGCCGCGGGGCCGAGACCCCGTCCCGCCCTGCACGGCCCGGGCGCACCGGCCCGCCTGGGCGTCTCCCCGGTCCTGCGCGACCGGCCCGTCCTCCGCGGCGACGGTGCGCGGGAGTCGGGCTGCGGCCCGGTGTGACGGCCGTTGCCGTGGCGGTCACCGCGATCGGCCCGTCCGTGTCGGTACGCAGCACGACGGCGCCCTCGGCCCTCAGTGCCGTGAGCGTGCGGGCGGCCGGGTGGCCGTAGGGGTTGCCGGCGCCGGCCGAGACGACGGCCAGGCGGGGGCGCAGGACGTGCAGCAGCCGCGGGTCCTGGTGGGCGGAGCCGTGGTGGGCGACCTTGAGGACGTCCACCGGGGGAAGGTCCTGGTGGGTCTCCCACAGCTCCTGCTGGGCCGGCGGTTCGAGGTCGCCGAGCAGGGCGAGCGTGAGGCCGGCGGTGCGGACGAGGAGGGCGACGCTGGCGTCGTTGGGCCCGTCCTCGGCCACGGCCGACTCTCCCGCGGGCGGCGGCCACAGCACCTCCCAGGACAACTCCCCGATCCGCCGCCGCTCCCCCGGCACAGCCTCGACGACCGGCACGCGTGCCCGTCCCGCCTCGTGCCGCACGAACGCGGCCCGGCCCGCCGGCTCGGCGAACCCCGTCGTCTCGATCACCCCGACCGCCCGCCCGCGCAGCACGCCGGGCAGGCCGTCGACGTGGTCGGCGTGGAAGTGACTCAGCAGCAGGAGCGGTACGCGCTCGACGCCCAGATCCCGCAGGCAGCGGTCGACCGCGCGCGGCTCGGGGCCGGCGTCCACGACCACGGCGGTCCGCGGACCGGCGGCCAGGACCAGGGCGTCCCCTTGGCCGACGTCGCACGCCACCAGCCGCCACCCGGGCGGCGGCCAGCCCGTGACGAACCGCGTCAGCGGTGCGGGGCGCACGAGCGCCAGCAGCAGGAGCACCGCGCATCCGGCACAGGCCCAGGGGCGGCGCACCAAGGGCCGGGCGGCGAGGACGGCGGCGCCCATGACCGCGGCCAGCAGCAGCCCGCCCCGCCAGCTCCCCGGCCAGTCGAAGCCCGCCCCGGGCAGCCCCGCACCCGAACGGGCCACCGTCGCCGTCCACGCGGCGGGCCAGCCGGCCAGCCAGGCGAGGCCCTTGGCCAGCGGCAGCGCCACGGGGGCGACGGCCAGGGCGGCGAAGCCCAGGACGGTGGCGGGTGCCACGGCCGGCTCCGCAAGGAGGTTGCACGGCACCGCCACCAGGCTCACCCGGGCCGCCAGCACGACGATCACCGGCGCACACACCGCCTGCGCCGCGCCCGCCGCCGCCAGGGCCTCCGCCACGCGCGGCGGCACTCCCCGCCGTCGCAGCGCCGCGCTCCAGCGCGGCGCCAGGGTCAGCAGGGCCCCGGTGGCGAGGACCGAGAGCAGGAAGCCGTAACTCCGCGCCAGCCACGGGTCGTAGAGCACCAGCAGCAGGACGGCCGCCGCGAGGGCGGGCAGCAGACTGCGGCGGCGGCCCGTCCCGATGGCCAGCAGTGTGATCAGGCCGCACGCGGCGGCCCGCAGCACGCTCGGCTCGGGCCGGCACACCAGCACGAACCCCAGCGCCAGCCCGCCGCCGAGCACCGCCGTCAGCCGCAGCGGGATGCCCAGCCGGGCGGCCGGCCCGCGCCGCTCGGCACGTGCGGCGAGGTGCGGCGGCCCGAGGAGGAGGACGAGCAGCACGGCGAGGTTTCCCCCCGACACCGCCAGAAGGTGCGTCATGTCGGTGCCCCGGAACGCCTCGTCCAGATCCGGGGGCACCCGGGAGGTGTCGCCCACGACGAGCCCCGGCAGCAGCGCCCGGGCGTCCGGTGCCAGCCCGTCCGTGGCGGCCCGCAGGCCCTCCCGCAGGCGGCCCGCCGCGCGCTGGAGGGACGAGGGCCCGCCGAGGACCTCGGGCGGGCCCTGTCCGCTGACGCGCAGCACGGCCGCCAAGCGCTCCCCGGCCCGCACCGGCGGCGCGAGCTTGCCCTCCACCCTCAGCCGGGTGGACGGCAGCAGCTCCCGCCAGGACTGATGGGCCACCAGCAGCACGGGCGTGCGCACCCCGACCGCCCCGCCCGGGGCGACGAGCCGGGTGGCCTCCGCCTCCACGACCACCGCGGGCGCGGCGCGGGCCGGCCCGTGCACCCGGGGCCGCGTGGCCCGCGGATCGCCGGTGACCGTCACCTCGACGCTCACCTGCTCGTGGCGGCGCGCCAGCTCGGCCAGCGGCCCCCGGCGCACCTCCGCTCCCGCCAGGGCGCCGGCCGCCCCGCCGGCGGCGGCGCAGAGCAACACCGTCGCCACCGCGCCCACCGCCCCGCGCCGCACGACGGCCGACAGGAGGCAGGCCGTCGCCACGGCCGCCGTGCACGCGAGCGCCACGCAGGCACCGTCCGCCGTCAGTGCCGTCGCCGCCGCTGCCCAGGCGGCGAGCGCGGGTGCGGCCAGCCGGAGGTCGGCCCCGCCCGGCCGGCGCCCCTCCGTCACCGCCCCGGCCGCGGCTGCGGACGGGCCGCCCGGCCTCATGGCTGGACCAGGGGCTTGAGGTCGGTGAAGCGCCGGGCGCCGATGCCGTTGACCTTGCGGAGGTCGGCGACGGAACGGAAGCCGCCGTGCCGGGTGCGGTAGTCGAGGATGTGCTGGGCGAGGACCGGGCCGACGCCCGGCAGGCCGTCCAGCTGCTCCAGCGTGGCGGAATTGAGGCTGACGGGCCCGCCCGGCGCCTTCCCCGCGTTCGGCGCGCCCAGGACGCCGGGGCCGCCCAACCCGCCGGAACCACCAGGGCCACCAGAGCCACCAGAGCCACCAGAGCCACCAGAGCCACCGGAACCAGCGTTCCCGCCCGGCACCCCCGGGCCGCCGGCGGCCCCGCCCGTGCCACCGCCCGCCACTCCCACCAGGATCTGTTCGCCGTCGCTGAGCACCCTCGCCCGGTTCAGGCCGGCCGTATCGACGCCCGGACGGACTCCCCCGGCCGCCGCCAGCGCGTCGGCGACCCGTGACCCCGGTGGCAGCTGCTGGATGCCGGGGTGCAGCACCTTGCCCGCCACGTCCACCACCACCCCCCGCGCGCCCGCCCCGGCCAAGGCCGTCGCGTCAGGAGCCGGGGCCGGTCCCTGACCGGTACCCGGAGGCGGCGCCGCTCTCGCGGCCGCCGGCCGGTCCGCCGCCGGGGCCATCGCCGCCGGTCCTTCGCGCACCGGGGCCCGCACCGTCTGCGGCCGCCCGGCCCAGAAGTGGTACCCGGCCAGAACGACCGCCGCCACCAGCACCACGGCGAGCGCGGCCAACGTCTTCGGCTCGATGCCGCACCGCAGTTGGACCCAGACCGGCAGCCGCTCCCGCACCGCACTCCACCAACGGCCGTAGACGGGCACGGCGTTGAGCTCCGGGGACGACGACGCCCTGGCCCGCAGCGAGCCGAAGTCCTCGGCGAGCGACCGGGCACCGGCGGCATGCACAGCGTGTGATCGAGAAGTCATGAGCGCGACCGTAGCCGCGTTCGCCGCCCCGTGGGATGGGGGCTCAATTCCGGTGGATATCCCGGCAGTTGTGGATAAGACCGTCACCCTCAGGAGCAACAGATGGTCACCGCTGACCCTGCCCCCCTACCGCGCGGAGACCACCGCGCCCAGCAATCCCGGCCCCGTGTGCGCCCCGATGACCGCCCCGACCTCGCTCACGTACAGCCCCACCAGCCCCGGCACCCGTTCGCGAAGCCGGTCGGCGAGCAGACCGGCCCGGTCGGGGGCGGCCAGGTGGTGGACCGCGATGTCGACGGGCGCCGCGCCCGCCCGCTCCACGGCGAGCTCCTCCAGGCGCGCGATCGCCTTGGACGACGTGCGGACCTTCTCCCGCAGCTCGATGCGGCCCTCCTCCAGCTGCAGGAGGGGTTTGACGGCGAGCGCCGAGCCCAGCAGCGCCTGTGCCGTGCCGATGCGGCCGCCCCGCCGCAGGTAGTCGAGGGTGTCGACGTAGAAGTAGGCCGCCGTGCCCTGGGCGCGCTTCTCGGCGGCGGCCACCACCTCGTCCAGCGTGCCGCCGGTCGCCGCCGTCTCCGCGGCGGCCAGCGCGCAGAAGCCCAGGGCCATGGCGACCATGCCCGTGTCCACGACCCGCACCGGCACGGGTGCCTCCCGGGCGGCGAGCACGGCGGCGTCGTAGGTGCCGGAGAGCTCGGCGGACAGGTGCAGGGAGACGATGCCCCGGGCTCCGGCCGCGGCGGCGGCGCGGTAGGCCGCGGCGAAGACCTCGGGGCCGGGCCGGGAGGTGGTCACCGGCTTGCGCTTCTGCAGGGCCTGGGCGACCGACCGGGCCGAAATCCCGGTGCCTTCCTCCAGCGCCTCGTCACCCAGGACGACCGTCAGCGGTACGGCCGTGATCCGGTGCCGCTCCATCTCCTGCGGCGGCAGGTAGGCCGTTGAATCGGTGAGGATCGCGACATGACGGGACATGCACCGGAGGGTACCCGCCCGGCCGTGCCCACGGCAGGCCGAGCTGCACCTACCCGTCCGACCCGGCCCTCACGCGGTGCTTTCCGGCCGCTCGGCCTTCTGCCAGGAGTACCCTGCCTGCCACCGCTTGTCCCGGCCGCTGAGCGCGGGCCGCTCCCGCTCCCCGGCAGCCGCCGCACCGGCCCCCGCCGTGGCCGCCCCCGCGGAGGAAGCGGCTGCAGAGGAAGCGGCCGTGGAAGAGGCGGCAGCGGAGGGCGTGGCCGCGGGGCCCGCCGGCTTGGACGTCACCTCCGGCTCGTCCTCCCAGTGCCGCAGGGCCCCGGACTCCATGCGGATCTGCTCGCTGAGGACCGCCAGGTCGTCGTCCGCGAACTGCCGCGCCCGGTCCTGCGCGGCCCATCGCAGCGAATCCGCCGAGTGCGTCACGCGCTCCACGCGCTCCCGCAGCTCCGGCAGGCGCGCGGCCACCCGGCCCTTGTCGGGCTCGGTCTCCAGCTTGCGCAGGTCGTCGTCGAGCTCGTGGCCGTGCGCGCTGAGCCGCTCGAAGAGGGCCAGGGACTCCGACAGGGACGGGTCGTCCGCGAGGCCGGCCTGCAGCACGTCCTGGGTGGCGCGCATCGACGTGCGCAGGGAGAGCCGCAGCTGCGCGACCTCGCCCGCCGCACCCGGCTGGACGTACTGCCGGGCCTTGAGCCGCGTGTCCTCGACCGTGCGCCGCGCCTGGGTGACCGTACGGTCCACACCGCGCTTGACCGCCCGCACCGCCCTGACCGCGGCGATGACCGCGAACGCGACGAGGATCGCAAAGATCACGGCGAAGATCGCGGCGGCGGCTTCCATATGCGCTCCTCCACAGGGCTCGACCGGCCCGGCACGTCGACGGCAGGGTCCGTCCCCACCCCTCCACCGTAAACGCAACGGGCAGGTTGGGGGTTCCGGAAGAACCCCCAACCTGCCCGTAGGGACAAACCCCTAGACCCTGCGCACGAGCGTGCGCAGGGCGTCACGCACGGCGTTACGCGGGGACGATGTTCACCAGCTTCGGCGCCCGCACGATCACCTTGCGGATGCCGGCGCCGCCCAGCGCCGCGACGACCGCCGGGTCGCCCAGGGCGACCTTCTCCAGCTCCTCGTCGGAGATCGACGGGGCGACCTCCAGACGGGCCTTGACCTTGCCCTTGATCTGGACGACGCAGGTCACGGTCTCGTCGACCAGGTACGCCGGGTCGGCGACGGGGAAGTCGCGGTGGACGACCGAGTCGGTGTGGCCCAGCTTGCGCCACAGTTCCTCGGCGATGTGCGGGGCCAGCGGGGCGACCAGCAGCACCAGCTGCTCGGCCACGGTCCGCGGGACCTCGCTGAGCTTGGTGACGAAGTTGTTCAGCTCCGTCACCTTGGCGATGGCGGTGTTGAAGCGCAGGTTCGCCATGTCCTGGCCGATGCCGTCGATGGCCTTGTGCAGGGCGCGCAGCGTCGCCTCGTCGGGCCCGGCGTCGACGACCGTGACCTCGCCGGTGTTCTCGTCGACCACGTTGCGCCACAGACGCTGCAGCAGGCGGTACTGGCCGACGACCGCGCGCGTGTCCCAGGGGCGGGAGACGTCCAGCGGGCCCATCGCCATCTCGTACAGGCGCAGCGTGTCGGCACCGTACTCGGCGCAGATCTCGTCCGGCGTGACGGCGTTCTTCAGGGACTTGCCCATCTTGCCGAGCAGCCGGCTGACCTTCTCGCCCTGGTAGTAGTACGCGCCGTCGCGCTCCTCCACCTCGGCGGCCGGGACGGCGATGCCGCGGCTGTCGCGGTAGACGTACGCCTGGATCATGCCCTGGTTGTAGAGCTTGTGGAACGGCTCGGCCGAGGAGATGTGACCCAGGTCGAAGAGGATCTTGGACCAGAAGCGGGCGTACAGCAGGTGCAGCACGGCGTGCTCGGCACCGCCGACGTACAGGTCGACGCCGCCGTGCGGCTGGCCCTCGCGCGGGCCCATCCAGTACTGCTCCGCGTCGGCCGAGACCAGGCGCTCGCCGTTGTGCGGGTCCAGGTAACGCAGCTCGTACCAGCAGGAACCGGCCCAGTTGGGCATGGTGTTGGTCTCGCGGCGGTACGTCTTCGGGCCGTCGCCGAGGTCCAGCTCCACGTTGACCCAGTCCTCGTTGCGGGACAGCGGGGTCTCCGGGGAGGTGTCCGCGTCGTCCGGCTCGAAGGTGCGCGGCGAGTAGTCCTCGACCTCGGGCAGCTCCAGCGGGAGCATCGACTCCGGCAGCGGGTGGGCGACGCCGTCCTCGTCGTAGACGATCGGGAAGGGCTCGCCCCAGTAGCGCTGGCGGCTGAACAGCCAGTCGCGCAGGCGGAAGTTGACGGTGCCCTCGCCGATGCCGCGCTCGCTCAGGTGGGCGATGACGGTGCGCTTGGCCTCGTCGACCTGCATGCCGTTGAGGTCGATCTCGTCGTTGGCGGAGTTGATCGCCGGGCCCTGGCCGCCGTACGCCTCGCCCTCCCAGCCCTCGGGCGGCTGGACGGTGCGGACGATGGGCAGGTCGAAGGCGGTGGCGAACTCCCAGTCGCGCTCGTCCTGGCCCGGGACGGCCATGATCGCGCCGGTGCCGTAGCCCATCAGCACGTAGTCGGCGACGAAGACGGGGACGCGCTCGCCGGTCAGCGGGTTGAGGGCGTACGCGCCGGTGAAGACGCCGGTCTTGTCCTTGCCCTCGGTCTGGCGCTCGACGTCGGTCTTGGACTGCGCCTGCTTGCGGTAGGCGGCGATCGCCTCGGCCGGGGTGGACGCGCCGCCGGTCCAGATGTCCTTGGTGCCCTCGGGCCACTCGGCGGGGACGATGGAGTCGATCAGGTCGTGCTCGGGGGCCAGCACCATGTAGGTGGCGCCGAACAGGGTGTCGGGACGCGTGGTGAAGACCGTGACCTTCGCCTCGGCGCCGTCCGCCACCGCGAAGTCGACGCGGGCGCCCTCGCTGCGGCCGATCCAGTTGCGCTGCTGCAGCTTGATGGCCTCGGGCCAGTCCAGCGCGTCCAGGTCGTCGATCAGGCGGTCCGCGTAGGCGGTGATCCGCATGTTCCACTGGCGCAGCTTGGACTTGAAGACGGGGAAGTTGCCGCGCTCGGAGCGGCCGTCGGAGGTGACCTCCTCGTTGGCCAGCACCGTGCCCAGGCCGGGGCACCAGTTGACGGGCGCGTCGGAGGCGTACGCCAGGCGGTAGGTGCCCAGGACGTCGGAGCGCTCGGCGGCGCTCAGCTCGCTCCACGCGCGCGTGCCGGGAACCTCGCGCCGTCCGCTCTCGAACTCCTCGACCAGCTCACTGATCGGCCGGGCCTTCTGGGCGTCCGCGTCGTACCAGGAGTTGAAGATCTGCAGGAAGATCCACTGCGTCCACTTGTAGTACTCCGGGTCGATCGTCGCGAACGACCGGCGCTTGTCGTGGCCCAGACCCAGGCGGCGCAGCTGGGCCTTCATGTTGTCCATGTTGGCCTCGGTGGACACCCGGGGGTGGGTGCCGGTCTGCACCGCGTACTGCTCGGCGGGCAGGCCGAAGGCGTCGAAGCCGAGGGTGTGCAGGACGTTGTGGCCCGTCATGCGGTGGTAGCGCGCGTAGACGTCGGTGGCGATGTAGCCGAGCGGGTGGCCGACGTGCAGGCCCGCACCCGAGGGGTACGGGAACATGTCCATGATGAACTTCTTGGGCCGGGCGACGACGTCCGGGTCGCCCGCCAGGTCGCCGCTGGGGTTGGGCGCGTCGTACGTGCCGTCCGCGTCCCAGAAGTCCTGCCAGCGCGCCTCGATGTCAGCGGCCAGCGCGGCCGTGTAGCGGTGCGGGGCAGCCACCTCGGCGGCGGTGGGGGTCTCGCTCATCGTCCTCAAAGCTCCATCGATCGTCGTCTCTGCCTGCGCTGCAAATGAAAAAGCCCCTCGCACAGGAGGGGACGCCGCGCCGATGCCGACCGGAAGTCACCGGTCGGTGCTGATCAGCGCGGCTCGCTAAGCAGGAGGCGTACGGCACGCATGGGGTCAGGTTACCGCAGCGGCGTAAGGGCCCGCACCGGGACAAGGGCCCTGCAGACGTTAGCAGCGGCGCGCCGCCGCCCACCGGGGTTGCGCGAAGCGGGTCTGCGGCCGCGGCCGGCTGCCTAGCGTGCCGGGGCATGGACCTCCACCGTTTCCTCGACGGGACCGGGGGCGTGCTCGCCCTGGTCTCGCTCACCGCGACCGTCGCCTGGGGACTCGCCGCCACCGACCGGCACGTCCTCGGCCCGCGCTCCCGGCTGGTCGCCCAGGCCGTGCACCGGGCGACCGCCGTGTGTGCGCTCGGCTTCCTGCTGGTACACGTGCTCGTCAAGGTCGCCGAGGCGCACGCAACGGTCCCGGCTGCGCTGCTGCCGTTCGGCTCCGGCGTGCTGATGGGACTGGGCGCGCTGGCCGGGTACCTGCTGGTGCTGTCGGCGGCGACCGGAGTGCTGCGCAGCGCTTTCGCAGGCCGGGGGCGGGCGCGCTGGTGGCGGGTGCTGCACGGGTGCGCGTACGGATCCTGGTGCGCGGCGCTGGTGCACGGGCTCAGGGCGGGGCGGGCCCCGGCCGGTTGGGTGACCGCCTCCTACGGGCTCTGCCTCGCCGCGGTCGCCGGGGCACTGCTCGTGCGGTTGCGGATGCGCCGCGGACCCGCGCCGGTGCCCTTACGGACCCGGCCCCGGTCCGCGCACACCCGACGGGCCGACACCAAGCGTGCCGCCCAACGGGCCGACAAGGGTGCCGCCCAGTGGGCCGACGCCGACCTCGCCGCCCGGCACGCCGGCACCGACCGCGCCGCCACCCTGCCGTCCGGCGCCGGCCACGCCGCCACCCTGCCGTCCGGCACCGGCCGCGCTCCCCGACGGGCCGACGTCCTGTGAGCGCCCCCTCCTCCCCGCTCCCCCGCGTCCTCGCCCTCGGGCCGCCCCGCCTCACCGCCGGCTTCGACGAGGCCGCCCGGCTGGACCGGCGCGCGCACCTGGCCGTGCACGGCTCCGTGCCGCGGTGGAGCGAGGACGAACTGGTCCGGCTCGCGGAGGCCGTCGCCCTCCGGGGGCGCGGCGGGGCCGGGTTCCCGTTCGCGCGGAAGCTGCGGGCCGTGGGCCGGGCGGCGCACCGGCGCGGGGTGCGCCCGGTGGTCGTGGTCAACGGATGCGAGGGCGAGCCCGCCTGCCGCAAGGACGAAGTGCTGATCGAGCGCGCACCGCACCTGGTGCTCGACGGCGCCCTGCTGGCCGCCGAGGCGCTCGGGGCGCGCACGCTGGTGGTCGGGGTGACGCGCCCGGGGACGGAGGCGTCGGCCCGGGAGGCGCTGGCGGAGCGCGGCCTGTCCGAGCGGCGCGGCCGGGCGGTGCGCGCCCGCGTCGTGCGCCTGCCCGAGCGGATGGTCTCCGGCGAGTCGTCCGCCCTGCTGAGGGCGATCGCCGGCGGGCCCGCGCTGCCGCCGGGCCGGCGGGAGCGCTCCGCCGAGCAGGGGCTGGGCGGGCTGCCGACGCTGCTCTCCAACACCGAGACGTTCGCCCAACTCGCCCTGGCGGCCCGCCTGGGCCCGGACCGGTACGCCACGGCGGGGACGCCGGACGAGCCGGGCACCGTCCTGCTCACGGTCTCCGGAGCGGTGCCCCAGACGTGCGTGGTGGAGGCGCCGGGCGGGGTGGCGCTGCCGTACGTCCTCGACCTGTGCCGGGCGGTGCCGGCACCGCAGGGGGTGCTGGTCGGCGGCTACCACGGCGGCTGGCTGGACGCGCCGACGGCGGCCGCGGCGCACCTGTCGCGGGCGTCCCTGGTGGCCTGCGGCGCGAGCCTGGGGGCGGGGGCGGTGCTGCCGCTGCCCGGGGACACCTGCCCGCTGGGCGAGACGGTCCGGGTGGCGCACTGGCTGGCGGCCGAGTCGGCGGGGCAGTGCGGGCCCTGCCGGCTGGGGCTGCCGTCCCTGGCGGGCGCGCTGGCCGCCGTGGTGGCCGGGGGCGGCCGCGGCGCTCTGGAGGTCGTGCGGGAGGCCGCGGGCGCCGTACGCGGGCGCGGGGCGTGCGGGCATCCGGACGGGGCGGCGCGCTTCGTGCTGAGCGCCCTGGCGGCCTTCACGGACGATCTGGCCGCCCATGTGCTGGGCAGCGGCTGCGGGCGCCCCACGACCGGGCTGCTGCCCCTGCCCGGCGCGGCCGGACGGGCGCCCGACGGCGGGCGCGCGGAGCGCCTGGCGGTGGACTGGACGCTGTGCGAGGGGCACGGCCTGTGCGAGGGGCTGCTGCCCGAGCTCGTACGCATCGGCGGGGACGGCTACCCGGTACTCGCGGACGCGGGCGTGCCCGGGCATCTGCGGGAGCGCGCGCGGCGCGCCGTGCGCCGCTGCCCCGCGCTGGCCCTGCGACTGGACCGGGACCGGGACCGGGACCAGGACCGGTAGAGGACGGCGGGGCGAAGGAAGAAGGACAGGAAGGCGGAGAAACGACGAGAGGGCCGTCCTCGCGGACGACCCTCTCATTTCCTGTGGAGCTAAGGAGAATTGAACTCCTGACCTCCTGCATGCCATGCAGGCGCTCTACCAACTGAGCTATAGCCCCTTGTTTTGTTTTCCCGCCCGGTTTTCCTTGCGGTCTCCCTGGCGACACGGAATACATTACACGGACCTCCCCCCGGTTTGCCAAATCGGTTCGACCCCGAGCCCCACCTGTCCCGGTTTGACCGATTTTCACCCGGAGGTGACGGCCAACGTCAGGCGGTGGCGAAGGAGTAGAACCGCTTCAGCGCGCAGTGCTCGTCGAGCAGCCGTCCATAGATCGGCTCGCCTTCGAGTTCACGGTAGGTCTCGATCGGGTCGCCTTTTATGATCAGCGCCCGCGCGCACTCCACACACCAGTACTGGTATTCGGAGTTGAGCGGCTCCATGTCGCGGACGATCGGCGTCCCGCTGCCGCACCAGTCGCACTTCCGGCTGTGAGCACCCATGGGTCAGCTCCAACCCCCTCCCCTTCGGCCCCGTCCGCTCCCGGCCGTCCGATTCTGCCACGGGACCATGCCAGAACAGCAACAATCCCGCCTCCCTGTGGGTGGGAGACGGGATCGTCCTACTGTGGAGCTAAGGAGAATTGAACTCCTGACCTCCTGCATGCCATGCAGGCGCTCTACCAACTGAGCTATAGCCCCGCTGTTCTCGGTTCCCCCGGGGGTTTTCCCCCGCGTTCCCCGCGAACAAGAAGAACTTTAGCCTGCGACCTGCCCGGATGTGAAATCGAGCCCCAGCAGCCTCTCGGTGCGCATCGCGGGGCCGTCAGTCGTCGTCGCCGAGCACCGGCTCGGGCAGCGTTCCGGCGTTGTGCTCCTGCAGGCGCCAGCCGCGGGCGCCCTCGCCCAGCACGGACCAGCAGCAGTTGGTGAGGCCGCCGAGCGCCTCCCAGGAGCGGGCCTCCAGGCCGAGCAGCCGGCCGATGGTGGTGCGGATCGTGCCGCCGTGGCTGACGACGACGAGGGTGCCGCCGTCCGGCAGCTTCTCGGCGTGGGACAGCACGACGGGGGCGGCCCGGTCGGCGACCTCGGTCTCCAGCTCCCCGCCGCCGCGCCGCACGGGCTCGCCGCGCTTCCAGGCCGCGTACTGCTCGCCGAAGCGGTCGGCGATCTCGTCGTGGGTCAGGCCCTGCCACTCACCGGCGTACGTCTCGCGCAGCTCGGCGTGGTGGGAGACCTCAAGGCCCGTGACGGACGCCAGCTCGGCGGCGGTGGCCACGGCGCGCTGCAGGTCGGAGGCGACGATCGCGTCCGGGCGCAGCGCGGCCAGCAGCCGGGCGGCCCGACGCGCCTGCGCGACGCCGGTACCGGTCAGCTCGATGTCCGTGGTGCCCTGGAAGCGGCGCTCCACGTTCCATGCGGTCTGGCCGTGCCGCCACAGCACGATCCGGCGGCCCCTGCCGCCCGGGCGGCCGTTCAGCTCAGGTCTCCGTCCAGGTCGCCCTCGGCGGCCTGCGCCCGGGCGTGCTCCTCGGCCTTGCCGCGGGTGGCGACGGCGTCCTCGGGCAGCGCGATCTCGGGGCAGTCCTTCCACAGACGCTCCAGGGCGTAGAAGACCCGCTCCTCGCTGTGCTGGACGTGCACGACGATGTCGACGTAGTCCAGCAGGACCCAGCGGGCGTCACGGTCGCCCTCGCGGCGCACCGGCTTGGCACCGAGCTCCTTGAGCAGCCGCTCCTCGATCTCGTCGACGATCGACTTGACCTGGCGGTCGTTGGGGGCCGAGGCCAGCAGGAAGGCGTCGGTGATCGACAGTACGTCGCTGACGTCGTAGGCGATGACGTCGTGCGCGAGCTTGTCGGCGGCGGCCTGGGCGGCGGCCTGGATGAGCTCGATGGAGCGGTCGGTGGCGGTCACAAGCCATGCTTTCGTAAAAGGGTCAGTACCCCTCAAGGGTCTCACGACCCGCCGACAGCCCTCCTGGCCTTTTCCGTCCCGCGGGCGGCCGCGGGACGGGCCCGGGCTCAGCCCTTGTAGTCCTTGCCCAGGACCACGGTGACGTCGGCGTTGCCCATGCCCTTGCCCTGCTTCACGCACCGCTCCGGGAGCCCCAGTGTCTTGGCGACCTCCTTGGCCTCGGCCGCCCGGGCCTCGTCGGGGTAGATCACCGAGGAGGCCGCCTCGGCCGTGCCCACCGTGCCGCCGTCGACGTAGGTGTAGCCGCCGTTGACGAGCGTGACCTGCGCGGAGCCCGCTGCGGCCGCACCGCCTGTGGCGTTCTTCACGCCGATGCGGGGCGGGGCGTTCTTGTCGGTGTTCTTCACCGTCCCGCCGAGGACGTTCTTGACCACGGTGTCGGCCGCCCGCTCGCCGAGCGTCCCGTCGGCCTGCACGGGCAGCGCCGTGGTCGCGTACGAGCCCTCCTTCGCCTTCTCCGCGAGGTGCGCGAGCGAGGCTCCCAGCTGCTGGACGGAGAGCGAGGGGTCGGGGATCTGGGCCAGCGACTCCACCGTGGTGGTGGCCGCCCGGGCGTCGCTGGACATCTTGCGCAGCACCGCCTGCATGACCTGTCCGAAGCGCGCCAGCGGCTTGCCCTGGTCCTCGCCGGGTCCGCGGTAGGTGGCGTACGCGACGGCCGTGCGGCCGCCCAGCGAACGGCCCTTGCCCTGCTCCACCAGGGGGCCGTCGCCGGGCTTGGCGCCGGGCACGGCGGTGTCGGTGTCGAGGGTGATGCCGCCGACCAGCTCGACCAGGTTCTCCAGGTAGGGGGTGTCCAGCCGCCAGCTGCCCTTGATGTCGGAGCCGAGCAGCGTGTTCAGGGCGTCCCGGGTGCCTCCGGTGCCGGCTTCCTGGACGGACTTGCCGAGGGTGGTGGCGGAGCCGCCGTCCTTGGCGACGGCCAGCGCGTTCGGCACGAGGATCGCGGTGGCCTTCTTGGTGGTCGCGTTGTCGACGAGCAGGACGGTGGCGCTGTCCCCGCCGCGCGTCTGGCGCAGGTGCACGACGATGACGTCCCGCTTCTGGGCGCCGCCGACCGCCGACGGGGCCTTCTTCTCCTCGCCGCCGGAGAGCAGGAACCAGCCGATGCCGCCGCCGACGGCCAGCACGAGCACCACGGCGAGGGCGACGAAGCGGTTGCGGCCCTTGCGCTTGCGCTCGTCGCGCCGCTCGGTGCGGCTCTCGCTGAACTTGAGCCAGTCGATGACGTCTTCGGAGTCCTCGTCCGGCTCCTCGATGAACGAGAACTGCTCGGTGCGGTAGTCCGGGGCCGGCCGGGGCTCGGGGATCTGCGCCTCCGCCGGGGCCGCGGCGCCGGGCTCCGCGGGCGGCGCGTCCGCCTGGCGCGGGATCCACTCCTGCTGGACGGACGCCTGGACGGACGCCTGGACGGACGTCTGGAGGGGGGCCTGGGCCGCCGCCTGGGGCTGGCCCGGCGCCGCGTGCTGCTGCTGGGCGTACGGGTCGTACTGCTGCTGCGGCTGCTGCCGGTACTGCTGCTGTCCGTAGCCGTCATAACCGTGCGGCTGCCCGTACGACGGCCCGTACGACTGCTGCGGGAGGGGCTGCCCGTACTGGTCGTAGGCGCGCTCCGGGGCGTCCGGCCGGTACACCGGCTGCCCGTAGGCGTCGTAGCCGTACACCTGCTGCTGCGCGTACGGGTCCTGTCGGTCGTTCACCAGTGCCCCTCGGTGCCCATCGAGCCGGAGTCGGCCGTCGCCGATCGGTCTCAGCCGTCGTGACGGTACAGCTTGCGCTTGTCGATGTAGCGCACCACACCGTCGGGCACCAGGTACCAGACGGGCTCGCCCTGGGCGACGCGGGCGCGGCAGTCGGAGGAGGAGATGGCGAGCGCGGGGACCTCGACGAAGGAGACGCGGTCCTCCGGCAGCCCGGGGTTGGCCAGTATGTGGCCCGGCCGGGTGACGCCGATGAAGTGGGCGAGCGAGAAGAGCTCCTCGGTGTCCCGCCAGGTGAGGATCTGCGCCAGCGCGTCGGCGCCGGTGATGAAGAACAGATCGGCGTTCTCGTTGAGCGCGCGCAGGTCGCGGAGGGTGTCCGTGGTGTAGGTCGGGCCCCCGCGGTCGATGTCGATGCGGCTGACCGAGAACTGCGGGTTGGAGGCAGTGGCGATCACCGTCATCAGGTAGCGGTCCTCGGCCGGGGACACCTGCTTGTGGCTCTTCTGCCACGGCTGCCCGGTCGGTACGAAGACCACCTCGTCCAGGTGGAACTGCGCGGCCACCTCGCTCGCGGCGACCAGGTGTCCGTGATGGACCGGGTCGAACGTCCCGCCCATCACTCCGAGCCGCCGCTTCACGGGCCCTGTCTGCTCTCCCATGCGTGCAGACCCTACTGGGCTCGTCGACACGCCGAAGCCCCAGGGACCGCCGGTCAGCGGTCGCGGTTGAAGCGGGTGGTGATCCAGAGCAGGAGCAGCAGGATGACCAGGGCGGCGCCGCCGGTCATGTACGGGCTGATGCTCTCGTGGGTGTCCACGTGGTGCTCGCCCTCGGAGGCGAGAGTGACGAGGGCGCTGTGAGCGGTGGTGAGTGTCACGTCGGCAGGACCTATCCGGGATGGGATCGGGTGGAGACTTCTGCCACATCGTATGCGGGCCCTTACGGCAAGCTCACGCCGACTCCACGCGTCGGCCCCGCCGCGGGCCCCGTGGCGGGCTCCGCCGGCCGGGTCAGTCCTTCTTGCCGTACCCGCGCAGCAGGAACCAGGCCAGCAGGACGATGCCGACCACGCCGACGATCAGGACCGTGCGCAGCACCACGCCCGGGCCCTGGTCGCCCTTGGAGACGGCGAGGACCTCGGTGAAGCCGGGGTGGGTGGTGAAACCGTTGATGAGGGGCATGCCTCCCACGGTAACCATGCCGCGGCCACCGCCTAGGCTGGGGTCCGCAAGCCGGGGGACGGGCCAGGGACGAGCCCACTGAGGGGGTCTTTCGACATGAGCGAGCGCCACAGCGACAGCGGGGAGCAGGTGCCGGGCCGTGAACGCCGGCGGTTCCCCGGCATCTCCTCGCGCGCGTACGAGCACCCGGCGGATCGTTCCGCCCTGGTGGCGCTGCGCAAGCTGAGCGGCTTCGACACGGCCTTCAAGGCGCTGAGCGGGCTGCTGCCCGAGCGCAGCCTGCGGCTGCTGTACCTCTCCGACTCGGTGCGGGTGGGCGAGCAGCAGTTCCCGCACCTGCACACGATGCTGCTGGACGCCTGCTACGTCCTGGACATGCCGAAGGTCCCGGCAATGTACGTCACTCAGGACCCGCAGCCCGGCGCCATGTGCATCGGCCTGGACGAGCCGATCGTCGTGGTCACCACCGGTCTGGTGGAGCTGCTGGACGAGGAGGAGATGCGCGCGGTCATCGGCCACGAGGTGGGCCACGCGCTGTCGGGCCACGCCGTCTACCGCACGGTGCTGCTGTTCCTGACGAACGTGGCGATGAAGGTCGCGTGGATCCCGCTGGGCGGCATCGCGGTGATGACGGTCGTCACGGCGCTGCGCGAGTGGTTCCGCAAGTCCGAGCTGTCGGCGGACCGGGCGGGGCTGCTGGTGGGCCAGGACCTGCAGGCGTCCATGCGCGGCCTGATGAAGCTCGCGGGCGGCAACCACCTGCACGAGATGAACGTGGACGCCTTCCTCGCCCAGGCGGAGGAGTACGAGAAGGGCGGCGACCTGCGCGACTCCGTGCTGAAGATCATGAACATGCTGCCGCGCAGCCACCCGTTCGCGGCGGTGCGCGCCGCCGAGCTGAAGAAGTGGGCGGAGAGCCGCGACCACCAGCGGATCATGGACGGTCACTACCCGCGGCGGACGGAGGACAAGGACGCCTCGGTGTCCGGCTCCTTCCGCGAGACGGCGAACCACTACGCCGAGTCGGTGCGCTCCAGCAAGGACCCGCTGATGGGGCTCGTACGGGACCTGGCGGGCGGGGCGAGCGACCTGGGCGGGAAGCTGCGGGACTCCTTCGGCGGCCGGCAGGGCCAGCAGGGTCCGCAGAACTAGGCCGGCCTAGCGCCTTGGCGGGCTCGGCTGGGCCGACGGGGCGAGGGCGCCGCAGACGCGGGCGGTGTTCTCGCCGCCGGCGTACGGGTCGGTGCCGGCGGGGGCGGCCGGGTCGGCCTTCTGGCCGGCCAGCAGGGGCCGCAGGTAGGCGGCGTCGTTCGCCGCGCAGGACTCCGGGCCGGCCTGCAGCCGGCTCTGCAGCACCTGCACGTGGTGTTCCTGCAGGTCGTCCCGGTCGAAGCGGAAGTGCATGGTGCGCCGCACGGTGAACAGCGACGCCTCCTGGGGGCCCTTCGCCGGGCGGACGGCGTAGACGAAGGTGTGGTCGGAGGAGACCTCAAGGGCGGCCGGCGACGCCTCGGTGATGGTGAAGGTGCCCTGGGTGCGCACGGTCCGGTCGGCGAGGGCGACCTCGGCGGGGTCGAAGCGGATCAGCCAGCCGGTGGCGGCGTAGCGCCCGTCGTCGGCGGGGTGGGCCAGGCTGCGGTCGAACTGGGCGAGCTGCGAGGGGGCGAGCAGCAGGCGCACGGTGCGCTGGGTGCCGCCGGTGAGCACGGCCGGGTCGAGGGCGGACTTGACCGTGTACTCCTTGGCGGTGGCCAGGGCGGCCATCACCAGGCTCTCGGAGAAATTCTGGGTGCGCCGTGCGGCCGGAAGGGTGACGCCCTCGGCTCCGTCGCGGAACTGGGCGGCCGGGCTGTTGTCGAAGAGGTCCTTCACGGAGGCGGCGCCCGGCACCGGATCGCGGGGGGCCAGCGGCACCAGCGCGATGTGCAGCGGCTCGGCGGCGGGCGGCCTGGGCTCCTTGTAGGGGTGGCGCAGGCCCATGTAGACGGCGGTGCCGAAGGCCAGGGCGATGAGCATCACCAGCAGCAGGACCTGGCGCGAGGCGCTCACGCGCGCCCAGGCGTGCCGGGTGCGTACGGCGGGGGCGTGGTCGTCCATGCGCTCGCGGGCGGAGAACTCCTGGAGCCGGGCAGCACGGACGAACGATTCGTCGAACACGACGGATCGGTACTCTTCCTCGCCGCCTCCCTGGGGGCCTTCGGGCGTGCCCTCAGGGGGGTCTCCAGGCCCGTTCATATCTCAAGAGTAGGTCTGTGGAGCCGCTGGTAAACGCGCTGGTACGCGACAAGTTCTGACGAAAATTCAAGCTGCCGTGCATACCGCCCCGGCCGTGGCCAAGGCGATGGCTTTCCGTTACGGGGCGACGGTCGGTCACCGGCGGTGACCGACCGTGACCCTCAGGGCCGGGGCGGTACGGCCGAGGCCACCGGGGGCTCCGAATCGGCGGAGACCGACGGCAGCGGCGCCTGCCGCTCCCCCGCCGGGGCGTCCACGCCGGTGGTCGCGGGCGGCGGGGCCGGGCTCTGACGGCTGCCGGAGGAGGCGCCGCGGTAGACGGCGGTGAAGGCGAGGGCGATCACGCCGATGCCCATCACCACCGCCAGCACCCAGGCCACCGGGCGGTGCCAGCGGGCGTGGCCGCGGTAGGGGCCGCGGGCGGTGCCGTAGCGGCCGTACGGGCCGTAGGCGTCGTCCGGGTCGAGGTCCCTGGTCAGGCCGTGCAGCTCGCCCGGCCGGCCGGTGTGACGGCCGCCCGGGGCCAGGCCCGGGGGGCCGTCGGGGGCGTCGTCGTACGGGTCGTCGTCGGCGGGGCCGCCACCGGGCCGGGTCAGCGCGGCGTCGGCCTCGGCGCGCGCCCGGTCGGCGGCGAGCATCCGCTCGACCGCGGAGGGTTCGTGGACCGCGGCGGACCGCACGAACTCCTCGTCGAAGACCACGGAGGCGAACACGTCGTCCGCGCCTCCGTGGCGGTGGCTCTCGGGCTCCTCGCCGTCCGGGAACGGCCTGCCCCCCACGTCGTCCGGCACCCGTCCAGCGTAGACCCGAACCGGTCAATCCGCGCGGCCGGTACGGGAATTCGGCCTACCGGCCCCGGACGTGACCGTCGCCGGTGACGATGTACTTGGTCGAGGTCAGCTCCGGCAGACCCATCGGGCCGCGCGCGTGCAGCTTCTGCGTGGAGATGCCGATCTCGGCGCCGAAACCGAACTGACCGCCGTCGGTGAACCGGGTCGAGGCGTTGACCGCGACCGTCGTGGAGTCCACCAGCTGGGTGAAGCGTCGGGCGGCGGCCTGCGAGGTGGTGACGATCGCCTCGGTGTGCCCGGAGGTCCACAGCCGGATGTGGCGCACGGCCGCGTCCAGGTCCTCCACGACCGCCGCGGCGATGTCGTACGAGAGGTACTCCGTCTCCCAGTCCTCGGCCGTCGCGGCCACGACCGTGGCGCCCGTGTCCGCGGCCCCGGCCAGCTCGACGACCCGCTCGTCGCCGTGCACGGTCACGCCCGCCTCCGCGAGCGCCGCCAGTGCGCGCGGCAGGAAGCGCTCGGCGATGTCCTGGTGCACCAGCAGGGTCTCGGCGGCGTTGCAGACGCTGACGCGGCTGGCCTTGGAGTTGATCAGGATCTCCACGGCCATGTCGAGGTCGGCCTCGGCGTCGACGTACACGTGGCAGTTGCCCGTGCCCGTCTCGATCACCGGAACGACGGACTCCTGGACGACCGTCCGGATCAGCGAGGCGCCGCCGCGCGGGATCAGCACGTCGACCATGCCGCGGGCGCGCATCAGCTCGCGCACCGACTCGCGGCTCTCGCCCGGCACCAGCTGCACCGCGTCCGCCGGCAGCCCGGCCCCGCCCACCGCGTCGCGCACCACGCGCACCAGGGCGGTGTTGGAGGCGTACGCGGAGGACGAACCGCGCAGCAGGACGGCGTTGCCCGACTTCAGGCACAGGGCGGCGGCGTCCACCGTCACGTTCGGGCGGGCCTCGTAGATGATGCCGACGACGCCGAGCGGCACCCGCACCTGACGCAGGTCGATGCCGTTGGGCAGCGTCGAGCCGCGCACGACCTCGCCCACCGGGTCGGGCAGGGCGGCCACGTCGCGGACGTCCTGGGCGATGGCCCGCACCCGCTCGGGGGTGAGGGTCAGCCGGTCGACGACACTCTCGCTCGTGCCGGCCGCACGGGCCTTCTCGACGTCCTCGGCGTTGGCCTCGATGATCTCGCGGCTGCGGACCTCCAGCGCGTCGGCGATGGCCAGCAGCGCCTCGTCCTTCACCGACCGCGGCAGTGGCGCGAGCTCGGCGGCCGCGGCGCGGGCGCGGTAGGCGGCGCGCAGCACCGGGGACTGCGGCATCGGGTCGGCGAGGGGAGAGGGGAAGACACTGCTCATGGCCGCAGCCTAACCGTGGGGCAGGCCGCGGCCGAGCGGCATTCCACTCTGCGGGACGCGCGGGTCCACCCAGCAGGCGGCCGCGGGCTCAGAACGGGTGCACCCCGACCGGCGTGGCCGGCAGCGGGCCCCAGCCCTCGGCGATCCGCTGGTGGTAGGTCTCGCGGTCGATGACCTCCAGGCCCACGATCTCCCACGGCGGCAGCCGGGCCGTCGAGCGGTGCTCGCCCCACAGCCGCAGCGCCACGGCCGCCGCGTCGTGCAGGTCGCGCGCCTCCTCCCAGTAGCGGATCTCGGCGTGGTCGTTCGCGTAGCGGCTGGTCAGCAGGAACGGATGGTCGTGGGCGAGCTGCTCCAGGGCCCGGCGCACCTCCCCCAGCGGCGCCTCGCCGCCCGCGACGCTGAGGGTGATGTGCCACAGCCGCGCGGCGTCGTCCTCGGCGGCATCCTGTGCCGGCTCCCCCGTGTCCTGTGACCCGACACTGGTCAGTGTCCGCCCAGCCGTCCCTCGGGGCAGCGCCCCCGGGCGCCCTCGTCTCACCGGCGGCCTCCTGTTGTTCGCCGCTCCGCGCGCGGCGGAGCCGTGGTGCGGTGGGGCCGTGCGTCCTCACGACCCGGCGGGGCCGCGCGTGGTGCACGGCTCCCCGCATCAAAGTTGACCAGTCGGCGGGCGGCCGCGTGGCGGTTTTACGGAAAGGCCCCATGGAAAGGCTGTCCTTACCGGGCCTTTCTCGTCCTCGGCTAACGCTCGTCAGCGATGCAGCACGACGAGGTCGTCGCGGTGCACGACCTCGCGCTCGTAGCCCGGCCCCAGCTCCCGGGCCAGGTCACGGGTGGAGCGGCCGAGCAGCTGCGGGACCTCGCCCGCGTCGTAGGTGACGAGACCGCGCGCGACGGCCCGGCCGGCCGGATCGCGCAGCTCCACGGGGTCGCCCGCGCTGAATTCGCCCTCGACCGCCGCGATGCCCGCCGGCAGCAGCGAGCCGGTCCCCTCGATGACGGCCCGCACCGCTCCCTCGTCCAGCGTCAGGGCGCCGCGCGGGGTGGAGGCGTGGGCGAGCCACAGCAGCCGGTCGGCGGAGCGGCGGCCCGTGGGGTGGAAGTACGTGCCGGTCGCCCGGCCGCGCAGGGCGTCCGCGGCCTGGCTGGCCGAGGTGAGGACGACCGGGATGCCCGCCGCGGCCGCGATCCGGGCCGCCTCCACCTTGGTGACCATGCCGCCGGTGCCCACCCCGGCCTTGCCCGCGCTGCCGATGGAGACGCCCTCCAGGTCCGCCGGCCCGGACACCTCGGCGATCCGCGAGGTGCCCGGCGTGCTGGGGTCGCCGTCGTACAGGCCGTCGACGTCCGAGAGCAGGACCAGCAGGTCGGCGCGGACCAGGTGGGCCACGAGCGCGGCCAGCCGGTCGTTGTCGCCGAAGCGGATCTCGTCCGTGGCCACCGTGTCGTTCTCGTTGACGACCGGCACCGCGCCCATCGCCAGCAGCTGGTCGAGCGTCCGGCGGGCGTTGCGGTAGTGCGCCCGGCGGCTGGTGTCGTCCGTCGTCAGCAGCACCTGCCCGACGCGGCGGCCGTAGCGGGCGAAGGAAGCGGTGTAGCGGGCCACCAGCAGCCCCTGGCCGACGCTGGCGGCCGCCTGCTGGCGGGCCAGGTCGCGCGGGCGCCGGTCGAGCCCCAGCGGCGCCAGGCCGGCGGCGATGGCGCCGGAGGAGACCAGGACGATCTCCTTCTCCGGGCCGCCGTTCCCCCCGCTGCTCCCCAGGCTCTTCGCCAGGGCGTCGACGAGGGCGTCAACCCGGTCGGCGTCCAGTCCCCCGCCCGCAGTGGTGAGTGAGGAGGATCCCACCTTGACCACGATCCTGCGGGCCGCCACGACCTCTTGCCGGGCCACCCGGTCCGCCCCTGCCCCTGTCAACGTACCCACACCTCTGTATCCACCGATGCCGCGCCTGTGGCCTTGTCTGTTCCGGCCCGCAAATCTACCCTCTGTCGATTGCGGTCGTTCGACCCTGTTTTGTGGCGGTTGGTGTCGTGGAAGATTGCTCCTTGCCCGGCCACCGTCATACGGTCGGTGGTCGACCGTTGTCCTCCACAGTGTCTTGCGACGGTCTCCCCCCTTGCCCCAAGCCCTCCTGCCAGGAGCCCCTCCAGTGCCTTCTGCCGGAACAGCCTCCCGCCGAGCAGTGCAGCTCGCGGTGCTGCTCTCGATGCTGGTGTTCTTCGTACTCCAGCTCGTCGGCGCGCTGCTGCCCCATGCGCCCCTGCTGATCGCCGCCTCGGCGGCGGGCCTCGCGCTCGATCTCTACCTGCAGCACAGAGACCCCGGCCTGGTCGCCGTGCTCGGCAGGATCCGCTTCGACGTCATGGTCCGCCAGCTGCTGCGCGACATGCTGGTCCTCATCGGGCTGCTGCGGCAGCACGGCGACGGCTCGCTGCGCGGCTACGCGCCCATCGTCGGCGGTCTCGCACTGTTCTACGGCGCGCATCTCGCCTGCCAGGTCACCGCGATCCTCGTCCGGCGCAGCCGCACCCTGCCGTTCGTCACCCGCAACATCGACGCCTCCGGCCTGCACCTGACCGAAGCCCCGCCGCGCCTGCTGGCCCGCCAGCACGGCCGCCGGCTGCTGCGCTTCGCGGTCCCGGCCACGGCGGGTCTGCTGGTGACGGCGGCCACGGAGGAGACGCTGTGGGGGGAGACCGGCATCGGCATCGCCCTCGCGCTCGCCGTGGCCGGCACGGTGCACCTGGCGAGCTGGCTGCGGCCCGCCAAGCGCATCGCGGGCGAGCAGCAGGCGCTGGAGTGGCTGGACCGCTGGCTGGCCGCCTACAAGCCCACCGTCGGCATGTACTTCTCCGGCGGCACCAGCTCGGCCTACCAGGCCAACATGTGGCTCTCCACGCTCGCCGCGCTGGACGGCAAGCCGGTCATCGTGCTGCGCGAGCGCTTCATGGTGCAGAAGATCGACGCCACGGACGTGCCCATCGTGTGCATCCCCAAGGTCGTGCACCTGATGGCGCTGGAGAAGTCCTCGCTGAAGATGATGTTGCACCCGGCGAACTCCGGTAAGACCTCGCAGGTCCTGCGGATGCCGTCGATCAAGCACGCCTTCACCAACCACGGCGAGAGCGACAAGCTCTCCAGCTGCAACCCCTACGCCAAGGCGTACGACGAGGTCTGGGTCGCCGGTCCGGCGGCCCGCGAGCGCTACCAGCTCGCCGACATCGGCGTCGAGGACAAGGACGTCGTCGAGGTCGGCCGCCCGCAGCTCGCGCCGATCCGGCCGTACGCGGGGCCTCCGGCCGGCGCGTACACCACCGTGCTGTACGCCCCCACGTGGGAGGGCTGGGACGGCAATCCGGGCAACACCTCGGTGATGCTGGCCGGCGAGAACATCGTCCGCGCGCTGCTCGCCGACCCCGGGGTCCGGCTCCTGTACAAGCCGCACCCCATGACCGGCTCCGTCGACCCGCGCGCCGGGCAGGCCAACGAGCGCATCCAGGCGATGATCCGGGAGGCCAACGCCGCCCGCTCCGGGGACCGTCCCGGGCCCGAGGCGGCCGCCGAGCTGGCGCGCCGCACGGTCGAGCTGGAGCGGCTGACCACCAGCTCCTTCCGCAACAGCGCGGACGAGATCGAGCGGATGCTGCTGCAGTCCACCCCGGAGCAGGGGCGGGCCGCGACCGTGGAGGCCGCCATGAGCGACTGGGAGGCCGCGTACTGGGCCTCCCTGCCCGAGTGGGAGCACCAGATCATCACGACCGCCCGTCCGGCGCTCTACAGCTGCTTCAACACCTCGCACCTGCTGATCAGCGACGTCTCCAGCGTCGTCTCGGACTATCTGATCAGTGAGAAGCCGTACGCGGTCGCCAACACCAGCGGCATGAGCGAGGAGGAGTTCCGGGCGGGCTTCCCGACGGTGAGCGCCGCCACGATCCTCACGCCGGAGGCCGAGGGCGTGGCCGGGCTTCTCGCGGCCGTACGCGACCCCGGCCTGGACCAGCTCGCCGCGGCCCGTGCCGAGCTCAAGGTGCAGCTCCTGGGCCCCTCCGACCCGCCGTCGCTGGTCCGCTTCGACGCCGCGGCGCGGGCGCTGGCGGCGAAGGCCGACGAGCGACGGGCCCGGATGGAGGCACGGGCAGCCGAATCTGACATCCCGGCACCGCGGGACGGGGTGGCGGCGACGGAGACCACCGAGGCCCCCGACGCCGCCCCCGAGGCCGTCACCGAGCCCGCGGAGGAGCCCGTGGGCTCCGTCAGCTCCGGCGTCGGCTGAGCCGGCTGAGCACGGCGCCGTCCGCCCGGACGGCGCCCCCCGACACACAGCGAAGGCCCCCGGGAGTTCCCTCCCGGGGGCCTTCGGCGTGTACGTGTGGACGGCGGAGCCGCCGCGCCCCGGTAACAAGCCCGCCCCGGCGCCGTACGGGCCGCAGTGCGGCCGTACGGCGCCGGGGCGGCAATACGGGCTTCCGCTCGGCCCCAACGGGCCTCACGGGCAGCGGACGGCTGCCCGGACTCCGCCCGGGCCCGTCAGGACCCCTACCCGAACGGGTTGAAACCCTCGTACTCCTGCGCCGCCTCGTCCCGCTCCGCGTCACGCTCACGGCGCCGCTGCGCAGCCGGACGCGGGGCCTCGAAACGGTGGTCCTCGCCACGGCGGCCGAGCATTTCGGCGCCGGCGGCCATGGACGGCTCCCAGTCGAAGACGACCGCGTCCTCTTCCGAGCCGATGGCGACGCCGTCGCCCGCCCGGGCACCGGCCTTCATCAACTCCTCCTCGACACCGAGGCGGTTGAGGCGGTCGGCCAGGTAGCCGACGGCCTCGTCGTTGCTGAAGTCGGTCTGGCGCACCCAGCGTTCCGGCTTCTCGCCGCGCACGCGGTAGAGGCCGTCCTCCTCCAGGGTGACGGTGAAGCCCGCGTCGTCGACGGCCTTCGGGCGGATGACGATGCGGGTCGCCTCCTCCTTGGGCTTGGCGGCGCGCGCCTCGGCGACGATGCCGGCCAGCGCGTAGGAGAGCTCCTTCAGACCGTGCCGGGAGACGGCCGAGACCTCGAAGATCTGGTAGCCGCGGGCCTCCAGCTCGGGGCGGATGATGTCGGCGAGGTCCTTGCCGTCCGGAATGTCGACCTTGTTGAGGACGACGATGCGGGGCCGGTTCTCCAGGCCGCCGTACTCCTTGAGCTCGGCCTCGATGACGTCGAGGTCGGTCAGCGGGTCGCGCTCGGACTCCAGCGTCGCGGTGTCGAGCACGTGCACCAGCACCGAGCAGCGCTCGACGTGGCGCAGGAACTCCAGGCCCAGGCCCTTGCCCTGGCTGGCGCCCGGGATCAGACCGGGGACGTCGGCGATGGTGTAGACGGTCGCACCGGCCGTCACGACGCCCAGGTTCGGGACGAGCGTGGTGAAGGGGTAGTCCGCGATCTTCGGCTTGGCGGCGGAGAGCACCGAGATCAGCGAGGACTTGCCCGCGCTCGGGTAGCCGACCAGCGCCACGTCGGCGACGGTCTTCAGCTCCAGGACGATGTCCTGCGACTCGCCCGGCACGCCCAGCAGCGCGAAGCCCGGCGCCTTGCGGCGGGCCGAGGCCAGCGCGGCGTTGCCGAGGCCGCCGCGGCCGCCCTGGGCGGCGACGTAGGTGGTGCCCTCGCCGACGAGGTCCGCGAGGACGTTGCCGCGCTTGTCGAGGACGACCGTGCCGTCCGGCACCGGCAGGACCAGGTCCGTGCCGTCCTTGCCGGAGCGGTTGCCGCCCTCGCCGGGCTTGCCGTTGGTGGCCTTGCGGTGCGGGCTGTGGTGGTACTCGAGGAGCGTGGTGACGGACTGGTCCACGACCAGCGTCACGTCGCCGCCACGGCCGCCGTTGCCGCCGTCGGGGCCGCCGAGCGGCTTGAACTTCTCACGGTGTACGGAGGCGCAGCCGTGGCCTCCGTTACCCGCGGCGACGTGCAGCTCGACGCGGTCCACGAAGGTGGTCATAGCGGTGTGCCTCCTAGGGGCCTCCCCCGCCGGAGGCCGGGGACGTACGGGATTGTCTCTGTTGTAACGCGCCGAGGGCGGACCCGCTTCCCCGTAGGGAAGTGAGGTCCGCCCTCGTTATCGCTCTACGGCGTCAGGATCCGATGGATCAGACGGCCGGAACGATGTTGACGACCTTGCGGCCACGGTGGGTGCCGAACTGCACCGCACCGGCCTGCAGCGCGAACAGGGTGTCGTCGCCGCCGCGACCGACACCGGCGCCCGGGTGGAAGTGGGTGCCGCGCTGGCGGACCAGGATCTCACCGGCGTTGACGACCTGACCGCCGAAGCGCTTCACGCCGAGCCGCTGAGCGTTGGAGTCGCGACCGTTCCGGGTGGACGATGCGCCCTTCTTGTGTGCCATGTCTCCTCAGTCCCTTACTTCGCAGCCGTCGGGATAGCGACGATCTTGACCGCGGTGTACTGCTGGCGGTGACCGATGCGCTTGCGGTAGCCGGTCTTGTTCTTGTACTTCAGGATGTCGATCTTGGCACCCTTGTGGTGGTCCACGATCTCGGCCTGGACCTTGATGCCCGCCAGGACCCACGGGTCGCTGGTGACGGACTCGCCGTCGACCACGAGCAGCGTGGAGAGCTCGACCGAGTCGCCCACCTTGCCGTCGGAAATCTTGTCAACCTCGACGATGTCGCCGACAGCAACCTTGTGCTGGCGACCACCGCTACGCACGACTGCGTACACGCGGATCTCACTCTCGCTAGTAAACGGGACCGCTGATGCCAGCCGCTCGCACGGGCGAAAGCCCGTGACTGTCCGAATGGACGAGCGGCCTCTCCCGGCGGACCGGGAGGTGTTTGCTCAGTGGTGTGGCGCCACACAGACGCCGACGGTCAAGGTTACGGGGCCTTGACCAGGGGGTCAAACCGGGCCCCGCCGGACGAGCTGGGTGTCCAGCCCGCCCGGCGTCCGGGACCCGGGCGAAGCGCCGGTCAGTCCTCCGTGGAGGACGCCGCGGCCTTCTTCGCCGTCTTCTTCGCCGGCGCCTTCTTGGCGGCCGTCTTGGTGGCCGCCTTCTTCGTCGCCGTCGTCTTCTTGGCGGTGGTGGTCTTCTTCGCCGCCGCCTTCTTGGCCGTCGCCTTCTTCGCCGGCGCCTTCTTGGCCGCCGTCTTCCGGGCCGTCTTCTTCGCCGGAGCGGCCTCGACGGCCTCCTCCGTCATGACCTCGACGTCGGCCTCGGCCATCACCACGGGCTCCTCGACGGGCGCCGGCGGTGCGCTGACGACCACCACGGCCTCCTCGGCCGCCGTCGGCGAGCCCGCCGGGGCGGACACCCTGCGGGTGGCCCGGCGCCGGGGACGCGCCGGAGCGGCGGTCTCGGGCGTCTGGACGGCCTCGGCCACCGGCTCGGCGACCTCCGGCTGGGCGACCAGGTCGGGAGCCGGGGCCGGCTCGACCGGGGCCACCTCCACCACGGCCGTCGGCTCCACCGGCTCCGCCGCCTTCGGCGCACCCGCCGGAGCGGACGCCCTGCGGGTCGCCCGGCGACGCGTACGGCCACCACGGCGGGCGGCCGCGGCCTCGGCCTCGGCGGCGCTGCCGTACCAGTCGTCGGCCGTGTCGAGGGCCGGCTGCAGCTCCGCCTCGGTCACCGCGACGGGCTCCAGCTCCGGCGCCTCGGCCTCGGCCTCGGCGGCCTCCTCCACGGGGACCTCGGCGGTCACCGCGGCGGGCTCGGGGGCCTCGGCACCCTTGCCCTTCTTCTTGCCGCGCTTGCCGCCGCCACCGCCGCCGCCACCGACGGTCGCCGGCTGGTCCATGTGGACGATCACGCCGCGGCCGTTGCAGTGGACGCAGGACTCGGAGAACGACTCCAGCAGGCCCTGGCCGACGCGCTTGCGGGTCATCTGGACCAGACCCAGCGACGTCACCTCGGCGACCTGGTGCTTGGTGCGGTCGCGGCCCAGGCACTCCAGCAGGCGCCGCAGCACCAGGTCCCGGTTGGACTCCAGCACCATGTCGATGAAGTCGATCACGATGATGCCGCCGAGGTCGCGCAGCCGCAGCTGACGCACGATCTCCTCGGCCGCCTCCAGGTTGTTCCTGGTGACCGTCTCCTCCAGGTTGCCGCCCTGGCCGGTGAACTTGCCGGTGTTGACGTCGACGACGACCATCGCCTCGGTCCGGTCGATGACGAGCGAACCGCCGCTCGGCAGCCAGACCTTGCGGTCCAGCGCCTTCATCAGCTGCTCGTCGATCCGGTACGTGGCGAAGACGTCGACGTCCGACGTCCACTTCTGCAGGCGGTCGGCCAGGTCGGGCGCGACGTGCGAGACGTAGCCGTGGATGGTCTCCCAGGCACCGTCACCGCTGACGATGACCTTCGAGAAGTCCTCGTTGAAGATGTCGCGCACGACGCGGACGGTCATGTCCGGCTCGCCGTACAGCAGGCTCGGCGAGCTCGTCGAGATCTGCTTCGACTTCTTCTGGATCTCTTCCCACTGCGCCTGCAGGCGCTCCACGTCACGGCGCAGCTCGTCCTCGCTCGCCCCCTCGGCGGCGGTGCGCACGATGACGCCCGCGTCCTCGGGGACGATCTTCTTGAGGATCTGCTTCAGGCGCGCGCGCTCGGTGTCGGGCAGCTTGCGGCTGATGCCGGTCATCGAGCCCTCGGGCACGTAGACCAGGTAGCGGCCGGGCAGCGAGACCTGGCTGGTCAGGCGGGCGCCCTTGTGACCGATCGGGTCCTTGGTGACCTGCACGAGCACGGACTGGCCGGACTTCAGCGCGGTCTCGATGCGACGCGGGCCGTTGCCCATGCCGAGCGCCTCGAAGTTGACCTCGCCGGCGTACAGCACGGCGTTGCGGCCCTTGCCGATGTCGACGAACGCGGCCTCCATCGACGGCAGGACGTTCTGGACCTTGCCCAGGTAGACGTTGCCGACGTAGCTGGTGGCCTGCTCCTTGTTGACGAAGTGCTCGACGAGGACGTTGTCCTCCAGCACGCCGATCTGGGTGCGGTCGCCGTTCTGGCGGACGACCATCACGCGCTCGACGGCCTCGCGGCGCGCCAGGAACTCGGCCTCGGTGATGATCGGCACCCGGCGGCGGCCCTGCTCGCGGCCCTCGCGGCGGCGCTGCTTCTTGGCCTCCATGCGGGTCGAGCCCTTGATGGACTGGACCTCGTCGAAGCCCGTGCCGCCCTCGGTGCGCGCGGCACGCTCACGCGGCTCGCGGACCTTGACGACCGTGCGCTCCGGCTCGTCCGCACCCGGCTCGGTCTCCAGCGCCTCGCCGCTGCGGCGACGGCGACGGCGACGGCGGCGGCTGCCGGCGGACGTGAAGGCACCGGCCTCCTCGTCCTCCTCGGCCTCCTCCTCGGCGGGCGCGGTCTCGGCGGCGGCCTCCTCGGCCTCCTCCTCGACGCCCTCGGCCTCGGCGGCCTCGCCCCGACGGCGACGGCGGCCACCGCGGCGGCGACGGCGCGAGGGACGCTCGCCCTGCTCGTCCTCCTCCTCGCCGGCCTCGTAGGCGCCGGTCTCCTCGGCGGCCTCCGGCTCCTCCTCGGCCTCCTCCGCCACGGGGGCGGTCTCGACGGCCTCGGCGGCCTCGCCCCGGCGACGGCGGCGACGACGGCCACCGGCGGCGGGCTGCGCGACCTCGGCGACGGGCTCCTGCTCCGGCTCCGGCTCCGGCTCCTCCTCGCGCACCTCCTCGGCGGCGGCAGCGGCGGCGGCAGCGGCCGTCTCCGGCGTCTGGAACATCGGCTCGGTGAACACGGGCGCCTGGAACACGGCGGTCGGCGGACGCACGGCCCGGCGACGGCCCCGGGCGGGAGCCTCCGCCTCGGCTGCGGGGGCCTGCTCCACCTCGGCGACGGGCTCCGCGGCGCGGCGGCGCGTACGGCGGGCACGCACCGGCTCGGCGGCGGGCTCGGCAGGCTCGGCGGCGGGCTCGACGGCCTCGGCGGCCTGCGGAGCACCAGCCGGAGCCGAAGCACGACGGGTGGCACGACGACGCGGACGGGCGGGAGCAGCCTCGGCGACCGGAGCCTCCTCGACGGCGGGCTCCTCGACAACGGGCTCCACGACGGCCGGAGCGGCCTCGGGGGCCTCGGCAGCCTGCGGAGCACCGGCGGGAGCGGACGCGCGGCGGGTGGCGCGGCGACGCGTACGGGCGGGAGCGGCCTCGGCGACCGGGGCCTCCTCGACGGCCGGCTCCTCGGCAACGGCCTCCACGACGGCCGGCGCGGCCTCGACGACCGGCTCGACCGTCTCCGCGGCCTGCGGCGCGCCAGCAGGGGCGGACGCACGGCGGGTGGCGCGGCGACGGGTACGGGCGGGGGCGGCCTCGGCGACCGGGGCCTCCTCCGCGAGCACCTCGGGGGCCTCGACGGCGGCCGCGGTCTCCACGACCTCGGGAGCGCTCTCGGCGGCCTGCGGCGCACCGGCCGGAGCCGACGCACGACGCGTGGCACGACGACGCGGACGGGCGGGAGCGGCCTCGGCGACCGGAGCCTCCTCCGCGAGCACCTCGGGGGCCTCGACGGCGGCCGCGGTCTCCACGACCTCGGGAGCGCTCTCGGCGGCCTGCGGCGCACCGGCCGGAGCCGACGCACGACGCGTGGCACGACGACGCGGACGGGCGGGAGCGGCCTCGGCGACCGGAGCCTCCTCGACGGCGGGCTCCTCGGCAACGGGCTCCACGACGGCCGGAGCGGCCTCGGGGGCCTCGGCAGCCTGCGGAGCACCGGCGGGGGCCGACGCCTTACGGGTGGCGCGGCGGCGCGGACGGGCCGCGGGGGCCTCCTCGGCAGCCGGCTCCTCGGCGACGGCCTCCACGACGGCCGGGGCGGCCTCGGGCTCGGGGGCCGCAGTCTTGCGCGTGGCGCGGCGACGGGTACGGGCGGGCTTCTCGGCCTCGGCCGTCTCGCCGGCGGGCTCGGCCACCGCTTCGGTGGTCTCGGCGGCGACCGGCGCGGCCGCCGTCTTGCGGGTGGCCCGGCGGCGCGGACGGGCCGGGGTCTCCGGCGCGGCCGGAGCCTCGGCGGCGCCCTCGGAGGACGCCTCGGCGGCCGTCACGGCCGCTTCCCCGGCGGGCGGGCCCGCCGGACGGGACGCGGCCCGGCGACGGCGCCGCGGGGGCAGCGTGTCGCTGGGCGAAGCGTCGGTGTTGTTGCCGGCTGCGCTCTGCGCAGACCCGGCCTCGGTGGGCTCAATGGATTCGAGCATGCGGGCGGTTCTCCCGTCACGCTCCCGGGCGCCGCGTCGTGGTCCGACCCGCCGGTCCGCGTGATGAGCGCGGTACCGCCGTCCGGGGCGCGGTCGCCGCACGGGAGCTGTCGTCTCGCTCGCCGGCTCCGAAGCTCATCGGCACCGGCGAAAGTCTCCTGGTCAGTGCGCCTGCCGCACCGGGTGGCTCCCTGGTGGACCGGCGGCGCTTCGACGGCCGTCCTTACGCGGAACCTTCCGGCACCTGCTGCGCGGCGCTCGGCCCGGCGGCCGTTGGGGGGGCCGGGGCGGCGTCGCGGTCGGGCGCGAGCGGGTCGGTCACCGTGCCGGACTCCTCATCGAGCAGCCCCTGCGCCAGCCTGGTCACCGCAGCGGGGACCGGCGGCGCCAGGTCGGCCGTAGCGCGGAGACCGGACAGGACGTCGTCGGGTCGCACGGCAGGTGTCAAATGCCGAACAACCAGCCGCAGTATCGCACAGGCACCGTCGCCGGGCCTATCGGCCGGAGCCGGGAGCGCCTCCAGTCGGGTCACCGCTCCCCGGGCGTCGAAGGTTCGCATCCCGTTCTTGGTGCGGCGCTGGACCTCGACCTCCTCGGCCGCCATGAAGGCCGCGACGGCCTTCTCGGCGTCCGCGAGCTCGACGCCCTCCAGTCGCAGCTCCCACACGGAAGCCTGCAGCCGGTCGGCGAACGACGAGGTGTGCGCCTCGACGGCGTCGGTGATGTCGAGCCCGTCCGGCAGCGACTCGTCGAGCAGCGCCCGCAGCACGGCGGGGTCGCGGGTCTCGGCGAGCTGGATCTCCAGGTACTCGGCCTCACTGCCCGTGCCAGTGGGGGCGGCATTGGCGTAGGAGACCTTGGGGTGCGGGGTGAAGCCCGCCGAGTACGCCATGGGCACCTCGGCGCGGCGCAGCGCCCGCTCGAAGGCGCGCTGGAAATCGCGGTGGCTGGTGAACCGGAGGCGGCCGCGCTTGGTGTAGCGCAGGCGAATGCGCTGCACCGCGGGTGCGGGCGGCGGGCCTTCGGGCTGTCGCTTGCCCAGTTTGTCTCAGTCCCTCGTGAGTGCGGTCGTTCTGCTACCTAGAGTACGTGCAACGAGGGCCCCACCGATCCGGCAGGGCCCTCGTTCGCATGCGCGTACTACTTCATGCGTGTGTTACTTGACGACCGACAGGGGCAGCAGCTTCTTGCCCGTCGGGCCGATCTGGATGGAGGTGTCCATCTGAGGACACACGCCACAATCGAAGCACGGCGTCCAGCGGCAGTCCTCGACCTCGGTCTCGTCGAGGGCGTCCTGCCAGTCCTCCCAGAGCCAGTCCTTGTCCAGACCGGAGTCCAGGTGGTCCCAGGGCAGGACCTCCTCGTACGTGCGCTCGCGCGTCGTGTACCAGGGGACGTCCACGCCCTGCTCCGGCAGCGTCTGCTCGGCGCACTTCATCCAGCGGTCGTAGCTGAAGTGCTCGCGCCAGCCGTCGAAGCGGCCGCCGTCCTCGTAGACCGCGCGGATGACCGCGCCCACGCGGCGGTCACCGCGCGAGAGCAGGCCCTCGATGATGCCGGGCTTGCCGTCGTGGTAGCGGAAGCCGATCGAACGCCCGTACTTCTTGTCGCCGCGGATCTTGTCGCGCAGCTTCTCCAGGCGGGCGTCGGTCTCCTCGGCGGAGAGCTGCGGCGCCCACTGGAAGGGGGTGTGCGGCTTGGGCACGAAGCCGCCGATGGAGACGGTGCAGCGGATGTCGTTGGACTTCGACACCTCGCGGCCCTTGGCGATCACGTTGACCGCCATGTCGCCGATCTGCAGCACGTCCTCGTCGGTCTCGGTGGGCAGGCCGCACATGAAGTACAGCTTCACCTGGCGCCAGCCGTTGCCGTAGGCGGTGGAGACGGTCCGGATGAGGTCCTCTTCCGAGACCATCTTGTTGATGACCTTGCGCATGCGCTCGGAGCCGCCCTCGGGGGCGAAGGTCAGACCGGAACGGCGGCCGTTGCGAGTCAGCTCGTTCGCCAGGTCGACGTTGAACGCGTCCACGCGGGTCGACGGCAGGGAGAGGCCGATCTTGTCCTCTTCGTACCGGTCGGCCAGGCCCTTGGCGATGTCACCGATCTCGGTGTGGTCGGCGGAGGACAGCGACAGCAGGCCGACCTCCTCGAAGCCGGTGGCCTTCAGACCCTTGTCCACCATCTCGCCGATGCCGGTGATGCTTCGCTCCCGCACGGGGCGCGTGATCATGCCGGCCTGGCAGAAACGGCAGCCGCGGGTGCAGCCGCGGAAGATCTCCACCGACATCCGCTCGTGCACGGTCTCCGCGAGCGGGACCAGCGGCTGCTTCGGGTACGGCCACTCGTCGAGGTCCATGACGGTGTGCTTGGACACGCGCCACGGCACGCCGGAGCGGTTGGGGACGACGCGGGCGATGCGGCCGTCGGGCAGGTACTCGACGTCGTAGAAGCGCGGGACGTACACGCCGCCGGTCTTCGCCAGGCGCAGCAGCAGCTCGTCACGGCCGCCGGGGCGGCCCTCGGCCTTCCAGGCCCGGATGATGTCGGTGATCTCCAGGACCGCCTGCTCGCCGTCGCCGATCACCGCGCAGTCGATGAAGTCCGCGATGGGCTCGGGGTTGAACGCGGCGTGGCCGCCGGCCAGGACGACCGGGTCGTCGATGCCGCGGTCCTTGGACTCCATCGGGATGCCGGCGAGGTCCAGCGCCGTGAGCATGTTGGTGTAGCCCAGCTCGGTGGAGAAGCTCAGGCCGAAGACGTCGAACGCGCCGACCGGCCGATGGCTGTCCACGGTGAACTGCGGCACCTTGTGCTCGCGCATGAGCTCTTCGAGGTCCGGCCACACGCTGTAGGTGCGCTCGGCGAGGACGCCCTCGCGCTCGTTGAGGACCTCGTAGAGGATCATGACGCCCTGGTTGGGCAGACCGACCTCGTAGGCGTCCGGGTACATGAGGGCCCAGCGGACGTCGCACTCATCCCAGGGCTTGACGGTGGAGTTCAGCTCTCCGCCGACGTACTGGATGGGCTTCTGTACATGCGGGAGGAGGGCTTCGAGACGCGGAAAGACCGACTCGACCGACTCGACAGGCATTCGGAATGTCTCTCGTGAGCGGGCAGGGGTGACCCTCAAGAGTAACGTGCCCGCCGGGGAACCCCGACGGCTCAGCCGGACAGCCCCTCCCGCCAGCGCTCCTGCGACGCCCGTTCCCACACCTGCGGCAGCTCCCGCTCGTCCCGTTCCGCCTGCCGTTCCTCCCGGCCGTAGAGCAGACCGAAGGTGAAGGCGGACTCCCCCGCCAGCGCCGCCTGGGCGGCGATCGCGGCGAGGGCGGTGCGGGCCATGATGCTGTCCTGGTGGTCGCCGAGCAGGCTCTGGACGGCCTTCATCTCCCGGGCGAACTTCTTCGCCGGCTTGCCCAGGGCCGGCACCGCCGCCTCCGCGGCGTAGCGGACGCGCTTGGCGGCCTTGCGGGCGTCGTGCAGGGCGGTGTCCCGCCCGGTGCCGGGGTCGGTGGCGAGGGCGTGCTCGACGCGGGCGGCCAGGCGGGCGTAGTCGCCGAGGACGGCCTTGGCGAGGACGGGGGCCGCCGGGCGCGCGGCGGCGGGGCGCAGGGGCGGGTCGGCGAGGAGGGCGTCGAGGCCGTCGAGGAGCGCGAGGTAGCGCTCGCCGTCGAGGACGGCGGTCAGCCGGCGGCGCGTCTCGATGCGGCGGCGGCCGGACCAGATGCGCAGGCGGGCGCGGACGGGGCCGCGGACCAGGGGGCGGGGCAGTTCGTCGAGGCGGTCGCGCAGGCGCTCGACGAGGACCTCGCGGTCGCGGTCGACGCCGAGCTCGCCGGCCAGCCATTTCAGTTCCTCGCCGAGCGGGTCGGTGACGCGGCGGTCGAGGACCTTGCCGAAGGTGCGGAAGGCGCTGCGCAGCCGGCGGGTGGCGACGCGCATCTGGTGGACGGCGTCCTCGGTGCCGCGGCGGGCGCCGGGGTCGAGGGCCGCGATGGCTTCGACCTGGTCGCGCACGTAGGCCAGGACGTGCCGGCCGGCGTCGTCCTTGGACGAGGGCCGCCGCCCGCTGCCGGGCTCGGGGAGGTGCGTGCCGGTCTCGGCCAGGGCGCGCGCCAGCTTGCTCGGTGCCTTCGACGGGCGCAGCCCGGCCGCGCGCAGGTGTGGTTCGAGGGCGTCCAGCAGGGCCGGGTCGCCGCCCTGGGCGAGTTCGACCTCGACCTCGGTCCAGGCGGTGCTCCCCTCGCCGCCGGTGAGCCGGGTGGCCGTGACCTCGTCCGTGCTGGCCTCGGCCAGCAGCGTGCCCTGCTCGTCGAACAGGTGCCGCACGTCGCGGCGGGAGACGAGGCGGATCAGCGGCACCAGAGGGGCGCGGCGGGTCCGGGAGCGGACGAGGGACGCCAGCGAGCGGGGTACGCCGGCGCTCAGCGGGGCGCGGAACTCGTCCCGTACCCCCGGGGCGACGGGCAGCTTGACGTGCCAGCCGGCGTCGCTGCCGCCGGTGCGGCGGCGGAGGGTGATGCCGGCTGCGGCGAGGCGGTGGTCGGCGGTGTCGTAGTAGACGGCGTCCAGTTCGACCGTGCCCCGGTCGGCGACGCGGGCGACGGGCGGGGCTCCGCTCAGGTCGGGGAGCCCGGCCGCGCCGCCGGTATCGCCGCCGGCTTCGTACTTCCGCTCGATCTCCCGCACGGTGTCCGCCATGACGCCGAATCTAGTGCGCGGTCGCCGGGCCGACCAGGGCGATTTCGCGTCCTAGGCGGACATCGGGCGCTGTGCCTTGATCGACTGGAGGAGTCCGACCGCTATCCACGCCGCGAACATCGACGAGCCTCCGTAGGAGACGAACGGCAGCGGGAGCCCGGTGACGGGCATGATGCCGAGCGTCATGCCGATGTTCTCGAAGCTCTGGAACGCGAACCAGGAGATGATGCCGGCCGCCACGATCGTTCCGTAGAGCTCGGTGGTCTCGCGGGCGATGCGGCAGGCGCGCCAGAGGACGACGCCGAGCAGGAAGATGATGGCGCCGGCGCCGACGAAGCCGAGTTCCTCGCCGGCCACGGTGAAGATGAAGTCGGTCTGCTGTTCGGGGACGAACTGGCCGGTGGTCTGGGAGCCGTGGAAGAGGCCGGAGCCCGTGAGGCCGCCCGAGCCGATGGCGATGCGGGCCTGGTTGGTGTTGTAGCCGACGCCGGCGGGATCGAGGGCGGGGTTGGCGAACGCGGCGAAGCGGTTGATCTGGTACTCGTCGAGGACGCCGAGCTGCCAGACGAGGACGCAGCCGATGACGCCCGTTCCGACGAGGCCGACGATCCAGCGGTTGGAGGCGCCGGAGGCCAGCAGCGCGGCGAGCACGATGATCACCAGGACCATGACCGAGCCGAGGTCGGGCATCAGCAGGATGATCACGATGGGCAGGGCGGCGAGGCCGAGGGCCTCCATGACGGTGCGGTGGTCGGGCTGGCGCCGGTCTCCGGCGTCGACCTTGCCGGCCAGCAGCATGGCCATGCCCAGGATGATGGTGATCTTCGTGAACTCGGACGGCTGGATGGAGAAGCCGCCGCCGAGCTGGATCCAGGAGCGGGCGCCGTTGATGGTGGCGCCGAGCGGGGTGAGCACGGCCAGGACGAAGAGCACGGAGATGCCGTAGAGGATCGGCACGGCGCCGCGCAGCGCCCGGTGGCCGACCCAGACCGCGCCGAGCGCGAGGGCGAGGCCGATGCCGGTGTTGAGGATGTTGCGGAGCAGGAAGTAGTAGGGATCGCCCTGGTTGAGCTCGGTGCGGTTGCGGGTGGCGGAGTAGACGAGCAGGGTGCCGATGGCGGACAGGGCCAGGGCCGCGAGCAGCATGACCCAGTCGAGGCGGCGCAGCACGGAGTCGCGGGCGGTGAGCCGGGACCAGGTGCCGCGCTCGGGGGTGAATCGGCGGACGCGGTAGCCGCCGGCGGTACTCACCGGTCCTCGTCCTCCTTCCGGGACGGGGACTGCTCCGGCGAGGGCGGTCCGTCCGAGGGCGGGGCCGAGGAGCCGTCCGAGGCGGACGCCGAGGGGCTGTCGGACGCGGAGCCGGAGGGGCTGGGCGGGGGCGAGGCGATGGGCTGGGCCTCGATGGTGCCGTCCTTCTCGATCTTCGGCAGCCCGGTCTGGGGGTGCGGCAGGAGGGCCTTCTTCTCGTCGATCTTGCCCTTGTCGTCGACGCCGTAGAGGCCGTTGTAGATCTTGCGCACGGCGGGGCCGGAGGCGCCGGAGCCGGTGCCGCCCTGGGAGATCGTCATGACGATCGTGTAGTCGGCGGTGTAGGTGGCGAACCAGGACGTGGTCTGCTTGCCGTAGACCTCGGCGGTGCCGGTCTTGGCGTGCATGGGGATCTCGTTCTGCGGCCACCCCTGGAACCGCCAGGCGGCGGTGCCGCGGGTGGCGACGCCGGCGAGGGCCGCGTCGATCTGGTCGCGGGTCCTGCCCTTGAAGGGCAGCCTGCCGTGGGAGGTCGGCTTGATCTCGCGGATCTCCTTGCCGTCGCTGCTGATGACGGCCTTACCGACGGTGGGGTTGTAGAGGGTGCCGCCGTTGCTGATGGCGGCGTAGATGGTGGCCATCTGGATGGGGGTCACGAGGGTGTCGCCCTGGCCGATGGAGTAGTTGACGGAGTCACCGGCGCGCATGCGCATGCCGGACTCGCAGTTCTCCTTGGCGATCTTCCCGGCGTAGCTGTCGTCCTTGTCCCCCTGCTTGCACCAGGTGTCCTTGTTGGCCTCCCAGTACTTCTTCTTCCACTCGCGGTCGGGGACGCGGCCGCGGACCTCGTTGGGGAGGTCGATGCCGGTCTCCTTGGCGAGGCCGAACTGGTGGGCGGTCTTGTAGAACCAGTCGGCGGGGTTCTTGGGCTTGTTGCCGCCGTCCTTCTGCCACTGCCGGTAGGCCAGGTCGTAGAAAACGGTGTCGCAGGAGACCTCCAGCGCCCGGCCGAGGTTGATGGAGCCGTGGCTCTGGGACTCGAAGTTCTTGAAGACCTGGCCGCCGATGTTGTACGAGCTCGAACAGTTGTAGCCGTCGTCGAAGGCGTACCCGGCGTTGACGGCGGCCGTGGTGGTGATGACCTTGAAGATGGAGCCGGGGGCGGCCTGCCCCTGGATGGCGCGGTTGAGCAGCGGGTAGTTGGAGTCCTTGCCCGTGAGTTCCTTGTAGTCCTTGCCGGAGATGCCGCCGACCCAGGCGTTGGGGTCGTAGGTGGGGTTGGAGGCCATGGCGACCACCCGGCCGGTCTTGGACTCCATCACCACGACGGCGCCGGCGTCGGCCTTGTAGGGGACGCCGGTGTTGCGGTCGATCTCCTTGCGGGCGTCCTTCATCGCCTGGTCCAGTTCCCGTTCCGCTATGGCCTGCACGCGGGCGTCGATGCTGGTGACGACGGCCGCGCCGGGCACGGCCTTGTCGCTCTTGGCCTTGCCGATGACGCGGCCGAGGTTGTCGACCTCGTAGCGGGTCACGCCGGCCTTGCCGCGCAGCTCGGTGTCGTACTGCCGCTCTATGCCGGAGCGGCCGACCTGGTCGGAGCGCAGCAGGGGGGAGCGGCCGTTCTTGGCCTTGGCGATCTCCTCGTCGCTGACGGGCGAGAGGTAGCCGAGGACCTGGGCGGTGTTCGAGCCGCCGGGCCCGGCGTAGCGGCGTACGGCGGTGGGCTCGGCGGTGATGCCGGGGAAGTCCTCCTGCCGCTCGCGGATCTGCAGGGCCTGCTGGGTGGTGGCCTCGTCGGTGATGGGGATGGGCTGATAGGGCGAACCGGCCCAGCAGGGCTTGGGAGTCTTGGCGTCGCACAGCCGGACCTTGGCGGCGACGTCCTCCGGCTTGAGGCCCAGGACACCGGCGAGACGGGCCAGGACGGTCTTGCCCCTGTCCTTTATCTTCATCAGGTCCGTGCGGCTGGCGGAGACGACGAGCCGGGTCTCGTTGTCCGCGAGCGGCACGCCGCGGGCGTCGAGGATCGAGCCGCGGGTGGCGGGGGCGACGACCTGCTGGATGTGGTTGTCGGCGGCCTCGGCGGTGTACTGGTCGCCGTTGCGGATCTGCAGGTACCACAGGCGGCCGCCCAGGGTGAGCAGCAGCGAGAAGACCAGGATCTGGATGACGACCAGCCGGATCGTGATGCGCGAGGTGCGTCCGGTCTCGGGGAGGTTGCTCACGCGGTGCTCCCTGCGCGTCCGGGTGCGGGGGCGGTGGCCGCCCCTCGGAAGAGTGCAGTCCTCAAAGCCGCTTGACCCCCTTGAGCCGCTGCTTCCTCCCGGGCCTGGCGAGCAGGCTGGTGCTCTGGACGCCGATGCGGCTCTTGCGTCCGCCGAGCCGGCCCTTGCGGTTCATCCGGCCGGTCCGGAAGCTGCCGGCGGTCGTCCGCCGGTAGGCGCCCTCGCCGCCGGCGGTGGCGGTGCCGTCCCCGGTGAGCGGGTCGCCCGTGGTGCGCCGGGCCGCGGCCATGATCAGCGGCACGGTGAAGGGGGCGAGCAGCAGGTCGTAGAGGGCGGCGGTGAAGACCAGGCCGCTGAGGCCGACGTGCCGGGCGGCGGTGTCGCCGACGAGGGCGCCGACGCCCGCGTAGAGCAGGGTGGAGGCGATGGCCGCGCCGACGACGGCGACCATGGGCACGGTGGCCGAGCGGAGTTGGCCCTTGTCGGGCCGGGCGAGGCCGACGAGATAGCCGATCACGCACAGGACGAGGGCGTAGCGGCCGGTGGCGTGGTCGGCGGGGGGCGCGATGTCGGCGAGCAGGCCGGCGCCGAAGCCGATGAGGGCGCCGGCGGTGTGCCCGTGGACGAGGGCGAGGCCGACGACGACGAGCAGGAGGAGGTCGGGGACGGCGCCGGGGAGGTGGAGCCGGGCGAAGACGCTCACCTGTACGACGAGGGCCACCACCACGAACGCGGTCGAGAGCAGGATCCGGTTGAGGCGCATCGGTCAGTCCTGGGGCTTGGCGCTCGGGGAGGGGGTGACGGTCACGGTCACGGTGGGGGCGGGCTTGGGGGCCTCGGGCTTGGGCGGCAGGACGCTGTCGCGGGGGTCCTCGCGGGGCGCTTCGACGACGACGCCGACGAGGTCGAGCTTGCTGAAGCCGACGAAGGGGCGGACCTGCAGGGTGCGGGTCAGGCCGCCACCGGCGGGCTCGACGCGGGAGACCTCGCCGACGGGGACGCCGGGGACGAAGGGCTTGTCCTTGCTGGAGCCGAAGGTGACGAGGCGGTCGCCCTCGTGGACGACGGCCTTGCCGTTGAGCAGCTCCACGCGCAGCGAGCGGTCGCCCTGGCCGCCGGCGAAGCCGATCTCGCCGGTCTTCTCCATCCGGGTGCCCACGGTGAACTTGGGGTCGCTGGCGAGCAGGACGGTGGCGGTCGTGGGGCCGACGGTGGTGACGCGGCCGACGAGGCCGTCGCCGTTGAGCACGGTCATGTCGCGCTTGATGCCGTCGTTGCTGCCGATGTCGAGGGTGACGGTCCAGGAGAAGCCCTGCGCGGCTCCTATGGCGATGACCTGGGCGCCCTTGATGCCGTACTGGCCGCGGCCGGCGGTCTTGAGCATCGCGTCGAGCTCGCGGAGCCGGCCGCGGTTGCGGACGTCGCTGCCGAGCTTCTGCTTGAGGGCGGTGTTCTCGCGCTCCAGCTTGCTGATGCGGTCGCTGCGGTCGCCGGAGTCGCGGACGGCGGCGATGGCGTCGCCGACGGGGTCGACGGCCGCGGCCACCCCCTCCTCCACCGGTCCGAAGGCCGAGGCGGCGGCGTGCCGCACGCCGTCGAGCGGGGACTGCTCACCGCCGCGGATGTCGACCGTGATCAACGCGAACGCGATCGCGATCAACAGCACCAGCAGCAGCCGGCTCTCTCGTGTGTCCCTCACGTGCGGCGGCGTGCCCTTCTCGTCGGACCGCCGGGCTGCGGGTCCGGACGGTCATCGGGAGCGTTCTGCCTGTATATCAGGTTGTTTCGGCGGCTTCGGCCCGCCGGGGGGCCGGGGCGCCACGGGGTGCGCGGCGCCGTGCCGTCACCGGCGCGGCTGGGCGTCGAGGACCTGCTGGAGGGCCTCGAACTCCTCGACGCACTTGCCGGAGCCGAGGGCGACGGAGTCCAGCGGGTCCTCGGCGATGTGGATGGGCATGCCCGTCTCGCGGCGCAGCCGCTCGTCGAGGCCGCGCAGCAGGGCGCCGCCTCCGGTGAGAACGATGCCGCGGTCCATGACGTCACCCGACAGCTCGGGCGGGCACTTGTCCAGGGTCGTCTTGACGGCGTCGACGATGGAGTTGACGGGCTCCTCGATGGCCTTGCGGACCTCGGCGGCGGAGATGACCACGGTCTTGGGCAGGCCGCTCACGAGGTCCCGGCCACGGATCTCGGTGTGCTCGTCCTGTTCCAGGTCGTACGCCGAACCGATGGTGATCTTGATCTGCTCGGCGGTGCGCTCACCGAGGAGGAGGCTGTACTCCTTCTTGATGTGCTGGATGATCGCGTTGTCCAGCTCGTCACCGGCGACCCGGATGGACTGCGCGGTGACGATGCCGCCGAGGGAGATCACGGCGACCTCGGTGGTGCCGCCGCCGATGTCGACGACCATGTTGCCGGTGGCCTCGTGGACGGGCAGGCCCGAGCCGATGGCGGCGGCCATGGGCTCCTCGATGATGTGCACCTGGCGGGCGCCGGCCTGGGTGGACGCCTCGATGACGGCTCGGCGCTCGACGCCGGTGATGCCGGAGGGCACGCAGACCACGACGCGCGGGCGGGCCATCCAGCGGCGCTTGTGGATTTTGAGGATGAAGTAACGGAGCATGCGCTCCGTGATCTCGAAGTCGGCGATCACGCCGTCCTTGAGCGGACGGACCGCAACGATGTTGCCCGGGGTTCGGCCGATCATCTTCTTGGCCTCGGCACCGACCGCGAGGATCCCACCGGTGTTGGTATTGATCGCGACGACTGACGGCTCGTTGAGAACGATCCCGCGGCCTCTGACGTAAACCAGCGTGTTGGCGGTCCCGAGGTCGACTGCCATGTCACGGCCGATGAACGACATGTTGTTCCCCATGAGGATACGTCTGGCCTTCCCAGGTTGAGCGATCGCTTACTTGAGGTCGGCAGGTGTGGTGCGCTGCGGGGCGCCGAGGCTTCATCGTAGTCTCGCCCACTCGAACGCGGCGCGAGGGTTCCTCCGCCATTGTCGGCGGAACACGAGCTGGCCCCAGTAATGGTGACGTCGTGTCGGAGTGAGAGGTTCCCTCGTTCGGCACGCATATGCCAAGGGCGACCGAAAAGAAATCGGTCGCCCTTGATCAGAATGGGCGTTCGCCTGATGAGGTATCAGGCGAGGCCGGGAAAGAAAATCTTGATTTCCCGCTCTGCGGACTCCGGGGAGTCCGAAGCGTGGATGAGGTTCTCGCGCGTGATGGTGCCGAAGTCCCCGCGGATGGAGCCGGGAGCGGCCGCGATCGGGTCGGTCGGGCCGGCCAGCGCACGGATGCCCTCGATGACGCGCTCGCCCTCGACGACCATGGCGACGACCGGGCCCGAGGACATGAAGCCCATGAGCGGCTCGTAGAAGTCGCGGCCGACGTGCTCGGCGTAGTGCTGCTCCAGCGTGGCGCGGTCCAGGGTGCGCAGCTCCAGCGCGCTGATCGTCCAGCCGGCCTTCCGCTCGATGCGGGCGATGATCTCGCCGGTCAGCTGACGGCGGACCGCGTCCGGCTTGAGAAGGACGAGGGTGCGCTGGCTCATACTGCGGCTCCTTGCAGGCAGGCGAACGATTGCGGTGGGGCGAAGGGTACAGGGACGCCCCCGCCCACCGGCAACCGGACCACGGGGCTACGGGACTACGGGGCCTCCGCCGCGGCGGCCGCGGCGGCGAAGCGGGCCTTGGCCTCGTCGACCTTGCGGCCGAAGTGGACCGAGGCCCACCACAGGCCGGCGAACACCACGCCCAGGATGAACATCATCGGCACGACCAGGCCGCTGGCGATCAGGCCGAGCTGCAGCAGCCAGCCCAGCTGGACGCCGCCGGGCCGGGTGAGCATGCCGCACAGCAGCACGCTCAGCACCATGGCGCTGCCGCTGACGGCCCAGACCGTGCCCGTGGACAGGTCGGAGGTCTGCATGGCGACCAGGCCCGCGAAGCCGATGACGAAGAATTCACCGATCAGGGTGCTTGCACAGAGCGTCCGCATGTCAGCCCCTCCCCAGCAGCAGCCGGGCCTCGCCGACCGTGATCACCGAACCGGTCACGAGGACGCCCGCGCCGGCGTACTCGCTCTCCTCCTCCGCGAGCGTGATCGCGGCCTCGATGGCGTCGTCCAGGCGCGGCTCGACCTGCACCCGCTCGCTGCCGAAGACCTCGACGGCCAGGGCGGCGAGCTCGTCGACGTCCATGGCGCGCGGGGTGGAGTTCCGGGTGACGACGATCTCGGCGAAGATCGGCTCGAACGCCTCCAGCAGGCCGCGCACGTCCTTGTCGGCGCTGGTGCCCACGACACCGATGAGGCGGCTGAAGCCGAACGCCTCGGTGATGCCGTCGGCGGTGACGCGGGCGCCGGCCGGGTTGTGGGCGGCGTCGAGCACCACGGTGGGGCTGCGGCGCACGACCTCCAGGCGGCCCGGCGAGGTGACCGAGGCGAAGGCGCGGCGGACGGTGTCGAGGTCGAGGATGCGGGCGTGCTGGGAGCCGATGCCGAAGAACGCCTCGACCGCGGCCAGGGCGACGGCGGCGTTGTGCGCCTGGTGGGCGCCGTACAGCGGGAGGAAGACCTCCTCGTACTCGCCGCCCAGGCCGCGCAGCGTCAGCAGCTGGCCGCCGACGGCGACCTCGCGGGAGACGACGCCGAACTCCATGCCCTCGCGGGCGACCGTGGCGTCCACCCCGACGGAGTGCTTGAGCAGCACCTGCGCCGCGTCGACCGGCTGCTGGGCCAGCACGACGGTGGCGTCGGACTTGATGATCCCGGCCTTCTCGGTGGCGATGTCGCCGGGCGTGGAGCCGAGCCGGTCGGTGTGGTCGAGCGCGATGGGGGTGACCACGGCGACCGTGCCGTCGACGACGTTCGTCGCGTCCCACGTGCCGCCCATGCCGACCTCGACGACGGCCACGTCCACGGGGGCGTCCGCGAAGGCGGCGAAGGCCATGCCGGTGAGGACCTCGAAGAAGGACATCCGGTGGTCCTCGCGCTCGTCGACCATCTCGACGTAGGGCTTGATGTCCCGGTACGTCTCGATGAAGCGCTCGGCGGAGATCGGGGCGCCGTCCAGGCTGATCCGCTCGGTCACGGACTGCACGTGCGGGCTGGTGTAGCGGCCGGTGCGCAGGTCGAAGGCGGCCAGCAGGGCCTCGATCATGCGGGCGGTGCTGGTCTTGCCGTTGGTGCCGGTGATGTGGATGGCGGGGTAGGCGCGCTGCGGCTGGCCCAGGATGTCCATCAGGGCTTCCATGCGGACCAGCGACGGGTCCAGCTTGGTCTCGCCCCAGCGGCCCGCGAGCTCCGTCTCCACCTCGCGCAGCGCCCGGTCCACCTCGGGGTCCTCCGGACGGGCGGGCACGCCGTCGCCCTGTGGGGGGCCGGCCTGGGCCCGCAGGGTACGGCTGCCGGCCTCGATCACGGCCAGGTCGGGGTCGCGGTCGGTCTCGGCTTCGACGATCTCCTCGAACCGGTCGTTATCGCCGGGTTCGCCGGATTCGTTGTCACCGTGCTCGTCGTTCAGGGGGCGCTCGCTCACGCCGCCCAGTCTACGGACCGGGGGCACCGGCGGGGCCGGGGCACCTCCGGCGACACGGAGAGCGGGCCCGGCCGCTTTGGCATACGGTTTTTCCGGAAGATCCATTGAAGGTCCGTTGCGCGAGGTTTCGGCGGGTGAGAGCCGGGTGAGAGCCATGGGGTCCGAGGACCGGGACCGGCTCCGGGCGGTCCTGGAGGCGCTGCCCGCGGGCGCCCTCCTGCAGAGCCCGGCCGACGAGGTACTGGCCGTCAACCGGAAGTTCGTCCGCATGTTCGACCTGGAGGGCCGGGTCGACCTCTCCCCCGGCGCCCCCATGGAGCCCGTCGCCCCGCTCGTACGGGCCTTCTTCGCCCCCGGCCACTTCGGCCCCGGCACCCCCGGCGGGATCCTCTCCGGCCGCCACGTCCACCGGGTGGCCGAGATCCCGCTCACCGATGGGCGCGTGATCCGCCGCCAGGTCGAGCCGCTCCGCGACGGCGGCGCCTACCTGGGCTCCCTGTGGGTCTTCGCCGACATCAGCGACGCCAAGCGGCGCGAGCGCGACCTGGAGCGCGACAACCGCACCCTCACCGAGCTGGCCCGGCAGCGCAACGCCTTCACCGCCGCCGCCTCCCACGAGCTGCGCACCCCCCTCACCTCGATCAGCAGCTTCGGCGAGCTCCTGGCCGACCCGGCCTTCGGCAGCCTCACCACGGAGCAGGCGTCCTTCCTCGACGCCATCCGGCGCAACGCCGAACGGATGCAGCGGGTGATCTCCGACCTGCTGCTCACCACCCGGATGCGGGCCGCCGGCCCGGAGCTGGAGTTCGCCCCCGTGGACGTTCCGCGGACGCTGGAGGCCGCCGTCATGGACCAGATCGACGCCATCGGACGGGCGGGGCTGTTCACCGTCCTCGACTGCGCGCCCGGACCCGCCCTGCGCGGCGACCGCCACCGGCTCCAGCACGTCCTCGGCAACCTGCTGGAGAACGCCGCGAAGTTCACCCCGCCCGGCGGGCGGATCACCGTGACGGCCGCGCCCAGGGGCGTCCACTGGGACATCGAGGTCGCCGACACCGGCATCGGCGTCCCCGAGCACTCCCGCCACGAGATCTTCACCGGCTTCGTCCGCGCACCCAACGCCCGCACCGGCGGCTACCCCGGCACGGGCCTGGGCCTGGCCATCGCCCGGACCGTCGTCGAACAGCACGGCGGCACGATCACCGTGGGCGGCCGGGAGGGCGAGGGCGCGGTCTTCCGCATCCGCCTCCCGCTCGCGGGGCCGCCACCGGCGCCGTCGGGTGGGCAGCTGGTCGTGGGGGGTGGGGGCGGGGTGGCCGACGAGCCCGGAGCCGCGGCGGGGCCGGGCGGGGAGGGGGCGGCGCCGTGACGCGCATCCTCCTCGTCGAGGACGACCCCGACCTCGCCCTCGCCCTGCGCGTCCTGCTCACCCGTGCCGGCTACCAGGCCGTGCACGCCGACAACGGCCGCGACGCCCTGCGACTGCTGTTCGCCGAACGGCCCGGCCTGATGCTCCTCGACATCGGCCTGCCCGGCCTCGACGGCTGGGAGGTCCTCGAACGCACCCGCGACATGAGCGACCTGCCCGTGCTGCTGCTCACCGCCCGCGGCGCCGAGACCGACCGGGTGCGCGGCCTGCGCGCCGGCGCCGACGACTACCTGCCCAAACCCTTCGGCAACGACGAGCTGCTCGCCCGTGTCGAAGCACTGCTGCGCCGCAGCGCGCCCACCCGCTGGGCCGGCGACTCCTACGGCGGGGACGGACTGCGGCTGGTGCCCGAGCGGCGCTCGGCCGTCTGGCAGGGGCACGAGGCGCGGCTCAGCGACATCGAGTACCGGCTCCTGCAGGTGCTGGTCCGCAACCGCGGCCGGGTGATCACCACCGACCAGCTGCTCGACCGCGTCTGGGACGACCCCGAGGGCACCGGCCGCGAACGGGTGAAGTTCGCGGTGCTGCGGCTGCGGCGCAAGCTGCGCCAGGCCGCCGGGGACGAGGCCGCCGACCCCCTGGAGGCCGTACGGGGGCTGGGCTACCGCTACCGGGCCGAGGGCGCCGCCGCGGACGACGGCGCCGCCGCGCACCACGGCTTCGAGGGCGGCGGCGTCTTCGGCGGCGGGCCGGAGGGCGACGGCCCCGGAGGCGGCGGGCCCCGGGGCGGTGGCCCCGGAGGCGGGGAGGGCGAAGGTCCCTGACCCCGCCGGGACCAAGGTCCCGGATCGCATCTTCGCAACCGTCCGGCAACCGAAGGCCCTCCTGACGCGCAACCGAGGCACCCCAGGCTCGTGAGCTGTCCCCGCCACCAGCCTCAGGAGTCCCCTCGTGCTCTCCCTGCCCCCGCGTAGCGTCGCCATCGTTCTCGGTACCCGCCCCGAGCTGGTCAAGCTCACGGACCTCGTGCGTCTCCTGGGCCCCGCTGCCCACCTGGTGCACACCGGGCAGCACTACGACGAGGAGCTCTCCGGCCGCTTCCTGGCCGAGCTGGGCCTGCCCGAGCCGACCTTCCTGACCGGCGTGGGCGGGCAGCCGCGCGCCGTGCAGATCTCCGCCGCGCTCGCCCAGCTCGACGAGCTGTTCACCGCCGAGCCGCCGCTGGCGGTCGTCGTCCAGGGCGACACCAACGCCGCCCTCGCGGGTGCGCTCGCCGCCAACGCCCGGGGCATCCCCCTGCTCCACGTCGAGGCCGGCCTGCGCAGCCACGACCGCAACATGCCCGAGGAGCACAACCGCGTCCTCATCGACCGCATCGCCGACGTGCTGTGCGCCGCCACCGAGGACAACCGCGCCAACCTGCTCACCGAGGGCGTCGAGGACTCCCGGATCGTCGTCACCGGCAACACCGTCGTCGAGGCCGTCCGCAACCAGCTCCCCGCCGCCGGGGACCGCGCGGCGCTGCTGGCCGGCCACGGGCTGGCCACCGACGGCTACGTCCTGGCCACCGTGCACCGGCCCGAGAACACCGACTCGGCGGACGCCCTGCGGGCGATCCTCACCGAGCTGGCCGCCCTGGCCACCGCCGACCGCCCGGTCGTGCTGCCGCTCCACCCGCGCACGCGGGCACGGATCGGGGCCGCGGGCCTCACGGGCCTGCTCGCCCCGCTGACGGTGACCGCCCCGCTCGGCTACTCCGAGTTCCTGGCCCTGGCCCGCCACGCGGCCCTGCTGGTCTCCGACTCGGGCGGCATCCAGGAGGAGTGCACGGTCCTCGGCCGCCCGCTGGTGGTCGTACGCCGCTCCACGGAGCGGCCGGAGGCCATGGCGGACTTCGCGGACCTGGTGGAGCCGGGGGCGGAGATCGGGCGGGCCGCCACCCGTCGCCTGACGGAGGGCGCGGACGGTCTGCGGCGGCTGGCCGCCCTGCCGAGTCCCTTCGGGGACGGCCTGGCGTCGGACCGCATCGTGGCGCTGCTGACGGCGATCGCGGCCCCCGCGGAGCTGGCCACCGCGGCGTAGGCGGTTCCTTCCCCCACCCCGCCCCTTCCCGCTGCATCCGATATGCGGCTCCGCCGCGTGGCGGGGCTCCGCCCCCGGGCCCCCGGTCCTCAATCGCCGGACGGGCTGGATCTTCCAGCCCGTCCGGCGCCGAATCCAGCCCGTCCGGCGATTGAGGACACGAAACGGTGAATGGGGGCACCTCCCAGCGGTAGCTGGGGGAGGGACCGGGGCCCCCTTCCGCGCCGCCACGCGCAACGAACCGCACCCGTAAACGCACCCCCGGAGCCCCCACCCGCATGTTCTCCAGCCCCTTCCTCCTCGCCTTCCCCTTCTTCCTCCTCCTGTGCTTCCTCCTCTACTGGGCCGGCGCCCGCCACGCGTACACCCGCCGCCCCGCCGTCGAGAACGGCAACCCCGACGCCTTCGACTGGCACTTCTTCGTCCCGTGCCGTGACGAGGAGGCCGTCGTCGGCACGACCGTGACGCGGCTGCGGGCCGACCACCCGGGCGCGCACGTATGGGTCATCGACGACGACAGCGACGACCGCACCGGCGCCATCGTCGCCGCCCTCGCCGACGAGGACCGGCGCGTCCACCTCGTCAGCCGTGTGCGCCCCCACGCCCGCCAGGGCAAGGGCGCCGCGCTCAACGCCGCGTACGACGAGCTGAACCAGTTCCTGTCCAAGGACACCGACCGCGAGCGCGTCGTGGTGTGCGTCATCGACGCCGACGGCCAGCTCGCCCCGGACGCCCTGGCCCGCGTCAGCGGCCCGCAGGGCTTCGGCGACCCCGGGACCGGCGGCGTCCAGGTCAGCGTCCGGATGCGCAACACCGACGACCCCCGTCCGCTCGGCGAGGACCGCGGCCGCGTCCGCAACGCCGTCGCCCGCCTCCTCGTACGCATGCAGGACATGGAGTTCTCCGTCTCCAACGCCGGCATGCAGCTGCTGCGCGGCCGCACCGGCTCCGTCGGCCTGGGCGGCAACGGCCAGTTCACCCGGCTCGCCTCCCTGGACCGCATCGCCGCCGCCGAGCGCCGGCCCTGGCAGCGCGGGGCGCTGCTGGAGGACTACGAGCTGGGCCTGCACATGATCCTCAGCGGTGACCGGATAGCCCACATAGCCGACACCTGGGTCTCCCAGGAGGGCCTGCCGCACGGCCGCCGCTTCCTCACCCAGCGCACCCGCTGGGCCCAGGGCAACCTGCAGTGCGTGCGCTACGCGCCGCGCATCGTCTCCTCCCGCCACTACGGCGGCAAGGGCGTCCTGGAGACGCTCTACACCTTCCTGCAGCCCGTCGCCCACCTGGTCACGCTCGCGCTGTGCGCGGTGATGTTCGCCCTCCTCGGCCTGACGGCCGCTCAGGACGGCGTGGACGAGGCGTTCGGCGGCATGCTGGCCCTGTGGCCGCTGGTGCTGGCGCTGGCCGTCGTCTCCGTCCTGCCGTTCGTGCTCTGGGGGCCGGTCTACCGCCGGGACCGGGCGTCCGACCGTTCTATGCTGACCGCCCTGCTGTGGGGCCTGGCCCTGTGGCTGTACGCGTACCACCTGTTCCCCGCCTCGGCTCGGGGGTTCGTCCGGATGCTGCGCGGCCGCAACGGCTGGGCGAAGACGCGACGCAACGCCGAGCGCGTCGAGTCCGGCCCGGTGGCCATCGAGGTCTGACCGCGGGACTGCCCCGGCCCGGCCGCGGGGCCCGGCCGCCCCGCCCGATGAGTTCGGTCACAGAAGTGACCGGCGGAGCAACTTTCCGTTCCCTTCCGCCATCTGACCGCCGGTGATATCTATGCCCGGAACGGTTCCGGGTGGCGGAACGGAGCGTTGTGCGAATACCACAACTGAGCAATCGGACGCATTTGCTGCTGCTCACCGGGTGGGCCGCGCTCTGGTTCGCGATCGTCGCGCCCAGTGGCGGCTTCTCGTGGCACTACCTGCGCACCGGCGGTGAGCTCATCTACGGCTCCTCGGGCGACGGCGGGCTGAACCTCTACGCCCACCACCCCGAGCTGCAGATGGGCCCCGTCAGCTTCCTCGTGGCGGGCCTGTTCAACCCCTTCCCCGCCGAGGTGGGCCAGGTGCTGGCCGAGGCGCTCATGTCCGCCCTCGGCCTGGTGATCATGGTTCTCGCCGGTCGCAGCGCCGCCCGGCACTTCCTGGGCACGGGCACCAACCACCAGCGGCTGCGGCAGCGCGTCCTCGTGGCGGGTCTGGCCTTCATCCCCATGTGGATCGAGGTCTCGGTCCGCTTCGCGCACCTGGACGACGTCCTCGCGCTCTTCTTCACCGCCCTGGCGGTCTATTACCTGACGCGCTGCAACGCGGCGGCGACCGGCATCTGCATGGCTCTCGCCCTGGACTCCAAGCCCACCGCGCTGGCCTTCCTGCCGCTGCTGCTGGCCCTGCCCAAGGAGCGGTGGCTGCGCGCGGGCCTGTGGTGCGCGGCCCTGGTGGCGGTGGCCTGGCTGCCGTTCTTCGTCGTCGCCCCGGACTCCTTCGCCGCGGCGAAGTTCACCATCCCCAACAACCCGGCCTCCGCACTGCGCTGGCTGGGCGGCAACACCCCCGTGACCCCCGACTGGGCCCGGCCCACACAGGCCGCGCTCGGCCTCGTGCTCGGCGCGATCGCGGTCTGGCGGGGGCGGTGGGCGGCGGTCGTGCTGCTGGGCGCCAACGCCCGGATCGTCCTCGACCCCAGCGTCTACACGTACTACACGGCCTCGGTACTGCTGGGCACTCTGCTGTGGGACGTGTGCGGCCAGCGGCGCCTCGTGCCGTGGTGGAGCTGGATCGCGCTGATCGTCCTGTACGGCAGCGTCTTCGCCGTCCCCGACGAATCGGCCAAGGGCCTGATCAGGCTCGGCTTCGTGGCCGTCTCGACCGTGTACGTGCTCTTCGCGCCCGTACGCGACCGCCGGGACCGGAACCAGCACAGGCCCCTCGACCGGGTGGAAGAGGAGCCTGTGGAGGGTCCGTGGGGTCCCATGTGGGACCCGGGCAGGACTAGACCTTGGGCCTCCTACTTCTCGGGCAGGGCGGCCAGCTGAGCGCTGATCCGCTCGATGTCGGCCTCGGCCGTGGCGAGCCGCTTGCGGATCTTCTCCACGGCCGCCTCGGCGGCCTTGGCGAGGAACGCCTCGTTGCCCAGCTTGGCCGTGGACTGCGTCTTGTCCTTCTCGGCCGCGGCCAGCGCCTTGGTCAGCCGCTTGCGCTCGGCCTCGACGTCGATCGTGCCGGACAGGTCGAGCGCCACGGTCGCGCCGGCGACCGGGAGCGACGCGGTGGCGGCGAAGCCGTCACCGGCCGGCTGGAGGCGCAGCAGCAGACGCATCGCGTCCTCGTGCGCCGCCAGCGCCGTGCCGGCCAGCTCCAGCCGGGCCGGGACCCGCTGGCCCGGCTGCAGGCCCTGGTCGGAGCGGAAGCGGCGGACCTCGGTGACGACCTGCTGGACCGTCGCGATCTCCTGCTCGGCGGCGGCGTCGCGGAAGCCGCTGTCGGCCGGCCAGTCCGCGACGACCACGGACTCGCGGCCGGTCAGGGCGGTCCACAGCGTCTCGGTGACGAACGGGACGACCGGGTGCAGCAGGCGCAGCGTGACGTCCAGGACCTCGCCCAGGACGCGGCGCGACGCCTCGGCCTCGGGGCCGCCCTTGGCGAAGGTGGACTTGGACAGCTCGACGTACCAGTCGAAGACCTCGTCCCACGCGAAGTGGAAGAGCGAGTCGGAGAGCTTCGCGAACTGGTAGTCGTCGTAGAGCGCGTCCACCTCGGCGACGACCGAGTTGAGGCGGGAGAGGATCCACCGGTCGGTGGCGGACAGCTGCTCGGCGGGCGGCAGCTCGCCCTCGACCGTCGCGCCGTTCATCAGCGCGAAGCGGGTGGCGTTCCAGATCTTGTTGGCGAAGTTGCGCGAGCCCTGGACCCAGTCCTCGCCGATCGGCACGTCCACGCCGGGGTTGGCGCCGCGGGCGAGGGTGAAGCGGACGGCGTCGGAGCCGTACTTGTCCATCCAGTCCAGCGGGTTGACGGCGTTGCCGAAGGACTTCGACATCTTCTTGCCGAACTGGTCGCGGACCATGCCGTGCAGGGCGATGGTGTGGAACGGCGGGGTGCCGTCCATCGCGTACAGGCCGAACATCATCATCCGGACGACCCAGAAGAAGAGGATGTCGTAGCCGGTGACGAGGACGGAGTTCGGGTAGAACTTCGCGACGCTGTCGGTCTTCTCGGGCCAGCCGAGGGTGGAGAAGGGCCACAGGCCGGAGGAGAACCAGGTGTCCAGGACGTCGGTCTCCTGGTGCCAGCCCTCGCCCGTGGGCGCTTCGTCGTCCGGGCCGACGCAGACCATCTCGCCGTCGGGGCCGTACCAGACCGGGATGCGGTGGCCCCACCACAGCTGGCGGGAGATGCACCAGTCGTGGAGGTTGTCGACCCAGCCGAAGTAGCGGGACTCCATCTCCTTGGGGTGGATGGCGACGTCGCCGTCGCGGACGGCCTTGCTGGCGGCCTCGGCCAGCGGGCCGACCTTGACCCACCACTGCATGGACTGACGCGGCTCCAGCGTCGTCTTGCAGCGCGAGCAGTGGCCGACGGAGTGGGTGTACGGGCGCTTCTCGGCGACGATCCGGCCCTCGGCGCGCAGGGCGCCGACGATCGTGGAACGGGCCTCGAAGCGGTCCAGGCCGAGGAAGGGGCCGTGGACGGTGATGACGCCGTGCTCGTCGAGCACGGTGAGCGACGGCAGGTCGTGCCGTCGGCCGATCTCGAAGTCGTTCGGGTCGTGGGCCGGGGTGACCTTGACGGCACCCGTGCCGAACTCGGGGTCGACGTGCTCGTCGGCGACGACCGGGATGCGGCGGCCGGTCAGCGGCAGCTCGATCTCGGTGCCGACGAGGTGCTGGTAGCGCTCGTCCTCGGGGTGGACGGCCACGGCGGTGTCGCCGAGCATCGTCTCGGCGCGGGTCGTGGCGACGACGATGGAGGCGTCACCCTCGCCGTAGCGGATGGAGACGAGCTCGCCGTCGTCGTCCTGGTACTCCACCTCGATGTCGGAGATGGCGGTCAGGCAGCGCGGGCACCAGTTGATGATGCGCTCGGCGCGGTAGATCAGCTCGTCGTCGTAGAGCTTCTTGAAGATCGTCTGGACGGCCTTGGAGAGGCCCTCGTCCATGGTGAACCGCTCGCGCGACCACGCCACGCCGTCACCCAGACGACGCATCTGCCCGGAGATCTGGCCGCCGGACTCGCCCTTCCACTGCCACACGCGCTCGACGAACGCCTCGCGGCCGAGGTCGTGGCGGGACTTGCCCTCCTTGGCCAGCTCGCGCTCGACGACGTTCTGCGTGGCGATGCCGGCGTGGTCCATGCCGGGCTGCCACAGCACCTCGAAGCCCTGCATGCGCTTGCGGCGGGTGAGGGCGTCGATCAGCGTGTGCTCGAAGGCGTGGCCCAGGTGGAGCGAGCCGGTGACGTTCGGCGGGGGGATGACGATGGTGTACGGCTCTTTGTCGCTCTTCGCGTCGGCCTCGAAGTAGCCTCGCTCTACCCAGCGCTCGTACAGCGGCCCCTCTACCTCGGCCGGCGCGTACTGGGTCGGCAGTTCGGGAGCGTTGTCGTTCGGCCCGCTGTCGGGGCGCTGAGTGTTCTCGGTCACGGGCGGAATTCTACGGGGCGGTGCTGACAGCTCACGAATCCGTTTCCGCCCGGTTGCACCCCGATGCGCACGGCGGGTGCCGGCGACCCCACTACCACTGTTCCGAAACCGTTGCGTACCCGAGGTAAAGCAGGTGTAAGCCATCGGGAAGGATGGCGCGAACCATTGCGAGACGTCCCAGCGAAGAGGAACCCCCCGATGAGCTTCAACCAGCCGGGCCCCTACGGCCAGCCGCCTCAGCCCCCGCAGGGTCCCAACCCCTACGGCCAGCCCGGCTACGGCTACCCCCAGCAGCCCCCGGCTCCGGCTCCCGCCTACGGCCAGCAGCCCCAGGCGCCGTACGGCGCCCCGCAGCAGCCGGCCCCGGGCGGCTGGGGCCAGCCCCAGCCGGCCCCCGGAGGCTGGGGCCAGCAGCCGGGCGTGCCGGGCCAGTACCCCCCGCCGGTGCCGCCCCAGGGCGGCGGCAAGGGCAAGGCCGTCGGGATCACGATCGGCGCTCTGGTGGTCGTCGGCGCGCTGGTGGGCGGGGCGATGTTCTTCCTGGGGGGTGGGAGCGACGGGGATGTGAAGCCTTACACGATGGTGATGCCGGAGACGCTGCTGGAGGGGAAGTTCGCGAAGACCCCGACGCCCGCCGGTACCCAGAACAAGCCGCAAAGCCTTGCCGACAACGAAAAGGCCAAGGCTGCGGGCATCGAGAACGGCACGTCGGTGAACCAGAGCTACACCAATGCCGAGAAGCAGATCCTGTCGGTCGGCGGCACGTACGGCACGATCGCCGACCCGGAGAAGTCCCTCGCCACTGTGATCTCCCTGGGCGACGAGCAGCAGAAGAAGCTTCTCGGATCGATGAACGCGAAGGTCGAGACCATCGCTCCCTGGGCCGAGTTCTCACCGAGCGGCTTTGACGGCGCGGTGATGAAGTGCAGGACTCAGAAGATCATCAGTTCCTTCGGCACCATCTCTTCCGAGACGGAGAGCACGACCTGTGCCTGGTCCGACACCAGCGCGATCGGTTCCGTCTCGCACCAGATCTCGAAGAGCAACAGCCCGTACGGCGCCGCCGCCGGCGCGGCCACCGGCACCGTCATGTCGGCCAAGGACCTCTCAGAAGCCACCGTCAAGGTCCGCAACGAGGTCCGCAAGGAGAAGTAGGGATGAGCCACCCCCAGCCGGGCCCGTACGGACCGCCGCCGATACCGCCCCAGCAGCCGAACCCCTACGCCCAGGGCTACCCCCAGCAGCCGGCTGCCGGCGGCTGGGGCCCGCCCCAGGCCCCCGGGCCGTACGGCCCCTACCCGCCCCAGGGCGGGGGCGGCAAGGGAAAGGCCGTCGCGATCACGATCGGCGCCCTGCTGGTCGTGGGCGCCATCGTGGGCGGGGTCCTCTTCTTCACCGGTGACGGTGACAGCGGCGGCAACGGCGGCGGCGGGGACAACGGTGGCGGCGTCCCCGCCAAGATGGCGGCCTACACGATCGAGATGCCGCAGACGCTGCTGGACGGGAAGTACACCAAGAACACCAGCCTGTCGTCGAGCAAGGACACGGAAGACCTCAGCAACGACCCGAAGGCCAAGGAATTCGGCATCCTCAACGGGACCGGCAAGAAGGCTTCCTACGAGAACGCCGAGAAGCAGCGGCTGAAGGTGACGGCGATCTACGGAGAGCTCGCCGACCCGGCGAAGACCGTGGACGCGCTGTTCGCCGACATGGAGCGGGCCCAGGCGAAGTACAAGGACCGCATCGAGACGGTCACGGAGACCACGGCGTACCGTCCGGCCGGCTTCGACGGCGTCTCCCTCAAGTGCAAGACGCAGCGGGTCAAGAGCACGCTCAGCAGCTTGTCCGTCAGTGACATCAGCACCTGCATCTGGGGCGACGGCAGCGCGGCGGGCGTCGTCGAGCACCGGGTGGTGAAGTCCTCGGGCGGCATCGCCGGCGCCACGACCTCCGCCACCGGCGACGTCATGTCCGCCAAGGAGCTCTCCGAGGCCACGGCCAAGGTCCGCAACGAGGTCCGCAAGGAGAAGTAGCCGGTACGAGGGCCCCTGAGGCCGCGTGGCAGGATTCGCGGGTTGACCTGCACCGGTCAGCCCGTCGTCTCTAAGCCTCAGGGGAAACGAGAATGAGCCACCACCAGCCGGGCCCGTACGGCCAGCCGCCGATGCCGCCCCAGCAGCCGAACCCCTGGGGACAGCCGCCGGCGCAGCAGGGCCAGCCCGGCTACGGGTACCCGCAGCAGCCCGGTCCGTACGGGCAGCCGCAGCCGCAGCCGTACGGGTGGGGGCAGCAGCCGGGGATGCCCGGGCCGTACCCGCCGCCGGTGCCGCCGCAGGGCGGCGGTCCGGGCAAGGCGATAGCCGTCGCGATCGGCGTCCTGGTGCTGGTGGGTGCGATCGCGGGCGGCGGCTTCCTGCTGCTCGCGGGCCGGGACGGGGGGCACAGCAGCAGGAGCAGCAGTAGCCCTGAGAGCCCCGCTCCGGACGGCGGCAAGCGGTACAAGCTGACGACGCCCGACACCGTGGCCGGCGAGTTCAAGAAGGACCTCAAGGACCCCGGCGGCGGCTTCGACTCCGGCGACATGCGCGAGCTGCGGGCGCTCGGCGTCGCCGACGCGGAGACCACCGGCGCGGACTACCAGGCCGGTGACGGCGAGAGCGGCCGGTACCTGCAGTTCAGCGGCGCGTGGGGCAAGGTCTCGAACCCCGGGCGCGTGGTGGACGGGTTCTTTGCGGCGAGCAAGAAGAAGCAGGCCGCCGCCGGCGGCGGCAGCGTCGAGCTCGTGGGGAGCCCGGAGAAGGTCTCCCCGGCAGGGCTGGACGGCGCGGTGATGAAGTGCCAGCAGGCCAAGTACACGAACAGCAAGTTCCCGACCGGCGTCACCATGCCGATCTGCTTCTGGGCCGACAGCAGCACCGTCGGCGTCATCATCCTCACCGACATCTCGGCGGCCGTCGCCGGCAAGGACGTCCCGCTGAACATCGCCGCCGACCTCACGGCCAAGGTCCGCACGGAGACGCGCGTCGAGATCCCGAAGTAGGCCCCGGGTGCCCGCCCTGCTCCTCGGGCAACAGCTTGGGCGGGTACAGCCTGAACTCCGAGGTGCCCAGCGCGAAGGAGAACGGCGCGCGCTCAACTCCGCCACCACCACCGCCATGGAACTGGTGAACGATTCGAGCACTCGAACGAGTGATCGGTCACCGATCAACGGACGCACCTTTGCCCGCGCTCCTAATTTCGGACCATGGTCACTTCACATCATGAGGCGGCACACCGGATCTTTCAGGACCGTCCGGAGCTGCTGGATCCGGTGTTCCGGATCCTGGGCGTGCCGTTACCGGCGAAGGCGTCCGTCGAGGTACTCACGGCGGACGTCACCGAGATCAGGCCGCTGGAGCGGCGCGTGGACAGCGTGCTGCGCATCCAGCCGCCCGACGGCGGCACCGGTCTCGTCCTCGCCATCGAGGCACAAGGGCGCCGGGATCCGGCCAAGGCCGTCAGCTGGGCGTACTACCTGTCCTATCTGAAGGCCAAGTACGCCTGCCCGGCACTGCTGCTCGTCATCTGCCAGGACAGGGCGACCGCCAACTGGGCCACCGGCCCCTTCCGGCTCGGCCCCGAGGGCTGGACCGCGCTGTCCGTGCACCCGCTGGTTCTCGGACCCGAAAACGTCCCCGTCATCACCAGCCCGGACCGGGCCGCCCGGAACCTGGCGCTCGCGGCGTTCTCGGCCATGACGCATGGCTGCGAACAGGAGGCTCCGGCCATACTGGAGGCACTGGCCCGCGCCCTGGCAACGGCCGACCCGGAGTCCGTCGCTTACTACTCGGAACTATTGGAGATCGGCCTGGGGAACTCCCCGGCGCGAGACACCTGGAGGCAACTCATGCCGCGTACCTACTTCCCCGGCCGTGGCACCCTCATCGAGCAGACGTGGCAAGAGGGCGAGGCCGCGGGCCGGGTACAGGAACGCGCCGAGTCGGTGCTGCGCGTGCTGGAGCACCGGAAGATCCCGGTGCCTCCCGAGATCCGTGAGCGCATCCTGAGCTGCACCTACCTGGACACGTTGGGGCAGTGGCTGGACCGCTCCTTCACCGCCTCCACAGCTGAGGAAATCTTCACCAACGGGTACTGACCCCTGTACGCGCGAGGGGGCGCCCCGCCATCCCGGCCGGGCGCCCCCTCGCGTACGTGCGGAAGACGGCGAGCGCTACGCGCTCTTCTCGTGCCGCTCCCCCGGCTCGTTGCCGCGCGTGCGCGGAACGAGCGTCGGGTTGACGTTCGACTGGACGACGTCCGCCGTGATGACGACGCGGGCCACGTCCTTGCGGGACGGGACCTCGTACATCACCGACATCAGGACCTCTTCCATGATGGCGCGCAGGCCGCGCGCGCCCGTGCCGCGCAGGATGGCCTGGTCGGCGATGGCCTCCAGGGCCGGGCGGTCGAAGTCCAGCTCCACGCCGTCGAGTTCGAAAAGGCGTTGGTACTGCTTCACCAGGGCGTTGCGCGGCTCGACGAGGATCTGGAGCAGGGCCTCGCGGTCGAGGTTGTGGACGCTCGTGATCACCGGGAGGCGGCCGATGAACTCGGGGATCATGCCGAACTTCACCAGGTCCTCGGGCATGACCTCCTGGAACTGGTCGCTCGCCTCGATCTCACGCTTGGAGCGGATCGTGGCGCCGAAGCCGATGCCCTTCGCGCCCGCCCGCGACTCGATGATCTTCTCCAGGCCGGAGAAGGCGCCGCCCACGATGAACAGGACGTTCGTCGTGTCGATCTGGATGAATTCCTGGTGCGGGTGCTTGCGGCCGCCCTGGGGCGGGACGGAGGCCGTGGTGCCCTCAAGGATCTTGAGCAGGGCCTGCTGGACGCCCTCGCCCGACACGTCCCGTGTGATCGACGGATTTTCGCTCTTTCGGGCGACCTTGTCGATCTCATCGATGTAGATGATGCCGGTCTCGGCCTTCTTGACGTCGTAGTCAGCGGCCTGGATCAGCTTCAGGAGGATGTTCTCGACGTCCTCGCCGACGTAGCCGGCCTCCGTCAGCGCCGTGGCGTCGGCGATGGCGAAGGGGACGTTCAGCATGCGGGCCAGGGTCTGGGCGAGCAGCGTCTTGCCGGAGCCCGTGGGGCCGAGCAGCAGGATGTTGGACTTGGCCAGCTCGATACCGTCGTCGCGGTTGTGGCCGCCGTTCTCGCCGGCCTGAACACGCTTGTAGTGGTTGTAGACGGCGACGGAGAGGGCCTTCTTCGCGGCCTCCTGGCCGACGACGTAGCCCTCCAGGAACTCGTAGATCTCCCGGGGCTTGGGAAGCTCTTCCCAGCGCACCTCGGAGGTCTCGGCGAGCTCCTCCTCGATGATCTCGTTGCAGAGGTCGATGCACTCGTCGCAGATGTACACACCAGGACCCGCGATGAGCTTCTTCACCTGCTTCTGGCTCTTGCCGCAGAACGAGCACTTGAGCAGGTCGCCGCCGTCACCGATGCGTGCCACGAGGTGCTTCCCCTTCGCCTGGGATCCGCCTTGCTCTGCGGACCCGGGTGCTTGCCTATCGACGGTACCTTGCCGGGCCCCCCGTGCGGGTCCCCCTTGGCCCTACTCGGCCAAGGGAGGACCCGTCGTCGGCGGCACGGTGGCCGGGACCGGACCGGCCGGACGGGCCGGCCGGCGCGGTGGGCCGGACGGAGCCGGCCGACCGGTGGATGGGACCGGTCAGACCGTCACGGACGACTTGCGCGTCGAGACGATCTGGTCGACCAGACCGTAAGCGAGCGCGTCCTCGGCAGTGAGGATCTTGTCGCGCTCGATGTCGTCGCGGATCTTCTCGATCGGCTGGGTGGAGTGCTTGGCCAGCATCTCCTCCAGCTGGGTGCGCATCCGCATGATCTCCTTGGCGGCGATCTCCAGGTCGGAGAGCTGCTCGCGGCCCGTCTGGCTGGAGGGCTGGTGGATCAGCACGCGGGCGTTGGGCAGCGCCATGCGCTTGCCGGGGGTGCCGGCGGCGAGGAGGATCGCGGCGGCGGAGGCGGCCTGGCCCATGCAGACCGTCTGGATGTCCGGCTTCACGAACTGCATCGTGTCGTAGATGGCCGTGAGGGCCGTGAAGGAGCCGCCGGGGCTGTTGATGTAGATCGAGATGTCGCGGTCGGGGTCCATCGACTCCAGGCACAGCAGCTGCGCCATGACGTCGTTGGCCGAGGCGTCGTCGATCTGCACGCCGAGGAAGATCACGCGCTCTTCGAAGAGCTTCGCGTACGGGTCGTACTCGCGGACGCCCTGCGACGTGCGCTCGACGAAGCGCGGGACCACGTAACGGGCCTCGGCCTGCGGGCCGGTGTAGAGGCCGCTGGGGGACGAGATGTTCATGCGGGTGTTCACCATCCTGATGGCGGTCGGTGGGCTGGGATACGGCTGCTGGCGGGTGCTGCCGGGGCTCAGGCCCCGGTGCCGCCGCCGCCCGGAACGCCGGAGGCGTGCGTGATGATCTCGTCGATGATCCCGTACTCCTTGGCCTCCTCCGCGGTGAACCAGCGGTCGCGGTCGCCGTCGCGGATGATCGTCTCGACGGTCTGGCCGGTGTGCAGGGCGGTGATCTTCGCCATGCGGTCCTTGGTGCGGAGCAGCTGCTCGGCCTGGATCTTGATGTCCGAGGCGGTACCGCCCAGGCCCGCGGAGCCCTGGTGCATGAGGATGTCGGTGTTGGGCAGCGCGAAGCGCTTGCCGGGGGTGCCACCGGTCAGCAGGAACTGACCCATGGAGGCGGCGAGGCCCATGCCGATGGTGACCACGTCGTTCGGGATGTACTGCATGGTGTCGTAGACGGCCATGCCGGCCGTGACCGAGCCACCGGGGCTGTTGATGTAGAGGTAGATGTCCTTGGTCGGGTCCGCGGCCAGGAGGAGCATCTGCGCGGTGATCTTGTTGGCGATGTCGTCGTCGACCTGCTGACCCAGGAAGATGATCCGCTCCCCGAGCAGCCGGTTGTAGACCTGGTCGCCGAGGCCACCACCGATGGCGATCTCACCGGCGGCGGAAGGCATCAGATTCGTCACGTATCCACCTGCTCGTCTCTGACGGCAACGGGCCGTCTCCGCGTCTTCTCTGGGGACCGGGGGGTGGCGCGCCGGCACTGCTCCGGCGTGCTGCCATGTCTCCCCTGCCCTCGTATCTACGGACCCTAACGCGCTGGTCGGCAGCCGCCATCCCGCATCCGTAACTGTTCGCTCTGAGCGCAGGTTCGACCCCGCCGCGCAGCGGTCCCGCGTGCGCGGACGGGCCCGGACCCCGGCCCCTCCGCCGGGTGGCGGGGGGCTCGGCGTCCGGGCCCGTCCGTGGAACCTCAGGTGAGGCGTGCCTCAGGAGAGGGGCGAGGCTCAGGCCTCGGTCTGCTCCTCGGCGGCGGCCTCGGTGGCCTCGTCCTCGTCGTCCTCCAGGTCGACGACCTGGCCCTCGGAGTCCTTGACCGTGGCGGCCTCGACGACGGTCGCGAGGGCCTTGCCGCGGGCGACCTCACCGACGAGCATCGGGACCTGGCCCTGCTCGACGACGGCCTGCGCGAACTGGTCGGGGCTCATGCCCGAGGACTGCGCACGGCGCATGAGGTGCTCGGTGAGCTCCTCCTGGCCGACGGAGACCTTCTCCTTGTTGACGATCTCGTCGAGGATGAACTGGGTCTTGATGCCCTTCTCGGCCTGCTCCTTGAGCTCGGCGTCGAACTCCTCGGCCGACTTGCCCTGCATCTCCAGGTACTTGTCGAGCGTCATGCCGATCTGGCCGAGCTGGTGGTGCTCCAGGTTGTGCTTGCGGGTGTTGACCTCGTCCGCGAGCAGCTTCTCCGGCATCGGGACCTCGACCAGCTTGATGAGCTCGTCGAGGACCTTCTCCTGGGCCTGGGTGGCCTGGTCGAACTTCTTCATCCGCTCAAGGCGCTTGCGGCTGTCGGCCTTGAGCTCCTCCAGCGTGTCGAACTCGCTGGCCATCTGGGCGAAGTCGTCGTCCAGCTCCGGCAGTTCGCGGGCCTTGACGGCCTTGACGTCGACCTTGATCTCGGCGTCCTTGCCCTCGGCGCTGCCGCCCTTGAGCTGGGAGGTGAAGGTGGCGGAGGCACCGGCCTCCAGGCCCTTCACGGCGTCGTCGATGCCGTCCAGCAGCTGGCCGGAGCCGATGGTGTAGTCGACGTCGGAGGCGACGCCGTCCTCCAGCACCTCGCCGTCGACCTTGGCCTCCAGGTCGACGGTGACGGTGTCACCCTCGGCGGCGGCGCGCTCGACCGGGGAGGTGGTGGCGAAGCGCTCGCGGAGCTGCTCGACCGACTTCTCGACGTCCTCGTCGCTCACGGCGACGGCGTCGACGGTGACCTCGATGCCGGAGTAGTCCGGGATCTCCAGGGTCGGACGGACGTCGACCTCGGCGGTGAAGGCCAGCAGCTCGCCGTCCTTCAGCTCCGTGATGTCGACCTCGGGCTGGCCCAGCGGGTTCAGGTCGGCCTCGTTGACCGCCTCGGTGTAGAACTTCGGAAGCGCGTCGTTGACGGCCTCCTCCAGCACGGCACCACGGCCGAAGCGCTGGTCGATGACGCGCGCGGGGATCTTGCCCGAGCGGAAGCCCTTCACCGTGACCTGCTGGTTGATCTTCTTGTACGCCGCGTCGAGGCTGGCCTTGAGCTCCTCGAAGGGCACCTCGACAGTGAGCCGAACCCGAGTCGGGTTCAGGGTCTCCACGGCGCTCTTCACGGTTCGGTCTCCTTGGGGCTGACTTCTGGGTTTCTGCTGTTCAGCGGATGCTGATCTCAGCGGACCGCGCCCGGTAGAGAGACACACAGACGCGCAGCTTGCATAGTAACCGCAAGCAGGATGGGCCCCACAATGTGATCTTGCTGGTCGGGGTGGCCGGATTCGAACCGACGACCTTCCGCTCCCAAAGCGGACGCGCTACCAAGCTGCGCCACACCCCGTCGGTGCGAGACGTAGGGTACATGGCCGCGAGGGTCCCGGAGGCCGCTGTCGAAGGGGAAGCCCGTCCCCGGATCACTGTGGGCCGGCCCGTGCGCCGGGGTGATGTGCGGCGCACCGCTTCGACCCGCTACGATGCACACCGTGCCACGCCGCCCGAGGGGCGGCCTGTGGCGCGCGCGGGCGTAGCTCAATGGTAGAGCCCCAGTCTTCCAAACTGGCTACGCGGGTTCGATTCCCGTCGCCCGCTCCGTCCGACGCCTCCGGCCTCCGCCGGGGGCGTCGCTGCGTTCCCGGGGCCTTGCGGTGCCGCGGGTCACGGGGCTCCGGGCCGGCCGGGGCCGGCTAGATCTTGATGTTGCTTATCGTCTCGGCCAGCGAGTTCAGGAACCTCGTGATCGAGGGCGCCATGCCCGTGGACGCCAGGAAGAAGCCGAAGAGGGCGGCAACGATCGCGGGCCCCGTCTTGATGTTGTTACTGCGGATCATCACCACCAGAACGATGGCCAGAAGCAGCACCACGGACAGAGAAACGACCACGACTGATCACACCTTCGCTCGACGGACGCCTGGCCGGGCCCCGGGAGCCGTGCCCTTCCGCACACCCCCCATGTGCATCCATCGTGCCATCAACTCGGCGCCGTGGAAGGTGCCGTGACGATTCATCGGGGTACTACCAGGGGTTCTACCCGTAGGGTTCCGGACGGATTCCATGCGGACGGAGCAGTAATCGGACTGCGGAAGCAGCCTTTGGGGAGGGGTTTCACGCCCCGCCGTCCGCCGCTAGGGTGCCTCGAATGTCCCCCACCGCCACCCCTGCCACGGTGGTCACCGCGCCCGGCCCCGCAGCACCCGCCGGCGCTCCCGCCCCCACGGGGCGCGACCCCTTCTTCGACAACGCCAAGTACCTGGCGATCGTCCTGGTCGCCCTCGGTCACGCGTGGCAGCCGCTCACCTACACCAGCCGCGCGGCGACGGCGCTCTACCTCACCGTGTACGCCTTCCACATGCCGGCCTTCATCCTCATATCGGGCTACTTCTCGCGCGGCTTCGACATGAGTCCGGCCAAGGTCAAACGGCTCGTGACGGGCGTCGCCGTGCCGTACGTGGTCTTCGAGGTCGCCTACACCTACTTCCAGCACTGGGCGGAGGACGAACCTCCGGAGCCGATCTCGCTGACCAACCCCTGGTACCTGAACTGGTTCCTGGCCGCGCTGTTCGTCTGGCGGCTGACCACTCCGCTCTGGAAGTCCCTGCGCTGGCCCGTGCCCGTCGCCTTCGCGATCGCGGTCCTGGCCGCCCTCTCCCCGGACATCGGCAGCGACTTCGACCTCCAGCGCGTCCTGCAGTTCCTGCCCTACTTCGTCATCGGGCTGCACATGAAGCGCTCGCACTTCGAGCTGGTGCGGCGGCGCTGGGTGCGGATCGCGGCCGTTCCGGTGTTCGCGGCCACCGTCGCGGGCGTCTACTGGCTGGCGCCGCGGCTGGAGAACGGGGACGAGTGGGTCTTCCACAACGACAGCGTCCAGAACCTGCACGAGCCCGTCTGGGCCGCACCCGTGATGACCTTCGCCCTCTTCGCCCTCGCGGCGGTGCTCACCGCCTGCTTCTTCGCCTGGGTGCCGGGCCGGACGGTGTGGTTCACCGCGCTGGGCGGCGGAACCCTCTACGGGTTCCTGCTGCACGGTTTCCTGATCAAGCTCTCGCGGTGGTGGGAGTGGTACGACGTGGCCGCGTGGATCCGCCGGCCGGTGGGCGAGGTCCTGGTGACGGTGCTGGCCATCGCGGTGATGACCGCGCTGTGCACGCCGCCGGTGCGGCGGGTGTTCCGGTGCGTCGTGGAGCCGCGGATGGACTGGGCGTTCCGCTCCCCCGCCAAGTGAGGCCCCGCGGCGACGGGGCCCGGGAAGGGCGGGGCCGCGGCCGGTGATCCGGTCGCGGCCCCGCCCCGTGCGTCCTCAGCCGGCCGCGCCGGCGGGGGCCTCCCCGCCGGACCGCAGGTAGTGGGTGAGCGTCTGCAGAGCCTCCCAGCCCTGCACGTCCTGCCCGTCGCCGAGCGCGTAGTAGTAGCCGGGACGGGCCGCCGGACCGAGCCGTACGGGGGCCTGGGGCAGCGGCGTACGGGCCGCGTGGGCCCGGCCCACCTCCCGCACCTCCTCGGCGCCCAGGGCGAAGCCGACGGGCACCGGCAGCTTCTCCAGCCGGGGCGGGACGCCGAGGTCCCGGCCGGCCTCGCGCAGCCGGCACACGAGCGTGCTCAGGCCGTACCGGGTGACGAGCTCGTCCGCCAGCGCGGGCAGCACCTCAAGGGGCGGCTCCTCGCCGGGGCCGTAGCCCAGGGTGAGGGTGACGTCCTCCTCGACGCCGCGGGGCGTGCGGAGGACGCGCAGCGTGGCCAGGGCCGGGCGGTCGGGGGTGCCGACGACCACCGTCCAGGTGGGCCGGGGCGCGCGCTCGTAGGCCAGGTCGGTCAGCTGCCGCCGCGACCACGGCACGTTCGCGGGCTCCGCCGTGCTCCAGCCGGCGGGCGGGGTGCCGGTCAGCTTCTGCCAGGCGGTCTCCAGCGCCCCGCCGAGGACGAGGTCGGCCTCGGGCGCGTGGACGGTGCGGAAGGAGACGATGAGCTGGCGGTCGTCGGTGGGCCGCAGGTCGGCGAACGCCTCGGCGACCGGGGTCTCGCCGCTCTCGTCGCGGTCCGGTACGAACGCGCCGTCCTCCCAGCGCAGCACCGCGCCGGACGTCCCGTCGTAGTAGCCGCACCGTTCGTCCTGGACGACCCAGCGCGTGGGCGCGTCGAGCACCGATCGCAGGGCCGGGGAGATGCGGCAGTGGCCGGGGGTGACGATCTGCAGGCCGCGGTCGCTCTCCAGGCTGGCGCGCAGCGCCTCGGACAGCCAGCTGGTCAGCGGGATGAGCGGGCGGTCCTGGAGGACGATCGCGGCGCGCTCGGTGAGCATGTCGACGGCGGGCTGGGCGGCCGCGGGGGCCGGGACGGCCGTGATGCCGGAGGTGTCGAGCGGGTGGGCGGGGTCCTCGGTGCCCGGGGCGTCGGGCGGCCAGACGCTCCCGCCCAGCATCATGGCCATGCGGGCCGCGAAGAGGCCGGCGAGCGCCTCGGCGGCGGGTACGGACGTGGCGGCGCGGGCCTCGATCCACCAGGCCGTGCCGGAGGGCGGCTCGGCCTCCGGCCCGAGAAGGCGGGCGGCCTCGCCGGGCACCTGGAGCAGCAGCGGCGCCTCGATCGAGACGAGCGGCCGTCCCTCGGCGTCGCACAGCTGGACCACGGCCCCCTCGCCGACGGTCTGCACGTGCAGGTCGGGTCCGCCCGCCAGGAGGCCGGCCAGCATGCTCGCGGTGTCGGGCATGCGCTCGGTGAGCGCGATCACGTCTTTGGTCATCGGGTGTCCTTGTCCCCCTCGTCCTCGGCCAGCGCCGTCTGGATCAGCCGTGTCGCCTCGCCCCGGCGGACGAGCGTGCCGCGGCCCGGCGGCTGGGCGGCCGCGTAGACGCCCGGGAAGAGCTGGCCCTCCTGCCGGTCGCCGGTCATGACGACCGCGGTGGTGCCGCTCTCCCGCAGCGTCATCAGGAACGGCTCGTACAGCGCCCGCGAGGCGCCGGCGACCCGGCGGGTGACCACGAAGTGGAGGCCGATGTCCTGGGCGGAGGGGATGTAGGGCAGGAAGGGCGCGAGCGGCTGCTGGCCGGCGGTGGTGAGGATGTCGTAGTCGTCGATCAGGATGACGATGCGCGGCCCGGAGTACCAGGTGCCCGACGCGAGGGCGTCCTGGGCGGCGAGGTCGTCCGGCATGCGCTTCTCCAGCTCGGTGGAGATTCCGGCGGCCAGGGCGCCGCAGAGCTTGGAGTTGTGCGCGTAGCCGCCGCGGTACTCCTCGGGCACCAGCTTGCGCAGGCCGCGGCGCGGGTCCATGACCGCGAAGACGATCTCCTCGTCCGAGTAGCGGTCCATGAGCCCCTGGGTGACCAGGCGCAGCAGGTTCGTCTTCCCGCACTCGCTGTCGCCCAGGATGATCAGGTGCTGGTCGCGCTTGAACAGGTCGAGCAGGACGGGCGCGAGGGCGGTCTGGTCCAGGCCGATGGGCACCCGGTTGGGTTCGGCGGTCGGCGAGGCCAGGGAGGCGGCCGGGATGCGGGCGGGCAGGACGCGGACGCGCTGGGCGCCGTCGCCCGACCAGCAGGAGCGGATGACGGCGATCGCCTGTTCGACGGCCGGGCCCAGCTCGGAGGTGGCGGCCAGCGAGTCGATGCGCGGCAGCGCGGTCTGGGCGAACAGCTTGCCGTCGGTCAGGGCGCGGCCCGGCTCGTCGGGGGCGAGGGTCTCGGCCAGCTTGCGGTCGATGCTGCTGTCGCCGGGGTCGTTCAGGCGCAGCTCGACGCGCGTGCCGAAGGTGGCCTGGGTGGCGATGCGGACGTCGTTCCAGCGCAGCATCGACGCCACGACGTGGATGCCGTAGCCGCCGCCGCGCTTGAGGAGGTCGGTGACGGCGTCCTCGATGTCCTCGAAGTCGTCGCGCAGGGCGCCGAAGCCGTCGATGACGAGCACGATCTCGGTGGAGGACAGCTCGGGCAGCCGGCCCTCGGCGCGCAGTTCGCGCAGCCGCTCGACGGAGTCGATGCCGTGTTCGCGGAAGAGCTCCTCGCGTTCGGCGAGCATGCCGCGCACTTCCTCGACGGTGCGGGCGGCGCGTTCGCGGTCGGCGCGGCCGGCGATGCCGCCGACGTGCGGGAGGCCGGAGAGGGCGGCGAGGCCGCCGCCGACCAGGTCGAGGCCGTAGATGCCGACCTCGCGCGGCGTGTGGGTCATGGCCAGCGACAGGGCGAGGGTGCGCAGCAGGGTCGTCTTGCCGGACTGGGGGCCGCCGATGACGGCGGCGTGGCCGCCGGCGACGGTGAGGTCGAGGACCCACTGGCCCTGCCACTGCTTGGCGGGGTCGTCGAGGATGCCGAGCGGGACCTTCAGCAGGCCGGGCCGCACGGCCAGCTGCATGCCGCGGGCGCCCGCCTGCACGGGGCCGGCGGAGGTGTCCAGGGCGATGGCCCTGGGCAGCGGCGGCAGCCAGATGGCGCGGGTGGGCCGCGCCGCGCCGCGCAGCTGGTCGACGATGACGGACATGGTGGTGGGGCCGGGGTTGCGGTGGCGCATGGACGGTTCCGCGTCGCCGGCGGCCGTCTCGGGCTCGCCGAGGGTGTTGAAGTCCGGGTAGGGCAGGACGACGGGGCCGGCGTCGTCCTCGGTGGGCAGCGCGGGGCCGCGGTAGGGGCCGGAGACGAAGCTGGCCTTGAACCGCTCGTAGGCGCTGGTGTCGACCTTGAGGTAGCCGAAGCCGGGGATGGGCGGCAGGTGGAAGGCGTCGGGGGTGTCGAGGACGGTGCGGGACTCGTCGGCGGAGAAGGTGCGCAGGCCGAGCCGGTAGGAGAGGTAGGTGTCCAGGCCCTTGAGCTTGCCGCCCTCGATGCGCTGGCTGGAGAGCAGCAGGTGCACGCCGATGGAGCGGCCGATGCGGCCGATGGACAGGAACAGGTCGATGAAGTCGGGCTTGGCGGTGAGCAGCTCGCCGAACTCGTCGATGACGACGAAGAGGTGCGGCAGCGGGTCGAGGTCGGGGCGGCTCTCGCGCAGGGCGGCGTAGTGGCCGATGTCGGCGATGTTCCCGGCGTCCTTGAGGACCTGCTGGCGGCGCTGGACCTCGCCGGCGAGGGAGGAGTGGACGCGCTCGACGAGGCCGGCCTGGTTCTCCAGGTTGGTGATGACGCCGGCGACGTGCGGGAGGTCGGCGAAGGGCGCGAAGGTGGCGCCGCCCTTGTAGTCGACGAGGACCATGGCGAGGTCCTCCGGCGGGTGCGAGGCGACGAGCGCGAGCACCAGGGTGCGCAGGAGTTCGCTCTTGCCGGAGCCGGTGGCGCCGACGCACAGGCCGTGCGGGCCCATGCCGAGCTCGGAGGACTCCTTGAGGTCGAGCAGGACGGGTTCGCGGCTGTCGCTGACGCCGATGGGGACGCGCAGGAAGGCGCGTTCGCCGCGCGGCTGCCACAGGGAGGCGACGTCGAGGGCGGCCGGGTCGTCGATGCCGAGGAGTTCGGCGAAGTCGACGGGGCCGGACAGGGGTGCGTCGACGAGGGACTCGGCGGACAGGCGCAGCGGGGCCAGGAGCCGGGCGAGTCCCTCGGCGCCGGCGGCGGTGGCCTGGTCGGCGGTGCCCTCGGAGGTGAGGGGCTCGGCGGGGCGCAGGTCCTCGATGTGGACCCGGTCGCCGTCGACGGTGATGCGCAGCGAGACGTGCCCGGGCTCCTGGACGCGCTCGGCGACCAGGTGCAGCACGGTGACGCCCATGTCCTGCAGGCCCACGGCCTCGTCGGGGCGGGGCAGTTCGGGGGCGTCCTCGCCGTACTCGTCGCTGACGACGAGGAGCCGGCCGGCCATCTCCAGGGCGTCCTTGCCGGACAGGCCGCGGCGGACCTCGGCGGCGTAGGAGGCGCGGGCGCGCAGGTCGCGGCTCATGAGCCGGGCGAGCGGGGCGAGGCGGGGGGCGATGCGGCGGGCGCTGACGGGCCCGTCGTGCTCGTCGGGGTCGAGGGTGTGGGGCAGCCACTTGAACCAGCCCCAGTCCGCCATCCGTTCGCCGGGGCAGGCGAGGGCGAAGGCGACGTCGTCGGGGGCGTGGGTGACGGCGGCCTGGGTGAGCAGGGCGCGGGCGACGCGCAGGACGCCCTCGCGGTCGCCGACGACGCTGACGTTGCCGGCGCGGTCGAGGGGGACGGTCAGGGGCAGGTCCGCAGCCGTGGAGAAGCGATTCTTCAGGGCGCCGGCCTCGTTGAGCATGAAGCGGTCGGGCGGGGTGAGGACGCTGCCGGTCTGCTGGCCGACCGTCAGGGGGTGGGCGGGCATCCGGCCGGTGCCCACGCGCACGCGCAGGAAGTCGCCGTCCAGGCGGCGTCGCTCCCAGAGGCGGGCCGGGTCGCGCACGAGGTCGTAGAGCGCCTCGGGCGGCGGGTCGAGCAGCCGGGCGCGCTCGCGGCGCTCGCGCTCCTCGGCGCCGAGCTCCTCGCGGAGCTCCTCCAGGTACTCCAGGTAGCGCTCGCGCTGCTGGCGGCGGGTGCGCTGGGCCTTGCCGCGCTGGGACAGCAGCATGCCGACCGAGCCGATGACGGTGACGACCAGCACGATCGCGCCGAGTCCGGCGAACTGGCTGTTGCGCACGACCGTCATCATCACGACGGAGCTCATGACGCCCGCGATGGGCATGAGAGTGTGCAGGGCGCCGCCCGTCTTGCCCTCGGGCAGGTTGGGCGGCGGCTCTATGGTGCGTGCCTCGGGGGCCGCCAGGGGCCGGGTGGTCCGGGCGGGGCGGTGGACTATGCGGATGCTCATCGGGGGCTTCGCCTGCTCATGGCTCGGGTGAGGACGTCGGCGGCGAGCTCGGTGACGGCCTCGCGGGTGACCTGGCCGAGCAGGTCGGTGCGGATCCGGCCGCCGGTGGCGAGGTGCCGGTCGTAAGGAAGCATCAGGACCTTCACGCCGTCGAGCTGCAGGTGCTCCCGGGCGGCGGTCACGTCCAGCGTCATGTGGGGGGACGACGCGGCGACGACCACCACGGTTCCCTCCAGCATCCGCGGCCTCGACAGGGACGCCATCCAGTCCAGGACCGCGCGGGTGCTGGTGATGCCCTCGGCGGTGGCGGGGGTGACCAGCACCCGGGCCTGCGCCGCCGACAGGGCGGTGCGGGACAGCTCGCTGGGAAGGGTGTCGCAGTCGACGACGGTGATGCCGAAGTAACGACGCAGGGCGACCATCGCGGAGCGGTACTCGTCCAGCTCCAGCCGGTTGCCGACCCGGCCCTGGCTGCCGGGCAGCAGCCAGCCGCGGTCGGGCAGCTGGACGAGGTAGCCCACGACGTCGTTGAGCTGCATCGACGGGTCGAGGAGCCGGGCGAGGTCACTGGTCGTCCAGCGCACCTTGGTGACGCCGAGCCGGGCCGGGAGCGTGCCGAGCGCGGCGTCGGCCTCCAGCATCAGCACGGGGTCCTGGCGGTAGTGCGCGTAGGTGCGGCCGAGCAGCGCGGTGACGGTGGTCTTGCCCGCGCCGCCGCGGATGCTGGTGACGACGATCTGACGGCCCGTGGTGAGCGGCTGCTGCAGCGCCTGCGCGACCCGCGTCGCCTCCTCCACCTCCCGGGTGGCCGAGGAGCCGACGAGGCGGCGCAGCGAGCGGGAGGTCCGCTTGGCGGCGGTGTCGCCGCTCAGCGGCTTGCCCTTGACCAGCTCGTCGGGGAGCGGGAGCTCCATGGTGACGGGCGTGGGCAGCGGCCGCGGCGGCGGTGCGGGCCGGGTGGCGGCGACGGGCTGCGGGGGCGCGTCGGCGACGGGTTGCGCGGGCACCGCGCCGGGGCCGCCGGCGGGCGCGGCCGCGCGCACGGCGTCCGGGGCCGGCGACGCACCGGCCTCCGGCGCCTCGCCCGCCTCGTCCACCGCCTTCACAGCGTCCGTCGCCTTGCGCAGGTTGCGCAGTACGTCGCCCTGCCAGTCGTCCTGGGCCATCTCGTCTCTCCTGGAACTGCTGTGACTCAGAACTGGTGGAGCAGGCGCACGTAGACGCCGAACACCCCGACCGCGAGCGGGAACAGCGCGATCACGCCGATGGTCTCGACGAGGTCCACGGCGCGGCGCAGCCGCACCCCGACGTGTTCGGGCAGCCGGATCGCCAGCACGGCGAGCGGCGCGACCGCCACGGCGCACAGCGCGGTCAGCGGCCCGTACGGCGTGCCGGGGATGTGGTCGATCCACAGCACCGCGAGGCGTACCAGCACCACCAGGGCGGCGGCCAGCAGCGCCACGACCTCGGCGACGAGCGGGAAGGCGCGCGAGCGGGAGAGCAGGACGACGGCGAGCACGGCCGTGAGCACGACCGTCCACCACGTGGGCGCGGTGACGGCCAGCAGGCCGCCGGCGGCGGCGGACGCGGCGACGACGGCCGTGGCCAGGGCCAGCCCGCGGTGGGTGGCGGCCAGGGCGGTCTCGACCTCGTGCCGGCTGACGGAGGCGCCGCCGGAGCGGCGGTCGTCGAGCCCGGTGAGTCCGGCCGCCATCAGCGCGAGGCGCGGCAGGAGGCCGAGGACGACGACGGAGACGACGGCCATGACGGTGCCGACGCGGGCCGGTTCGTGCTGGAAGGCCGCGACGGCCTCCCACGCCCCGGCGGTCGCCACGACGGCACCGGCGCCGGTCAGGCCGCCCTTGCCGAGCGGCGAGAACAGCCCGAGGAGCGCGAGCGTCACGGCGAGCGCCCCGGCGACGGCGGCGAGCCGCGCGGGCCCGGACCAGTCGTGCGCGTCGGCCGCACTCCACGCGGCGAGCACGCCGAGCGCACCGCCCGCCAGCATGAGGGTGGTGCCGATGGCGCGGCTGCCCTGGAGGGCACCCTCGTCCTTGGCGCCCCCGTGCACGCCGGCGCCGCGAACGTCGCGGTCGCGGCGGTTGCCGAGGGCGGCGGCAACGGCGCCGACGACGGCGACGAGTGCGGCGATCCCGGCGAGGGAGCCGGCCACGGCGGCCGGGCCCAGGCTGTCGCGCCCGAGCATCCCGGCGGTCACGGCCAGCGCGATCGTCGCCAGGCTCGCGGACCACTGCCGGGACTCGGGACGCCAGCGCCAGGCGCGCACGTCCAGGTCCTCGGCGAGCTCGTCGGTGACGTCGTGCACGACGGGCGCGGAGGGCGCGTCGTGGACGCGGACGAGCCGGAGCAGCGCGCCGTCGGGCACGCCGGCCTCGGCGAGCGTGCCGTCCTGCGGCAGAACCGTTCCGTCAGCGGTGATCAGATGCCGGGCGGCCGGGCGTTCGCCGACCTTGTCGTCCAGCAGCCGCAGGACGTCGGGCAGGAGCCGGCCGATGGGCTCGTCCGCGGGCAGGACCAGGTCCACCCGCCGCCGGTCGCCGATGAGGGTGACCCTGCTCAATTCCGTACGCTGCTTTGCCCCCGCGCTCACCACGCCGGAGAACCTATCACTGGGCCGGCTCCGTCACTTTGTGCGTTCCTTTCGGCTTTGCGGGAGTTGTCTTCGGGTGCGGCGACATTGTCGGGGTCGCCTTCGCGGACGCCGTCTTCGCGGGAGTCGTCTTTTTGTGAGCCGACTTCGTGGAAGTCGCCGAGGGAGTGGGCGACGGCGAAGGCGTCACCGGCGCATAGCGCTGCTCCTGCTGCCGCTGCTGCTCTTTTTGCTTGGCGAGGGTGTGCTGGATGAACGACCATCCCACGCACCCCGCGCACAGAACCGCCGCGACCGCGATCCCCGCGAATATCTTGCCGAGCCTTTCGTCCGCCGTGCGGCGGGCCCGCTGGGCACCGAAGAGCAGGGCATCACGCATGCGCCGGCGCCGTACGGACACCGACTCCAGCAGCTGACTGTCGTAATCCTTCGCCATCATTCCCCGCTCTGCCGGGCTCTACGGACCGGTACGAACCTACGAACCCCGGGCAATCTGAAAGGCCATGAAGAGCACCCAGGCCACCGGGATCAGAGCACCCCAGACGGCGGGTCGCTTGCGCAGCGGCAGCCCGGGGTCCAGTTGCATACCGGGCTGACCGGGGACCGGAGGCGGCAGCTTGTTGAGCTTGGCCCGGGTGAAAACGTTCCAAAGGAGCGTCAACGGGGTCAGAATGACCAGCGAGAGAGGACTCCACCAGCCCTGCAGCAACGTTTTACCGGTCATGTCGCGCCACACGGACGTTCCGCAATTGCGACAGAACGGCCCCTTCAGGCTCAGGAACCGCATCATGATCAGAATGCCCTGATGCCCGCGGACGGTCGCCTCGACGGCGGGGAAGCCACCGCAGAGACGGCAGAACGTCTGCGCCTGATGCCCCTGAAAGCCCTGCGGGAGCTGGTGCTGCCCCTGGGGCGGAAAGCCGGGCTGCGGCTGGAACGGCTGCTGACCCGGAACGGGCTGCTGCGCGGCCGGAAACGACTGCTGTGCCGAATACGGCTGTTGCGCCGGAAACGGCTGCTGCGGCGGAGTCGCCACGAATGTCCCCCGAATCATTCACTTCACGTCGGAACGGTGCGGGCATGACACGCACCGGCCGTCATGCCTATCAACTTTCGGCGGGGAAACGCAAAGCGTCGCCCACATTCCGCAGATGACCGGCGAAACGCTCTCCTTCCGACCCCTCGGCACGGAGCGCGATGACCCGGGCATGCTCCAGCGCACGGTCGCCGGGAGCCACGGCCAGCACCTCCGATGCGAGGGCGATCGCCCGGCGCACGTCGGCGGTCGACACGGCACAGGCCAGATCGACGAGCTGGGTGGCGAGGTCGAAGCGGAGCCGGGCGTCGCCGGCGAGCAAGCGGACGCCGCGCCGCACGACGTCCTCGACGTCCTCGATGACGCCCGGCTCCGCCACGCAGCTTTCGAGGACGCCCTCCAGCTGCTCGTCGAAGTACTCGCCGTCCGCGATCCGCACGAGCGCGCGGACCGCTTCCGTCCGGGCGGCCTGCGTGCCCTTCTCCCCGGGGAGTCCGCTGTCGAAGGCCATGGCCCGGGCGAGCTGCCCGAAGGTGTTGTCGACGGAGAACTTCCGGTCGATGGAGCACTCGTACCAGACCACGTTCCCGGGATCCGCGGCAGCACCGACGACCGCCTCGTAGCCGGCGGCCTCCCCCCACTCCAGCAGGGCGATGCAGGCCGTGAGCCGCTCGTGGTCCGCCGCGGCGGGATCGCCCACGAGCGCGACGAGCCCGGGCACCCGCTCCCGGTGCCGGGGGTCGTCGAGGCCGTCCCCGATGACGTCGTAGGGGTCCTCGACGGGGTTGCCGTCGAAGTCGGTGCCGAGCAGGCGGGCCATGCGCGACCAGGGCAGGACGGGCGGCTTCCGCCGCCACCACCAGCCGCGTGCGGCCCGGCCCTCCAAGGAGAGGCGGAAGGCGTTCTGGACCACGAACCAGTCGTCGTGGACGGTGAGCTTCCGGAACTCGTCGTCCAACCGGTCCAACGCCTCCTGCAGGAGCCCGCCGGCCGGCTGCGGCAGCCCGGCCACCAGCCGCGCGAGCTCGTCGCGCGCCCGGAGGCCGACGCCGTACGCCTCGAGTGCGTGGCACCCGTCCGGCTGCCGGTCCGACGCCAAGCGCCGAACCATCCGCTCCCAGACCGCGAGGGCCGCGCGGATGTCGTCCTCGACGAACCGGTTCTCCACCGTCACCCCTTGCGGAGTGACGGTGGCCGACCGGTCGGCGAAGCCGGTCATCCGCCGAGGAAGTCGCGGATCCCGGCCAGCGGGTCTCGCCCGTTCTCCTCCGCGTACGCACGCCGGTGCTGATCGACCTGCGTCGGCATGGCCAGACAGCAGTAGTCCCAGAAGTCGACCAACACACGCAGCGCGTCGTCCAGGGTGAATTCGCCCTGCACGTGCTCGACGAAGTGGTTCTCCACCGCCACCCCTTGCGGGCTGACGGTGGCCGTGTGGGCGTTACCGTCCAGGTCCTCCGGGGCAAAGCCCTTGTCGGCCTGGGCAGCGGTCACGAGGTCGATGGCCTCAAGGACGGACGGCGGAACGAGCTGGATGTCGGACGTCACCCAGTTACCCAGAACCTTCAGCCCGGCGGGCCCCGTGAAACGAGGCAGGTCCTTGACGTCCTCGGTGTAGTACTGGGTGCGGATCACTGCAGGGATCTCCTTCATTCCTTGGGCTTGGGCATGAGCGGGTAGACGGTCTTCGCGTCACCCGTGACGGGGTCGTAATAGCCCTCGAAATCTATCCCCTTGTAGGAGCCCTGCCACTTGAAGTCGTCGGCGTCCACGACCTTGCCGTTCTCGAACGCCTTGGTCATGGCGCGCCTGACGTCCCTCTCCGTCCACGACGGAGGGAAGAAGGTCGTCTTGGCCCGCTTCATGACCCACTCGCCCGTGCGCGGGTCACGCATCCACACGTTGCCCACGGTCAGCCCCGTCTTGTTGTCCCTCATCAGGATCTTCGGGACCTTCACGTTGTAGGGATCGAGGTCACGGCCATTGGGACGGAAATGATATCCGACGACCTTGGGGTTGCCATTCCGGTCATATTTGAGCTCGCCCTTCAGCACGTGATCGAAGGTGTGTTCAGTGATGCGTCCGCCCTTGGGGAGCGGCTGATCGTCCGCGCCGGGGCGCTCCTCCTGATGGGGCGTGGAGGTGTCCTCGCCGTGACCCGGCCCCGAACCCGAGCCGGAGCCCGTGTCCGGCTGAGTACTTCCGGGGTCGCTCGGGTCGTGCGAGCCCGCAGGGTCGTGGGGGCCGGAGCCGTGACCACTGCCGTTGCCGTCCGTCGAACCGTGGGTGCCGGAACCGGAGGCATTGTCACCGGCGTTGTCCGCAGCGCCGCCGCCACCCGAGTGCCCGGCGTTGTCCGCTGCGCCACCGCCACCGTGCCCGGCACCGCCGGTGGACGGGGTGTGCGAGCCCCCGCCGGACGGCGTGTGGGAACCGCCACCGGACGGGGTGTGCGAACCCCCACCGGACGGCGTGTGGGAACCGCCACCGGACGGGGTGTGCGAACCGCCACCCGACGGCGTGTGCGACGCGCTGCCCGAGGGTGTGTGCGAGGCGCCACCGCCCGGCGTGTGCGACGCACTACCGCCCGGCGCGTGCGAACCCGTGCCGCCACCCGGCGCGTGCGAACCCGAGCCGCTCGCCGGAGCCTCCGTATGGCCGCCGCCCACGCTCGCGCCGACCTTCTGCTCCTCGGGCACCTTCACCTGGGGCTGGTCCAGCTCGGACTTGTGCGGCTCGCGGTGCGGGGTCTTGACGGGGTCACCGTTCTGGTCAACGACCTTGCCGTCGGGCGTGACCGTCTCGATCTTGCCGTCCGGGCGGACGTGCTGGAGGTTGCCGTTCGGGTCGAACGCGATGTCGCCCGGCTTCGTGGGGATGTTGTGGGCCATGTCGTCCAGGCCGGCCCGGCTCTCCTTGAGGCCGGTGAAGAAGTCGCCGACCTTCAGCTTGGTGACGCCTGCCGCCTTGCCGAGGTAGCTCATCGGGTCGGCGAGCACGCCCGCCTTGCCCAGCACGGTCAGCGCCTCCGCGCCCGCGCCGAACTTGCCGGCCTGACCGGCCTTGCCGAGCTTGAGGAACGTACCCGAACCCAGGGTGACGACGTTGAAGGCCAGCGTGCCGAACGCGCGCGAGGGGTTCTTCCCCCACTCGTCCCAGGCCACCAGCGACTTGCCGAACTCGCGCAGGGCGGCCTTCTGCTTGTCGGTGTCACTGTGGTCGGTCGGACCGAACATCTTGTCCAGGGCCCACTCGTACGGCGTCGCAATGTACGCGCTGACGCCGCCGAAGACGTTGCCGATGTTCGTCCAGGTCTTCTTGAAGTTGTCCCAGTCGAAGAAGTTGACCATGCTGCCGAGGCCCTTGAGGGTGCCCAGCACGCCGTCGACGAAGAAGCCCTTCAGCGCGCCGCCGACGTTGTCCTTCGTCCACTCCCACGCGGCCCGCAGGCCCTCGTACTCGCGCTTGTCGACCGTCCCCCAGGGGGTCTCCTTCGCGTCCTTGACGTCGCTCTCTTTGAAGCCGTACATGCCGGCCTTGTGCGAGCCGTCGTCGACCACGAACTTCGTGCCGCCCACGAGCGCCGTGATCTTGTTCGCCGCGTCGCGCTCGACGCCCTGGAAGGCCACCCACGTCGTGCCGACCTCGCGGACCAGACGCGCGTTCTCGTCGACCTTCTTCTGGTCCTTCTGCCAGTCGTCGTCGTCCTTGTTCTCCTTGACGAACCTATCGGCGTCCGCCCGCAGCCGGTCCATCTTCTGCACCAGCGGCCGCGCGGCCGTGGCGAAGCCCTGGAGAGCGCCGCTGACGGACTCCAGCTTCTTCGCGAAGGCGTCGGCCTTGTCGCGCACCGGGATCGTCGTGTCGAGGAGGTGTTCCCTCTCGGGAGTGTCGTAGACATCCGAGAGCTTCTGGAAGGCGTCGTGCACGGCCTTGCCCGTGCCCCGGATGCTGCCGGCGGTCGTCTTCAGCGTCGTCGCATCCGTCTCCAGCTGCTCCAGCTTGCCCGTGAAGGTCGGTATCTTGCCCAGATCGATCACTTCTTGGGCCCCTTCATCTCCTCGGGAGTCGGAGCCTTGGAGTACTCCTCCTGCTTGTTCTTCGCCATCTCCAGGTCGCCGTGGACGTACGCCTCCGTCGCCAGGCGCGCACCGGTGATGGACTTGCCCGTCCGGACGGGGAGGAACTTCAGGTCGTCAGAGGTGTGCTCCTGGAACTCCTGAAGCGCCTGGGCCACGGGACCGAAGGCACCGCCCTCGGGCTGTGCGGTCCCGCCCAGGATCATCGTGCCCGCATGTGTGGCCGAGTGGACGAGCCCCTCGCTGTAAGCCTTGAACTCTTCCTCGAACTTGCTCGCGGCCTCAGCGGTGTTGTTGAGCACCCCTTGCACGCCACCCGGCCGAATATCCCACTTGGACACGACGTCTCCCCCGTTTTAAGAAACGTTTCTTCCTTTTCGCCCCGGCGTCAGCCGATGGCGTCGACGGCGGCCTTCGCCTTGGCCAGCGTGGACTTCGCCGTGCCGTCGTTCTTCTCCATCGTCGAGCGCAGCAGCGTGATGATCTGGCGGACCTCGGTGGCCGCCTTGTTCCAGCGCATTTCCACGCCGTGGTACTGATCGTCGACGCCGTCGGCCTTGAAGTCGGCCATCGCCGCCTTCACCGCCCCGTCACGCTCGGTCAGCAGCGTCTCCAGCCGCCCGATGATGCCCTGCAGCGATCCCTGGACCTCGGTCGAAGCACCCGTGTCGTAACTACGACGGTCCGCACCCGCACCAGCCATGAGCAAATACCCCCTGTGTCCTAGCGGCCCGAGAAGCGTGCCGCGTCGAAGTTCGCCGCCGACATCGTCTGACGGGCGTTGTCCGCCGATTCCTGGTCACCCTGGCCGAAGGAGGAGTCCATGCCGGACTGACCGCCCAGGATCGAGCGCAGCGAGCCGTTGAGCGCCGCGCCCACGTCGTCCGAGTGTGCCTTGAACTCGTCGAACGCCACCTTGCCGGCGCCGTTGAACTTGCCCTCCAGCGGCTGCGCCGCGTGGACCAGCTGGCGGACCAGACCGGCCAGGTCGTTGCTGGATCCGTGGGTCTTCTTGACCAGTCCGGACAGCGTCGTTTGTCCCATGTCGAACTTCACGAGCTCACCCCCGTCATGTCTCATGCGCCACTTGGCTACTCGAACATGTCTATCAACATCATCAACGTGATCACAAAGTGCTTCCGAGGCTGACGGTCACTCTGTTACGAGACCGTGCAGCTCGTTTCCCGTCCGTCGCAGGCGTCACACCATGGTGACCGGCGCACAGCGGATATCCCCGGCGAAAGAGCTCAGTCCCGGCAGATCAGCAGCAGTGCCCGGTCGTCGTTGACGTCCTTCGCCACCGCCTCGATGAGGTGCCACGCCGCGCCGTGGAAGCCCGACGTGACGTAGCGGTCGGCCTCCCCCGTGAGGCGGTCCATGCCCTCCGTCAGATCGCGCTCGTTCGTCTCGACGAGGCCGTCCGTGAAGAGCATCAGGACGTCGCCGCGCCTCAGCCGCCCCTTCACCGGTTCGAACTCCGCCCCGTCGTAGACGCCCAGCAGCGGGCCGTCCGCCGACTTCTCCTCCCAGCGGCCCGTGCCGGCGCTGAGGTGGAGGCCGGGGACGTGGCCCGCGGAGAGGAGCTCGTAGTCGCCGCTGTCGAGGTCCAGGACGAGGTGGACCGAGGTCGCGAAGCCCTCGTCCCAGTCCTGGCGGAGGAGGTAGCCGTTGGCGGCGGGGAGGAAGGCGTGGGGCGGGAGGGAGCCGAGGAGGCCGCCGAAGGCGCCGGAGAGGAGCAGGGCGCGGGACGCCGCGTCCATGCCCTTGCCGGAGACGTCGGTCAGGACGACCTCCAGGGTGCGGCCGCCGTTGGTGCGGGCGGCGACGACGAAGTCGCCGGAGAAGGACTGACCGCCGGCCGGGCGCAGCGCCATCTCGCGGTGCCAGCCGGCCGGCAGTTTGGGCAGCTTGCTCTGCACTCTGATGCGTTCGCGCAGGTCGAAGAGCATCGTTCCGCCGCGCCGCCAGGGCACCCCGACGCGGCTGCGGAACTGCGCGATCAGCAGCCCGAGGAAGCCGACGGCCGCGACGACGAGGATCGTGCCGGGGCTGACCCGGTCGGTGCCGTGGTGGGTGGGGTCGTCGAGGACCGCCGATTCCATGATGAGGCCGGCGGCCGCGGCCGCGTACAGCCCCAGCAGGCTCGCGGGCCGCAGCAGCAGCCCGCCGGCCACGATGGGCAGGACGAGCGCGGCGGGCGCGCACCACTCCGGCTGGGCGACCGTGCCCCACGCCAGGGCGGGCACGGACAGCAACAGCGCGGTGAGGGCGACCCAGTCGGAGCCGTCGCCCCGGAAATAGTCGACACCGGCCTTGCGCATGCTCGTGCGTGCCCGGTGCAGTGCTTTGCGCATCCGGGCCGTCGGGGTCTCCGCACCGCCAGTCATTGCATCGGGACCTTATCCACCCATTCGGCGGTGCGTCGATTCACGCCGCGCCGACGCGGGCACGACGGGGGCGACGGGCGGCCACCCGGAGAGCAACCCTATGCGAAATTCGTTCGCTTGACCGGGTATGCGCTGCTAGGCATGGGTTATGACGATGGAGTTACGCGTACTGCGCCCGGCGGACTGGGACCACTGGTACGGCATGCTCGAACTCGCCTTCGGCGGCGTACCGGAGAGCCCCGAGGAGCGGTCGCTCTGGCGGGAGATGACCTGCTACGACCGCTCGATCGGCGTCTGGGACGACGGCGAAGTGGTGGGCACGACCGGCGCGTTCGCCTTCCGGATCACGGTGCCGGGCGGGGCGTCGGTGCCCGCGGCGGGCGTGACCATGGTGGGCGTGCGGCCCACGCACCGGCGGCGCGGCGTGCTGCGCTCGATGATGCGGCGCCAGCTGGACGACGTCCGGTCCTGGGGCGAGCCGCTGGCCGTGCTGACCGCCTCGGAGCCCGAGATCTACGGACGCTTCGGCTACGGCGCGGCGACGTACAAGATGACCGCGCTCATCGATACGACTCACGCGCGCTTGTCCGTACCGCAGGTCACTGAAAACTCATACGCAACATACGCAACAGATGGCGTGCGATTGCGCTTGTCGGAGCCCGGGACCGCGCGCGCCGCGTGCGAGGCGGTGTACGCGCACGCGGTCACCACCCGCCCGGGCATGCTCGCGCGCCTGCCCGGCTGGGACGCCCTGCCGGTGATCGACCCCGAGAGCACGCGCGAGGGCGCCTCGCCGCTGCAGTGCGTGCTGGCGGAGGCGGACGGCAGGACGGTGGGGTACGCGCGGTACGCGGTGCGGCCCGCGTGGGACCTGAGCGGGCCCCGCGGCACGGTGGTCCTGCGCGATCTGGAGGCGCTGACCCCGGACGCGCGCGCCGCGCTGTGGCAGTACCTCTTCGGGATCGACCTCACCTCCGCCGTCGAGGCCGGCAACCTCCCCGTCGACGACCCGCTGCTGCAGATGGTCAACGACGTACGGCGCTGCCAGGTCAGGGTGACCGACCAGTTGCACGTGCGCCTGGTCGACGTCGGCGAGGCGCTCGCGGCGCGGACGTACCAGGTGCCGGTCGACGTCGTCCTCGACGTCACCGACGACTTCTGCCCATGGAACACCGGACGGTGGCGGCTGACCGGGGACGCCAAGGGGGCGTCCTGCGCGCGCACGCAGGACGCCGCCGACCTGGCGCTGTCGGTGCGGGAGTTGGGCGCGGCCTATCTCGGCGGTACGTCCCTCACCGCGCTGGCGGCCGCGGGGCGGGTCGCGGAACTGCGCGAGGGCACGCTGGCGGAGGCCGCGCTGGCGTTCGGCGGCACGGTCGCGCCGTGGCTGCCGCACGGCTTCTGAAGGCGCTTGCGACCGGCTCCCGACCGGCCGCGGACAGATCCGCGGCCGGTCCGCCGAAGGGGCGGGCTCCCTAGGCCGGCTGGCACTCCGGGCACCAGAAGAGGTTGCGGGCCGCCAGGCCGGCCGTGCGGATCTCGCCGTCGCAGACGTGGCACGGCTGCCCGGTGCGGCGGTAGACGTAGACCTCGCCGCCGTGGTCGTCCACGCGGGGCGGACGGCCCATGGCTTCGGGGGTGTGCTCGGGGCGCACGGTGTCGATGCGGTTGTTGCGGACACCCTCGCGCATCAGCTCGACCAGGTCCGACCAGATGGCGTCCCATTCCCGTCGGGTGAGGTCGCGGCCCTGACGATAGGGGTCGATTCCGTGCCGGAAGAGGACCTCGGCGCGGTAGACGTTGCCGACGCCGGCGACCACCTTCTGGTCCATGAGGAGGGCGGCGACGCTCGTCCGGCTGCGGGACATCCGGACGAAGGCGGCCTCGCCGTCGTGCTCCGGGCGCAGCGGGTCCGGGCCGAGGCGGTCGTGTATCGCCTGCTTCTCGGCGTCGGTGATGAGGGTGCAGGTGGTGGGGCCGCGGAGGTCGGCGTACGCGTCGGGGCCCACCAGGCGCAGGCGGACGGTGTCGGTGGGCGGCGGGACCGCCCGGCCGGGTCCCCATGTGTACTTGCCGAAGAGGCCGAGGTGGATGTGGACCCAGCCGAGCCCGTCGAAGCCGAGGAAGAGGTGCTTGCCGTGGGCCTCGGCGGTGGCCAGGACCCGGCCGTCCATGAGCGCCGCGCTGTCGGCGAACTTGCCCTGGGGGCTGGTCGCCCGGACGGGGCCGCCCTCGAACGCCTCACGGTGGTCCGCCGCCAGGCGGTGGATCGTATGCCCTTCGGGCATGGGGTCTTCGTCCTCCGGACGGTCTCGTGGTCGTGGCCCACGACGGGCGTGCGGCCCGGCGCCTTCGGTCCCGGGCGGCGGCCCCTCCTCATGAGGAGGGGCCGCCATGAGGAGAGGCCGCGGCCTCAGTCCTGCTGCGGGTGGTGCGCCGGGATGGCGGGCAGCTCGCCCGTCGTCTCGTAGCGGCTCAGCATCTCGATGCGGCGCGTGTGACGCTCGTCGCCCGAGTACGGGGTGGCCAGGAAGATCTCGACGAACTTCGTCGCCTCCTCCTGCGTGTGCATGCGGCCGCCGATGCTGATGACGTTGGCGTTGTTGTGCTCGCGGCCCAGCGCGGCCGTCTGCTCGCTCCAGGCGAGTGCGGCGCGGACGCCCTTGACCTTGTTCGCGGCGATCTGCTCGCCGTTGCCCGAGCCGCCGATGACGATGCCGAGGCTGTCCTCGTCCGCGGCGGTCCGCTCCGCGGCGCGGAGGCAGAACGGCGGGTAGTCGTCCTGGGCGTCGTAGATGTGGGGACCACAGTCGACGGGGTCATGGCCCTGGGCCGTGAGCCACTCGACGAGGTGGTTCTTGAGTTCGTAGCCGGCATGGTCGGAGCCGAGGTACACGCGCATGCGTCCGAGTGTGGCATGCCGCGGGGCCCCGATCGGTCAGCAGGGGCCGGTGACTCTCTGTGAACACAACGAAATGGATTCAGGTCTTCCTAAAGACACCTTTAAAAAGTTCTAATGCGGTGGCTCGTAACCCGAGAACCAAAGGAACAACCCGAAGGAACGTGCACATGAGCGCGACACCGCCGACCATGACGAAGGCGTCGACGTCCGGCGACCCCGGCAACGCCCCGATCGCGGGCGGGGACGGTCTGAAGGCCGGACTCAAGAACCGCCACCTGTCCATGATCGCGATTGGTGGTGTGATCGGCGCCGGCCTCTTCGTGGGTTCCGGTTCCGGCATCGCCGCCGCCGGCCCCGGCATTCTCCTCTCTTACGCACTCGTCGGCGCGATGGTCGTCTTCGTGATGCGGATGCTGGGCGAGATGGCCGCCGCCAACCCGACCTCCGGGTCGTTCTCCGCCTACGCCGACCGGGCGCTCGGCCGCTGGGCCGGCTTCACCATCGGCTGGCTGTACTGGTTCTTCTGGGTCGTGGTGCTGGCGGTCGAGGCGACCGCGGGTGCGGCGATCCTCGAAGGCTGGATACCGGCCGTTCCCCAGTGGGCCTGGGCGCTGATCGTGATGGTCGTGCTGACCGCCACCAACCTGGCCTCGGTCAGCTCCTACGGTGAGTTCGAGTTCTGGTTCGCCGGCATCAAGGTCGTCGCGATCGCCGCGTTCATCGTCATCGGCGCCCTGGCCGTGTTCGGCGTGCTGCCCGGCTCGGACAACCCGGGCGCCGGCTTCGACTACCTCACCTCGCACGGCGGCTTCCTGCCCAACGGTCCCGGCGCGATCCTCACCGGTGTGCTGATGGTCGTCTTCTCCTTCATGGGCAGCGAGATCGTCACGCTGGCCGCCGGTGAGTCCGAGGACCCGCAGCGCGCGGTCCGTCAGGCCACCAACAGCGTCATCTGGCGCATCGCCGTCTTCTACCTCGGCTCGATCCTCGTCGTGGTCTCGCTCCTGCCGTGGGACTCGAAGACGATCACCGAGAAGGGCAGCTACGTCGCCGCCCTGGACTCGATCGGCATCCCGCACGCCGGCCAGGTCATGAACGTCATCGTCCTGACCGCGGTGCTCTCCTGCCTGAACTCCGGCCTCTACACCGCCTCCCGCATGGCCTTCTCCCTCGGCCAGCGCGGCGACGCGCCCAAGGCGTTCGCCGTCGTCAACAAGCGGGGCGTGCCGCAGGCCGCGATCCTCGGCTCGGTCGTCTTCGGCTTCGTCTCGGTCATCTTCAACTACGTCTGGCCGGACACCGTCTTCAAGTTCCTGCTGAACTCCTCGGGTGCCATCGCCCTCTTCGTGTGGCTGGTCATCTGCATCACGCAGCTGAAGTTCCGCGGGATCATCAAGCGCGAGATGCCCGAGCGGCACTTCGTGAAGATGTGGCTCTTCCCGTACCTGACCTGGGCGACCATCGGCATGATCACCTTCGTGCTCGGCTTCATGGTCTACGACGGCGGCGACAACCGTGAGCAGGTACTGCTCTCGACCCTGCTCGGCATCATCGTGCTGGCCATCGGCCTGGTCCTGGACAAGCGCCGCAAGGCCGCCAAGGCCGTCTCCGAGTAACGCCCGCAGCGGCGGACACGCAGACGGGCCGGGCCCGCACCCCCTTCGCTCGTGGGGTGCGGGCCCGGCCCGTTCCGTACGGTCCTGCGGTGCGGTCTCAGCCGCGGCGGCCGAGCAGCTTCCAGGCCGCCGGCAGGGCGCCCATGGCCAGCGCGGCCTTGAGGGCGTCGCCGATCAGGAAGGGCGTCAGGCCCACGGCGACCGCCTCGCTCAGCGGCATGTGCGCGGCCAGCGCCAGGTAGGGCACGCCCACCGCGTAGACGATCGCGGAGCCCAGGGCCATGGTGCCCGCGGTGCGCAGCACGGAGCGGTCGGCGCCGCGGCGCGCCAGCGCGCCGACGACGGTCGCGGCGAGCAGCATGCCCAGCACGTAGCCGAAGGAGGGGAACGCGGCGCCGGAGCGGCCCTCGGCGAACCAGGGCATGCCCGCCATGCCGGCGGCGGCGTAGAGGGCGAGCGAGAGGAAGCCGCGGCGGGCGCCCAGGGCGGTGCCGACGAGCAGCACGGCGAAGGTCTGGCCGCTGACGGGCACGGGCGAGCCCGGCACGGGGACGGCTATCTGCGCGGTGATGCCGGTCAGCGCGGCGCCGCCGAGGACCAGGGCCGCGTCGCGGACGCGGGCGCGGCCCGCGGTGGAGGCGGGGAGCAGATCGGCGAGGACCGTTCCGGTCCGGGTGGCGGGGGCAGCTGCGGTGGCCATCGGTACTCCGCGGGAGAGAAAGGTGGGTGGGACACGCTGACGTTAGCCGAGCGTCACCCTTCGGGCACCGGACGGCAGCGACAAACGCGACGGGCCGGTCCTGTGGGGTTCCGAGCGCGGAAGGACCCTGTTCGCCATCGTTGCTCGTGGAAACGTGATGCTCATCACGAGAATCCCGGTCCGCTTGGCTCCGGCCACCCGGGCGGGAGAATCTGGACCCCACCCCACCCCGCTCCTGCGTGTCCTCGCGTCAGGCGCACTGACCCGAGAGATTCGACTCCCATGCACGATGCACAGCCTGCCGACGCGCCCCTGGCCGCCGGCGAGAAGGAACCGCTGGCCGCGGGGCTCAAGCAGCGGCATCTGACGATGCTGGGCCTCGGCGGCGTGATCGGCGCCGGACTCTTCGTCGGCTCCGGCGCCGGAATCGCGGTGGCCGGCCCCGGCATCATCGTCTCGTACCTGATCGCGGGCGCGCTCGCCATGCTGGTGATGCGGATGCTCGGCGAGCTGTCGTCGGCCATGCCGGCGTCGGGCGCCTTCTCGGTGCACGCCGAGCGTGCGCTGGGCCGGTGGGCCGGCTTCACGGTGGGCTGGCTGTACTGGTTCCTGCTGGTGGTCGTGCTCGCCGTGGAGGCGACGGGCGCCGCGCAGATCGCGCACGGCTGGGCACCGTCGGTGCCGCAGTGGGGCTGGGTGCTGATCTTCATGCTGGTCTTCACGACCGCGAATCTCGCGGCGGTGAAGAACTTCGGTGAGTTCGAGTTCTGGTTCGCCGCCCTGAAGGTCGGCGCGATCGTGCTCTTCCTCGGGCTGAGCCTGCTGGCGATCTTCGGGCTGCTGCCGGACACCGATGCGGTGGGGATGAGCAACCTGACCGGCCAGGGCGGCTTCCTGCCGCACGGCTGGAGCGGTGTGATCTCGGGCGTGCTCGCCGTCGTCTTCGCCTTCGGCGGCCTGGAGGTCGTCACCATCGCGGCCGCCGAGTCCGACGACCCGGCGCGGGCGGTGGGCCGTGCGGTGCGCAGCGCCGTGTGGCGCATCCTCTTCTTCTACGTGGGCTCGATGCTCGTCATCGTCACCCTGCTCCCCTGGTCCTCGATCCAGCCCGGACAGAGCCCGTACGTGGCCGTGCTGGACCACGTCGGGGTGCCGGCGGCCGGCCAGATCATGAACATCGTGGTCTTCGTGGCGCTGCTGTCCGCGCTGAACGCGAACCTCTACGGCTCGTCGCGGATGGTGTTCTCGCTGGCCGAGCGCGGTGAGGCGCCGCGTGCGCTGCTGAAGGTCTCGGGCGGCGGGGTGCCCCGCCGGGCCGTCCTCGCATCGGTCGCCTTCGGATTCGCCTCGGTCATACTCAATCTCAAGTGGCCGGATTCGATCTTCCACTACCTGCTCAACGCCGTGGGCGCGGTACTGCTCTTCGTCTGGGGCCTGATCGCCGCCTCGCAGCTGCGGCTGCGTCCGCGCATCGAGCGGGAGATGCCCGAGAAGCTGACCCTGCGCATGTGGTGCTTCCCCTACCTGACCTGGGCCGCCCTGGCCGGCATGGCCGGTGTGATCGTGCTGATGCTCACCGACGCCGAGGCCCGTCCGCAGCTGCTGTGGTCGGCGGCGGCGACGGCCGCGGTGCTCGTCGTGGCGGGGCTGCGCGAACTCCGGCTGCGCCGCACGAAATAGTTCACCCGGAAAAAGCCTTGGTTCTGGCGATATATCAGATACCCACGGTAATCACGAGGTCTGAATATCGGACAGCTGTGTCACAGGTGTTGTCCTGAGCGAACATGACCCCCACACTGAGGCAACTTTCTGCGGCACTTTTTTCCCAAGCTCTCACCCACGGGGAAGTACGACCATGACTGGGACACCTGCGACCTCCGCGCCCGAGCGCGACGAGGTCACCGGCGCGGCACCGGACGGCACACCGGGCGGCCACGGCAATCTGTCGCACGGCCTCAAGCAGCGCCATCTTTCGATGATCGCGCTGGGCGGCGTCATCGGCGCCGGACTCTTCGTCGGCTCCGGCGCCGGAATCGCCGCCGCCGGACCGGCGATCGTGCTCGCCTATGCGATATCCGGGCTGCTCGTGATGCTCGTGATGCGCATGCTCGGCGAAATGTCCGCGGCCAATCCGGCCTCGGGAACCTTCTCCGTCCACGCCGAGAAGGCGATAGGCCCCTGGGCGGGCTTCACCGCGGGCTGGATGTTCTGGGTGGAGCTGTGCGTCGGCATCGCCGTGGAGGCGATCGGCGCGGCGTCCATCATGGTCTCGTGGTTCCCCTCCACCGCATCGTGGATGTGGGTCCTGATCTTCATGGCCGTCTTCTGCGGCACCAACCTCGCGGCCGTCAGCAACTTCGGCGAGTTCGAGTTCTGGTTCGCCGCCCTGAAGGTCGCCGCGATCGGCATCTTCCTGGTGCTGGGCGTGCTGGCGATCCTCGGCCTGCTGCCCGGCACGTCCTCCCCCGGCGGTGACAACCTCACCGGCCACGGCGGCTTCCTGCCCAACGGTGCCAACGGCCTGGTCGTCGGCCTGCTGGCCTCCGTCTTCGCCTACGGCGGCCTGGAGACGGTCACCATCGCCGCCGCCGAGTCCGAGCAGCCCGTCAAGGGCGTCGCCCAGGCGGTCCGCACGGCGATGTGGCGCATCGCGCTCTTCTACGTCGGCTCGATGCTCGTCGTCGTCACCGTCATCCCGTGGAACGACAAGTCGCTCACCACCGACGGCCCCTACGTCGCGGTGCTGAAGTACCTCGACATCCCGGCCGCCGGGCAGATCATGAACGTCATCGTGCTGATCGCCCTGCTCTCCGCGATGAACGCCAACATCTACGGCGCCTCCCGGATGTCGCACTCCCTGGTGATGCGCGGCGAGGGCCCGAAGTTCCTGGCCAAGGTCACCGGCGGCGTGCCCCGGCTGACCGTCCTGGCCTCCTCCGCCTTCGGCTTCTTCGCCGTCCTGCTCAGCTACTGGTGGCCGGACACCGTCTTCAAGTGGCTCCTCTACATGACGGGCGCCGCCGTCCTCGTGGTCTGGGGCTTCATCGCGGTCACCCAGCTGCGCATGCGCCGGCAGCTGGAGCGCGAGGCGCCGGAGCGGCTCGTGGTGCGGATGTGGCTCTTCCCGGCGCTGACGTGGGTCGCGCTGGCCGGCATCGTGGGCGTGCTGTCCCTGATGCTGCGCGAGGAGGACACCCGCGTCCAGCTGTACTTCACGGCCGGCCTGACCGCCGCCCTGGCGCTGACCGGCTACGTCCGCCAGCGGATGCTGGCGGCGAAGGCCGGCTGACCGGCGAGCGCACGACGAAGGGGCCGGACACCTGCACGGTGTCCGGCCCCTTCGCATGCGGCCGCTACGGGCCCGCCGGCGTCAGCCGCGCAGCTCCGCCGCGACGAGCTCCGCGATCTGCACGGCGTTGAGCGCCGCGCCCTTGCGGAGGTTGTCGTTGGACAGGAAGAGCGCCAGGCCGTGCTCGACGGTCTCGTCGGCGCGGATGCGGCCGACGTAGGAGGCGTCCTTGCCCGCCGCCTGCAGGGGCGTCGGGATCTCGGAGAGCTCGACGCCGGGGGCGTCCTTCAGCAGCTCGTAGGCGCGCTCCACGCTGACCGGGCGCTCGAAGCGGGCGTTGACCTGCAGGGAGTGGCCGGAGAAGACGGGGACGCGGACGCAGGTGCCGGAGACCTTGAGCTCCGGGATCTCCAGGATCTTGCGGGACTCGTGGCGGAGCTTCTGCTCCTCGTCGGTCTCGAAGCTGCCGTCCTCGACGATGGCGCCGGCCAGCGGCAGCACGTTGAAGGCGATGGGGCGCTTGTAGACGCCCGGCTCCGGGAAGTCCACGGCCTCGCCGTCGTGGGTCAGCTCGGTGGCCCGGTCGGCGACCGCGCGCAGCTGGCCGTCCAGCTCGGCCACGCCGGCCAGGCCGGAGCCGGAGACGGCCTGGTAGGTGGTGGCGATCAGCGCGGTCAGCCCAGCCTCGGCGTGCAGCGGCTTCAGCACCGGCATGGCGGCCATGGTGGTGCAGTTCGGGTTGGCGATGATGCCCTTGGGGCGGTTCGCGATCGCGTGCGGGTTGACCTCGGAGACGACCAGCGGCACCTCGGGGTCGCGGCGCCAGGCCGAGGAGTTGTCGATCACGACGGCACCCTGGGCGGCGACCTTCTCGGCCAGCGCCCTGGAGGTGGCGCCACCGGCGGAGAAGAGCACGATGTCCAGGCCCGAGTAGTCGGCGGTGGCCGCGTCCTCGACGGTGATCTCCGTGTCCGCCCAGGGCAGGGTCGTACCGGCGGAGCGGGCCGAGGCGAAGAGCCGCAGCGTGTCGACCGGGAATGTGCGCTCGGCGAGGATGTTGCGCATGACTCCGCCGACCTGGCCGGTGGCTCCGACGATTCCGATCCTCACGAGGGCTCCCTAATCACATACGTCACTACCGCCAGGGACGGTTCACCTGGGCGCGTGGTTCCCATCATGAGGTGCGACCCGCCCCCTAAGTCCAATCCATTGTCCGAAGGACGGGACGGGCGGGGAGACGGCGGAGCGGGGTGGGGGCACGCCTCGTGCCCCCACCCCGCTCCCGGTGCCGTCGCTCAACCGTCGGTGACGGTTACGGCAGCACCTTCTCGATCTTCACGCTGCCGCTGCCCGCGACCGTGCCGGCCGCGTTGACCAGCTGGACGTCGCCGAAGAAGGAGCGGCCCTCGGGGGCCGCGCCCGCGACCACGACCTGCGCCGTGACGGGGGCGGACTCGCCGGCGCCGAGCTTGACGCCCTTGGCCGCGTCCACCTTGATCTCGCCCAGCGAGGGGGCGACGTACACGTCGCGGTAGTCGTAGGCGGTCGAACCGGCCGGCACGGAGTAGCCGGTGACCTCGACGGTGTACTCGCCGGCGGCCGGCTTGGTCAGGGTGACCAGCTCGTCCGAGCCGCCGCTGGTGGAGGAGCCGACGGACTTGCCGTCCTTGTAGACGGTGAGGTCCAGGTCGGCCTTGGGGTCGGCGGCACCGCTGATGGCGGCGTCGAAGCGGGTGACGCCCTCGCCGAGGGTGACCTTGGTGACCTGCTTCTCACCCTGCTTGAGGGTGGGCCGGTCGGTCTTCGCGGAGCCGAGCTGGCCGCCCTTGAGCTTGCCGTCGAGCGCCGCGAAGGCGTTGGTGGCCTTCCAGGTCACGTCGGTGGCCTGGCCCACCTTGGCCTCGGGCACGCTCTGCACGGCCGGGTCGAAGGAGGCGCCCAGCACCGAGGCCGTCAGGGTGTAGGGGTTCTCCAGCAGCGGGGAGGTGCGGCGGGACTCGACCTCGATCTCCCAGACGCCCGGCAGGGGCTTGGCGTACGAGCGCAGGTCCGGGCGGCAGGCGTTGTCCGGGTTCGGGTAGTTCGGGTAGCAGTTGACCGTGGAGGTGGGGTCAACGGGCACGCCGTAGGGGTTGATCGCTATGAACCGGGTCTGGCTGCCGCCGGCCAGGCCGCCGAGGGACACCTCAAGGGTGCGGGCGCCCTTGGGCACGGTCACGAAGTAGGACGTGTGGGCGTTCCGCGTGGCCTTGGCGGTCTTCTTCACCACGTACGACGGCGCGGCCAGCGGCTCCGCGGCGACGACGGTCGTCATGATCTGCTTGTCGACGCCCTCGGTGCGGTCGTCGTCCACGGCCAGGATCGCGCTGTGGATGCCGGCCGTCCTCGCCTTGGCGGCGACCTTGACGGTCACGGGCTTGTTCAGCGGCAGCTTGACCTCGTTGTCGCCGACGAGCTTGAAGGTGCCGTCGTTGTTCTGCCACTCCAGCTCGTGCCACACGGGCTTGTCCGGGCCGGAGGTGCGGGTGACGGTGACGTCGTAGGTCCGGCTCTCGCCGGTCTTCAGGCCGCCCTCGCGGTCGTAGACGCCGGTGCCGAAGCCGGGGGTCTTCAGGGCGCCGGAGAGCGCGGTGTTCACCGGGGCCTTGACCGTGTAGTCGTGGGCGGTGGCGCCGTCGCGCAGGGCCTCCCACGCGTCGACGATGTTGATCAGGCCGGCGCCCTGCTCGTACGCCTGGAAGCCCTTGATCTTCTTCGCGGTGCTGTGGAGCGCCGTGCGCAGATCGGCCGGGGCGAGCTTCATCTTCTTCTGCTTGGCGGCCGAGATCAGCAGCGCCGAGGCACCGGCGGCCTGCGGGGAGGCCATCGAGGTGCCCTGCAGCATGCCGTAGCCGGGCGGGAGGTCGTAGCCGGCCTCCTTGACGGGGGCGCCGGGCTCCCACGTCGGGGTGGTGTTGATCGACGCGCCCGGGGCGGTGATCGTCGGGGTGAAGCCGCCGTCCTCACGCGGGCCGCGCGAGGAGAAGGGCATCATGGCGTACTTGGTCGTGACCTCGGAGCCGTAGTTGGCGGCCCAGGTCTCCTTGGAGACGGAGGCGCCGACGCTGATGACCTTGTCGGCCAGGCCCGGGTCGCCGATGGTGTTGGCGCCGGGGCCGCTGTTGCCCGCCGAGATGACGAGCTGGACGCCGTAGGTGTCGATGAGGCGCGTGTAGAGCTCGGAGCGGGCGTTGTTGCCGTCGTTGAGCGCGGGCAGGCCGCCGATCGACATGTTGACGATGTCGACGCCGCGGTTGACCACGAGGTCGATCATGCCCTCGGTGAGCGCGACGTTGGTGCAGCCGCCGCTCCAGGTGCAGGCCCGGGAGGAGACGAGCTTGGCGCCGGGGGCGGCACCGTTCATCTTCCCGCCGAACAGGCCGTTGGCGGCGGTGATGCCGGCGACGTGCGTGCCGTGCTCGGACTCGATCACGCCGATGCTGACGAAGTCGGCCTTCTTGCCGACCCACTCGCCGCCCTTGGGGTCCATCGGCACGTCCTTGCGGATCTGCACGACGAAGGGGATGCGCTCGGCGATGGGCGTGTCGGGGTTGTCCTTGCCGAAGTAGCCGACCTGGTAGCCGTCCTTGTACGGCTTGAGCTCCTCGTCGTTGCCGAAGTTGCCGTCGTCGTCGAGGTCGACGCGGACGGTGCCCTTGGCCTTGTCGTAGAGGACGGCCCAGGAGTCCTTGGTGTCGCCGTCGCGGTTGAGGTCGCCCTTCATGTCGCCGCCCGCGGTGACGGACTCGCGGAAGAGGGAGACCTGCCAGGAGCCGCCGGCGGCGGGGGCGGTGTAGGTGCGGCCGTTGAAGGAGAAGCTCGGACCGGAGACGTCGGAGGTCATCGGCAGCCAGGTGCCGTCCGCGTCGGCCAGCGGGTCGGTCGCGGTGACCCAGTCGACGATCTTGCGCTCGCCGGTGCTGGTCTTCTGCAGCGCCGGGTGGCCGAGGTCGATGCCGGAGTCCAGGATGCCGATGGTCACGCCGCGGCCGTCGGCCTTGGGGTGGTCCTCGACGAACTCGACGGCGCCGGTCTCGAAGGCCGGCTGGTAGGGGTTCTTGGCCGGCGTCTGCTTGCCGGGGGCCGGGTACTTCCGGTCCTTCGCGAGCGCCGGGGCGCCCGCGGCGGCGTCGGCGCGCGGCGTCGGGTCCGGGAGCTTGATCTCCTGCTTGAGGTCGATGCCGTGCACCGAGGCGAGCTTCTTCGCCTCGTCGATCGCGGCGTCCGCCTTGCCGGTGGGCACGGTGGCCCGGACGTAGCCCAGCTTGTCGTACGCCTGGCCCACCGAGGCGCCCTTGATCGCGTCGAGCTTCTCGGCGACCTGGCCGGTCCTGCCGGGCTGAGTGGCGATCATCATCGTGACGGTCCGGTCGCCCTCGGCCTTGGCCTTGGCGAGCAGGTCCGCGTCGTGCGAACCGAGCTTGTCCGACGTGGACTTCACCGGGCCCGGGGCGGGCGCGGGGTCGTCCGCGAAGGCGGGGGCCGCGCCGGCCGCGGTGAGCGCGGCGACGAGCGAGGCGGCGACGGCTATTCGCGCCGTGCGTCTCGCGCCGCCCGGCGCGCTGGGGGCATCGGGGGTGGGGGTCATGGGCATCCCTGGCTGGAAGTGGTGAACGGACAACAAATGGCCTGTGAAAGGGCACGACGACACGGCGTCCGAAAAGCGGAGCCGGATGACCGATCACTTTTATGGAAGTGGCGGGGGTTTGGGGAGAGTTGCCCGGGCAGGAACATAAGGATGGCGTAAACCCGCCACGCGCCACGCGGGATGAAGCGGGACGGAGGCCGTGAAGCGGTCAGGCCGTTCCCGCAGCTCAGCGACTGTAGGACAAACGGACTAAAGCACTGCCCCATGAGCGGCGAGAGAGTTCCCCTCCAGGGTGAACGCTGAGTGAGCGTCAGCTCTCCAGGGGACGAGTGGTGTATGCCAGTTCGCAGGAGCCAAGATCCATGTGAGGTGATCGGCGGCAACCGTTGCGGCCCGGTTCACGCCCAGGTCACTCGCGCTGCCAACGATCCTCACTGACCGGGGCCCGCAGCCCGCCCGCTCGACCGCCAGCCTTCGCGTTCGCACTCGGGGAGACCGCCATGCACCGCAGATCCCGCAGAACCGCAGACTCGCCCCTCGACCGCCGTACGTTCCTGGCCGCCGCGGGCGCCGCCACCACGGCCGCCGGGCTGGGCCTCGCCGTGGGCGCGGGCGGCAGGCCGGCGTCGGCCGCGCCGGGCGACCCCGCTCCCCCGGCCACCGCGGCGGCCACGCCCGCGGCCGGGGCCCCGGCGGCCACGCCGACGGGCGAGGGCACCACGCTCGTCTCCGTGGCCGCCCCGCGCGGCAGCAGCGGCTACCGCCGGCTCGGCGACGGCCCCGGCTGGTCCCGGGTCGTACGCGCCGACCTGGCCGCCGCGCAGAACGGCCGCGAGGACCGGCGGACGACGCTCGCGTCCTTCGTGCAGTTCACCGACCTGCATCTGACGGACGTACAGCACCCGCTGCGCTACGAGTTCTTCCGCGCGGGCGACGTGGGCGGCTGGCGGCCGCACGAGGCGCTGACCCTGCCCGGGGTCGTCTCCCTGGTCGAGCGCGTCAACAAGGTGCGCCGGGGGCCGGCGACCGGGACGCCGTTCGGCTTCGCCATCACCACCGGCGACAACGGCGACGAGAACGCCAAGATCGAGGTCGAGTGGTTCCTCACCGCCCTCAGCGGCGGCCGGCTGACCCCCAACACCGGCGACCCGCACCACTACGAGGGCGTGCAGAACAGCGGCCTCAAGCAGTACTGGCACCCCGAGAGCGCCCTGCGCGACCAGGACAAGGCGGCCGGCTACCCGAGGATCGACGGCTACCTGGAGGCCGCCTGCCGCCGCGTCACCAGCCCCGGCCTGAACATCCCCTGGTACTCCACCTTCGGCAACCACGACCTGCTCTCCGGCGGCTGCTACCCGGCCGCGGGCTCCTTCATCGCCGACATCTGCGTGGGCAACCGCAAGCTGCAGTACATCCCGCCCGCCGAGGCCAAATGGCTGATGGAGGGCGAGGTCGGGGGCGCCGACCCCAAGGGCAAGCGCATAGAGTCCATGCTCAAGTCGCACAAGAAGGACATGCGCACGATCACCCCCGACCCGCGCCGGGTGCCGCTGACGCCACGTCAGTACGTGGCCGCCCACCTCGATCCGCAGCACACCGGGCACGGCCCCGTCGGTCACGGCTACACCCGCGCCAACCTCGACTCGGGCACCCTCTACTACACCTTCCCGGTGTCCGACAAGGTCATCGGCATCAGCATGGACACGACGGACCCCGGCGGCCACTACCAGGGCTCCCTGGGCACCTCCCAGCTCACCTGGCTGGACCGGACGCTCAGCGAGCACAAGGACCAGTACGCCCTGATCTTCAGCCACCACCCGAGCTGGAGCATGAACAACATGACGCCCGATCCCGCCCACCCGGGCGAGAAGCGGCACGGCGGCGACGAGGTGATCGCCCTCCTCCAGCGCCACTCCAACGTCCTGGCCTGGGTCAACGGCCACAGCCACCGCAACCGCATCCGCCCGCGCGGCAGCTTCTGGGAGATCGCCACCGCCTCACACGTCGACTACCCGCAGCTCGCCCGCATCATCGAGATCACCGACAACCACGACGGGACGGTCTCGCTCTTCACCACCCTCATCGAATCGGCCGCCCCGTACCGCACCGACGTCCACGACCTCTCCCAGACCGGCCTCGCCTCCCTCTACCGGGAGCTGGCCTTCAACGCCCCCGGCTCGGACACCTCCCTGGCCGGCTCGCCGCCCGACCGCAACACCGAACTGCTGCTGTCCCGGCGCTGACCGCGCCGGGCCGGCGGCCGGGAGCGACGAAGGAACGGATTCACCTCGGCAGGACGACGAGAGGGGCGCAGGGGTCGCGGTCGGCCGACGCCACCAGGGCGGTCCGGACGACCGCGGCCGTCTGCTCCAGCGCCTCCGCGTCCTTGAGCTTCTTCGGCGTGACCCGGACGAGCACCACGCCCAGTCGCTCCAAGTGCTCGCGCCGGCGGGTGGGTTCGGACCAGACGGCCTCCTCCTGCTCGCGCGGCGCCCGCGTGTCGAGCTCCAGGGCCACCGCGTGGTCGGGCCAGAACGCGTCCACGCTTGCGAGGCAGGGCCCGCCGGGCAGCCGCAGCTCGACGTTCCACAGCGGCGCCGGCAGCGCGTGCTCGCGCACCATGGCGTACAGCCGGCCCTCGGCGACCGCCCGGCCCTCCGCCAGCAGCGCCTCCACCGCGTGCACCACGTGCGGCCGCGCCAGCAGCCGGGCCCGGGTCAGCTCCCGCACGACGGCCGTCGCCTCGGCGTGCCCCCCGCGCACGGCCTCGCCCAGCAGGGCGCGCACCGCCGACGCGTCGGTCAGCTGCGCCACGGTGTCGGCGACCGCCCGGGCGACCGGGGCGACCGGCACGCCCGTCACCAGCCGGGCGTGCGGCACGGTGTGCGCCCGTACGAGCCGCACGAACCCGTTCGGCCGCAGACGGCGGGTGCGCGGCAGCAGGACGTCGATGTGCTCCAGGGACAGCAGCGAGGGCACACAGGTGAAGCGGTACAGGGCCAGCGCGGCCGGGCCGGTGACCATGGCCTGTCCGTAGCCGGCCGACTCGGCCTCGCGCGCGGCGGCCGGGCCCGGCTGCCGGGGCACCTGGGCGCGCGGCAGCGTGTACATCAGGGCGGCGTGCAGCCGCTCCTCGCTGGTGGCCGGGCCGGTGTGCAGCAGGAAGACCCCCGGCAGCAGCTGCTGCCAGGGGCCGCCGGACCGGCAGCGCGCGGCGACCTCGGATCCGGTGAGCCCGTGCTCGCGCAGCCGGCGCGCGGTCATGACCCGGTGGCGGACGTCGGAGAGGTGGTGGAGGGGGCGCGGGGACAGGGGGGTGTTGGGGTTCATGCCCCGGCCATTCCCGCCCCGCGCCCACCCCCTAACCGCTGTTACGGGCCCGTCGACAATTCAGGACAACGCCGTTCGATGTCAACGGCGTTCGGGAACCGTCGCCGGGCCCGCCGGCGGCCGGCGGTCAGCCCGCCGTGGCGTCGCACTCCTGCGCGCGCAGGGCCCGCGCCAGGTCGTCGCGGGCCTCCAGCACCAGCCGGCGCAGGGCAGGGGGCGCGTCCTCGTGCGCCCGCAGCCAGGCGTCCGTGGCCTCCAGCGTCTCCCGGTCGTCCTGCAGCGCCGGGTAGAGGCCGCGGACGACCGCCATGGCGATCTCGATGGACCGCTCGCTCCAGATGCGCTCGATCACCTCGAAGTAGCGCGGCGCGAACGGCGCCAGCAGCTCCCGCTGGGAGGGCTGGGCGAAGCCGGCGATGGTGGCCTCGGCGAGGGCGTTGGAGAGCGTGTCGGAGTCGACGACCGACGCCCACGCCTCGGCCTTGACCTCGGCCGACGGGCGGGAGGCGAGGCAGCGGACGTGGTGGCGCCGGCCGGAGGCCGTGTCGTCCCGGGCCAGCTCGGCGGCGAGCGTCGCCTCGTCGGCGGCGCCGCGGGCGGCGAGTGCGCACAGCAACGTCCAGCGCAGCTCCTGGTCCACGTCCAGGCCGTCGACCTTCCCGCTGCCGTCCAGCAGGCCGTGCAGCAGCTGCAGGTCCGGCTCGGTCTCCGCGAGCTCGGCGAAGAAGCGGGCCCAGGTCAGCTGGTGGCCGCTGCCGGGCTCGGCGAGGCGCAGCTCGCGCAGCGCGCTCTGGGCGAGCTCGCGGCCGGCCTGCTCGCGCCGGGCGGGGGCCGCGTAGTGGACGAGGGCGCCACTGGCCCACGCCTGGACCATCTGCAGGACGCCGATGTCGGTCTCGGCGCCCGCGAAGCGCTGGACCAGCTCCAGGTAGTCGCGGGTGGGCATCAGCCCGTCGCGGGTGAGGTTCCACAGCGCGGACCAGCACAGCGCGCGGGCCAGCGGGTCGGTGAGGTCGCCCAGGTGCGCGCGCAGGGTGGCCAGCGAGCCCTCGTCGAAGCGGATCTTGCAGTAGGTGAGGTCGTCGTCGTTGACCAGGATGAGCTCGGGCCGCTCGGCCCCGGCCAGCTCCGTGACGACCGTGCGCGGGCCGGCGACGTCGACCTCGGCCCGGGCGTAGCGCTCCAGCGCACCGCCCGCCTCGCGGCGGCGGTAGAGGCCGACGGCCACGCGGTGCGGGCGCAGCTCGGGGTGGCCGGCGGGGGCCTCCTGCAGGATGGCGAGCTCGGTGATGCGGTCGGCGGCGTCGTAGGTGGCCAGCGGGGTCAGGGAGTTGACGCCGGCGGTCTGCAGCCAGGAGCGCGACCAGGCGGCCATGTCGCGGCCGGAGGTCTCCTGGAGCACCTCCAGCAGGTCGGTCAGGCGGGTGTTGCCGTAGGCGTGGCGCTTGAAGTAGCGGCGGGCGCCCTCCAGGAAGGCGTCGCGGCCGGCGTAGGCGACGAGCTGCTTGAGGACGGAGGCGCCCTTGGCGTAGGTGATGCCGTCGAAGTTGAGCTTGGCGTCCTCCAGGTCGTGGATGTCGGCCGTGACCGGGTGGGTGGAGGGCAGCTGGTCGGCGCGGTAGGCCCATGCCTTGCGGTTGTTGGCGAAGGTCACCCAGCCGTTGGTGAAGCGGGTCGCCTCGACGAGGGAGAAGGAGCCCATGAAGTCCGCGAAGGACTCCTTGAGCCACAGGTCGTCCCACCACTCCATGGTCACCAGGTCGCCGAACCACATGTGCGCCATCTCGTGCAGGATGACGTTGGCCCGGCGCTCGTAGGCCGCCTGCGTCACCTTGCCGCGGAAGACGAACTCCTCGCGGAAGGTCACGCAGCCGGGGTTCTCCATGGCGCCGATGTTGTACTCCGGCACGAACGCCTGGTCGTACTTGCCGAAGGGGTACGGGTAGTCGAAGTGGTCGTGGAAGAAGTCCAGGCCCTGCTTGGTGACGGCGAAGACGTCGTCGGCGTCGAAGTGGCGGGCCAGGCCCTTGCGGCACAGGGCGCCGAGCGGGATCTCCAGGACGGTGCCGTCGGCGGACGTGCGGGTGTAGTGGTCGCGCACGACGTGGTACGGGCCGGCGACGACGGCCGTGATGTAGGTGGAGATGGGCCGGGTGGGCACGAAGCGCCAGGTGGCCGAGGCGGCGTCCCCGGCGACGGGCTCGGCCTCGCCGTCCTGCTCGCCGTTGCTCAGCACCGTCCAGGCGGCGGGGGCGGTGACGGAGAAGGTGAAGGGGGCCTTGAGGTCGGGCTGCTCGAAGGTGGCGAAGACGCGGCGGGCGTCGGCGGGCTCGTATTGGGTGTAGAGGTAGACCTCGCCGTCCTCCGGGTCGGCGAAGCGGTGCATGCCCTCGCCGGTGCGGCTGTAGGCGCACTGGGCGTCGACGACCAGGACGTTCTCGGCGGCCAGGTCCTCCAGGGCGATGCGGGCGCCGTCGAAGACCGCCTTCGGGTCCAGCTCCCGGCCGTTGAGGGTGACCGACGTCACGGAGGGGGCCACGAGGTCGGCGAAGGTCGCCGTGCCCGGCTCGGCGCAGCGGAAGCGGATCGTGGTCACCGAGCGGAACGTGCGCGGGCCGGCACCCGCCGCCGGACCCGCACCCACCGCGGAGCGCAGGTCGAGCGCCACCTCGTAGGCGTCCACGCCCAGCAGCCGGGCGCGGAGGCGGGCTTCCTCACGGGTCAGGTTCTCTCCGGGCACGACGCGGCTCCCTCGTCTTCATCGGATTGATCACTCAGATCATGCGAAACATCAGGAATCATGGCACGGGGGGTGCTTGTTGAATCACTGACTGTCCAGCTCGTTGCCCTCGTCAGAGACGCATCGACCCCTCGGAGGAGATTCGCGTGACCGCGCAGAGAGTGACCGCCCGCTTCTGGTTCGACCCCGCCTGCCCCTGGGCCTGGATGACCTCGCGCTGGATGCTGGAGGTCGAGAAGGTGCGGCCCGTCGACGTGCGCTGGCACGTCATGAGCCTGGCCGTGCTCAACGAGGACAAGATCGACCAGGTGCCCGAGGAGTACCGGGAGTACCTGCGCACCGACGCCTGGGGCCCGGTGCGGGTGTGCATAGCGGCCGCGAAGGAGTTCGGCGAGGAGGTGCTGGGCCGCCTCTACACCGAGATCGGCATCCGCTTCCACGTCCAGGATCAGCCGCGCACCCGGGAGACCGTCGAGGCGGCGCTGGCGGCGGCCGGGCTGCCGGCGCGGCTGGTCGAGGCGTACGGCTCCGACGCCCACGACGAGGACCTGCGCCTCTCCCACAAGGAGGGCATCGAGAAGGTCGGCCAGGACGTCGGCACCCCGATCATCGCCGTGCCCGGTGCGGACGGCGCCGAGATCGCCTTCTTCGGCCCGGTCGTCACCCCGGCCCCCAAGGGGGAGGCTGCGGCACGGCTGTGGGACGGCACCCTGCTGGTCGCCGGCACGCCGGGCTTCTACGAGATCAAGCGGACCCGGACGGTGGGCCCGGTCTTCGACTGAGGCGCTCCCCGGCGGTCGGCCGCGGCGTCGACCTGCGGACACGGGGGCGGTCCTTTAATGTCCCGGTATGGGCCAGACCGACCTCTCGCGGCCGCTCGGCCGCGACGGCGGCTGGGCCGAGGCGGTGCCGCCGTGCCCCAACGCCGCCTACGCGGAGCTGCCCCCGCGTCCGTACGACCTGATCACGCTGCTGGCGTGCCATGCGCTGGCCGCGCTGTGGGCGCTGCTCGGGCTGCGGCAGGCGGCGGGCATGCTGCGGCACTACCTGCGCGGCACGGGCACCGCCCGCCGGGTGGACGCCGAGGCGCTGCTGGCGCTGGAGGCCGTCCGCTCGGCCGCCGCCGAGCAGCTGCGGCGGTGGCGGGAGGAGGCGCTGGAGCGGTGGCGGGCCGGGCCGGGCGGCCCTGCCGCGTACCCCGCCGACAGCGGCTGGCGCGATGTGCTCATCACCCGCCGGGCGAGTCGTGACTGGTGGCTGGCGCTGCGCTGCGCGGAGTTCCGGCTGACCGGCACGGTCCGGGTGGACGCCGCCGGGGGCACGGTCGTGGACTACCGCTTCGCGGTGCAGAAGGCGTGGAACTTCGACCGCGGCAAGTCGGAGATGGGGGTGCCGTTCACTCCCTTCGCCCGCTTGCACGAGACCGGGCTGGCGAGGGAGTTCACGGTGTCCGGCGAGGCGTTCGGCCACGCCCGCCCGGAATGATGGAATGCAGGGGAGGCCCCCGCGCGATCCGACCGCGCGGGGGCCTCCTTGTGCGCCCGCCGCGTGAAGGGTGAGAAGACGATCACGAGCAGGCGGCCTGGGGGGTGGGTCAGGGCGCCAGGATGATGGAGCTGCCCTTTTCCTTCGCCGCGAGGTAGCGCGCGTTGACGTCCTGCCAGTTGACGACGGCCCACATGGCGTCGATGAAGTCCACCTTCTGGTTCTTGTACTGCAGGTAGAAGGCGTGCTCCCAGGCGTCGAAGACCAGGATCGGCACGGAGCCCTGGCCCACGTTGCCCTGGTGGTCGTAGACCTGCTCGACGATCAGGCGGCCGCTGATCGGCTCGTAGGCGAGCACGCCCCAGCCGGAGCCCTGGGTGGTGGCGGACGCCTTGGTCAGCTGCGCCTTGAACTTGGCGAAGGAGCCGAAGGACTCGGCGATGGCGTCCGCGAGCTCGCCCACGCCGTCCTTGTCGAGGGGCTCGCCGCCGCCGTCGCCGGTCATGTTCTGCCAGTAGATGCTGTGCAGGATGTGGCCGGAGAGGTGGAAGGCCAGGCTCTTCTCCAGGCCGTTGATCGCACCCCACTGGTCCTTGTCACGAGCCTCGGCGAGCTGCTCCAGCGTGTCGTTGGCGCCCTTGACGTACGCGGCGTGGTGCTTGTCGTGGTGCAGCTCGATGATCTTCGCGTCGATGACGGGCTGCAGAGCCGCGTAATCGTACGGAAGTTCGGGAAGTGTGTAGATGGCCATGCCGAGCCCTCCGACTGCTTATTGCAATGAACTTGCAGGTGAACGCTACCAGCAAGAGCATCTGAAATGCGGTCACGGGGGCACGCCTCGGTCCAAAGTCGGAGGCGGCCTAGGTCCCGGGGATCGGGCTCGCCGGCCGGGGCGCGCGACCCCTCCGCCGTGAGCGTACGAACCGCCACGCACAGCGACGGCGTGGAAGGATGGCCGGACGTCGCGATAGTGCAGAACGCTAAGGAGATGCCCCGGTGCCCGGAACGAACCTGACCCGCGAAGAGGCGCAGCAGCGGGCGCGGCTGCTCGCCGTGGATGCGTACGAGATCGACCTCGACCTCTCCGGCGCACAGGAGGGCGGCACCTACCGGTCCGTCACGACGGTGCGCTTCGACGCCACGGAGCCGGGCGACTCCTTCATCGACCTCGTCGCGCCGGCGGTCCACGAGGTCGTGCTGAACGGCACCGCCCTCGATGCGGCCGAGGTCTTCGCCGACAGCCGCATCGCGCTGCCGGGCCTGGTGGCCGGCCGCAACGAGCTGAAGGTCGTCGCCGACTGCGCGTACACCAACACGGGCGAGGGCCTGCACCGCTTCGTCGACCCCGTGGACCAGCAGGCGTACCTCTACACCCAGTTCGAGGTGCCGGACGCCCGCCGCGTCTTCGCCTCCTTCGAGCAGCCCGACCTGAAGGCGACGTTCCAGTTCACCGTGAAGGCCCCCGAGGGCTGGACGGTCATCTCCAACTCGCCCACCCCCGAGCGCCCTGCCGACAACATCTGGCGCTTCGAGCCGACCCCGCGCATCTCCACGTACATCACCGCGCTGATCGCCGGCCCGTACCACGCGGTGCACAGCACGTACGAGAAGGACGGGCAGACCGTCCCGCTGGGCATCTACTGCCGCCCCTCGCTGGCCGAGTTCCTGGACGCCGACGCGATCTTCGAGGTCACGCGGCAGGGCTTCGACTGGTTCCAGGAGAAGTTCGACTACGCCTACCCCTTCGCCAAGTACGACCAGCTCTTCGTGCCGGAGTTCAACGCGGGCGCGATGGAGAACGCGGGCGCGGTCACCATCCGCGACCAGTACGTCTTCCGCTCGAAGGTCACGGACGCCGCGTACGAGGTGCGTGCGGAGACGATCCTGCACGAGCTGGCGCACATGTGGTTCGGCGACCTGGTCACCATGGAGTGGTGGAACGACCTGTGGCTGAACGAGTCGTTCGCCACCTACACCTCCATCGCCTGCCAGGCGTACGCGCCCGGCAGCAAGTGGCCCCACTCGTGGACGACGTTCGCCAACTCCATGAAGACCTGGGCCTACCGGCAGGACCAGCTGCCCTCCACCCACCCGATCATGGCGGACATCCGCGACCTCGACGACGTGCTCGTCAACTTCGACGGCATCACCTACGCCAAGGGCGCGTCCGTCCTCAAGCAGCTCGTCGCCTACGTCGGCATGGACGCGTTCTTCACCGGCGTCCAGGCGTACTTCAAGGAGCACGCCTTCGGCAACACCCGCCTGTCCGACCTGCTCGGCGCGCTGGAGAAGACCTCCGGCCGCGACCTGAGCACCTGGTCGAAGAAGTGGCTGGAGACGGCCGGCATCAACATCCTGCGCCCGGAGGTCAGCACGGACGCGGCCGGCATCATCACCTCCTTCGCCGTCAAGCAGGAGGCCCCCGCGCTGCCCGCCGGCGCCAAGGGCGAGCCGGTGCTGCGCCCGCACCGCATCGCGATCGGCCTGTACGAGCACGAGAACGGCAAGCTGGTCCGCAAGGACCGCATCGAGCTGGACGTCGACGGCGAGCTGACCGACGTCCCGCAGCTGGCCGGCAGGGCCCGCCCGGCGGTCGTGCTGCTCAACGACGACGACCTGTCGTACGCCAAGGTGCGCCTGGACTCCGAGTCGCTGGCGACCGTCACCCAGCACCTGGGCGACTTCTCCGAGTCCCTCCCCCGGGCGCTGTGCTGGGCCTCCGCCTGGGACATGACCCGCGACGGCGAGCTGGCCACCCGCGACTACCTGGACCTGGTGCTCTCGGGCATCGCCAAGGAGTCCGACATCGGCGTGGTGCAGTCGCTGCAGCGCCAGGTGAAGACGGCCGTCGACCTGTACGCCGCGCCCACCTGGCGCGAGACGGGCCTGGCGAAGTGGACCGAGGCCACGCTGGAGCACCTGCGCGCGGCGAAGCCGGGCAGCGACCACCAGCTGGCGTGGGCCCGCGCCTTCGCCGCCACCGCCCGCACCGACGAGCAGCTCGACCTCCTGGCCGCGCTGCTGGACGGCAGCGAGTCCATCGAGGGCCTGACCGTCGACACCGAGCTGCGCTGGGACCTGCTCGGCCGGCTGGCCGCGACGGGCCGCGCGGACGAGAAGGCCATCGACGCCGAGCTGGAGCGCGACAAGACCTCCGCGGGCGAGGAGCACGCGGCCTGGGCGCGGGCCGCACGGCCGACGGCCGAGGCGAAGGCCGCGGCGTGGGCCTCGGTGATCGAGTCCGACAAGCTGCCCAACGCGGTGCAGGAGTCGGTCATCGGCGGCTTCCAGCAGGCCGACCAGCGCGAGCTGCTCGCCCCCTACGCCGAGAAGTACTTCGCGGTGGTCAAGGACGTCTGGGCGAAGCGCAGCCACGAGATGGCCCAGCAGATCGCCGTCGGGCTCTTCCCCGCCCTGCAGGTCTCCCAGGCCACCCTGGACGCGACCGACGCCTGGCTGGCCTCGGCCGAGCCCAACGCGGCGCTGCGCCGCCTGGTCACCGAGTCCCGCGCGGGCGTCGAGCGGGCGCTGAAGGCCCAGGCCGCTGACGCGGCCGCCGCCGTCTGAGACCGCGCACGGGGCGCCCCGGACCGTCCGGTCCGGGGCGCCCCCGTCGTTTCAGCCCTTCTCGGCCCGGGCCCGCCGGCGGGCCAGCAGCGCCTCGCGCTTCTCGTCGAACTTCCGCGCCTGGTCGTCGAGACCACCCATGAACAGCCCGAGCTCCTCCTGGGCGCGCAGACCCTCCGGGCCCAGGCCCGTGATCTCCAGGACCTTCAGGAAGCGCAGCACCGGCTGCAGCACGTCGTCGTGGTGGATGCGCAGGTTGTAGATGCCCCCGATGGCCATCTGGGCGGCCGCACGCTCGAAGCCGGGCATGCCGTGGCCGGGCATCCGGAAGCCGACCACCACGTCGCGCACGGCGGACATCGTCTGGTCGGGCGCCAGCTCGAAGGACTTCCCCAGCAGGTTGCGGTAGAAGACCATGTGCAGGTTCTCGTCGGTGGCGATGCGCGCGAGCATGCGGTCGCAGACCGGGTCACCGGAGTGGTGGCCGGTGTTGCGGTGCGAGATGCGGGTCGCCAGCTCCTGGAAGGCGACGTAGGCCACCGAGTGCAGCATGCTGTGGCGGTTGTCGGACTCGAACCCCTCCGACATGTGCTGCATGCGGAAGCGCTCCAGCGCGATCGGGTCGACGGCCCGCGAGGTGAGCAGGTAGTCCCGCATCACGATGCCGTGCCGGCCCTCCTCCGCCGTCCAGCGGTGCACCCAGCTGCCCCAGGCGCCGTCACGGCCGAAGAGCGAGGCGATCTCGTGGTGGTAGCTGGGGAGGTTGTCCTCGGTCAGCAGGTTGACCACGAGGGCGGTGCGGGCGATGTCCGAGACCTTCGACTGCTCCGGGAGCCAGGCGTCACCGCCCAGCGGACCGTCGAAGTTGCGCCCGTCGCTCCACGGCACGTACTCGTGGGGCATCCATTCCTTGGCCACCTTCAGGTGCCGGTTGAGCTCGGTCTCGACGACCTCTTCGAGCGCGTACAGCAGGCGGGCGTCGCTCCACACGGCCTGGCCGTCATGGGAGGGGGCGAGGGTCACGGGCAGCTCCTGGCGATCTTTACCTACGGCTCCGTAGGTTACGACACCGTAGGTTAATGGTGGGGACAAACGCCAAAGCCGTTGGGCAATACACCGACCGGGGGAAGGCTCCGGGAGCGGAGAAGGGCAGCAAAAAGGCCGGCACCCCTTCAGGGGTGCCGGCCTTCGAGAAGCGGCGGTCAGACGAGCAGCGTCACCGCGCGGTGCGCGGGTAGTGCGTGTCGTGCGTGCGGGTGTTGTCGGAGTTCTTGGCGAGGACCATCGTCAGGCCCGTGATCACCAGGAAGAGGACGATCGGCGCAACCACGTAGAGGCCGATCGTGTTGATCGCGCTCAGGCTGGGGCCCGGGTCGTCGCCGTCGTCGCGGGTGAGCGCGAACGCGGGGGACGACATCAGCAGCATCAGCAGCGTGCCCGCGGAGATGGCACCGGCGCGCACGGCGTTCTTGTTGACCTTATTGCTCACGGCCTCAACGTATCGGACACCCGCGAGGCCCGCGCGCCCGGGGTGGCCTATCGGCGTCACCGGCCCCCGGCGGCCGCCCTGACCTCCTCCATCAGCGCGTGCAGCCGGGGGGAGGCGGCCAGCTCCTCCAGCGGCACCGGCCGGCCCGTGGCGTCGGCCACCGGCAGCCGCCAGTTCGGGTACTGGTCCCAGGTGCCCGGCAGGTTCTGCGGGCGCCGGTCCCCCACCGCGTCCGGCAGCCATATGCCGACCATCCGGGCGGGGGTGCGCAGCAGGAAGCGGTGCACGGCCCTGACCGCCGCTTCCTCGTCGCCCGGCCCCTCCGGCAGCAGCCCCAGCCGCCCGAAGAGCGCCAGCCACTCCGCGACCGCCGTCGCGTCCTCGCGCTGCTCGGTCTCCAGCGGCCGGGTGAGCAGCCCCAGCCGGTGCCGCAGCTCGACGTGGTCGCCGGTCAGCCGGGCGGCGGTGCTCGGCAGGTCGTGCGTGGTGGCCGTCGCCAGGCATCCGGCGCGCCAGCGCCCGGGCTCCAGCGGCTCCGCGTGCGCGGCGCCGTCCCCGCCGTCCCCGGGGCCGCCCCCGGCGCCCTGCCCGCTCTCCGCGCCCCTCCCCACGCCCTCCGTACCCTCCGCGCGCTGTGCGCTCTGCGCGCCGTCGTAGTCGCGCTCGAACCACAGCACCGACGTGCCCAGCACCCCGCGCTCCGCGAGCGCCTCCCGCACCCCGGGCTCGACCGTGCCCAGGTCCTCGCCGATGACGACGGCCCCCGCGCGGTGCGCCTCCAGGGCGAGCACGGCGAGCATGGCCTCGGCGTCGTACCGCACGTAGGCCCCGCGCCGGGGCTCGTAGCCCTGCGGCACCCACCACAGCCGGAACAGCCCCATCACGTGGTCGATGCGCAGCGCCCCCGCGTGCCGCAGCAGCCCGCGCAGCAGGTCGCGGTAGGGGGCATAGCCGGTGGCGGCGAGGGCGTCGGGGCGCCAGGGCGGCAGGCCCCAGTCCTGACCGCGGGAGGTGAAGGCGTCGGGGGGAGCGCCGATGGACATGCCGGCGGCGAAGGCGTCCTGCTGGGCCCAGGCGTCGGCACCCGAGGGGTGGACGCCGACGGCCAGGTCGTGGACGAGGCCGACGCGCATGCCGCCGTCCAGGGCGGCCCGCTGGGCGGCGGCCAGCTGCCCGTCGGTCAGCCAGGCCAGCCAGCAGTGGAAGTCGACGCGCTCCAGCAGCTCGCCGCGGGCGCGGGCGGTCCGGGCCGAGCGCGGGTCGCGCAGGCCGGCGGGCCACGAGCGCCAGTCGGGGCCGTGCACCTCGGCGAGGGCGCACCAGGTGGAGTGGTCGTCGAGGGCCTGGCCCTGCTCGGCGAGGAAGTCGCCGTAGGCGGCGCGCCGGCCGGGGCCGAGCGGCACGGTGCGCACCAGCTCCAGGGCGCGGCGCTTGAGGTCCCAGACCGCGTCGCGGTCGATCAGCGCACCGTCCTCCAGCACGGCCCGGCGCAGCGCGGCGGCGTGGGCCGTCAGCTCGTCCGCCTGCGCCCGGGCGGGGCCGGTGAGGTAGGCGTACTCGGGGATCTCCTCGATGCGCAGGTGGACGGGGTCGGGGAAGCGGCGGGAGGAGGGGCGGTAGGGCGAGGGGTCGGTGGGCGGGCCGGGCACGGCCGCGTGCAGGGGGTTGACCTGCACGAAGTCGGAGCCGAACGCGCGGGCGGACCAGGTGGCGAGCTCGGCCAGGTCGCCGAGGTCGCCCATGCCCCAGGAGCGGGCGGACAGCAGGGAGTACAGCTGGACGAGGAAGCCGTGGCTGCGCCCGGGCGGTGCGGGGACCCGGCCGGGGGCGACGATCAGCGGCGCGGTCGCGGACCGGCCGTCGGGGGCCTGGGCGCGCAGGAGGTGGCCGCCCGGCGGGAGGGGCTCGGCGCCGGGGCCCGCCGCGGGGTCCCAGGGCAGGGTCCGGCCGTCCTCGGTGTCGACGCGCAGCAGGGTGCCGTCGGGGAGCTCCGGGAGGTTCCGTGTGCCGCCGTCCCGGAGCACGACCGCCGGGGGCAGCAGCCGGCCCCGGTGGGCCGTGCGACGGGCCTCCAGGGCGTCCTGGACGGCCCGGGGCGTGGAGGCGTCGACGCCCAGCGCGGCGAGCACCGCGACGACGGTGTCCTCACCGACGCGGACGGTGCGGCCGGGCTCCGGCTCGTAGGTGGTGGCGACGCCGTACAGCTCGGCGAGGCGCGCTCTGCCCATTCAGACCTCCGTGGTCGCCCCCGTGCCGCGTGCCCGGAGCCCTACCCACCTGTCGCGGCCGCCGACACCTTGCGTTCCCCGATGTCGATTTGGCGTCTCTTCGGGGGACATCGCGATCGATTCCGCTTCGCCCGTCGTCCGCACCTCGGCGGGCATTACCGGCAGTTCGGTCAGCCGCGTTGACACGCTCCACGCCTGGTGATGGGCTCGTCGACCACGGGAGCGACACCCGGGCGTGACATCCGGGGGCGAGGAGAAGGCCGTGCGGTTCCTGGGCGACGACGACCCCTCGGGCGGAGGCCGTGATTCGGGCGGAGGCCGCGACGCCGGCGGCGCGGGGCCGGCCGGCCGGGCCCTGGGCACCGGCCGCCTCGGCCGGCCGGGCACCCCGGCCGGGCGCGGCTCGCGGCGGGCCCGGGTCACGGTGCTGGCCGCCGCCCTCCTCGGCGGGCTGCTCGGCAGCGCCGGCGACGCCCTCGCCGACCCGCGGCCCGGCGACGCTGCCGCCGCCACCGGCACGCCGGGCACCCCGGACCGGGAAGGCGCCGGCGACCTGCCGCCCGTGTGGCCGCGCCCCCAGTCGGTGCGCGACCGGGGCGGGTTCGCCCGGGTGGGTGACGAGGTCACCCTCATGGCCGAGCAGGGCACCGACCCCTACGCGATCGAGGCGCTCCGCACGATCCTGCACGGCGCGGGGGCCCGTACCGTCGTCGACGCCCAGCCCGGCGGCACCCCGCCGCCCAGCGGGCTGATCGTCCACGCGGGCGGGCGGGCGGCCGAGGAGGCCCTGCGGGCGCTGGGCGCCCCGCCGGCGGGCGACCTGCCGCCGGGCGGCTACCGCCTGGCCACCGGAGCGCTCGACGGCCGGCCGGTGGTGGCCCTGGCGGGCGCGGACGCGGACGGCCTCTTCCACGCCGCGCAGACGCTGCGGCAGCTGGCCGTGGAGCGGGACGGCGGGCACGCCTTCGCCGGGGCGGTGATCCGCGACTGGCCGGGGACGGCGGTGCGCGGGCTGACCGAGGGCTTCTACGGGCAGCCGTGGTCGCACCGGCAGCGGCTGGCGCAGCTGGACTTCATGGGCCGCACGAAGCAGAACCGCTACCTGTACGCACCCGGCGACGACCCGTACCGCCAGGCCCGCTGGCGCGACCCCTACCCGGCGGCGCGCCGCGCGGAGTTCCGGGAGCTGGCCGAGCGGGCCCGCCGCAACCACGTGACGCTCGGCTGGGCCGTCTCCCCCGGGCAGGCGATGTGCTTCTCCTCCGGCGAGGACCTGCGGGCGCTCAAGCGCAAGGCCGATGCGATGTGGGCGCTGGGGGTGCGCGCCTTCCAGCTGCAGTTCGAGGACGTCAGCTACAGCGAGTGGCACTGCGACGAGGACGCCGACGCGTTCGGCTCCGGGCCGAAGGCGGCGGCCCGGGCGCAGGCGAAGGTGGCCGGCGAGCTGGCGCGGCACCTGGCCGGCAAGGGCGCGGAGGCGGCGCCGCTGTCGCTGCTGCCCACCGAGTACTTCCAGGACGGGCGCACGGCCTTCCGGCGGGCACTGGCCGACGCGCTCGACCCGCGCGTGGAGGTGGCGTGGACGGGCGTGGGCGTGGTGCCCCGGACCATCACCGGCGGTGAACTGGCCGCGGCCCGGGCGGCCTTCGGGCACCCGTTGATGACCATGGACAACTACCCGGTCAACGACTACGCGCAGGACCGTATCTTCCTCGGGCCCTACACCGGCCGGGAACCGGCGGTGGCCACCGGCTCGACCGCACTGCTCGCCAACGCCGCGGCCCAGCCCACCGCCTCCCGCATCCCGCTGTTCACCGCCGCCGACTTCGCCTGGAACCCGGGCGGCTACCGCCCCGACGAGTCCTGGCGGGCGGCCGTCGACGACCTGGCGGGCGGCGACGGCCCGACCCGCGCGGCGTTGCGGGCGCTCGCCGGCAACGACGTCTCCTCGGTGCTGGGCGGCGAGGAGTCGGCGTACCTGCGCCCGCTGCTGGACGGCTTCCGGTCCGCCCTGTCCGGCACCGACGCCGCCGCGCTCGCCGGGGCGGCGGACCGGCTGGAGGACGCCTTCCGCACGATGGCCGGGGTCCGGGAGCGGCTCGGCCCGGTCCTCGGCGACGAGGTGGGGCCGTGGCTGGAGCAGCTGGCCCGGCACGGCGAGGCGGGCCTGCGGGCGGTGGACATGCTCACCGCGCAGGCGCGCGGCGACGGCGGCGCGGCCTGGCACGCCCAGCTCGACGTCCAGCGGCTGCGGGCCCGCATCCGGGCGGGCCGGGCCACCGTCGGCAAGGGCGTCCTGGACGCCTTCCTCGACCAGGCGCTGGCCCGGGCCAACGGGTGGACGGGCGTCGACCGGCCGCTGGGCACCGCGGGCGCCGCCACCGACGGTGACCCGGCGACCTCGGTGGCCGGGCCGGCGGGCGCGCCGCTGGCCGTGCGGCTGCCGGCGCCGCGCCCGCTGACGCAGGTCACCCTGCTGACCGCGCCGGTGGCCGGGGCGGGCGGCACCGTGGAGGCGCACGACGTGGAGAAGGGCTGGCAGCCGCTGGGGCCGGTGGCGGAGGGCGGCTGGACGCAGGTGCCGGGCCGGGGGCTGCGGGCCGACGCGCTGCGCGTGGTCTTCGCCGGCGGCGCGGGCGCCCCGCCGGCGGTGCACGAGTTCGCCCCGTGGTTCGCCGACACCGCCCCGGCGGAGTGGGAGCTCACGCGGGACCGGGTGGACGCGGAGGCCGGTGGACGCCCCGCGGTCGTCGAGGCCCGCGTGATCGACCAGCGGCCGGGGACGGTCCGTGAGCCGCTGGCCGTCCGGGCGCCGAAGGGGGTGACGGTCACGGCCCCCGCGGAGGTCACGGCCGTGCGGGGCGGCGTGACCACGGTCCGGATCGAGCTGTCGGTCCCGGCGGGGACGCCCGCGGGCGTCTTCACGGTGCCGGTGCGGCTGGCGGGACGGGAGCGGACGGTGACGGTCCGGGCGTATCCGCAGACCGGGGGGCCGGATCTGGCGCGCGGGGCGGCCCTGCGCCCGGAGGGGAGCGCCCGACTGCTGGAGCTGGCGCAGCCGGTACGGCTGGGACGCGTGGTGCTGCACTGGGCGGGACGGCCTCCGCGCTACCGCGTGCAGGTCTCACCGGACGGCCGGGCGTGGCGTGACGCGGCGTTCGTCACCGATGCCACGGGCGCGCTGCGGCTGGACGCCCCGGAGGTGCGTTTCGTGCGCGTGGAGGGGGCGGGGTTGCGACAGGTCGAGGCGTACGCGGCCCACTAGGGCAGGCACCGGGCGGAGCCGCGAGGGCACCGCCCGGCGCTCGGGGGCCGAAAACAACGGTGGCCCGGACCTCAGGCGGAGATGCCGTCGATCCGGGCCATCGCGTCCTCCGCGCCGTATGCCTGCAGGTAAGGCAGCCAGCGCGGGTCCCTATGGCCCGTGCCGATGATCCGCCAGGCCAGGCCCGAGGGCGGTGCCGGCTGGTGGCGCAGCCGCCAGCCGAGCTCCGAGACGTGCCGGTCGGCCTTGACGTGATTGCAGCGGCGGCATGCAGCCACCACGTTCTCCCAGGCGTGCTGGCCGCCCCGGCTGCGCGGGACCACGTGGTCGACGCTGGTTGCGACGCCACCGCAGTACGCACAGCGCCCGCCGTCGCGGGCGAACAGGGCACGGCGGGTGAGCGGTACGGGGCCCCGAAAGGGCACCCTCACGAAGCGCTTCAGGCGGACGACGCTGGGGGCGGGGATGGTGCAGGTCGCGCTGTGCAGATAGGCGCCGGAGTCCTCAAGGCTGACGGCCTTCTCATTGAGGACGAGTATGAGCGCGCGGCGGAGCGGTACGACGCCGAGCGGCTCGTACGACGCGTTGAGGACCAGGACGTGCGGCACGGGTGCCTCCTTGTACGCCGGCGGCGCGTGGCTCGCGCCGGGACGATCTCCTGCAAGTGTCCCCTGGCCCCTGGCCGATGCGCCACCATCCACGGGTAACGGGTCTCAGGTGTTTTGGCGCACACCTGGGAGCTCACCTCAACCAGCCACCGCCATTCCCGCACAAGAACTGTCGCTTATCGAACACAACAACGGGGCATGCGGTCTGCCCCGTTAGTGTGGTGGGTCTGCCCCGTGCCGCTCCTCGTCGCGGGTCTGTCCCACACCGGAGGGTTCCTGCTGTGTTCTGGTCCGCTGCCCCGGCCCCAGACTCGACGCCCCGTCCCTCGTCCCTGGACGAGGCGCAACGGACGGCGAACGACGCCGCGGGCTGGGTCGAAGAGAACTGGTCCACCTGGCTCAGCAACGGCCTGCGCATCGTTCTGATCGTCCTGATCGCGGTGGCCATGCGCCACCTCGTCCGCCGCGCCATCACCAAGCTCATCGCGCGCATGAACCGCACGGCGCAGGCCGTCGACGGCACGGCCCTGGGCAGCCTGCTCGTCAACGCCGAGCGGCGCCGGCAGCGCTCGGAGGCCATCGGCTCCGTGCTGCGCAGCGTGGCCTCGTTCCTGATCATGGGCACGGCGGCACTGACCGTGCTCTCGGTACTCAAGATCAACCTGGCTCCGCTGCTGGCCAGTGCCGGTGTGGCGGGTGTCGCCATCGGTTTCGGCGCGCGGAACCTGGTCACCGACTTCCTCTCCGGCGTCTTCATGATCCTGGAGGACCAGTACGGCGTCGGCGACACCATCGACGCGGGGGTGGCCTCCGGCGAGGTCATCGAGGTCGGCCTGCGGGTCACCAAGCTGCGGGGCACGGACGGTGAGATCTGGTACGTGCGCAACGGCGAGGTCAAGCGGATCGGCAACCTCAGCCAGGGCTGGGCGACGGCGGGCGTCGACGTCCAGGTCCGCTCGGACGAGGACCTGGACCGGGTGCGCGAGGTCATCGTGCGCACCGGTGAGGACATGCAGAAGGCCGAGCCGTGGAGCGAACGGCTGTGGGAGCCGGTCGAGGTGCTGGGCCTGAACGCGATCTACCTCGACTCGGTGGTCATCCGCGTGTCGGCCAAGACCATGCCCGGCAAGGCCCTCGGCGTGGAGCGCGAGCTGCGCTGGCGCATCAAGCGCGCGCTGGACGCGGAGGGCATCCGCCTCATGGGCCGCCCGGTCGAGCCGGACCTGGAGACCGCGCTCCCCGCGGACCCGGCGGCGGCCGTCGCCGCGCCGTCCGTCCTGGCCAACCCCACCTCCCCGCAGTCGCAGGCCACGGCACCGATACCGGCGCCGGCCCCGGTGCCGCCGGGCGCCACGCTCGGCAAGGGCATCAGCATCGGCTGACGGCCGGGCCGGACAGGGACGGGAACGGGCCGAGGGCTCCCTCACCGCCGATGTGGCGAGGGAGCCCTCCGGCTTTCAGCGTTCCTGGAAGACCTTGTCCAGGAACTGGTCCACATGGGTGCGCATCCGCTCCAGCCGCTCCTCCAGGGACAGCGACTCCTTGTAGCGCATCGACATCAGCGGCACCTTCTTGCCCCGCACGTACAGCGGGCAGGCCAGGTCCGCGCACATGTAGGCGCCGACCGTGTTGCCCTCGCGGCCGGAGGCGCCGACCTTGCGGGCCGCCAGCAGGGAGACGCCCGAGCCACCGTGCCCCGTCAGGCACAGCGAGCACATGGTGGTCTTGGTGAGGGCCCGGGGCCCGCCCTGCGGCACGCGCAGGGTGACGCCGGTCAGCTCTCCCCCGCGCTCGGCGACGAGGTAGCCGCGGTCCGGCGCGCCCGGATCCCGCCACCCCAGGAAGTCCAGGTCGGCCCAGGGGAGATCGGCCAGCCCGCGGGGCAGACTGATCCTGCGCGCTTCACCCTTCGAGCAGTTGACGAAGGAGGCGCGTATGTCGTTCTCGCCGAGTGGTTCCATGGGGCGGGAAGCTAACACCGGGGCGTATCCGACGTCGCGCCATTTTTCCGCCCGGGGGCCCGCGGAAGCTGGTCCAGACCTCTTGACGGCGTCTTTGACGTGCGCATACCGTCCTCACACCACCAGCGATTGGAAAGTTTCCTTACAGAGCGGCTGTCCAGCAGGCCGCCGAAGGGCGGGCGACACCATGGCAGGAACGGGCACCCCCGGCACCCCCAGCGTCCTGCGGGCCATGAACGACCGGGCCGCGCTCGACCTGCTCGTCGCCCACGGCCCCCTCACCCGCACCCGCCTCGGCGAGCTCACCGGCCTGTCCAAGCCCACCGCCTCCCAGCTGCTCACCCGGCTCGCCGCCGCCGGACTGGTCCGCACCGTCGGCAACGTCACGGGGCGCCCCGGGCCCAATGCCCAGCTGTACGAGGTGAATCCGGACATCGCGCACGTCGCCGGCCTCGCCGTCGACAAGCTGGGCATCACGGCCGCCGTCGCCGACATCACCGGCACCGTCGTCGGAGAGCACCGCGTCGCGGCGGTGGCCCTCGACGAGTCGGTCCGCGGCCGCACGACCGAGCTGGTGACCGAGGCCGTGAACGGCGCCCTGGCCGCCGCCGGGCTCCCCCGCGACGCCCTGCACCGCACCGTCATCGGCACCCCCGGAGCGCTCGACCCGGGCACCGGCACCCTGCGCTACGCCCCGCACATGCCCGGCTGGCACGCGACGACCCTGCGCGACGACCTCGCCGAGGCCCTCGGCACGCCCGTCGCCATCGAGAACGACGTCAACCTCGCCGCCGTCGCCGAGCGGCACGCCGGGGCCGCGCAGGACGCCGAGGACTACGTGCTCGTCTGGATCGACGAGGGCGTCGGCGCCGCCGTCGTCCTGGGCGGACGGCTGCTGCGCGGCGCCACGGGCGGCGCCGGCGAGATCGGCTACATGCCGCTGCCGGGAGCGCCGCTCGCCCGCGGCGGCCCCGACGCCACGATCGGGGACGGCGGGGGCGGCTTCCAGCAGCTCGTGGACTACTCCACCGTGCTCCGGCTGGCCCGGGAGCTGGGCATCGAGGCGCCGACGGCGCCCGAGGCGGTGACGGTCGCGCTGCGGACCGAGGGCGCCGGCGACGTGCTCCTGGCGGAGCTCGCGACCCACATCGCCTGCGCCCTCGCGGCGGTCGTCGCCGTCGTCGACCCCGCGCTCGTGGTGCTCTCCGGCAAGCTCTGCCAGGCCGGGGGCGAGCGGCTGCGCGCCCTCGTCGAGGCGGACATGACCGGGCTCGCCCTGCCCCGGCCGCACCTGCGGCTGAGCTCGGTGGAGGGCTCCCCCATCCTCATCGGCGCCCTGCGGACCGCCCTCGCGGACACCCGCGACATCGTCTTCGACACGGCCTGACCACCGGACGCCCCTCGCCCCTGTCCTCCGGAGCGAAACCTCCCCGCCCTCCCCCGTCGGAAAGGACGTTCCGTCATGCCCCGAAGCGGACCCCACGGCTTACCGGCCCCGCTCCTGGCCCTGCTCGTGACGGCGGGCCTGCTGCTCACCGGCTGCGCGAACCCGGGTACCGGCAGCGACCGGGACGACCCGACCCGGCCGGTCACCCTCCGCTTCTGGCACGGCTGGTCGGAGAAGAACGAGGTCAAGGCCGTCGACGAGGCGATCGCCCGGTTCGAGAAGCGCTACCCCCACATCCGGGTGGAGGCGACGGGCAGCGTCACCGACGAGACCGTCAACCAGGCGCTGCGGGCCGGCGGCGGGAAGGCACCCGACGTCGTCTCCTCCTTCACCACCAACAACGTGGGGCAGTACTGCTCCTCGGGCATGTGGGTCGACCTCGACCCCTTCCTGCGCAGGTCCGGCCTCGACAAGAAGGCGATCTTCCCCGGGACGCTCCTGGACTACACGCGCTACCGGGGAACGCAGTGCGCCCTGCCCCTGCTCGCCGACGCCTACGGGATGTACTACAACCGGGACGCCTTCGAGGAGGCGGGCATCTCCCGGCCGCCGCGCACCATGTCCGAGTTCAAGGCCGCGGCCGTGAAGCTCACCCGGCGGACGGAGGACGGCTCGTACCGGCGGGTGGGGTTCATGCCCAACTTCCGCCTCTACGAGAACAGCCCGGACCGGCTCTTCGCCCAGTGGGCCCCGCGCTACTTCGACGAGGAGGGCAGGTCCCGCCTCTCCCGGGAGCCCGCGGCACGGCAGTTCTTCGGCGTGCAACGGGACCTGATCACCGCGCTCGGCGGCTACGGCCCGCTGGAGAGGTTCCGCACCACCTTCGGCGACGAGATGTCCTCGCAGAACGCCTTCCTGACCGGGAAGCTCGCCATGCACCTGGACGGTTCCTGGCGCAGCCTGATGCTGGCGGACGCCCGGCCGTCCTTCCGGTGGGCGACCGCGCCCATGCCCGTACCCGACGACCGGCCGGACACGTACGGGCGCGGCTACCTGACCGGCACCGTCGCGGGCATCGCGCACAGCAGCAAGCACCGGAACGCCGCCTGGGAGCTGGTGAAGTTCCTGACGACCGACACCGATCAGGTGGTCGCCTTCGCGAACGCCATCCACAACGTCCCCTCCACCAAGGCCGCCCTCGCCTCGCCGGCCCTCGACGCCGACCCCGCCTTCCGCACCTTCCTGTCCATCGCCCAGAACCGGCACAGCGTCTCCATGCCGCCCTCCGTCAACGGCGGGATGTACATCACCGCCCTGCAGGACTTCGCGTACGCCGTCGAGGCGGGCAGGGTCCGCGACCTGGACAAGGGGCTGCGCGCGCTCGACCGGCAGATAGACGCCGACACCCTCCAGTCCGCCAACTGACGGAGCCCGCCCATGGCCCCCCTCCCCGCCGCTCCCGAGCTGCGCCGAAGACACCTCCGCGAGCGGCTGCGCACGCTCGGCTTCCTCTCCCCCTGGCTGGTCGGCTTCACCGTCTTCTTCGGCTATCCGCTTCTCGCCACCGTCTACTTCTCCTTCATGCACTACAACCAGATCCAGGCCCCGACCTTCGTGGGCCTGCGCAACTGGACCTACGTGCTGCGCCAGATGCCGCTGTTCGGGCCGGCCCTGTGGAACACCCTGTGGCTCGTGGTGGTGACGGTGACGCTGCGGGTCGCCTTCGGGCTCGGCATCGGGCTGCTGGTCACCAAGGTGAAGACGGGCGCCGGCTTCTTCCGCACCGCCTTCTACCTGCCCTATCTCGCGCCGCCCGTGGCCGCGACCGTGGCCTTCGTCTTCCTCCTCAACCCGGGGACGGGGCCGGTCAACGAGATCCTCTCCGCGGTCGGGGTCCCCGCGCCGAACTGGTGGGGCGACCCCGCCTGGGCCAAGCCCTCGCTGGTCCTGCTGTCGCTGTGGGGCGTCGGCGACCTCATGGTGATCTTCATGGCGGCCCTGCTGGACGTGCCCAAGGAGCAGTACGAGGCCGCCGAGCTCGACGGCGCCGGCCGCCTGGCCACGTTCCGCTACGTCACCTGGCCGGCGATCACCCCGATCGTGATGTTCGCGGTGGTGACGGGAGTGGTGCAGACGATGCAGTACTACACCCAGGCCCTCGTCGCCGGGAAGCTCGCCTCCGGCGTGAGCATCGGCCCGGGCTCGGTCGTCCAGCCCGGCTACCCCGACCACTCCACCCTCACCGTGCCCCAGCTCGTCTACTCCCTGGGCTTCCAGAACTTCAACACCGGTGCGGCGTGCGCCCTCTCGCTCGTGCTCTTCGCCCTGGCCATGACCGTGACCTCGCTGCTGATGCGCCGGCGCGCCGGCCTCCTGACGGCGGAGGACTGAACGCCGATGACCCGCAAGCGCGCCCTGCACTGGATAGCCGTCCACACCACGGCCGTGGCCGCCGCCCTCTTCTTCACCCTGCCCTTCGTCTTCGTCCTCCTGACCTCCGTCATGAGCGACGAACAGGCGATGAGCGGTGAACTGTGGCCCCAAGAGTGGCACTGGTCCAATTACGCCGAGGTCTTCCGCACGCCCGGCTTCCTCGACTGGTGGCGCAACTCGCTGCTGTACGCCGGGCTGGGCACGCTCTTCACGGTGTGCTCGTCCCTCCCGGTCGCCTATGCGCTCGCGAAGTTCCGCTTCCGCGGGCGGCGCCCGGTGATGCTGCTCGTGGTCTCCACGATGATGCTGCCGCCCCAGGTCGTGATCGTCCCCATGTACCTCGTGTGGGCCCAGCAACTGCACCTGTCGGGGACGTTGTGGCCGCTGATCGTTCCGCTGGCGTTCGGCGACGCGTACTCCATCTTCCTGCTGCGGCAGTTCCTCCTCACCCTTCCCTCCTCCTGCCTGGAGGCGGCGCGCCTCGACGGCTGCGGGGAGCTGCGCACGCTGCTGCACATCGTCGTGCCGATGGCCCGGCCCGGCATCGCCGCGGTCGCACTGTTTCAGTTCTTCTTCTGCTGGAACGATTACTTCGGGCCCCAGATCTACGCGGCCCAGAACCCGGGCGCGTGGACCCTCTCGTACGGCCTGGAGTCGTTCAAGAGCGCCCACGGCGTCAACTGGAACCTGACCATGGCCGCCACCCTGCTCGTCATGGCACCCGTCGTCCTCGTTTTCTTCTTCGCCCAGAAAGCCTTCGTCGAAGGCGTCACCCTCACCGGAGTCAAGGGATGAGTGTTCCCATGAAGCGCGTATGAAGCTCGCCGTGGTCGGCGGAGGCTCGACCTACACCCCCGAACTCGTCGACGGCTTCGCCCGGCTGCGCGAGGTGCTGCCGGTGACGGAGCTGGTCCTGATCGACCCGGCCGCCGACCGGCTGGAGCTGGTCGGCGGCCTCGCCCGGCGGATCCTCGCCCGGCAGGGCCACCCGGGCCGCGTCACCTGGACCGCCGACCTCGACGCGGGCGTGGACGGCGCCGACGCGGTGCTGCTGCAGCTGCGCGTGGGCGGGCAGGCGGCCCGCGAGCAGGACGAGACGTGGCCGCTGGAGTGCGGCTGCGTGGGGCAGGAGACCACCGGCGCGGGCGGCCTCGCCAAGGCGCTGCGCACCGTGCCGGTGGTGCTCGACATCGCCGAGCGCGTGCGCCGCCGCAACCCCGAAGCCTGGATCGTCGACTTCACCAACCCGGTCGGCATCGTCACCCGCGCCCTGCTGACGGCCGGGCACCGGGCGGTGGGCCTGTGCAACGTGGCCATCGGCTTCCAGCGGAAGTTCGCGAAGCTCCTCGGGGTCGCGCCCCAGGAGGTCGAGCTGGAGCACGTGGGCCTGAACCACCTCACCTGGGAGCGGGCGGTGCGGGTAGGCGGGCAGGACGTGCTGCCCCGGCTGCTCGCCGAGCACGGTCAGGCGATCGCCGCGGACCTGCGCATGCCGCGCGCCCTGCTGGACCGGCTGGGCGTCGTGCCCTCGTACTACCTGCGCTACTTCTACGAGCACGACGCGGTCGTCGAGGAACTGCGCAACAAGCCCTCGCGCGCGGCCGAGGTGGCCGACATGGAACGGCGGCTGCTGGCCCTGTACGCCGACCCGGCCCTGGACGAGAAGCCGGAGCTGCTGGCCCGGCGCGGCGGCGCCTTCTACTCCGAGGCGGCCGTGGCGCTCACCTCCTCCCTGCTGGCGGACACGGGCGACGTGCAGGTGGTCAACACCCTCAACCACGGCACCCTGCCGTTCCTGCCGGACGACGCGGTCGTCGAAGTGCCGGCGACGGTCGGCGCCCACGGCGCCCGGCCACTGCCCGTACGCCCCCTGGAGCCGCTGTACTCCGGGCTGGTCGCGGGCGTGACGGCGTACGAGCACCTGGCCCTGGAGGCGGCCCTCAAGGGCGGCCGCGACCGCGTCTTCGCGGCGCTGCTGGCGCATCCGCTGATCGGGCAGAGCGCCTACGCGGACCGACTGACCGACGAGCTCCTCGCGCACAACCGGGAGCACCTCGCGTGGGCGTGAGCGGCGCGCTGCTCGCCATCGACGCGGGCAACAGCAAGACGGACGTGGCACTGGTGGGCGCCTGCGGCACGGTGCTCGGCACGGCGCGCGGCGGAGGCTTCCAGCCACCGCGCGTGGGGGCCGCGCGGGCGGTGCGGGAGCTGGCGGCCCTCGTCGCGCGGGCGGCGGAACGGGCGGGCATGACCGCTCCGCCGCGGGTGGACCACGTACAGGCGTGCCTGGCCAACGCCGACCTGCCGGTGGAGGAGGAGCAGCTGGCGCAGGAGATCTCCGGGCACGGGTGGGGCCGTACGGTCACCGTCGCCAACGACACCTTCGCGCTGCTGCGCGCGGGGCTGGCCGACGAGGGCGAGCCGGCGGGCGTCGCGGTGGTGTGCGGCGCGGGTATCAACTGCTCGGGCACGGCCCCCGGCGGGCGCACGGCCCGCTTCCCCGCCATCGGCCGGATCTCCGGCGACTGGGGCGGCGGCGGGGGCCTGGCGGAGGAGGCCCTGTGGTGGGCCGCGCGTGCCGCGGACGGCCGGGGCGAGGCCACGGCGCTGGCCCGGGCGCTGCCCGCCCACTTCAAGCTGGCCGGCATGCCGGAGCTCATCGAGGCCCTGCACCTGGGCCGGATCCCGGAGGGGCGCCGGCACGAACTGACGCCGGTGCTCTTCGCGGTGGCCGCGGACGGGGACCGGGTCGCCGGGGCGCTGGTGGCCCGGCAGGCCGACGAGGTCGTCGCGATGGTGACGACCGTCCTGACCCGGCTGGACCTGCTGGACGCGAAGGTTCCGGTGATCCTGGGCGGCGGCGTGCTCGCGGCCCGCCACCCGCTGCTGCACGAGCGGATCGTGAGCCTGCTGGCCGCCCGCGCCCCGCTGGCCGTGCCCCGGCTCGTCACGGCCCCACCGGTCCTGGGCGCCGCCCTGCTGGCCCTGGACCACGCGGCGGCCCCCGCGGCGGCCTATGCGCGGCTGCGCAGCCGTTACGCGGAGCCGGCCGGCCCCTGAGGCGGCGTCCGGCCCCACCCTCGTACGGGAACCGAACTGGCAGGGCACGCGTGAAATGAGGTGAAAGGACCGTACGCACGCGCCCGTGAAGATCCCGGTCCGCACAAGATCGGTGCACAACCGGTGTGTTTGTCAGTCCCTGCGGCCATACTGGCTGGCCGGGCACAGCCGGCGACCGAGGGGGAGGTCACGTGTCGTCATCACCGCAGCCGGATCCGGGCGCGGGGCACAGCGCGTGGCGCGAGGGGCTGGACCGTCTGAGATCCACGGCCACCACCGAGCCCGGCAGACTGCGCATCATCGGGGCCGCCCTGGCCGGGCTGCTCGTCCTCTTCGGCTCGGTCACCGCCTGGCAGGTCTCCGGCCGGGCCGCGGCCGCGGACGCCGTCATCGGCCACAGCCAGCCGCTGAGCGCCGACGCCGCGGACATCTACCGCTCCCTCGCCGACGCCGACACCGCCGCCGCCGGGGGCTTCCTGGCCGGCGGGCAGGAGCCGCGGGCGGTGCGCCAGCGGTACGAGAAGGACATCGCCCGCGCCTCCGAGCTGCTGGTCAAGGCCGCCGCCAACACCGACGCCGGCGACCCGGCCGGCCCCCGGATAGCCAAGCTCAACGAGCAACTCCCCCTCTACACCGGACTGGTGGAGTCCGCCCGTGCCAACAACCGGCAGGGCCTGCCGCTGGGCGGCGCCTACCTGCGCTACGCCAGCGACCGGATGCGCGAGGAGCTGCTGCCCGCGGCCCGCGCGCTGTACGAGACGGAGACCGGCCGGCTGGGCTCCGACTACGGCGACGCCAAGGACCTGCCCTGGGCGGCGTTCGCCACCGGAGTGCTGGCCCTGGGCGCCCTGGGCTGGGCGCAGCGCCGCACCTACCTGCGCACCAACCGCGTGCTCAACCACGGCCTGCTGGCCTCCACCGCCGCCGCGACGGTGCTGCTGCTGTGGCTGGCCGTCGGGCACGGCGTGGCCCGGGCGGGGCTGACCCAGTCCTACGAGCACGGCGCGAAGTCGCTGCAGGTGCTCAACGAGGCCCGGATCGCGGCGCTCCAGGCCCGGGGCGACGAGAGCCTGACCCTGGTGGCGCGCGGTGCGGTGCTCACCCCGCGCGGCGACGACGCCTACGAGAGCAGCTACCGGGCGGGCATGCAGAAGCTCATCGGCGGGGACGGCGTCCCGGTGGGCGGCGCGCCCGAGGAGGGCAGCCTGCTGGACCGGGCACAGGCGCTGGCCGACGGCGCGGCCGGCCGCGACCCGGTGGCCGGTGCGATCAGGGACGTACGGCAGTGGCAGCAGCGCCACCGCGACGCGCGCGCCTCCGACGACAGCGGGTACTACGAACGGGCGCTGCCGAAGGTGATCGGCGAGAAGGACAGTACGGGCGAGTCGTTCGACCGGGTGGACACCGGGCTGAGCCGGGCCCTGACGCACGAGCAGGGCGAGTTCCGGCGGGCGGCGGACGACGGGCGCGGCGCGCTCGCCGGGCTGGCCGTCGGCGCCGTCGTCCTGGCCGTGCTGGGCGCGGCGGGTGCGGTGCTCGGCATCGGGCGCAGGCTGGCGGAGTACCGGTGACGGGGGGAGGACGCATGCGCGCAGGGACGGGCCGGCGGCGCGGGCCGGCGGCGGCCGTCGGGTGTGCGGTGGCCGCGGTGGCCGCCACGGCGCTGCTGCCGTCGTCCGCGGCCGGACACCCGGAGCGGTCCGTGGACCCCGTGCGGCCCGGGCCGCACGGGGCGTCCGTGGCCGCCGCCCGGGCGCCGGCGGCCTGCACGGCGCCGGAGGCGAGCCTGCGGCCGTCGACGGCCGACGGCCCGGCGGTGCAGCGCATCAAGAACCGCGGCCGGCTCATCGCCGGCGTCGACCAGAACAGCTACCGCTGGGGCTACCGCGACCCGGCCACGGGCGAGCTGAGCGGCTTCGACATCGACCTGGTGCGGGCCGTCGCCAAGGCCGTCCTCGGCGACCCCGGCAAGGTCACCTTTCTGGCGATCCCCACGAACCAGCGCATACCCGCCCTGGAAAAGGGCAAGGTGGACATCATCGCGCGCACGATGACCATCAACTGTGACCGGATCAAGCAAGTCGCCTTCTCCACGGCCTACTTCGAGGCCGGGCAGCAGGTGCTGGCCCCCAAGGGTTCACCGGTCACGGCGTTCGACGACACCTTGAAGGGGAAGAAAGTCTGTACGGCCAAAGGATCCACGGGCGAGAGCGAGCTCAGACACGAGTCGCACGGCGCCTTCGTGCTCACCGTGCCCAACCAGCTCGACTGCCTCGTCCGGCTCCAGCTGGGACAGGTCGACGCGGTGATCACCGACAGCGCCCTGGCCGCCGGTCAGGCGGCCCAGGACCCGTCCGTGCGACTCGTCGGCAAACCGTTCACCACCGAGTCCTACGGCGTGGCGATGAACCTCAAGGACGCGGACCTGGTACGCCGGGTCAACGCAGTGCTGGAGGACTACCGGCAGGGCGGCGCCGCGAGCCCCTGGATGCTGGCCTACCGCAAGTGGCTGGAGCACGACCTCAAGGGGATCACCGCCCCGCCGGAGCCGAAGTACAAGGACTGAGGGGACACGGAGCAACGACAGCGCGACGGGGACCGACGGAGCGGCCGGCACGGCGACCGGCGAGGACTACCGTTCACAGCGTTCGTGCGCGGCGCGGGCCGCGGACAGGAGAGGGGATCGATGGCGGTCGCGGGGCCCACCGGGCCGGCCTTGAGCCGCGAGGAGGTGGACCGTGCGCTGGCGCGGCTCGGCGCGGAGCACGAGGCCGTCGAGTCCTCGCTCCTCGCCCTGCAGGACCACGCCGGGCGCCGTCTGCTGGAGGGGGCGGAGCTGACCGGCACCACCAGAGCGCGGTGGGCGGTCACCGAGCAGCTCATCACCCAGCTGTGGGTGTACTTCGACGCCTACACCGACGCGCTGGAGGCGGCCCGTGAGCTGCGCGGGCGCCGGCGCTGGCCCACCCACGGCGAGCTGTCCGAGCTGACCGACCTGCTGCGCGGCAGCGGCCTGACCCTGCCCGGCGGCCCGCCGACGGCCGGCCTGGCCGTCCTCGGCGGCCCGGCCCGGCTCAGCGAGCGGCTGAGCCTGACCGACCTCGTCGACCGGATGAACGGCTGGTACGCGCAGGCGCTGGACGTGGTGGTCGTCGCCGACTCCGTCTGGTCCGCGCTGCCCGCCCGCATCGACCTGCTCGCCGCCGAGCTGCAGCGCGTGCGGGCCCTGGCCCACTCGGTGGGCGTGCGTCCGGGCGAGCACCCGGCCGGCGACGACCTCGAACGGATCGACCGCGAACTGTCCGCGCTGCGGTGCGAAGTGATATCGGATCCGCTCGCGTTCTGGAGCGGCGCCTCCCCCAGCTCCGCGCCGGGCGGCGGCCGCCCGGACACCGGCCGCTACGACCGGGCCGCCCTCGCCCTGGAGGACGTGCGGCGGGAGGTCGAGGCCGTCCTGGACGTGCGCCAGGACGCCGAGCAGCGGCTGATGCGGGTGCGCGACGTGCTCTCGCGCGCCGACCGCACGCTGGGCGAGGCCCGGCAGGCCCGCGTCGAGGTCCTGTCGAAGATCGCCGCGTCCGAGGTGCCCGCCGTCTCCGGCCCGCCGACCGCGCTCTACGAGCAGCTGTCGGCCGCCTCCGAGCAGCGCAGACGGGCGCAGTGGCACCTGCTCTCCCCGCTCCTGGAGGGCCTGGAGCAGCGCGCCGAGGAGGAGTTACTGCGGGCCCGCGAGTCGCTGACGGCGGTGACCGCGCCGCTGGCCGTGCGGGCCGAGCTGCGCGGGCGGCTGGACGCGTACAAGGCGAAGGCGTCCCGGCTGGGGCTGGCGGAGGACCCCTTCGTCCTGGAGCGGTACGACGCGGCGCGGCGCATGCTGTGGAGCGCGCCCTGCGACCTGTTCGCCGCGGAGCAGGCCGTCCTGCGCTTCCAGCAGGCCGTGACCGCGGCCCCGCCGGTGCGGTCCACCGCCTTGGGGTCCGGCGACGACAGGGGGGAATCATGACCGGCACCAGCTGCCAGCGGCCGGGCTGCGCCGGCGCCTACGAGGACGTCGGCGGCGGCGAGCTGTACTGCGACACGTGCGGGCTGGCCCCGGTCGTCACGGCGGGCGGGCTGGTGGGCTCGCCGGCCACCGGCGTCACCCGGGCGGGCGGCGGGGGCGGCGCCCCGGAGGGCGCGGGCAGCGGCTCCTCGGGGTCCTCGTCCGGCTCCTCGGGGCGGTCCTCGCGCTCGTCGGGGTCCTCGGGCTCCCGCCGGTCGGTGTCCGGGCGGCTGTCCCGGTCGCCGACCGCGGGCTCCGGGGCCGACGGGGCGCCCTCGGTGTCGGTGCGCAGCGGGCCCTCGACGGCCGCCGCCTCCGGGCGCAACAAGCTGGGTGCGGGGCTGGTCAGCATGCCGGGCGTGCCCCGGCCGGAGCCCCGCTCGGCGGTCCTGGAGAACCCGGAGGTGCCCGAGCGCAAGCGGTTCTGCAGCAGGAGCGACTGCGGGGCGCCCGTGGGGCGTTCGCGCGCCGACCGGCCCGGCCGCACGGAGGGCTTCTGCACCAAGTGCGGCCACCCGTACTCGTTCGTGCCCAAGCTGCACCCGGGCGACGTGGTCCACGGGCAGTACGAGGTGGCGGGCTGTCTGGCGCACGGCGGGCTCGGCTGGATCTACCTGGCGATCGACCGGGCGGTCTCCGACCGCTGGGTGGTGCTCAAGGGCCTGCTCGACACGGGCGACGAGGACGCGCTGGCGGCCGCCGTCTCCGAGCGGCGCTTCCTCGCCGAGATCGAGCACTCCAACATCGTGCGCATCTACAACTTCGTCGAGCACCTCGACCAGCGCACCGGCAGCCTCGACGGCTACATCGTCATGGAGTACGTGGGCGGGAAGTCCCTCAAGGAGATCGCCAACGAGCGGCGCACCCCCGACGGCCGACGCGACCCGCTGCCGGTCGAGCAGGCGTGCGCGTACGGCATCGAGGCGCTGGAGGCGCTCGCCCACCTGCACAGCCGCAACCTGCTGTACTGCGACTTCAAGGTCGACAACGCCATTCAGCAGCAGGACCGGCTCAAGCTGATCGACATGGGTGCGGTGCGCCGCATGGACGACCACGACGGCCCCATCTACGGCACGGTCGGCTACCAGGCCCCCGAGGTCGCCGAGGTGGGCCCGTCCGTGGCCTCCGACCTCTACACGGTGGCGCGCACGCTCGCCGTGCTGACCTTCGACTTCCAGGGCTACACCAACGTCTTCGCGGACCGCCTGCCCGACCCCGAGAACATCGCCGTCTTCACCCGCTACGAGTCCTTCTACCGGCTGCTCGTGCGGGCCACCGACCCCGACCCGGCCCGCCGGTTCGGCTCCGCCGACGAGATGGCGGAGCAGCTGACCGGGGTGCTGCGGGAAGTGGTGGCGCTGCAGACGGGCGCGCCCCGGCCTGCGGTGTCCACGCTGTTCGGGCCCGAGCCGCGGGTGGTGGACACCCTGCTGTTCGAGGAGCCGGCCGGCGAGGTCTCCGCGCTGGGCGTGCGCGTGCCGCCGCGCCGGCCCCGCCTCCTGGGCAGCCGCGGCGGAGCACCGCTGACGGGCGCCACGCCGCCCGTGCCCCTGCCCGCCGGATCCGGGCCCGGCGCCCCCGCCCTCCCGGCGTCCCCTGTGGCCCCGGGACTTCCCGCGGCCCGGGCGTCCCGGGCGGTCCCACCGGCGCCCGCACCGGCCGTCGCCGGGCTCGCCCGGCTCGACGCCCGGGCCGCCGCCCTGGCCCTGCCGCTGCCCCGCGTCGACGCGGCCGACCCGAACGCCGGGTTCCTCGCGGGCCTGCTCGCCTCGCAGCCCGCCGAGTTGTACGCCGCCCTGCAGGCGGCGCCGACGGACTCGGCGGAGCTGCGGCTGCGCCGGGTGCGGGCCCAGCTGGAGCTCGGCGAGGACGGCCCGGCCGGGCAGGCGATCGGCGCGCTGGAGGCGGCGCGGCCCGACGACTGGCGCACCATCTGGCACCGCGGCGTCCACGCCCTGGCCGTCGGCGACCACGAGCGGGCCGCGCTGTCCTTCGACGCCGTCTACGACGCGTTCCCCGGCGAGCCCGCGCCCAAGCTGGCGCTCGGGGTGTGCGCGGAGGTGCTCGGACAGCTGGACAACGCCGCCGAGTACTACCGTCTGGTGTGGGCGACCGACCCGGGCTTCGTCAGCGCCGCGTTCGCGCTGGCCCGGGTGCGGCTGGCCACGGGGGACCGGGCGGGCGCGGTACGGGCCCTGGAGTCCGTGCCGGAGGCGTCCATCCACTACACCGCGGCCCGCGTGGCGGCGGTGCGGGCCCGGCTGCGGCAGCGCTCGGCGCGCGAGCCGCTGCTGACGGACCTGCGGGCCGCCGCCGGGCAGGTGGAGCGGCTCGCGGACTTCGGGCTGGACGCCGTGCGGCGCGAACGGCTGTCGACGGAGGTGCTCGGCACGGCGCTGGACTGGGTGCTCTCCGGCGGCCAGGGCGGCCCCGCCGCGCCCCCGCATCCGGGCGTGCTGCTCGGCAGCCCGCTGGACGAGCGGGGGCTGCGGTTCGGGCTGGAGCGCTCGTACCGGGTGCTCGCGCGGCTGGCCCAGCGCGGTGAGGAACGGATCGAACTGGTGGAGCGGGCCAACCGTTACCGCCCCAGGACATGGGTGTGATCGATGTCGCAACTGCCCCCACAGCTGACGGCGTGCCCCGTCTGTCACGAGCCGCTGGAGCCGGCCGACAACTTCTGCGGAGGCTGCGGAGCGGACCTCTCGGCGGTGCCGCCCGCGCCCGGCGGGTCGCGGGCCGACGACGGGTGGCGGCAGCCGGACACGCCCGTGGCGCGGGGGGCGGACGACTACCGCCTCGCCCCGCCGGCCACGGCCGTTCCGGCGCAGTCACCGCCCTGTCCGGGCGCGGGCAGGACGTGCGCGGCCTGCCGGTCGGGCATGATCGACAACGACGGGTACTGCGAGCACTGCGGACATGCACAGCCGCGCGAACGGGATCACATGGAGCACGAGTCGGCAGGCGTCGCGGCGGTCACCGACCGCGGCCTGCGCCACCACCGCAACGAGGACGCGTACGCCGTGTCCACCACCGACCTGCCCGGGGGCCCTCCGGCCGTCGTCGCGGTCGTCAGCGACGGCGTGTCGTCCGCGGCGCGCCCCGACGAGGCGTCAGCGGCCGCCGTCGCCGCCGCGCACGACGTCCTGACGGAGGCCCTGGCGCAGGGCGCGGCCCCCCGGGAGGCCACCCACCGGGCGATCGTGCGGGCCGCCGAGGCCGTCGTCGACCTGGTCACGCCGGGCCACGAGGCGCGCGAGCACGACCGCTACCGCCAGGAGAACGCCCCGGCCTGCACGATCGTCAGCGCCGTCGTCACCGGCGACCTGCTGACCGTCGGCTGGGTCGGCGACAGCCGCGCCTACTGGGTGCCCGACGACCGCGGCACCCAGCCCGCCCGGCTGACCGAGGACGACTCCTGGGCCGCCCAGATGGTCGCCGCCGGGCTGATGTCGGAGGCCGAGGCGTACGCGGACGAGCGCGCCCACGCGATCACCGGCTGGCTCGGCGCCGACGCCTACGAGGTCGAGCCGCACACCGCCTCGTACCACCCGGACCGGCCGGGCGTGGTGATCGTCTGCACCGACGGCCTGTGGAACTACGCCGAATCGGCCGAGCAGATGGCGGCCGTGGTGCCGCCCGACGCCCGCGCGCGGCCGCTGGAGTGCGCACGCCGTCTGCTGTCGCACGCCCTGGACGGAGGGGGCCACGACAACGTAACAGTGGCCGTACTGCCGTTCCCCGCGCGGCCGGAGGGGGCAGGATCGGCCTGACGGCCCGAGCACGTCCAACGGGGGGAACGTACGCGGCGCCATTCCGTCCGGCGTCGCGCGCCTGTCCGCCCCACCGCACGCCCATGTGACCACGTGGAGTACGAAGGAGCGGATCAGATGGCCAACTTCGCCAAGGCGAGCGTGCCGCAGTTCGCGGTGGAGGTGTACCAGAACGTCCACCTGCCCGAGGGCGGCCGCGAGGTCAACGCGGTGGTCACCGTCACCGCCACCGGCGGCGCCGGGGAGCCGGCGCCGTCCGTGCAGCCCTCCCGCTCCCCCGGCTCCGTTGCACCGGGCGGCCGTTCCCCGGACGCGGCCGTGGTCATCATGGTCGACTGCTCCGGCTCCATGGACTACCCGCCCGCCAAGATGCGCAGCGCCCGGGAGGCCACGGCAGCCGCCATCGACGCGCTGCGCGAGGGCGTCGCCTTCGCCGTCGTCGCCGGCACCCACCAGGCGCGCGAGGTCTATCCGGGCGGCGGGCGGCTGGCGGTGGCCGACGCCGTGACCCGGGGGCAGGCCAAGGAGGCGCTGCGCAAGCTCAGCCCGGGCGGCGGCACGGCGATCGGCACCTGGCTGCGCCTGGCCGACCGGCTGCTGGCCTCCTCCGACGCCTCGATACGCCACGGCATCCTGCTCACCGACGGCCGCAACGAGCACGAGGAGGCGGACGCGCTGCGGGCGTCGCTGGACGTCTGTGCGGGCCGGTTCACCTGCGACGCGCGCGGGGTGGGCACGGACTACGAGGTCAAGGAGGTCATGCGGATAGCCTCCGCGCTGCTGGGGACCGCCGAGATCGTCGCCGATCCGGCCGGGCTGGCCGCGGACTTCACGCAGATGATGGAGACCGTGATGGGCAAGGAGGTGGGGGACGTCTGCCTGCGGCTGTGGACGCCGCTGGGCGCCGAGGTGCTGTTCGTCAAACAGTGCGCCCCCACCGTGGAGGAGCTGTCCGGCCAGCGGCAGGAGGCCGGGCCGCGGGCGGGCGACTACCCCACGGGCTCCTGGGGCGACGAGTCGCGCGACTACCACGTGTGCGTTCGGGTGCCGAGCGCCGCCGTGGGCCGGGAGATGCTGGCCGCCCGGGTCTCGCTGGTGCTGCCGGCACCGGACGGCTCGCCGGCGCAGGTGCTCGCGCAGGGGCTCGTCCGCGCGGTGTGGACGGACGACGTGGTGGCCTCGACCTCCATCAATCCGCAGGTCGCGCACTACACCGGCCAGGCCGAGCTGGCCCAGGCCATCCAGCAGGGCCTGGATCTGCGCAAGGCCGGCGACATCGACGGGGCCACCGCCAAGCTCGGCCGCGCCGTGCAGCTGGCCAGCCGTTCCGGCCACGAGGCCACCGCGAAACTGCTCGCCAAGGTGGTGGACGTCGTGGACGCGGCGAACGGTACTGTGCGGCTGAAGGCGAACGTCTCCAAAGAGGCGGAGATGACCCTGGAGACTCGCTCCACCAAGACCGTTCGCGTCAAGAAGTAACGCAGAGGGGGAATCGACCGACATGCCGACCTGCCCGAACGGCCACCAGTCGGAGGCCGACGACTGGTGCGAGGTGTGCGGCCACCGGATGGCCGGGGCCGCCGTGCCACCCGGGGCCGTCCCCCCGCCGCCCTCCGTACCGCCCACGGCCGGCACCGGAGGCTACGGCTACCCGGGCCCCGGCGGCGACGCCACGGTCCAGGCGGAGCTCTGCCCGCAGTGCCGCACCCCGCGCGAGGCGCAGGCGCCGTTCTGCGAGGAGTGCCGCTACAACTTCCTGACCCGGTCGGCGAACCCCTACGCACCGCCGCCCCCGCCGGCCCAGGGCCTGCAGTCCGCCCCGCCGCCCCCGCCGCAGCACACCCAGCCGCCGCAGAGCTTCGACTACCACGGCTCGCGCCCGTCCCGGATCAACCGCCCGGCCGAGCCGCTGGCCCCCCAGGGCCCACCGCAGACCTTCGGCGGCGAGGACGACTGGGTGCTCTCCCCGCCCGCCCCGGCCGCCCAGCCCGCCGCGCCGAACCCGTACGCCTACGAGCCCTACGAGGCGCCCGAGCCGTACGGGTCGTACGAGCACCAGGGTGCGCAGCCGGCCGCCGAGGGCGGGCCGCGGCCCGTGCCGCCGCAGCCCTCCTCGCCCGCGCCGGGCGCCGGCTGGACGGCGTACGTCGCGCCCGACCGCGAGTACTTCCTGTCGATGATGAACCGCAGCGGGCCGGAGGCCGCGGGCCTGAACCTGCCCGCCTACTCGCCGGAGCTGCAGTTCCCGCTGAACGGCCGGCAGGTCACCATCGGCCGCCGCCGGCACAGCACGGGCGAGTCGCCCGACATCGACCTCTCGCGTCCGCCGGAGGACCCGGGCGTCTCGCACCAGCACGCGATGCTGGTGCAGCAGCCGGACGGCGGCTGGGCGGTGGTCGACCAGGACTCGACCAACGGCACCACCGTCAACGGTTCCGAGGACCCGATCCAGCCCTACGTGCCGGTGGCCCTGCAGGACGGCGACCGGGTGCACGTCGGCGCCTGGACGACGATCACGGTCCGGCGGGGCTGACACCGGGCCGGGCGGGGGTCCTAAGCCGCCGGTCCTCGGCCGGGAGGTCTGAGACCATGGAAGCGTGATTGAGATTCCGCGCGGCACGCTTCAGGAACAGACCTTCTACGAGCAGGTCGGCGGCGAGAAGACCTTCCGGCGCCTGGTCCACCGCTTCTACGAAGGGGTGGCCGGCGACCCGCTGCTGCGGCCCATGTACCCGGAGGAGGACCTCGGCCCGGCCGAGGAGCGCCTGGTGCTGTTCCTGATGCAGTACTGGGGCGGCCCGCGCACGTACAGCGACAACCGCGGCCACCCCCGGCTGCGGATGCGGCACGCGCCCTTCACCGTGGACCGCGCCGCGCACGACGCCTGGCTGCGGCACATGCGGGACGCGGTGGAGGAGCTGGGGCTCGCCCCCGAGCTGGAGACGCAGCTGTGGAACTATCTGACCTACGCCGCCGCCTCGATGATCAACACCGAGGGCTGACGGCGGCGCCGGCACTGCGCGGGGCTCAGGCCGGGGTGACGGTGAGGTCCCGCAGGCCGCCGCCCGTGCTGACGGCGATCGAGCCGTAGGGCGTGCGCAGGCGCAGCCAGCCGCGGGCCGTGAAGAGGACCGGCGGCTCGGCGGCGCCGTTGTCCGGGCGGGGGCCCCGCAGGAAGCCCAGCGACTGGGCGGCGTGCACCGCGCGCAGCGGCAGCCCGGTGTCGCCGAGGGTGCGGGACCAGATCTCCCGGCCGATGCGGTCGCGCTCGGCGCGGGTGCGGCGCTGCTCGGGCAGCGCCTCGTCACGGGCGCGGAACTCCGCGACGGCCGCGGCGACCGCGCCGCGCACGGCCTCCGGGCCCGGGAAGCCCTCGACCCGCTGCCAGCCGCCGCGCGGCGGCAGGACGCCGGCCCACGGCGGGCCGGTGACGGTCTCGGGGACGCCGATCTCCACGCCGTTGCCCGGCACCGGCCGTCCGGCGTCCAGCTCGTCGGTGAGCCGGCCGGCGGAGACGGTGACGTCGAGCGGACCCGTCTTCTCGGCCAGACGGGCCGTGCGGACCGCGAGGACCTCGAAGGACGGCGGCCGGCCGAAGACGGCGAGGACCCCGCCGCCGGCCTGGAGCCGGACCGCGGCGGCCCGGTCGTAGTGGATCAGCCGGGCCAGGAAGGCGGCCAGGTCGGCCGCCTCCCCGGCGTCGGCGAAGCACAGCCGCTGCGTCATGCGGCGACGGCCTCCTCGGAGCCCGTGGGCTCGGCGGGCTCATCGGCAAACGTCTTCAGCAGTTCCTTCTCCTCGGCGGTGACCCGCCGGGGCCGCCCGGAGGCGAGGTCGAAGGGGACCACGACGGTGCTGGCCCGCACGTAGACCTGCTCCGCGTCCTTGACCTCGTAGGAGACGGTCATGGAGGCGGCGCCGACCTTGGTCACCCACGTCTCGACGGTCACCGGCTCGGCGCGGTGGACCAGCGGACGCAGGTAGTCGATCTCGTGCCGGGCCACGACGGAGCCGTCGACGAAGGAGCCTTCGCCGGCCTTGAGCCGCAGTTGGTGGATGAGGTCGATCCGCGCCTCTTCGAGGTAGCGCAGGAAGACCGCGTTGTTGACATGGCCGTAGGCGTCCATGTCGGACCAGCGCAGGGGGCAGGAGTACTGGTGGCGTGCCACGGTCAGCCCCGGGTGAGCTTCTTGTAGGTGGCGCGGTGCGGACGGGCCGCGTCCGGGCCGAGGCGCTCGATCTTGTTCTTCTCGTAGGACTCGAAGTTGCCCTCGAACCAGAACCACTTCGAGTTGCCCTCGTAGGCCAGGATGTGCGTGGCCACTCGGTCCAGGAACCAGCGGTCGTGGGAGACGACCACAGCGGCGCCCGGGAAGTCGAGCAGGGCGTTCTCCAGGGAGGAGAGGGTCTCGACGTCGAGGTCGTTGGTGGGCTCGTCGAGGAGGAGCAGGTTGCCGCCCTGCTTGAGGGTGAGCGCCAGGTTGAGGCGGTTGCGCTCACCGCCGGACAGGACGCCGGCCGGCTTCTGCTGGTCCGGGCCCTTGAAGCCGAACGCGGAGACGTAGGCGCGCGAGGGCATCTCGACCTGGCCGACGTTGATGTAGTCCAGCTCGTCGGAGACGACGGCCCACAGCGTCTTCTTGGGGTCGATGTTGGCGCGGCTCTGGTCGACGTAGGAGATCTTGACGGTCTCGCCCACCCGGATGGAGCCGGAGTCCGGCTTCTCCAGGCCCTGGATCATCTTGAACAGGGTCGTCTTGCCGGCGCCGTTCGGGCCGATGACGCCGACGATGCCGTTGCGCGGCAGGGTGAAGGACAGGTCGTCGATGAGGACCTTGTCGCCGAACGCCTTGGAGAGGTTGTTGACCTCGACGACGACGGAGCCCAGGCGCGGGCCCGGCGGGATCTGGATCTCCTCGAAGTCCAGCTTCCGCATCTTGTCGGCCTCGGCGGCCATCTCCTCGTAACGGGCGAGGCGGGCCTTGGACTTGGCCTGGCGGCCCTTGGCGTTGGAGCGGACCCACTCCAGCTCTTCCTTGAGCCGCTTCTGGCGCTTGGCGTCCTTCTGGCCCTCGACCTTCAGACGGGCGGCCTTGTTCTCCAGGTAGGTGGAGTAGTTGCCCTCGTAGGGGATCGCGCGGCCGCGGTCGAGCTCCAGGATCCACTCGGCGACGTTGTCGAGGAAGTACCGGTCGTGGGTGATCGCCACGACGGTGCCCGCGTACTTGGCCAGGTGCTGCTCCAGCCAGTTCACCGACTCGGCGTCGAGGTGGTTGGTGGGCTCGTCGAGGAGCAGCAGGTCGGGGGCCTCCAGCAGCAGCTTGCAGAGCGCGACGCGGCGCTTCTCGCCACCGGAGAGGTTGACGACGGGCCAGTCGGCGGGCGGGCAGCCCAGCGCGTCCATGGCCTGCTCCAGCTGGGCGTCGAGGTCCCAGGCGTTGGCGTGGTCGAGCACCTCCTGGAGCTTGCCCATCTCGTCGAGCAGCGCGTCGGAGTAGTCCGTCGCCATGAGCTCGGCGATCTCGTTGAAGCGGTTGAGCTTGCCCTTGATCTCCGCGACGCCGTCCTCGACGTTCTCCAGGACCGTCTTGGACTCGTCCAGCTTCGGCTCCTGCATGAGGATGCCGACGCTGTAGCCGGGCGAGAGGAACGCGTCACCGTTGGAGGGCTGCTCCAGGCCGGCCATGATCTTGAGGACGGTGGACTTACCGGCGCCGTTGGGGCCGACCACACCGATCTTCGCACCGGGCAGGAAGCTCAGCGTCACATCATCGAGGATGACCTTGTCGCCGTGCGCCTTGCGCGTCTTGCGCATGGTGTAGATGTACTCAGCCAAGAGAAACCGTCCGGCAATCGAGAAGGGCCAATGTGCGGCTCCGCCGCGTGAGGGCAGATACACCCCATCTTGCCGTACGGGAAGCCCTGGGCGGAAACGCGTTGTATCCCGGCGGGCCGGTGACCGGAGCGACGCCCCGGTCACCGGTCGTGCACCGGGCGTGACGCGCCCCTACTGCCCTGCGGTGTTCTTCCGGCGGAGGAGGAAGACGGCGCCGCCGCCGACCACCATGAGCGCGATGGCCACACCCGCAATGACGGGCGTGGCGCTGCTGCTGCCGGTGTTGGCGAGGTCACCGCCCGTGGTGGAGCCGGTGGAGCCGCCGGTGGTGCCGGCCGGGGCGCTCGGCGAGGCCGAGGGGCCGCCGGAGCCGCCCGTGGCACCCGAGCCGCCGGTGGTGCCGGTCTCGGCGGTCCTGCAGTCGAGGATGCCGGAGAACGTCTTGGAGAAGCCGTTCGGACCCGTGACCGTGATCTTGTACGCCTGGTCCTCGCCGACCTTCACCAGGGTGGTCTCGGAGCCGCCGGGCCTGAGGGTGTGCTTCTTGCCGTCGAGCTCGAAGGTGAAGGGCTGGTCACCCTTGTTGTCGGCGGTGATCTCCACGCCGCCCTTCTCGCAGCTCTTCCTGGCGGTGAGGGCCGGTATCGCGCCCTTGGTGGCCCAGGTGGCGGTGGCGGTGGCGGAGACGGTGCTCTCGCTGGAGCCGGCCAGGATCATCGTCTGGGTCCGGGTGTGGTCGCCGATGAAGGCACGGCCGACGGGGACCTTGGTGGCGGCGGTCGCCTTGAGCGAGGCGGAGCCGTCGGGGGTGCCGGCCGGCACGTCGAAGTAGAGCTCCCCGCCGTTGGCCGTGGAGGTCAGCGGCTTGCCGGCCTTGTCGACGACCTGCACCTTCCTGGCGGCGGCGTCCCCGGTGGGGGCGACGGCGACGCTGCCCGCGTTGGTGTGCACGGTGACCGGGCCGATGCGCTGGCCGGACTTGCCGGAGACGGCCGGCGGAGTGAGCGACAGGGACGCCTTGGGCTCCTCGACGTTCTCCGCGCTCTTGGTGAGGTAGTCCGCGAGCTTCTCGGCGGCGGGGCTCTTGGCGTCGACCTTGACGTTGTCCGAGTAGCGCCAGATGGCGACCTGGGTGCCGGTGGCCGCGGTGTTGGCGTCCAGCTTGTCGGCGCCCGCCGCCTTCGCCAGCGCGGTGAGGTCGTTGACCTGCGGGTAGGAGTGCTGCAGGATCCAGCGGATCTTCCCCGCGTTGGCGTTGTTGTGCAGGGACGACTCGCTCCAGCCCGTCTCCTTGTACTTCGCGCCGCCGACGGTGTTGGTGAGGATGTCGATGCAGTACGTCTGAAGCGTGCCGCCGCCGTCGACCTTCATCTCGAACAGCCCGGCCATGACGTCCCCGGTCTTGCGCCGGTCCTGCACGACGGCCCCGCCGCCGGCCGTGATACGGCCGAGCATGGCGGTCACGCCGCCCTGGTTCTGCGACGCCTCGTCCGCGGCCGCCGGACCAGCCAGGGCGACCGTGCCGCCGATTGCCAGGCCGGACGCGAGGATCGCCGATGCAAGGCGCGCGGCGCCCCGCCCCTTTACAGAGTTCATGGATTTCCTTTCGAGCGGGCACGGCCATCACAAGATCAGGTGCAGACCACTGCGGACGCGCCCCGCCGGGCAACTCAAAACTCAGAAGCCCCCGTTGCTATGCACGGGATCCTAAGGAGCGGGCGCAACGTGATCCCCGAAGATGCGTTCGCACTACCGATCCGAATCGGAATCGTTATCGCATAGGCGCATGAGCCCTGGAATTATCGATAAATCCCCGGGACAAATGCCTCATTTCAGAGGGATGGTGCCGCCTCCGCCACGTCTCGCTCCGCGGAAGCCCTCGTCGGAGCGGGGGTCGTGAGGGGCTTCGGCGCCTGCGCCACGGCCGGGGAGACCCGGCGGAATGCCGAGGTGCCGCGCGCCAGGTCATGGCCGATCGACAGGGCGTCAATGTCCGCCGAGAGCCAGCGCTTTCCTTCGCGCTCCTGCTCCTGAATTCTCAACTTTCCTTGGACGATCAGAGGTTCACCGACCGTCACCGACCCGACCACATTCGCTGCCAGGGCCCGCCATGCCCACACTGTGTAAAAGCTCGTGTACGCATCCGTCCATTCCGCGCGTTCCCGGTCCCAGCGGCGCACGGTCGCCGCGAGCCGGAAGCGGGAGACCGCCGCGCCGTTCGCCGCCTCGCGGAAATCCGGCGGCGTGGCCACGTTGCCCACGACCGTCACCAGCGTCTCGTTCATCGAAAACCCTCCCCCGTCGGCTGATGACGTCATGGTGCCCCCGATCGCCGGAGCCTGCCGGGCCCTGTGGACGGACGCCCGGTTGTGGACAACTCCGTCACCCGCAGGGGTTGCATCCGCCCGCAGGGGTGCCTCCGCCCTCAGGGGTGCGGCGCCGTGGCAGGTGGCGGCTACGCCTCGCCCGCCGCGATCACGAACTGCGCCCGGACCTCCCGGTACCGCAGGAGCTCGGCCGCCACCGGCTCCAGGACCCGCGCCCGCCCGCAGCCGGCGGCCGCCCCGCGCAGGCGGCGTTCGGTCTCCAGCCCGTGGCCCCGCGCCGGGCCGCGCGCCGCCAGGCGGCCGCACCACGCCAGCACCGGCCCCCCGAGCGTGCCGCCCGCCATCAGGGCGCCCGGCACCCACCACGGACCGGCGAACTCCCCCGCGAGCAGGCCGCCCAGCCAGACCAGACCCAGCAACTGGAGCGCCGACAGCGCCCCCTGCCCCGCCGCGATCGCCGCCCACCAGCGGGGACGACCCGGCCTCGGCGCCGCGCCCCCGCGAGCCCGCCCGGCGCCCGAGCGCCCCGGGGCCGCCCGCCCGATGCCCGTGGGCCACACGCCCGTACGGCCGCCGTCGGCGCGGCCCTCGCCCGTGCGCGGGCCGCCCGGCAGGCCCAGGCCCGCGCGCCGCGTGCCCGTCGCCGCCGCCGTGGTGGCCGCCGCGGCCACCTCGTCCAGCGCCTCCGCCAGTCCCTCCGCCCCGCGCCCCGCCGCCTCGCGGACGGCCTGCGCCCAGGGGCCGGGCAGACCGGCGGACGCCTCGTAGGCCAGGGCCCGCACGGCCTGCTCGACCAGCGGCCGGGACGCCGTGCGGCGCCGCGACGGCGTGAGGGGGCCGGAGTCGACCACTGCGGAATCCGTGCTTCCGGTGGCCGGTCCCCTGGCGCCCAGCACCCTGAAGACCTGCCCGCGGCCCCGCTCCGTCCAGCACCGCAGCCGCGTCCACGACGTCCCGCAGGCCCGCTCGGCGTCCCGCCGCCAGGCGCGTTCCGCCGCCAGGCCCGCGGCCTGCGCGCCCACCGCCTCCGCCAGCCGGTCCTCGAACTCCTGGCGGGCCCGTTCCGTCAGCCCGGGCCGCCCGTCCGCCACGTACGCCGAACGCAGCCGCGCCGAGACGCCGTCCACGTCGGCCGTCAGGCGCAGCTCCGCGGCGTTGCGGCGGGCCACGAACAGCCCGAGCGCCTCGCGCAGTTCACCGACGCCCGCGCCCGTCAGCCCGGACAGCGCCAGCACCGCGGCCCCCGGCTCGCCGTGCTCGCCGAGCGCGATCCCGTCCTCGTCCAGCAGCCGCCGCAGGTCGTCCAGGACCTGGTCCGCCGCGTCCTCCGAGAGCCGGTCGACCTGGTTGAGCACGACGAAGGTGACCTCCGCGTAGCCGGCCAGCGGCCGCAGGTAGCGCTCGTGCAGCACCGCGTCGGCGTACTTCTCCGGGTCCACCACCCAGATCACCGCGTCCACCAGCCCCAGCAGCCGGTCGACCTGTTCCCGGTGGCCGGCCGCCGCCGAGTCGTGGTCGGGCAGGTCGAGCAGGACGAGCCCGCTCAGCGCGGGGTCGTACGGGCGCACCGGCTGCCGCCGCGCCCGGGCGGGGATGCCGAGCCGGTCCAGCAGGCCGTCCGCGCGGTCGGTCCAGGCGCAGGAGATGGGCATCGCGGTGGTCGGCCGGCGCACCCCCGCCTCCGAGAGCTGGGCCCGGGCGAGGGCGTTGAACAGCGTGGACTTGCCGCTTCCGGTCGCGCCCGCGAGGGCCACGACCGTCAGGTCCAGCGCGTACCGGTGCCGGGCGGCCGCCTCCTCCAGCACCCGGCCCGCCTCGGCGAGGGTGCGGCGGTCCAGGCGCGCCCGGGAGAGCCCGACCAGCTCGCGCAGGGCGTCGAGCCGGGGCCGCAGCACCAGTCCCGCGGGGGAGGGCGAGGCCGCGACGCGGGGGACGGGGGGCGGCGGGGGCGGCGGCGGTGCCGTGCGCTGGGGGGCGCGTTCGGGCCGGTTGCGGCGCGCGATCAGCCCGTCGTTCCAGAAGCGGTTGACTTCGTCTGCTGTCGGCACGGCGGTCATGTCTCCTTCTGCAGTACGGACAGCGCCGCGATGAGCTCGACCTGGTGGTCGGGGGTCATGTTCAGGGCCTCCAGGGGGGCCGCCCTGCGGTCCCGCTCGGCGTCCAGGACCTGTTCGAGGCAGTCGGCCAGCAACTGCCCGCCCCGGTCCCGCAGCCGCAGCGCGCCCTGCGCGCCGAAGGTCTGCGCCAGCTGGTCCCCCGCCTTGGCCGCGCGGCGGCCGCCCAGCAGCGCCGCGGCCAGCAGTGCGGCGGTGCGTTCGCTCTCGGGCCCGCGGTCGCGCTCGGCGGCCCGCACCTCCTCCTCCGCGATCTCCTCCAGGCAGCGCCGCCAGCGGCGTACGGCCACGCCGATGCGGGCCCGGGCCCCGTCGGGGTCGGCGGGGGCGAGGGCCGTCGCGGCCGCCGGGTCGCTGCCGCAGGCCGCGGCGATCTCCTCGTCGGCGGCGTCGGCGGCGCAGCTCAGCAGGGCGATGACGGAACCGGTGAGGGCGGTGAGCAGCTCGTCGGGGGCGCTGTCGCGGGGGTAGCCGCGCCAGTGCGTGAGGGCGTCGCCGGCCAGTGCCTCGCCCGCCCCGATCTCGCGCCGCACGCGCTCGACGGCTCGCCCGTACGCGTCCTCGACGCGCTGCAGCAGCCGGACGGCCGCCGCGTGCTGTACGGCCGAGGCGCCGGCGAGGCCGGGCAGCCGTGATCCCAGCGAGGAGAGCACCCCGCGCGCGGTCCGGGCGGTGGCGACGGTGCGGGCGGCGGGGTCCTCGGCCTGCTGGGCGAGCCAGGCGCGCAGCCCGGCGACGGCGGTGGAGGGCAGCAGTCCGCCGCAGCCCGCGGACTCGGGGAGCTCGGGGATGGTGAAGCGGGGCACGTCGCCGAGGCCCGCGTTCTCCAGCAGCGCGTCGTACTGCCGGGACACCTCGACGGCCACCTGGTGCGGCACCCGGTCCAGGACGGTGACGAGCGTGACGTCGTACTCCTTGGCCGTGCGCAGCAGGTGCCAGGGCACCGCATCGGCGTAACGGGTGGCGGTGGTGACGAGCACCCAGATGTCGGCCGCGCAGACGAGGGCGGCGGCGAGTTCGCGGTTGCGGGCGACGAGGGAGTCGATGTCGGGCGCGTCGAGGAGGGCGAGGCCGCGGGGCATGGCGCGGTCGGTCTCGATGCGCAGGGAGAGCGGCCCGTCGTCGGCCGGCTCCTCCAGGGCGTCGGCGCCGGCGTCGTCCATCGCCTCCGCCTCGAACGCGGCTGCGGCGGCCTCCTGGTTCGGCACCCAGACCCGCTGCAGCTTCGGCAGGACGCGGTCGCCGGCGAACCAGTGGTGGTCATCCGGATGACACACCAGAACTGGCGTGCGGGTTGTCGGCCGCAGCACCCCGGCTTCAGTGACCCGGCGCCCCACCAGCGAGTTGACCAGAGTGGACTTCCCGGCCCCCGTGGACCCCCCGACGACCGCCAGCAACGGCGCTTCGGGGGCGCACAGCCGGGGCACCAAGTAGTCGTCGAGCTGCGCCAGGAGCTCGGCCCGGTTGCGACGGGCGCGGGCGGCGCCCGGGAGGGGGAGCGGGAAGCGTGCGGCGTCCACGCGGTCACGCAGTGCGGACAGCGCGTCAAGCAGTCGGGGCCGTACGTCCAAGGTCGCCACACGTGCAGAATGCCCAATTCTGGTGTGTTTTTGAAGCGTATAGCCCCTGGCGCGCGAGGCGTGGCGCAAGAGGCCCAGGCATAACGAGTAGACAACACCCCGCACCTGAGACGTCAAAAACGATGCGAAAATCGCACCTGCCTGCGATTATCAGGACCGCTTCACCGAACCTCCACATCGTGTCACGGAGGTGAAGCAACCGGGACGAGGTACGCGGAGCCCTATCCTTGTCCCCGGCAAGGTCACGGCACCACCGAGCCCGGGGCTTCAGCCGTCCGCGACCGCCGCACACACCGGCCCCCGTAGCTCAGTGGATAGAGCAGGCGCCTTCTAAGCGCTTGGCCGCAGGTTCGAGTCCTGCCGGGGGCGCTCGCTCCACATTCTGCGCCTCTCCCCGCCAGGAGGGGCGTTTTCGGTACGCCGCCCGGAGGGCGGTGACGGTGACCGGAGTCCCGGCGGAACACCCCGTCCAGCCGTCAGCACTGCTCCTGTACAGCGAGTACCGGTGAACCAGGACGGGCTGCTGAACGTCCTCACCTCGCACGCGACGTCCGGCCTGGCCGTCATCGAGACCGGGGCCGGCAGTGACGACGACCTGCTGGCGGCCTTCCGTGAGGTTCTTCGCGCGGACGACCGCTGGCAGGACCGCCACGGCGGTGCGGGTCCCGGCCGCGACCACATGCTCCCGGCCCTCGTCCCGCCCCACGCCACGCTGCCCGTGGTCGGCGGTGAGCTGGAGCTGGGGGCCTCGCAGTCCGTCGTTCTGGTGACCACCGGCCGGGACGCCCCCGGCCGAACGGTCCGGCTGTCCTTCCTGGGCTGACCGTACGCCGCGCTGCCCGGACGTTCAGGTCTGCGGGGTGCTGCCGGTGTCGATGAGGATCTGTTCGGCCTGGGTGATGTTGTCGGCCCGTACGGCCCTGGCCATCGCGGCCCGTGCCGCGTCGGGCGGGACCACCAGCAGGGCGAAGTGATCGCTGTCGCCCCGGGTGATGAGGACCGTGGCGTCACCGACGGGGGAAGGAATCGAGGTGGACGACCCGGTCGTCGACGGTCAGCCGTGTGGGGAGCTCCTCCCAGGCGCTCGCGTCCAGGCCGACGCGCGTGATGGGGCCGAGGTGCTCGGTCAGGGCGGTGATCAGGGCGGGAAGCTCGGAGCCGATGTCGCGGGAGCGCGGCCACCACGCGCCGTCCAGGATTCCTCCGCGCTCCTGCGTCGTCTCCAGCCGCAGGAGCGCCGTTCCGGGTTTCACGGCGTGGTGGATCGCGTCCGGCAGAAGTCCGGGGAGGCGCGGGGCGTCGGAATCGGCCATGGTCGCTCGCCTGTCTCCGAGAACTCGCCTGTCTCCGAGAATTCGACGTGCTCGCAGTACCCTCACCGCACTCCGCGGGTCCGGCGGCAGGCTCGTTCGGCGGGGCCGAACGCACACCTGCGCTCCCCGGGGAATCGCCGGGCCGCGGACGGCCCCGGAACCGACGGCAGGAGTAGGGTGAGAAGACCGGGAGCACTTCGTACATCGTTCTCGGCGAGTCACCATGCCGGGCAGTCGACGACGAGCCCGGGGACAGGTCCGCATCATGACCGTGACCATCGACCGTACGACCCCTGACGACCGCGCTCCTGCGCCGCCCGCCCGCCTGTCCCTGACACCGGGAACGACGCCGGGAACGGCGCCGGGCCTGCTGGACGGCGCCTGGTGGACCCGCTCACGCGACCTCTCCCGCGAGCTCCCCGCGCTGGCGGAGAGGCTGGACCGCTCCTGGGGGCGGATCACCCGCGTCACGGTGAATCCGGCCTTCTGGCCCGTGATCCCGCGCAAGGTCCCCGTCACCGGACACACGGTGCACGTGGGCTGGTGCACCGACGAGCAGGACCCGCACAAGCTCCTCCTGTTCTCCCGCACCGCGGACCGCCTGGACCTGCTGATCATCCCGCCGGAGACCGGCCCGGCCGCGGCCGCCCGGCTGATGTCCGCCGCCACCACGCCCGGAAGCCTTCTCACCGCGAGCATGCTGATGGACGACGAACGGGCGGCGGACGACGCGGCCGAGTCTCGGGGCAGCGAAGAGGGATGGGAGACGGACGGCGGGACCGCGCCGTCACCGGCCGGGGAGCCGGCCGGGGATTCCCTCGCCGTTCGAGGGATGTGAGCACTGTGGAGACCGTCGTCACCCTGGTCGTGATCCTTGCCATGGTCGCCGCGGGAGCCCTCCTGATCCACCGGCTCAACGCTCAGCACGACGAACGGATCGCGGGCTTCCACTACAGCGGCGTCCTGCCGTGGCGTGACGGCAGGAGCCAGAACCGCCCGCGATCGGCGATCGACCCCGCCGGGCCTCTCCTCGCCCGTATGCGCCGCGAGCAACCGCACGGGGACCGCAGGCGACTTCGGCTCTTCTCCGGCCGGGGGCGGTGACCGTGACGTCCGCACGCGCATCGCACGTCCGCACACCGGCGGAGCCCGTGCCCCCGACAGGGCGCGCCGACATCCGCATCGTCGCCGCGTCCCCCGAGACCGCCCGCCGCGTCGCGGAAGTCCTCCGGCGCTGCTTCGATTCCACCGAGCAACGCAGCTACCCGGCCGGCCAGGAGGGCGGTACCCGGCTCCACCTCACGGTGGACACCACGCATCCCGCCGAGCCCGCGCGATCCTGGCTGGTGACCAGCCGGCCTCCGGCGGCCGACCGCCCGCAGGACGACGCGGCCTCCCCTCGTCCCGAAGGGCGGAGCGCACCCGAGGACCGTACGGTTGGCCCATGAGCGTCTTCATCAAGCTGGTGGAGAACCGCCCGCCGAAGGAATACGCGAACGACCGTACGGCGGACATCTCCTACGACGACACCGTCGAGGGCGGGAGCGAGATCACTTACCAGTACGACGTGCTTCCCGGCGGCACCCTGAGGATCCTGCGGGTCACCAGGGGAGAGGAAGCGGTCATCCATGCGGTCTACGCCCCGGGCCTGTGGTTCCGCGTCGAGGGCCTCTGCCGCGGTAGCACGGAATAGCGGCCCGAACGGAATTCGGACAAGGGATCGACGGTATGGACGAGGAGTCCGCCCCGGCAGGAAGGTGTCAGCTTCACCGCCGCGCGCACCTCTCCCGGAAGCAGCACTGTGTCACCCGGAAGCAGCACTGTGTCATGAGCAGGTGCTCCCTCCACCGGCCGCGTCCGTGCCGTCCCCGCACGACAGCGGCCGTCAGCCGGCCGGACGACAGCGGCGCCGGTAGTAGGCGTAGGTGAGGGCCAGCGTCATGGGGCCCCAGAGAGCGCACAGCCCGGTGACCACGTCCGCCAGCACCTTCCACCCTGTGCTGGTGTAGGCGACGCCCTCAAAGCCTCCGATGCGGAAGGCGCTGAGCACCCAGTCGACCAGCACGGCACTGAAGAGCAGCCCTCCGAACGCGGCGGGCACGATGGCCACGACCGGCGGGATGCGTCTGCCACCGGCAACCGGCACCCACTCGGGCACCACTTCGCCCCACCAGCTCACCAAACCGGAGCAGAGCAGCGCGAACGCTTCGGACAGCAGACTCAGCGCGAGGACATAGGGCACGGTCAGCCACCGCTCCCCCGATGCGGGCGGGACGTCCATTCCCATCATGCAGCCGAAACCGATGGGCAGCCGCCACAGGCACACTGGCAGGCCGATCAGAGGCATGAGGCGTGCGACGCGCTCCGCCCAGCGTGGGACAGGCCGCTCCGTTCGCCTGGCGTTCGCCGGCGGACGCCCACCGTACGGCCGGGGCCGTTCGTCGCCGGTCAACGTCACCGCTCCCGTGGTCCGGTCACCCTGCGCAGGACTTCCTCGGCGACGCGCTGCGGCGCCTGCTCCGGCTGCCAGTGCGAGACGCCCTCCAGGAGCACGAACCGATACGGGCCCGTGACGTGCTCGGCGGTCCGGTCCACGGCGACGCGGCTGGCCGCCATGTCACCGTCGCTCCAGATGTAGGTGGTCGGCACCGGGACCTGGCCGAGCCCCTCGTGCTCGGCCAGAAGGCTTCCGGAGCGGTACCAGTTCAAGGTCGCGTCCAGCACGCCGGGCCGGGTGTGCAGGTCCAGGTAGTGCTTCACGTGGTCGGGGTCGACAGCGTCGAACAACGACCGGAGAGGCTCGGCGTCGTCCGCCAGCAGCCCGGCCGTGCTCTCCGGCGAGGCGAAGTAGGCGAGGTATCCCGAACGCCGCCGCTGCTCGGGGTCGTTGCGGAGCGCGTACCAGAACGCCTCCAGGTGGGGGAAGGAGACCGCGGTCAGCGTGCGGACGCGGTCCGAGTGGCGGGCCGCCAGGTACCAGGCGACCACGGATCCCCAGTCGTGTCCGACCACATGGGCGGACTCCAGCCCGAGGGCGTCCAGGATGCCGAGGGCGTCACCGGCCAGCTGCGGCAGCGCGTACGCGTCCACGTCCGTGGGCCGGGCTCCGTCGCAGTAGCCGCGCTGGTCCGGCGCGATCGTCCGCAGCCCCGCGGCATGGAGCGCGGGCACGATCCGGTCCCAGGCGTGCCGGTTCTGCGGAAAGCCGTGCAGGAGCAGAACGGGCTCCCCGTCGGCCGGGCCGGACACCTCCACGTCAAATACCAGACCACCAACCGGTATCCGCATACGTATCCCTCTTTGCCTATTCGATCCGGAAGCCGGGGCCGCTGGCAACGGGTTATCGGGATGGCCCCGCCTTCGTGGTGGAAGACACCCGGCGCCCCGCACCGAGTGTCGGTGTCCGGCCGACCTTATCGGGCAGCGTGTCCGCGGAGCGATACACCTGACATCCAACTGCGCACCTCAGAAGGGGATGCACCGCCGCCCGCGCGGAAGTGGCAGCTTGCTGCAGCCGTGGTTGCAGCCCTACTGAGCCAACTGTTGAGTGACCACTGAGATGCGCTGAGATCCATCTGGGCGCAGGCACCTGCGCGATTATGGAGTGGGAGTAATTCACGTGAATAGCCGTGGCATCGAGGACGTTCTTCCACTGTCGCCGCTGCAGCAGGGTCTGCTGTTCCACGCGGTTTACGACGAAGAGACGGCCGACCTCTACGCGGTTCAGCTCGTCCTGGACATCGAGGGACCGCTGAATTCCGAATCGATGCGTTTGGCAGCAACGGCCCTGCTGCGACGGCACAGTAATCTGCGGGCGGCTTTCCTTCACGAGAAGTTCGAAACGCCGGTCCAGCTGATTCCCCGTGAGGTCGAACTCCCCTGGGCCGAGCTGGATCTCAGCGGGCTGTCCGAGGACGAACGCGGAGCCGAGTGGGACCGCTGGCTCGCCGCGGACCGCGCACGGCGCTTCGACCTCACCAAGCCGCCGCTGATCCGGTTCACCCTGGTCACCTTGACGCCCGGAACATACCGGCTGGTCATCTCCAACCACCACATCCTCCTCGACGGCTGGTCGATGCCCGTCCTGCTGCGCGAGATGCTGGAGCTGTACGGCACCGGGGGCGACGCCTCGGCACTGCCCCGTGTCACCCCCTACCGCGACTACCTGGCCTGGCTCACGAAGCAGGACGCGGAAGCAGCGCGGTCCGCCTGGTCCCGGGCGCTCGGCAGCCTCGAAGAACCGAGCCTGATCGCACCCGGCAACCGGGGCCGCAGCCACGACTTCCCGGAGCTGGTGACCACGGATCTGTCCCCGGCCCTGACCGGGGCCCTCGCCGCCCAGGCACGTTCGGGCGGACGCACCCTCAACACCCTGCTCCAGGCGGCCTGGGCCATCGTGCTGGCACAGCTGACCGGCCGTGACGACGTGGTGCTCGGTGCGGTCGTCTCCGGCCGGCCGCCGCATCTTCCCGGCATCGAGTCGATGGTCGGCCTCTTCATCAACACCGTGCCCGTCCGGGTCACCCTCGACCCGGCCGAGACGATCGGCGCCCTCGTCGACCGTCTCCAGACCGAGCAGGCCGCCCTCACCTCGTACCACCACGTCGGACTGATCGAGCTGCAGCAGCTGGCGGGGGTCGGCGACCTGTTCGACACCTGCGTCGTGGTGGAGAACTACCCCGTCGACACCGCCGACCTCAAGCTGCCCGACGACGGCATGCGCATCACCGGCTTCGACGGACACGACGCCACCCACTACGCGGCTTCGCTCACCGCCGTGCCCGGTGAGCGCCTGCACCTGCGACTGGAGTACCGGACAGACTGCTTCGACCAGTCCACCGCGGAGTCCCTCCTGGGCCGCGTCCTGCTGCTGTTGGAGCAGATCGCCGAAGGGGACACCACCCCGGTCGGCCGCCTTGAGCTGCTGTCGGCGACGGAGCGCGAGCGCCTGCTCGGCGAGTGGAACCCCGTGGCCCCCCGACTGCCCGAGACGACCCTCGTGGCGGAGTTCGAGGCCCAGGCGGCGCGAACGCCGGATGCCATCGCGGTGAAGGCGGGGGGCGCCGGCGTCTCGTACGCGGAGCTGGACGCCCGGTCGAACCGGCTGGCCCGGCATCTGATCCAGCAAGGCGTCGGCCCGGAGGACCTCGTGGCGCTGCTCCTGCCGCGCACCGAGGAGATGGTCGTCGCACTGCTGGCGGTGATCAAGTCCGGTGCCGGCTACCTTCCGGTGGACCCGGAGTACCCGGCGGACCGGATCTCCTACCTGCTGCAGGACGCCCGGCCGGTCATCGTCCTGTCGACCGCCGAGACGTCCCGGGCGCTCGATGCCGTGGCGCCCCAGGACAGGTCCCACCTGGTGCTCGGTTCGCCGGAGATGGTGGCCGCCCTGTCCCGGCAGTCCGACGAGGCCGTCACCGACGCGGACCGCATCACCGCGCTCTCGCCCTCGCACCCGGCCTACGTCATCTACACCTCCGGGTCCTCGGGACGCCCCAAGGGCGTCGTGATCCAGCACCGCAACGCCGTTCAGCTCCTCGACAGTCACCGCGCCGGCCTCATCGGCGCGGAGGAACTGGCCACGGGAGGCCGGCGGCTGAGCGTCGGACTGGTCAGTTCGTTCAGCTTCGACTCGTCAGTCGACAGCCTGATGTGGATGCTGGCGGGCCACGAACTCCACGTGACCAGCGACGAGGTGCGCCGTGACGTCGAGCTGCTGAACCGCTACGTGGCGGAGGAACGCCTCGATGTCCTCGACATCACCCCCACCCATCTCCAGCACCAGCTGGCAGCCGGCCTGATGCGCAACGCACAGCACCGGCCCCGCGTGCTGCAGATCGGCGGCGAGGGGAGCAGTGACGCGCTGTGGCAGGAACTGCGTGCCCTGCCCGACACCACCACGTACAGCATGTACGGGCCGACCGAGACCTCCGTGGACGCGCTCCAGACCCGGGTCGAGGACAGCCCCCGACCCTCGCTCGGGCGTCCGCTGCGGAACAGCCGCGTCTACCTCCTGGACGCACAGCTCCGGCTGGTGCCGCCGGGTGTGAAGGGTGAGCTCTACATCGCGGGCCCGAGCCTGGCCCGCGGCTACCTGAACCGTCCCGACCTCACCGCCGAACGGTTCGTGGCCAGTCCCTACGGAGAGCCGGGGGAGCGGATCTACCGCTCGGGCGACATGGCCCGCTGGTCGGCGGACGGATGTCTGGAGTTCCTGGGGCGTGCGGACGACCAGGTGAAGATCCGCGGTTTCCGGATCGAGCTCGGCGAGATCGAGGACGCCCTCTCCGCCCACGGCTCTATCGCTCAGGCAGTCGTCGTCGTTCATGAGGACCAGGCGGGCGACAAGCGACTCATCGCCTACACCGTGCCCGCCGAAGGCGGGACCGTCGACCCCGAAACGGCCAGGGGGCACCTTGCGGGCAGGCTGCCCGAGTACATGGTCCCCGCCGCGTTCGTCACCCTGGACGAACTCCCCCTGACCTCCCACGGCAAGCTCGACCGCAAGGCCCTGCCCGCGCCCGATTTCAGCCGCGACGCCGGCGGCCGTGCCCCTCGCAACGAGAACGAAGAGATCCTCTGCGGGCTCTTCGCCGACGTTCTCGGCCTCGACAGCATCGGCATCGACGACAGCTTCTTCAACCTCGGCGGCCACTCGCTGTCCGCCACCCGTCTCGTCAGCCGCATCCGCGCCGAACTCAAGGTCGAGCTGTCGGTGCGCAGCCTCTTCCAGTCGCCCACCGTGGCCGGGATCGCGGCGTTGATCACTTCCGCCGACCGGGCGCGCAAGCCCCTGTCCGCCATGGAACGTCCCGCCGAGATCCCCCTGTCCCCCGCCCAGATGCGACTGTGGTTCCTCAACCGGCTGGAGAGCGCCGGCGGCAACTACAACCTGCCCACGGCACTCCGGCTCGACGGCACGCTGAACGTGGCGGCCCTGGAGCTCGCCCTGGCCGACGTCGTCGCACGCCACGAGAGCCTGCGCACCGTGTTCCCGGACACGGACGGCCTCCCGCGCCAGGAGATCCTGCCCGTCACCGACGGACTGCTCACCCTGCACACCTCCACCGTCACGGAGGAGCAGCTGGCCCAGGACCTCGCCCTGGCCACGGCCACCCGGTTCGACCTGGCCACCGAGATTCCGATCCGTGCCCACCTCTTCCGGCTCGGCGAGGACGCCCACGTCCTGCTGGTGACGCTCCATCACATCGCCGGAGACGGCTGGTCCATGGGACCGCTCGCTCGGGATCTTTCGCGTTCCTACGCCGCACGGTGCGCGGGTGCGGCCCCCCAGTGGGAAGCCCTGCCGGTGCAGTACGCCGACTACACCCTCTGGCAGCGGGAGGTGCTGGGGGACGAGTCCGACCCCGACAGTGTGCTGACGCGACAGATCGCCTACTGGCGCACCGCCCTCGCCGGTTCCCCCGAAGAGCTGCCCCTGCCGACCGACCGGCCCCGGCCCGCCCAGCCGACCCGTCGTGCCGCCGACGTACCCGTGCGGCTGGACGCCGCCACGCACCGACGGCTGCTCGGCCTGTCCCAGGACAGCGGCAGCAGCCTCTTCATGGTGCTCCAGGCCGGAGTGGCCGCGCTCCTCACCCGCCACGGCGCGGGCACGGACATCCCGATCGGCTCGCCGATCGCAGGTCGTACGGACGCGGCGCTGGACGATCTCGTCGGGTTCTTCGTCAACACGCTGGTGCTGCGCACGGACACCTCGGGCGACCCGACGTTCCGGGAGCTCGTGGAGCGCGTACGGGAGACCGACCTGGCGGCCTACGCCCACCAGGACCTGGCCTTCGAACGCCTCGTGGAGCTCCTCAACCCGTCCCGTTCCCTGGCGCGGCACCCCCTCTTCCAGGTCTTCCTTTCCCTGCACAACAACCCCGTCACCGCCCTGGACCTCAACGGGGTGCGCGCCACCGACCAGCCCGTATCGCTCCACGACGCCCGGTTCGATCTGACCTTCGAGCTCGTCGAGACCCTGGACGAGAACGGAGACCCGGCCGGCATCCACGGGCGCATGGAGTTCGCGCGGGACCTGTTCGACGAGGGGACGGCGGAGCGGCTGGCCGGTGCTCTGGTCCGGCTGCTGAAGGCTGTGGCGGCCGATCCGGGTGTGCAGATCGGTGCGGTGGAGGTGCTGTCCGCACCCGAGCGCGCCCGGGTGCTGGACGAGTGGAACGCGACGGATCACGAGGTGCCGGCGGGAACACTGCCGGCCGCCTTCGAGGCCCAGGTGGCCCGGACCCCGGATGCCACCGCGGTGGTGTTCGAGGGCGATTCCCTGTCCTACGCCGAGTTGAACGCGCGGGCCAACCGGCTCGCCCATGAGCTCATCGAACGAGGCGTGCGGACCGGAGACTTCGTGGCGGTGGCCGCGCCGCGTTCGCTGGAGCTGGTGACCGCCCTGTACGCGGTCCTCAAGGCCGGCGCCGCCTACGTGCCGGCCGATCCGGACTACCCGGCCGAGCGCATCGGCTGGATCCTCGAGGACGCCGAGCCCGCCCTGCTGCTGACCACCACCTCCGTCGCGGACCGCCTCCCGGAAACAGGCGTTCCCCGGCTCCTGCTGGATGCCGAGGAGGGCAGGGCCGCAGGCCGGCCGGAGAGCGACCCGGTGCGAGAGCTGCCGGTCAACGCTCCCGCGTACGTGATCTTCACGTCCGGTTCGACGGGCCGTCCCAAGGGCGTCGTCGTCGGGCACGAGGGCATCCACAACCGGCTCGCCTGGGGACAGGACGCCTATCCCCTCGACACCACCGACCGGGTGCTGCAGAAGACGCCGTCCGGGTTCGACATCTCCGTGTGGGAGTTCTTCTGGCCCCTGCGCACCGGTGCCACCCTCGTCCTGGCCCGCCCCGAGGGCCACAAGGACCCCGCCTACCTGGCCTCTCTGATCCAGAACGAGCGCATCACCACCGCGCACTTCGTGCCCTCGATGCTCCAGGCGTTCCTCACCGAACCCGCCGCCGCGCGGTGCACGGGCCTGCGCCGGGTGATCTGCTCGGGCGAGGCCCTGCCCGCCGAGGCCGTCCACCGCTTCCACGCCCTGCTCCCCGGTGTCGAACTGCACAACCTCTACGGCCCCACCGAGGCATCCGTCGAGGTCACTTCACACCCCTGCACGCCCCGGACGGTCACCAGCACCGTGCCGATCGGGCAGCCGGTGTGGAACACCCGCACCTACGTCCTCGACGCAGCCCTGCGTCCCGCGCCCGTCGG
>NZ_BMVB01000007.1 GCF_014650495.1 Streptomyces cinnamoneus | reverse complement strand
GGCTGGAAGTGGATGTCCGCGATCACCGGGATCTGGGACTTCTTCGCGATGACCGGCAGCGCGTCGGCGTCGTCCTGGGTCGGGCAGGCGACGCGGACGATCTGGCAGCCGGAGGCGGTGAGCTCGGCGATCTGCTGCAGCGTGGCGCCGATGTCGGAGGTCCGGGTGGTCGTCATCGACTGGACGGAGACGGGGGCGTCGCCGCCGACGGCCACGGATCCGACCTGGATCTTGCGGCTGACCCTGCGGTCGGCGAGCTTGGTCGGAACGGACGGCATTCCAAGCGAAATCGCTGTCATCTGGCGAGCAACCCCAAGGTCTTAAATCATGGTCCCGAGATCGGCGGGCTCCGTCATCCGAGGTTACGGCACCGGTCCCCTCCGGAGCACATTGCCGGTCCCCCGCCAGGGTCCCGTGAGCGGGGCCGTGAACGCCGGAAGGGCCGCAGAAGCGGCCCTTCCGGCGTTCACGGGACGATACCGTCCGCCGCTAGGTGAGCCGCACCGGGTTCACCAGGTCGGCGATGAGCACGAGGATCGTGAAGCAGACGAAGATCCCGGCCACCACGTAGGCGACCGGCATCAGCTTCGCCACGTCGAAGGGGCCCGGGTCGGGGCGCCGGAAGAGCTTGGCGAACGTGCGCCGCACCGACTCCCACAGCGCGCCCGCGATGTGCCCGCCGTCCAGCGGCAGCAGCGGCAGCATGTTGAAGAGGAACAGCGAGAGGTTGAAGCCGGCGACCAGGAAGAGCATGGTCGCGATCTGCTGGGACGGCGGGATGTCGAGGTTGAAGACCTCGCCGCCGACGCGGGCGGCGCCCACCACGCCCATGGGCGAGTCCGCCTTGCGCTCGCCGCCGTCGAAGGCCGCGTTCCACAGGTCCGGGATCTTGCCGGGCAGGGCGATCAGGGACTCCACACCGGACTGGACCATGTCGCCCATACGGTCGACGGACTGCCCGAAGGACTGCGGGACGACGCCGGTGGCGGGCGTGAAGCCGAGGAAGCCCGCGGTGACGTACTGGCCCTTGAGGGGGGCGCCCTTGCCGTCGTACTTCTGGACCTGGTTGGAGATGAGGTCCGCGGTGAGGGTCTTCTGCTGCCCGTCCCGGACGACGGTGATCGTGGCCGGGCCGGTGGTCCTGCGGATCTCCTTCTGCAGCGTCGTCCAGTCGGTGGCCTTGTGGCCGTTGAAGGCGACGATGCGGTCCTTGGGCTGGAGGCCGGCCGCCTTGGCCGGGGAGTCCTTGGCGCCCGCGGGGCACTTGTCGGTGGGGGCGCTGGCGGAGACCACGCAGTCGGAGACGGCGGAGACGGTGGTGGTCTGGGTGTTGACGCCGAACGACATCATCACGCCCAGGAAGATCACCACGGCCAGGACCAGGTTCATGAACGGTCCGGCGAACATGACGATCACGCGCTTCCACGGCGTGCGCGTGTAGAACATGCGGGTTTCGTCGCCGGGCCGCAGCTCCTCGAAGGCGGCCGAGCGGGCGTCCTCGATCATGCCGCGCCAGGGCGAGGTGGAGCGGGCGCTGATCCGGCCGTCCTCGCCGGGCGGGAACATGCCGATCATGCGGATGTAGCCGCCGAGCGGGACGGCCTTGATGCCGTACTCGGTCTCGCCCTTCTGCCGCGAGAAGAGCGTCGGCCCGAAGCCGACCATGTACTGCGGCACCCGGATGCCGAACATCTTGGCGGTGGAGAGGTGCCCCAGCTCGTGCCAGGCGATGGAGAAGAGCAGGCCCACCACGAAGACGACTATCCCGAGGACGGTCATCAGTGTCGTCATGCGCGGGCCTCCGAGGTCGCTTTCGCCGTACGGGCGCCCGTACGGGCCGCCAGTTCGCGGGCCCGGGCGCGTGCCCAGGTCTCCGCTTGCAGGACGTCCGAGACGGTCAGGCGGGTTCCCGCGGCGGGAGTGCCGTGTTCCGCCACCACCTCGGCGACGGTGTCCACGATCCCATTGAACGGCAGCTGCCCGCTGAGGAACGCATCGACGCACTCCTCGTTGGCGGCGTTGAAGACGGCCGGTGCCGTGCCGCCCAGGCCGCCGACGTGCCGGGCCAGGCCGACGGAGGGGAAGGCGTCGTCGTCGAGCGGGAAGAACTCCCAGGTCGACGCCTGGGACCAGTCGAAGGCCGGGGCCGCGTCCGGCACCCGCTCGGGCCAGCCGAGGCCGATGGCGATCGGGCCGCGCATGTCGGGCGGGGTGGCCTGGGCGAGCGTGGAGCCGTCGGTGAATTCCACCATCGAGTGGACGTAGGACTGCGGGTGGACGACGACCTCGATGCGCTCGAAGGGGATGTCGTACAGCAGGTGGGCCTCGATGACCTCCAGCCCCTTGTTGACCAGGGTGGCGGAGTTGATCGTGATCACCGGGCCCATGGACCAGGTGGGGTGCGCCAGGGCGTCCTTCGGGGTGACCGAGGCCAGCTCCGCCTTGCTGCGGCCGCGGAAGGGGCCGCCGGAGGCGGTGACGACGAGCTTGCGGACCTCGGAGCGGGTGCCGCCGAGCAGGGCCTGGAAGAGGGCCGCGTGCTCGGAGTCCACCGGGATGATCTGGCCGGGCTTGGCGACGGCCTTGACCAGCGGGCCGCCGACGATCAGCGACTCCTTGTTGGCCAGGGCCAGGGTGCGGCCGGCCTCCAGGGCGGCCAGGGTGGGCGCCAGGCCGATGGAGCCGGTGATGCCGTTGAGGACGGTGTGGCACTCGCTGCGGGCCAGCTCGGTGGCCGCGTCCGGGCCCGCCAGGACCTCGGGCAGCGGCTCGCTCCCGTACTGGGCGGCGAGCGCCTCGCGCAGCGCGGGCGCCTTGTCGGCCTGCGCGACCGCGACCCGGCGTACCCGCAGCCGGCGCGCCTGCTCGGCGAGGAGCTCCACCCGGCCGCCCGCGGCCGACAGGGCGGTCACCGTGAAGCGGTCGGGGTTGCGGAGCACGAGGTCGATGGCCTGGGTGCCGATGGAGCCGGTCGAGCCGAGGATCACGATCTCGCGCGGTCCGCCGCCGGCCGGGGCGGCGGAGTAGCGCAGGTGCGGGTCAGCGAGGGAGTCCGTCATCCCCCCATTGTGGCCGCACCGCCGGGCGGGCCCGACAGGGCGTCCCGGTGATGCGGCCGTGGGGCCCGCCGGCTCAGCGGATCGGGCGGTGGACGTTCTCCGCCTTGGAGGGCCCCGGAGTGGCGTCGGCGATCCAGGGGCCTTCGCCGCTGGGGTCGACGATGCCGCTCTCCAGCCACTCGTAGGAGCCCGCCATCACCTGGGAGACGACCTTGCGGTCGAGCTCGTCGGTGTTGCTCCACAGCCGCCGGAAGAGCTCCTCCACGCGCAGGCGGGACTGGCGGCAGAAGGCGTCGGCGAGCTCGTACGCCTCGCCGCCGTGCTCGCCGAGGACGCGCAGGTGCTCGGCGCGCACGCAGGCGGCGCTCATGGCGAACAGCTCGGCGCCGATGTCGACGATCCGGCCGAGGAAGCCCTGCTTGGTCTCCATGCGGCCCTGCCACCGCGACATGGCGTAGAAGGTGGAGCGGGCCAGCTTGCGCGAGGAGCGCTCGACGTAGCGCAGGTGCCCCGACAGGTCGCGGTGGCCGGCCGGGTGGAACTCCGCGTAGGTCCGCGGGAGCTGTCCGGGCCCGGCGACCAGCTTGGGCAGCCAGCGGGCGTAGAAGCCGCCGGCGCGGGCGCCGGCCCGGGCCTTGTCGCCGAGGGACTTGTCGGGGTCGATGAGGTCGCCGGCGACGGTGAGGTGGGCGTCGACGGCCTCGCGGGCGATGAGCAGGTGCATGATCTCGGTGGAGCCCTCGAAGATGCGGTTGATCCGCGAGTCGCGCAGCATCTGCTCGGCGGGGACGGCCCGCTCGCCGCGGGCGGCCAGCGAGGCGGCGCTCTCGTAGCCGCGGCCGCCGCGGATCTGGACCAGCTCGTCGGTCATCAGCCAGGCCATCTCGCTGGCGTAGAGCTTGGCGAGCGCGGCCTCGATGCGGATGTCGTTGCGGTCCTCGTCCGCCATCTGGCTGGAGAGGTCGAGGACGGCTTCGAGGGCGAAGGTCGTCGCGGCGATGAAGGAGATCTTCGCGCCGACGGCCTCGTGCCGGGCGATGGACTTGCCCCACTGCTCGCGGGCGGTGGACCACTCACGGGCGATCTTCAGGGCCCATTTGCCGCCGGAGACGCACATGGCGGGGATGGACAGCCGGCCGGTGTTGAGCGTGGTCAGCGCGATCTTCAGGCCGGCGCCCTCGGGGCCGATGCGCTGCGCGGCGGGGACGCGGACCTGGTGGAAGCGGGTGACGCCGTTCTCGATGCCGCGCAGGCCCATGAAGGCGTTGCGGTTCTCCACGGTGACGCCGTCGGCCGCCGCCTCGACGACGAAGGCGGTGATGCCGCCCTTGTGGCCCTCGCTCCTGGGCACGCGCGCCATGACGACGAGCAGGTCGGCGACGACGCCGTTGGTCGTCCACAGCTTCACGCCGTCCAGGACGTAGTCGTCGCCGTCGGGAACGGCGGTCGTGGCCAGCCGGGCCGGGTCGGAGCCGACGTCCGGCTCGGTGAGGAGGAAGGCGGTGATGTCCGTGCGCGCGCAGCGCGGCAGGAACGTGTCCTTCTGCTCCTGCGTGCCGAAGAGCTTCAGCGGCTGGGGCACGCCGATGGACTGGTGGGCCGAGAGCAGCGCGCCGACGACGGGGCTGGCGGAGCCGACGAGGGAGAGCGCCTTGTTGTAGTAGACCTGGGTGAGCCCGAGGCCCCCGTACTTGATGTCGATCTTCATGCCGAAGGCGCCGAGCTCCTTGAGCCCGTTCACCGTCTCGTCGGGGATCTTCGCTTCGCGCTCGATGCGGGCGCCGTCGATCCGCGTCTCGCAGAAGTCGCGCAGCTTGGCGAGGAACTCCTCGCCGCGGCGGACGTCCTCGGGGGCGGGGGTGGGATGGGGGTGCAGCAGGTCGAGCCGGAACCGGCCGAGGAAGAGCTCCTTGGCGAAGCTGGGCTTCTTCCATCCCTGCTCCCGGGCCGCTTCGGCGACCTGGCGGGCCTCGCGCTCGGAGACCGGTCGTACGGATGGTGCGGTCATCTGGCACCTCACCGTGTTGAGTCGGGGCGGTTGACCCGGTCGACTACCGACCGGTGCTACTCGTCCGTATGTACCTACCCGATCCGTACCGGCTCTACCAGCCCCCGTGCAGGCGATCCGGACCGGGTGCACAACAGTGCGCTCCGGCCCGTCGGGCCGGAGCGCACTGTTGGTCTTGCGGGGTGACGCCGTTACAGGCTGAGGCCCGTCAGGACCAGGACGCGCTCGTAGGTGTAGTCGTCCATCGCGTAGCGCACGCCCTCGCGGCCCACGCCGGACTGCTTGGCGCCGCCGTAGGGCATCTGGTCGGCACGGTAGGAGGGCACGTCGCCGATGACCACGCCGCCGACCTCCAGCGCGCGGTGTGCACGGAAGGCGGTCTGCAGGTCGTGGGTGAAGACGCCGGCCTGCAGGCCGTACGGGGAGTCGTTGACGGCCGCGAACGCCGCGTCCTCGCCCTCGGCCCTGGTGATGGTCAGGACCGGGCCGAAGACCTCCTCGCAGGCGATCGTCACGCCGACCGGGACCTCGGCCAGGACGGTCGGGGCGTAGGTCGCGCCCTCGCGCTTGCCGCCGGCGAGCAGCTTCGCGCCGGCCGCGACGGCCTCGTCGACCCAGGACTCCACGCGCCGGGCGGCGTCCTCGCTGACCAGCGGGCCGACGTCGGTGGAGGCGTCGGACGGGTCACCGGTGACCTGGGCCTCGACGGCCGCGACGACCTTCGGCAGCAGGCGGTCGTAGACCGAGGCGTCGGCGATGACGCGCTGCACGGAGATGCAGGACTGGCCGCCCTGGTAGTTGGAGAAGGTCGCGATGCGCTGCGCGGCCCAGTCCAGGTCCTCCTCGGAGGACCAGTCGGCGAGGACGACGGCCGCGCCGTTGCCGCCGAGCTCCAGGGTGACGTGCTTGCGCGGCGCGGAGTCGAGGATCGACCAGCCGACCGGGCCGGAGCCGGTGAAGGAGATGACCGGCAGGCGCTCGTCCTGCACGAGGGCGGGCATGCGGTCGTTGGGAACGGGCAGCACGCTCCAGGAGCCGGCCGGCAGGTCCGTCTCGGCCAGGATCTCGCCGAGGACGAGGGACGAGATGGGGGTGGCCGGGGCGGGCTTGAGGATGATCGGGGCGCCGACGGCGATGGCCGGGGCGACCTTGTGCGCGCTCAGGTTGAGCGGGAAGTTGAAGGGCGCGATGCCGAGGACCGTGCCGCGCGGGACGCGGCGGGTCAGCGCGAGGCGGCCGGTGGAGCCCGGGTCGGTGTCCAGGCGCTGGGCCTCGCCGGCGTTGAAGCGGCGGGCCTCCTCGGCGGCCCAGCGGAACACGGAGACGGCACGGCCGACCTCGCCGCGGGCCCACTTGATGGGCTTGCCGTTCTCGGCGGAGATCAGCTGGGCGATCTCCTCGGTGCGCTCGGCGAGCCGCTTGGCGACGTGGTCGAGGGCGGCGGTGCGCACGTGCGCGGGCGTCGCGGCGAACTCGTCGCGCACGGCGTGCGCGGCGGCCACGGCCTCCTCGACCTGCGCCTCGGTGGGCACGCTCACGGTGCCGACGAGACGACCGTCCCAGGAATTCGTGACGTCGAAGGTCTCCTCGCCGGTGGCCTCGCGGCCGGCCAGCCAGAACGCGTGGGGAGCAGTCACGGATTCCCTCCGGGGGGTACAGACGTAATGGGCTCCCTCACCGTAGGGCTGCGGCGGGCCGGGGTCGCTTGTCCGTCATGGAGCACGGTGGGCCGGCGGTGCGCCGCCACGGCGAAGTGGGAGGGGCGGGGCGGCACCGCCGGACACGTCGGGGGTGGCTGATCACCACGACGGCGGAGAGGGGTCCCCGGCCCCGCCCTTTCACCGTTTCCCGCGGCGGCGCCCCGGCCCCGCGCGCCCGGGGGCCGGAGGCCCAGGGGGCCCAGGGGCCCAAAAAGCCCAGCGGCTTGGCCCGGTTTCGGGGGAGGGGCGGGTGCGGGGAAGGAGAACCGGCCCCGCGTGCTCTACGCCGCCCCCGTCGACGTCGCCTTCAAAGCGAGCCACAGCTCCATGCGGACGTCCGGGTCGTCCAGCGAACGGCCCAGGATCTCCTCGACGCGCCGCATCCGGTACCGCAGCGTGTGCCGGTGCACCCCGAGGTCCGCGGCGGCCGCGTCCCACTGTCCGTGCCGGGCGAGCCAGGCCCGCAGGGAGGCGACCAGGTCGCCGCGGCCCTTGGCGTCGTGCTCGTACAGCGCCCGCAGCATGCCGTCCGCGAACGCCCGCACGGCGTCGTCGGCCAGCAGCGGCAGGACCGAGCCGGCGGAGACCTCCTCGTGCTCGACCAGCACCCGGCCCCGGCGGCGGGCCACCGACAGGGCCTGCTCGGCCTGGCGGAAGGCCGTCCCGGCGGCGGCCGGGGCGGCGGGGGCGGAGACGCCGAGGGACGCCTCGGTGGCGGGGGCGGGCTCGGCGGATCCGGCCCGGCGGGCCTCGGCGGCGCGCGCGTGGGCGATGCAGGCGGCGACCACGGCGCCGCCGTCCGGCGCGAGGACGACGATGCGGTGGCCTTCGGGGACGGCCAGCACCGGCTCCGCGGCCCGGCTCGCCGCCGTGTCGACCGCGTCCGCCAGCGCCGCGAGCACGGCATCGGCGTCGGCCTGGCCCTCGGCCGTCTCGGCCACCACGATCCGGAACGGCGCGTCCAGCAGCCCGCCGTACAGCTCGCCCGCCACCGTCCGGGCGTTCTCCGGCTCGCCGGCCAGCAGCATGCGCAGCACCGCGGCGCCCAGCCGCTGCTCGGCGTCCTGCAGGGCCCGCGAGCGCTCGGTGGTGAGGGTGAGCAGGGCGATGGCCGAGTGCACGGCGTAGCGCTCGGCGGTGCCGAGGGGGGCGTCCGTGCCGACGGCGAGGACGCCGCGGGTGCGGCGTCCGGAGCCGAGGGACTGCAGTTCGACGCGGTCGCCGCCCTCCTCGGCGCCGTCCGAGCCGACGACGGTGGTGGCGGGGGCGGGCCGTTCGCGCAGCCGCTCGACGTCGGCGCCCAGCCGGGCCGCGCGCCGGGCCGCCCAGTCGGGTGCGGCGGCGACGACGGCGCCCGAGGCGTCGTACAGCGCGGCCCATCCGCCGAGGTGGGCGGCGAGCCGGGCGATCAGGGCGGCCGGTCCCTCGGGGGCGAGGGCGGCGCGGGTCAGTTCGCGCTGGGCCTCGAAGCCGGCGGTCACCGCCCGGTACTGGTCGGCGGCGATGGCCGCGGAGACCGCCTTGGTGATGGCCAGGAAGGGGGTGCGGCGCGGCACCTCCAGGAGCGGCAGCCCCTCCTCGCGGGCCGCCTCGACCAGGGCGTCCGGCACGTGCTCGTAGTTGACGCCGACGGCGAAGCCGAGCCCCACCACGCCGGCGCGGACCAGGCGCCGTACGTAGCGGCGCATCGCCTCCCGGTCCTCGGCGTCGATCTTCATGGCCGTGATGAGCAGCAGTTCCCCGCCGTCCATCCAGGGCACCGGGTCGGCCAGCTCGCTGACGTGCGCCCAGCGGACGGGGGTGTCCAGCCGGTCCTCGCCCGCGAGCACGGTGAGCTTCAGCGCCGAGTGCTGGACGAGTGAGGCGAGGGTGGGCGGCATGGGCGCGAACTTTCGGCGGGGGCGGAACACGGGAACGGGGGAAGGAGGGGGCTCCGGGAGGAATCACGGAAGGCCCGGCGGGGGATTACGCCGTCCCGTATGAACGGCTCTCCTCAATTCTGCCAGGTCGGCAGGTTGCCCCCGCCCCTTCAGCCGCGCAGGTCCACCAGCAGCGGAGGCACGTGTTCCCCGCCGACCGTCGTCAGGGACAGCACGGCGTGGTCCGCGGGCACCTCGCGCGCCAGCTCCGAGGCCGACCAGCGCTCCCGCTCCACCTTCCGCACGGTCACCGCGTCCCGGGTGACCGCCTGGCCGGTGACGAGCCGGCGCAGGGCGTGCACGGCCCGGGTGAGCGGCTGGTCGGCGAAGACGGCGTGGTGGGCGACCTCTCGGGTCTCGACCCACTCGGTGCCCCACGCCTCCGCGAACCGCCGGCCGTCCCAGGTCGTCACCCCCGAGAAGGCCATGTGGCAGCCGGCCGCGCCGAGCAGGGCGATGTGCAGGCCCTCGGGCACGTCGTCGACGGTGCGCAGGGCGAGCACCGCTCCGGCGTTGGCCGACCGCAGGCGCTGGATGCCGCGGACGGTGTCGGCGGTGAGGGTGCCGGTCGCGTCGTCGAGGACCAGGCAGGTGAAGAGCGAACGGTCGGTGCGGGCCGTGGCCATGGCCGTGAACTGGGCGAGGATCAGCCGGGCGAGCAGCCGGGACGCCTCCGTGTGGGCGCGCTCGGGCAGGTCGATGCGGACGCGCAGCGGGTGGTGCTGCACGGAGCGCAGGGAGAAGGGCCGGGCGGTGGGGCCGACGGCGAAGAAGTCGGCGAAGGCCGGCCGGTCGAGCAGGGCCACGCGGTCGGCGAGTGCGGGGCAGGGGTCGGAGGCGGAGCCGCTCTGTCGCAGCCGGGCCTCCAGCTCGCGCAGCATCGCGTGGTGCCCGTCCTCGTCGAGCCGGCGGCGCAGGCCGGCCAGGACGGAGGGGGTGCCGCTGAGGAGCTCGTAGAGCTCGGGAACGGCCGGGAAGCGGCCGTGGGCGGCGTGGTGGGGGCCCAGCAGCTGGGCCAGGGCCGTGGCGGCCCGGCGGGTGTCGACGCCGGGGAGGTCGCCGACGAGGCCCTCCGCGAGGAAGGCGGCGGCCTCGTCGGGGTCGGTGGCCCCGCCGTAGAGGTCGAGGTCGTGCAGGGACGTGCCGTCGCCGGGCTTGACCACGACGTCGTAGGCGTCGTCGGGGCCCAGCGGCGTGCCGGCGGCGCAGACGGCGACGACGCTGCACCGGCGGGCGAGGGCCTGCAGTGCGAGGGACTCGGTGACGGGCCTGATCAGGCGGTGGGTCTTGCCCGCACCGGGCGGTCCGACCGCGAGCAGCGACGTGCCGAGGACGGCGGGGTCCAGGGCGACGCCGGAGCCGCGGCGCTCGTAGGGGTTGCGGGCGTGGTCCGCGCTGCGGCCGATGCGGACCTGGCCGGTGAGCAGGTCGTGGGTGGCCGTGCGCGTGGGCAGGTCGCGCTCGCCGGAGGGGTGGGCCCAGGAGGCCGCGCCGTGGCGCAGGACGGTGTCCGTGAACGAGGCGAGCCGTGCGGGGTCGGTGCGCGCCGCCGTCCATGCGTGGTGGACGCGCACGCAGTCGACGTCGTTCATGCGGCCGGCGGCCAGCTCCCCGGCGAGCCGCTCGGCGGCCTCCGGCCGGCCCGCCTCCCGCAGCTCCGGCCAGTCGGCCCGGCCGGGGGCGGGGGGGCCGGGCGGCGGGCCGGCGCGCCGGGGCTCGCCGCGGCGGAGGGTGCGGAGGAGGCCCGGCCAGTCGCCCAGCCGGGCGAAGGGCCACAGGAGGGCGGCGACGATGAGGGTGTAGAGGCCGTAGACGACCACGGCGGCGCGGTAGTGGTCACCGCCGCCCTGCAGCCAGGACTCGGGCGTGAGGACGAAGACCGGCTCGACGACGGGCAGCGTGCCCTTCCACGTCAGCAGCTGCGTCAGGCCCGCGAGGAGCGCCGCGGCCGCGGCGCGGGAGGGCTGGGGGCGGCTGCCGACGAAGCGCCGGAGCAGCTCGGGCCAGTTGCCCAGGCGGCCGAAGCCGTAGATGAGCAGGGCGGCGATCAGGGCGCGGTAGACGATGGTGGCCTCGACCGCGTCCATCGTCGCCGGGCCGCCCATGACGCCGGCGCGCCACCACTCGGGCGGGGTGACCAGCTTCATGGGCACGCGCCAGTAGGGGATGTAGCCGTTCCACAGCAGGGTCCACAGGAGCACGCCGGACAGCAGGGAGATCAGCGCTCCGGACAGCAGCGCACGGTCCGGGACCCGGTCGGGGCGGAGCCGCGGTGGCGGCACGTGGCCGTGCCGGAAGACACCGGGCGGGGCGGGCCGGCGCGGCGCGTTCAGCCACTGCACGACCGCCGGCCGGGTGGCGGCCGGGGCGTGGGCGGGACGGGGCGGTGCGGCCGGTGGCGGGGGCGGTCCGGCCGGGCGCGGCACCGCATGGGCGCGGGTGCCGCGCGCGTCGTACGTGTCTTCGGTGTCCATGGCCCCCTCGACCCCCCTGACCAGCCATGCCCGCATCCGGGCGGTGCCGGAGCTCAATCTAGTGCCCGGCACCGACAGTTCCAGCGTTTCGGGCCGGAGCGGGGCCGGGCACCCGCCATGTCCGCGGCGGACAACGACACGTGCGGACCACTACCGAACGGCGCATGCCCGACCCGTGCCCCCGCACCTAGCCTGCGGGGAAAGACCCCGGATGTGTCCGAATCACCCCCAGGAGCCCCCATGACCGCTGTCCCGCAGGAGCGCAAGCTCGTCACCGCGATCCCCGGCCCGAAGTCCCAGGAGCTGCAGGCACGCCGCCTTGAGACGGTGGCCGGCGGCGTGGGCTCCGTACTGCCCGTGTTCACGGCCCGCGCGGGCGGCGGCATCATCGAGGACATCGACGGCAACCGTCTGATCGACTTCGGTTCCGGCATCGCCGTGACCTCGGTCGGCGCCTCCGCCGAGGCCGTGGTCCGCCGCGCCTCCGCGCAGCTGGCCGACTTCACCCACACCTGCTTCATGGTGACCCCGTACGAGGGCTACGTCGAGGTCTGCGAGGCGCTGGCCGAGCTGACGCCGGGCGACCACGCCAAGAAGTCCGCGCTGTTCAACTCGGGCGCCGAGGCCGTCGAGAACGCCGTCAAGATCGCCCGTGCGTACACCAAGCGCCAGGCCGTCGTGGTCTTCGACCACGGCTACCACGGCCGCACCAACCTGACGATGGCGCTGACGGCGAAGAACATGCCGTACAAGCAGGGCTTCGGCCCGTTCGCGCCCGAGGTCTACCGCGTGCCGGTCGCCTACGGCTACCGCTGGCCCACCGGCCCGGAGAACTGCGGCCCCGAGGCCGCCGCCCAGGCCATCGACCAGATCAGCAAGCAGATCGGCGCCGAGAACGTCGCCGCGATCATCATCGAGCCGGTGCTCGGCGAGGGCGGCTTCATCGAGCCGGCCAAGGGCTTCCTGCCGGCGATCGTGAAGTTCGCCAACGACAACGGCATCGTCTTCGTCGCGGACGAGATCCAGTCCGGCTTCTGCCGCACCGGCCAGTGGTTCGCCTGTGAGGACGAGGGCATCGTCCCGGACCTGATCACTACCGCCAAGGGCATCGCGGGCGGTCTGCCGCTCGCCGCCGTCACCGGCCGCGCCGAGATCATGGACGCCCCGCACGCGGGCGGCCTGGGCGGCACCTACGGCGGCAACCCGGTGGCCTGCGCCGGTGCGCTGGGCTCCATCGAGACCATGAAGGAGCTCGACCTCAACGGCAAGGCCAAGCGCATCGAGGAGGTCATGAAGACCCGCCTCTCCGCGATGGCCGAGAAGTACGAGGTCATCGGTGACATCCGCGGCCGCGGCGCCATGATCGCCATCGAGCTGGTCACCGACCGCGCCACCAAGGAGCCGAACGCGGCCGCCGCCGGTGCGCTGGCCAAGGCTTGCCACGCCGAGGGCGTGCTGGTCCTGACCTGCGGCACCTACGGCAACGTGCTGCGCTTCCTGCCGCCGCTGGTCATCGGCGAGGACCTGCTGAACGAGGGCCTCGACATCATCGAGGCGGCGTTCGCCCGTCTGTAAGCGTTCGCCCGCTTGTAAGGGAGTGAAGAACCTGTGCGGAGGGGGTGGTGGACGGGTGATCCGACTATCGGACCCGGCGTGCCTGCCGTACGGTTTCTGCAGATGAACGCAACACCCCGTCCGCAGGGGACTGCGGACGATGCCGTGCCGGTACTTCCCCAGTGCCGACCCGGCCGTGCCTTCGCGCACACCCCTGGAGCCTCCGGCTCCGGACATCCTCACCGATCGGACGGCCGCTCGCCCCAGACCCCCCGGGGCGCGCGGTTCACCGGCCGGCACGGCGGCCCCGGAACTACCCCCCCTGTTCCGGGGCCGCCGTACGTCCGCCTCCGCACGCTCGCCGTCCCGGTGCTCGCCGCGCTGGTGTTCGGCGTCCTCACCTGGCAGGTCGCCGCGCACGGGCCGCTGCGCGTCCTCGACGAGCGCGTCGGACGGGCAGCTGCCGCCTCCGGCACCGTCCCCGTGTCCGTCGCCGAATTCCTCGCCGATCTGGGCAACACCGTCGTGGCCGTGCCGGTGCTGGCCGCGGCCGCGCTCTGGACGGGCCTGCGCTCCCCCGGGGCGCGTCGCTGGCTGCCGCCGCTGGCGGCCGCGCTGGCGATGGCCGCGGTGCCGGCGCTGATCGTCCCGCTCAAGGCGTGGATCGCCCGGCCGGGGCCGCCGGCGATGGGCGGCGACCCCGGGTTCTTCCCCTCCGGTCACGCCGCGACGGCGGCGGTGGCGTACGGGGGCGCCGCGCTGCTGCTCCTTCGCCGCCGCCGGTGGCCGTGGGCCGCCGGCTGCGTCCTGCTCAACGCGGGCGTGGCGCTGGGGCTGGTGCTGCGCGGGTACCACTGGCCGCTGGACGTGGCCGGCGCGTGGTGCCTGTCGGCCGCGGTGCTGTGGGGGCTCAGCTGTCGAATCCCAGGCCGGCCCGGTCCATCGCCTTGAGCCAGAGGTTGCGGCGGCCTCCGTTGGCGTCCGCGCGGGTCATGGCCCACTGGGTGATGCCGATGCCCACCGACCGCACCGGTTCGGGCGGGAACGGCAGCGGCTTGCTGCGGACCATCTCCAGCTCCGTGCGCTCGGTGCGTTTGCCGCTCAGCAGGTCGAGCATGACGTCCGCGCCGAAGCGGGTCGCTCCGACGCCGAGCCCGGTGAAACCCATGGCGTAAGCGACGCGGCCGCGGTGGGCGGTGCCGAAGAAGGCGGAGAAGCGGGAGCAGGTGTCGATGGCGCCGCCCCAGGTGTGGGAGAAGCGCACGCCCTCCAGTTGCGGGAAGCAGCGGAAGAAGTGCCCGGCCAGGCGCCGGTAGGTGGCCGGGTGGTGGTCGTACTCGGCCCGTACGCCGCCGCCGTAGCGGTAGACGATGTCGTAGCCGCCCCACAGGATGCGCCGGTCGGCGGTCAGCCGGAAGTAGTGGAAGTGGTTGGCGCTGTCGCTCAGCCCCTGCCGCCGCTGCCAGCCGACCGCGGCGAGCTGCTCCGGCGTCAGGGGCTCGGTCATCAGGGCGTAGTCGTAGACGGGGGCGATGTACGGGCGCAGGCGCCTCACGAGCGAGGGGAAGGCGTTGGTGCCGAGCGCGGCGTGGCGGGCGAAGACGCGGCCGTAGGGGGTGCGGACGGCCACGCCGGCACTGCGGGAGGAGAGCTCGGTGCCGGGGGTGTGCTCGTAGATGCGCACGCCCAGGGCCAGGCAGGCGCGTTTGAGGCCCCAGGCGAGCCGGGCGGGGTGCAGCATGGCGACGCCGCGGCGGTTCCAGAGGCCGGCGAGGAAGGTCGGGGAGTCGACCTCGGCGCGTACGGCGTCGCGGTCGAGGAAGACGTGGTCGCGGACGCCGAGGGAGTCCGCCTCCTCGGCGGCCTCCTTCAGCTCGTGGACCTGGTGGGGGGCGGTGGCCACGTCGATCTCGCCGGTGCGCTCGAAGTCGCAGTCGATGCCGTGGCGGGCGAGGGCGGCCTCCAGGCCGTCGAGGTTGCGGTGGCCGAGCTCCTCCAGGGCGGTGAGCTCGGCCGGCCAGCGGGCGCGGCCGTTGGCCCAGCCGTGGGTGAGGGAGGCGGCGCAGAAGCCGCCGTTGCGGCCGGAGGCGGCCCAGCCGCTCTCCTGGCCCTCGATGAGGACGACGTCCCGGGCGGGGTCCCGCTCCTTGGCGTTCAGGGCGGTCCACAGGCCGGTGTAGCCGCCGCCGACGACGAGCAGGTCGCAGTACTCGTCGCCGACGAGGGCGGGCAGCGCCTCCGGCCGGGAGGGGTCGTCGAGCCAGTAGGGGCGGGGGGTTGCGTCGGACAGTGCTTTCACAGGGTTCATGGCGCCGGTGGCCATGGGTCTCAGCTCCTTTTTCGGCGTCTCCCGGCCAGTTGGGCGACGAGGACGCACAGCACGGCGACGGCGAACATCGCCGTTCCGATGACATTGATCTGAACGGGTGTGCCTCTTTGTGCGGATCCCCAGACGTACATGGGGAAGGTCACGGTCGAACCGGAGTTGAAGTTGGTGATGATGAAGTCGTCGAAGGAGAGCGCGAAGGAGAGCAGGGCGCCCGCCGCGATGCCGGGGGCGGCGATGGGGAGGGTGACCTTGAGGAAGGTCTGCAGCGGGGTGGCGTAGAGGTCCTGTGCGGCCTGTTCGAGGCGGGGGTCCATGCTCATCACGCGGGCCTTGACGGCGGTGACCACGAAGCTCAGGCAGAACGTGATGTGGGCGATGAGGACGGTCCAGAAGCCGAAGCTGACACCCATGTTGAGGAAGAGGGTGGCCAGCGAGGCGGCCATGACGACCTCGGGCATCGCCATCGGCAGGAAGATCAGGGTGCTCACGGAGGAGCGGCCCCGGAAGCGGTGGCGGGCGAGCGCGAAGGCGATCAGCGTGCCGAGGACGGTGGCGCCGACGGTCGCCCAGAGGGCGATCCACAGGCTGAGCGAGAGCGAGCCGCACAGGTCGGCGACGCCGCAGGGGTCGGTCCAGGCGTCGGTGGAGAAGCGCTGCCAGGCGTAGTTGAAGCGGCCGTTGGGCTTGTTGAACGAGAACACCGTCACGATGACGTTGGGCAGCAGCAGGTAGGCGAGGGTGCCCAGTCCTGCGATCACCACGAGGTTGCGGCGCAGGGCGCGCGCGACGCGGGAGTGCGGGGCCATCAGACGACGTCCTCCGTCCCGGACTTGCGGATGTAGACGGTGACCATGGCGAGGATGACGGCCATGAGGAGGAACGACAGGGCCGCGGCGGTCGGGTAGTCCAGGACGCGCAGGAACTGGGACTGGATGACGTTGCCGATCATCTTCTGGTCGGTGGAGCCGAGCAGCTCGGCGTTGATGTAGTCGCCCGTCGCGGGGATGAACGTCAGCAGCGTGCCGGCGACGACGCCCGGCATGGACAGCGGCAGGGTCACCTTGCGGAAGGCGGTCACGGGCCGGGCGTAGAGGTCGTGGGCGGCTTCGTGGAGGCGGCCGTCGATGCGTTCGAGCGAGGTGTACAGCGGCAGGATCATGAAGGGCAGGAAGTTGTAGGTCAGACCGCAGACGACGGCGAGCGGGGTGGCGAGCACGCGGTGGCCCTCGGTGACGCCGAGCGCGTCGGTGAGGGAGAGGACGTGCAGGGCGTCGAGGGCTGCGACGACGGGGCCGCCGTCGGAGAGGATCGTCTTCCAGGCGAGGGTGCGGATCAGGAAGCTGGTGAAGAACGGCGCGATGACGAGGACCATCAGGACGTTGCGCCAGCGGCCGGCCCGGAAGGCGATGAGGTAGGCCAGCGGGTAGCCGAGGAGCAGGCAGAGCGCGGTGGCGGTGGCGGCGTAGCCGACGGAGCGCAGGAACTGCGGGTAGTACTCGCTCAGCGCGTCCGCGTAGGTGGCGACGTGCCAGGTGACCTCGAAGCCCTCTTCGAGGGAGCCGGTCTGTACGGAGGTCGACGCCTGGTAGACCAGCGGCGCGACGAAGAAGACGAGCAGCCAGAGGATGCCGGGGAGCAGGAGCCAGTAGGGCACGCGCCGGGTGCGCCGGGCGGCCTCGGGGGTGGCGGCGGGGGCCACCGGGGGCAGGTCGGTGGTGGTCATCCCGCGCCCTCCGCTTCCACGTCCGTGCCCGCCTCGACGTTCTGCGCGGCGTCCAGGCCGAAGCTGTGGCCGGGGTTCCAGTGCAGGACGACCTCGGCGCCGGGGACGAGGCGGGAGTCGCGCTCGATGTTCTGCTCGTAGACGCACAGGCCGGTGCCGGCGGGGCTGTCGACGAGGTACTGGGTGCTGACGCCGGTGAAGCTGGACTGGGCGATGCGGCCGCGGACGCTGTTGCGGCCGTCGGCGACGGTGCCGGCGTCGTCGGCGTGCGTCAGCGTGATCTTCTCGGGCCGTATGCCGACCAGGAGCTTCTCGCCCGTGCGGGCGGTGGCTGTACATCGTGTCGCCGGAAGGGTGAGTTTGGTATCACCGACCCGCAGAAGGATGTCGTCGCCCGCGGTGCCGAGGACGTCGGCGGTGAGGAGGTTGGAGGTGCCGAGGAAGTTGGCGACGAAGGTGGTGCGGGGGGTCTCGTAGAGGTCGGCGGGGGCGCCGAGCTGCTCGACGCGGCCCGCGTTCATCACCGCGACCGTGTCGGCCATGGTCATGGCTTCCTCCTGGTCGTGGGTGACGTGGATGAAGGTGATGCCGACCTCGGTCTGGATGCGCTTGAGCTCCAGCTGCATCTGCCGGCGCAGCTTGAGGTCGAGGGCGCCGAGCGGCTCGTCGAGGAGGAGCACCTGGGGGTGGTTGATGAGCGCGCGGGCGACGGCGACGCGCTGCTGCTGGCCACCGGAGAGCTGCTGGGGCTTGCGGTGGGCGAGGTCGCCGAGCTGGACGAGGTCGAGCATCTCGTCGACCTGCTTCTTGACGGACTTGATGCCGCGGCGACGCAGGCCGAAGGCGACGTTCTCGTAGATGTCCAGGTGGGGGAAGAGCGCGTAGTTCTGGAAGACGGTGTTGACGGGCCGCTTGTACGGGGGCAGACCGCTGACGTCCTTGCCGGCGAGCTCGACCGTACCGGTGGTGGGATCCTCCAGGCCGGCGATCATGCGCAGGGTGGTGGTCTTGCCGCAGCCGGAGGCGCCGAGCAGGGCGAAGAACGAGCCCGCGGGCACCGACAGGTCGAGGGGATGCACGGCGGTGAAGCTGCCGTAGGTCTTGCTGATACCGGTCAGGCGGACGTCGGTGCCGGTGGTGGCGGTTGCCGTCATGGGTCTGGGTCCAGGGTGTCGGGAGAGGTGAGAGCAGATAACAGTGACATACAGCGGCGTGTGGGCCGATTCGGGCTGGACCACGAAACCGAAGAGCGGTTGTTTGTCGTAAATGTCGGAATCTACTGCCGTCCTGGAACCGAGTGGGGCACCGCAGCGCTCCGACCCGGAATGATTGCCGATCCTGGCAGAGCGAGCCGATCCCAACAAGGGATTCCGTCGCCATGTTTTGACTGGGCGACGGATTCTGTGCAGAGCCCCCGGCCGGCACCCTGCGGGGCCCGCGACCGGCTGTCAGAGGCCGCTGCCAGAATGAACGGCATGACGGAACGGGGGACGGACGACATGGGCACAGAGCGGATCACCGCGGACGGTCCGCGGACGGTGGCGGAGCTGACGGCGGCCGCCGCCCGCGGCGAGCGGGCGAAGTACGTGTACTTCTGGGGCCACCGGCCGCGCCGCGACGGCAGCGTGGGAGCGGGTTGCTTCAGCCAGTGGTGGCCCTCGCCCTTCACCGTGGACGGCACGGTCTACGCCACCGCCGAGCACTGGATGATGGCCGGCAAGGCACGGCTGTTCGGCGACGCCGAGGCAGAGGCCCGGGCGCTCGCGGCCGGCCACCCCAAGCAGGCGAAGGACGCGGGCCGTTCGGTGCGCGGCTTCGACGAGGAGGAGTGGCGCCGGCACCGCTTCGAGCTGGTCGTCGAGGGCAGCGTCCACAAGTTCGGGCAGCACCCGGAGCTGGGCGCCTACCTGCTCGGCACGGGCTCACGCGTCCTGGTGGAGGCCAGCCCGCTGGACCGGGTGTGGGGCATCGGCCTGGCCGCCGACGACGAGCGGGCGCAGGACCCGGCCCGCTGGCGCGGGCTGAACCTGCTGGGCTTCGCGCTGATGGAGGCGCGTCAGCGCCTGGCGGCGGCTGCCGGGAGCAGCGGGCCGGGGCCGGGCGGCGCGCTCATATAGGCGCCGTAGACGGCCTCGTCGGGGTCGTCGTCCACATCGCTCGCGTCGTCGTCCACGGTGATGATGAAGACGAGCATCAGGGCCGTGGCGAGGAGTGCCACGCCGCCCAGGATCAGCCCCGCCAGGGCCTGTCCGCCGTTGGTCGCCTCGCCCGTGCCCGCCTTGGTGCGGCCCATCGCGCCGAAGACGATCGCCAGCACGCCGAGGATGACGCCGAAGACGACGGTGGGCGCCAGCACGGTGCCCACGATGCCGAGCACCAGGGCGGTCACCCCGAGGCTGTTGTTGGGCGCCGGGACCGGCGCCGGCCAGCCCTGCCCGTAGGCCGCGGCCGGGTAGCCGTAGGCGCCCGTGCCGTAGCCGGTCTGCCCGTAGGGGCCCTGGGCGTACGGGTCCTGGCCGTACGGCACCGCTCCGACGCCCGGGCCGGTGGCGTAGGGCGCCGGGCCCTGCTGCGGGTAGGGGCCGGGCTGCCCGTAGCCGTAGGTTCCGCCGGCGTACGCGCTGGGGGTGCCCGGGCCGGTCGGAGCGAGCGGTACGGGCGGGACGGCGCCGGGCTGCGGCGCGCCGGGAACGGGCTGGGCGGGCACGGCCGCGGCAGGCCCGGGGAACGGCGGTGCGAGGGGGACGGGCTGTACCTGCTGTGGCACGGCCGGCGCCGGTGCGGCGCCGGGCTTGTCGAGCGGCACGCGCCGCTCCGGCACAGGCGGAGCCCAGGGATCGTTGTGCTGCGGCTCCGGCTGCGTGTCGTCCTTGTCGGACATGACCCTCCCCAGTCGTTACTCCGTCATGCTACGGCCTGAGCACGGCCCCGACTCCCACCGCGCATACGATGATCGGCACGCCGTTGACCGAGCGCCCCGAGCAGCCATGGAGGCACGCATGCCCGCACTCGACTCGTTCATCGCAGGGCTCCCGAAGGCGGAGCTGCACGTGCACCACGTGGGCTCCGCGTCCCCACGCATCGTCGCCGAGCTGGCCGCACGCCACCCCGACGGGCCGGTGCCCACCGACCCCGAGGCCCTCGCCGACTTCTTCACCTTCCGGGACTTCGCCCACTTCGTCGAGGTCTACCTCTCGGTGGTCGACCTGATCCGCGACGCCGAGGACGTGCGCCTGCTGACCTACGAGGTCGCCCGCGACATGGCCCGGCAGAACATCCGCTACGCCGAGCTGACCGTCACCCCCTACAGCTCCACCCGGCGCGGCATCCCGGACGCCGCCTTCGTGGAGGCCATCGAGGACGCCCGCAAGGCCGCGGAGTCGGAGCTGGGCGTCGTCCTGCGCTGGTGCTTCGACATCCCGGGCGAGGCGGGGCTGGCGGCCGCCGAGGAGACGGCGCGGATCGCCTGCGACCTCAAGCCGGAAGGGCTGGTCTCCTTCGGTCTGGGCGGCCCCGAGATCGGGGTGCCCCGCGGTCAGTTCAAGCCGTTTTTCGACCGGGCCATCGCCGCCGGGCTGCACAGCGTGCCGCACGCCGGGGAGACCACCGGCCCGCAGACCATCTGGGACGCCCTGACCGAGCTGCGCGCCGAGCGCATCGGCCACGGCACCAGCGCCACCCAGGACCCCCGTCTGCTGGCCCACCTGGCCGAGCACCGCATCCCGCTGGAGGTCTGCCCGACCTCCAACCTCGCCACCCGCGCCGTGACCGACCTGGACCGACACCCGATCAAGGAGATGGTCTCCGCCGGGGTGCTGGTGACCGTCAACAGCGACGACCCGCCCATGTTCGGCACCGACCTCAACACCGAGTACGCGGTCGCCGCCCGCCTCCTGGACCTCGACCCCCAGGGCATCGCCGCGCTCGCCAAGAACGCCGTGGACGTGTCGTTCATGGACGAGACGGCCAAGGCGCGGCTGCGCACGGAGATCGACACCTACACGGCGACCTGGCGGGGCTGACGGCGCGGGCCCCGGCGTTCCCGCCACAATGGGGCGCATGGTCACCGCCTTCACCGCCGTCGCCCATCGCGGCGACCCGTATGTGCACCGCGAGAACACCCTCCCCTCGATCCGCTCCGCGCTGTGGGCGGGGGCGGGTGCCGTGGAGATCGACGTCCGGCTGACCGCCGACGGCGTGCCCGTCCTGCTGCACGACGCGACGCTGGGCCGGCTGTGGGGCCGGGAGGTGGCCCTGTCGGCCCTGACGGCCGAGCAGGTGCGCAGCCTCACCCACGGCCGGGTGCCCACGCTCCAGGAGGCCCTCGCCGAGGTCATGCGGCCGGGGCGGGAGACGCAGGGCCGGGCGGGGCGGGAAGAGCAGGGCCGGGCGGGGCGGGAAGAGCAGGGCCGGGCGGGGCGGGAAGAGGGGGGCGGAGCAGAGAACGCGTCGCCGGCGCGGCTGTTCGTCGACCTGCCGGACCCGGCCGCGGCCGCGGCGGCCGTCGCCGCCGTCCGGGCGAGCGGGGCCGCGGAGCGCGCGTACTACTGCGGCGGGCCGGTGGCGATGCTCAACGTGCGCCGCGCGGACCCCGACGCCGAGATCGCCCTGACCTGGACGACGCACGCCCCGCCCCGCCCGTCCCTGCTGGCCGAGGTGCGCCCGCGCTGGCTCAACTACCGCTTCGGGCTCGTCACGCCGGAGCTGGTGGCGCGCAACCACGCCGACGGGCTGCTGGTGTCGGCCTGGACCGCGGACACCCGCCGCACCATGCGCCGGCTGCTGCGCGCGGGCGTCGACTCGATCACCACCAACCGCATCGGGGCCCTGCGCTCGCTGCTGCCCGCCTCCGCCTGAGGCGGCGGGCTCACAGCCCGGCGATCTCGTTCCACTCCTTGGTGAAGGCCGGCCGTTCGCGGGCGGTCATGTCGCGGGCGGTCGCGAGCCGCCTGCGCATGTCCTCGCTGGGGAAGACCAGCGGGTTCTCGGCGAGCTCGGCGAGTTCCTTGTCCTTGGACGAGGCCAGGACCTCGCGGGCGGCCGGGACCGGGCAGACGTAGTTGACGGAGGCGGCGAGCTCCGCGGCGACGTCGGGCCGGTAGTAGTGGTCGACGAGCGCTTCCGCGTTGCGCTTGTGGCGGGCGAGGTTGGGGATCATCAGGCTCTCGGCCCACAGCTCCGCGCCCTCCTCGGGTACGACGAACTCGATGTCCGGGTTGTCGGCCTGGAGCTGGATGATGTCGCCCGAGTACGCCTGGCAGGCGAGGACGTCGCCGGAGGACAGGTCCTTGATGTAGTCGTTGCCGGTGAAGCGGCGGATGTGCCGCTTGCGGACGAGCGTGCGCAACTGCTCGGTCATGGTGTGGAAGTCGTCGGCGGTCCAGCGCGTGACGTCCGCGCCGTTGCCCTGCATCAGCAGGGAGAACGCCTCGTCCATGCCGGACAGCAGGGTGACGCGGCCGCGCAGGTCGTCGTGCCACAGCTCCGCGGTGCGCCGGATCTCGCGGCCGAGCTTGCGGCGGTTGTAGGCGATGCCCGTGATGCCGGACTGCCAGGGCACGGTGTGCCGGCGTCCGGGGTCGAAGGAGGGTCCCCGCAGCAGCGGGTCGAGTTCCTTGGCGACGTGGGGCTGGGCGGCCCGGTCCATCTCCTGGACCCAGCCGAGCCGGACGTAGCGGGAGGCCATCCAGTCGCTGACGACGATGAGGTCCCGGCCGGTCTCCTGGTGGTTCATCAGGGCCGGGCTGATCTTGCCGAAGAACTCGTCGTTGTCGTTGATCTCCTCGGTGTACTTCACCGAGATACCGCTGCGCTCCTGGAACGCGTCGAGGGTGGGACGTTTCTGCGGGTCGTCCTCGTCCGCGTCGATGTACAGCGGCCAGTTGGCGAAGACCAGGCGCTTGTCGCGATCGGAGCGGTCCGCCGCGGCCCGGTCGCCCGGGGCGACGTAGGCGGCGGGCACCCCGCACCCGGCGAGGGCTGCGGCCCCGGCGCCGGCGCCCAGCGCGCGCAGGAGGGTCCGGCGGGAGAGGGGCTTCACGGGCTTTTACTCGCATTCCGGCGGGATGGCGGGCAGGACGTACGGGCCGATCGGCCGGGCGTCGATGATACGCGCACGCACGTACGGACCGTACGTGCGTGCGCGACCGGGGTGCGGTGCGGCCCGGAGAGGGGTCAGCCCAGCGAGGTCATCACGTGCTTGATGCGGGTGTAGTCCTCGAAGCCGTAGGCGGAGAGGTCCTTGCCGTAGCCGGACTTCTTGAAGCCGCCGTGGGGCATCTCGGCGACCAGCGGGATGTGGGTGTTGATCCACACGCAGCCGAAGTCGAGGGCCTTGGACATCCGCATGGCCCGGCCGTGGTCCTTGGTCCACACCGAGGAGGCCAGGGCGTACTCGACGCCGTTGGCGTAGGCGACGGCCTGCTCCTCGTCCGTGAAGGACTGGACGGTGATGACGGGGCCGAAGACCTCGTGCTGGACGATCTCGTCGTCCTGCTTGAGGCCGGAGACGACGGTCGGGGCGTAGAAGTAGCCCTTCTCGCCGACGCGGTGGCCACCGGCCTCGACCGTGGCGTGGGCGGGGAGGCGCTCGATGAAGCCGGTCACCTGCTGCAGCTGGTTGGCGTTGTTGAGCGGGCCGTAGAGCACGTCCTCGTCGTCCGGCTGGCCCGTCTTGGTGTCGGCGGCGGCCTTGGCGAGGGCGGTGACGAAGTCGTCGTGGACGGACTCGTGGACGAGCACGCGGGTGGCGGCCGTGCAGTCCTGGCCGGCGTTGAAGTAGCCGGCGACGGCGATCTCCTCGACGGCCTTGGCGATGTCGGCGTCCTCGAAGACGACGACGGGCGCCTTGCCGCCGAGCTCCAGGTGGACGCGCTTGAGGTCCTTGGAGGCGGACTCGGCGACCGACATGCCGGCCCGTACGGAGCCGGTGATGGAGGCCATCGCGGGCACGGAGTGCTCGACCATCAGGCGGCCGGTGTCGCGGTCGCCGCAGACGACGTTGAAGACGCCCTTGGGGTGGCCCAGCTCCTCCAGCACCCCACCGATGATCTCGGCGATCAGGACGGTGGAGGCGGGGGTGGTGTCGGAGGGCTTGAGGACGACGGTGTTGCCCGCGGCGAGGGCCGGGGCGAACTTCCACACGGCCATCATCATCGGGTAGTTCCACGGCGCGACCTGCGCGCAGACGCCCACGGGCTCGCGGCGGATGATGGAGGTCATCCCCTCCATGTACTCACCGGCGGAGCGGCCCTCCAGCAGGCGGGCGGCGCCGGCGAAGAAGCGGATCTGGTCGACCATGGGCGGCACCTCCTCGCTGCGGGTGAGCGAGAGCGGCTTGCCGGTGTTCTCCGACTCGGCGGCGACGAGCTCCTCGGCCCGCGCCTCGAAGGCGTCGGCGATCTTGAGGAGGACCTTCTGGCGCTCCGCGGGCACCAGGTCGCGCCAGGCGGGGAAGGCGGCCTCGGCTGCGGCCATGGCGGCGTCGACGTCGGCGGCGCCGGACAGCGGGGCGGTGGCGTACGCCTCTCCGGTGGCCGGGTTGACGACCTCGGTGGTCCGCCCGTCGGCGGCATCGCGGAACTCTCCGTCGATGTAGTTACGCAGGCGGCGCAGCTCGGTGGTCACGTTGTGCCACCCCTTCTGTCGAATCTCCGTTGACTTGAGGCGCCCAGCCTAATCAGTGAGGTGACGCTTTCAACATACCCATCACCCATGAACAACGGAATCAGTGCTTCTACGCTTGATCGGCAACGAATTTCATCGCTCAACGCTTGCCAGGCCACCGACTTCTCCTGCACAGTGGGATGCGTGGCCACTCGTAGTGCAGATTCGAAGAGCGTGAACAGCACGCAGCCGATCGATGCCGTCTCCCTGGCGATCATCGAGCAGCTCCAGGAGGACGGGCGCCGCCCGTACGCGGCGATCGGCAAGGCCGTGGGACTGTCCGAGGCGGCGGTCCGGCAACGCGTGCAGAAGCTGCTCGACCAGGGCGTCATGCAGATCGTCGCCGTCACCGACCCGCTCACCGTGGGATTCCGGCGCCAGGCGATGGTCGGCGTCAACGTCGACGGGGACCTCGATCCGGTCGCCGACGCCCTGACCGCGATGGACGAGGTGGAGTACGTCGTCGTCACCGCCGGCTCCTTCGATCTCCTCATCGAGATCGTCTGCGAGGACGACGACCATCTCCTGGAAACGATCAACAAGCGCATCAGGACCCTGCCGGGCGTGCGCTCGACCGAGAGCTTCGTCTATCTCAAGCTCCGCAAACAGACCTACACATGGGGAACCCGATAGCCGTGAGCAAGGACCTCAGCAGGACGGCGTACGACCACTTGTGGATGCACTTCACCCGCATGTCGTCGTACGAGAACGCACCCGTGCCCACCATCGTGCGCGGCGAAGGCACCTACATCTTCGACGACCAGGGCAAGCGCTACCTCGACGGCCTGGCCGGCCTGTTCGTGGTCCAGGCCGGCCACGGCCGCACCGAGCTCGCCGAGGCCGCCAACAAGCAGGCCCAGGAGCTCGCCTTCTTCCCCGTGTGGAGCTACGCCCACCCCAAGGCCGTCGAGCTGGCCGAGCGGCTGGCCCACTACGCCCCGGGCGACCTCAACAAGGTCTTCTTCACCACCGGCGGTGGCGAGGCCGTCGAGACGGCCTGGAAGCTGGCGAAGCAGTACCACAAGCTCACCGGCAACCACGGCAAGTACAAGGTCATCTCCCGGGCCGTCGCCTACCACGGCACCCCGCAGGGCGCCCTGGCCATCACCGGCCTGCCCGCCCTCAAGGCCCCCTTCGAGCCGCTGGTCCCCGGCGCGCACAAGGTGCCCAACACCAACATCTACCGCGCGCCGGTCCACGGGGACGACCCGGAGGCGTTCGGCCGCTGGGCCGCCGACCAGATCGAGCAGCAGATCCTCTTCGAGGGCCCGGACACCGTCGCGGCCGTCTTCCTGGAGCCCGTGCAGAACGCCGGCGGCTGCTTCCCGCCGCCGCCCGGCTACTTCCAGCGAGTGCGCGAGATCTGCGACACCTACAACGTGCTGCTCGTCTCGGACGAGGTCATCTGTGCCTTCGGCCGCCTGGGCACGATGTTCGCCTGCGACAAGTTCGGCTACGTGCCGGACATCATCACCTGCGCCAAGGGCATGACGTCGGGCTACTCCCCCATCGGCGCGGCCGTCATCTCCGACCGCATCGCCGAGCCGTTCTTCAAGGGAAGCAACACCTTCCTGCACGGCTACACCTTCGGCGGCCACCCCGTCTCGGCCGCGGTCGCGCTGGCCAACCTCGACATCTTCGAGCGCGAGGGCCTCAACCAGCACGTGCTGGACAACGAGTCGGTCTTCCACGCCACCCTGTCGAAGCTGCACGACCTGCCGATCGTCGGCGACGTGCGCGGCAACGGCTTCTTCTACGGCATAGAGCTGGTGAAGGACAAGGCCACCAAGGAGTCCTTCACGCCGGAGGAGTGCGAGCGGCTGCTGTACGGCTTCGTGTCGAAGAAGCTGTTCGAGAACGGCCTGTACTGCCGGGCCGACGACCGCGGCGACCCGGTCATCCAGCTGTCGCCGCCGCTGATCTCGGACCGGTCGACGTTCGACGAGATCGAGCAGATCGTCCGCGGGGTCCTCACGGAGGCGTGGACGAAGATCTGACGGGACCGCACCCCGACGGGCACCTCCCACACCTTCCGGCCCGTCTCCCCGCCACGGCCCACGGACGCGCTCACTCCCCCGCGCGCACGTGGGCCGCGGCACGCGCGGCGCACACCCCCCGGCGATGAGCCCGATGGAAGGAAAGTGAGGCCCTCCAGCGCCGAGCCTGGACGGGGGCTAGGATCCCGGTTCCGTACGGTGCCAGTGACCCAATGGCCTCCGGTTCGTTCACCCGGACAGGGGAAACGGACCCTCTCAGCGACCCGAGGTGCTCGATATGGTGGCCCCGCCGGACAACGACGTGCTCTGGGCACGCGGTCTGCACTACTCCTACAGCGGTTCCCCGGCCCTGACCGGGGTGTCCATCGGCGTCCGCGAGGGCGAGATCCTCGCCGTGACCGGACCCCGCGGCTCCGGGAAGACCACGCTCCTCAAATGCCTGTCGGGACAGCTCCTGGCCGACCCGGGCGAGGTGTGGTTCAACAGCGCGCCCGTGCACACCCTCTCCCGCGCCGCCCGCGAGCGGCTGCGCCGTGAGCGGTTCGGCTGGATCGACAGCGAGCCCCACCTCGTACCGGAGCTGACGGGCTGGGAGAACGCCGCCCTGACCCTGCTGGTGCGCGGCATCGGCCACCGCACGGCCAAACAGACGGCCACCGAATGGCTCGAACGCCTCGACGTCGGCGACTGCGCCCGCAAGCGCCCCGGCGCCCTCACCCAGGCCCAGCGCCAGCGGATCTCCATCGCCCGCGCCCTGGCCGCCGAGCCGACCGTCGTCTTCGCCGACGAGCCGACCGCTCCGCTGCACGCGACCGACCGCGCCCAGGTGCTGCGCACGCTGACCACGGCCGCCCGCTCGCACCACATCACGGTCGTCCTGGCCACCCTCGACGACGAGAGCGCCGCCCTCGCCGACCGCACGGTCACCCTCGTGGACGGCCGCCGCGGTGGCGCGATCCCGTCCCCCGACGCGTCCGAAGGGGAGGGCAGGGCCGCGTGCTCAGTCTCCGCCTAGCGCGCGGCGCGCACCCGCTCGTCCACCTGCGCCGGCTGCTGGTGGCGGGCGCGGCGTCCGGAGCCGGCTTCCTTCTGCTGTGCGCACTGGGCCACGCCGTGGCGCACCCCGGGGCGGCCGGGGAGTCGCTCGTACGGCTGCTGTGGTGCGCGGTACCGCTGGCGGCCGTCGTGTACTTCGCGGTCGCCGTCGCCCGCAACGATCCCGCCACCCGTCCCCGCGACGGCATGGACGCGGTCGGGTTCGGGCCGGTGCGGCTGTCGGTGCTCGCCGCGGCCTCGACGGCGATCTCGTGCGGGGTGGGCAGCGTCGTCGCTCTGCTGGCCTATCTCGAACTCCGCGGAGACCTGGGCGGCACCCCGCTGAGCGGCACCGCGGCCGGCCTGCTGGACGGGCACGCCGCCCTGCCGTGGGCGGGGGCGCTGACCCTCCTCGGGCTGCTGCCCGTGCTGGCGGCCGGCGCGTGCGTGATCGTGCTGCGCCCGCGCAGGGAGCGCGCCTCGGGCGCGGCCGCGCGCGCCCCGGAGACCGACTCCGCCGACGCCCCCGCGCCGGCCGCTGCCCGCGCGCCCCGGCCGGGCCACGCGGGCCTGCCCTGGGGCATCGCGGTCCTCGCCTGCGGCCTGGCCCTGGAGGCGTACGTCGGGCACGCACCGGCCCCCGCCCCGGACCACCTGCTGGCCCTGCCCGGTCAGGAGGACGGCGCCTCCCCCGGTCTCCTGGCCGGCTGGCTGCTCGCCTCCTTCGGTCTGGTGCTGGCCGGACCCGGGCTCATCCACTGGTGCGGCGCGCTGCTGGCGGCCGGGCGGCCCGGGGCCGTGCGGCTGCTGGCCGGCCGGATACTGCAGGACGCCGCGGTGCGGCTCGGCCGGCCGCTGGGGGTGCTGTGCGCGGTCGCCGCGGGCGCGCTGGCGGCCGTCGAGCTGTACGGCCCGGAGTGGGAGCACACCGGCCCCCACCCGTTCGGGCCGCTCACCGGGCTCGGCGCGGCGATCGTGATGGCCTGTGTGACGGCCACGGCGATCACCGCGGCCCTCGACACCCGGGTGTCCCGCTCCGGGACCCACGACGCCCTGCTGCGGCTGGGCGTGCCGGCCTCCGTGATGCGCGGGGCGGTGGCGGTGCGCTCCGGCGCGCTGCTGGCCCTGCTCGCCCCGCTGACCTGGCTGATCGCCGAGCTCACCACGCTGCCGCTCACCCGTTCTTGACCAGTTCTTGACCCAAGGCAACTCCGGCGCCGAAAAGTACGTCTGCTTCAAGAGGCAGGACTACGTCCGCTGCATCAGCACGACGGACCATCAGGCGAACGGAGCAATTGGTGATCATCGGCCTTGTCACGGCTGTCGCGGCCTCGGCGTGTTACGGCACAGGATCGGTCCTCCAGGCCGTGGGGTCGCGCAGGTCGGCCCAGCAGGAGGCCGCCAAGGGGGCGTCCGCCGCGGGCACCACCCAGCACGGCGGCCCCAGCCTGTCGTCCACCGCGAAGGCGGCGGTGACCTGGGAGTTCATGGTCGGCACCGTCCTGGACTTCGTGGGCTTCGCGCTCGGCGCGCTGGCCGCCCGGATGCTGCCGCTCTTCCTCTCCCAGACGGTGATCAGCGCCAACCTGATCGTCACCGCCCTGCTGAGCATCAAGCTGCTCGGCATCCGGCTGAACCGCAAGGAGTGGATGTCGATCGGCGTGGTCTGCGCGGCGCTGGTGCTCCTGGCGACCGCCGCGGGCCACGAGGGCAGCGGTGAGGCCGCGCGGTCCACGCACTGGTGGCTCCTGGCCATCACCGTCGTGCTGATGGGCGGCGGCTGGATAGCCGTGCACTTCCTCGGTTCGAAGGCCGCGATCCTGGCCGGTCTGCTCTCCGGCCTCGGCTTCGGCGCCATCGGCGTGGGCGTGCGCATCCTCGACGGCATCGACCCGTTCGACCTGCCCACGATGCTCGCGGACCCGGCGCTCTACGCCATCTTCATCGCCGGCGGCGTCGGCATGTACCTGCACACCGTGGCCCTGCAGATCGGCTCGGTCAACGGCGCCACCGCCGCGCTCGTCGTCGGCGAGACGGTCCTGCCCGGCATCATCGGCGTCGTCTGGCTGGGCGACACCTCCCGCGCGGGCTTCGCGTGGATGGCCGTCCTCGGCTTCCTGCTGGCCGTCGCGGGTGCGGTGGCCGTGGCCTGGTTCGGCGAACCGGACGCCCACTCGGCGACGCCTGCGGTCGAGAAGGACACACCGGAGCCGACAGCGGTCGCCTGAGAGCGAGGGGGCCCCTCAAACGCCGGACGGGCTGGTTTTCCAGCCCGTCCGGCGTTTGCGGACACCGCACACAGCGCGGTCCGGGGGTCAGGGGAGAACCGCGACCTCGTCCACCCCGAAGACCGCCCCCACCCGGTCCCCCACCCCCGGCGCGGAGGCCAACGCACAGGCCGCCTCAAGCTCGGGCCCGTCGGCGGGCCGAAGCCGCACCACCACGTGGTCCCCCCGGAACGTCCGCGCCACCACGTCACACGCCAGCCCCTCGGCCACCGAGGCGATCCGCACCCCGGCCGGCCGCACCAGCACCCGGCACGCCCCCTCCGGCGTCCCCCGGGGCACCGGCACCCGGCCCCACACCGTCTCCGCGCACTCACCGCGCACCGTCGCCGGCACCACGTTGTCGAAGCCGAGGAAGCGCGCCACGAACTCCGACGCGGGCCGCCGCCAGACCTCCAGCGGGGTCCCGGCCTGGGCGATGTGCCCGTCGCGCATCACCACCACCCGGTCGGCGAGCGCGAACGCCTCGCCCTGGTCGTGGGTGACCGCCAGCACCGTCGTCCCCAGCCGGCCGAAGAGCGCGCGCAGCTCCACCACGAGCCGTTCGCGCAGGCTCCGGTCCAGCTGCCCCAGCGGCTCGTCGAGCATCAGCAGCCGCGGCTCGGGCGCCAGCGCCCGTGCCAGGGCGACGCGCTGCTGCTCGCCGCCCGACAGGGCGCCGACCGGCCGGCGCTGCGCGCCCGGCAGGCCCACCAGCTCCAGCAGCTCGGCAACCCGGCGGGCCGACTCCGCGCGGCCGGTCCCGCGCATGCGCAGCCCGAAGGCGACGTTGCCGGCCACGTCCCGCTGCGGGAAGAGCTGGTGGTCCTGGAACATCAGGCCCACCCCGCGGCGGTGCGTGGGCACCGCGCTCTGGTCCTTGCCCGCCAGGAGCACCCGTCCGGCGTCCGCCCGCTGCAGGCCGGCCACGACGCGCAGCAGCGTGGACTTGCCGCTGCCGCTGGGCCCGAGGACGCACACGGTCTCGTGCTCGGCGACGGAGAGGTCGACGGCGTCCAGCACCGTGCGCTCGCCGAAGCGGACGGTCACCTCGTCGAGGCGCAGCATCTAGAACTCTCCCGTACGGTCGGTGCGCACGCGCTCCAGCACCAGCAGCGCCGCCGCGCACACCAGCATCAGAATCGTGCTGAGGGCCATCGCCTGCCCGTAGGTGAGTGCCCCGGGCCGGCCCAGCAGCCGGGCCACGGCCACCGGCAGGGTCGGGCTGTCGGGCCGGGCGATGAAGACGGTCGCCCCGAACTCGCCCAGGGACACGGCGAACGCGAAGCCCGCCGCGACCGCGAGCGCCCGCCCGACCAGGGGCAGGTCCACCTCGCGCCACGCCCGCAGCGGCGAGGCGCCGAGGACGGCGGCCGCCTCGCGCAGCCGGACGTCCACCGCGCGCAGCACCGGCAGCATGGTGCGGACGACGAACGGCACGCCCACCAGCGCCTGTGCCAGCGGCACCAGGATCCACGACGTGCGCAGGTCCAGCGGCGGCTCGTCGAGGGCGATCAGGAAGCCGAAGCCGACGGTGACGGCCGAGGTGCCCAGCGGCAGCATCAGCAGCGCGTCGAAGCCCCGTACGAGCCGGCCCTCGCGCCGGGTCAGGGCCGCCGCGGCCAGGCCGCCGACGACCACCGCGACGGCGGTGGCGGCGAGTGCGTACGCCAGGGAGTTGCCGATGGCCGCCAGGGGGGCGACGACGAACGTGCCGCCGTTGTCGCCGGCCGAGGCGAGGGCCCGGTAGTAGGTCAGGTCGTAGCCGTGGGGGCCGTCGAGGGAGCGCAGGACCAGCACCACGAGGGGGACGAGCACGAGGAGGGCGACGACGGCCAGCACGGACGCCAGCAGGGCCCACTGGGCCGCGCCCTGCGGGCGGCGGGCGGTGCGTGCGGCGTCGACCAGCTTCAGCGTCGCCTCGCGCCGCCGGACCGTCCAGGCGTGCACGCCCAGCAGCGCGGCCACGGCCGCGAACTGCACGAGGGTGAGGACGGCGGCCGTGGGCAGGTCGAGGAGCTGTGCGGTCTGCTGGTAGATCTCCACCTCCAGCGTGGCGTAGCGCGGTCCGCCGAGGATCTGGACGACGCCGAAGGAGGTGAAGGTGAACAGGAAGACCATCAGGGCCGCGGCGGCCACGGCCGGGCCCAGGGCGGGCAGGGTCACCCGCCGCCAGGCGGCCAGGCGGCCGGCGCCCAGGACGCGGGCGGCTTCCTCCTGCCGGGGGTCGAGCTGGGCCCACAGGCCGCCGACGGTCCGTACGACCACGGCGTAGTTGAAGAAGACGTGGGCGAGGAGGATCGCCCAGACCGTGGTGTCCAGCCGCACGCCCCACAGCTCGTCGAGCAGCCCGCCGCGTCCCAGCAGCGCCAGGAACGCCGATCCGACGACGACCGTCGGCAGGACGAACGGGACGGTGACCACGGCCCGCAGCAGGTGTTTGCCGGGGAAGTCGAAGCGCGCGAAGACGTACGCGCCGGGGAGCGCGAGCAGGAGCGTGAGCGCGGTGGACGCGGCGGCCTGCCAGGTGGTGAACCACAGGACGTGGCCGATGCGGGGATCGGTGATCACCTCGCCGATGCGGGCGAACTGCCAGCTGCCGCCGTCCTTCAGGCCGCGCGAGACGATCGAGGCGACGGGGTAGGCGAAGAAGACGCCGAAGAAGGCGAGCGGCACGGCCATCAGGCCGAGCCGCGTCGCCGTCCGCCGCCGTCCCCCAGCCGGGCGGACGGCGGCGCGCGGTGGCGCTGCGGGGTCTACTTCAGGACGAGCGAGGACCATTCCTTGACCCACTGGTCGCGGTTCTTGGCGATCTTCTCGGGGGCGAGCGTCCCGGGCTTGTCGATCTGCGCGCCGTACTTGGTGAAGACCTCGGGCAGCTTGGCGTCCTGGCTGACCGGCTTGACGAACATCTGCAGCGGCATGTCCTCCTGGAAGGTCCTGCCCAGCATGAAGTCGATCAGGGCCTTGCCGCCCTCGGTGTTCCTGGCGCCCTTCAGCAGGCCCGCGAACTCGGTCTGCCGGAAGCACGTGCCGGTCGCCACGCCCGTCGGGCCCTCCTGGGGCTCCGGCTTCACGCCGAGCACCTCGGCGGGCGGGCTGGAGGCGTAGGAGACGACGAGGGGGCGGTCGCCCTTGGCCTTCTTGCCGGCGGCGGAGCCGGAGAAGCGGTCGTTGTACGCCTGCTCCCAGCCGTCGACGACCTCGACGCCGTTCTCCTTGAGCTTCTTCCAGTAGTCCTTCCAGCCGTCGTCGCCGTACTGGGCGATGGTGGCGAGCTGGAAGGCCAGGCCCGGGGAGGACGTCGCGGAGTTCTCGGTGACCAGGAGGTTCTTGTACTCCGGCTTGACCAGGTCGTCGAAGGACTGCGGCGGGGTCAGCTTGTGGTCGGCGAAGTAGGCCCGGTCGTAGTTGACGCAGATCTCGCCGGTGTCGACGGGCGTCACGCGGTGCTCGCCGGCGTCGGCCTGGAACTCCTGCGGCACCCGGTCCAGGCCCTTGGCCTCGTACGGGGCGAAGAGGTCCTTGTCGAGCGCCCGGGAGAGCAGGGTGTTGTCGACGCCGAAGAAGACGTCGCCCTGCGGGTGGCTCTTGGAGAGGATCGCCTGGTTGACGGCCCGGCCGGCGTCACCGCTCTTGAGGACCTTGACCGTGTAGCCGGTCCTCTCGGTGAACTCCTTGAGCACGGCCTCCGAGGCGACGAAGGAGTCGTGCGAGACCAGGGTGACGGTCTTGCCGCCGGACTCCCCCGACCCCTTGTCGTCGGAGCTGCCGCAGGCGGCCAGGACGGGCACGCCCAGCGCGAGGGCGGCGGTCGCGCCCAGGGCACGCCGAAGGGTGGTGTTCATGGTGGTGCTGACTCCCTACGCCGGTACTAACCGGATCAGGTCCGAGGGTCTGCGGGCCGTGCCGCACTCTCAGCGCTCGCTGCGCTCCCCTGTCGGATTGTTCATTTGTACGAGTGGTGCAGAGGGACAGTATCAGCGCTCGGTGGCGGCCAGCTGGCCGCAGGCCCCGTCGATCTCCTGGCCACGCGTGTCACGGACGGTGACCGGCACGCCGTGCGCGGCGATCGCCGCGACGAAGGCCCGCTCGTCCTCCGGCCGGGAGGCCGTCCACTTCGAGCCGGGGGTGGGGTTGAGCGGGATGAGGTTGACGTGCACCCGCTTGCCCTTGAGCAGCCGGCCGAGCAGGTCGCCGCGCCACGCCTGGTCGTTGATGTCGCGGATCAGGGCGTACTCGATGGAGATCCGGCGGCCGGACTTCTCCGCGTACTCCCAGGCGGCGTCGAGGACCTCGCGGACCTTCCAGCGGGTGTTGACCGGCACGAGGGTGTCGCGCAGCTCGTCGTCCGGCGCGTGCAGCGAGACGGCGAGGCGGCACTTGAAGCCCTCGTCGGCGAAGCGGTGCATCGCCGGGACGAGGCCGACGGTGGAGACGGTGATGCCGCGCTGCGACAGGCCCAGGCCGTCCGGCTCGGGGTCGGTGAGGCGGCGGATGGCGCCGACGACGCGCTTGTAGTTGGCGAGCGGCTCGCCCATGCCCATGAAGACGATGTTGGACAGGCGGGCGGGGCCGCCCGGCACCTCACCGTCGCGCAGGGCGCGCATGCCGTCGACGATCTGGTGGACGATCTCGGCCGTCGACAGGTTGCGGTCCAGGCCCGCCTGGCCGGTGGCGCAGAACGGGCAGTTCATGCCGCAGCCGGCCTGGGAGCTGATGCACATGGTGACCCGGTCGGGGTAGCGCATCAGGACCGACTCGACGAGCTTGCCGTCGTGCAGGCGCCAGAGGGTCTTGCGGGTGGTGTCGTCGTCGCACGAGATGTGCCGCACCACACTCATCAGCTCCGGCAGCAGCTCGCCCGCGAGCTTCTCGCGGGCGGCGGCCGGGATGTCGGTCCAGGTGGCCGGGTCGTGCGCGTACCGGGCGAAGTAGTGCTGGGACAGCTGCTTCGCGCGGAACGGCTTCTCACCGATCGCGGCGACCGCCTCGCGGCGCTCGGCGGGGCTGAGGTCGGCGAGGTGCCGCGGGGGCAGCTTGGCACCGCGGGGGGCGACGAACGTCAGTTCTCCAGGCGCGGGGGCCATGAGCGGAAACTCCTCATTGCGACGAGAGCGGATGATCTCCGCAATCGCGGAGCCAGCGGCAGGACGGTGCCGGAACCCGGAGGTCTCACAGCTGGGGGAATCCCCGCGGGCGCGGGGCCGGAAAAGGGCCCGCCGCGCAGCGACGAGCCCTTCCAGGGTACCTGGCACGAAACCAGGCCGAATCGATCTAGGCCGCGCCCACGAAGGCGACCATGAGCAGCCACACCACCGGAGCGGTCGGCAGCAGCGAGTCCAGCCGGTCCATGATTCCACCGTGGCCCGGCAGCAGGGCGCCCATGTCCTTGATGCCCAGGTCCCGCTTGATCATGGATTCGCCGAGGTCGCCCAGGGTGGCGCTGACGGCGACCGCGAAGCCCAGCAGCAGACCCTGCCACCACACGCCGTCGTCGATCAGGTACTGCATGCACAGGGCGCCCGCCACCATCGCGAACGCCACGGCGCCGAACAGGCCCTCGCGGGTCTTGCCGGGGCTGATGCGCGGGGCGAGCTTGTGCTTGCCGAAGCGCCAGCCGACCGCGTAGGCGCCGGTGTCGCTGACGACCGTCAGGACGAGGAACGTCAGCACCCGCCAGGCGCCGTCGCCCGCCGCGAGCATCAGCGCCACGAAGGTGGCCAGGAACGGCACGTAGAACGCCGCGAAGACGCCGGCGGTGACGTCCTTGAGGTAGTCGTCCGGCGGCTCGGTCATGCGCCACACGAGCACGGCGAGCGCAGTGAAGGCCATGGCCACCCACGCGCCCTCGGGCCCGTTGACGTAGCCCGCGACGATCATCGCGGCGCCGCCGATGGCCAGCGGCACCAGGGGGGCCTTGATGGCCTTGCGCTCGGCGAGCCGGGACGTCAGCTCCCACAGCCCGACCACCACGGCGACGACGATCACGCCGAGGAAGACGGGCTTGTAGATGAACAGGGAGGCGAGGATGACGGCGCCGAGGCCCACGCCGACCCCCACCGCGGCCCGCAGATCGCGGCCCGCGCTCTTCTTGGCCTTGGCCCCCTGGGGGGCGGCAGGCTCCTGCGGCCGGATGTCGGGCTCCTGTTCATCGCGGAACAGGGGGCCGCCGATGTGCGCGGCCCCCTGGTCACGGTCGGCTCCGTCGTCCTGGTATCCGCCTGCTCCGGGCACAGTGGGCATGGGGCGAGTCTGCGCCGCGATGCCCGCCTCGTGCAGAGGACCCGCCGGTGGGGGTCCTTCCCAGCCGTGCACGGGGGAAGGACCCTGGTCGGTGACTCCCCAGCTACCGGCGCGCGGCGGGGCTCCCCAGGATGCGTCGTTCATCAGACCTCAAGCAGCTCGGCTTCCTTGTGCTTGAGCAGCTCGTCCACCTGCGCGACGTACTTCGCGGTGGTGTCGTCGAGCTCCTTCTCCGCGCGGCGCACCTCGTCCTCGCCGGACTCCTTGTCCTTGACGAGCTTGTCGAGGGCGTCCTTGGCCTTGCGGCGGACGGAGCGGATCGAGACCTTGGCGTCCTCGGCCTTGGTCTTGGCGACCTTGACGTACTCACGGCGGCGCTGCTCGGTGAGCTCCGGGAACGTCACCCGGATGATGTTGCCGTCGTTGCTCGGGTTGACGCCGAGGTCCGAGTCGCGGATCGCCTGCTCGATGTTGCGCAGGGCGGTCTTGTCGAACGGCGTGACCACGGCCATGCGCGGCTCCGGCACCGAGAACGACGCCAGCTGGTTGATGGGCGTCAGCGCACCGTAGTAGTCCGCCACGATCTTGTTGAACATCGCCGGGTGCGCACGCCCGGTGCGGATCGCCGCGAAGTCCTCCTTGGCGACCACAACGGCCTTCTCCATCTTCTCCTCGGCTTCGAGGAGGATCTCTTCGATCACCACTTGCTCCTGGTGTTATCAGTAAGCAGAGCCTCGCCCCTGCGCGCGTCTTCTCCTGCACGGTGTCCGACCGGCAGGCAGTTGTCCATCCCCGTGCCGAGGTCTTCCCGCGGCAGCGAGTTGCCGTCCGTGACACCTCGGGTGCTCACCACGGACGGCGGTGCGGGTCTCAGTCCCGCGTGGCCTGGTCGCTCACGAGCGTGCCGATCTTCTCACCCTTCACCGCACGCGCGATGTTGCCCTCGGCCAGCAGCTCGAAGACCAGGATCGGCAGCTTGTTGTCCATGCACAGGCTGATGGCGGTGGCGTCGGCGACCTTCAGGCCGCGGGCGAGCACCTCGCCGTACTCCAGGGCGTCGAACTTCACCGCGTCGGGGTTCTTCTTGGGGTCGGAGTCGTAGACCCCGTCGACGCCGTTCTTGCCCATGAGGATCGCCTCGGCGTGGATCTCCAGGGCGCGCTGGGCGGCGGTGGTGTCGGTGGAGAAGTAGGGCATGCCCATGCCGGCGCCGAAGATCACGACGCGGCCCTTCTCCAGGTGGCGCACGGCGCGCAGCGGGATGAACGGCTCGGCGACCTGGCCCATGGTGATGCCGGTCTGGACCCGGGTCTCGACGCCTTCCTTGGCCAGGAAGTCCTGGAGGGCGAGGCTGTTCATCACGGTGCCGAGCATGCCCATGTAGTCCGAGCGGGCCCGGTCCATGCCGCGCTGCTGCAGCTCGGCGCCGCGGAAGAAGTTGCCGCCGCCGATGACGACCGCGATCTCGTAGCCCTCGCGGACCACGGCCGCGATCTCGCGGGCGATGGCGTGCACGACGTCGGGGTCGACGCCCAGCCCACCGCCACCGGCGAAGGCCTCACCTGACAGTTTCAGCAGGAACCGACGGGTCTTGCCCTGGTCGGCGCTCGTGTCGTCGGCGGCCTGCTTGGCGTCCGCGCCCTGGTTCATTGGAGTTCTCCTCGTGCACATACGAAGAAGGCCATTGCCGGATGGATCCTTTCGGTTCCCTCTGCGGCAATGGCCTCCTCGTCACATCAGCGGCCGGCCGGTGGACGGTCGGCTGCGTACGACCCTAGCGGGTCGCGGGTCATTCGCTGTCCTGCGGACAGCTCAGGCGCCGACGCGGATGCGGGCGAAGCGCTTCAGCGTGACACCGGCCTCGTCCAGGACCTTCTGGACGGTCTTCTTGTTGTCCTTCGCGAAGGGCTGGTCCAGCAGGACCTGCTCCTTGAAGAAGCCGGTGAGGCGACCCTCGACGATCTTCGGCAGGGCAGCCTCGGGCTTGCCCTCCTCGCGAGCGGTGGCCTCGGCGACGCGGCGCTCGTTCTCGACGACGTCGGCGGAGATGGCGTCACGGGAGAGGAACTTCGGCGCGAACGCGGCGATGTGCTGCGCGACGTCCTTGGCGACCTCGGCGTTGTCCTTGTCCAGCTCGACCAGGACACCGACCTGCGGGGGCAGGTCCGCGGCGGTGCGGTGCATGTAGGCGTAGACCTTGCCGTCGGCGAACTGCGCGAAGCGGTCCACGACGATCTTCTCGCCCAGGGTGGCGTTGGCCTCGTCCACGAACGCCTGGACGGTCTTGCCGGCCTCGATCTCGGACGCCATCAGGGCGGCGACGTCGGCCGGAGCGGTCTTGGCGATGTGGGCGGCCAGGGCGTCGGCGACGGCGACGAACTTCTCGCCCTTGGCGACGAAGTCGGTCTCGCACTTGAGCTCGACGATGACACCGGAGGTGTTGTCCTCGGCGATGAGGGAGGCGACGGCGCCGTTCTCGGTGGTGCGGCTCTCGCGCTTGGCCACACCCTTCAGGCCCTTGACGCGGACGATCTCGATGGCCTTCTCAAGGTTGCCCTCGGCCTCGTCGAGCGCCTTCTTGCAGTCCATCATGCCGGCGCCGGTCTGCTCACGCAGCTTCTTGACGTCAGCGGCGGTGTAGTTCGCCATCCTTCAATCCTTCTTCTGCACTACGCCTTGCCGGGCCTTCGTGGCGTCACGGGCAAGGCTGGTCCGTCTTGAGGTCACCACACCTGCCGGTCCCCGTCCCGCTGACGGGGGCCGACAGTGGATCCACCGGGTGACGGCGGGGGCTTTCACCCCCGCCGTCACCCGCGGCAGGGTGTCAGGCCTGCTCGGCGTCGGCCGGCTTCTCGGCCTCGGCCTCAGCCTCGGCCGGCTTCTCGGCGGCGGCCTCGTCGGCCTTCTTCTCGCCCTCAAGCAGGTCGCGCTCCCACTCGGCGAGGGGCTCGCCGGCGGCCTTCTCGCCCTTGCCCTCACCGGCACCACCGGAGCGGGCGATGAGGCCCTCGGCGACGGCGTCGGCGATCACGCGGGTGAGCAGGGTGACGGAGCGGATGGCGTCGTCGTTGCCCGGGATCTTGTAGTCGACCTCGTCGGGGTCGCAGTTGGTGTCGAGGATCGCGACGACCGGGATGCGGAGCTTGCGCGCCTCACCGACGGCGATGTGCTCCTTCTTGGTGTCCACGATCCAGACGGCGCTGGGCACCTTCTGCATCTCGCGGATACCACCGAGGGTCTTCTCCAGCTTGGCCTTCTCGCGGGAGAGGACCAGGAGCTCCTTCTTGGTGAGGCCGGAGGCGGCCACATCCTCGAAGTCGATGAGCTCGAGCTCCTTCAGGCGCTGCAGGCGCTTGTAGACGGTCGAGAAGTTGGTGAGCATGCCGCCCAGCCAGCGCTGGTTGACGTAGGGCATGCCGACACGGGTCGCCTGCTCGGCGATGGCCTCCTGGGCCTGCTTCTTCGTACCGACGAACATGATGGAGCCGCCGTGCGCGACGGTCTCCTTGACGAACTCGTAGGCGCGGTCGATGTACGACAGCGACTGGAGCAGGTCGATGATGTAGATGCCGTTGCGCTCCGTGAAGATGAAACGCTTCATCTTCGGGTTCCAACGACGGGTCTGGTGACCGAAGTGGACGCCGCTCTCCAGCAGCTCCCGCATCGTGACGACGGCCATGGCCGCGCTCCTTGAAATACTCGGTTCCACGACGGCCGGGCGGCCGCCGCTCCTGACGCCCCGACGCGCCTGCCGTGGACGTCACCCTTGCGAGGAGCCGTTCCACGGACCGAGAGACACGGCCACCGTGCTGCCCGAGAGGGTCTGACGCGCCGGTGGCGGGGCGTGCGAAGTCGACCCGGTGACCCGGATCGCCATGAGAAGTGTACGGGACCGGAGAAGCGCCGGGTGACGGCGTTGTCCACAACCCGCGAGTAGTCCACAGGCTGCGGCCAAGATCCCCGCGCCCCGCCTCCCCCGGGGCATGGTGACTCCATGCGACGACTCCGTACGGCTGTGCGATCCCTCGTGCTCGGCGTGCTCGCCCTCCTCCTCTGCTCCACCGCACCCCAGGCCGCCCCCGCGCCCGGCGCGCAGGGCCCGGGTGCGGGGGCGGGGGCGGGGGCGGCCGATGGCCGCTCATGGCCGCTGGCTCCCCGGCCGCCGGTCCTACGGGCCTGGCGTCCGCCTCCGGCCCCCTGGGCCGCCGGCCACCGGGGCGTGGACCTGGGCGCTCCGCCGGGCAGCCCGGTGCGGGCCGCCGCCCCCGGAACGGTGTCCTTCACGGGCACGATCGCCGGGCGCGGGGTGGTGGCGGTGGAGCTGCCAGGAACGGGCAGCCCGCCCTTGCGCACGACGTACGAGCCCGTACGGGCGACGGTGCACGAGGGCGACCACGTGCCGGCAGGTGCGGTGGTGGGAGTACTGGAGGCGGGCCCGTCCCACTGCGGCGCGACGCCCTGCCTGCACTGGGGCCTGCGCCGCGGCGACGCCTACCTGGACCCGCTGACGCTGCTCCCACCCTGGATGCTGCGCCGCCCGCCGTCCCGTCTGCTCCCCCTGACAGACGGGCACCCGGGAACGGCCACCGGGTTCGGACCCGGGTTCGGGTTCGCGCAGTAGGCGCAGTAGGCGCAGTGGAGGGGGCTGGGGTGGGTGGGGTGGGGTGGGGGGCCGGGGGGAGGGGAGGGGCCCCCGGTCAGCCGCGGACGCCGCGTAGCGCCATGGCGACGGCAGCTTCGGTGATGTGGTCCGGTTCCTCGGCCGCGCCGAGCTCGATGCGGCGGACGGCGGCGTCGACGACGCCCTGGAGCAGCATGGCGGTGAGGCGGGGCTGCTCGTGGCCGAGGGCCATGAGTGCTTCGCCGACCATGGTGACCAGGCCGCCGTGCGCGGCGCGGATCTTCTCGCGGGCGCCGGCGTCCAGCTCTCCGGCGGAGATGGCGACCACGGCGCGGTGGCGGCGGTCGCCGACGAGCGTCAGCTGCTGTCGCACATACGCCTCGATCTTCCCCTCGGGCGTGTCGGCCCGTTCCATGGCGGCCTCGACCTCCGCGGCCCAGACGGGGAAGTCGACGGCGCACAGTTCCTCGACCACAGCGGCCCGGGAGCGGAAGTACTCGTAGACCGAGGACCGCGCGAGTCCCGTGCGCTCGGCGAGGGCGGGGAAGGTCAGCGCCTCCGTCCCGCCTTCGGACAGCAGGGAGCGGGCGGCGTCCAGCAGGGCGCCGCGCTGCATCGTCCGGTGCTCGGCCACTGAGGCCGCTCGAATCCTGGGCACGCTCCCACTTTACGGACAGGGCCTGCCGGGGACGACGCTGGAGGGACGATTCAGCGGACGCTTCAGCGCCCGACGTCCGCGAGCTTGGCCCTCAGCTGCAGGACGGACTTGGTGTGGATCTGGCTCACCCTGCTCTCGGTGACACCGAGGACGTGGCCGATCTCGGCGAGGGTGAGCCCCTCGTAGTAGTAGAGGGTGACCACGGTCTTCTCCCGCTCGGGGAGGGTGTTGATCGCGCGGGCCAGCAGCCTGCGCAGCTCGTGGTCCTCGGCGACCTCGACGGGGTCGTCGGCCGCGGTGTCCTCCAGGGTGTCCATGAGGCTCAGCCGGTCACCGCCCTCGCCGCCCGCGTGCAGCAGCTCCTCCAGGGCGACCACGTTGGCCAGGGACAACTGGCTGAAGACCGCGTGCAGTTCGTCGAGGGTGACACCCATCTCGGCCGCCACCTCCGCCTCCGAGGGCGTGCGGCGCAGCTCGGCCTCCAGGGTGGCGTAGGCGCGTTCGACGGCGCGCGCCTTCTGCCGGACGGAGCGCGGGATCCAGTCCAGCGCCCTGAGTTCGTCGATCATCGCGCCGCGGATGCGGGTGATCGCGTAGGTCTCGAACTTGATGGAGCGGGTGGGGTCGAACTTCTCGATGGCGTCGATGAGGCCGAAGATGCCGGAGGAGACGAAGTCGGCCTGCTCCACATTGGGCGGCAGCCCGACGCTGACGCGGCCCGCCACGTACTTCACCAGGGGCGAGTAGTGGAGGATCAGTTGCTCCCGCAGCCGATCGTCGCCCGAGGTCTTGTACGACCGCCACAGCTCATCGAGCGTCGAGGGTGCGGGAGGGCGCACGGCGCCGCGCGCTGCAGGCGGTGCCGCCGCGCGGTCGGACCCGGAGGTGTGCTGGGGCATTCGTCGTCTTGAGCCGTTCTGCTGTGGACGGTGGATCGGGTGGTACGAATGGATGGATTCCGTGAGCGTAGCGTGACTGCGGCGCTGCGGTGAGCGAGGAGACCCCTTCGGTATGCACGGATGCGTTCCGCGGGGCGGGGGCCCTCCGCGGGCCGCTTCGCGCGTGACGGCCACGGGCGGCGACCGTCGGCCGCACGGAGCCCGCCGTATCGGCCGTCGCGGTCACCGCCTTAACCCTTTCACCCGATCACCCCAGGTCAAGGACCGCCTCGCCGCACAGGGGGGCGCCGTCCGGGGGGCTTGGGGGTGCCGGATGTTGACGCCGCGTCAGCCAACTGCCAGCGATCGCCCAGTCGTTCCACGAACCCCAGCGCCCGGAGTTCGTACAGGCTGGCGAGCGTGCGGTCCCTGCCCATCCCGGCGTTGCGGGCGATGAGCGCAAGCTCGCCGCCGCCCCGGCCGGGCACCGCCTCCAGGGCCCGCCGGGCCCCCGGTTCCAGCAGGTCCCTGGGCACGACAGGCCCCCGTCGCTCGGGGGCGAGCTCTCCGATGCTGCCGACCAGCTCGGCGATCTCGTCGGCGTCGGTCACCAGGCATGCCCCTTCGCGCAGTAGTTCGTGCACCCCGGCGGAGAGGCCCGACGTGACCGGCCCGGGCACGCCCATCGTCTGCCGTCCCAGTGCGCGGGCCCGGCGGGCGGTGACGAGCGACCCGCTGCGGTACTCGGCCTCCACGACCACCGTTCCGCGTGTCAGGGCGGCGATGACGCGGTTGCGCAGGACGAAGCGGCTGCGCGTGGGGTGGCCGCCCGGCGGCAACTCGGCGAGGACCAGGCCCTGTTCGGCGATCCGCGCGATCAATTCGGCGTGCCCGCGCGGATAGGGCACGTCGATCCCCGAGGCCAGCACGGCCACCGTCGCCCCGCCCGCGGCGAGCGCTCCCCGGTGCGCCGCGCCGTCGACGCCGAACGCCGCCCCGGAGACCACGACCCAGCCGCGCTCCGCGAGCCCCGAGCCGAGGAGGGCCGCGACGTGCGAGCCGTAGTCGGTACAGGCCCGGGCGCCCACGACGGCGACGGACCGCAGCGCCCACAGACGTACGTTCGCGCTGCCGCGCACCCACAGTCCGATGGGCCTGGCGTCTCCCAGGTCGTCGAGCTGTCCGGGCCATTCGGGCTCGCCCGGGCACAGGAAGCGGCCTCCGAGCCGGGCGACGGCGGCGAGGTCGGCGCCGGGATCGAGCGTCTGCGCCCGCGCCCGGCATCCCTCCAGCCGGTCCGGGCGGGCCCCCTCGGGCGGCGGTCCGGCCCCGGTCAGCGCCCGGACCAGCTCCACGGCGCCCAGCTGCCGCAGCCACCGCCCCACGTGTTCGTCACCGGGCTCGGTCAGCCGCGTCAGGGCCGCCCGCGCCAGCCGCTCCGCGTCGTTCACTCCCCCGCTCACGACGGGCCCCCGCTCACGACTCGCCCCCGCACGCCGGGACCCGCCCGGGCAGCGGCACCGGCCGCCGGACCGGCAGCGGGGCTCCCCTGGCGATGCCGGTGCGCAGTTCCAGGGCAAGGGTCACGTCGTCGGCTTCGGGGCGGTCGTGACCGGTGAGGTCCGCCAGGGTCCAGGCGACCCGCAGGACGCGGTCGAGCCCACGGGCCGTCAGCAGGCCCCGCTCCAGGTCGCACTCGGCGGGGGCGAGCGCTCCGGGGGCCGGCTGCCAGCGGGTGCGCAGCTCGTGTCCCGGCACCTCGCTGTTGGCGGTCCAGGGGGTGTCCGCGAGCCGGGCGGTGGCCCGCGCTCTGGCCTCGGCGACGCGCGCGGCGACCACGGCCGTCGGCTCGCCCCGACCGCCTTGCCCCAGGAGGTCGGCGCGCTGCACGGGTTCGACCTCGACCCGTAGGTCCACCCGGTCCAGCAAGGGGCCGGAGAGCCGGGCCTGGTATCTGCGGATCATCGAGGCGGGGCATTCGCAGCCCGCTCCGTGCAGGGTGTGCCGTCCGCAGGGGCAGGGGTTGGCGGCGAGCACCATCAGGAAGCGGGCGGGCAGCCGCACCACCCCCGCCGTGCGGGCCACCACCACGTGTCCGGACTCCAGGGGCTGGCGCAGCGCGTCCAGGGACTTGGTGCTGAATTCCGGCGCTTCGTCCATGAAGAGCACTCCGCGGTGGGCGAGGGAGACGGCGCCGGGTCTGGGCAGGCCGTTGCCGCCGCCGACCAGCGACTGCATCGTCGCGGAGTGGTGCGGCGCGCAGTAGGGTGCGGCCGCCACCAGGGGCTCGCCCGGCGGCAGCATGCCCGCCACGGAGTGGACGGCGGTCACCTCCAGGGCCTCCTGTTGCGTCAGCGGGGGAAGGATGGCCGGAAGCCGTTCGGCGAGCATCGTCTTGCCCGCGCCCGGCGGTCCGGAGAGCAGCAGGTGGTGGCGGCCGGCGGCGGCCACTTCCAGGGCGAGCCGTGCGGTGTGCTGGCCCGCCACGTCCGCGAGGTCCGGCCCGCCGCCCGTCCCGTCCCCGGCCGTCCGGGCCCTGGCGGCCGAGCCGCCTCCCATGCCGGCGCCGGGCACCAGCAGGCCGGCCAGCAGGGGATCGGGCCGGCCCTGTTCCGGGGGCTCCTCGTCCGGTACCGGGGCGTCGGTGAGGATCGCGATGAGCTGGCGCAGGCTGCGGACCCCCAGCACCGAGACGCCGGGCACCAGCGCCGCCTCCGCCGCGGTCTGTTCCGGCACGACGACCTGGCGGTATCCCGTGCCGGCCGCGGCGAGCACGGCCGGGAGGATGCCCCGTACCGGACGGACCCGGCCGTCGAGCCCCAGCTCACCGATCATCACCAGGTCGGTGATGGCCGCGGGATCGACGGCTTCGGCGGCGCCCAGCACGGCCACGGCCACCGCGAGGTCGAATCCCGAGCCGCTCTTGGGCACCGAGGCGGGGCTGAGCCCCACGGTGAGCTTCTTCTGCGGCCACTCGGCCCCGGAGTTGACCACCGCGGCACGCACCCGGTCCCGGCTCTCGACCAGGCTCTTGTCGGGCAGCCCCACCAGGGTGAAGGCGGCCACGCCCGGCTCCAGGTCGGCCTGGACCTCGACGACCACCCCCTCGACGCCGACCAGGGCGACCGAGCACGTACGGGCGAACCCCATCAGGCCACCCCCCTGACGTGCTCGACGACGGGCGCGCCGCGGTCCGGGACCATGACGCCCACCACGTCGATGCGCACCCCGCCCGGCGGTGCCCCGCCGTGCCGGGCCATCCAGTGCCCGGCCAGCGTCCGCAGCCGGTCGGCCTTGGTCGCCCGGACCGCCGCCATCGGGTGTTCGTACGCGCCGCCGCGCCGGGCCTTGACCTCACAGATCACCAGGACGTCGCCGTCGAGCGCCACGACGTCGATCTCGCCGTGGCGGCACCGCCAGTTGCGTGCCAGCACCGCCATTCCGGCCTCGGTCAGCCGGCGCGCCGCCAGGTTCTCCCCGTAGCGGCCGAGTCCCCCTCGGGCGTTCATCAGCACCACCTCCGGTGCCGACTATGAAGCCCCCGGGCCATCCCATTGGATCTTGGTGGATAACCCGTCGGTTGGGGAAAACCTCGCCACTCGAACGAGAGATTCCGCCCCCTCGACCCCCGGCCCCGCGGCCCTCGGCTCCCCGGCCCTCAGCCCTCGGCCCCCGGCCTTCAGCCGCCCGTCACGGCGACGGCTCAGGTCCCCGGCAGGTCGAGGTCCGTCTTGTTCAGCTCCTCGATGTTCACGTCCTTGAACGTGAGCACCCTCACCTGCTTCACGAAGCGCGCGGGCCGGTACATGTCCCACACCCACGCGTCGGCCATCGAGACCTCGAAGAAGACCTCACCCTGGACGGAGTGCACCTGCATCTCGTAGTCGTTCGTGAGGTAGAAGCGGCGCTCGGTCTCGATCACGTATTTGAAGAGACCGACGACGTCGCGGTACTCCCGGTAGAGCTTCAGCTCCATCTCGGTCTCGTACTTTTCGAGGTCCTCGGCACTCATGGCATGTTCCCCTTCAGCCGTGCGTCCCCCCATTGTGCGTCAGGCGCGCTCAGTCTCCAGGAGCACTGGCGTACTCGGGGGCCCCTCGTCGAGCAGCGTACGCAGCAGCTCGGCGAGCCTGGTCGGATACACCGTCTCACGCGCCGCCAGCAGTTCCGCGCACGTCCACCAGCGCAGTCCCGTGATGCTGCGACGTTCCAGCTCCGTCCCGCCGCCGGTCCAGGCGGGGGTCTGCCCGGTGCGGGCGAGGTAGTAGCGCTCGTCCTGCTCCCACTGCCGCCCGTCGAAGGGGAAGGAGCAGGTCCGCAGCCAGAGCACCGGCCCGAGCTCGATCTGCGTGATGCCGGTCTCCTCGGCCAGCTCGCGGCGCGCCGCCTCCTCCCAGCTCTCGTCGCCCTCCAGCCCGCCGCCCGGGGTGAACCACCAGGTGACGGTCGGGTCGGCGGGCTCGTAGCCGTGCATCAGCAGCACGCGGTCCGCGGGGTCGAGCAGGATCACGCGGGCGGCCCTGCGCAGGCCGGGGCCGTGTGCGCCGGGGTCAGCCATGGGGCACCGCCGCCTTTCCGCGTCCCGTCAGGCGCCGGGCCAGCGGCCCGTACGCCGCACCTCCCAGGATGAGCGCCGCGCCCGCGACGACGCACGTCGTGATGAGCACCAGCGGGCCGGGGCGGGAGGTGCCGCCGGGCAGTGCGGCGAAGGAGGTGGGCCGGTCGAGCATGCCGGCGCGGGAGAACGGCCAGGCCGTGGCGTCCACGCGCGCCGTGACCGCGCCGCGCGGGACCGTGCCCTGTCCGCCGTCGGCCATGTGGCTGCGGGAGTCGAGCGAGTCGGTGCGGTGGTCGCCGAGGAGGAAGAGATGGCCCTCGGGGACGGTGGCGGAGAAGCCGGTGGACGAGGCAGGGCCGCCGGCTTCGAGGTACGGCTCCTCGACGGGCTTGCCGTTGACGGTCAGCCGGCCTTGCCGGTCGCAGCACTCGATCTTGTCGCCGCCGACGCCGACCACGCGCTTGACCATCGGGGAGCTGCCCCATGCCTGGTCCACGAAGACCACGACGTCGCCGCGGCGGACGTCGTCGCCGGATATGGACTGGGCCAGGATCCGGTCGCCGCGGCCGATCGTGGGCTCCATCGAGTCGGTGGGGATGGTGTAGGGCCGGTACAGCAGGGCGGCCCAGGCGAAGCCGCCGAGGAAGAGCACACAGCCGACGGCCACGGCCAGCCCGGACAGCACCCTGCCCGTGCGGCCGCGGCCGTCGTCGCGTTCCGTCCCGCCGGTTGCGCTACCTTCCGCTCCGCCGGTCGCGCTACGTCCCGTTCCGTCGGTCGCGCTGCGGCCCGTTCCGCCGCTCGCGCCACCTTCCGCTCTGCCGCTCGCGCTGCGTTCCGTTCCGTCGGTCGCGCTCATGCCGTCTCCCGCCCCGCCTCAGGATCCACGGGGTGGTCGCACACCCCTATGGAAGATCGGATTCCGCATGCCCTGGGGCACGGAATCGCACACTACCCGGCGGTACCGACGTCGGTCAGCCCCTGGCGAGGGCTTCGGCGTCCTTGCGCAGCGCACGGCGCCGACGCCACAGCACCAGCGGCACCGCGCCCGCGAGCCCGAGGGCCGGCGGCGCCACGGCGGCGGCCGCGCTCAGTCCCGGCTGGTCGAAGGTCGACGGGACGGGGAGGGTGGACCAGCGGTTCACCGGCCAGGCGACCACGATGGCCCGGCCGACGACCTCGTCCTCCGAGACCGTGCCCTGGAAGCGGTCGAGGTCCTGGTGGTAGCGGGAGTCGAGGGAGTCCTGGCGGTGGTCGCCCATCACCCAGATCCGGCCGTCGGGGACCTTGATCGGGCCGAAGGGCTTGTCACCGCAGGGCGTGTTGCCGGGGAAGATGTACGGCTCGTCCAGCGCCTTGCCGTTGACCGTGACCGGGTCGTTGTTGCCCTTGCACTCGACCGTGTCGCCGCCGACCGCGATGACCCGCTTGATCAGGTCCTTCTCCTCCGCGGAGGGCATCAGGCCGACGAAGCTGAGCACCTTCTGGATGCCGCCGGCCACCGGGCCGTTGTCCGCGCCCGGGGTCTCGCCCAGCCAGCCGCCCGGATCGTGGAAGACGACGACCTCGCCCCGCTCGGGCTTCGCCCCGAACCACGGCGTCAGCTTGTCCACCAGCACCCGGTCGCCGCGCTGGAGGGTGTTCTGCATCGACTCGGAGGGGATCGAGAACGCCTGCACCAGGAAGGTCTTGATGACCAGCGCCAGCAACAGGGCGATGCCGACGAGGATCGGCAGTTCCTTCCAGAAGGATCGTTGCTTCTTCGGCTCCCTGCGGGACCGCGCGGCGTCCGTGCCCCCGTCGCCCGCCCCGGGCGTCACGGGCACGGCGTCGGGGCCGGCGCCGACGGGACCGGGGGCCGCCTGGGCCCCGGCCTCGCCCGGCGCGTCCGCGGCGGCCCCGCCGCCGGGTCCGCCGGACGCCTGCCCGAGCGGCTCATCCGTCCGCCCGGGCCGCTTTTCGGGCTCTCCGTGACCGGAACGTGCGCCGACCGCCAAATCCCCCACATCCACTCCTCACTCCACGCTGCCGCCTGTCGCACACACGACGCAGGCCCACCACTCCCATAACGAGCGGGAGTTCCGCAGGGGTCGGGAGCCGGATCAACCCTTCTTGATCCGTGGAGGACACACTATGCGCCGAAGCGTCCCCTCGCGTCCCCGTACGGGGTGCGTCCCGCACGGCGGCGAAGGGCTCCGGCTGCGACAGTCCGCGCCAGTGCCCCAGGGGCCAGGCGATCACCACCGCACGCCCCACGACCTGGCTTTCCGCGATCGTCCCCTGCCCCGGCTCGGTCAGGTGGTACCGCGAGTCCGCCGAGTCGGAACGGTGGTCCCCCATGACGAAGAGCCGGCCCGCGGGGACCTTCACCTCGAACTTCAACTGCGAGGGCGGATTCCCCGGATGGACGTACGGCTCGATGAGGGGCTTTCCGTTGACCGTGACCCGGCCGTCGGTGTCACAGCACTTGACGGTGTCCCCGCCGGTGCCGATCACCCGTTTGATCAGGTCCTGCTCACCGGCCGAGGGCAGCAGGCCGATGGCCGCGAGCCCCTCCTTCACCTGCTTGACGACCACCGGGTCGTGGCCGCCGTAGGACTGCTCGCCGTCCAGCCACCCCCCGGGGTCCTGGAAGACCACGACGTCGCCCCGCTCCGGCCGGGAGCCGAACCACGGCGTCAGCTTGTCCACCAGCACCCGGTCGCCGATGCGGATGGTCTGCTCCATCGACCCCGACGGGATCACGAACGCCTGCAGGAGGAAGGTCTTCAGCACCAGGGCGATCAGCAGCGCCACCCCTATGAGGATGGGCACTTCCTTGATCGCCGACCGTTGGCGGCGCCGCTTGGCCCGCCGCGCGGCCTTGCGCCGGGCCGCCCGTCCCCCGGTCGCCGGCGGCGCCCCGGCCCCTGCCCCCGCTTCCGCCGGTCCGCGGTCCGGGGCCGCGGGGGTGGTACGGGCGTGGGAGCCGGTGCGTGCACGGGCCCCCGCGCCCGTCCGTACCTGTGTACGCCCCCGACTACCCATGCGGACCGCCGGGATGCCCCGTGCCCCCTCCCGGACCGCCCGGGTCCGGGACGTCCGCGAAGGCATCCGGTCGCTTCAGCGACGTCATCCGGCCCAGCGGCCAGCCGATCCAGTCGGCTCGCCCGATGACCCGGTCCAGCGGGACCGTGCCACCGCCGGGCTCGCCCAAGTGGTCGCGGGAGTCACGGGAGTCACTGCGATGGTCGCCCATGACCCATAGCTTGCCCTCCGGGACCACGATGTCGAACGGGACTCGGGAAGGTTCGTCACCCGGGTACAGATACTCCTCCAGCACCGGCCGGCCGTTGACCTCCAGCCGCCCGCGCCGGTCGCAGCACCGGACCCGGTCCCCGCCGACGCCCACGACGCGCTTGATGTAGTCGGTCTCCGCCGGGCGCATCAGCCCGACGGCCGAGGCGCCCTTGCGGATCAGCGCCGTCACGAGGTTCTCCGACGGCGTGTCCTGGACGAAGGAGCCGGTGCCGTCGAAGACGATCACATCGCCGCGCCGCGGCTCGTCGCCGAAGCGGTAGGCCAGCTTGTTGGCCAGCACGCGGTCGCCGACCCGGAAGGTCTGCTGCATCGATCCGCTGGGGATCTGAAAGGGCTGCACAACGTAGCTGCTGACCAGAAGCAGGAAGACCAAACAGACGATCAGCAGCAGACCCAGGCGGCGCAGCGGGCCGCCGCCGGTCAGCCACCGCCAAACCCGCCGGACCCGGACCCGCCGGACCCACCGGGGAAAACGAGCGGAGCGCGACCCCTGCTCCGCACCCTGGTCCGGCATCCCGTCGCCGGGTGCCTCATCGGGTGCTGGAGAGCGGTCGCGCTCCGAAAGCTGTGCGTCGGTGTCCATCGGGCCGAAAGCCTATCCGGCCGGTCCGGGACTCCGGCGAGAAGCTCAGTTGTCGCGCTTCTCCTTGATCTTCGCGGCCTTGCCGCGGAGCTCACGGAGGTAGTACAGCTTGGCGCGACGGACGTCACCGCGGGTCACGAGCTCGATCTTCTCGAAGATCGGGCTGTGCACCGGGAAGGTGCGCTCGACGCCGACGGAGAAGGAGACCTTGCGGACCGTGAAGGTCTCGCTGACGCCCGCGCCCTGACGGCGGATGACGACACCCTTGAACTGCTGGATGCGGGAGCGGTTGCCCTCGATGACGCGAACGTGGACGTTCACGGTGTCGCCGGGGCGGAAGGCCGGGACGTCGGTGCGCAGGGAGGCGCCGTTGACGTTGTCGAGCAGGGAGGACATGTGCGTCTGCTTCCTCGCCGATGCCACAGGTCATCAGCGGAATTCGTGCCGAAGTGGGGATGGTGCCGGTGCGCCGGGCGGACGTCGTTCCCCCTGTGGCAGGGGCGTGCGCCGGGCGGACGGCAACGGCTTATTCTTCCACGTCCGGGGCCGTACGCCCAAATCGGCCGTCCTCGCCCGGGCCCCAGCCCAGGATCGAGAGCATCTCGCGGTCCTTCTTGTCGAAGGCGGCCGGGTCGGCCCGCTCGATCAGGTCCGGCCGGTTGGCGGTCGTACGGCGGAACGCCTCGTCGCGGCGCCACCGGGCGATCTTCCCGTGGTGACCGCTGAGCAGGACGTCCGGGATGCCGCGGCCGCGCCACTCCGGCGGCTTGGTGTAGACGGGCCCTTCGAGCAGGTCGGCCATGGCGCCGGGGGCGAAGGAGTCGTCGCGGTGCGATTCGGCGTTGCCGAGCACGCCGGGCAGCAGCCGGGCGATGGCCTCGACCATGACCAGGACCGGGGCCTCGCCGCCGGCCAGGACGTAGTCGCCGATGGACACCTCGCGCACGTCGAGGCGGTCGCCGTACTCCTCGATGACGCGGCGGTCGATGCCCTCGTAGCGGGCGGGGGTGAAGACCAGCCAGGGCTGCTCGGACAGCTCGACGGCGAGCGCCTGCGTGAACGGCTTGCCGCTGGGCGTGGGCACGACGACGACCGGGCGCGCGCCCTCCTCACCGGATTCGATGATCGAGTCCAGCGCCTCGCCCCAGGGCTCGGGCTTCATGACCATGCCGGGGCCGCCGCCGTACGGCGTGTCGTCGACCGTGTTGTGCTTGTCGTGCGTCCACTCCCGCAGGTCGTGGATGCGCACGTCCAGCCGGCCGCGGGCCCGGGCCTTGCCGACGAGCGAGACGTTCAGCGGTTCGAGGTACTCGGGGAAGATCGTGACGACGTCGAGGCGCATCAGACGTCACCCTCGCCCCGCGCGGAGCCCTGCCCGGCGTCCTGCCCGGCGTCCGCCCCGGCGTCCGCTCCGGCGCCGGAGCCCTGCTCGCCGGATTCGTCGGCGTCGCGGGAGCTCGCCACCTCGGCCTCCGCGCTGTCGAGAAGGCCGCGCGGCGGGTCGACGACCGCCCGCTGCTCCTCCAGGTCGATCTCCGTGACGATCTCGCCGACGAAGGGGATCATCACCTCGCTGCCGTCGGGGCGCTCGACGATCAGCAGGTCCTGCGACGGCAGGTGGGAGATCTCCGCGATCCGGCCGACGACCGTGCCGTCGACGGTGACGACGTCGAGGTCCATCAGCTGGTGGTCGTAGAACTCCTCCGGGTCCTCGGGGGTCTCGTCCGGGTCGACCTCGGCGATCAGCAGCGTGTTGCGCAGCGCCTCCGCGGCCGTGCGGTCGCCGACGCCGGCGAAGCGCAGCAGCAGCCGTCCGCTGTGCACGCGGCCGGTCTCGATGGTCAGCGGTCCCACGCCCGCGGGGTCCGTGGCCAGCACGGCCCCGGGCCCGAGCCGCAGCTCGGGCTCGTCCGTGCGGACCTCAACGGTGACCTCGCCCTTGATGCCGTGGGCGCGGCCGATCCTGCCGACTACGAGCTGCACGCTACTCATTCCTTCTCACACGCTTCTTGAATGAACACGGCCGTACGAACACAACAGCCGTACGAACGCAACAACGGGCCGGGAAGGGAAACCCTTCCCGGCCCGTGCCGGTGCTCTGTCGCTTCTCAGCGGACCTGGTCCACATCGACGAGGTCGACACGGATGCCACGGCCGCCGAGGGCGCCCACGACGGTGCGCAGTGCGCGCGCGGTGCGGCCGTTGCGGCCGATCACCTTGCCGAGGTCGTCGGGGTGCACCCGGACCTCCAGCACGCGCCCGCGGCGCAGGTTGCGCGAGGCGACCTGCACGTCGTCGGGGTTGTCGACGATGCCCTTTACGAGGTGCTCAAGGGCCTCCTCGAGCATCCTCAGGCCTCGGTCGACTCAGAGGACTCGGCCGCCTCGGCCTCGTCCTTCTTCTCCGACTTCTTCGCCTTGGGGGTGATGGCCTCACCCTTCGCGTCGCCGACGGCGCTCACGGCGGCGTCGAACAGACCGCTCTTGTCGGCCTTCGGCTCGGCAACGAGCATCGGGGCCGGGGCCGGCAGGCCCTTGAACTTCTGCCAGTCGCCGGTGACCTTGAGGATGGCCATGACGGGCTCGGTCGGCTGCGCGCCGACACCCAGCCAGTACTGGACACGGTCGCTGTCGACCTCGATGCGCGAGGGGTTCTGCACCGGGTGGTACAGACCGATCTCCTCGATGGCCCGGCCGTCACGGCGGGTACGGGAGTCGGCGACGACGATGCGGTAGTGAGGCGAACGGATCTTGCCCAGACGCTTCAGCTTGATCTTGACTGCCACTGGAGTGGTGTCTCCTGGTCTTGACGTGGTGGGGCACAACGAGATGCCACGTGGGGTTTGCGGTACTCGGGGTGCCCGATGGACGCGTCAGCCGGAGGAGAGAGGGGTCCTATGCGACTGTCGAGTACAGCCACTCATTGTGCCACACCACCACGAGCCCGCCGAACCGCGGCGGGAACCCGCCGCGCTCAGCCGACCGAGACGGCCTCGGGGATCCGGAACGGCTGGCCGCAGCCCCCGCACATGATCGGCGCCTGGGCGAGGACCGAGGGGACGACGCGCACGTTGCGCCCGCACTCGCACACCGCCTTCACCCGCACCCCGCCGCCGGACGAGCCGTGCCGCGCCGCCGGCCCGCGGAAGGTGCGCGAGGTGTCGGCGGTGGTGGCGACCGTGTGCGCCTTCAGGGCACGCTGCAGTCTGTCGATCGTCGGACGGTAGCGCTTGCGCGCCTCCGCGTTGAGCACGACGAGCGAGAACCCGCTGCTGGGATGCGGCTCATCGCTGTGGTCGAGCCCCAGCTCCTCGGCGATCGCCAGGAACCGGCGGTTGTGATAGCGGCCGGCGCGTGAGGTGTCCCGGACACCGCGGGCGGCCGCGATGCCGTGCACTGCCTCGTGCAGCAGCCTTTCGAAGGAGAGCTCGGCGCCGCAGGCGGACGACGACTCCCCGATCAATGATTCGGGCGCGGCAAGATCCGGCAGCTCGGGGTGGAACCGCTGAATGTCGGCCCACGCCTGCGCCAGCTCTGCGGCGAGAACAGGTGGTGTCGTGCTCACGTCGTGACAACGAGCAGGGACAGCCCGGTGTTCCGATACCGGGCCATCCCAAATAATTTGCACGTACCAGTCAGTTTCCCGCCTCATACGTCCTGAGGAGGGCGGGTGCGCAGAACTGCGGAGAAGGCGGATGAGCCGTGCACCAGTTCGCAAGGTGGGACGTACTGACGCATCAGTAAGTCGGACGATCCCTCCGGGCGCCGGTGCACGCCCCGCGCACAAAACCCCCGGGTGTGCGCCGGAGCGCACACCCGGGGGCAGATGGGTCAGTAGGCGCGCGCGACGATGGCGACGGCGCCCGGGGCGTCGTCCGACTCCGGCACGGAGCCGTCCTCGGCCACCAGGCAGCGCACGGTCACGGCCTGCTCGGCGAGCTTGGCCTCGCCCTCGGCGCCCAGCGTCGCCCACGGGATGCGGGCCCAGCCGCCGGCGGCGGCCGCCTCGGCGGCCTCCTCGATGGTCTTCACGTCCGTCGTGCGGGACTCACGGCGCTCGCGCGACTCGCGCAGCAGCTGCGCCTGGTCCTCCTCCAGGACCTTGGGCAGCAGCGCGGCCAGCTCGTCGATGCGCACCGGCTCCTTGCCGCCCGGAATGCGGCGGGCCAGCATGGCCGTGCCGTTCTCCAGGTCGCGCGGGCCGATCTCGATGCGGACGGGCACGCCCTTGAGCTCCCAGTCCACCGCGCGGCGGCCGAAGGGGGTGTCGGTGCGGTCGTCGACCTGCACGCGCACGCCGGCCGCCTTCAGCACGTCGCCGATCTCGCGGACCTTGGCCAGCACGGCCTCGTCGCCCTTGATCGCCAGGACCACGGCCTGGACGGGCGCGAGGCGCGGCGGGACGCGCAGGCCGCTGTCGTCGCCGTGCGACATGATCAGACCGCCGACCATACGGGTCGAGACGCCCCAGGAGGTCTGCCAGACCAGCTCCTGCTGCCCGCCCTTCGACAGGTACGAGGTGTTGAACGCCTTGGCGAAGTTCTGGCCGAGCTCGTGGCTGGTGCCCATCTGCAGGGCCTTGCCGTCGCCCATCATGCCTTCGAGCGTGAGCGTGTTGATCGCGCCGGCGAATCGCTCCTTGGGCGTCTTGCGGCCGAGCACGACGTCGATGCCGAGGACGTTCACCATGAAGTCGTAGTAGACGTCGCGGTGGATACGGGCCGCGTAGTCGCGGGCGTCCTCGTACGTGGCGTGGGCGGTGTGGCCCTCCTGCCAGAGGAATTCACTCGTGCGGAGAAAGACGCGCGGACGCATCTCCCAACGGACGACGTTCGCCCACTGGTTGATCAGCAGGGGCAGGTCGCGGTAGCTCTGCACCCACTTCGAGAAGTACTCGTTGATGATCGTCTCGGACGTCGGCCGGACGACGACCGGCTCCTCCAGCTCCTTGCCGCCGCCGTGCGTGACGACCGCCAGCTCGGGGGCGAAGCCCTCGACGTGCTCCGCCTCCTTCGTCAGGTAGGACTGCGGAATGAAGAGGGGGAAGTACGCGTTGGAGGCGCCCGCGTCCTTGATGCGGGCGTCCATCTCCTGCTGCATCCGCTCCCAGAGCCCATAGCCGTACGGTCGGATGACCATGGTGCCGCGCACCGGGCCGTTGTCGGCCAGCTCGGCCTTGTTGATCAAGTCCTGGTACCAGCGCGGGAAGTCTTCCGCCTGGGGGGTGAGAATGGGAGCCTTTGCCATGCTGCGAATGGTACGGGGCCCGTCAGGCCGAGTGTGAATCCGTCCACTCGCAACCCCGCCTTCCCGGCCGGACCGTCCTTTCCGGCCGCCCGTCCGCAGCCGGTTCCATTTCGTGCGATGACGCCCGGCACATGCCATCGTGGGCATACGGGCACCTTCTCGCGCCCTCCCCCTGGACTCGCGGGCGGAAGCGGAGTTTTCTGGCATCGGGGGGTTCTTCGCCACGGCGTGAACGACGCACGGACCACGCACGGGCAGCGGCACCGGCAGCACTCTCAGAGCACTCGGCAGCACTCATGGGGGCGGAACCACGGATCAGGACCAGGACACCTCACCCGGCGGATTGGGGCGCATTCGATGACACCAACGCTCGTGCGGCGGCACCGGCCGTCCCCGACCTCGCCCGCTTCACGGGCCCGCGACTGGGCGGAAATCCAGGAACGGATGCTGGTGCCGCTCTACGAAGCGGTGTACGAGCGCCTGGAGGCCGGCCCCGGCACCCGCCTGCTCAGCCTCGGCTGCGGCTCCGGCCTGGCCCTGCTGATGGCCGCCGCCCGCGGCGCCACGGTCTGCGGCGTCGACCGCGACGCCCGCCGGCTGGAGCTGGCCCGGGAGCGCCTCCTGCCCGAGGGCGCCCCCGGCAACGGCACCCGCCTCGGCCTCGGCGGCCCCGAGACCGTCCGCGGCCCCGACGGCCCCGCCTTCACCCTCATCACCGCCTTCGACCCGCTCTTCAGTGCGGGCGCCGGCTCGCGCGGCCTGGCGCAGGCCCTGGCCGGCGCGGCCGCCTGCGCCGAGCCCGGCTCGCCCGTCGTCCTCGCCGGCTGGGGCCCGCAGGAGCGCTGCGCGGCGGCGGGAGCGTTCCGGGTGGCCGCGCGCCTGGCCGACCCCATGTGCGCCCCGGCCCGCTGGCGCCCCAGCGGCCGCGACGACCTGGAGAACCTCGCCCGCGAGGCCGGGCTCGCCCCCGACGGCTCGGGCCGGGTCGCCTGCCCGTACGGCTACGCCGACCTCACCAGCGCGGTGCGCGGCCTGCTCTCCACGGGCGCCTTCGACGCGGCCGCCCGCGCCACGGACGAGGAGCAGGTCGTCAAGGAGCTCACCGAGGCGCTCCACCCGTACCTGCGGGGCGACGGCACGGTGTGGATGCCCAACGTGTTCCGCTACCTGATAGCGCGGGTGTAGCCGTACGCACGAAAGCCCCCCGGCCGGCGCCGGGGGGCTTTCGCGTGGCTGAACCGGTGAACCGGATCAGCCCATGAACTTCTTGAACTCGTCGGGCAGTTCGAAGTCCTGGCCGGCCTGGCCGGGCGGCAGGCCCAGCGGGTTGGCGGCCTGGGCCTGCTCGCGGCGGGCGGCCGCGGCCTGCTCCTCGGCCTTGCGCTTCATCGGGTTGCCCGACTGACGCTTGCCCTTGCCCTGCTTGACCTGCTTCTTCTTGCGCGCTGCGCCGCCGCCCATGCCCGGCAGGCCCGGCATGCCCGGCATGCCGCCGCCCTGCGCCATGCGCGACATCATCTTGCGGGCCTCGAAGAACCGCTCGACCAGGTTCTTGACGGCGCTGACGTCGACGCCCGAACCCTTGGCGATGCGGGCCCGGCGCGAGCCGTTGATGATCGTCGGGTCCTGGCGCTCGGCCGGGGTCATCGACTTGATGATCGCGGCGGTGCGGTCGACGTCGCGCTCGTCGAGGTTGTTGATCTGGTCCTTGATCTGGCCCATGCCGGGGAGCATGCCGAGCAGCTTGGAGATGCTGCCCATCTTGCGGACCTGCTCCATCTGGGACAGGAAGTCGTCGAGCGTGAACTCCTTCGGCCCCTTCGCCAGCTTGGCCGCCATCTTCTCGGCCTCGTCCTGGCTGAAGGTCTGCTCGGCCTTCTCGATGAGGCTGAGCATGTCGCCCATACCGAGGATGCGGGACGCCATGCGGTCCGGGTGGAACGCGTCGAAGTCGTCCAGCTTCTCGCCGTTGGAGGCGAACATGATCTGCTTGCCGGTCACGTGCGCGACCGACAGCGCGGCACCACCGCGGGCGTCGCCGTCGAGCTTGGAGAGCACGACGCCGTCGAAGCCGACGCCGTCGCGGAACGCCTCGGCGGTGTTGACCGCGTCCTGACCGATCATGGCGTCGACGACGAAGAGGATCTCGTCGGGACGCACCTCGTCGCGGATGTCCGCGGCCTGCTGCATCATCTCGGCGTCGATGCCGAGGCGGCCGGCGGTGTCGACGATGACGATGTCGTACTGCTTGGTGCGGGCGAACTCGATCGAGTCCTTGGCGACCTGCACCGGGTCGCCCACGCCGTTGCCCGGCTGCGGCGCGTACACGCCGACGCCGGCGCGCTCGGCGACGACCGAGAGCTGGTTGACGGCGTTGGGGCGCTGCAGGTCGCAGGCGACGAGCAGCGGGCTGTGGCCCTGCGCCTTCAGCCAGCTGCCGAGCTTTCCGGCGAGCGTGGTCTTACCGGCACCCTGCAGACCGGCGAGCATGATGACGGTCGGCGCGGTCTTGGCGAAGCGCAGCCGGCGGGTCTCGCCGCCGAGGATGCCGATGAGCTCCTCGTTGACGATCTTGATGATCTGCTGCGCCGGGTTGAGCGCCTTCGAGACCTCCGAGCCGAGGGCGCGCTCCTTGACCTGCTTGATGAAGGCCCGGACGACGGGCAGGGCCACGTCGGCCTCAAGGAGGGCGATACGGATCTCGCGCGCCGTGGCGTCGATGTCCGCTTCGCTCAAGCGGCCTTTGCCCCGCAGGGTCTTGAAAGTCGCTGCAAGGCGATCGGAGAGGGTATCGAACACGGTGGTCGCGGATCCTTCTGTCGGAGTCGGGGCGGCAGCTGACCCCCAAGGGTATCCGCCCCTCCACGATCCGGTCAGCCGCCCAGCGACTCCTGCACCTTCCGGGCCACCTCCAGTGCCACCCCGTCCGCCAGCGGTGCCCCCTCGGGACCCGTCACGTAGAAGGCGTCGACCGCGCTCGCCCCCATCGTGCTCACGTGCGCGCTGCGCACCCACACCCCGGCGTCCTCCAGGGCCCGCCCGATGCGGTGCAGCAGGCCCGGGGCGTCCTGGGCACGGACCTCCAGCACCGTCGCGTTCCGGGAGCCGCCGCCGGCGACCGTGACCCGCGCCGGGGCGTGGACGGCGCCGCGGCGGCGCCTGCCGTACGCGGCCTCGCGCTCGGCCAGGCGGCCCGCGATGTCGAGGGTGCCGTCCAGGGCGCGGACGAGGTCGCCCCGCAGGAGGGCCGCCTCCGGCGGGGAGCCGTACTCGGCCGCCACCCGCCAGTTCAGCAGGAGCGTGCCGCCCACGGCCCGCAGCTCCGCCGCCCGGACCGTGAGGCGGTGCAGGGCCAGGACGCCGGCGGTGGCGGGCAGGACGCCGGGCTGGTCGGGGACCGCGACGGTCAGCGCGACCGTCTCCTCGGCCGCCGGACCGGGGGGCGGGTCCAGCGCCACCACCGGTCCCGCCGTGCGCTCGGCCTCGGCCGTCAGCCGTTCCTCCGCGGGCGTCGGCGGCGCCGGCTCCGTACGGCCGGGCACCGGCTCCCCCGCCATCGCGGCGGCGGCGCGGCGGACCAGCTCGGCCACCAGGCCGGCCCGCCAGCCGCTCCAGGCCGCCGGGCCGGTGGCGAGGCCGTCGGCCTCGGTGAGGGCGTGCAGCAGCTCCAGCGCGCCGGCCGACCCGACGGCGTCCGTGACCGTACGGATCGTGCCGGGGTCGTCGAGGTCCCGGCGGGTGGCCGTCTCGGCGAGCAGCAGGTGGTGGCGGACGAGCGTGACGAGGACGCCCGTGTCGGCGGCGTCGAAGCCGAGCCGGGGCGCGATGTCGCGGGCGAGCGCCGCACCCGTCTCGCTGTGGTCGCCGGGCCGGCCCTTGCCGAGGTCGTGCAGCAGGGCGGCGACGAGCAGCAGGTCCGGGCGGCCGACGCCGCGGGTGAGGGAGGAGGCCCGGACGGCCGTCTCGACCAGGTGCCGGTCGACGGTCCAGCGGTGCACGGCGTTGCGCTGCGGGCGGCAGCGCACGTGCTCCCATTCGGGCAGCAGCCGGGAGACGACGCCTTCGGCCTCCAGGGCTTCCCAGACGGCCACGGTGGGCTCGCCCGCGCCGAGGAGGGTGACGAGCTGTTCACGGGCCTCGGCGGGCCAGGGCACCGGCAGCGGCGGCGCGCCCGCCATGCGCCGCACGGCGTGCCGGGAGAGCGGCAGCCCCGTCCGTGCGGCCGCGGCGGCCGCGCGCAGGGGCAGGACGGGGTCGCGGTCGGGCCGGGCGGTCCGGGCGAGCACGACCTCGCCGTCCTGCTCGACGACGCCCTCCGCGAGCGGGACCCGCTCGGGCTCGACGAAGCCCCCGCGGCCTCCGCGGCCGCCGAGGATGCGGCGCAGCCGGGGCCGTCCGGAGCGGGACCGCAACACCCTGCCCACCTCGCGCCAGGTGACGTCGGCGGCGTAGGAGACGGTGCGGGCGGCCTCGTACACGCCGCGCAGCAGGGCGTCGGCGTCGGCGAGGCCGAGCCGGGCGGCGACCTGGTCCTGCTCCTGGAGGGCCAGCCGGTCGCTGGCGCGGCCGGTGGCGAGGTGGAGGGCGTCGCGGGTGTCCAGGAGCAGGGAGCGGGCGTCTTCGAGGCCCTCGCGGGGGGCGTCGGCGAGCCAGGACGCGGCGACGGCGCGCAGGGCGGTGGCGTCGCGCAGTCCGCCGCGCGCTTCCTTGAGGTCGGGTTCGAGCAGGAAGCGCAGCTCGCCCTGGCGGCGGGCGCGTTCCTCGCACAGCTCGCGCAGTTCGGGCAGGCGGTCCGGGGCCTGGGCGCGCCAGTCCTCGTAGGCGGCGCCGCGCAGGGCGGTGGTGAGGGCGGGGTCGCCGGCGAGGTGACGGGCGTCGAGCAGGCCCAGGTGCACCTTGAGGTCGGCGGCCGCGGTCTTGCGCGCCTCGGCGGGGGTGCGGACGGAGTGGTCCAGGGCGAGGCCCATGTCCCATACGGGGTACCAGACGCGGTCGGCGAGGGCGGCGATGCCGGGGGCGCCGGTCCGGCCGTCGTGCAGCAGGAGGACGTCGAGGTCGCTGCGCGGGGAGAGCTCGCCGCGCCCGTAGCCGCCGACGGCGACGAGCGCGACGCCCCGGGCGTCGCCGAGGAGGCCGCCGAGCCACCGGTCGGTGAGGCGGGCGAGCCCGGTGCGCAGCGGCGGGCCGGAGAGGGACTCCTCGTGGAGGAGGCGCAGCCGGGCCGCCGCGTAGCCGCTGGGCCCGGGGTCGGTGGCGGTGGCGGCGGTCTGCGTCATGTCAGGGCCCCTTTTCCCGAGGTTTCCGGTGCCTTGCGGCTCTCCGGCTCTTCCGGCTCTCCGTGCCCCCCCTGGGCGTTGCTCCCCCGTGGGCGTTGCGCCCGGTCAGAGCGCGTCGGCGCCGCGCTCGTCGGTGCGGACGCGCACCACCGTCTCGACGGGGACGACCCACACCTTGCCGTCGCCGATCTTGTCGGTGCGGGCGGCGGCGACGATGACGTCGATGACGTCGTCGGCGTCGTCGTCCTCGGCGAGGACCTCGATGCGGATCTTCGGTACGAGGTCGATCTCGTACTCGGCGCCGCGGTAGACCTCGGTGTGGCCGCGCTGGCGGCCGTAGCCGCTGGCCTGAGTGACGGTCAGGCCCTTGACGCCGAAGGACTGCAGCGCCTTCTTGACGTCCTCGAACCGGTGCGGCTTGACGACCGCGGTGATGAGCTTCATGCGTCCACCTTCTTGTTCCGAATCTGCTGCTCGGCGTGGGCGGACGTGCCGCGGGCGGCCGCGGCGCCGCCGACCGCACTGAAGTCGTAGGCGGTCTCGGCGTGGAACGCCTGGTCGATGCCGCTGAGCTCGTCCTCCTCGCTCGCCCGGAAGCCGATCAGCTTGTCGGTGAGCTTGGCAAGGGCCCAGGAGACGGCGAAGGAGTAGGCCATCACCGAGAAGGCGCCGGCCGCCTGGCGGCCGAGCTGGGTCAGGCCGCCGACGCCGTCGGTGGCCAGCAGGCCGACGAGGAGGGTGCCGATGACGCCGCCGACGAGGTGGACGCCGACCACGTCGAGGGAGTCGTCGAAGCCGAGCTTGAACTTCAGGCCGACGGCCCAGGAGCAGACGGCTCCGGCGACGAGGCCGATGAGGATCGCGCCGAAGGCGTTGACGGCGGCGCCGGAGGGGGTGATGGCGACCAGTCCGGCGACGGCGCCGGAGGCGGCGCCGAGAGTGGTGAACGCGCCGTGCCGGATGCGCTCGTAGGCGAGCCAGCCGAGCATGGCGGCGCCGGTGGCGACCTGGGTGTTCATGGCCATGTTCGCGGCGGTGCCGTTGGCGGCGAGGGCGGAGCCGGCGTTGAAGCCGAACCAGCCGAACCACAGCAGTCCGGCGCCGAGCATCACCAGGGGCAGGCTGTGCGGACGCATGGGGTCCTTCTTGAAGCCGATGCGCTTGCCGACGACGAGGACGGCGGCGAGGGCACCGATGCCCGCGTTGATGTGGACGGCCGTGCCGCCGGCGAAGTCGATCACCTTGAGCTTGAAGAGCCAGCCGTCGGCCTGCCAGACCCAGTGGGCGACGGGGAAGTAGACGACCGACACCCAGAGCGTGATGAACAGCGCCCAGGCGCTGAACTTCACGCGGTCCGCCAGGGCGCCGCTCATCAGGGCGGGGGTGATGACGGCGAACATCAGCTGGAAGAGGGCGAAGGCGAGGACCGGAATGCCTTCCTTGCCGCCGGTGAGCGTCTCGGGGGTGATGCCCTTGAAGCCGATGTGGTCGAGGTTGCCCAGGAGGCCGGCGCCGACGTCGTCACCGAAGGCGAGGGAGTAGCCGAAGAGCACCCACAGGACGCTGACGATGCCGAGCGAGATGAACGACATCATCAGCATGTTGAGCGCGCTCTTGACCCGCACCATGCCGCCGTAGAAGAAGGCCAGGGCCGGTGTCATCAGCATCACGAGCGCGGCACTGATCAATACGAATGCGGTATCTGCGCCATTCAATGTCGATGTCTCCTCGCGGCCGCGGCCCAGGCCCCCGTGCGGGCCGGTTTCCCAGTGGGCCGGTGTCGCCTTGAGGCTCGCGCAACGCGGTTTCGGCCAGCGCTACGGGTTGTTTCGCGGCGGTGACGAAGGAGACGGGTGCGTTACGGCGGGGTGAACTGCCGATCCGGAGGCGATCGCGCCGCTACCCTCACCGGATCCTCACCGGAGCCTTACCGGATCCGGGCGGCAGAGGCCGGCCGCGGCGATCCTCCTGTGTGACTGGCGTGGGGGGCCGAGTCGGGCGGTACGGGAGGGGCGCCGCGGCCGGGTAGGGGGGCCGGTTCGGGTCAGACCGCTTGGACGGCCTCCGCCGATTCCGGCAGGTGGACGGCGAGTTGCTCGGTCAGCATCATCACCTCGGCGACGTCGCCGAATTCGCGCACGGCGTTGTCGACCGTCTTGCGCAGGCGGTTGTTCACCCGCTCGGAGCGGACCTGCTTGGCGATGCGCAGTGCCTGTCCGGCGAGGACGGTGGATTCCTCCGGCTCGCGTTCCAGCAGGTGCACGGTGGCCATGCCGATGAGGTTGAGGGCGTAGGAGCGCTGGTGCTCGTTGTCCTGTGCGAAGAGCTCGACGGCCCGCTCCATCTTGGGGCGTGCCAGCGAGGCGTAGGTGGGGCTGCGGCCGGCCACGTAGGCGAGGTCGCGGAAGGAGTGGGCGTTCTCGGCGTTCAGCTCGGCCTCGGAGAAGAAGCGGATCCAGTCGGGGTCGCCGTCACCGGACTCGCAGTCGCCGAAGCAGTCCTCGGCCATGCTCACCGCGCGCTTGACCTTGGCGGGCTGGCCCATGTTGGCGTACGCGCGGGCCTCCATCGCATACAACATGGCCTGGGTCCGCGGGGTGGCCGTCTCCCGCGAACCGTACTGGCCGAGGTGGATGAGCTCCAGGGCGTCGTCGGGGCGGCCGAGGTGGATCATCTGACGGCTCATGCTGGAGAGGATGTACGAGCCCAGGGGGCGGTTGCCGGCCTCCTTGGCGGCGTGCAGGGCCAGCACGAAGTACTTCTGGGCGGTGGGGTGCAGGCCGATGTCGTAGCTCATCCAGCCCGCGAGCTGGGCGAGCTCGGCGGCGACCTGGAAGAGCCGTCGCGAGATGTCCTCGGGCTGGGGCTCCTGCAGCAGGTCGGTGACCTCGTGGAGCTGCCCGACCACGGCCTTGCGGCGCAGGCCGCCGCCGCACTGGGCGTCCCACTGCCGGAACATCACGGCCGTGGACTCCAGCAGCTCCAGCTCGGGTCCGGACAGCCGCGACCGCCGGGGGCGGTCGCGGTCGGCGGCGCCCGCGGCGTCCCGGCCCGCGGGGCCGGGGACCAGCCAGCGCTGCATGGGCTCGATCAGGGAGGGCCCGGCGGCCAGCGCCAGGGAGGTGCCGAGGAAGCCCCGGCGCGCCAGCATCAGGTCGCTGCGGGAGAACTCGCTGAGCAGCTCGACGGTCTGCGGGGCCGCCCACGGCAGGTCGACCCCCGACACGGAGGGCGACTGGTGCGCGGCCCGCAGGCCGATGTCCTCGACGCCGACGACACAGCCGAAGCGCTCGGAGAACAGCTCGGACAAGATCTTCGGGATCGGCTCGCGCGGCTGTTCGCCGTCCAGCCAGCGGCGCACCCGCGAGGTGTCCGTGCTGATGTGATGGGCGCCCAATTGCCGGGCCCGGCGGTTCACTTGCCGCGCCAGTTCGCCCTTCGACCATCCGCTGCGCAGGAACCACGAATTCAGCTGTCCGTTGGGGCGCTTCTCGGCTTTGTCGGCGGACTTGTCGAGCGGCTTGTCGCCCGTCGCGTCCCCGGACTCCTCCGCCGCGCCATCAGCCATGTCGGCACCCTCGGCATCACTGACACTGCCGCCCACGGGAACGCCCCCATCCGAAACTCTGCAGCTGCGCAGCCAAGCGCCTGCATCCATACGTGCATCCACATCCATGCGTGCACCCGCACGTCTGCGTGCGAACCGCCAACAGCCTGTCGTGCTCGTGCGCGTGCATTGCCCTGCGTGTGTCGTTGCCGTGCGTGTGCACTGCGGCCGCTTGTCCGGCGGGGTTCATGTACCGAAAGTAATCCTACGATCACCGGTCGGGCGAGAGCAGTCCAGTAAACGCCACCATTCGCCACCCCAACGAATGAACTCCTTCCTCCCGCTTCGCGATTGACTTGACACGGAACGAACGCGCGGAAACCAGCGGGAAGGTGAAGGGATGTGCGCCACGGCGCACGGCCCCTGCCGCACCACCTCTTGCGCACCGTCGCGCCGTCCCGCGACAGAGGTCCGCGACGGTCCGTGTCCGAGACACTCCGACACGTAACCATCCGCGAGCACGACCCGTTGGAGGGGGCATGGGCTTCACTATCGGCGGCATCCGGGATCTGCGCTCCGGCTCTCGGCGTCGAGGCCGCGCGTCCGAGGCCGTGACGACGGTCGCGGAGTACACCGGGCTGTGGGGGTGGGACGTGGTCCCCGGCGCGCGGGCCTCGCGCGGCGGCCGCGTCACCTGCTCGTGCGGCGTCGCCGCCTGCCCCTCCCCCGGCGCGCACCCGCTCTCCTTCGCCCCGCCCGTCAAGGCGGGCTCCACGCTGGACGAGGCGGCGGCCGCCTGGGCGGAGGTCCCGGGGGCGGCCGTCCTGCTGCCGACGGGACGCTCGTTCGACGCGCTGGAGGTCTCCGAGGCCGCCGGCCGGCACGCACTGGCACGGCTGGAGCGCATGGGGGTGCCGCTGGGGCCGGTGGCGCTCACCCCGCACGGCCGTGCGCTGTTCTTCGTCGCCCCCGGCGCCGCCGCGGAACTCCCCCAGCTGCTGTACCGGATGGGCTGGGACGACGCCCGGCTCGACCTGCGGGGGCTGGGTCACGGCGACCACATCACGGCACCGCCGTCCGACTTCGCGGGCCTCGGGCCCATGCGGTGGCTGCTGCCGCCCGCCCTGGACACCGCGGGGCGGCCCCCCGAGGCGCGGCTGCTGCTGGGCACCCTGGCCTACGTCTGCCACCGGGCCGCCGCCGGGTGAGCCGCCGCCCCTGGCACGGCCCCGCGCAGTGCGGGGCCGCGGGCCCCGGCGCGGCGCCGGGGCCCGCGGCCCCTTCGCGGCGTCGTCGTATACGACGCGCCCGGGAGCCGTCGCATGCGAAAGGGCCCGCGTCGCAGCTGCACCTGCGACGCGGGCCCTTTCTCCGGCCGGACGGCCCGTGCGGGGTTACTCGCCGATCAGGGCGTCGACGAACGCCTCCGGCTCGAACGGCGCGAGGTCGTCCGCGCCCTCGCCCAGGCCCACGAGCTTCACCGGAACGCCCAGTTCGCGCTGGACCGCGACGACGATGCCGCCCTTGGCGGTGCCGTCCAGCTTGGTGAGGACGATGCCGGTGATGTTCACGACCTCGGCGAAGACGCGCGCCTGCACGAGGCCGTTCTGACCGGTGGTGGCGTCGAGCACCAGCAGCACCTCGTCGACCGAGCCGTGCTTCTCCACGACGCGCTTGACCTTGCCGAGCTCGTCCATGAGGCCCGTCTTGGTGTGCAGTCGGCCGGCGGTGTCGACGAGCACGACGTCCGCGTTCTCGGCGATGCCCTCCTTGACCGCGTCGAAGGCGATCGACGCCGGGTCGCCGCCCTCGGGGCCGCGGACCGTCCGGGCACCGACGCGCTCGCCCCAGGTCTGGAGCTGGTCGGCAGCGGCGGCGCGGAAGGTGTCGGCCGCGCCCAGGACGACGGACTTGCCGTCGGCCACGAGGACGCGGGCCAGCTTGCCCGTGGTGGTGGTCTTGCCGGTGCCGTTGACGCCGACGACCATGACGACGCCGGGCTTCTCCTCGCCGTTCACGCCCACGCCCGGCTCGGTGTGGACGCTGCGGTCGAAGTCGGTGCCGATGAGCGTCAGCAGCTCCTCGCGGAGCAGGGCGCGCAGTTCCTCGGGGGTGCGCGTGCCGAGCACCTTCACGCGCTCGCGCAGCCGCTCGACCAGCTCCTGCGTCGGCGCGACGCCGACGTCGGCGGTGAGGAGGGTGTCCTCGATCTCCTCCCAGGTGTCCTCGTCGAGGTGCTCACGGGACAGCAGGGTCAGCAGACCCTTGCCGAGGGAGTTCTGGGAACGGGAGAGCCGGGCGCGCAGGCGCACGAGACGGCCGGCGGTGGGCTCCGGGACCTCGATCTCCGGCTCGGCCGGGGCGGCGGCCTCGGCCGCGGTCTCCGGCTCGACGGCCGGCGCGCTCTCCTCGGCGACCGGGGCCGGGGCGGGAGCTTCGGGGAGCTCTACTTCTTCTACGGTGCGGCGCGCCTCGGCGCGCGGGGTCTCGGCCTCCTCGCCGACGTGCGGCTCGGCGGGCGGCGCGGTGACAGACGGGCTGCTCGGCGGAGCGGGGGGCAGCTGCTTCTTCTTGCGGCTGCTGACCACGAGCCCGCTGATCGCGCCGAGCGCGACCACAGCGATGACTACAGCAAGGATGACGATGTCCATAACGCACCCAGTATCGGACACCTCGGCGGCGGAGCGCCGCAGTGCCGTGACGCCGCAGGTCGCAGGGCGTCCGTTGGTGTCTTGTTGTGCCTTGCTCCAAGGACCAACGGCACTAACCGGCCAAAGTTAGATCAAAGTACGATGGCGTGGGCTCGCGCGACGCGCGTAGAGTCCCAACGTCCCTTTCTGCCCAGGCCCCGCCCTGCTTCACCCTGCACGGAGCCCCCGATATGGCCCCCATGACGGACAACGCTGCCGACGGCGCCAACGTGTCCAGCACCCCCGACGCGACCGGTACCGCCGACGCGGCCGGCGCGAGTGCGATAGAAACCCGCGGCATCGAGCCCGTCCCCGATCACGAGCGGCACGGCCGGGTCCGGGAGCTCTTCCCGACCTGGGTCGCCGCCAACATCAGTGTGCTGCTGCTCACCATGGGCGCGGCGCTGGTGGTCTTCAACGCGCTGAACTTCTGGCAGGTCCTGATCGTCGCGGCGTGCGCGGCGCTCGTGTCCTTCGGCCTCGTCGGTGTGCTGTCCGTCTCCGGCAAGTGGGGCGGTGCGCCCGGCGCGATGCTCTCGCGCGCCACGTTCGGTGTACGCGGCAACCTCTTCCCCGGGGCGATCCTGTGGGTCGCCCGCTTCGGGTGGGAGACGATCAACGCCGTGACGGGCGCGTACGCCGTGCTCACCGTCCTCGACCTGCTCTTCGGCGTGAAGAGCAACAACGTGCTGATCGTCATCACGCTGTTCGTCTTCGTGGCCTGCACCTTCCTGGTGAGCGGCATGGGACGCAAGGCGCTCAACGTCTGCAACCAGTGGTCGACGTACCTCTTCGGCATCTTCAGCGTGCTGGTGCTCGGCTACCTGATCACCCACATCAAGTGGGACGACGTCTTCTCGAAGCCGGCCGGCACGACGGCGATGATGATCGCCGGCATCGGGACCATCGCCGCCGGTGGCATCAGCTGGGTGCCGACCGGGCCGGACTTCGCGCGGTACCTGCCGCACGCCGCCTCCGGCAAGAAGATCGTCGGTGCGACGGTCTCCGGTGCGGGTCTGGTCATGGTGCCGATGGTGCTCATGGGTGCCGTGATGGCCGTCGCCACGCCCGGGCTGGCCGATGCGCCGGACCCCGTCTCCTTCCTGGGCGACATCCTGCCGACGTGGCTGGCGGTGCCGTACCTGGTGACCGCGATCGTGGGCATGCTGCTGATCAACAGCCTGTCGATGTACTCGGCCGGCTTCACCGCCCAGACGATGGGCGTCAAGCTGCCGCGGGCCATGGCCGTGAGCATCAACGCCGTCATCTCGCTGGTGGGCGGTCTGCTGCTGATGCTCGTCGCGAAGAGCTTCCTGAGCTCCTTCATCACCTTCCTGATCCTGCTGGCCGTCTCGTTCTCGGCGTGGATCGGCGTGTACGCGGTCGACATGGCGCGGCGGAAGTCGCGGGCCGTGCGGTACGACGCGGAGGCGCTCATGGACACGGGCCGCACGAGCCGGTACTGGTACGTGGGCGGCTTCTGCTGGCAGGCGATGACGGCGTGGACCGTGGCGCTGGCGGCCGGTATCTGCTTCACGAAGTGCGACTGGTTCACGGGGCCGCTGGCGTCGACGTTCGTCGGCAAGTACGGGCTCGGCTGGGCGGCGACGATCGCCATCTCGGCGGCGATCATGGCGGTGCTGCCGACGCCTCGCGAAGAGGCGGCCCAGGTCGCGGAGCGCACCGAGCGCGAGAAGGTGGCGGCGTAGTTCCGTCCTGCTGAACGGTGAGAGGGCCCCCTGCGCGGGGGCCCTCTTTCGTTTGCCCGCCGCAGCGCCGTCGTGGTGCCGGGGCCGGGGTGGGGCGGGCCCTTCTGGGGGTGCATTATCTACGGCCCCTGCAGCGCGTTGACGTGCCGTCTCCGTCGCCGCAAATAACGCTTTACGCCCCCTGTCAGGGCTCACCCCACCCCGGCCCCTCCCGTCCGTTTGCGTGCCATCGTTCCGCAGGGCTGGGGCACCTCCCAGCGGTAGCTGGGGGAAGGCGGGCGCAAATGCAACCGCGGCGCGCAGCCACCGCCACGTACGGGTCGCGCAAGGCGATACCGGCCCAGCCCGGCAGGGCCTGCGACCCCCGTACGAAAAGGGCGCTGCCCCCGGCCGTAGCCGGGGGCAGCGCCCTTTGGAGGGGACGGGCGGCGGGGGGGGTTAGCCCATCTCCTCCAGCGCCTTGCCCTTGGTCTCCTTCACGTACTTGAGCACGAAGGGGATCGAGAGCACGGCGAAGACCGTGTAGATCACGTACGCGCCGGAGAGGTTCCAGTCCGCCAGGCTCGGGAAGCTGGCCGTGATGGCCCAGTTCGCGACCCACTGGGCGGAGGCGGCCACGCCGAGCGCCGCGGCGCGGATGCGGTTGGGGAACATCTCGCCGAGGAAGACCCAGACCACGACGCCCCAGGAGAGGGCGAAGAAGAGCACGAAGGCGTGGGCCGCGACCAGGGCGACCGTGCCCTGGGTGGTCGGCAGGGTGCCGTCGGCGGTCTTGGAGGCGAAGGCCCAGGCTTCGAGGGCCAGGGAGAGCGCCATGCCGATGGAGCCGACGAGGGCGAGCGGCTTGCGGCCGATGCGGTCGACCAGGACCATCGCGATCACGGTACCGACGATGTTGATGATCGACGTGGTGAAGCTGTAGAAGAACGAGCTCTCCGGGTTCACGCCCACCGACTGCCACAGCGTCGAGGAGTAGTAGAACGCGACGTTGATGCCGACGAACTGCTGGAAGACGGAGAGGCCGATGCCGACCCAGACGATCGGCAGCAGGCCGAAGCGGCCGCCGAGCAGGTCCTTGAAGGTGGACTTCTGCTCGCTCTTCATGGCGAGCTCGATCTCGGCGACGCGCTTGTCGAGGTCGACGGTGTGGCCCTCGACGTCGGCCAGGACCTTCTTGGCCTTGTCGGTCTTGCCGACGGAGATCAGGAAGCGGGGCGACTCGGGGATCGCGAAGGAGAGCAGGCCGTAGAGGACGGCCGGGATCACCATGACGCCGAGCATGACCTGCCATGCCTCGATGCCCATGACCTTGCCGCGCTGGTCACCGTCGGCGACGTTGAGGATGCCCCAGTTGACCAGCTGCGAGATGGCGATGCCGATGACGATCGCGGCCTGCTGGAACGCGCCGAGACGGCCGCGGTAGGCGGGCGGGGAGACCTCGGCGATGTAGGCCGGGCCGATGACCGAGGCCATGCCGATGGCCATGCCGCCCAGGACGCGCCAGAAGGCGAGGTCGTAGAGCGAGAAGGGCAGGGCCGAACCGACGGCGCTGATGGTGAAGAGCGTCGCGGAGATCTGCATGACGCGGATGCGGCCGATGCGGTCGGCCAGCTTGCCGGCCGTGGCGGCACCGATGGCGCAGCCGATCAGCGCGATGGCGATGACCTGCGCGAGGGCGGCCGAACCGATGTCGTACTTCCCGCGGATGCCCTCGACGGCGCCGTTGATCACGGAGCTGTCGTAGCCGAAGAGGAAGCCACCCATGGCCGCGGCCGCGGTGATGAAGATGACATGGCCGAGGTGGTCCGGTTGGGCCTTGCGGCCCTCGGCACCCTGCGCCGTCGCAGTGCTGGTCAACGTGTACTCCTGGGACCCGGCCACGTTGCCGGGGTGGGGGGTGGCCATTCCAGTGGGGCACAAGATCAAAGCGCCCACCACTTGAAGGCGTAAGCAACGTGGGAGACCCTACGTCTTCATTTTCCGAAGTCAATAGAGAACGACGATGAGGTTTCTCCCACGAGGGCCAGGAGTTTGAGTTCAATACTTGAAGTGATCTTGGTCAGTTGAGGCGCTGACTGATCACCTTCGACACTCCGTCGCCCTGCATCGACACTCCGTAGAGCGCGTCGGCCACCTCCATCGTGCGCTTCTGGTGCGTGATCACGATGAGCTGGGAGCTCTCCTGGAGCTCCTTCATGATCCCGATCAGGCGCTGGAGGTTGGTGTCGTCCAGAGCCGCCTCGACCTCGTCCATGACGTAGAACGGGCTCGGACGGGCCTTGAAGATCGCGACGAGCAGGGCAACCGCCGTCAGCGAGCGTTCGCCGCCGGACAGGAGCGAGAGGCGCTTGACCTTCTTGCCCGGCGGGCGGGCCTCGACGTCCACGCCGGTGGCCAGCATGTCCTCGGGGTCGGTGAGGACCAGGCGGCCCTCGCCGCCGGGGAAGAGGCGGGAGAAGACGCCCTCGAACTCGCGGGCCGTGTCGTGGTACGCCGCGGTGAAGACCTCCTCCACCCGCTTGTCGACGTCCTTGACCACCTGCAGGAGGTCCGCACGGGTCTTCTTGAGGTCTTCGAGCTGCTCGGAGAGGAACTGGTGGCGCTCCTCCAGCGCCGCGAACTCCTCCAGGGCGAGGGGGTTGACCTTGCCGAGCTGCTGGTAGGCCCGTTCGGCAGCCTTCAGGCGCTTCTCCTGGGCGGCCCGCTCGTAGGGCACCGGGCGGTTGCGGGGGTGGTCCGGGTCGTCGGGCAGCTCCTCGCCCTCGGCGGGGGGCGAGGGGGGTACGGGCTGGTCGGGGCCGTACTCGGCGATCAGGGCGGTGGGTTCGACGCCCAGTTCTTCGAGGGCCTTCGCCTCCAGCTGTTCGATGCGCAGCCGCTTCTCCGCGCCCAGCACTTCGCCGCGGTGGACGGAGTCCGTGAGCTTGTCCAGCTCCGCCTTGAGGTCGCGGGCCCGGTTGCGGCCCTCGGTCAGCTCGCGTTCGCGCCCGGCCTTGGCGGCCTCGGCGGCCGTCCGCTCCTCGTCGGCGCGCACCAGCGACACCTCGACGTGGGCCAGCAGCTGGCGGGCCCCGGCGGCGACGGCCGTCGCCACCTGGGCCTCGTGGCGCAGCCGGGTGCGGCGCTGCTCGGCGCGCCGGCGAGCCTCGCGCTCGGTCTGCGCCGCCCGGTCGAGGGCGTCGGCGCGGCCCGCGAGTGCCTTCACGCGCTCCTCGTGCGTACGGACCTGCAGCCGCGCCTCCATCTCGGTCTGGCGGGCGTTGGCCCCGTCGGCGGCGAGGCGGTCGCGCACGGAGGTGTCGGGCTCGTCGGCGCCCTCGTCGAGGGCGCGTTCGGTGGCGGCGGCCAGCCGTTCGGCGAGTTCTTCGGCCTCCTCGGTGGCACGGACCAGGGCTTCCCGGGCTCGTTCGGCGGCGGCGGCCGTTCGCTCGGCCTCGCCCGCGGCGGCGCGGGCCTGTCCGGCGAGCCGGCCGAGCGCCTGGGCGGCCCGGGACTTCTCGCGGTCGGCGGCGCTGCGGCCGGCCGACAGCTCCTCGACGAGCGCGGCGCAGCGGGCGCGGTGCTCCTCGGCCTCGTGCCGGGCCGCGGCCCGTTCGGCGCAGTGGGCGGCGAGGCGGGTGAGTTCGGCTGCCGCCTCGTCGACCGCCGCCTGCGTCTCGATGAGGCTGGGGGCTCCGGCGGAGCCGCCCTGGGCGTGGTGCGCGCCGAGGAGGTCGCCCTCGGCGGTGACGGCGGTCAGCGCGGGATGCGCGGTGACGAGGTGTTCGGCGTCTTCGAGGGTGTCGACGACGACGATGCCGCGCAGCAGCCTGTGGACGGCCCCCTGCAGGTCCAGCGGGGCGCGGACGAGTGCGGCGGCGGCCGGGAAGGGGCCGGGCGGGGCCGTCTCGTCGGCGCCGTCGTCCGGGGCGCCGGTCAGCAGGAGGACGGCGCGGCCGGCGTCCTCCTTCTTCAGCAGGCGCAGTGCCTCGGCGGCGGCCGCGGGGCCGGTCACGGCGAGCGCGTCGGCGGCGGCGCCCAGGGCGGCGGCGACGGGAAGTTCGTAACCGGGGGTGACGGAGAGGAGTTCCGCGGCGGGGCCGAGGAGTCCGCCCAATCGTTCCTTCGCCGACAGCAGGGCGCCCGTGCCGTCCTTGCGGCGCAGGCCGAGGGCGAGGGCGTCGTGACGGGCGGTGATCGCCGCGCGGTGGCGCTCGGCGTCGGCCGCCTCCTCGCGGGCGGCGTCGCGGGCGGCCTCGGCGGCGGCGAGGGACGCCTTGGCCCGGTCGTGACGGGCGGTCAGCTCGGCGTCGCCCGCGTCGGCGCCGTCGGCCTCGGCCTGCAGGTGCTCGTACTCCTCCTGGGCGGCGGCCGCGCGCTCGGCCGCCTCGTCGCGGGCGGCCGCGAGACGGCCGATCTCCGCCTCGGCGGAGGCGGCCCGGCCGCGGGCGGCGGTGACCTGGCCGTGCAGGCGGGCGAGGTGTTCGCGGCGGTCGGCGACGGCGCGGGCGGCGTCGCGGAGGCGGCGCTCCTCCTCGGCGAGGCGGCGTTCGAGGTCGGCGCGGTGCTCGGCGGTGTCCTCCAGGGCGCGGCCGGCGGCCTCCAGGGCGGCTTCGAGCTCCGCTTCCTGTTCGCGGATGCGGGCGGCCTCGCGTTCGAGGTCCTCGGGGTCGCGGCCGCGCCGCTCCTCGGCCGGGGCGGTGGTGGCGCTGGTGACGCGGGCGTCGGCCAGGCTGATGGTGCCGCGCACGCGCTCGGCCAGGCGCGAGAGTTCGTACCAGGTCTGCTGGGCCGCGGCGAGGCGCGGGGTGAGCTCGCGGACCTGTTCCTCCAGTGCCGCCTCGCGCTGGGCCGCGGCGCGCAGCTCGGCCTCGGCGGCCTCCTTGCGGGCCTTGAGGGCGGCCTCGTCGGCGATCTCGGAGCGCAGGGCCTCGCGGAGGGCGACGAGGTCGTCGGCGAGCAGCCGGAGCCGGGCGTCGCGCAGGTCCGCCTGGATGACGGCGGCGCGGCGGGCCACGGCGGCCTGCCGGCCGAGCGGCTTGAGCTGGCGGCGGAGCTCGTCGGTGAGGTCCTGGACCCTGGCGAGGTTGGCCTTCATCGCGTCGAGCTTCCGCAGCGCCTTCTCCTTGCGCTTGCGGTGCTTGAGGACGCCGGCGGCCTCCTCGATGAACGCGCGGCGGCCCGTGGGGTCGGCGTGCAGGACGGAGTCGAGCTGTCCCTGGCCGACGATGACGTGCATCTCGCGGCCGATGCCGGAGTCGGAGAGCAGTTCCTGGATGTCGAGGAGCCGGCAGGTGTCACCGTTGAGCTGGTACTCGCTGCCGCCGTTGCGGAACATGATCCGCGTGATGGTGACCTCGGCGTAGTCGATGGGGAGGGCACCGTCGGAGTTGTCGATCGTCAGGGAGACCTCGGCGCGGCCGAGCGGGGCCCGGCCGGTCGTCCCGGCGAAGATGACGTCCTCCATCTTGCCGCCGCGCAGCGACTTGGCGCCCTGCTCGCCCATCACCCAGGAAAGGGCGTCGACGACGTTGGACTTCCCGGAACCGTTGGGGCCCACGACACAGGTGATGCCGGGTTCGAAGCGCAGGGTCGTGGCGGAGGCGAAGGATTTGAACCCGCGCAGGGTCAGGCTCTTGAGGTGCACGCGGGAGGACTCTACCGTTCATCTCGGTTTCACCCTGGGAGGTGCCGGGCACTACATCCGTGAGGAGGCGACGGGGGAATTCTGGCGGATTCGCCGGGATACGACGAAGGGACGCCGAAGCGTCCCTTGCAACTGCAACTCTCTAGCGGCTGACAGGGCAGCCCGACCGTGACCCCCCGGGGGCAGGCACGATCAGGCGAGCGCAGGCTCCGCCTTGGTTACGTCGATGCTGTCGAGCAGCGAGTCACCGTGGTGAGCGGCGGCAGTCAGCGCGTCGTTCTCGGCCTGCATCCGGATGAGCTCGGATTCGAGGTCCTGGACACGCTGCTGGAGCCGTCGCATCTCGGAGAGGACTCGGGGGTCGGAGCCGCCGACGTAACCGAGAAGCGCCTTTGCCATGATGGATGGTCCTCCACACTGAGTGACCGACCGAAGCGGTGTGGGTCGTGAGGGATTCGCACCCGCGGTGTCTGCCATCACTACTGCGGTGTTTCAATGCCAAACAGCTAAGGTGCGCGGGGCTTCCAGAGTCTCACCAAATGGTTTGACGGTCAACACGATCACACCCCGTATCCGCAGGCGTCCCGGGGGTGCGCGCGAGGTAATCCGCGCCGCATTCCGCACCCGGGGCCCGAGGGGGCGTAGAGATCATCCGTTGAGAGGCAGCCTTGCACGATGCGGCCGAGTTGGCAACCATCAGGCAATTTCCATCGGGCGCATATGCCAGGAACATATGCGCCCGATGCCGGGCGTCACCGGCCCCTCGCGGAAATCGAGCCGGAATGCGATTTCAGGGTCGTACGGTCAGCGGATCTCGAAGCCGTCGTAGCCGCCCTTGGGTGTGTCCCAGATCTCGGTGACGCCGTCCACGCGGCCGGGCGTGTCGCCCTGCCGCAGCCAGTCGAGCAGTTGTTCGCATCCCTGGCGGGGGCCCTCGGCGACGACCTGGACCCGGCCGTCCGAGAGGTTCGAGGCGAAGCCGATGAGTTCACCGATGCGCAATGCGTTGGCCCGAGTGAACCAACGGAAACCAACGCCCTGCACATGGCCACGGACCCAGGCAGTGAGGCGGACATTCTCGTTCATGTCTGCACGTTAACCGGCCAATTACATAAGCAGCACTTCGGCCCGGCAACCCGTGCCGTACAGTCGCGGCGACATAAGGCTCCCCCGGACGAGTGACGCACTTTGACGCCGAACACGTGAGGAAGGCAGCGGATGGGTCGCCATCGACGCTCTGCCCGCGCGACCGCCGAAGAGGCGGCAGCGAATGCCCGGAAAGCCCGGGCACCCGTGGCCGGCGAGTCGGCACCGGCGTTCGAGGCCGAGGACCCGGCCGAAGCCGTCACCCAGCCCCTTCCCGTGATCCACCCCTCCGGCGCGGGGCGCCACCGGAGCCCGCACCGCCCCAAGCGGTCCAAGGCCGGTGCGACCGGAGCGGCCGCCGGCCGGGCCGCCAAGACCGTGAAGCCCCCGAAGGCCGCCCGGCCCGCCAAGGCTGCACCACCCGCCCGGCGGACCGGCTTCCTGGGCGCCTCCGCCGCCGTGGCCATGGGAGCGGTCGCCATGGTCTCCGGCCTGCTGCCCACCGGCGCCCTCTCCCCCGGCGGCGAGGCCGGCACCTCCCCCGGCGTGGGCGCCACGGGTCAGGTGCGCCCCGACAGCCCGCCCCCGGGAGCGGACCAGCGTTCCCGGCCCGCCGCCGCCCCGGCGGACCGGGCGGACCAGCGCGACCAGCCGGGGCAGGAGGCCGGGGCCGAGGCCCGGCGGATGGCACGGGCGAGCCTCCGGCAGGACGTCCCCGCCAGCCGCGGCGCCGAGCGCCCGCCCGCCGACGCCCTGTCCGCACCGCCCTCCGCGGCACCGGCCGACGAGCACACCGACGCCGCACCGCGGCAGGACTCCCCCGCCCCGCGTCCGGCCCGTACGACACCGCGACCGCACGCCGCGGCATCCGGTGCGGCAGCCGGCGACGACGGCACGGAGACGCGCGTGCACGGCACGCTCGCCGATCCCCGCTCCTCCGCCGCCCACCTGGTGCTCGCCCTGGTCAACGCCGAGCGGGCGAAGGCGGGATGCCGCCCGCTGCGGGCCAGCGGCACGCTCACCCGTCTCGCCCAGTCGTTCAGCGACGACATGGCCCGGCGGGGCTTCTTCGACCACACCGACCCCGACGGCAGGACCCCCTGGGACCGGGCCGGCAAGCGCGGCATCAAGAACCTCGGCGGGGAGAACATCGCGCGCGGCCACCCGGACGCCCGCACGGTGATGGACGCGTGGATGCGCAGCAGCGGACACCGCGCGAACATCCTCAACTGCGACTACAAGAGCATCGGCGTGGGCGTCCACCACGGCGGCAACGGCCCCTACTGGACGCAGGACTTCGGCTACTGACCACCGCTCCCGCACCGCTGCCCCGGCCGGACGACCGCCGTGTCGTCCGGCCGGGGCAGCGGGGTGCGCGTCAGAGGGCGGCGCGGCCCGCGACGTAGACGCGGGTCTGCTCGGCGACGCGGCGACCGAGGAGCTCGGCGGTGGCTATGTCGGCCTTGTGCACGCCCTCGGGGCCCTGGTCGTTGTTGGTCTGGGCGCCGGCACCCAGGAAGAAGCCGAGGCGGTTGAGGTCGTTCTCGGAGGCCGTGGAGCTGTTCCAGCCGGGCATGGCACCGAGGCCCACCCAGTGCATGCCGTGCTGGGCCGCGAGGACGGTGAAGAACTGCAGGGTGTGCAGCTTGTCGCCACTCTTGGAGGCGGAGTTGGTGAAGCCGGCCGCGATCTTGTCCTGCCAGGCGCGGGTGAACCAGCGCTTGGAGGTGGCCTCGGCGAAGACGTGGAAGGCGCCGGAGGCGGTGCCCATGTAGGTGGGCGAGCCGAAGACGATCGCGTCGGAGGCGTCGAGCTGCTCCCACTGGGCCTCGGTGATCTCGGCGACGTTGATCAGGTTGACGGTCGCGCCGGCCTCGGTGGCACCGGTCCGGACGGCCTCGGCGAGCACGGCGGTGTGGCCGAAGCCGGAGTGGTAGGCGATGGAGACGACAGGGGTGGTCACGGGAGGACTCCAGGAGGCGGTTGCGCTGAATGGGTGACCACAGGAAAGCACTAACTTTTTGATAGCGCAACCCACTGGTTAGCGCTGCGTCGCAGTATGGTGTTCTCATGACGACGCACGACGGCCTGGACGAGCAGCTGCCCTTCGACGTCTTCGCGCGCAACTGCCCGTCGCGCGAGACCCTGGGGCACGTCACGGGTCGCTGGGGCAGCCTCACGCTCGGCGCGCTCCGCGAGGACACGCTGCGCTTCAACGAGCTGCGCCGGCGGGTGGAGGGCGTCAGCGAGAAGATGCTGGCGCAGACGCTCCAGGCGCTGGAGCGTGACGGGCTGGTGCACCGCGAGGCACAGCAGACCAACCCTCCGCGGGTGGACTACCGGCTGACGCCGCTGGGGCGGGAGACCGCCGACCGGCTCCTGGGCCTGATCGAGCTGCTGGAGGAGCGGATGCCGGAGGTCATGGCGGCCCGGGAGCGCTACGACGCGGGGCGCTAGCGCCCGTCGGTCGCTAGCGCGCGGGGCGCGGCGCGGGCTGGCAGCGCGGGCAGAAGTAGCTGGAGCGGTTCATCCAGGGGCGGCGGCGCATGGGCGTGCCGCAGCGACGGCAGGGCTCGTCCTCCCGCCCGTAGGCGTCCAGCGAGCGGTCGAAGTAGCCGGACTCGCCGTTGACGTTGACGTAGAGGCTGTCGAAGCTGGTGCCGCCGGCCGCGAGCGCCTCGTTCATGACTTCACGGATGTGCAGCAGCAGCTCGGCCGTGCGCGGCCGGGTGAGGCCGGCCGTCGGCCGGTCGTAGTGCAGGCGGGTGCGCCACAGCGCCTCGTCCGCGTAGATGTTGCCGACGCCGCTGATCAGCGACTGGTCGAGCAGGGCGCGCTTGACGGTGGTACGGCGCCGGCGCAGGGCGGCGTGGAAGGCGTCGTCGTCGAAGGCCGGGTCCAGAGGGTCGCGCGCGATGTGGGCGATGACGTCCGGCAGGCCGTCGGGGTCGCCGGGCACCGTGTCGTGCAGCGAGAGGCCGCCGAACGTGCGCTGGTCGACGAAGCGGAGCTCGGTGGCCTCGGCGTCGGCGAAGCGGAAGCGGATGCGCAGGTGCTTCTCGTCGGGCGAACCCTGGGGCTGCACCAGCAGCTGCCCGCTCATGCCCAGGTGGGCGAGGACGGCCCGGCCGGGGGCGGCCGCGCTGTCAGGGCTGTGCACGGGGGGCTCGACCGGCAGCCAGAGGTACTTGCCGCGGCGGTGTGCCGTGCCCAGGCGGTGTCCGGTCAGCTGGGCGGCGAAGTCGTCGGGCCCGGCGAGGTGGCGCCGGACGGCCCGGGGGTGCAGGACCTCCACCGCGGCGACCGTGCGCCCGCACACCCAGCGCTCCAGGCCGGTGCGGACGACCTCGACCTCGGGCAGCTCGGGCACCGGTGTTCCTCCGCAGGCTGGGATCCGTACAGGGGGTGCGTCCGATTCCGGCAACGCCGGGCGGGCCCGTGGGACCCGCCCGGCGTTCCGGGATCGTGTGGACGGCGCAGCGGCGCCATCAGGCGGTGGGCTCGGTGCCCCCCGCTGCGGCGGCCTCCTCGGCGGCGGCCTTGTCGGCCGCCAGGCGTGCCTCCGCGGCACTGTTGATGGCGCGCCAGGCGGACTCGGCCGCCTGCTGCTCCGCTTCCTTCTTGCTGCGGCCGGTGCCGGTGCCGTACGCGACACCACCGACGCGGGCAGCAGCCGTGAAGGTCTTCTCGTGGTCGGGACCGGTCTCGGAGACCAGGTACTCCGGCACACCGAGGCCCTCGGTTGCGGTCAGCTCCTGGAGGCTGGTCTTCCAGTCCAGGCCGGCGCCGAGGTTCGAGGACTTCTCGATCAGCGGATCGAAGAGCCGGTGCACCAGCTCGGCAGCGGCTTCGAGCCCCTGGTCGAGATAGACCGCACCGATGACCGCTTCCAGCGTGTCCGCGAGGATCGACGCCTTGTCCCGTCCGCCCGTGCCCTCTTCGCCCCGGCCGAGCCGGATGAAGGAGCCGAGGTCGAGGCCGCGGCCGACCTCCGCCAGTGCGCGCGAGTTGACCACCGCGGCCCGCAGCTTGGCCAGCTGGCCTTCGGGCAGGTCGGGGTGGATGCGGTACAGCGTGTCCGTGACCACCAGGCCGAGCACCGAGTCCCCGAGGAACTCCAGTCGCTCGTTGGTGGGCAGGCCGCCGTTCTCGTACGCGTAGGAACGATGCGTCAGCGCACGCACCAGAAGGGCGGACTCAAGGTTGTACCCGAGCCGCCCTTCCAGAAGCGTGTGAGACGAGGCCGTGTCCGCCGACGCCTTCTTCGGCGTAGTGGCGTCTGACATGAAGCCTGTCACCCGCCGATCAGACCGCGAGGACCTGGCGCTTGTTGTAGGTGCCGCAGCTGGGGCACGCGATGTGCTGCTGCTTCGGCTCGTGGCAGCGCTCGCACGCCACCAGGGGGGTGACCGCAGCCTTCCACTGCGACCGGCGGTGGCGCGTGTTGCTGCGCGACATCTTCCGCTTCGGAACAGCCACGGCTACTTCTCCTGTGAGTCATCCCCGTTGGCACGGGGTGCGTTGTCCTTCTCGCCGTCCTGGTCGGAACCAGCGAGCTCCTGCAGTGCCGCCCAACGGATGTCGACGGCATCGTGGTGGTGGTCCGGGTCGTCCGCCAGCCGTGCCCCGCACTCGGAGCACAGGCCAGGGCAGTCTTCCTGGCACACCGGCTGCAGCGGCAGTGAGAGCACCACCGCGTCCCGCAGCACGGGTTCGAGGTCGAACAAGTCGGCCTCAAGGAAGAGCATGTCCTCCTCATCGTCCTCGGCGTCGTCGCCGGTGTCCGCGGGGCGGCTCCGGTCGTCGGCGTCGGGGTAGGAGAACATCTCCTGGAAGTCCGCTTCGAGCTCTCGCTCCAGCGGCTCCAGACACCTTACGCACTCCCCGGTGAGCGGTGCACGGGCGGTGCCTGTGACGAGCACCCCTTCCATGACCGACTCCAGCCGGAGGTCGAGCTCCAGCGCCGCGCCCTCGGGCACGCCGATGACCTCGATGCCGAGGTCCTGCGGGGCGGGGACGGAGCGGGAGACCCTCTTCAGCGCACCGGGACGCCGGCCCAGCTCGCGCGTATCGAACACGAGAGGGTTACGGGGGTCGAGGCGGGCGTTCAGGGCTTCCTGCTTTCTACGCTGCGGTGAGGCGGCCCCCTGGGTGCACGGAGCACATAAAGGGCAGCCCGGATCGCGGACGTACACGCGACCGAAGAGCCAGGATACTGGACGGGCCGCCGTGGGCCCAATCCGCACCCGGGCGGCGCCGGACGGCGGGCCGTCAGCGCCCCTGCTCGTACCGCCTGAGCTGGTCGAGGTCGATCATCGAGGTGTCGAAGAGGCTGGTCTCGTCGAGCGCCGCGCCCTGCTGCTGCCCCTGGGGGTGCTGGGGCTGGTGCACCTGGTGGGGCTGCTGCAGCGGCTCCGCGTAGCCCTCGGCGGCCCCGTACGCCTGCCCGCCGTCCTGGGTGTGCCAGGCGTACGGATCGGGCTGCTGGTAGCCGCCCTGGACCGCGTACGGGTCGGTGTGGGGCACGTAGTGCTGTTGCTGCTGGGGATAGCCGTAGGGGTCCTGCTGGGCGGGGTGGACCACCGCGGGGGTGGCGTAGTCGGCCCACACGGGCTCCTGGGGCTGCGGGGCCTCCTGGGGCGGGGCATAGGGCCGGTGCGGCGCCTCCTGGGGCGCGGCCAGCTCGGCGAGGAAGTCGGCGTCGCTGGTGGGGCGGCCCGGCGCGCGCAGGCCGTCCTGGGCGGCCATGTGGGCACCCAGCTCGTCGGCGGGGCGGGCCCCGAGGAGCTTCTCGCGGCCCCGGCCGACGGCCTCCAGGGTCTTGGCCAGCACGGCGGAGACCGCACCCAGCTTGGCGTCGACGTAGGCGTCGGCGCTGCGGCGCTGGGTGGCGGGGTCGCCGCTGCGCTCGGGTGCGTCGGCGTCGAAGTCCCCGGCCGCGTCGCCGGGCAGGCCCAGGAGCTTCTCCCGGCCCCGGTCGACGGAACCGATGGTCTTGGTGAGGACGACCTCGAAGTTGGCGAGCTTGCCGTCGACGTAGTCGTCGGCGCCGGCACGGATCTCCTCGGCCTCCCGGCGGGCCTCGGCGAGGATGCGGTCGGCCTCCTCCTGGGAGTGGCGGGCGACCTCGGTGTCGGAGATCAGGCTGCCGCGCTGGGCGCGGGCGGACTCCAGGATGCGCTCGGCCTCCTCGCGGGCGTCGGCGACGAGCTGCTCACGGCCGCCGATGACCTCCCGCGCCTGGGCCAGCGAGCCGGGCAGGGCGGCCCGGACCTCCTCCAGCAGGGCCAGCAGCTCGGCCCGGTTCACCACGCACGACGCCGACATCGGCAGGGCACGGGCTCCGGCGACGGTCGTGACGATCTCGTCGAGCTTCTTCTGGACGTCCACGTGGGCGCTCGCCGCCTTCTTGCTCCCGGGGGGCCTCGCGGCCGCCGCTACCGAACGGGACGACTGTACGGCCGGGGACCCCGGCGCCACAGCTACTGATGAATCGTCAGATCGTCAGGGCCGGGCGAGCCGCTCGTCGAGCGCCTCCAGCACCAGCGGCGGCACCAGGTGGGACACGTCGCCGCCCCAGGCCGCGACCTCCTTGACCAGGCTGGAGGAGAGGAAGCTGTAGGTCGGGTTGGTCGGCACGAACAGGGTCTCGACGCCCGAGAGGCCGTTGTTCATCTGGGCCATCTGCAGCTCGTAGTCGAAGTCGCTGACGGCTCGCAGGCCCTTGACGATGGCGGGGATGTCGCGCTGCTTGCAGAAGTCGACGAGCAGGCCGTGGAAGGACTCCACCCGCACGTTGCCGTACTCGGCGGTGACCTGCCGCAGCAGCTCTATCCGCTCGTCGACGGTGAACATGCCCTGCTTCGACTTGTTGATCATCACGGCGACGTGCACCACGTCGTACAGCTTGGAAGCGCGGGCGATGATGTCGAGGTGTCCATTGGTGACGGGGTCGAACGACCCCGGACAGACGGCGCGGCGCAACGGTGGTTCCTCGCTCTCCGGTCCATTCATGACGTGCCTGACTCGGTGTCGGCAGTGCACGCCGAGGCGGCGCGACCGTACCAAAGCGTCCCCTCGCCGTAGCGACGGGCCCTCAGTGCGTCGAAGCCGTCCGGCCAGCGGAATTCCCCGCCCCTGGTGCTCCGCTCCACGGTGACCAATGCATCGTCGGCGAGCCAGCCCCGGGTGCGGAGTGTGAGCAGGATCTCGCGGAGGTCGTCGTCGCCGACGACGTAGGGCGGGTCGAGGAAGACCACGTCGTACGGGGCCGCCGGCGGCGCGCCGGCGACGACCTGCTCGGCCTTGCCGCTGCGCACCTCGGCGCCCGGCATGCCGATGGCGCGGACGTTGTCGCGGATGACCTTCACCGCGCGGGCGTCGGCCTCGACCAGCAGGACGTGCGCGGCGCCGCGCGAGAGCGCCTCCAGTCCGACCGCGCCCGAGCCGCCGTACAGGTCCAGGACCCGGGCGCCGTCCAGGGTGCCGAGCAGGGAGACCCAGGTGGAGAACAGGCCCTCGCGCGCCCGGTCGGAGGTCGGTCGGGTGCCGGTGCCGGGTGGCACGGCCAGGCGGCGTCCGCCGGCGGTGCCGGCGATCACGCGGGTCATGGGTGTCGAGTCCTTCGCGGTGGGGTGACGGTGCGGCGGGGGCCGCCGCACCCTTCAGCGTATGGCGTCGGCCGTGCGCGGGCGCTGCGGGTGCCGCCGGGGCTCATCCCTTGTCGAGGAACTCCTCCCGCTCCCGGTCCAGCAGGGCGTCCAGTGCGGTGCGCAGGGCGGGCAGGGCGGCCAGCTCGGGGTCGGCGGCGACGATCGCGCCGGCCTCCTCGCGGGCGGCCGCGATGACGTCCTCGTCGTCGATGACGGTGAGCATCCGCAGGCTGGAGCGGACGCCGGACTGGGCCTGGCCGAGCACGTCGCCCTCCCTGCGCTGTTCGAGGTCGATGCGGGAGAGCTCGAAGCCGTCCAGCGTGCGTGCGACCGCGTCCAGCCGGGTCCGCGCCGGGCTCGCCTCGAACGCCTCGCTGACCAGCAGGCACAGCCCGGGGGCCGAGCCGCGGCCCACCCGGCCGCGCAGCTGGTGGAGCTGGGAGACGCCGAAGCGGTCCGCATCCATGATCACCATCACGGTGGAGTTGGGCACGTTCACGCCGACCTCGATGACGGTCGTGGCGACCAGGACGTCGACCTCGCCGGCCGCGAAGCGGCGCATGACGTCGTCCTTCGCCTCCGGCTGCATCCGCCCGTGGAGCACCTCCACGCGCAAGCCGGCCAGCGGCCCGGCGGCGAGCTGCGCGGCGACGTCCAGCACGGCGAGCGGCGGCCGCCGCTCGCCCTCCGCCTCGCCCTTGGCCGCGGCCTTCGCGGCCGGCTTCTCGTCCTCGGCGTCGCCGATGCGCGGGCAGACGACGTACGCCTGGTGGCCGCCCTCCACCTCCTCGCGCACCCGCTCCCAGGTGCGGGCCAGGAAGTGCGGCTTGTCCCTGGCGGGGACCACGTGGGTGGCGATGGGCGAGCGGCCGGCCGGGAGCTGGTCGAGGACGGACGTCTCCAGGTCGCCGAAGACGGTCATGGCGACCGTGCGCGGGATCGGCGTCGCCGTCATCACCAGCAGGTGCGGCGTCCGCCGCTCCCCCCGGGAGTGCCCCTTGGCCCGCAGCGCGTCGCGCTGCTCGACGCCGAAGCGGTGCTGCTCGTCGACGACGACCAGGCCCAGGTCGTGGAACTGCACGGTGTCCTCGATGAGGGCGTGCGTGCCGATGACGATGCCGGCGTCGCCCGTGACGAGGTCGAGCAGCGCCTGGCGGCGGGCGGCGGTGCCCATCGAGCCGGTGAGCAGGGCCACCTTCGTGCCGTGCTCGGCGCCGCCGAGCATGCCGCCCTCGGCGAGGTCGCCCATCATCTCCGTGATGGACCGGTGGTGCTGCTGGGCGAGGACCTCGGTGGGGGCGAGCATCGCGGCCTGGCCGCCCGTGTCGACGACGCCGAGCATGGCGCGCAGGGCGACCATGGTGTTGTGGGTGACGGTGAAATTGTCCGTCACATAGGCACGATCCGGATGATCCACACTGATGCACTGGACCGGCTTTCTGCCGACGTGCTCGATAGACCGGACTCCCCTACGGAAGGTGTTGTACTTGCGCCGTTCCACAAGGCGCGCTGCCTTGCGTTCGAGCCGGAACGGCGTGAACTCCGTGGGCATGGCCACAGACACGTTGAATGCTTGCTTCTTCGGCAGGACCCGGGCCCGCCCTCCCAGGGATCGCACCAGCCAGGCCACGTCCTCGGCCAATGCCCGGGACACCGAGCAGAAGGAAACGCTGTACCCGTTCTTGTCGACGGTGCCGTCCGTGTCCATCAGCCCCTGCAAGACAGCGAGCCTGTCCTTGACCGGTGCTGTCCTGTAGGCATCGGGGACGAATTTGGTGTGCGAGGTCGCTCCCCACAGCTCCAGGTCACGCAGCGCCTGGATCACGGGGTTTCGCCGGACGCCTCCGGTCGGCCCGGGCAGCCGGACGAGGTAGTCGCACCGGGAGTCCTGCTTGGGCACGACCACGCACGGCTCGGGCAGTGCGGCACGAACAGCCTCGACGATCTGCTCGTCCATGGTCGAGAAGGCGAGATTGTGTCGGAAGGTGCCGTCCCCCAGCAGCACACCCATGACGTAGGGATCGAGCGGCGCCTCTCCCACCCGCTCAAGATCCACTGGTGTCGCCGCGGGCAGGTACCACTTGGACGAGCCATTGGGCTTGTGAAGATCTTCACGCATCTGCCGAGTCGTGAGGATCTGCGGCTCGTCTCCCCTGTGCCAGGAGCAGCTCGTCGCGACGATCCACAGATGCTCGTCGTCGCACTCGACGACGGTGTCGTCGGAGAGCACGAGGCGCCACACTTCCCGCTCGCCCTGCGGGAAGACACCACTGATCGACGCGATCTCGCCTGAGGGGGTGACGACCTGGTCACCAGCCTGGAGGTCGCCCATCAGACGAAAGCCGGTGGGTGTCAACACCTGGGAGTCGAGCGGCTGCGCCTTCCCGGAGCCGACCTCTCCCTGCAGCAGGCGGTGCATGGGGTGCTCGGTGGCGAGGTCGTCGAAGATCTCGGCGGAGACCTTGCGCTGCCCGTCGGTGAGGGTGAAGGGCAGCCTGGCGTCGAAGGCGGCGAGCAGGCCGTCGGCGAGCGGCTTGCGGGGCACGGCCGGCAGCTGGGAGTCGGCGTGCCGGCGGCGGGCGAGGGCGACCTGCAGGACGAACGCCTCGTCCCACTTGAGCCGGTCCCGGGCGTCCTCGATCTCGGCCTTGGAGCGGGGGCGGTGCACCTTGCGGAACGCCTCGGGCAGCGGGAGCAGGCCGCGGCCCGTGCGCAGCGCGTCCGGCAGGGGGTCGACGACGCTCTCCCAGCCGGTCGCCTCCATCGAGGCGAGCAGCACGTCGAGGGCGTTGGAGATCTTCCAGGACTCCATCTGGGAGCAGGCCGGGTAGAGCGGGATCAGCTGGTTGGCCCACGCCTCGACGGCGTCCGCGCCGCTGTCCTTGCCGAGCATCTCGTAGGCGGGGTGCGAGAGCTGGCGGATGTTGCGGAAGGTGCCGACCTTGCCCGCGAACATGCCGCGGCGCCCGGGGACCAGCTCCTTCTGGTGGTGGTAGATCGACCTGCCGAAGAAGACCAGCTGCAGCCGGCCGCTGCCGTCGGTGAGCGTGACCTCCAGACGCTGGCCCCGGCCGTTGTTGAACTTGTGCACGCGGGCGTCGGAGACCTGCGCGACGACGGTGACGTGCTCGTCGAGCGGCAGGTCGGCTAGCCGGGTCAGCTCGCCGCGCTCGGCGTAGCGGCGCGGGTAGTGGTGCAGCAGGTCGCCGACCGTGTGCAGGTCGAGGTGCTCGGCCAGCACCTTCGCGGTGTTGCCGCCGAGCGTCTTCTTGAGTGGTTCGTCGAGCGCGGGCACGCAACCTATTGCACACCACGCCGCTGACAACGGGCCCCAGGCGGCCCTGGGGCGGCCCTGTGCGATGCCCTCCGGGGGGCCCTTATGCGACTTACTCGATGCCGATGAGCAGGGGCGCGGCCTGCTGGCCGCCCCGGTAGACCACGGTGTCCACGGCGAGGTGGCCGCGGCGCACGTGGCGGCGCAGGCGGTCGGCGACGCCGTCGGGGACGCCGTCGCCCAGCACGAGGGTGACCATTTCGCCGCCCGCCGCGAGCATGCGGTCCAGGACGGTCTCGGCGGTTCCTGCCAGCTCCGCGCCGATGACGGCGACGTCGCCGTCGATGAGGCCGAGCACGTCCCCGGCCTGGCAGACGCCGGCCATCGTCCAGGACTGGCGCTCGGCGACGACGAGCTCCGCGTAGCGGGTGGCGCCGGCGGCGGCGGTCATGGCGACGACGTCCTCGTCGAAGCGCCGGCCGGATTCGTGGACGGCGAGCGCGGCGATGCCCTGGACCGGGGAGCGGGTGGGGATGAGGGCGACGCGTACGCCCTCGGTGCGCGCCTGCTCGGCGGCCGCGGCGGCGGTGTGCCGCAGGTCGGCGTCGTTGGGCAGCAGCACGACCTCGCGCGCGTGGGCGCGCCGGATCGCCTGCAGCAGTTCGCCGGCGGCGGGCGGCTCGCCCGGCCGGACGGCCACGACGGTGGCCCCGGCCTCGCCGCACAGCGCCGCGAGGCCCGCGCCGGGCACGACGGCGACGACGGCCCGCTGGGCGGGCTCGGCGACCCGGGTGCGCTCCTCGGCGGCGCCGCCGAAGTGGGTGATGCGGATGCGGTACGGGCGGCCGGCGTCGACGCCCGCCTCGACGGCGGCACCGGCGTCGTCGACGTGCACGTGGACGTTCCACAGCCCGTCGCCGCCGACGACCACGAGGGACTCGCCCAGTGCGTCCAGCCGCGCCCGCAGGCGCGCCACGGCGGCGTCGTCGGCCTCCAGCAGGTAGATCACCTCGAAGGCGGGGCCGGCTCCCGGGAACGTGTCACCGCCGAGGTCGGCCGGGCAGCCTTCCGTCTGCCACGCGCGCGTGCCGCGAGGGACCGCAGCGGCCGGCGGGCGCGGGGCGGGCGTCCCGCCGGCCAGCGCGGCGGCGAGGGCGCCCAGGACCTCGACCAGGCCCTTGCCGCCCGCATCGACCACACCGGCCCGGCCGAGCACCTCCAGCTGGCCGGGCGTGGCCTCCAGGGCGGCCGCGGCGCCGTCGTGGGCGGCCCGGGCGACGGCCGCCCCGTCGCCGCCGGTCGTGGCGGCGGCCTCGGCGGCGGCCGCGGCGACGGTGAGCACGGTGCCCTCGACGGGCCGGGCCACGCCCTCGTAGGCGGACTCGACCGCGCGGCGCAGGGCGCGGCGCAGCAGGGCGGCGTCGTCGGAGCCGGGAGCCGGGGCCGGGGTCGCGTCGTCGGGGCCGGCGGTTCGGTGACTCGCGTCACGGGCCGGGGCCAGGATTTCCGCCATGCCGCGCAGCAGCTGGGCCAGGATCGTGCCGGAGTTCCCGCGGGCCCCTATGAGCGCGCCGTGGGCCATGGCCCGCACGGCCTCGGCCAGGCCCGGACGGGAGGCGGGGCCGGTGGTGGCGTGGCCCTCGAAGACGGCCTCGACGGCGCGGGCGGCGGACTCGACGGTCAGGTAGAGGTTGGTGCCGGTGTCGCCGTCCGCGACGGGGTAGACGTTGATCGCGTCGATCTCCTCGCGGCTGCGGCCCAGTGCGTCGAGGGCCAGGGCGCACCAGGCGCGTACCGCGTCGGCGTCCAGCGGGAGCGGCACCTGTGTCCTCCTCGGACTCTCGGGGCTGGGGGGCAGTGCTGGAGCAGAGTAGTCCCGGTGCCGCGCCCCGGGGGCGGACCGGGCGGGGTCCGGGGCGGTCATGGTAGTTTCGTTGTCCAGGAGCGGTCGTTGTATGCTGCTCCGGTTGCCTGATGAAAATCAGGCCATCCCCTGGCAAGCCAGTCACCTTACGACCCGGCACGCCGGGATTTCCCGTAAGTGCATCTGAAGTCTTTGGAGTGACCCGTGGCTGCCAACTGCGACGTCTGCGGCAAGGGGCCGGGCTTCGGCAACAACATTTCGCACTCGCACCGCCGTACGTCCCGTCGCTGGAACCCGAACATCCAGCGTGTGCGTGCCGTGGTCGGTCGGACGCCGAAGCGCCTCAATGTCTGCACCTCGTGCATCAAGGCCGGCAAGGTCTCGCGCTAACTAGCTAGTAGCGCGGCAGCCTCGCCGCCCTTGAAAGCCGGTCTCCCTTCGGGGCGGCCGGCTTTTTGCTGTCCCCCCTCGTGTGAGGACGGGGGGTCCGGGGCGGAGCCCCGGTTACGGGAAGGGGCGGGACCGGGGAAACGTCCACCCGTGGTCCACCGGGCCTATGCCCCGGCCCAGCGCGAAGCCCGCCGCGATCGCGCCCGTCACATAGACCTTGGCCTGCTCCACCGCCTCCGGCACCGGCAGCCCCTTCGCGAGCCCGGCGGCGATCGCACTCGCCAGCGTGCAGCCCGTCCCGTGCGTGTGCCGGTTGTCGTGGCGCGGCGCCCGGAGCCGGTGTTCCTCCGTGCCGTCCGTCAGGAGGTCGACGGCTTCGCCCGCCAGGTGGCCGCCCTTGATCAGGGCCCAGCGCGGCCCGTACGACAGCACCGCGTCCGCCGCCCGGCGCAGGTCGGCCTCGGAGGTCACCCGGACGCCCGTCAGCCACGCCACCTCGTCCAGGTTGGGCGTGGCGACCGTGGCCCGCGGCAGCAGCTTCGTGCGGACCGCGTCGAGCGCGGAGGCCGCCAGCAGGGCGTCGCCGTGCTTGGAGATGCCCACCGGGTCGACGACCACGGGCGCGGGCACGTCGGCCAGCAGCTCCGCCACCGTCTCCACCAGCTCTGCCGAGGCGAGCATGCCGGTCTTGACGGCCTGGACGCCGATGTCGTCGACGACGCTGCGGACCTGGGCCCGTACGGCCTCGGCCGGCAGGGGCCAGGCGCCCTGGACGCCCAGGGAGTTCTGCGCGGTCACCGCGGTGACCGCGCTCATGCCGTGCACCCCGAGGGCGAGCATCGTCTTCAGGTCGGCCTGGATGCCCGCGCCGCCCCCGGAGTCGGATCCGGCGACGGTGAGCACCCTCGGGGGTATGCGCATGCGCCGAATCTACTCGCCGTCCGTCATTCGCCGGGTTCGAGGTCCCCGAAGTGGTCCCAGCCGCCGGCCTTGTCCCAGGGGGCGCCGTCGACGGTGACCTGGGGCAGGGCGGAGGGGTTGACGACCTCGCCGATGACCTTCCAGCGGGCCGGCAGCTTCACGTCCGGCGGGAAGGTGGCCACGATGGCGTGGTCCTCTCCCCCAGTCAGCACCCACTGCAGCGGGTCGACGCCGACGGCCTGTCCGATGTCGGACATCTGGGTGGGGACGTCGATGGCGGCCGTGCGCAGGTCGATGCGGACCTTGCTGGCCTCGGCGATGTGGCCGAGGTCGGCGATGAGGCCGTCGCTGACGTCCGTCATGGCGGTGGCGCCGAGCGCGGCGGCCGCGGGGCCCGCGTGGTACGGGGGTTCGGGGCGCCGGTGGGCCTCGACGAAGGCGCGCGGCGAGCGGAAGCCGCGGGAGAGCACGGCGAGGCCGGCCGCGGACCAGCCCAGCCAGCCGGTGACGGCGACGACGTCGCCGGCCCGGGCGCCGGCCCGGGTGACCGGTTCGGCGTTGCGCAGGTCGCCCAGCGCCGTGATGGCCACGGTGATGGTGTCGCCGCGCACGACGTCCCCGCCGACCACGGCCGCGCCCGCGACCTGGCATTCGTCGCGGATGCCGTCCATGAGCTCGGTCGGCCAGGTGGCGGGGAGCTCGGCGGGCACGACGAGGCCCAGCAGGACGGCGGTGGGCACCGCGCCCATGGCGGCGATGTCGGCGAGGTTCTGCGCCGTGGCCTTGCGGCCGACGTCGTAGGCGGTGGACCAGTCGCGGCGGAAGTGCCGTCCTTCGAGGAGGACGTCCGTACTGGCCACGACCCGGCGGTCGGGCGCCGCGACCACCGCGGCGTCGTCACCCGGCCCGAGCCGGACCGCCGGGGTGGTGGTGAGCCGGGAGGTCAGCTCTCTGATGAGCCCGAACTCCCCCAACTCGCCCACGGTGCCTTTCACTGAGCTCCTCCTCGGAGTGTCGGTTGCCCTGTTCGTGACGTGTTCCGCGCCGCGCAGGCCGCGCGGGTCTCCCCGCACCGTGCGGCGACGCGGTACCGTGGCGTCTCTTCTCCCCCCATGATCCTCGAAGCCGCCCTGGAGGTTCCGTGGTACAGGCGTACATCCTGATCCAGACCGAGGTCGGCAAGGCGTCGACCGTGGCCGAAGTCATCGGAAGGATCGACGGAGTGATCCAGGCCGAGGACGTCACCGGGCCGTACGACGTCATCGTGCGCGCCCAGGCGGACACGGTGGACGAGCTCGGCCGGATGGTGGTCGCGCAAGTCCAGAAGGTGGAGGGCATCACCCGCACCCTCACCTGTCCGGTCGTCCATATCTAGGTCCCCCGTATGCTCGGCCGGTGAAGTTCTCGCTCCGCCGGCCCTTCGGCCTGCCCGCCGTCGCCCTGCTGTCCGCCTGTGCCGCCTGCTCTGCCACGGACGGACCGGCGGGCCCGGCGGTGCCCACGCCGTCGGCGCGGCAGGCGGTGCTCTGCCGGGCGCTGCACGGGGAGCTGCCCGCCGACGTGGACGGTCTCAAGAAGCGTGCCACCGATCCCGTCTCGGACTTCACCGCCGCCTGGGGAGGCGGCCCGTCGGTCACGTTGCGCTGCGGGGTGCCGAAGCCCGCGTCGGTCGCGCGGGCCACGGGTTCGGTGGAGATCGACGGGGTCGGCTGGGTGCCCGAGGAGCTGAAGGACGGCTCCGTGCGCTGCACCACGGTGCTGCGCGAGGCGACGGTGGAGGTCACGCTCCCGAAGAAGACGTCCGGTGGCTTCGGCGCTCTCTCGGACCTCGCCGAAGCCATCCGGAAGACGATCCCCGAGGGGATCGCCGAGTAGCCGTCCCCTAGCGCAGGCCGGTCGGCCGCCGCAGGGCGGCCTGGATGAGCCGGTCGACCAGCTCGGGGTAGGCGACGCCGGTCTTCTGCCACATGAGCGGGTACATGGAGATGGGCGTGAAGCCCGGCATGGTGTTGATCTCGTTGATCACGAACTCGCCGTCCTCGGTGAGGAAGAAGTCCGCGCGGACCAGTCCCTCGCAGGAGGCGGCGTCGAAGGCGAGGACGGCCAGCTCCTGGACCCGGCGGGTCTCCTCCTCGCTCAGCGGGGCGGGGACGATGCCGGAGGCGGAGTCGATGTACTTGGCCTCGAAGTCGTAGAAGTCGTGGGCGGAGACCGGGGGGATCTCGGCGGGCACGCTGGCGCGCGGGCCGTCCTCGAACTCCAGCACGCCGCACTCGATCTCGCGGCCGCGCAGCAACGATTCGACCAGGATCTTCGGGTCGTGGCGCTGCGCCTCGGCGATGGCCTCGTCCAGGCCGGAGAGGTCGTCGACCTTGGTGATGCCGACGGAGGAGCCGGCGCGGGCGGGCTTCACGAAGAGCGGCCAGCCGTGCTCGCCGGCCAGGTCGACGATCTTCTTGCGGGCGGCGGCCGGGTCGGTCTCCCACTCACGGGGGCGGATCACGACGTACGGGCCGACGGGCAGGCCGAAGGAGGTGAAGACGAGCTTCATGTACTCCTTGTCCTGGCCGACGGCGGACGAGAGGACACCCGCGCCGACGTAGGGGATGCCGGCCAGTTCCAGCATGCCCTGCAGGGTGCCGTCCTCGCCGAAGGGGCCGTGCAGCACGGGGAAGACGACGTCGACCTCGCCCAGGGCCTTGGGCATGGCGCCGGGCTCGGTGTAGACGACCTCGCGGCTGGCGGGCGTGACCGGGAGCAGGACGCCGCCCTCGGGCGAGTCGGTGAGCTGCTCGACGCTGGGCAGCGCGCGGTCGGTGATGGCCATCCGCTCGGGGTCGTCGGCGGTGAGCGCCCAACGGCCGTCGGACGTAATGCCGATCGGCAGCACGTCGTACTTGGTGCGGTCGATGGCGCGCAGGACGGCGCCTGCCGTGACCACGGAGATGGCGTGCTCGGAACTGCGGCCGCCGAAGACGACCGCGACACGCGGCTTCCGGGCAGGGCTCTGGGGGGAGGTCTCGCTGCTCATATCGGGTTGAGAGTACCTGGTGGGAGTGGGTGGGTCAGTGGCGCTCGGGCTTGGCGCTGCGGGACATCAGCTCCTTGAGCGCCACCATGGGGGGCTTGCCCTCGTGCACGATGCCGACGACGGTCTCGGTGATCGGCATGTCGACATGGTGACGGACGGCCAGATCGAGCACGCTCTCGCAGGACTTGACGCCCTCGGCCGTCTGCTTGGTGACGGCGATGGTCTCGGCGAGGGTCATGCCGCGGCCGAGGTTGGTGCCGAAGGTGTGGTTGCGCGAGAGCGGGGAGGAGCAGGTGGCGACGAGGTCGCCCATGCCCGCGAGACCGGCGAAGGTGTGCGCGTCGGCGCCCATGGCCAGGCCCAGGCGGGTCGTCTCGGCGAGGCCGCGGGTGATGAGGGACGCCTTGGCGTTGTCGCCCAGGCCCATGCCGTCGGCGATGCCCACGGCCAGGGCGATGACGTTCTTGACGGCGCCGCCCAGTTCGCAGCCGACCACGTCGGTGTTGGTGTAGGGGCGGAAGTAGGCGGTGTGGCAGGCGGCCTGCAGCCGCTTGGCGACGGACTCGTCGTGGCAGGCGACGACGGCGGCGGCGGGCTGCCGGGCGGCGATCTCCTTGGCGAGGTTGGGTCCGGTGAGGACGGCGACCCGGTCCGGGGAGACCTTGGCGACCTCCTCGATGACCTCGCTCATCCGCTTGGCGGTGCCCAGTTCGACGCCCTTCATCAGGGAGACGAGGACGGTGCCGTCGGCCAGCAGCGGCGCCCACTCGGTGAGGTTGCCGCGCAACGTCTGGGAGGGGACGGCCAGGACGGTGAACGCCGCGTCGCGCGCCGCCTCGGCGGGATCGGTGGTGGCCCGGACGGCGGCGGGGAGCTCGACGCCGGGGAGGTAGTCGGGGTTGGTCCGGCCGGTGTTGATGGCGTCCACGAGGGAGGCCCGGCGGCCCCACATGGTGACCTCGCAGCCCGCGTCGGCGAGGATCATCGCGAAGGCGGTGCCCCAGGATCCGGTGCCGTATACGGCGCAACGCGTCACTTGCTGTCCTCCTGCGGCCGGTGGTGGGCTTCCGCGCGGGCCGCGGCGCGGGCCTTCTTGAGGTTGTAGGGCTCGGCCGGGGCCGGCTCGTCTCGCAGTTCCGCCAGGAGCGCGGTGATGGCCTTCATGATGGTGTCGGTGGCCTCGCGCAGCACCTCGCCGGTGGGTTCCCGGTCGTAGTAGGCGGAGAGGTCGACGGGCGGGCCGGCCAGGACCTTGAGGGTCTTGCGGGGGAAGAGCCGGAGCTTCTTCTCCTTGGCGTAGGGCGGCATGGCCTCGTTGGCGCCCCACTGGGCGACGGGGATGACGGGGGCCTTGGTGAGCAGGGCGACGCGGGCAGCGCCCGTCTTGCCCTCCATGGGCCACATGTCGGGGTCCCGGGTGAGGGTGCCCTCGGGGTAGAAGGCCACGCACTCGCCCTTGTTGATGGCGTCCACGGCGGCCCGGAAGGCATTGGCGGCGTCGGTGCTCTCGCGGTAGACGGGGATCTGCCCGGTGCCGCGCAGCACCGCGCCGACGAAGCTGCCCTTGAAGAGGCCGGCCTTGGCGAGGAAGCGCGGGACGCGCCCGGTGTTGTACTGGAAGTGGGCGTACGACAGGGGGTCGAGGTAGGAGTTGTGGTTGACCGCGGTGATGAATCCGCCGTCGGCCGGAATGTGCTCCATTCCCCGCCAGTCCCGCTTGAACAGAACCACGAGCGGCGGTTTCGCCAACACCGCCGCAAAGCGGTACCAGAAGCCGATTCTGTGGCGGGACACTCGGACACCCTTCTGTTGGGACCTGGAAGCTGCGTCGGGCCTGCTGCTCACCCGGGGGCCGGACAAGTGTCGCCCCAGGTACCCGGTCTGTCGAGAACACCGTAACCCCGCGCTCCGCATGCGACCGCGGCAGCGGGGGACAATGGGCCGGGTACGAGTGGGAGGGGGCGCGTGTGCGCTGGACGCTGGTGGTGCCGCTGAAGCCGCTGGCCGCGGCCAAGAGCCGCCTCGCGGCGGGAGCCGGGCGGCTGCCGGGGCCCGCGCTGGCGCTGGCCTTCGCCCTGGACACCGTGGGCGCGGCGCTGGCCTGCGGCTCCGTGCGGGATGTGGCGGTCGTCACCCGGGACGGGCGGGCGGGGGCGGAGCTGGCCGCACTGGGGGCCCGGGTGCTGGCCGAGCCACCGGGCGGCGGGCTGAACGCGGCCCTGGCGCACGGTGCGCACAGCGTACGGGCCGGCCGGCCGCACGCGGCAGTGGCGACCCTCAATGCGGATCTGCCGGCGCTGCGCCCGGCGGAACTCGGGCGGGTGCTCGATTTCGCCGCCGAATTCCCGCGCGCATTTCTTCCGGATGCCGCCGGAATCGGTACGACGATGCTGGCCGCCGCCCCCGGAAAGGAATTGGCTCCGGCGTTCGAGGGGCGTTCGCGCGCCCGGCACCGCGCCTCGGGAGCATGGGAGATCGCCCTGGAGGGCGTGGATTCCGTGCGGCAGGACGTGGACACCGAGCTGGATTTGCGGGCGGCCCTGGCGCTGGGCGTGGGCCCGCGCACGGCGGCCGTGGCGGCCGGCGTGCTCATGCCCGGGCCACCGGCGCACTAGGCTGCTGGACATGCAGGCCACCGCGTACACCTTCGACCCTCAGACCCGCTCCGGGAGCGTGCTCCTGGACGACGGCACGCCCGTGCCCTTCGACGGGGCGGCGTTCGACGCCGGGGGGCTGCGGCTGCTGCGGCCCGGCCAGCGGGTGCGCATCGAGTTCGCCGAGGGGGCGACGGGCCCGGTGCAAGAGCGCCGGGTGGCGCTGGTGACGCTGCAGACCTTCTGACGGACGGGTCGGACGCCCCGGACGGCGTCCCCCCTCACGCACCGCGGGCCGGGCTCCCCGGAGGGAGCCCGGCCCGGCGCGTTACGCCGTACCTTCGTGGCCTTACTTCTTCTTGGCCGCGGTCTTCTTGGCGGTGGTCTTGCGCGCGGTGGTCTTGCGGGCCGGGGCCTTGACGGCGGCGGCCTTCTTCGCGGGCGCGGTCTTCTTCGCGGCGGCCGTCTTCTTCACGGCGGCGGCCTTCTTCGCGGGCGTCGCCTTCTTCGCGGCGGCGGCCTTCGTGGTGGTGGCCGCCTTCTTCGCGGGCGCCGCCTTCTTCGCCGTGGTCGCCTTCTTCGCGGCCGTGGTCTTCTTGGCGGCCGTGGTCTTCACCGCGGCCGTCTTCTTGGCGGCCGTCGTCTTCTTCACGGCGGTCTTCTTGGCGGTGGCCTTCTTGGCCGCGGCCTTGGTGGTGGCCTTGCCGCCCGAAAGGCTGCCCTTGGGCGCCTTCTTGACGGAGACCTCGCCGCCCTTGGGCAGCTTCTTCGTACCGGCCACCAGGTCCTTGAAGCCCTGGCCCGCGCGGAAGCGCGGCACCGAGGTCTTCTTGACCCGCACACGCTCACCCGTCTGCGGGTTGCGGGCGTAGCGGGCGGGGCGGTCGACCTTCTCGAACGAGCCGAAGCCGGTGACCGAGACCCGGTCACCGGCGACGACCGCGCGGACGATCGCGTCGAGTACCGCGTCGACCGCGTCTGCGGCCTGCTGGCGGCCACCGAGCTTGTCGGCAATCGCTTCAACGAGCTGCGCCTTGTTCACGTCTTCCCCTTCGGAGACATTGGCTGGAATGTGCTCCAGCTTTTTCGCACGTTAGGCAGATATATACCGCAAATCAAACACGAAACGGTCTAATCACCCTTGTGCCGCAACGAACTCGACCCATCACGGAGTTCCGTCGGTGTCGGGCTCTTGGGGGAAACGGCCCTCGTCGAGGTCGTTCATCAGCCGGTCCAGGCGCCTTGCCGCGCCTGAGAGATCGTGCTTCGCCGAGGCCGTGATGGCCAGCAGCTGCCGGGACAGCGCCATCCGTACGCCCTCCGGGACTTGCAGTGCGCGCACTCTTGTGTGCGCTTCCTTCAGTTGGTCGGCGACGAGCCGGTAAAGCTCGAGTTGGCTGTCGCGTTCCATGCACCGATTGTGCCATCTGAGGCGAGTTGTCGCTTCACGGGCCCTCAACAAAGCAACGCGCCCCCTGTCCGAAGACAGGGGGCGCATCATGCCAAACCCTGGGTGAGCAGCGAAAATCCGGGGCCTTGGGAAGCCTTCCGAAGCCGCCCGACACTGGGCCAAACGAGCCGTAATCGGGCTCAGATCCGGGCCGTGGACGGCTTGTACGAGGGCCTTCCGGCCTCGAAGGCGGCGATGTCGGCTTCGTGCCGGAGGGTCAGACCGATGTCGTCCAGACCCTCCAGCAGCCGCCACCGGGCGTTCTCGTCAAGCTCAAAATCGGCCGTGATGCCCTCGGCCCGCACCTGGCGCGCCACGAGATCGACCGTCACCTCGGCGGTGGGGTCGTTCTCGGTCAGCTGCCAGAGGGCGTCGACGGTCTCCTGCGGCAGGACCACCGTCAGCAATCCGTTCTTGAGCGAGTTGCCGCGGAAGATGTCGGCGAAGCGGGACGACACGACGGTTTTGAAGCCGTAGTTCTGCAGCGCCCACACCGCGTGCTCGCGGGAGGATCCGGTGCCGAAGTCGGGGCCCGCGACCAGCACGGTCGCGCCCGCGCGCTCGGGCCGGTTGAGGACGAACTCCGGGTCCTTGCGCCACGCCTCGAAGAGCCCGTCCTCGAAGCCGTCGCGGGTGACCTTCTTCAGCCAGTGCGCGGGGATGATCTGGTCGGTGTCGACGTTGCTGCGGCGCAGCGGGACGGCCCGGCCGGTGTGCGTGGTGAATGCTTCCATCGGTCTCAGACCTCCACGGTGGTGCGTACGTCGGTGGCGCCGGCGAGGCCGGGCAGGTCGGCCGGGGAGGCCAGGTGGCCCAGGACGGCGGTGGCCGCCGCGACCTGGGGGGAGACCAGGTGGGTGCGGCCGCCCTTGCCCTGCCTGCCCTCGAAGTTGCGGTTGGAGGTGGACGCGGACCGCTCCCCGGGAGCGAGTTGGTCGGGGTTCATGCCCAGGCACATCGAGCAGCCCGCGTGCCGCCATTCGGCGCCGGCCGCGGTGAACACCTTGTCCAGCCCCTCCTCGACGGCCTGCAGCGCCACCCGGACGGAGCCGGGGACGACGAGCATCCGTACGCCGCCGGCGACCGCGCGACCCTCGATGACCGAGGCCGCGGCGCGCAGGTCCTCGATCCGGCCGTTGGTGCACGAGCCGACGAAGACGGTGTCCACGGCGATGTCGCGCAGCGGCTGACCCGCCGTCAACCCCATGTATTCCAGGGCCTTTTCGGCGGCGAGGCGCTCCGAGGCGTCGGTGTACGAGGCGGGGTCGGGGACCGCCGACGACAGGGGTGCGCCCTGGCCGGGGTTGGTGCCCCAGGTGACGAAGGGGGAGAGCTCGGAGGCGTCGATGACGACCTCGTGGTCGAAGACGGCGTCGTCGTCGGTGCGCAGGGTGCGCCAGTAGGCGACGGCGGCGTCCCAGTCCTCGCCTCGGGGGGCGTGGGGGCGGTCCTGGAGATAGGCGAAGGTGGTGTCGTCGGGGGCGATCATGCCGGCCCGGGCGCCCGCTTCGATGGACATGTTGCACACGGTCATCCGGGCCTCCATCGAGAGCTTCTCGATGGCGGAGCCGCGGTACTCGATGACGTAGCCCTGACCGCCGCCGGTGCCGATCCGGGCGATGATCGCCAGGATCAGGTCCTTGGCCGTGACACCCTCGGGCAGCTCGCCCTCGACGGTGATCGCCATCGTCCTGAACGGCGAGAGCGGCAGGGTCTGGGTGGCCAGGACGTGCTCGACCTGGCTCGTGCCGATGCCGAAGGCCAGCGCGCCGAAGGCACCGTGCGTGGAGGTGTGGCTGTCGCCGCAGACCACGGTGGTGCCGGGCTGGGTGAGGCCGAGCTGCGGTCCCACCACGTGCACGACGCCCTGCTCGACGTCGCCCAGCGGGTGCAGCCGCACGCCGAACTCGGCGCAATTGCGGCGCAGCGTCTCCAGCTGGGTGCGGGAGACGGGGTCCGCGATGGGCTTGTCGATGTCGAGGGTGGGGGTGTTGTGGTCCTCGGTGGCGATGGTCAGGTCCAGCCTGCGGACCGGACGGCCCGCTTTTCGCAGGCCGTCGAAAGCCTGCGGGCTGGTGACCTCGTGGAGCAGGTGCAGGTCGATGTAGAGGAGGTCGGGCTCGCCTTCGGCGCGCGTGACGACGTGGTCGTCCCAGACCTTCTCCGCGAGTGTCCGTCCCATCGCTGTCTCTCCTGTGAGCTGGGGGCTGTCTGTTCCAGATTGGCGCCTCTCGGGAAATATTGAACTTGCGTTTCACAGTGTGAGACGCAAGTATCGTTGCATGGACAACTCAGGCGGCGCCTCTAGCGGAGTGGGCGTACTCGACAAGGCGGCTCTGGTACTGAGCGCTCTGGAGTCCGGTCCGGCGACCCTCGCCGGGCTGGTCACGGCCACGGGGCTGGCGCGTCCGACGGCGCACCGGCTGGCCGTGGCCCTGGAGCACCACCGGATGGTGGCGCGTGACATGCAGGGCCGTTTCATCCTCGGCCCCCGGCTGAGCGAGCTGGCGGCCGCGGCGGGCGAGGACCGGCTCCTGGCCACGGCCGGCCCGGTCCTCACGCACCTGCGCGACGTCACCGGCGAGAGCGCCCAGCTCTACCGGCGCCAGGGCGACATGCGCATCTGTGTGGCGGCGGCCGAGCGGCTGTCCGGACTGCGGGACACCGTGCCGGTGGGTTCGACGCTGCCGATGAAGGCCGGCTCCGCCGCCCAGGTCCTCATGGCCTGGGAGGAGCCCGAGCGGCTGCACCGCGGCCTGCAGGGGGCCCGTTTCACCGCGACCGCGCTCTCGGGCGTGCGGCGGCGGGGCTGGGCCCAGTCGATCGGCGAGCGGGAGCCGGGTGTGGCGTCCGTCTCGGCTCCGGTCCGCGGGCCCTCCAACCGCGTCGTGGCCGCCGTCTCGGTCTCCGGACCGATCGAGCGCCTGACCCGGCACCCGGGCCGCATGCACGCCCAGGCGGTCCTGGACGCGGCGGTCCGCCTGACGGAAGCCCTGCGCCGCAACGGCTGAGGTCTTGCCGGGCGGGACCTTGCCCCGGGCCCGCTGGATTTTCCGCCGGTTCCGGGCACGAATCCGCCCGGTTCCGGGCAACGATTCAGCCCGTCCGGCGTGTGAGGACCGGGGGTCCGGGGGCGGGGCCCCCGGTTACGGGAAGGGGCGGGGCGGGGGAAGTCTCTCCGCGTTCCCGGGGCCTGCCACGCGCAGCGTCAGACGGGTCAGCGCCCCCCGGGCCTGGACGTCCAGGGACTCGCTCAGCGACCGGGCCAGCCAGAGCCCGTCCTCCGGCCCCGCCGCATCCCCGGGCGGCCGGAAGCCGGCGAAGACCGGCACGGGCTCCGCGGCGCCGCCGGTCCCCTCGTGCGTGCGCAGCAGCTCGTACGCCAGCGCTCCCGGCTCCTCCCAGCCCCGCAGTGCCACCCGCGCGCCCCGCGGGCCCAGCAGGTAGCCGGCTGCCTCGCAGACGGCCAGGACGGCCAGGGACAGCCGCTCGCCGGTCAGGCCGCCCGCGACGGCCCGGGCGCGGGCGAAGAGCCGCACGTCGGCCAGCAGCTCCGTGGGGCCCGTACGGGCCGCCCCGGCGGGGACCGCGATGCGCGGCAGCTGGACGCCGGCCGCGTAGTCGCCCGGGTCGGCGTAGGTCCCGCAGGGGATCAGCCGCTCGCCGTCCATCCGAGCCGGGTGGGTGGCGCAGGCGGCCTGGGCCACGTCCCGCGGCACGCTCCGGGTGTCGCACGGGCAGATCATCCACACCGGCAGGCCCGCCAGCAGCACGTTGAGCCCGGATTCCATCCGCTTCCACTCGGCGACCTGACGGGCGGACTTCCCGCCCCACACCGGCTCGGCGATCATCCGGGTCCGGCGTCCGGGCCGGGTGCGGTGGTCGTGGTAACGCAGGAAGGCCGTGACCCGCTCCACGGGCCGGCGGCCGAAGTAGGCCGTCTCGGCCGTGTCCAGGGCGTGCGCCCGCTCCCCCAGGGCCTGGCGGAGCAGCTCGATGTTGGCGGGCGTCGTCGCGGCCAGGACGGGCTCCCCCGCCGCGAGGCCGGCGGTCACGAACGGCACGGCCATCGCCAGGAACTCCGCGTCACTCCCGTACAGGCAGGCGTGATGGACGAAGCCGGACCCCTCAGCAGGCATGCACGGCCCCCAGCCGGAGGCCCGGGGTGCGGTCCCAGCCGACGAGGGTGATGACGTGCAACAGGTGCGGCGGCAGCCCGCTCAGCTCGACGGTGGCGTGCCGGGCGGCGCGGGCCCGGGCGAAGGTCATCAGCAGCCGCAGGCCCCCGAGGTCCAGGAATTCCACCCCGGACATCTCCAGGCGGACATCGCCGCGGACGCCGGCCACCGACCGCAGGGCGTCGCGCAGCCGCCGGTGGGAGCCGGCGTCGACGACGCCCTCTATGCGCAGCCCCTGGGGGCGGTAGGTGCGCACGACGACGAGTTCGGCCGTCCGGACGAGGGGATCCGCTTCGACGCTCCGGGCGTGTGCGGACGCGAAGGCGTCCAGCGCGGCCGGTTCGCAGCGGCGGATGTCGTACTGGCAGACGGCCAGCGCGCCGCCGGAGCTGAACTCCTTCGCGAGTAACGCCTCGTACCGCAGCAGCCGGGCGACGCCGGGGCCGCCGATGGCGCTGTGCTCGTCGTCGCACAGGGCGGCGCACGGGTCGCCGGCGACCCGTAGGGCCCGGTAACCCTCCTCGCGGGAGCGCGCGGCGGCGGTCCGCAGCCGCCGCATGAGCGCGGCGGGCTCCAACTGGCCCGTGACGGAGAGGAATTCGGCCAGCCGTACGATCTCCACGCGGTCGGCCAGCCCACCGGGCACGGTGGTGATCCGGCATTCGTCCCACAGGACGCCGGGGCCGTCCGGGCTCTCCGCACCGCTCAGGTAGAGGATCTTGTCCTCGGCGTCCAGTCCCCCGAGGACGAAGTCCCGCAGGATCGACGCCCGCTCCTCGTCCGACTCGAACAGCAGGCACGCGTGGTCGCCGGGTTGGAGATCACCGACGTGGACCCGGCGGCGCACGCCGTGCGGATGGACCATGCGGGGATTATCCCGCCGCCTCCGGGGCGGGGGAAGGACGCATGAAAAAATGCCCCCCGCCGAAGCGAGGGGCATTTCTCTTCACGTACCCCCGACCGGATTCGAACCGGCGCTACCGCCTTGAGAGGGCGGCGTGCTAGGCCGCTACACAACGGGGGCTTGCTTTTGTTTTCCTTGCAGACTCGGAAAGCAATCTGCGCTGGGGTACCAGGACTCGAACCTAGACTAAGGGAACCAGAAACCCTCGTGCTGCCAATTACACCATACCCCATGGTGGTTTTACCCAGTACCCCCGACCGGATTCGAACCGGCGCTACCGCCTTGAGAGGGCGGCGTGCTAGGCCGCTACACAACGGGGGCCCTAGCGATTCCCTTTGAGGTCACCCTCTCAGGAATCAGTACCCCCGACCGGATTCGAACCGGCGCTACCGCCTTGAGAGGGCGGCGTGCTAGGCCGCTACACAACGGGGGCTTGCACTTCGCTTTTGCGCTTTCGCGCGGTGACTACTTTATCAGTAGTTTTGCCAGAGAATTTCCAGTGGATTTTCTCTGGCTGGGGTACCAGGACTCGAACCTAGACTAAGGGAACCAGAAACCCTCGTGCTGCCAATTACACCATACCCCACCGTAACTCCACCCCCCGTAAGGGGTCTTGTCCGGCTTGCGCCCTCCGCTCCGGCCTCTCGGCCCTCCCGGGCGGCGCAGGAAGAACATTACCCGAAGGTGGACGGGGGTCCAAAATCGATAACCCGCCTGGTGCCCGGGCGGCCGTACGCACGGGGCCCGGCGGCCTGTGCAGGCTGCCGGGCCCCGTACTGCGGGACGTGCGGGACGTCAGCCCGCGAGCTTCGCCAGGGCGGCGTCGATGCGCGTCAGGGTGCGCTCACGGCCGAGCACTTCGAGGGACTCGAAGAGCGGGAGGCCGACGGTGCGGCCCGTGACGGCCACCCGGACCGGCGCCTGGGCCTTGCCGAGCTTGAGGCCGTGCTCCTCGCCCGCGGCGACGACGGCGGCCTTGATGGCGTCCGCGTTCCACTCGGCCTCGGCCAGCTTGGCGCGGGCCGTGCGCAGCAGGGCGTCCGAGCCCTCCTTCATGGCCTTGGTCCAGGACGCCTCGTCCCGGGCCGGCTCGTCCAGGAAGAGGAAGTCGACGTTGGCGGTGATGTCGGAGAGGACGGTCACGCGGGTCTGGGCGTGCGGTGCGATGGCGTCCCAGGCCGCCTGGTCGAACTTCTCCGGCGCCCAGTTGGCGTGCGGGGCCCGCAGCCAGGGGGTGCAGGCGTCGGCGAACGCCTTCGGGTCCATCCGGCGGATGTGGTCGGCGTTGATCGCTTCGCACTTCTTGAGGTCGAAGCGGGCCGGGTTGGCGTTGACGTCCTTGACGTCGAACGCCGCGACCATCTCGTCCATCGTGAAGATGTCCTGGTCGGCGGAGAGGGACCAGCCGAGCAGCGAGAGATAGTTGAGCAGGCCCTCGCGGAGGAAGCCGCGCTCCCGGTAGAGGTTCAGGGAGGACTGCGGGTCGCGCTTGGAGAGCTTCTTGTTGCCCTCGCCCATCACGTACGGCAGGTGGCCGAAGGACGGCGTGCTGCCGTTGCCGACGCCGATCTGCGCGAGCGCCCGGTAGAGGGCGACCTGGCGGGGGGTGGAGGAGAGCAGGTCCTCGCCGCGCAGGACGTGGGTGATCTCCATCAGCGCGTCGTCGACGGGGTTGACGAGCGTGTAGAGCGGGGCGCCGTTGGCCCGGACGATGCCGAAGTCGGGCACGTTCTCCGGGGTGAAGGTCAGCTCGCCGCGGACCAGGTCGGTGAAGGTGATCGCCTCGTCGGGCATCCGGAAGCGGACGATCGGCTTGCGGTCCTCGCGCTCGTACTGCGCCTTCAGCTCGGCGCCGACCTCGCGGCACTTGCCGTCGTAGCCGGACGGCTTGCCGGCGGCACGGGCGGCCTCGCGGCGCTCGTCGAGCTCCTCGGTGGTGCAGTAGCAGTAGTAGGCGTGGCCGGCCTCCAGCAGCTTGGCGGCGACGTCCTTGTAGAGGTCCATGCGCTGCGACTGGCGGTACGGCGCGTGGGGGCCGCCCACCTCGGGGCCCTCGTCCCAGTCGAGGCCCAGCCAGCGCATGGCGTCGAGCAGCTGCTCGTAGGACTCCTCGGAGTCGCGCGCCGCGTCGGTGTCCTCGATGCGGAAGACGAGGGTGCCGCCGTGGTGGCGGGCGAACGCCCAGTTGAAGAGGGCGGTGCGGACCAGGCCCACGTGGGGGTTGCCGGTCGGCGAGGGACAGAAACGTACGCGGACGTTCGCGTTAGCCACGCTTGATCACCTTGTTGGTGAGAGTGCCGATGCCTTCGATGGTGACGGCGACCTCGTCGCCGACGTTGAGGGGTCCGACGCCGGCCGGGGTGCCGGTGAGGACGACGTCGCCGGGGAGCAGCGTCATCGCCTCGGTGATGTGGACGATCAGGTCCTCGATGGAGCGCACCATGTCGCTCGTGCGGCCCAGCTGGCGCTGTTCACCGTTCACGGTGCACATGATCCCGAGGTCGCTCGGGTCGAGCTCGGTCTCGATCCAGGGGCCGAGCGGGCAGGAGGTGTCGAAGCCCTTGGCCCGGGCCCACTGCTTCTCGCGCTGCTGGACGTCACGCGCGGTGACGTCGTTGGCGCAGGTGTAGCCGAGGATGACGTCCTTGACGCGCTCGCGCGGGACCTCGCGGCACATGCGGCCGATGACGACGGCGAGCTCGGCCTCGTGGTGGAGCTCGCTGGAGAAGGAGGGGTAGGCGATCGGGTCGCCGGGGCCGGTGACGGCCGTGGAGGGCTTGAAGAAGGTGACGGGCACCTCGGGCACCTCGTTGCCCAGCTCCGCGGCGTGCTCGGCGTAGTTGCGGCCGATGGCGACGACCTTGTTGGGCAGCACGGGCGGCAGCAGCCGCACCTTGCTCAGCGGGACCTTCTGCCCCGAGCGCTCGAATTCCGCGAAGGGGTGCCCCTTGATGATGTCGAGGACCGGACCGCCTTCGGTGGAGGCGTCCCCCTCTACGACGCCGAACGCGACGTTTCCGTCGATGGAGAACCTGGCGATGCGCACGGGAAGCTCGTACCCCTTGTCTGATTGGCCGGAGTCGGACGCCTCAGGCTATCGCGGGGGGCGTGCGCGACCCGTGCGCCGCCGGGCTCAGTCCTGGGGCAGCTGCACCACGGGGGCCGTCATGAGGACGGTGCGGCGCGGGTTGGCGGTGGCCTGCGGGAGCTCCAGGGCGTGCTCCGGGCGCTCGGCGACGGCGAAGAGGCCCGTCGTCTCGGCGGCCTGGAGGTGCGCGAGCGTGGTGCGGCGCGGGTTGGCGGTCTTGCGGGACGGCTTCGCCGGGTTCTCGGTCTTCACTGGGGGTGCCTCGCGTTGTCGTTCTTGGCGTTTCGGCGGCTGTGTAAAGAACCAGGCTAGGCGCGCCTTTCCCCCCTCGCACGCGGGACAAGTCCCGGCTTTACTGTGAGTTTGCTCACGACGCAACCGAAAAAAGCGGCATAACGGGCGGCCATTCCGCCCCCGCGAAACGGACATTGCAGGGCTGAACCAGACGTTCCGCTCCTGATCATGGCGACTGGGACAGGGGGTGACCGTGGAGCAGGACCCCATGACTCATGGGGATAAGTCCGACATAGGGTGCCCAATCTTCTACCCTGTGTCACCGCGCTCCTCACCCAGCGTCACGGCGCACGGGGCGGCACCCACCGGCCTTGTTGGGGGATCCGGCACTGTGCTGGAATTCCGGGGACCGCCAGGGGGGCACCGCGGTCCCCCCACGACTCGACACCGTCCCTCCGCTCACCCGGCGGGACGCCTGGTCCAGAGGTTGCGACGCTAGTGCAGGGACGTTTCAAGAGGGATGGCAGCGCTGCGGCGGAGCCGGAGCCGCGCGGTGCGACCGACCGCGGCACGACCGTCGGCATGCCCGCCGAGGCAGCGAACGGCAGCGAGCCCGCCGGACAGCCGAAGCCGAAGGCGAAGGAACCCAGCGGGCCGGGCTCACGAATAGCCCTGCGCAACTGGCGCATCAGTACCCGTCTGGTCTCCCTGCTCGCCCTCCCCGTCGTCGCCGCGACGACCCTGGGTGGCCTGCGTATCCAGACCTCGCTTCAGAACGTCGACCAGCTCGACCACATGAAGCTGCTGGTGGAGATGACGACCAAGGCGACCCAGCTCGCCGACGCCCTTCAGGAGGAGCGCGACAAGTCGGCGGGGCCGATCGTCGCGAACAACCCCAAGGACGACGGCCAGGTCATCGCTCCGCGGATCAAGACCGACCAGCGGATCCAGCAGTTCCGGGACGCCACCAAGAAGGCCAAGGCCGACGACCCCACGCTGGTCGGCGTCCAGACCACCCTTGTCGACATCACCAAGCAGCTCGACAAGATCAAGGCGATCCGGGAGAAGGCGTACGTCAGCGACCGCGAGTACATCGCGCAGACGGTCAGCAACTACAACGCCCTCATCACCTCGCTGCTGTCCCTGTCCCAGGACATGGCCCAGGCCACCAGCAACAGCGAGATGATCACCGCGACCCGTGCGCTGGCGACGTTCTCCTCCGCCAAGGAGTACGCCTCCATCCAGCGCGCGATGATCAGTGCCGCGCTCGCCAACTCCAAGGGCGCGAACATCTCGCCCAACGACCACCAGTACGGCAAGTCCGCCCTGGACAACGAGGAAGAGGCCCTGCGCCGCTTCACCGCCATCCGGGCCGGCGACTCCGCCGATCTGCTGAAGGCCCTCAACGGTGGCGACACCAACGTCACCTCGGCGAACACCTTCGCCGAGCGGGCCTTCGGCAACAACACCGACGCGTTCAAGGGCGACAAGACCACGTACCGCGACTGGTACGACATGGACAGCGTCAAGATCGAGGAGATGGCCAAGATCGAGCTGACGCTCCTCTCACAGATGGAGCAGAAGGCTCAGGAGCTGCGTGAGGACGCGCAGAACGAGGCGTACCTCAACGGTGTCCTCATCCTCCTCGTTCTCGGCATCTCGCTCGTCGGCGCCTTCGTCGTCGCCCGGTCCATGGTGCGGTCGCTGCGGCGACTGCAGGACACCGCCCAGAAGGTCGCCAAGGAACGTCTGCCCGAGCTCGTCAAGCAGCTGTCCGAGACCGACCCGCAGGACGTCGACACGTCCGTGGAGTCCGTCGGTGTGCACAGCCGGGACGAGATCGGAAAGGTGGCCGCGGCCTTCGACGAGGTGCACCAGGAAGCGGTCCGTCTCGCCGCCGAGCAGGCCCTTCTGCGAGGCAACGTCAACGCGATGTTCACCAACCTCTCGCGCCGAAGCCAGGGCCTCATCCAGCGTCAGCTCTCGCTCATCTCCGAGCTGGAGAGCCGCGAGGCCGACCCGGACCAGCTGTCCTCGCTGTTCCGCCTGGACCACCTCGCGACCCGCATGCGCCGTAACGGCGAAAACCTCCTCGTCCTCGCGGGTGAGGAGCCCGGCCGACGGTGGACCCGCCCGGTCCCGCTCGTCGACGTGCTCCGTGCCGCCGCGTCCGAGGTGGAGCAGTACGAGCGCATCGAGCTGAGCGGCGTGCCGCCGACCGAGGTCGCCGGCCGCGTCGTCAACGACCTCGTGCACCTCCTCGCCGAGCTGCTGGAGAACGCGACCTCGTTCTCCTCCCCGCAGACCAAGGTCAAGGTCACCGGTCACGCGCTGCCCGACGGCCGGGTGCTCGTGGAGATCCACGACACCGGCATCGGCCTCTCGCCCGACGACCTCGCGGCGATCAACGAGCGGCTCGCCTCCCCGCCGACCGTGGACGTCTCCGTCTCGCGACGCATGGGTCTGTTCGTGGTCGGCCGCCTGTCCCTGCGACACGGCATCCGCATCCAGCTGCGCCCGTCCGACTCGGGCGGCACCACCGCGCTCGTCATGCTGCCGGTCGACGTGGCCCAGGGCCACAAGAAGCCGGCTCCCGGTCAGGGCGCCCCCGGTGGTGCCGGCGGCCCCGGCGGTGCTCCCGCCGCGGGCGGCGGCCAGCAGCAGCGCCGTCAGGTGCAGGGCAACGGGCCGCGCCCGGCGCTGGCACCGCGCTCCGGCGGTCCGGCCGGCCAGGGCCCCGGCCCGTCCGGTGGCGCGGCCGCGGGCAGCCTCTTCGACACCACGCCGCCCGCCGGCGACGGCCGCCCGGGCCTGCCGGCCCGTGGCAACGGCGGTCCCGCCGCGGCGCCCGCCGCCGGTGGCAACGGCCGTCCGCAGCTTCCCGCCCGCGGTGGCGCGGGCTCCGCGCCCGCCGCTCCGAGCTGGGGCAACGCGACGCCGCCGGCCGGTGGTCCGGGCCGCAAGGGTCCCAAGGGCCCCAAGGCCCGGGTCGACGACTGGCCGCTGTCCTCCGACGGTTCGTCGCGCGGCGGGCAGGACGCCCCGCGCGGTCACGACGAGGGCGTGGAGAACACCGGCCGCTTCGCGATGCCGGCGCCGGCCGCGGGGCCGGGCGACACCGCCCAGTTCCCGCCGGTGACGGACGCGACCGAGCCGCCGAACAGCACGACGGGCCGCTTCGCCAAGCCCGCGCCGGCCGCCGGACCGGGCGACACCGCCCAGTTCCCGCCAGTGCCGGGCACGAACGAGGCACCGGGCAGCAGCACCGGCCAGTTCCGCGCCCTCGGCAGCACCGACGCGCCGAACAGCACCAGCGGCGAGTACGACCGCCCGGTGACCGGTGACGCCCTGGGCGGCAGCACCGGCCAGTTCGCCCGGCCCACCGCCGGCGACGCGAACGGCACCGGCCAGTTCGCCCTGCCCGGTGGCGGGCAGTCGGACACGACCGGCCAGTTCGCCCAGCCGGCCGCCGGCGACCCGAGCAGCACCGGCCAGTTCGCCGCGCCCGCGCAGGGCGAGGGCGGCACGCCGCTGTTCGAGGAGCTGGAGTCGCACTGGTTCCGCGGTGCCGCGGGCGAGGGACAGCCGGGGGTGCCGGAGCAGCCGGCCGACTCCGCCCGTCCCGCGCCGCGCCGCGGCGGCCCGGGCGCGACGTCCGCGCCGCAGGCCGCAGGTGCGCCGCAGGGCTCGGGTGCACCGCAGGGAGGCGCCCAGGACCCCTGGCGCGACTCCCCCAACGACGAGCGCTGGCGCCGGGCCGAGCAGGTCCGGGAGCCGGCGGCGGGCGGCAAGACCTCCTCGGGGCTGCCGCGGCGGGTGCCGCGCGCCAACCTCGTCGAGGGAACCGCCGAGACGCAGTCCCTTCCGACCGGTCCGCAGGTCTCGCGTGCGCCCGACGACGTACGCGGCCGGCTGACCAATCTCCGACGGGGCATCCAGCAGGGACGTCAGGCCGGCAACGGCTCGACCACCGGCAGTCACCATGTTGGCCCCACTTATCAGCAGGAGCGTTAGTTGAGTCCGATGAGCCAGGCGGCGCAGAATCTGAACTGGTTGATCACCAACTTCGTGGGCAACACCCCGGGGGTGTCCCACACGGTGGTGGTCTCCGCCGACGGACTCCTTCTGGCGATGTCCGAAGGGTTCCCCCGGGACCGTGCCGACCAGCTGGCGGCGGTGGCCTCCGGGCTGACCTCCCTCACGGCGGGCGCGTCCCGGATCTTCGAGGGCGGCTCGGTCACCCAGACCGTGGTGGAGATGGAGCGGGGGTTCCTCTTCATCATGTCCGTCTCCGACGGCTCGTCGCTCGCGGTGCTGGCGCACCCGGAGTGCGACATCGGCCTCGTCGGCTACGAGATGGCCCTGCTGGTCGACCGCGCGGGCAACGTGCTCACGCCCGACCTGCGCGCCGAACTCCAGGGCAGCCTGCTGAACTGACCCGTTCCCACCTTGCACAGCCCGTCCGACCACGCGGCCGAAAACCCCCCACCGGCCCCCCGCTCGACGGCATCATTGCCTTCCTGCTGTCCCGTCCGGAGGATTCATGACCCCGCCCGTCTCGCCCGGCCCGTACGGCGCCGCTCACCATGCGTCGTACGGGGAAGATGAAGGCGACCAGCCGCTGGTCCGCCCCTACGCCATGACGGGAGGCCGCACCCGGCCGCGCTACCAGCTCGCCATCGAGGCGCTGGTGAGCTCCACCGCCGACCCGGCCCACCTCGGTGGGCTGCTTCCCGAGCACCAGCGGATCTGCCACCTGTGCCAGGAGGTCAAGTCGGTCGCGGAGGTCTCCGCGCTGCTGAACATGCCGCTGGGCGTGGCCCGGATCCTGGTGGCGGACCTGGCGGAGGCCGGCATGGTGGCGATCCACCAGCCGGGCGGCAGCGGCGAGGCCGGCGGAACGCCGGATGTGACACTGCTCGAAAGGGTGCTCAGTGGACTTCGGAAGCTCTAGCGGGAGCACGGTCGGCGCCGGCCGTTCGACCACCTCCGCGAAGATCGTGGTGGCGGGCGGCTTCGGTGTCGGCAAGACGACGTTCGTCGGCGCGGTCTCGGAGATCAGTCCGCTGCGCACCGAAGCCGTCATGACCTCCGCCTCGGCGGGCATCGACGACCTGAGCCACGTTCAGGACAAGACCACGACGACCGTGGCGATGGATTTCGGCCGCATCACGCTCGATGACGACCTGATCCTCTACCTGTTCGGCACGCCCGGACAGGACCGCTTCTGGTTCATGTGGGACGACCTGGTGCGCGGCGCGATCGGCGCCGTGGTGCTCGTCGACACCCGCCGGCTGGCCGACTGCTTCCCGGCGGTGGACTACTTCGAGAACAGCGGTCTGCCCTTCGTCATCGCCCTCAACGGCTTCGACGGGCACCAGCCCTACTCGCCGGAAGAGGTGCGCGAGGCCCTGCAGATCGGCCCGGACGCGCCGATCATCACGACCGACGCGCGCCACCGCAACGAGGCGAAGAGCGCTTTGATCACCCTTGTCGAGCATGCCCTGATGGCGCGGCTGAAATAGGGTTGTTCGACGAAACGGGTGACGATGTGTAAGTTGTGGCATTGACCACGGCGCACTTCGAAGTTCATAACGTTTCGACAGAGAATTGGCCGGACGTGACCACTGGGCGCGTCCGGCCGACTTCGTTCTGCAATCAACCACCCCGCCTTTTGCCGCAGCTCGGCCTTAATGCCCGTTTTATGTCGGGCAAATCGCGGCCTTCAGGGGCTCTGTCCGTTGTTTGGAATGCGCCTGGCGAACGTGCTGGAATTCCCGGACTGAGCAGTCACGGCTCAGCAGATAAACGGCACAGCACAGGTGCCGACGCCGAGAGGTTGTTGGTCGAGTGAGGCGAAGAAAGACGGGCGCCGCGCAGCAGGCGCGGGACGAGCGGGGGAACTTCACCCCGCCGTCGCGCACAGCGGTGCCGCCTTCCGATATGCCCGAACACCCCGCCGCCCCCGAGGCCCGTGGCGGCAGATTCTCGCCCCGCAACTGGCGCGTGCGGGTCCGGCTGAACGCGATTCTGCTGATCCCGGTCATCATCGCGCTGGTCTTCGGTGGTCTGAAGGTCAAGGACTCCGTCGACGTCTGGCTGGAGGCGCAGGACGCCACGGACGCCGCTCGCGTCGTGGAGGCCGCGGCCACCTACGCGCACGCCGTGATCGAAGAGCGCGACCTGATCGCCAAGCCGCTGCTCGAAGGCAACGCCGACGACCCGGTCATCAAGAAGACCCGGGCCGCGACGGACGCCGCCCGCGCGGAGTTCGACAAGCGCGTCAAGAGCATGCCGGACACCCCGTCCCTCAAGCGCCGCCTGAAGGCGGTGCGCGACGTCGAGCCGACGCTGCCGGGGCTGCGCAAGGCCGCCTACACCTCCGCCCTGGAGGGTGCGAAGACCGAGGACGGCTACGGCGCCCTCCAGCGCCCGCTCATGGCCTTCACCAACGAGCTGGGCCTGGGCACCGGCAACGTCACCTCCTACGGCCGTGCCGTCTACGCGGTCTCCCTCGCGAAGGCGGCCGAGTCGCTGCAGCGCTCGATCGGCGTCCACCTGCTGGTGAACAAGCCGCTCAGCGCCGCGGACCGGCAGATCCTGCTGACGTCGTTCTCCTCCTACAACTTCCTGGAGTACATCGCCCGCGGTGAGTTCGAGTCCGGCGGTACGGACGAGGACATCAAGCGCCTGAAGACGGCGCTGGCCACCGAGGCCCAGGTCGAGGACCAGGACAAGATGGCTGCCGCCATCATGTCCGGCGCCACCCCGGCGCAGCTCAAGGCCAAGGGCATCACGGCCGAGTCCTGGCTGCAGACGTCCACCGGCAAGTTCAACGCCTACCGCACCGTCGAGGCGCACCTGGCCGAGCACGCCGTGGACGAGGCCGAGACCGTCGCCTCCGAGGCGCAGCAAGAGGCGATCGTCAACTCCTCGATCATGATCCTCGCGCTGCTGATCGCCTTCCTCGTGGCGGGCCGGATGGCCCGCTCGATGAGCACCAGCATGCGCCGGCTGCGCTCGGCCGCCTTCGAGGTGGCCGAGCAGCGCCTGCCGGCGCTGGTCGAGCAGCTCTCGCGCACCGATCCGGGCCGGGTGAACACCCAGGTCCAGCCGATCCCGATCACCACCAAGGACGAGATCGGCGAGGTCGCCCGCGCCTTCGACCAGGTGCACCGGGTGGCCGTGGGACTCGCCGCCGAGCAGGCACTGCTCCGGGGCAACGTCAACGCGATCTTCACCAACCTCTCGCGTCGCAACCAGGCACTGATCGAGGGCCAGCTGAACCTCATCACCGACCTGGAGAACAACGAGGCGGACCCGGACCAGCTGGAGAACCTCTTCCGCCTGGACCACCTGGCCACCCGTATGCGCCGCAACGGCGAGAACCTCCTCATCCTCGCGGGCGAGGAGCCCGGCCGCCGCTGGGACCAGCCGATCCCGCTGGTGGACGTGTTGCGTGCGGCCACCTCCGAGGTGGAGGCGTACGAGCGCATCGAGCTGAGCGGCGTTCCGGAGGCCGAGATCCACGGCCTGGCCGTGACCGACCTCGTGCACCTGCTCGCCGAGCTGCTGGAGAACGCCACCACGTTCTCCTCCCCGCACACCAAGGTCCGCGTCACCGCGACCCGGCTGCCCGACGGCCGCGTCATGGTCGAGATCCACGACAAGGGCATCGGCCTGACCGCCGAGGACTTCGCGGACATCAACCACAAGCTGGCCAACCCGCCGACGGTGGACGCCGCGATCTCCCAGCGCATGGGCCTGTTCGTGGTCGGCCGCCTGGCGACCCGCCACGGCATCCGCGTGCAGCTGCGCCCCTCGGGCGAACAGGCGGGCACCACCTCGCTGGTGATGCTGCCGGACGCCATCACCCACGGTGGTGGCGCCGACGACCTCACCGAGGACGACTTCACGGTCTCCCGCATGGTCCCCGGTCAGCAGCAGCAGCCCGTCGTCGGCAGGGGCAACGGTGCCCGGACCGCCGCGGAGCTGGGCTTCGACGACTCCCGCTACGAGGGGCGGCCGGACGCCGCGGGCTCCGGCACGGCGCTGGACCCGGTCGGCCGTTCGCTGATGCGCGAGGAACGTCGTGCGGCGATGGGCGACCAGGGTTCCGACCAGCGCCCGCTGTACCACGACGAGGCCCCGCAGCAGCAGCAGTTCGAGCAGCCGCACGGCCTGCCGCAGGAGCACATACCCGCGCAGCAGCAGCCCGGTGGACCGTATGCGGAGACCGGTTACGCGGAACCCTCCTACAGCGACCAGGGCACCGGCGCCCACGAGGTCTACGGCGACTTCAACACCCCCGGCCACCAAGGGGAGTGGGCCGAGCCAGGTACGTACCAGCATGAGTACGGGCAGGGTTACGGAGCGGAACCGGAATCCCAGCCGTCCGCTGACACGGCCCAGCCGGAGCGCGTAGAGTTCGACCGTCCGGGCCCCGCTCCGAGCGGCTCCCCCTCGCTGACCGGGTCCGGTCTGCCGCGCCGCGACACGCGGTGGCAGCAAGCCGATGCGGGCGAGGAGGCCACGAGGGACGGCGCGGAACCGGAGCAGGGCCGACGGGAGGCCCCACGGCAGCCTCAGGAGGGCGAAAGCTCCGAATGGCGGTCGGCGAACGACGAGCTCTGGCAGCGAGCCGGCAAGCTCCGTGAGCCGAAGGCCGGCGGAGTGACCCCCTCCGGTCTGCCCCGCCGGGTCCCCAAGGCCAATCTGGTCGAGGGCAAGGCGGCCGAGGCCGCACAGGACGGCCCCCAGGTCTCCCGCGCTCCGGAGGACGTACGCGGCAGGTTGGCAAACCTGCGCCGCGGCATCCAGCAGGGGCGCAACGCGGGAACGGACTCCGGTGAGTACCCCGCGCACCAGCAGCATGAGCAACACGACCAGGGCTTCGGCCCCGGCGGCACCTACGATCAGGAGCGTTAGTGTGAGCCCGATGAGCCAGGCGGCGCAGAACCTGAACTGGTTGATCACCAGTTTCGTGGACAACACCCCAGGGGTGTCCCACACCGTCGTGGTCTCCGCCGACGGACTCCTTCTGGCGATGTCCGAAGGGTTTCCGCGGGACCGCGCCGACCAGCTGGCGGCAGTAGCCTCCGGCCTGACCTCGCTGACCGCGGGTGCGTCGCGCATCTTCGAGGGCGGCGCGGTCAACCAGACCGTCGTGGAGATGGAGCGTGGCTTCCTCTTCATCATGTCCGTCTCCGACGGATCCTCGCTGGCCGTTCTGGCGCACCCCGAGTGCGACATCGGCCTCGTGGGCTACGAGATGGCCCTCCTGGTGGACCGGGCGGGCAATGTGCTGACGCCCGAGCTCCGGTCCGAACTGCAGGGGAGCCTTCTCAACTAACAAAGAGGCAGTGCGTTTCGCGCCACCGCGCCATAGGGTGCGGTGGCGCGACCAGCAGCAGACAGGCAAGTCGAGGAGGAGACGTGGCAACGCCCCCAGGCGGTTACCCGTATGGACAAGAGCAGCAGGGACAACCCCCGCTGAACCGCTACAACTTCCCCTCTGCGCCCAGTCACCAGGCCATGCCGGAGCAGCGCCCTCCGCATATGTCGGCCCAGCCTCAGCAGCACCGGCGCGCACCGTCGCCGCCCGCGGGCGGCGGCGCCAAGAACAACCCGCTGGTCCGTCCTTATGCGATGACCGGCGGTCGGACGCGGCCGCGTTACCAGCTCGCCATCGAGGCACTGGTGCACACCACGGCCCAGCCGTCCCAGCTCCACGGGCAGTTGCCGGAACACCAGCGCATCTGCCATCTGTGCCAGGAGATCAAGTCGGTCGCCGAGATCTCGGCCCTTCTGTCCATTCCCCTCGGCGTCGCCCGAATCCTCGTCGCCGACCTGGCGGAGGCCGGACTCGTCGCCATTCATCAGCCCGGCGGCGACGCGTCCGCCGGCGGCCAGCCTGACGTGACACTGCTCGAAAGGGTGCTCAGTGGACTTCGGAACCTCTAGCGGCGAGGCAGCCCGCTCCACCACCTCCGCAAAAATCGTGGTGGCGGGTGGCTTCGGCGTGGGCAAGACCACGTTCGTCGGCGCGGTCTCGGAGATCAACCCGCTGCGCACCGAAGCCGTCATGACCTCCGCCTCGGCGGGCATCGACGACCTCACCCACGCGCCGGACAAGACCACGACGACCGTGGCCATGGACTTCGGCCGCATCACCCTGGACCAGGACCTGATCCTCTACCTGTTCGGCACGCCCGGACAGGACCGCTTCTGGTTCATGTGGGACGACCTGGTGCGCGGCGCGATCGGCGCCGTGGTCCTCGTCGACACCCGCCGCCTCGCCGACTGCTTCCCCGCCGTCGACTACTTCGAGAACAGCGGCCTGCCCTTCGTCATCGCCCTCAACGGCTTCGACGGGCACCAGCCCTACACCCCCGAAGAGGTCCGCGAGGCCCTGCAGATCGGCCCGGACGCGCCCATCATCACCACGGACGCGCGGCACCGCAACGAAGCGAAGAGCGCCCTCATCACGCTCGTCGAGCACGCCCTCATGGCGCGACTGCGCTAGGACGGGCCGGCCCGTACGCGGCTCGGATGCGGAAAGGTCCCCGCACTCCTCGGGAGTGCGGGGACCTTTCCGCATCCTCCGGCCCGGCACACGCGAAGAGGCCCTTCACCCCCGGCCGGGGGTGAAGGGCCTCTTCGTCGTGGTCAGCCCTGCCAGCTGTGCGGGGCTCTGAAGCCGGAGCTGCGCTCCAGGCGGCGCCAGACGGCCGTGGTGCGGCGCGGGCGGGCGTCCTGGGCGGTGCGGTCGGTGCCGGCGGCGGCGCGGGCGAGGAGGACGGCGGTGACGGCGGCCAGTTCCTCGGCGTCCGCGGTGCCCTTCTCGACGCGTACGAGCGTGTCGTTCATGCGAGGTCTCCGATGGCTGTACGGGCGTTGCGTTTACTGGGGCGGGTTGCCGTGCTTGCGGGACGGGAGGTCCGCGTGCTTGGTCGCGAGCATCGCCAGCGACCGGATCAGCACCGACCGGGTCTCCACGGGGTCGATCACGTCGTCGACCAGTCCGCGCTCGGCTGCGTAGTACGGGTGCATCAGCTCGGCCTTGTACTCCTTGACCATGCGGGCCCGCATGGCCTCCGGGTCGTCCGCCTCGGCGATCTGCTTGCGGAAGATCACGTTGGCCGCGCCCTCCGCGCCCATGACGGCGATCTCGTTGGTCGGCCAGGCGAACGTGAGGTCCGCACCGATCGACTGCGAGTCCATGACGATGTACGCGCCGCCATATGCCTTGCGCAGGATCACCGAGATCCTGGGCACGGTGGCGTTGCAGTAGGCGTAGAGCAGCTTCGCGCCGTGCCGGATGATTCCACCGTGCTCCTGATCGACGCCGGGGAGGAACCCGGGTACGTCCAGAAGAGTGATGATCGGGATGTTGAAGGCGTCGCACATCTGGATGAAGCGCGCGGCCTTCTCGGACGCCTCGATGTCGAGAACGCCGGCGAGGGACTGGGGCTGGTTGGCCACGATGCCGACGACCTGGCCGTCCAGGCGGGACAGGGCGCAGATGATGTTGGTCGCCCAGCGCTCGTGGACTTCGAGGTACTCGCCGTCGTCGACGATCTCCTCGATGACCTTGCGCATGTCGTACGGGCGGTTGCCGTCGGCGGGCACCAGGTCCAGCAGGGCCTCGCCCGTGCGGTCGGCGGGGTCCTCGGCCTGGACGCGGGGCGGGTTCTCCCGGTTGTTCTGCGGCAGCAGCGACAGGAGGTAGCGCACCTCCTCCAGGCAGGTCTCCTCGTCGTCGTAGGCGAAGTGGGCCACACCGGAGGTCTCGGCGTGCACGTCCGCGCCGCCGAGGCCGTTCTGGGTGATCTCCTCGCCCGTCACCGCGCGCACCACGTCGGGGCCGGTGATGAACATCTGGGAGGTCTCACGGACCATGAAGACGAAGTCCGTGAGGGCCGGCGAGTAGGCGGCGCCGCCGGCGCAGGGGCCGAGCATGACGCTTATCTGCGGGATGACGCCGGACGCCTTGGTGTTGCGCTGGAAGATGCCGCCGTAGCCGGCGAGCGCGGAGACGCCCTCCTGGATGCGGGCACCGGCACCGTCGTTGAGGGACACCAGCGGCGCCCCGGCCGCGATGGCCTTGTCCATGATCTTGTGGATCTTCGTGGCGTGGGCCTCGCCCAGCGCACCGCCGAAGATCCGGAAGTCGTGTGCGTAGACGAACACGGTCCGCCCGTGCACGGTCCCCCACCCGGTGATCACACCGTCGGTGTACGGGCGCTTGGCCTCCAGCCCGAAACCGCTGGCGCGGTGCCGCCGCAACGGCTCCACCTCGGTAAAAGAGCCCTCGTCCAGCAGGAGATCAATGCGCTCGCGAGCGGTCAGCTTCCCCTTGGCCTTCTGTGCCTGGGTAGCCCGCTCGCTGGGGCCGAGCCGAACCTGCTCGCGGATGGCGTGCAGCTCGGCGACGCGCCCACGGACGTCATTCGCCTCTACGGGCGCACCTTCGAGATTGCTCATGGATAGACGGTACGCGGCGGGAGGGTCTGAACATCATGTCGGTTCCACACAACGTCGTGCGCGATTTCGTGGGCAGGCGGAACAGAACTGCACAGCGCCCTTATCAGTTGTCTGCGTTCGAGCGGCCGTCCCACGCTGTGGGTACCCCACAAATATGGACCGCCCCAGCCGTCATATATATGGATTGACCAGGTACCGCCGTCCGGGTGAACGCGGTCATGCGAGGTCCACCCGGCAGGCGTGCGGGGCGCAGGCCGTGCCCGGGGCGATGCGCAGCCGCAGGGCGGGCGTGGTGGCCAGGACCTGCACCGACGCGTCGTGTGCGGTGACCCGGCGCACCGGGTGGGCCCAGGTCAGCTCGGTGGTCTCCCCGGTGCGCAGGGGGGCGGCGAGGTGGAGGGCGGCCGTGCGCCCGCGGCGGCGCAGCAGCACGGCGGCGGGGGTGCTGACGGTCAGGGGGCCGGCGGTGCCCGCCTCCCAGAAGGCGGCGGCGGTCAGGCCCAGCAAGGGGACGGCGACGGCCTGCCGGTCGCGGGTGTTGGCGAGGACGGTGAGCCATCCGGTGTCGGCGGCGCGGTCGGCGACGGCGTCGGGTGCGGCGCCGGGCATCAGGAGGTAGGCGTAGCCGTCGTCGTCGGGGTCGGTGCCGTGAGGGTGCCACAGGGTGAGGTAGCGGCGGGTGAGGAGGGCGGGCGAGCCGCCGGCGTTGATGTCGCGCCATGATCCGGCGCGGGCGGTGCGCAGGGCCGTGAGCGGGGCGCCGCCAAGGAGGACGTAGCCGCCGTGCCCGGCGAGGTGGGCCCAGTGGGCGCACTCCCACGACCGGGTCCAGCCGTCCTCGGCCGGCTGGGGCTCGCCGTCGACGGTGAGCCGTGCGGTCCCCGTGGCGCCGAGGTTGCGGTTGTCGAGCACGGTCTCCACGTCGGCGTTGTCCTCGGCGCTGATGCCGGCGCCGAGGCAGACGATCGCGTCCGCCGCGCAGAACCAGGACTTGCGGGCCTCCAGGGTGGAGCCGAGCCCCTTGAGGTGCTGTCCGACGACGGCGTACTCGCCGTCGGTGACGCCGCCGACCCAGCGGGCGGCGGGCTTGGGGGCGCCCCAGCCGCCGCCTTCGTTGTCGGCCAGCGGACGGCGGGAGACGGTGGTGCCGGGCAGGCGGTAGGGGTCGACGGTGGGCCAGAAGCCGTCGCTGTACTGGTCGCCACCGTGGGTGGCGCCCCACCAGGAGAGCATGCCGGCGCCGGTGTGCCAGCCGCGCGGGTTCTCGCCGTTGCCGTTCTCGTAGTGGCTGATGCGGTCGGAGGCCATGGCGATGGCGGCGGCCCAGCCGGGGCGGCGGTGCACGGCGCGGTCCATGGCGGCGAAGAGCCGGTGGCCGACGGGCTCGGGCGCGGCGGGGGCGGGCCCGGCGTCGACGGCGGCGAGACGGGCGAGGTCGGCGACGCCGAACTGGGGGTCGGCGCGGAGGGGGCTGGTGGTGTCCCGGGCGATCCAGCCTTTGATCATTGAGTGCCAGCGGTCGCGCTCGGCCGTGCTCGCGCCCGCGGCGAGGAGGGCGAGGGCGGCGATGACGGCGTGGCCGCGCTGGTGGTCGCTCTGGAGCAGTCCGCGGGGATCGGCGCTCGCCCGTCCCCGGCTGATGGCGCGGCCGGAGACGCAGTCCATGACGAGACCGTTGTGGATCAGTGGGGCGAAGGCCCGCTCGACGCTGTCGTGGATGATCTGCCGCCGGGGGTCGGTGACCTCCCAGGGCGAACCGCGCAGCAGCGCGAAGAGCCGCCCGAGGCCGTCGAGCAGCACCTGTCCGTACGTGCCGGTGTAGGCGACCCAGGTGTGCTGGACGAAGGAGCCGTCGGCGTAGAGCCCGTCGCCCGCCGTGACGTGGGGGAAGACGGGCGAGAGGGCGTCGCGGGCCAGGGCGAGGCGGGCGGGCTCGGCTCCCAGGAGGCCGCGCAGGGCGACGACGCGGCACAGGTCGACGCGGTTGGCGCCGGTGCTGGTGCCGGTGTAGGCGTCGAGCACGGAGTCGGGGACGAAGTGGCCGACGGCGTCGAGGAGGCGGGCGCGCCGCGCCGCGCCCGCCTCGTCGTAAAGGAGGGTGAGGGCGTCCAGGAGCAGCCGGGGGCTGCCGATCTGCCACTCCCACCAGTTGCCGTACCGGGTGGTGCCGGGGTGGTAGATGCGGTCGTGGAGGTGGTCGAGCCCGGCGAGGACGTCGGCCGCGAGGGCGGCGTCGCCGGTGAGGCCGGTACCCGGCTGGGCGTGGGCCTGGGCCATGGTGAACAGGCGGGCGTAGCTCGCGGTGATGCCGGCGGGCGGATCGAAGGGCGCGTCGGGCCACAGGGACCCGGAGCCGGGGCGCATGCTCGCGCGGTACGCACCGGCGAGCTCGCCGGTGCGGCGCAGGACGCCGGCGTAGGGCTCGGCAGCGGGGTCGAAGCCGGTGCCGAGGGTGAGGTCGCGCCAGCGTCTTCGCAGGGCGGCGAAGGCGTCGTCCCCGGGTCCGGCCCCCAGGCCCAGGGTGCCGAGGGTCCCGGCGACGGTGAGGAACGTGCGGCGGGTCCAACTGGTCACGGCCACGGCCGTGTTCTCCCCCGCCCCACCCCACCCCGAAACCGAGCAGAAGCCCCCGCCCCGGCCCCTCGGCCCCCCGGCCACCCCCAGGGGTCCGCCGCCAGGGACCCGCCGCCAGGGACCCGCCACCCCTCAGGGACCGGGGCTTCGGCCCCGGCCCCTTTCGGGTTACGGTCCGCCGTTGCCGGGCGTCCGGGTGTCAGCCCAGGCGCTTCAGGTAGTCCGTCACCTCACCGGCTCCGGCCGCGTCCGCCCCCGTGCTCAGCGCCACGTGGTTGTCGGGCCGCACCAGCACCAGTGCGTCGCCTTCGATGCCGTACGCTCGCCGGGCGTGCCCCTCGTGGTCGTCGATGGTGAAGGTGCGTAGGCGCTCCCCGCCGGCGGCAGCCGCCTCCGCCAGTGCCGGTGCACTGTCCGGCCCGAAGCCCAGCAGGGTGAAGTGCGCTCCGGCGAAGAGCTCGAAGAGCCGGACGTCCTCCCCGGTGGCGGCCAACCGGCAGGGGGCGTCGGGCGCCCTGTGGCCCGCGTTCACCCCGCCCGCCGCCAGCCGGCTCCAGGGATAGCCGACGCCCAGCGTGGTGATGTCGTCGGTGATCGCCGCCTCGGTGCCGACGCCCGCCTCCCGGACGCCCTCGAACACCGCGCGCAGCCGTTCGTTCGTCAGGTCGAGCGTCCAGGCCGCGACCGGCAGCCGCTCCTCCTCGTAGGTGTCCAGCAGGGCGGGCCCGGCGAGGCCGCGCACCACGTACGCCAGCTTCCAGCCCAGGTTGAAGGCGTCCTGGATGCCGGTGTTCATGCCCAGGCCGCCGGCGATCGAGTGGACGTGCGCCGCGTCCCCGGCGAGGAAGATCCGGCCGACGCGGAAGCGGTCGGCCATGCGGACGTTGATGCGGTAGGTGGAGAACCAGGTGGGGTCGGACAGCTGCACCCCCGGTATCCGCGCGCACCGGTCGAAGAGCCGCTGGAAGCTCTCCAACGAGGGCGGGGCCAGCCGCCCTTCGGCGTCCCGCTCGGGCACGCCCTGCAGCTGCCAGTGCGCACTGCCGCGGAACGGGCAGAGCAGCAGCGCGGCGTCCTCGTCGAACCACTGGTGCCAGTAGGCGGGGTCGAGCCCGTCGACGCGGACGTCCCCGAGCACCATGCACTCCTCGGCGTCGGTCTTGCCCTCGAAGCCCACGCCGAGCATCTTGCGGATGCCGCCGCGGCCGCCGTCGCAGCCGGCGAGATACCCGGCCCGCACGCGCCGCCCGTCGCCGAGCACGCCCGTGACGCCGTCCTCGTCCTGAGTGAACCCCGTGAGTTCACAGCCGAGTTCGACCTGCACTCCGAGCTCGGCGAGGCGGCCGCGCAGGATCTCCTCCGTGCGCCACTGCGGGATGATCAGGCCGCTGGCGTAGGGGGCGTCGGGGGTGGGCGTGCGGTCGCCGAAGGAGACGGTGTCGGCGACCGCGACTCCGTTGCGGTACTTGCGCAGGGTGATGTGCTCGATGCCGGAGGCCGCGGCCTGCTCCCCCACCCCGAGGTCGTCGAAGAGCTCGCGGCTGCGCTGGTTGAGCCCCTTGCCGCGGGAAGTGCGGTGGAACTCGCGGGACTTGTCGATGATCCGCACGGCCACCCCGGCCCGGGCGAGCGTGCAGGCGAGGGTGAGGCCGGTGGGCCCCGCACCCACGACGAGAACGTCGGTCTGCACCTCGGCCTGCGCGTCGGCCTGCATGTCGGTCTGTGCGTCGGTCGTTACCCCGGTGGAAGTCATGCCCCCATGAAAGACCCGCCCGCCGGAAAATGCAACCGAGTAACAAAAGATTCCCGGTAAACCTCACCTGCTAGAGTGACCCCGTGACCGACGAGCAAGGACTGCGGGAACGCAAGAAGCAGCGCACGCGCCAGGCACTGTCCGACACCGCCATCGAGCTGTTCCTCCGGCGCGGCTTCGAGAAGGTGTCGGTGGCCGACGTGGCGGCCGCGGTGGAGGTGTCCAAGCCGACGCTCTTCCGCTACTTCCCGGCCAAGGAGGACCTGGCCCTGCACCGCATCGCCGACCACCAGGGCGAGGCGGCGCGCGTCGTGAGCGACCGGGTGTCCGGCCAGGCGCCCCTGGCCGCCCTGCGCGCGCACTTCCACGCGCGCCTCGACGCCCACGACCCGATCACCGGTCTCAACGACGACGCCAGGGTGCGGGCGTTCAACGACATGCTCTACACGACGCCCAGCCTGCTGGCCCGCCTGGTCCGCTATTCCGACCGGGACGAGGAGCTGCTCGCCGGCGCCCTGGTGGAGGCCGGCGACGGCGACGGGCTGACGGCGAGACTGGCGGCCGCGCAGATCATCACGGTCCACCGCCGCCTCGCCGAGGAGAACTGGCGGAAGCTGGCCGAAGGGCGGGCGATCGCCGATGCGCTGCCGGAGGCGCATGCGGATGCGGATCGGGCGTACGACCTGCTGGGGGCCGGGCTGGGGGCGGAGTACGACCGGTAGGTGGTTCCGGGCGGGGTGGTTCTTCCCCCGCCCCGCTCGTGCCCACCCTCCCCCGGCTACCGCCGGGAGGTGCCCCCAGCCCGGCGGACGGACGACTGCCCGCGAACCAGCCGTGCCGCTACTCCTGCGGTTCCACCCCCGCTCGTCGCAGGCCGTACGCATAGGCGTCGTCCAGGGCCTGCCACGACGCCGCGATCACGTTCTCCGCGACGCCGACGGTGGACCACTCGCCGCGCTCGTCGCTGGTGGAGACCAGGACGCGGGTGATCGAGCCCGTGCCCAGGCTCCCCTCCAGGATGCGGACCTTGTAGTCCGTCAGCTTCAGCGCGGCCAGCTGCGGATAGATGCGCTCCAGCGCCACGCGCAGCGCGCGGTCGAGCGCGTTGACCGGACCGTTGCCCTCCGCCGTGGAGACGATGCGCTCGCCCTTGGCCCACAGCTTGACCGTCGCCTCGTTGGCGTGCGTGCCGTCGGGACGGTCCTCGACGATGGCGCGCCAGGACTCGATGCGGTAGTAGCGGCGGGCCCGGCCCTCGACCTCCTCGCGGAGCAACAGCTCGAAGGAGGCGTCGGCGGCCTCGTACGTGTAGCCCGCCAGCTCACGCTCCTTGACGCGCTCGACGACGCGGCCGATGAGCGCGCGGTCGCCGCCGAGGTCGATGCCGAGTTCCTTGCCCTTGAGCTCGACGGAGGCGCGGCCGGCCATGTCGGAGACGAGCATCCGCATGGTGTTGCCGACCCGCTCGGGGTCGATGTGCTGGTAGAGGTCCGGGTCGACCTTGATGGCGGAGGCGTGCAGGCCGGCCTTGTGGGCGAAGGCCGACACCCCCACGTACGGCTGATGGGTGGCGGGCGTGAGGTTGACGACCTCGGCGATGGCGTGCGAGATGCGGGTCATCTCGGCCAGCTTGCCGGGCGGCAGCACCCGGCGGTCGTACTTGATCTCCAGCGCCGCCACGACCGGGAAGAGGTTGGAATTGCCGACCCGCTCGCCGTAGCCGTTGGCGGTGCACTGCACGTGCGTGGCGCCCGCGTCGACCGCGGCGAGGGTGTTGGCGACGGCGCAGCCGGTGTCGTCCTGGGCGTGGATGCCCAGGCGGGCCCCGGTGTCGGCGAGCACGGTGCGCACGACGGCCTCGACCTGGGCGGGCAGCATGCCGCCGTTGGTGTCGCACAGGACGACGACGTCGGCGCCGGCCTCGTGGGCCGTGCGCACGACCTCGGTGGCGTAGCGGGCGTTGGCGCGGTAGCCGTCGAAGAAGTGCTCGCAGTCGACGAAGACGCGGCGGCCGTGTGCACGCAGGTGGGCGACGGTGTCCCGGATCATGGCGAGGTTCTCGTCCAGCGTGGTGCGCAGGGCGAGCTCGACGTGCCGGTCGTGGGACTTGGCCACGAGCGTGACGACGGGGGCCTTGGAGTCGAGCAGCGCGGCGACCTGCGGGTCGTCCTCGGCCCGGACGCCCGCCTTGCGGGTGGCGCCGAAGGCGACGAGCCGGGCGTGCTTGAAGTCGATCTCCTCGCGGGCGCGCTGGAAGAACTCGGTGTCCCGGGGGTTGGCGCCGGGCCAGCCGCCCTCGATGAAGCCGACGCCGAAGTCGTCCAGGTGCCGGGCGATGGTCAGCTTGTCGGCGACGGTCAGATTGATGCCCTCGCGCTGGGCACCGTCGCGCAGGGTCGTGTCGAAGACGTGGAAGCCGTCGTCGAGACCGCCGGGGCCGTCATCGAAACTGCCGGGGCCGTCATCGAGACCGCCGGGGCCGTCATCATGGCCGTCGAGGCCGGCGTCGGGGCCGTCGGTTGCGTCCGTCATTGCTGCTCTGACTCCTGTGAGGATGTCGGTCTACCGGAATGACCGGTTCCACCGTCCCCCTATGATCCCTCGCCCTGCGTCCCCGGCGGGGTGGGCCGGAAAACGCAAAAACCTCTCGCGGGTGCGAGAGGTCTGCGCGCGGGTCTGGGACGACGGTGTCCGCTTCGCACGGGGTGGTACGAGCGGTCACTGCGGACCGGCGCGCCTGCTGCCAATAATCATGGCGAACGGGAGCATGGGGACATGCTGGCACAGGTCCGGCCCGTGGTGCGGCGGAGTCTCAGGATGCGGGCACCGTGTCCGTCTCCGTCTCCGTGCGGGGCCCGGGCGTGCCGCCCACCCGCTTCAGGTCGGTGTCCCGCGTCTCGCGCATGGTGAGGTAGACGACGAGCGAGACCGCCGCGCAGCCCGCCACGTACCAGGCGAAGCCGGATTCGATGCCGCCCTTCTTGAACCACAGGGCGACGTACTCCGCCGTCCCCCCGAAGAGGGCGTTGGCGATCGCGTACGGCAGGGCCACCCCCAGGGACCGCACGCCCGTGGGGAACAGCTCCGCCTTCACGCAGGCGTTGATCGACGTGTAGCCGGTGATCACCACCAGCGCCAGCAGGGACAGGCCCAGGGCCGGCCAGAACGACCCCGCGTGCTTGAGCAGCGTCATGATCGGCACGGTGAGCAGGGTCGAGCCGACCGCGAAGGTGATCAGCAACGGGCGGCGGCCGATGCGGTCCGAGAGCGCGCCGGCCAGGGGCTGCAGACAGGCGAAGACCAGCAGGGCGCAGAAGCTGACGAGGGTCGCGGTCTGCTTGGGCAGCCCCGCGCTGTTGGAGAGGTACTTCGTCAGGTAGGTGGTGTACGTGTAGTAGGCGACGGTGCCGCCCATGGTCAGCGCGATCACCAGCAGCGCCTCGCGCTTGTGCCGCAGCAGGGCCCTGATCGTGCCCCGGTCCTCGTGCGCGGTGCCGCTCTCCTCGTAGGTGTCCGTCTCCAGCATGTTGCGCCGCAGGTAGAAGATGACGGCCGCGCCGAGCGCGCCGACGGCGAACGGGATGCGCCAGCCCCAGCTGTGCAGTTCCGCACCGGTCAGGGTGTGCTGGAGCAGGATCAGCAGGCCGAGGCCGAGGAGCTGGCCCGCGGTCATCGACACGTACTGGAAGCTGGAGGCGAAGCCGCGGCGGCCGGGGGCGGACGCCTCGGTGAGGTACGTGGCGCTGGCCGCGTACTCGCCGCCCACCGACAGGCCCTGCAGCAGCCGGGCGACGAGCAGGACGGCGGCGCCGCCGTAGCCCGCGACCGCGTAGGTGGGGGCGGCGGCTATGAGGACCGCGGAGGCGGACATCAGGGTGACGGTCAGGGTGAGCGCCGCCTTGCGGCCTCGCCGGTCACCGACGCGGCCGAGCAGCCAGCCGCCGACGGGCCGCATGAAGAAGCCGACGGCGAAGATGCCCGCGGTGTTCATGAGCTTCGCGGTGTCGTTGCCCGCGGGGAAGAAGGCGCCCGCGAAGTAGGTGGCGAAGCTGGCGTAGACGAACCAGTCGAACCACTCCACCATGTTGCCGGCCGAGCCGACCCAGATCTTCTTCCAGTGCTGTCCCATGGACGCTCACGGTGGCGGAACGACAGGGGCGCGACAAGGGCTTGGCCTGCAACGATCCCGCGTACTTGCGTGCGTTGCGTACACGGCGCGGGAACGGCGGAGGCCGCCCGGCGACCGGGGTCGCGGGCGGCCTCGCCGGTGGGCCGGGGGCCTCAGCCGAGGGGGTGCATCCAGCCGTGGACGTCCTCGGCGGCGCCGGTCTGGATCTCCAGCAGCGCCTTGCGGAGCTTCAGGGTCACCTCACCGGGCTGCCCGTCGGAGTGGGTCCACTCGCCGCCCAGGGACTTCACGTGGCCGACCGGGGTGATCACGGCGGCGGTGCCGCAGGCGAAGACCTCGGTGAGGGTGCCGTTCTCGGTGTCGCGCTGCCACTGCTCGGTGGAGATGCGGCCCTCCTCGGACTCCAGGCCCAGGTCCCCCGCGACCTTCAGCAGCGAGTCGCGGGTGACGCCGGCCAGCAGCGAGCCGGTGAGCTCGGGCGTGATGATCTTATTGCCGTACACGAAGTACAGGTTCATCCCGCCCATCTCCTCGACCCACTTGTGCTCCAGCGCGTCCAGCCAGACCACCTGGTCGCAGCCCTTCTCGGCCGCCTCGGCCTGGGCGAGCAGCGAGGCCGCGTAGTTGCCGCCGGTCTTGGCGAAGCCCATGCCGCCGGGGACGGCGCGGACGTAGTTCTCGGAGAGCCAGACGGAGACGGGCTTGACGCCGCCGGGGAAGTACGCGCCCGCCGGGGAGGCGATGACGATGAAGAGGTACTCGTTGGCGGGCTTCACGCCGAGGCCGACCTCAGTGGCGATCATGAACGGGCGCAGGTAGAGGGACTCCTCGCCGCCGTGCGGCGGCACCCACGCCTGGTCCTGGCGGACCAGCACGTCGCACGCCTCGATGAACAGCTCGACCGGCAGCTCCGGCATGGCCAGCCGGCGGGCCGACGCCTGGAAGCGGCGGGCGTTGGCGTCGGGCCGGAACGTGGCGACGGAGCCGTCGGGGCGGCGGTACGCCTTGAGCCCCTCGAAGATCTCCTGGGCGTAGTGCAGGGTCATGTTCGCCGGGTCGATCGACAGCGGCGCGTACGGAACGAGCTGGGCGTCGTGCCAGCCGCGGCCCTCGGTCCACTTGATGGTCACCATGTGGTCGGTGAAGTGGCGGCCGAAGCCGGGGCTGGCCAGGATCTGCTCGCGCTCCGCGTCGGACAGCGGGTGCGAGGAGGGCTTGAGCTCGATCGTGGGCGTCGTCATGAATGCGTGTCCTTCACCTTGGTGTGTGGCGGACCGCGCTCACCGTCGTCCCGGCCGGGCCGGGACGTCCGAGCTTCTTCGCCTCTATTCGCGGCCCCACGTTCGATTATCGCTCGTGGGGTGGCTGACGGAAAACGTGTGCGCGGCCGGGAATCGATGGTGGCATCCGGCCGCGCCTGAGCACAGCGGCCGGGGTCAGCCGGTTGCGGAACCGGTGAGCAGCCGGGATACGAGGGCGTCGCCGACCTCGTCCGTGGTGCGGGGGGAGCCGGCCCCGGGGCCGGGAAGGTGCCCCGACCGGGCGGCCAGGTCCTCGGCCACGGCGGTCTCCACCCGTACCGCCTCCACCTCGTACCCGAGGTGGCGCAGCAGCAGGGCGACCGAGAGCACGGTGGCCGTGGGGTCGGCCTTTCCGGTGCCCGCGATGTCGGGCGCGGAGCCGTGGACCGGCTCGAACATCGAGGGGAAGTCACCGCTGGGGTTGACGTTGCCGGAGGCGGCGAGCCCGATGCCACCGGTGACGGCGGCGGCGAGGTCGGTGAGGATGTCGCCGAAGAGGTTGTCGGTGACGATCACGTCGAAGCGGCCCGGGTCGGTCACGAAGAAGATCGTGGCGGCGTCGACGTGCAGGTAGTCGGTGGTGACCTCGGGGTACTCCCGGCCCACGCGGTCGAAGACGCTCTTCCACAGGTGGCCGGCGTGGACGAGGACGTTGTTCTTGTGGACCAGGGTGAGCTTGCGGCGCGGACGGGCCTGGGCGCGCTCGTACGCGTCCCGGACCACGCGCTCCACCCCGTAGGCGGTGTTGACGCTGACCTCGGTGGCGACCTCGGCGGGGGTGCCGGTGCGCATCGATCCGCCGTTGCCGACGTAGGGGCCCTCGGTGCCCTCGCGGACGACGACGAAGTCGATGTCCGGGCTGCCGGCGAGCGGGGTCGCCGTATGGGGGAGCAGCTTCGAGGGACGCAGGTTGACGTAGTGGTCGAAGGCGAAGCGCAGCTTGAGGAGCAGGCCGCGCTCCAGCACCCCGGACGGCACGGAGGGGTCGCCGATCGCGCCGAGCAGGATCGCGTCGTGGTGCTTGAGGGAGTCCAGCTCGGCGTCCGGGAGGGTTTCGCCGGTGGCGTGCCAGCGGCGGGCGCCGAGATCGTACTCCCGGGTCTCCAGCTTGACGTCCGAAGGGAGCACGGCCGCAAGGACCTTGAGGCCCTGGGCCACGACTTCGGGGCCGATGCCGTCCCCGGGGATCACTGCGAGGCGAATGCTGCGAGACATACCGGGACCGTACTCCTCCGTCCCGCTGTATGACACGCCGCGTCCATCATATGGACGGAATGCCCCCCGGACAGGCCACATTCCCGCGAACCATGTGTCCCGGCCACCGGCCCCTGGCACGTTTCCCGGCATGGACACACCACGGGTAGGGATTCCCGGCCGCCTGGCGGGCCGGATGACGATGCCGGAACAGCACGAGTACCTGCGCAGCAAGTTCACCCGGCGCGGTGTGCTGCGCGCGGGCGCGGCCACGGCGGGGGCCGTCGCGGGCACGGGCCTGCTGGGCCCGCGCACGGCCGGCGCGCACGCCGGGGCGCTGTCGACCACCCTGCTCACCACCCCCGCCACGGCGAGGGTCGACGGTTCGCTCGTGGCGCCGTTCGGCCGGCACCTGGCGTTCGGGGCCGACCCGCGGACGCAGATGCGGATCTCCTGGCAGGTGCCCTTCGCCGTCCGGCGCCCGTTCGTGCGGGTGGGGCTGCAGCCGTGGGACCTCAGCCTGCAGATCCCGGCCGAGGTGCGCGCGCTGCACACCCCCGCCCTGACCAAGAAGCTCCCGCAGGTCGACCAGTTCTACCTGCACGCGGCGCTGGACAACCTCGCCCCCGGGCAGACCTACTTCTACGGCGTCGGCCACGACGGCTACGAGCCCGCCGACCCCCGCCGCTTCACCGCGACGGGGACGTTCACCACGGCGCCCGCGCAGCCGGAGCCGTTCGTCTTCACCGCCTTCGGCGACCAGGGCGTCAGCTATCACGCCCTCGCCAACGACCAGTTGATCCTCGGTCAGAACCCGTCCTTCCACCTGCACGCGGGCGACATCTGCTACGCCGACGACAGCGGCGCCGGAAAGCCCGGCGACGTCTACGACGCGCGCGTGTGGGACCAGTTCCTGGCCCAGACCGAGACGGTGGCCGCGCGGGTGCCGTGGATGGTGACGACCGGCAACCACGACATGGAGGCGTGGTACTCCCCCAACGGCTACGGCGGCCAGAGCGCCCGCTGGGCGCTGCCGGACAACGGCTTCGACCCCGTGCAGGCGCCGGGCGCCTACTCCTTCGTCTACGGCAACACCGCCGTCGTCGCCCTGGACGCCAACGACGTCTCGTACGAGATCGCCGCGAACACCGGCTACAGCGGCGGACGGCAGACCGCCTGGCTCGACCGGCGGCTCCGGGAGCTGCGCGAGGCGCCCGGCATCGACTTCCTCGTGGTCTTCTTCCACCACTGCGCCTACTCCACCACGCGGGCCCACGCCTCGGACGGCGGGGTGCGCGACGCGTGGGTACCGCTGTTCGACAAGCACCGGGTGGACCTCGTCATCAACGGCCACAACCACGTCTACGAGCGCACCGACGCGCTGCGGGGACGGCGGGTGGCCCGGCGGGTGCCGATCGGCGAGACCGTGGACTCCGTGCGGGACGGCATCGTGTACGTCACCGCCGGGGGCGCCGGAAAGGCGCTGTACGACTTCGGGGTGACGGACAGCCATGAGGGCCGGGTGAGGAACCTCGACAGCGTGCCCAGCTACCAGTGGCGCAAGGGCCGGGTGAAGAGCACGGAGGCGGTGGAGTGGTCACGGGTGCGCTACACCGGCCATTCGTTCCTCGCGGTCGAGGTCGAGCCCGGCCGTCACCCCCGGCTGAGGGTGACGGCCCTGGCGGAGGGCGGCTCGCGCATCGACCGCTTCGACGTGGTGCGGAGCGCTCCGCGGGCGGCGGAGGCACGCGGCGGCGCGGGCGACGGAGGTCAGTGACCGGTGACGCCGCCGTTGTCGCGGCGGTCGAGCGCGCGCTGGAGGGCGGCGGCGGCGTTCGCCCGGTCGGCCTTGCGCTCCGCGCTGTCGGACGTACGGGCGACACGGCGGATCCTGCGAACAGCGGTTTCGGCCATGGGTCACGTCTCCTCTTGAACAGTTCGATCAGTGCGATCAGTTCCGATGCAAATCCCCGGGAAGGTGGGACGAGAAGCCGGAGGAAGGGGGCGGGGGCCTGGGTGCGGCAGGGATCACCTGCACCGGCGCACCGGGCCGCGGCCGCCGTCGCTCGATGGAGCGGGTGGTTCGGCTGCTTCAACGCTAGGCCAGGGAGGCCGAGCTGTCTGCACAATTACTTGGTCTTCCTACTATCTGAGACGGTGGCCGTGGCAGCCGGGTGAATCGCTCAGGGCCGTCCGGGGCCGTCTGAGTACGTGCCTGAGTACCCGCGCCGATCCGCCGCCGGAGGGCGTGGGCGAAAGTAGCGGCCATGAACGGCCTGTACGCACTCAAGCCCTGGTACGCGGCCCGCCTCGGCGGGCTGCGCGCCACGCTCGCCCGGCGCGGGGTGTCCCCCGACTCCCTCACCGCCGCCGGCGTGCTCTGCGCGGCCGGCGCGGGGGCGGCGCTCGCGCTGCTGCCCGCCCCGCTGGCCGCCGTCCCCGTCGTCCCGCTCCTCGCGGCCCGGCTCGCCTTCGCCAACCTCGACGGCGCCCTCGCCCGCGACACCGGGCGCACCACCCGCCGCGGCGTCGTCCTCAACGAACTCGGCGACCGCGCCGCCGACCTGCTCGTCATCGCCGGCTTCCTGCCGCACGCGCCGCTGTGGCTGGTGGCCGTGGCGGCGCTCGCCGCGACGCTGCCGTCCTGGGTCTCGCTCGCGGGCACGGCCGCCGGGGCGCCCCGGCGCAACGGCGGTCCCGTGGGCAAGACCGAGCGCTGCCTGCTGGCGGCCGTGGCGGCGGCGACGGGCTGGGCCGTGCCGGTCCTGGCCGTGGTGGCGGTGGGTTCGGTGCTGACGGCCGGGCTGCGGCTGGGGTGGCTGCGGCGCGAGCTGGCGGAGCCTGCGGGGGGTGCGGGCCGATGAGCCTGATGGTGGAGCCCCAGGCGGCGCTCGACCGCGCCGTGGCCGTGGTCGCGGGCGCCCTCGCCGTCGGCGGTCTCGCCGTGGCGGTGCTGCCCGCGCGGGTGACGATGCGCCGTGAGCTGCGGCGGCGCTGGCTCACCTGGGCGGTGGCCGGGCCGGTCTTCGTCGGCGCCCTGCACCTCGGCCCGCTGGGCGGCTGGCTGCTGGCCGTGCTCCTGGGGCTGATCGCGGTCGCCGAGTACGCCCGGCTGGTCCGGCTGGGCGGGGGCGAGCGCTGGGTGCTGGGCGGGACCGTGGTCGTCCTGCCCTTCCTCCTCGTCCTCACCCCGCACGCCTTCGGGCTGCGGACCCTGGCGCTGCTCACCTTTCTCGCGGTGCTGCCCGCGGTGCTGTCGGGGGACACCTCGCGCGGCGCCGAACGGGCGGCGCGCACGGTGTTCGGGCTGGTGTGGATTCCGGTCGCGCTGACGGGCCTGGTGGCGCTGAACGGGCTGGCGGTCGCGGTCGGGGTGGCCGTCGCGTTCGGCGACGTGGCCGCGTGGTGCGGAGGCAAGGCCCTGCGGCACGTCTCCCCCACGCTCGCCCGCCCGCTCTCGCCCCTCTCCCCCAACAAGACCTGGGCGGGCGTCATCGGCGCCGGCATCGGGGTGGCCGCGGGCCTGGGGGCGGTGGGCGGCTTCACGGTCACCCTGTGGGCCGCGGTCCTGGCCGGCTGCGTCCTGGGCGACCTGCTCGAATCCATGATCAAACGAGAGGCGGGCGTCAAGGACGCCGGCACCTGGCTGCCGGGCTTCGGCGGCCTCCTCGACCGCATCGATTCCCTGCTGCTGGCGTTGCTGCTGGCGATGGCGGTGGCACTGTGACGACACGACGTTCCCGGCACACGGCACCGGCCGGCCGCCCGGCGGGCTCGGCGCCGAGGGTACGGCGCGGTCTGCGGGCCGTCGTACGCAGGACGCGACGGCGCCCGGCGCCCGGCGCGTACGCGCGGCCGGGCCTCCGCCGGGGCATCCGGCCGGCCCTGCTGCGCTCGCGCCTGACGGGCGCCACCGCGTGGCGACGACCGGCACGGTCCGCCTGGGCCCCCTGCCCACCGACGGGCCCGGCCCCCACCCCGAACACCGGTCCCCGCCGCCGCTTCCGCCCCGCCCGGCGAACCCCTGGCACACCGGGGGCCGCGCCGTCGGCGGCGGGGCCGGGCGCCGGCGCCGCGCGCCCCGGCGGCCGCAGTGCACGACCGACCGGCCGTACGGGCTCCGCGACGGCACGGCCCACGGGCGCCGGCCGCGCCGCGGGGGCGTACGCCGACACGGCGCGGGTCCCCGGGGCCGGGGCGGGCGGCGTCCACGCGCCGGCGGCCCGGCCCATGGGCGCAGGCGCTCCGGGTGGCGCCGGCGTGACGGGCGGGCGCCCGCTCCCGGCCGTCGTCGGTGCGTGGCTGCGGCGGGTGCTCTGGGTGGTGGTGCTGAGCTCTTCCGGCGGAATCTCCCGGAAGGGGCGGCTGCCGCGCGGGGGCTGCGTCGTCGTCGCCAACCACTCCTCGCACGCCGACACCGCCGCCCTGCTCGCCGCGCTCGACGCGCGCCACGCACCGCTGATCGGCGCCGCCGCCGACTACTGGTTCGCCACGCCCTGGCGGCGGCGCATCTGCCGTCGGCTCGCGGCCGGGTTCCCCGTCCGGCGCACCGGCGGTGGACTCGGCGACCTGCTCCTGCAGGCCGACGCCGTACGGGCCGGGCGGGCCGTGGTGCTCTTCCCCGAGGGCACGCGCGGACGGGACGGCGGGCTCGGGGAGTTCCACCGGGGCGCGCTGCTGCTCGCCGAGCGGGCCGGCGTCCCCGTGGTGCCGGTCGGGCTCGCCGGTACGGACCGGCTGCTGCCGAAGAACGGCCGGCTGCGGCCCGCCCTCGTCCGCGTGCGGATCGGGCAGCCGCTGTACGGCCCGGTCTCCCCCGGGCGGGCCCGTACGGCCGTCGCGGAGCTGGCGGCCGAAGCGGCGGCCCTCCCCGAGCGGGACTCGGCGCTGCGGCGCCGCATCGCGCGGGTCGTCGCGGGGCGGTGGGGCATCCCGGTCGCCTTCGCCTGGGCGGCGGCGGAGGCGCTGAGCTGGCCGCTGATGCCGGAGCTGTTCCTGGCCGTGGCCTGCGCGGCGGCCCCGCGGTCGGTGCTGCGGCTCTCGCTCTCCGCCCTGGCGGGCACGCTCGCGGGCGGGCTCCTCGCCCTGCACCTGGCCGCCTCCGGCGCCCACCTGCCGGCCCCGCTCACCACGGGGCGGATGCATGCGGAGGCCGCGCGTCAGCTCACGGTGGAGGGGGCGGACGCGGTGCGGCGCCAGCCGTGGAACGGCGTGCCCTTCAAGGTGTACGCGGCCGGGGCGGGCAGGGCCGGGGTGCCGGCCGGTGAGTTCGCCGCGTCGGCGGCGGCCGCCCGCTCCGTGCGCACGGTGGGCGTGGGGCTCGCGTTCGCGGCGCTCGGCGCGGCGGGACGGCGGCTGCGCCGCCTGTACCCGCTGTACCTGGCGCTGCTGGGTACCGGTTTCGCCCTGGGGCTGGGCCTGATCGTCGCGGGGTGGCGCTGAGGGAAGCGGCCCGGCGGCGGGTGCGGCCCGGGCGCCGGCCCCGTCCGTGCACACGCCTCCGCCCCCGGTCGGCCGGGGGGCCGTCCGGGGGCGGAGGTCACGGGGTGGGCGCAGGTCAGCCCATGTGCGGGTAGGTGTAGTCGGTCGGCGGGACCAGGGTCTCCTTGATCGACCGGGTCGACACCCAGCGCTGCAGGTTGCTCGCGGCACCCGCCTTGTCGTTGGTGCCCGAGGCGCGGCCGCCACCGAAGGGCTGCTGGCCGACGACGGCACCGGTCGACTTGTCGTTGATGTAGAAGTTGCCCGCGGCGAAGCGGAGCTTCTCCATCGCGTCGGCGGCCGCGTAACGGTCGCCGGCGATGATCGAGCCGGTCAGGGCGTACGCCGAGACGGACTCCATCTGGGCCAGCATCGTGTCGAAGTCGGCGTCCTCGTAGACGTGGACGGCGAGGATCGGGCCGAAGTACTCGGTCGTGAAGACCTCGTTCTCCGGGTCGCTGCACTCGATGACGGTCGGGCGGACGAAGTAGCCCACCGAGTCGTCGTACGTGCCGCCCGCGACGATCGTGCAGGTCGGGTCGGACTTGGCACGGTCGATCGCGGCCTTGTTCTTGGCGAACGAACGGTCGTCGATGACGGCGCCGATGAAGTGCGACAGGTCGGTGACGTCACCCATGGTGATGCCGTCGACCTCGGCCGCGAACTCCTCCTTGAAGCCGTCCTCCCAGATGGAGCGGGGGACGTAGGCGCGGGAGGAGGCCGAGCACTTCTGGCCCTGGAACTCGAAGGAGCCGCGGGTCAGCGCGGTCTTCAGGACGGCGCGGTCGGCGCTGGGGTGGGCGACGACGAAGTCCTTGCCGCCGGTCTCGCCGACCAGGCGCGGGTAGGACCTGTACTTCTCGATGTTGTTGCCGACCGTCTTCCACAGGTACTGGAAGGTCTTGGTCGAGCCGGTGAAGTGGATGCCGGCCAGCTCGGGGTGGTTCAGGGCCACCTCGGAGACGGCGATGCCGTCGCCGGTCACCAGGTTGATGACGCCCTTGGGCAGGCCGGCCTCCTCCAGCAGCTGCATGAGCAGCACGGCGGAGTGGGTCTGCGTCGGGGACGGCTTCCAGACGACCACGTTGCCCATGAGGGCGGGGGCGGTCGGCAGGTTGCCGGCGATGGCCGTGAAGTTGAACGGCGTGATCGCGTAGACGAAGCCCTCCAGCGGGCGGTGGTCGCTGCGGTTCCACACGCCGGCGGAGTTGGCGACCGGCTGCTCGGCGAGGATCTGGCGCGCGAAGTGCACGTTGAAGCGCCAGAAGTCGACGAGCTCGCAGGGGGTGTCGATCTCGGCCTGCTGGGCGGTCTTGGACTGGCCGAGCATGGTGGAGGCGGCCAGCGTCTCGCGCCAGGGGCCGGCCAGCAGCTCGGCGGCGCGCAGGATGATCGCGGCGCGGTCGTCGAAGGACATCGCGCGCCAGGCCGGGGCGGCGGCGAGGGCGGCGTCGATCGCGTCCTGGGCGTCGGCCTGCGTGGCGTGGTGGAAGGTGCCGAGGACGGCGGCGTGGTTGTGCGGCTGGACGACCTTGAAGGGCTCGCCGCCACCCATCCGCTTCTCGCCGTTGATGGTCATCGGCAGGTCGATGGGGTTGGCCGCCAGCTCCTTGAGCTTGGCCTCAAGGCGGGCACGCTCGGGCGAGCCGGGGGCGTAGGTGTGCACCGGCTCGTTGACCGGCGCGGGGACCTGGGTCACAGCGTCCATGGGTTCCGTGTCTCCTTCGGGGCTTCGAGGGGGGTTCGGGGGGCTCAGCCCGTGGTGAGGATGGAGCGGGCGAAGAACAGCAGGTTCGCCGGCTTCTCGGCCAGGCGGCGCATGAAGTAGCCGTACCAGTCGGTGCCGAACGCCGTGTAGACGCGCATCCGGTGGCCCTCGGCGGCCAGGCGGACGTGCTCGTCACTGCGGATGCCGTACAGCATCTGGAACTCGTACTCGTCCAGCTTGCGGCCCGCCTGCCGGGCCAGCTCCTGTGTGATGGCGATCAGACGCGGGTCGTGCGATCCGATCATCGGGTAGCCCTCGCCCGCCATCAGGATCTTGATGATGCGGACGAACGCCCTGTCGATCTCGGCCTTGTCCTGGTACGCGACGGAGGCAGGCTCCTTGTACGCACCCTTCACGATACGCACACGGCTGCCGGCCGCGGCGAGCCTGTGGGCGTCGTCCTCGGTGCGGAAGAGGTACGCCTGGATGACGCAGCCGGTCTGCGGGAAGTCCTTCCGCAGCTCCTCGTGGATGGCGAACATCGAGTCGAGGGTGGTGTGGTCCTCGGCGTCCAGGGTGACCGTGGTGCCGATGGCGGCGGCGGCCTCGACGACCGGGCGGACGTTGGCGAGCGCCAGCTCGTGGCCCCCCTCCAGGGCCTGGCCGAACATGGACAGCTTGACCGACATCTCGGCGCGGGCGCCCAGGCCCAGCTCCTTGAGGCGGTCGATCAGCTCCAGGTAGGCGTCGCGCGCGGCGTACGACTGCTCGACCGTGGTGATGTCCTCGCCCACGACGTCCAGGGTGACCTCAAGGCCCTTGGCCGAGGCGTCCTCGACGATCGGGATGACCTGGTCGACGGTCTCGCCCGCGATGAAGCGGGCGACGACCTGCTTGGTGCCCGGGGCAGCCGACACGAAACGCCGCATTTTGTCGCTGCGCGACGCAGCGAGGATCACGGGACCCAGCACGGGGCACCTCCACGATGACGGCCGCTCCACCTGGGATGACGGCATAAGTAACTCAACGTGAAACGTAGGGTTCACGCCACCGCGCTGCCCATCGACAGCTGTCACGCATCGGTGGCCGGGATCTCAGACAGATGTATGACAATGGGGTCCGACGGATACAGAAGGGAGCACGGCGCGCATGCGTGGCGAGTACCAGCAGCTCGTGGACGACATCTCGGCGGCGCTCGGCGCTCCCGCGACACTGGAGGACCGGGACTTCGGTCTGATCGCGTTCGGCGCCCACGGGAGCGACGACGACCTCGACCTGATGATGGACCCGGTCCGCACGCGGTCGATCCTGCAGCGGCGGTCGACGGCGGCGGTACGGGCGTGGTTCGAGGCGTTCGGCATCGCCCGGGCGCAGGCGCCGCTGCGCATCCCGCCGGACCCGGCGGCGGGGGTGTTCAAGGGCCGGATCTGCCTGCCCGTGCGCCACCGGGGCGTGGTGCACGGCTATGTGTGGCTGCTGGACGACGAACACCTGGCCGGGCTGGACCTCAGCGTGCCCTTCGCCGATCCGCGCCTCGCGCAGGCGATGGAGAGCGCGGCCCGCATCGGCGCCCTGCTGGCGGCGGAGGCCCGGGCCGGGGCGGAGCTCGGGGAGCTGCTGCGGGAACTGCTGACGGCCCGGCCGGCCGGGCAGGAGGCGGCGCGCGGCGCGCTGCGGGAGGCGCTCGGCACGGCGGCGGACGGGCCGCTGGCGCTGGTGGCGGTGGCGCCCTGGCGCACAGCGGCCGAGGACGGCGAAGCGGATCAGCCGGGGGCCCCGGACGGTGCGGGCTCGGCGCTGGCGGCGCAGTCGGGGGTGGCCGCGATGTGTGCGGTGCCGGAGGCGCTGCCGGACGGCGGGGCGGCGCTGGCCGCCCTGATCCGGCTGCGCGCCACCTCCTCCCCCGCCCCGGCGCTGGCGGCCGCCGACCGGCTGCTGCGTTCACCGCGGGCGGGGGCCGGGGAGCCGGCGCCGGCGCAGGCCGCGGCCGGGATCGCGACGCCCCGCAAGGGGCTGGCGGAGCTGCCCGCGGCCTGGACGGAGGCGCTGGGGGCCGCGCGGGCCGCGGTGGCGGAGCGGCGGCTGGGGCCGGTGGCCCAGTGGGCGGGGATCGGCCCGTACCGGGTGCTGACCGGGCTCGCGGCCGAGCACACGGCGGACCCGGCGGTGCTGCCGCTGCTGGCGCCCGCGTACACCAAGCTGGCCCGCACGGCCGAGGTGTACCTCGACTGCGCGGGCCAGGCGGGCCGTGCGGCGGCGGCCCTGGGCATCCACCGGCAGACCCTCTACTACCGTCTGGGCCGGGTGGAGCAGCTGACGGGCCTCGATCTGGACGACGGCGAGGACCGGCTGCTGCTGCACATGACCCTCAAGGGCTCCCGGCTGCAGCGGCCGTGACGGCCCCCGCGGGCGCTCGGCCGGCTATTCGCCGGCCGTGACGGCCTGCACGGGACAGCCGCGCACCGCTTCCTTGACGAGCGGGTTGCCCGCGCCGTCCTCCTTGCCCGGGATGACCGTGCCGAAGCCGTCCTCGTCCTGGGTGAAGACGTCGGGAGCGGTCAGGGCGCACATGCCCGAGCCGATGCAGACGTCGGAGTCGATACTGATGCGCATTCCGGTGCTCCGTTCTTCGGTCACCAGGTGACCGGGAGTGCGTAGAGACCTTGCAGGGTGTCGCCGGGCTTGATGGGCACCTCGTCAGGAGCAACGGCCAGACGCAGGGTGGGGATACGGGCGAAAAGGGTGCTGAGGGCTATTTCCATCTCGGCGCGCGCCAGGTTCTGGCCCAGGCACTGGTGGACGCCGTAGCCGAAGGCCACATGGTGGCGGGCGACCCGGCGCACGTCGAGGGCGCCGGGGTCCGCGTAGACGCCGGGGTCCCGGTTGATGGTGGAGGTGGGCAGCAGGACGCCGTCGCCGGCGCGGATGGTGTGCCCGCCGATCTCGATGTCCTGCGTGGCGACGCGCACCATGCCGTCGGCGATGGACAGGTAGCGCATCAACTCCTCGACGGCACCCGGCATCAGGGCGGGGTCGGCACGCAGCGCCGCCAGCTGCCCAGGGTGTTCGAGGAGGGTGTACGTCCCGAGGGTGATCATGTTGGACGTGGTCTCGTGGCCGGCGACGAGCAGGATCATGGCCAGGAGGGCGAGCTCCTCGCGGTCGAGCTCGCCCGTGCGGAGGCGGTCGGCGATGAGGTCGTCGAGGAGCCCGTCGCCGGGGTGCGCCTCCTTGGCCGCCACGAGGCGGTGGAGGTAGTCCTTCAGCTCCTCCCGCGCCGCGCCGGACTCCTCGGCGGTGGGTGCGGTGAGCAGCGCGCGGGAGCGGCCCTCGAAGAACTCGTGGTCGGCGTAGGGGACCCCGAGGAGCCGGCAGATGACCATCGACGGCACGGGCAGGGCGAACGCGGAGTGGAGCTCGGCCTCCTGGCCGCCTTCGAGCATGGCGTCGATGACGTCGTCCACGATGGCCTGGATCGCCGGGCGCATGCCGGCGATGCGTTTGAGGCCGAAGCTCGGGATCAGCATCCGCCGCTGGCGGGCGTGCTCGGGGTCGTCGACCCCCAGGAGCGGGATGTCGAGCTCGGCCTGGTTCGCGAAACGTTCCAACACGACGGGGAAGGAAGGATTCTTCCGGTCGGCGGAGAGCCGTGGGTCGGCCAGCAGGGCGCGGGCCTCGGCGTGGCCGGTGACGGCCCACACCTGCCGGCCGTCGTAGAGGGTCATGCGGCCCACCGGCCCGCGCTCGGCCAACTCTGGATAGGCGGCGGGCGGGTGGTACGGACAGGTGCGGTCCTGCGGGAAGGAGGGGGCGTAGGGGGCAGGGGAACGGGCATCGGTCACGAGCAACCTCCCGGACATTCCTACTGGTGTACTCGGGCAACCAGTACAGCGAATACCTCCCGGTTACGTCCAGTACGCCCCATCAACCCGCCCCCGCGCAACGCTATTTCTCCGGAGCCTCCAGCACCGTCCCCGCCACCGCGCGGCGCATGCCCTCGACGACGTCCCGGCCCTTGGGCACCTGCTTCGGGTCGATGAGCCACTGCACCCACAGCCCCGTGAACAGCGCGTAGTACAGGAAGCCGGTGGTCCGCGCCGCCCCGGCCGGCACCTCGCTGTCCTCCACCCCTTCGAAAACGGCCACCAGCCCCTCGCGCCCTTGCGGCATCACCGCAGCGAACCGCTCGCGGAGTTCGGGATGGTTGCCCAGCTGTCCGATGACCTCCAACTGGGCGGCCCAGAAGCGGCGATCGCCCTCGAAGCTGTCGACGATGCCGTCGACGACGGCGGCGAGCCGCTCGTCACGGGGGACGCCGGCCTCGGCGGCGCGGGCCAGGGCCCGGGTGATCTGCTCCCCCCAGTCCTCGGTCAGCTTCAGGAACGCCTCCATCATCAGCGCGTCCTTCGAGCCGTAGTGATAGCCGATCGAGGCGAGGTTGGCGCCCGAGGCCGCCACGATGTCGCGCGCGGTGGTGCGCACCCAGCCCTTGTCCAGCAGGCAGCGCTTGGCGCCGTCGAGCAGATCTTCCCGGTGTCCCATACCCGCACCCTAGCGCGCTCTATACGTACGTTCCAGACGATCGTCTTATACAAGCGTTCTAGACAGGCGTTTAAGACGTGCGTATATTCCTCGGCATGACGAACCCCAGCGCACCCCTCGCCGGGCGCAGGGAGTGGACGGCCTTCGTCGTCCTCCTGCTGCCCCTCCTCCTGGTCTCGATGGACGTCTCGGTCCTCTTCTACGCCGTGCCCGTGATCAGCGAGGACCTCCAGGTCACCGGCGCCCAGCAGTTGTGGATCTTCGACGTCTACGCCTTCGCCCTCGCCGGGCTGCTGATCACGATGGGTTCGCTCGGCGACCGGATCGGCCGCCGGAAGCTGCTGCTGTTCGGCGCGGCGGCCTTCGGGGCGGCGTCCGTGGCGGCCGCGTACGCGCGGGACGCCGAGACGCTCATCGCGGCCCGCGCGGTGCTCGGCGTCGGCGGCGCGACGCTGATGCCCTCGACCATGGCGCTGGTGCGCACCATGTTCCGGAACGACAAGCAGCGCAGTAAGGCCGTCGGCATCTGGTCCGGCGCCATGGCGGGCGGCATCGCCCTGGGGTCCGTGGTGGGCGGCGTGCTGCTGGAGCACTTCTGGTGGGGCTCGGTCTTCCTGATCAACGTGCCGGCCATGGTGCTGCTGCTCGTCCTCGTGCCCGCCCTCGTCCCCGAGTCCAAGGACCCCGCTCCGGGCGCCTTCGACCTGCTGAGCGTCCCGCTGTCGATGGGGGCCGTCCTGCCCGTGGTCTACGGGCTGAAGCAGACGGCGGCCGACGGGTTCACCCTGCCGTCCACCGCGTGCGTGACCGCGGGCACGGTCGTCGGCTGGTTCTTCGTACGCCGCCAGCGCACCCGGCGCGACGCCATGATCAGCCGTGACCTCTTCCGGCGGCGCGGCTTCGGCATCGGCGTCACCGTCAACACCGTCGCCTCGGTCGGCATGATGGGCTCGGCCTACTTCACGACGCAGTACCTCCAGAGCGTGCTCGGCAAGAGCCCCCTGGACGCCGCCCTGTGGGGCCTGCTGCCGTCGCTGGCGGTGGCCGCCGTCGCCCCGCTGGCGACCGCCGCCGCCCAGAAGGCGGACAAGGCCCTCGTCATCGCCGCCGGCTTCCTCGTCGGCGCCGCCGGCTACGGCGTGCTCGCCCTGTCGGACACCGACTCCCTCGCCCTGGCCCTGACCGGTGCCGCCCTCATCTGCTGCGGCATCGTCACCGTCATGGCCCCCGCCTCGGACATGGCCCTGGCCACCGCCCCGCCGGAGAAGGCCGGTTCGGCCGCCGCACTGCTGGAGACCGGCCAGGAGTTCGGCAACGCCCTCGGCATGGCGGTCTTCGGCTCCGTCGGCACCGCGGTCTACCGCCGCGACGTGACGGACACGATGCCGTCGGACCTGCCGCAGGGCACGCTGGAGACGGTGCGCGAGACGCTCGGCGGAGCCATCGGGGTCGCTGCACACCTGCCGGGCCGTACCGGCGGGGCGGTGCTCGGCGCGGCGCGGGAGGCGTTCACCCACGGCATGGCCGTCGCCTCCGTCGGGGGCGCCGCCCTCCTGGCCCTGGCCGCGCTCCTCGCGGTGACCACCCTGCGGGGCGTACGGACCGGGAACACGACCGCGGACGCCGACGGGTCCGTCGTCCCGGAGCCGGCCCCGGCCCGGTCCTGAAAAACAGCGAGCCCCCGGAGCCCGTCAGGGTCCGGGGGCTCGTGGCTGTCGGAGCCCGGAAGCTCAGTCCGTCAGGTTGACGGCCCGGACCGACGTGGCGCCGATCTCCGCGGCGATCTCCGTGAGGACGGCCGGCGGCACCGACTCGTCGACGGTCAGGGCCACCAGGGCCTCGCCGCCCTCCGCCGCCCGCGAGACCTGCATGCCGGCGATGTTGATGCCGGCCTCGCCCAGGATCCGGCCCAGCGTGCCGACGACGCCCGGACGGTCCTCGTAGCGCAGGAAGGCCATGTGCTCGGCCAGGGCGAGGTCCACGTCGTGGTCGCCGACCGCGACGATCTTCTGCAGGTTCTTCGGACCGGCCAGCGTGCCGGAGATGGAGACCTCGCCGCCGCCGGACAGCGTGCCGCGCACGGTGACGACGTTGCGGTGGTCGGGCGACTCCGAGCCCGTCGTCAGCCGCACCTCGACGCCGCGCTCCTGCGCGAACAGCGGGGCGTTCACGTACGAGACGGTCTCGTCGACGACGTCCTCGAACACGCCCTTCAGCGCGGAGAGTTCGAGGACCTTCACGTCGTGCTGCGTGATCTCGCCGTAGACCTCGACGTCGAGGCGCACCGCCACCTCGCCCGCCAGGGCGGTGAAGATCCGGCCGAGCTTCTCGGCCAGCGGCAGCCCCGGCTTGACGTCCTCGGCGATGACGCCGCCCTGGACGTTGACCGCGTCCGGCACCAGCTCGCCGGCCAGCGCGAGCCGCACGGACTTGGCGACGGCGATGCCGGCCTTCTCCTGGGCCTCGCCCGTGGACGCGCCCAGGTGCGGGGTGGCCACGACGTTGTCGAACTCGAACAGCGGGGAGTCGGTGCACGGCTCGGACGCGTAGACGTCGAGACCGGCGGCGGCGACCCGGCCCTCCTTCAGGGCGGTGGCCAGGGCGGCCTCGTCGACGATGCCGCCGCGCGCGGCGTTGACGATGCGCACGGACGGCTTGACCTTGTGCAGCGCGTCGTCGCCGATGAGCCCGATCGTCTCGGGCGTCTTGGGCAGGTGCACGGTGATGAAGTCGGCGGCCTGGAGCAGCTCGTCGAGCGACAGCAGCTTGACGCCCATCTGGGCGGCGCGCGCCGGCTGCACGTACGGGTCGTAGGCGACGACCTTCATCCCGAAGGCGGACATCCGCTGGGCGACGAGGACGCCGATGCGGCCCAGGCCGACGACGCCGAGGACCTTCTCGCTCAGCTCGACGCCGGTGTACTTCGACCGCTTCCACTCGCCGTTCTTCAGCGCGGAGTTGGCCTGCGGGATGTTGCGGGCCGTGGCGATCAGCAGGCCGCAGGCCAGCTCGGCGGCGGTGACGATGTTGGAGGTGGGCGCGTTGACGACCATGACGCCGGCCTTGGTGGCGGCGGAGACGTCGACGTTGTCGAGGCCGACGCCGGCCCGGGCGACGACGCGCAGCTTCCGGGCGGCCGCCACCACCTCGGCGTCGATCCTGGTGGCGGAGCGCACGAGGATGGCGTCGACGTCGGCGACCGCGGGCAGCAGCGCGGAGCGGTCGGCGCCGTTGCAGTGCCGGATCTCGAAGTCGGGACCCAGGGCGTCGACGGTGGCGGGCGACAGCTCTTCGGCGATGAGTACGACGGGTTTGCGAGACGAAGCAGGGCTCACGGGGTCTCAGTCCTCACTAGTCCAGTGGGGGTCCCTCCCGTGCCGTCAAGGCCACGGGGGAGGACGGCCGTCCCGACGGCCGAGGCGGTGAAGGGGGCAGCCGCGTGGAAGACGCACGACGCTGTGAGCCTGACGCGTTGTGCCCGCAGTGTATCGGGGCGTCCCGGCCGGGCTCCGGGCCGTTGCGGAAACGTCACCCGCCGGGGTCTGGACACCACGGACACCGCGGGACGGATCCGGGCCCCGGGGGGTGCCCCGGGGCCCGGCCGGCGGACTACTCCTTGTCGTCGACCCAGCTCATCAGCTTGCGCAGCTTCTTGCCGGTGGTCTCCAGCAGGTGGTCCTCGTCCGCCTTCTTGTACTCGTTGTACTTCGGCAGACCCTCCTGGTACTCCTTCATCCAGTTCTTGGCGAAGGTGCCGTCCTGGATCTCGCCGAGGACCTTCTTCATCTCGGCCTTGGTCGCGTCGGTGACGATGCGCGGGCCGGTGACGTAGTCGCCCCACTCGGCGGTCTCGGAGACGGACCAGCGCATCTTCTCCAGGCCGCCCTCGTACATGAGGTCGACGATGAGCTTCAGCTCGTGGAGGCACTCGAAGTAGGCGATCTCGGGCTGGTACCCGGCCTCGACCAGGGTCTCGAAGCCGGCCTTGACCAGCGCCGAGGCACCGCCGCACAGGACGGCCTGCTCGCCGAAGAGGTCGGTCTCGGTCTCCTCGGTGAAGGTGGTCTTGATGACGCCGGCGCGGGTGCCGCCGATGGCCTTGGCGTAGGAGAGGGCCAGCGCGAAGGCGTTGCCGGAGGCGTCCTGCTCGACGGCGGCGATGCAGGGGACGCCGCGGCCCTCCTCGTACTGACGGCGCACCAGGTGGCCCGGGCCCTTGGGGGCGACCATGCAGACGTCGACGCCGGCCGGGGGCTTGATGAAGCCGAAGCGGATGTTGAAGCCGTGGCCGAAGAAGAGGGCGTCGCCGTCCTTGAGGTTGTCCTTGACGGACTCCTCGTAGACCTTGGCCTGGATCGGGTCCGGCACGAGGACCATGATGACGTCGGCCTCGGCCGCGGCCTCGGCCGGCGTGACGACGCGCAGGCCCTGCTCCTCGGCCTTCTGGCGGGACTTGGAGCCCTCGTGGAGGCCCACGCGGACGTCGACGCCCGAGTCGCGCAGCGACAGCGCGTGGGCGTGGCCCTGGCTGCCGTAGCCGAGGACCGCGACCTTGCGGCCCTGGATGATGGAGAGGTCGGCGTCGTTGTCGTAGAAGAGCTCGGCAGCCACTGGGGATATCTCCTTGTTTCCGGTGTGTCCGGTGTTACGTCCCACCGTATGACGGGCGGGGTGCGGGAAGGGTGAGGGGTGCCGCCGCGCGCGGCCGCGGGCGGCGGCGCGCACGCGGGTCAGGCCGAGCGGTCGAGGGCGCGCAGGCTGCGGTCGGTGATGGACCGCGCGCCGCGCCCTATGGCGATCGTCCCGGACTGCACCAGCTCCTTGATGCCGAACGGCTCCAGCATCTTGAGCATGGCGCCGAGCTTGTCGCTGCCGCCGGTCGCCTCGATGGTGACGGCCTCCGGGGAGACGTCGACGGTCTTGGCGCGGAAGAGCTGGACGATCTCGACGATCTGGGAGCGGGTCTCGTTGTCGGCGCGGACCTTCACCAGGACGAGTTCGCGCTGGATGGCCGCGCTGTCCTCCAGCTCGACGATCTTCAGCACGTTGACGAGCTTGTTGAGCTGCTTGGTGACCTGCTCCAGCGGCAGCGACTCGACGTTGACGACGATCGTGATGCGGGAGATGTCGGGGTGCTCGGTGACCCCGACGGCGAGGGAGTCGATGTTGAAACCGCGGCGGGAGAACAGCGCGGCGACCCGGGCGAGGATGCCGGGGGTGTTCTCCACCAGGACGGAGAGCGTGTGCTTGGTCATGGGATGGCCTGGGAGCCTCTCGTCTCGAAGTCGGTGGCGGTCAGTCGTCGTCGATGCCGTCGAAGTCCGGGCGCACGCCACGAGCCGCGAGGATCTCGTCGTTGGAGGTGCCGGCGGCGACCATCGGCCAGACCATGGCGTCCTGGTGGACGATGAAGTCGACCACGACGGGACGGTCGTTGATGGCGTTGGCCTCGGCGATGACCTTGTCCAGGTCGGCGGGGTCCTCGCAGCGCAGCCCGACGCAGCCCATGGCCTCGGAGAGTTTGACGAAGTCGGGGACGCGGGTGCCGGCGGCGGCCTCCTTGCCGTCCGACTCCGGGCCGGAGTGCAGGACGGTGTTGGAGTAGCGCTGGTTGTAGAAGAGCGTCTGCCACTGCCGGACCATGCCCAGGGCGCCGTTGTTGATGATGGCGACCTTGATGGGGATGTTGTTCAGCGCGCAGGTGACCAGTTCCTGATTGGTCATCTGGAAGCAGCCGTCGCCGTCGACGGCCCACACGGTGCGGTCCGGCCGGCCGGCCTTGGCGCCCATGGCGGCGGGCACGGCGTAGCCCATGGTCCCGGCGCCGCCGGAGTTGAGCCAGGTCTGCGGCTGCTCGTAGCGGATGAAGTGCGCGGCCCACATCTGGTGCTGGCCGACGCCGGCGGTGTAGATGGTGTTCTCGGGCGCGAGCTCCCCGATGCGCTGGATGACCTGCTGCGGGGAGAGGCTGCCGTCCTCGGGCTGGTCGTAGCCCAGCGGGTAGGTGTCCCGCCAGCGGCTGAGGTCCGTCCACCACTCGGTGTAGTCGCCGGTGTGGCCGTCCGCGTGCTCGGCCTGGACGGCGACGATCAGGTCGGCCAGGACCTCGCGGGCGTCGCCCACGATCGGCACGTCGGCGGTGCGGTTCTTGCCGATCTCCGCCGGGTCGATGTCCGCATGGACGATCTTGGCGTACGGGGCGAAGGAGTCCAGCTTGCCGGTGACGCGGTCGTCGAAGCGGGCGCCGAGGGCGATGATCAGGTCGGCCTTCTGCAGCGCGGTGACCGCGGCGACCGAGCCGTGCATGCCGGGCATGCCCACGTGCAGCGGGTGGCTGTCGGGGAAGGCGCCCAGGGCCATCAGGGTGGTGGTGACGGGGGCGCCGGTCAGCTCGGCGAAGACCTTGAGCTCGGCGGTGGCCCTGGCCTTGAGCACGCCGCCGCCGACGTACAGCACCGGGCGCCGGGCCTGGGTGAGCAGCTTGGCCGCCTCGCGGATCTGCTTGGCGTGCGGCTTGGTCACCGGGCGGTAGCCGGGCAGGTCGGTCTGGGGCGGCCAGACGAAGGTCGTACGGGCCTGGAGGGCGTCCTTGGCGATGTCGACCAGCACCGGGCCGGGGCGGCCGGTGGAGGCGACGTGGAACGCCTCGGCGATGGTGCGCGGGATCTCGGCGGGGTCGGTGACCAGCCAGTTGTGCTTGGTGATCGGCATGGTGATGCCGCAGATGTCCGCCTCCTGGAAGGCGTCCGTGCCGATCGACTTGGACGACACCTGCCCGGTGATCGCGACCAGCGGCACCGAGTCCATGTGGGCGTCGGCGATGGGGGTGACGAGGTTCGTCGCGCCCGGGCCCGAGGTGGCCATGCAGACGCCGACCCTGCCGGTGGCCTGCGCGTAGCCGGTGGCCGCGTGGCCGGCGCCCTGCTCGTGGCGGACGAGGACGTGGCGGACCTTCGAGGAGTCCATCATCGGGTCGTAGGCGGGGAGGATCGCGCCGCCGGGGATGCCGAAGACGGTGTCGGCCCCTACCTCTTCCAGGGAGCGGATGAGGGACTGCGCACCGGTGAGGTGCTGCTCGACGATGGCGGGCTGCTGCGCCCCGCCGCTTCGGGGCCGCGGCTGCGGATGATGATGGGCCCCGGTGGCCTGCTCTGTCATCGACATTCTCTTCTCGAAGGCTTCGGTTTCGACGGTTTCGACGGGTGTTCGAGGGGTGTCAGTGCGACTTCGATGGGTGTCAGTGCAACAAAAAACCCCTCGTGCCGTGAGGCAAGCGAGGGGAGCGCGCCGGTGTGGTCAGCAGGACTTCATGGGCCTGCTTCAGCCGACGCGCTTTCCAAGTACGAGAATTCGGGTGCGCATGAAAACGACCCTCCCTCTGGGGCACCTGAAGTGTCAAGTGGGTGGGACGGGCGTCTCATTATTTGAGCGCAATGGAGCATGTGCGAGGGCTCCCGCACCGCCCACTGCTCCGGAGCGTACGGGCAGTGCGCCTCCGACGAGCACCTCACGGCCGCCCCCGGCGGATTCACTCGGGAGGGTGTAGGGGCCGCTGTCGAGGGCGTGCTGCAGCCGGGCCTCGTCGAGCGCTCCGGCGAAGGCGGCGCCCTGGCCGTGGGTGCAGCCCATGGCGAGCAGGGCGCGGGCCTGCTCGGGCTCGTCGACGCCGTCGGCGACGGAGAGCATGCCGAGGTCGCCGGCGATCCGCAGCAGCCCTGCGGTGATCTTGTGCAGCCGGGCGGAGTCGGCGACCCCTTCGACCAGGCCCCGGTCGAGCTTGAGGACGTCGATGGGGAGCCGGCGCAGGGCGCTCATGGCGGCGTATCCGCTGCCGAAGCCGTCGAGCGCGATGCGCACCCCGAAGCGGCGCAGCGAGGCCAGCCGGCGTTCGAGCTCGTCGAGGGGGATGCGCGGGTCGCTGCCGGAGAGCTCCAGGACCAGGGAGCCCGCGGGCAGGCCGTGGCGGAGCACGATCGCCTCGATGTTCTTGGGCGGCAGCGACTTGTCCAGGAGGCGGGCGGCGGACAGGCGGACGTGGACGGGCACGGCGTGGCCCGCACGGCGGCGCCGGTCGGCCTGCTCGACGGCCCTCTCCAGCGTCCAGCGGCCGAGCTCGGCGGTGCGGGCGCTCTCGTCGCCGCGGTCCATCTCGGCCACCCGCAGGAACTCGTCGGGGGTGAAGAGGATGCCCTGGGCGGAGCGCCAGCGGGCCTGCGCACAGACGGCGGTGATGCGGCCGGTGGCCAGCTCGACGACGGGCTGGTGCAGCAGGGCGAACTCGCCGTCGTGCAGGGCGGTGCGCAGCCGGGTGGCGAGCTCGGTGCGGCGCACGACGTCGGCCTGCATCTGCGGTGCGTACAGCTCGACGCGGCCCTTGCCGGCCTGCTTGGCGCGGTACATGGCCAGGTCGGCGTTGCGCATGAGGGTGCCGGGGGTGATGTCCGGCTCGGCGAAGGCCACGCCGATGCTGGCGGCGACGCGGACCTCGGTGCCGCCCTCGACCAGGTAGGGCTGGGAGAGGGTGACGCGCAGCCGGTCGGCGATCTCCAGGATGCGGTACTCCCGGGCGGCGGCGTCGCGGGTTCCGTCGCCGATGATGAGCGCGGCGAACTCGTCGCCGCCGAAGCGGGCGGTGGAGTCGCCGGCGCGCACCGAGTCCTGGAGGCGGCGGGCGGCCTGGACCAGGAGTTCGTCGCCGGCCTGGTGGCCGACGGTGTCGTTGACGGCCTTGAAGCCGTCGAGGTCGATGAAGAGCACGGCGGTGCCGGCGTCGGTGACTCTGCGGCCGGCGAGGGCCTGCTGGACGCGCCGGGTGAACAGGGCGCGGTTGGGCAGGTCGGTGAGCGGGTCGTGCTCGGCGGTGTGCTGCAACTGGGCCTGCAGCCGGACGCGTTCGGTGACGTCGCGGCTGTTGAAGATCAGACCGCCGTGGTGGCGGTTGACGGTGGATTCGACGTTGAGCCACTCGCCGCTGCCGGAGCGGAAGCGGCACTCGATGCGCGTGGTGGGTTCCTCCGCGGGCGGTGCCGCGAGGAAGCGGCGCACCTCGTGGACGACGCGGCCCAGGTCCTCGGGGTGGATGAGGGTGGCCAGTTCGGAGCCGACGAGCTCCTCGGCGTCGCGGCCGTAGACCCCGGCGGCGGCCGGGCTGACGTAGCGCAGTATGCCGGTGGGTGCGGCGATCATGATGACGTCGCTGGAGCCCTGCACCAGGGAGCGGAAGTGGTTCTCCTTCTGGGCCAGCTCCTGGGTGAGGGAGATGTTGTCCAGCAGCATGATGCCCTGGCGGACGACGAGTGCCAGGACGACCGTGCAGCCCGTGAACAGCACGACGCGGTCGACGTGGTGGCCGTCCAGGACGTTGTACAGGATGCCCAGGGTGCAGACGGCGGCGGCCAGGTACGGGGTGAGGGCGGCGAGGGAGCCGGCGATGGGCCGGCCGGCGGGCGGCACGGCCCGGCCGCGCCGGGCGAGGGTCTCCTCGCCCTCCTCCCGTGCCACCCAGGGCGCGTACGCCATGAGCATGTAGCCGGCGAACCAGCCCGCGTCGAGGATCTGCCCCGAGCGGTAGTGTTCGCGCAGCAGCGGCGAGGTGAACAGCGCGTCGCACAGGACCGTCAGGGCCAGGGCCGCGATGGCGGTGTTGATGGCGGAGCGGTTGGCGGACGAGCGCTTGAAGTGCAGCGCCAGCACCATGGACACCAGCACGATGTCCAGCAGCGGGTAAGCGAGGGAGAGCGCGGCGTGGGCGACGGTCTCGCCCGCGAAGTGCGCGGTGTGGGCGAGGGCCAGGCTCCAGGAGAGCGTCAGCAGCGAGCCGCCGATCAGCCAGGAGTCCAGCGCCAGGCAGACCCAGCCGGCGCGGGTGACCGGGCGGCGGGCGAGCACCAGCAGGCCGATGATGGCGGGCGGTGCGAACAGCAGGAAGCAGAAGTCGGCCGGCGAGGGGCTCGGCACGTGCCGGCCCAGGACGACCTCGTACCAGCCCCAGACGAAGTTGCCGAAGCCGGCCATCGCGGAGGAGGCGGCGAACAGCAGCCAGGCGGGCCGGAAGCGGGTGCTGCGGGTGCGTCCGTACCAGAAGCAGGAGGCGGCGGCGAGCCCGGCGGCGCCGCTGAGGCCGAAGTCGCCCATGGTGGTGGCCAGCTCGGCCGAGCCCCAGCCGAAGACGGCGCCGGTGGCGTAGCCGCCGCAGACGACGGCGAGGAACAGCTGGGGGAACACGCCCGGGCGGCCGGCCTGGGCCGGCCGGCCGGTCAGGGCCGCTCCGGGCGCGCTCACCGCGCCGCCGCCCTGAACGGGCCGCCGGTCCTCGGGAGCCGTCGGGCCGGGGTCGCCGCGCCGTGCGGTCGCGGTCGGTGCTTGAGCCGCGTCGGGTAGATCGTCCATTGGCCGTGCATCGCCCGTCGCCCCCCTTGAGTTCCGGTACTTCGCTGCGCCCGTACGGTGCGCGGAGCAGCCCCCGTCGGGACGATACACCAGAGTCGTCACTCAGGGACATAGCTCATATACATAGCGTAACTAGCTACCGGATTACGGATACACAGCGCAGCCAAACGGTGCCTCTACGTGGTATCAGACGGCGGTGGCTACGACATTCCGCAGAGGCTCGTCCCGTGCGAATCTGGTCAGTTGATCTCGCAGGAGGGCCTTGGCGCGGGGCAGGAACGCCGAGGAGGGGCCGCCCACATGGGGCGTGACGAGGACTCCCGGGGCCTTCCACAGCGGGTGACCGGCGGGCAGCGGCTCGGGGTCCGTCACGTCCAGGGCGGCCAGCAGCCGGCCGCTCTCCAGCTCGGCCAGGAGCGCCTCGGTGTCCACGACCTTGCCGCGGGCGACGTTCACCAGGAGCGCGCCGTCCTTCATACGGGCGAGGAAGGCGGTGTCCACGAGGCCCGTGGTCTCCGGGGTGAGCGGCGTCGCGAGGATCACCACGTCGGCGTCGGGCAGCAGTTCCGGCAGGGCCGTCACGGGATGGACCGGGCCGCGTGCTGCCGTGCGCGGGGAGCGCGCGACGCGCACAACCCGCGCGCATTCAAAGGGAACGAGCCGGTCCTCGATGGCGGCGCCGATCGAGCCGTAGCCGACGACGAGCACCGACTTGTCGGCGAGCGCCGGCCGGAAGGACGGCCTCCACTCCCCCGCGTCCTGGGCGCGGACGAAGCCGGGGACGTCACGGAGGGAGGCGAGGACGAGCGTCAGGGCCAGCTCGGCGGTGCTCGCGTCGTGCAGGCCGCGGGCGTTGCACAGCCGTGCGCCGGAGGGCAGCCGCCCCACCTCGGGCAGGAGGTCGTCCACACCGGCGGTCAGGGCCTGGACGACGCGCACGCCCGTCATCGCGGGCAGCGGGCGCGTCTCCACGGCGGCGCCCTTCATGTAGGGGATGCCGTAGAAGGCGCAGCGCGCCGGATCGGTGGGGAAGTCGGGACCGCCGTCCCAGTAGGCGTACTCCAGGCCCTCGGGAAGGCCGTCGATCTCCTCGGGACGGATCGGCAGCCAGGCGAGGGGTCGCTGGGAACCGCTGTGATCTGCGCTCATGTCTGGAGGCTATGCGAAGTGACTTCAGTGGCAGAGGTTAGTTTTGGGGCCGAGGAACGGGAGGGGTACGGCCGGTGGAGCGCAGGACAATCGGTGCGACGGCGCTCGAAGTGGGTGCGATCGGCCTCGGGTGCATGCCGATGCACTGGGCGTACAGCGCCTCCCAGCAGAGCGGCGAGACCGCGCTGCGCACCGTCCACGCGGCCCTGGACGCCGGGGCCACGCTGCTGGACACCGCCGACATGTACGGCCCGTTCACCAATGAGTTGCTGGTGGGGCGGGTGTTGCGGGAGCGGCGCTCGGAGGCGTTCATATCGACCAAGTGCGGGCTGCTGGTGGGCGAGCAGCACATCGTCGCCAACGGCCGGCCCGGCTATGTGAAGCGCGCCTGCGACGCCTCGCTGCGGCGCCTGCAGACCGACGTCATCGACCTGTACCAACTGCACCGCCCCGACCCGGAGGTGCCCGTCGAAGAGACCTGGGGGGCGATGGCCGAGCTGGTCTCCGCGGGCAAGGTCCGGGCGCTGGGCTGGTGTGCGATCGGTGCCCGGGCCCGGCGCCGGTACGGCGCGGCGGCCGGGACGGGAGCGGGGATGTACGACGCCACGATCCGCCAGCTGGAGAGGGTGCAGCAGGTCTTCCCCGTCAGCTGTGTCCAGGCCGAGCTGTCGGTCTGGTCGCGGGAGGCGCTGGACCGGCTGGTGCCGTGGTGCGCCTCCCGCGGGGTGGGGCTGCTGGCCGCGATGCCCCTGGGGAACGGATTCCTCAGCGGCACGCTCACCCCGGGGCAGGGGTTCGAGCCGGAGGACGTCCGGGCGCGCCACCCCCGCTTCACCGCGGACATGATGGCCGCCAACCAGCCGATAGTGGCCGGGCTGCGGCGCGTCGCCGACCGCCACGGCGCCACGGCCGCCCAGGTCGCCCTGGCCTGGGTGCTGGCCCAGGGGCGGCACGTGGTGCCGGTGCCGGGGACGAAGAAGGCGCGCTGGGCCGTGCAGAACGCCGGGGCCGCCGGACTGCGGCTGACGGCGCAGGACTTGGCCGAGATCACGGCGCTGCCCGGCGCGATGGGATCGTGGGACTGAGTCGCGGGACCGGGCCGTGGGAACGGGTCGTGGGAACGAGTCGTGGGAACGGGTCGTGGGAACGGGTCGTGGGAACGGGTCGTGGGACCGCGGCGGTGTCGGTGGCGGGGTGTATCAAGGAGGGGTGATCCGCTCCCGCGAGAGGAGACCCTCGTGCGACGCCCGACCGCCGACGCAGCACTGGCCGTGTCCGCGCTGCTGATCGTCACGGGCTGTTCCGGCGGTTCGCCCTCCGAAGGCCCGGCCCCCTCCTCCTCGCGCGCCGGCGCACCCACCGCCCCGGCGGGCTCCGCCCGGGGCTCGGCGGAGGTCGTCGCCACGCTCGCCACCGGGCTCACGTCGCCCTGGGGCGTGGCCCCGCTGCCCGGCGGGGACCTGCTGGTCGGCTCGCGCGACACGGGCACGGTCGTGCGCGTCGCGGCGGTCGGCGGCCGGCGCACGCCGCTGGGCACGGTGCCGGACGTCGCCGCGGCGGGCGAGGGCGGCCTGCTGGGCCTCGCCGCGTCGCCCCGCTACGCCACGGACCACCTGCTGTACGCCTACGTCACCACCGGCTCCGACAACCGCATCGTCCGCATGCCGGTCGACGAGGGGGCGCCGGAGGGCCGGCGGCTGGGCACGCCGGAGGTGGTCCTGCGCGGCATCCCGAAGGGGACGGTGCACAACGGCGGCCGCATCGCCTTCGGCCCCGACGGGATGCTCTACGCCGGTACGGGCGAGAGCGGCCGGCGCGACCTGGCCCAGGACCGGGCGTCCCTGGGCGGCAAGATCCTGCGCCTGACCCCCGAGGGCCGGCCCGCGCCCGGCAATCCCGACCCCGGCTCGGTGGTCTACAGCTACGGGCACCGCAACGTGCAGGGCCTGGCGTGGGACGCGGAGCGGCGGCTGTGGGCGTCGGAGTTCGGCCAGGACACGTGGGACGAGCTCAACCTGGTGGAGCCCGGCGGGAACTACGGCTGGCCGCAGGCCGAGGGCACGGCGCACCGGGCGGGCCTGAAGGACCCGGTGGTGCAGTGGCGGACGACCGACGCCTCACCGAGCGGGCTGGCCTACGCGGCCGGCTCGCTGTGGATGGCCGGGCTGCGGGGCGAGCGGCTGTGGCGCATCCCGCTGCGGGGTTCCGCGGCCGCGGCCGGACCCCGGGCCTTCCTGCACGGGAACTACGGGCGGCTGCGGACTGTTGTTCCCGTGGGGGACGACGGTCTGTGGTTGACGACGAGCAACACCGACGGCAGGGGCAGCCCGGCCGCCGGTGACGACCGGCTGCTGCGGCTGAAGGTGACCTGACGGAAGGGGTGGTGCCGTGTTCAACGTGTTCGAGGAGCTGTTCGCGCCGGGCAGGGAGCACACGGAGGAGGAGTTCAACCGGCTGGAGCTCACCCGGGACGACGTCGGCGACGGGGACCCGGGCAAGGGCCCCATCGACCTCGACTCCGGACAGGTGGTCATCCGGCCACGCCGCGGCTGACGGCCCCGGCACCGGCTGAGCGGCACCCCGGCCTGTGCCGCTCAGCGGCCGAGCGCCACCGCCCCGGCCGGTTCGTCCGTCCGGTCGGCCCGGTGCACCACGGGCGCGGTGGGCAGCGGCACCACGGGCTCGTGCTCCTCCGGCGGCTCGATGCTGATGCGCGGCAGCAGCCGCTCCAGCCAGGTCGGCAGCCACCAGTTGGCGCCGCCGAGCATGTGCATCAGCGCCGGGACCAGCAGCGTCCGCAGGACGAACGCGTCCAGGGCCACGGCCGAGGCCAGGCCGATGCCGAACATCGCGATCACCCGGTCGCCGCTGAGCACGAACGCCAGGAAGACGGAGATCATGATGACCGCCGCGGAGTTGATCACCCGGCTGGTCTCGGCGAGGCCCACGCGGACGGCCCGCGTGTTGTCGCGGGTGGCCAGCCACTCCTCGTACATCCGGCTGACCAGGAAGACCTGGTAGTCCATCGACAGCCCGAAGAGCACCGAGACCATGACCACGGGCAGGAAGGGCTCGATGGGTCCGGCGCCGCCCAGGCCGAGCAGCTCGCTGCCCCAGCCCCACTGGAAGACCGCCACGATGAGGCCGAAGGACGACGCCACGGCGGCGATGTTCATCGCCGCGGCCTTCAGCGGTATGCCGATGCTGCGGAAGGCCAGCAGGAGCAGCAGGCAGCCCAGGCCCACGACGGTGCCCACGAACACCGGGAGCTTGCCCAGTATCACGCCGGCGAAGTCGTCGTAGCCGGCGGTCATGCCGCCCACGCGCACCGCGGGGCCGCTGCCGCCGGTGGCCTTCGGCAGGACCTCCGTCCGCAGCCGGTCCACGAGCTCGCTGGTCGCACGGGACTGGGGCGAGGTGGTGGGAACGACGGTGATGACGCCGGTGTCGCCGCTGCCGTTGAGGACCGAGGGGGTGACGGAGGCGACGCCCGGGGTGTGCCGCAGGGTGTCGGGCAGCTTGTTGAAGGCCAGGCTGTCGGCGGCGCTGCCCAGCGGCGCCACGAGCGTCAGGGGCCCGTTCACGCCGGGCCCGAAGCCGCGGGCCAGCATGTCGTACGCCTGGCGGGTGGTGCTGGAGGCGGGCTGGTTGCCCTGGTCGGAGGTGCCCAGGTGGAGCGAGAGCGTCGGCAGGGCCAGGACGAGCATGACGGCCGCCGCGAGCGTGCCCAGCAGCTTGGGGTGCCGCTCGACCAGCGCCGACCAGCGGGCGGCCAGGCCGGTGGGGGTGTCCGGCCGGGGGCCGTGCTCGGCCAGGTGGCGGCGCTCGCGCCGGCTGAGGGCGCGCTCGCCGATGACGCCGAGCAGCGCGGGCAGGAGCGTGACGGAGGCGGCCACGGTCAGCACGACCGTCAGCGAGGCCGCGAGGGCGACGCCGTTGAGGAAGCTCAGCCGCAGGATCAGCATGCCGAGCAGCGCCACGCAGACGGTGCCGCCGGCGAAGACGACGGCCCGGCCGGTGGTGGCGACGGCCCGTTCGGCCGCGAGCGCGACCGGCAGCCCCTGTTTGAGGCCGCGCCGGTGCCGGGTGACGATGAACAGGGCGTAGTCGATGCCCACGCCGAGGCCGATCAGGGTGCCCAGCATGGGGGCGAAATCGGCCACCTTCATGAGGTGGCTCAGCAGGACGGTGCCCATGGAGGCGGTGCCCACGCCGACGACCGCGGTGGCGATCGGCAGCGCGCTCGCGGCGGGCGAGCCGAAGACGACCAGCAGGACCACCGCCGCCACGGCGATGCCGATGATCTCGCTCAGGTGTCCGCTGGACTCCTGGGACGAGGCGATGCCGCTGCCGCCCAGCGCGACGTGGAGGTTGCCGTCCGCCGCCGCACGGGCGGTCTCGACGACCTTCTCGACCTGCGCCGGCTCCGGGTCGCCGGTGGCGCCGTCGAAGGTGAGGGAGGCGTAGGCGGTGTGCCGGTCGGGGCTGATCTGCGCACTGCCGCGCCCGCCGGTGTACGGGCTGTCCACCGAGGCCACGCCGGGCAGCGCGGCGACCTTGCGGAGGGCGGCGGTCATGCGCTGCTCGACCTCGGCGGAGCGCACGGTCCCCCGGTCGGTGTGCCAGACGATGGTGTCGTCGCCGCCGCGGCCGGGGAACGCCTTCTCCAGCAGGGCCGTCGCGCGGGAGGACTCGGTACCGGGGACGCGGTAGTCGTCGGAGTAGGCGGAGCCGGCGAGGGTGGCCGCTAGGGTCGTGCCGGCCAGCACCACGAGCCACAGGGCGATGACGGCGAGACGGCGGCGCAGGCACCACCGGGCAAGTGAGGTCATAACCTGCTTCCCGGGTAACGCGTCGATCTCGCCGGGACTGGCCCCGTGGTGACGACCGCTGAGGAAGGTTGAGCATGGGACAGAGGGCCCCAGGGGCCCTCTGCCGCCCACTGTGGCAGCGCGGAAAGATCCTTTGTCTGTTTTGTGGGTTATACCACAGTGCACCCGGGTTTATGTCATACGGTAGTGACGGACCGACGATCGGTGACGTCGCTCAGCGGAAGCCGCGCCAGGTGTGGGCGACGTCCACGACGATGTGGTTGTCCTGCTGGAACACCCTGAACGGCAGCCGTCCCCGCACTCCGAGGCCCACCTGTGTGTCGCCCTCGAAGCTGCCCGCGAAGCGGGTGTCCTGGAACGTCCGGTAGCCGCTGACGTCCACGCCGGGCAGCGGGCGGCCCGCCTTGCCGTCGTAGACCGGCTTGCCCGTGGTCGGGTCGTAGCTCGGGGCGGCCACCCGGACCTCCAGGACGGCGCCGCCGCCGACCGGGATGACGTCCCCGGAGCCGTCCTGGTGCAGCTTGTCGACGTACTGCACGCGGTAGCCGACCGGCGCCCCGGTGTCCGGGCCCAGGATGTCGAAGACCATGCGGTCGTAACAGTCGTGCCGGCCGGTCCTGATGTCCCTGAGCGGCTTGTACTCGGTGGCCGTGCTCACCTTGGGCGAGCTCCCCCAGTCGGCCGCGCAGGCCGCGGGAGCCGTCGCCGGGGCCCCGGCCGCCACCGCCGCGCCCGCCGGCAGCGTCGCCGCCAGCCCGGCGCCCGCCAGCAGGAGCGCCGCCAGTCCCGTTGTCACCCGTCGCATGTCCCTACCCCCAGCATTCGCATGCGGGCACGCGGACCGGCCCGCTGTCGCGATCATGCCGGACCGTTTCGGCGTCTGGGACACCTATGGCCGAATTCGGACCGCCCCGGGCGGACCCAGGCCGATTCCCACCGCTCCGGGAACGGCCGATGGCCGCCCCTCCGAAGAGGGACGGCCATCGTGCGCCGTTGACGGCGGGATGCCGAGGGGCCGGAATCAGCCCTCGACGCCCAGCTTCTCCAGGATCAGCTCGCGCACGCGCGCCGCGTCCGCCTGGCCCCGGGTGGCCTTCATGACCGCGCCGACGAGCGCACCCGCCGCCGCGACCTTGCCGGCACGGATCTTGTCGGCGACGGCCGCGTTGGCCGCGATGGCCTCGTCCACGGCCGTGCCCAGCGCGCCCTCGTCGGAGACGACCTTCAGGCCGCGCTTGTCGACGACCTCGTCCGGGTCGCCCTCGCCCGCGAGCACGCCCTCGATGACCTGGCGGGCCAGCTTGTCGTTGAGGGAGCCCTCGGCGACCAGCGCGCACACCCGGGCGACCTGCCCGGGGGTGATCTCCAGGGCGGCGAGGTCGGTACCGGCCTCGTTCGCCCGGCGCGCCAGCTCACCCATCCACCACTTGCGGGCGGAGGCGGCGTCGGCACCGGCCTCGATCGTGGCGACGATCAGGTCGACCGCGCCGGCGTTGAGGATCGACTGCATGTCGTGCTCGGAGACGCCCCACTCCTCGCGCAGCCGGTTGCGGCGCACGCGCGGCAGCTCGGGCAGGGTGGCCCGCAGCTCCTCGACCCACTCGCGGGAGGGGGCCACCGGCACCAGGTCCGGCTCGGGGAAGTAGCGGTAGTCCTCCGCCTCCTCCTTGATGCGGCCGGAGGTGGTGGAGCCGTCCTCCTCGTGGAAGTGACGGGTCTCCTGCAGGATCGTGCCGCCCGAGGACAGCACCGCGGCGTGCCGCTGGATCTCGAAGCGCGCGGCGCGCTCGACCGAACGCAGCGAGTTGACGTTCTTCGTCTCGCTGCGGGTGCCGAACTTCTCGGCGCCCTTCGGCATCAGCGAGAGGTTGACGTCGCAGCGCATCTGGCCCATCTCCATGCGGGCCTCGGAGACGCCGAGCGCCTTGATGAGCTCGCGCAGCTCGGCGACGTACGCCTTGGCGACCTCGGGGGCGCGCTCGCCCGCACCGGTGATCGGCTTGGTGACGATCTCGATGAGGGGGATGCCGGCGCGGTTGTAGTCCAGCAGGGAGTGGGACGCGCCGTGGATGCGGCCGGTGGCACCGCCCACGTGCGTGGACTTGCCGGTGTCCTCCTCCATGTGGGCGCGCTCGATCTCCACGCGGAAGACCTCGCCGTCCTCCAGCTGGACGTCCAGGTAGCCGTTGAAGGCGATGGGCTCGTCGTACTGGGAGGTCTGGAAGTTCTTCGGCATGTCCGGATAGAAGTAATTCTTCCGGGCGAAGCGGCACCACTCGGCGATCTCGCAGTGCAGCGCGAGACCGATCTTCACGGCCGACTCGACGCCGACGGCGTTGACGACCGGCAGGGAGCCGGGCATGCCGAGGCAGGTGGGGCAGGTCTGCGAGTTGGGCTCGGCGCCCAGCTCGGTGGAGCACCCGCAGAACATCTTGGTCTTGGTGCCGAGCTCGACGTGCACCTCGAGCCCCATGACGGGCTCGTAGGTGGCAAGCGCCTCCTCGTACGACACCAGTTCAGTGACGGTCACGGAAAACTAACCTCTCAGTCCCGGCTCAGCCCGCGAGGACGTCGTCGCTGTTCATGCGGCGCAGCTCGCGGACGAGCAGGGCGACGCCGGTGGCGATGGCGGCCGCGGAGACGACCGCGTCCACGAGCTGGAGGGTGTCCTGCTCGCCGCGCGCCTTCTTCGCCTGCTTGGCCACGCTGATCGCACCGAACAGCGTGGTGCCGATGGACAGGTACGTGCCGGCCTTGGACTTCTTGAAGCCCTTGGCCTTGGTCAGCGCGCTCTTCTTGTCGGTGCTCACAGCGACGGTGCCTCCTCGAGAATCGGGTGGCCCCAGCGCTCGGTGAACGCGGCCTCGACCGCGGCACCGACCTTGTAGAGCCGGTCGTCCTTCATGGCGGGAGCGATGATCTGCAGACCGACCGGCAGCCCGTCCTCGGGCGCGAGGCCACAGGGCAGCGACATGGCGGAGTTGCCCGCCAGGTTGGTCGGGATGGTGCACAGGTCCGCGAGGTACATCGCCATCGGGTCGTCCGCGCGCTCGCCGATCGCGAAGGCGGTGGTCGGCGTGGTCGGGGAGACGATCACGTCGACCTGCTCGAAAGCGGTGTCGAAGTCGCGCGAGATGAGCGTGCGGACCTTCTGCGCGGAGCCGTAGTACGCGTCGTAGTAGCCGGAGCTCAGCGCGTAGGTGCCGAGCATGACGCGGCGCTTGACCTCGGGACCGAAGCCGGCCTCGCGGGTCAGGGCGGTGACGTCCTCGGCCGAACGGGTGCCGTCGTCGCCGACGCGCAGGCCGTAGCGCATGGCGTCGAAGCGGGCCAGGTTCGAGGAGCACTCGGACGGCGCGATGAGGTAGTACGCGGCCAGCGCCAGGTCGAAGGACGGGCAGTCCAGCTCGACGATCTCGGCGCCGAGCTCCTTGAGGAGCTCCACGGACTCGTCGAAGCGCTGGATGACACCGGCCTGGTAGCCCTCGCCGCGGAACTGCTTGACGACGCCGACGCGCATGCCGGCGACGGAGCCGTTGCGGGCGGCCTCGACGACCGGCGGGACCGGGGCGTCGATGGAGGTGGAGTCCAGCGGGTCGTGGCCGGCGATGACCTCGTGCAGCAGGGCCGCGTCCAGGACCGTGCGGGCACAGGGACCGCCCTGGTCGAGGGAGGACGAGAAGGCCACCATGCCGTAGCGGGAGACCGCGCCGTAGGTGGGCTTGACGCCGACCGTGCCGGTGACGGCGGCGGGCTGGCGGATGGAGCCGCCGGTGTCCGTGCCGATGGCCAGGGGGGCCTCGTAGGCGGCGAGCGCCGCGGAGGAACCGCCGCCGGAGCCGCCGGGGATCTTGGTGAGGTCCCAGGGGTTGCCGGTGGGGCCGTAGGCGCTGTTCTCGGTGGAGGACCCCATGGCGAACTCGTCCATGTTGGTCTTGCCGAGGATGACGACGTCGGCGTCCTTCAGACGCTTGGTGAGCGTCGCGTCGTACGGCGGGATCCAGCCTTCGAGGATCTTGGAGCCGACGGTGGTCGGGACGCCCTTGGTGGTGAAGATGTCCTTCAGGGCGAGCGGGACGCCGGCCAGCGGGCCGAGCTTCTCGCCGCGCTCGCGCTTGGCGTCGACCTCGCGCGCCTGGGCGAGCGCGCCCTCGCGGTCGACGTGCAGGAAGGCGTGGACCTTCTCGTCGACGGCCTCGATGCGGGCCAGGTGGGCCTCGGCGACCTCGACGGCCGTGAGCTCGCCGGAGGCCACCTTCGCGGCGATCTCCGCGGCGGTGAGCTTGATGATCTCCGTCATGTGGTCAGTCCTCCCCCAGGATCTGCGGCACCTTGAAACGCTGCTGCTCCTGGGCGGGGGCGCCGGAGAGCGCCTCCTCGGGGGTCAGCGACGGGCGGACCTCGTCCGGCCGCATGACGTTGGTCAGGGGCAGCGGGTGGGAGGTCGGGGGGACGTCCTCGTCGGCCACATCGGAAACGCGGGCGACCGCGCCGATGATCACGTCGAGCTGTTCGGCGAAGTGGTCGAGCTCTTCGGCCTTCAGCTCCAGACGCGACAGCCGGGCGAGGTGGGCGACCTCCTCGCGCGTGATGCCAGGCATGCAGCGATCCTCAAGGGTGGGTGGTGGTGGGCGTACGGCTTTCGCCCCAATCCTATGGCGCCGCCGCCCGTGCCTGCGAAACGGTTTCGCGGCGGCAGGTGGATCTTCGCCCGACGGCACGTGGATCTTCGCCCTGCCCGGCCGGAAAACCGGCCGCGCCGCCCGCCGCTACGTCACCGGCTGGTCGGCGTCCTCCTCGGCCGCTTCGGCCGCCGCGGCCGCCAGCGGCTCGTGCTCCCGGCGCCACCCGGACTCGTGGCGCAGCCGCAGCCAGGCCGTCGTCTCGTCCGGCGGCATCGCGGCGGCCACCAGCCAGCCCTGCACCGCGTCGCACCCCAGGTCGCGCAGCCGCTCCCAGGTCTCGTCGTCCTCCACGCCCTCCGCGACGACCAGCAGCCCGAGCGAATGGGCGAGGTCGAGGGTGCACCGGACGATCTCGGCGTCCTCGTTGTCGATGGCGAGCCGGGCGACGAACGAACGGTCGATCTTGAGCTCGCTCACCGGCAGCCGGCGCAGGTGGACGAGCGAGGAGTAGCCCGTCCCGAAGTCGTCGAGGGACATCTTCACGCCGTGGCCGGTGAGGCCGGCCAGGGTGTCCGCGGCCCGCTGGGGGTCCTCCAGCAGGACGTGCTCGGTTATCTCCAGCTGCAGCGCCCCGGCGGGGACGCCGTGCCGGGCGAGCCGGGCGGCGACCGAGCCGGCGAAGCCGGGGGTGTGGACGTCGCGCGGCGAGACGTTGACGGCGACCGGGACCTCCAGGCCCATGGCCCGCCACTTGGCGACCTGGCACAGGGCGGTCTCCAGGACGTACTCGGTCAGCCGGGGCATGAGCCCGGAGGACTCCGCGATGGCGATGAACTCGTCCGGCGAGACCCGGCCCCGCTCGGGGTGGACCCACCGCACGAGCGCCTCCAGCCCCTCCACATGGCCGTCGAAGCCGACCTTGGGCTGGTAGTGCAGCTCGACGTCGCCGGCGTCCAGGGCGCGCCGGAGGTCGCCCAACAGGCCGAGCCGGTCGGGGGTGTTGCCGTCGCGGCGGGCCTCGTAGACCTCGACGCCGCTGCGGTCGCGCTTGGCCTGGTACATCGCCACGTCGGCGCGGCGCAGGAGCCCTTCCGCGTCGAGCGCGTGGTCGGGGTAGACGGCCACGCCCGCGCTGGCCTCCAGGACGAGGGTGAGTCCGTCGAGGTCGAGGGGCGAGCCCAGGTCGGCGACGAGCGCACGGGCCACCCGCTGGGCGCTGGTGAGGGAGTCGGCGGTGGGCAGCAGCACGGCGAACTCGTCGCCGCCGAGGCGGGCGGCCTCGGCGTCGCGCGGGAGGGCGAGGCGCAGCCGTTCGGCTATCTGGAGGAGCAGCCGGTCACCGGCGAGGTGCCCGAGGGTGTCGTTGACGGACCGGAAGCGGTCGAGGTCGATCAGGACGAGCGCGGCGCGGTCCCCGGCGCGCTCGGCCTCGTCCAGGGCGGTCCAGGTGCGCTCCAGCAGCCACTGGCGGTTGGGCAGGCCGGTGAGGGGGTCGCGCAGCTGCTCCTCGGCGCGGGCGCGGGCGATCCAGAGGGTGGAGTCCAGGGCGATGAGGGGCACCGCGAAGAGCGGCAGCAGCAGGGGCGCGTGGTCGGCGACGACGGCGATGAGCGGGGCGATGCCGAGGAGAGCACCGCCGACCAGGGCCTGCCGCATGAGGGCCGTGCGGGCGATGCTGGTCAGCGCGGCGCGCGGGGCCATGGAGTACCAGAGCAGGGCGCGGGTGACGGCGAGGTAGAGGAACGCGGCGAGGGCGACCCTGGGGGCGGCGGAGACCCGCCAGGTGTCGGGCAGCCAGGGGTCCTCGACGGCGGCGGTGACGCCGCAGGCGGCGAGGGCGAGTCCGGCGGCGGCGATGCCGAGGATGTCGACCGCGCCGTGCAGTAACGCCTGCCGCCATCGGTGGCGCCGGGCGGTGGCCACCAGGGTGACGACCGCGATGCTGGTGAGGGCGGAGGGGACCCAGCCGTAGAGCAGCAGGACGGCCAGGGTCAGGGCGGCACCGGATCCGGTGCCGCCCCACCAGCGGTCGCGCCCGAGGGCGACGAGATGGGCGACGATGAGCCCGGTGAGCGCCGCCAGCGACCAGCCGACGGTGCCCCCGGGGAAGAGGGCCCGGTCCGTGACGAGCGCGCGGAACGTCCCGACGGTGAACGCCAGCGCGGCCAGGGCCACGCAGACCGTGGGCAGCGCGGGCGGGGATAGCCGGCGCGGCCGCGATGCCGGTTCGGCGCTGTCGGTGGGTTTCATGCCCGTCCCTCTCACAGCCGGCGGTGCCCGCGCCACGGCAGGCGCACATCTCAACAGTAGGGCGCAGAAGGCTACGGCGGGCAGCGATCGGCAGCGGTTGCCCGAATGGGATCCGGCCTTCTGCAGCCATCTGGTATGCGCTGTAGGGGTAATGCCCACTGACTATGCGGGCATTACTCCGTGGGGGTGACCTCCTGGGGCACGGCGGCCTCGCGCGCCGCCTCGGGCCCTTCGTTCAGGAGTACGACGAAGCCGTCCTCCTCCAGCACGGGGACCTTCAGCTGCATCGCCTTGTCGAACTTCGAACCGGGGTTGTCACCGACGACCACGAAGTCCGTCTTCTTCGACACCGACCCGGTCACCTTCGCGCCCTGCTGCTGCAGCGCCTCCTTCGCGCCGTCGCGGGTGTAGCCCGAGAGGGTGCCGGTGACGACGACGGTGAGTCCGGCCAGCGGACGCGGTCCCTCGTCCGTGGCGGCCTCCTCCTCCATCCGGACGCCGGCGGCCCGCCACTTCTCGATGATCTCGCGGTGCCAGTCCTCGGCGAACCACTCCTTGACCGCGGTGGCGATGGTGTCGGAGACGCCCTCCACGGCGGCGAGCTCCTCCTCGCTCGCCGCGGCGATGCGGTCGATCGAGCGGAACTCACGGGCCAGCGCGGCCGCGGCGACGGGGCCCACGTGACGGATGGACAGGCCGTTGATGACGCGGGCGAGCGGGCGCTGCCTGGCGGCCTGGATGTTCTCCAGCATGGCCAGGGCGTTCTTCTTCGGTTCACCCTTCTGGTTGGCGAAGAAGGTGACGACCTTCGCCTCGCCCGTCTTGGGGTCGCGCTTGGGCAGGCCGCTGTCCGGGTCCACCACGTACGACTTGATGGGCAGCAGCTCCTCGATCGTCAGACCGAAGAGGTCGCCCTCGTTCGCCATGGGCGGGGTGGCGGGCTCCAGCGGCTGGGTGAGGGCGGTGGCCGCCACGTAGCCGAAGTTCTCGATGTCGAGGCACTCGCGGCCCACCAGGTAGTAGAGCCGCTCACGGGTCTGGGCCGGGCAGGAGCGGGCGTTGGGGCACCGCAGGTCGATGTCCCCTTCCTTCATCGGGCGCAGCCCTGTGCCGCACTCCGGGCACTCGGCGGGCATCACGAACTCCCGCTCGGTGCCGTCGCGCAGGTCCACCACGGGGCCGAGGACCTCGGGGATCACGTCGCCCGCCTTGCGGATGACGACGGTGTCGCCGATGAGGACGCCCTTGGCCTTGACGACCTCCTGGTTGTGCAGGGTGGCGAACTCGACCTCGGATCCGGCGACGGTGACGGGCTCGAAGACCGCCTGCGGGGTCACCCGGCCCGTGCGGCCGACGCCGACGCGGATGTCGAGGAGCTTGGTGTTGACCTCCTCGGGCGGGTACTTCCAGGCGATGGCCCAGCGCGGGGCGCGCGCGGTGGAGCCGAGGCGCCCCTGGAGGGGGATCTCGTCGAGCTTGACGACGACGCCGTCGATCTCGTGCTCCATGGAGTGCCGGACCTTCGGCTGGCCGTAGTGCGCGATGAACTTCCGCACGTCGTCCAGGGAGTCGAGCACCTGGGCGTGCGCGGCGGTCGGCAGGCCCCATGCGCGCAGCAGGTCGTACGCCTGCGACTGGCGGTCGATGGCGAAGCCCTCGCGCGCGCCGACGCCGTGCACCACCATGTGCAGGGGCCGGGTGGCGGTCACGCGCGGGTCCTTCTGGCGCAGCGAACCGGCCGCCGCGTTGCGCGGGTTGGCGAAGGGGGCCTTGCCCGCCTCCACCAGACGGGCGTTGAGCTCCTCGAACTTCTCCATCGGGAAGTAGACCTCGCCGCGCACCTCGACGAGCGCGGGGATGCGGTCGCCCTGGAGCCGGTCGGGGATCTCTTCGATGGTGCGGATGTTCGGCGTGATGTCCTCGCCGGTGCGGCCGTCGCCGCGCGTGGCGGCGCGGGTGAGCCGGCCGTTCTCGTACGTCAGGTTGACGGCGAGGCCGTCGACCTTCAGCTCGCACAGGTAGTGGTAGCGGGTGCCCTCGCCGATGTCCTTGGCGATGCGGTCGGCCCAGGCGCCCAGCTCCTCGTCGTCGAAGGCGTTGTCGAGGGAGAGCATGCGCTCGCGGTGCTCGACGGAGGTGAACTCCGTCTGGTACGCCCCCGCCACCTTCTGGGTGGGCGAGTCGGGGGTGCGCAGCGGCGCGTACTCCTCCTCCAGCGCCTCCAGTTCGCGCAGGAGGGTGTCGAACTCGGCGTCGCTGACGACGGGGGCGTCCTTGACGTAATAGCGGAAGCGGTGCTCCTCGACCTGCTCGGCCAGCAGTGCGTGCTTCTCCCGCGCCTTCGCGGGCACCGCGGCCTGCGCCGCGAGCGCTTCGAGCTCTTCGCCTTGCTGTTCGACAGCCACCGTCTCGTCCTCCCGTTGATCCATGAGCGCCGTCACTCAGGGTTGTCTGCGAGTGATTTCGCCGCCCGGACGCAGTGCGCGAGGGCCGCGCGGGCATATGCGGGCGAAGCGCCCGCGAGCCCGCACGAGGGGGTGACCACCACGGACTCGGCGAGAGTCCCCGGCGACAGCCCCAGCCTGCGCCACAGCGTCCTGACACCCATGACGCTACCGGCAGGGTCTGACAATGGGCTGTCCACGCCGGGCACCACGCCCGCGAAGAGGGTCGTGCCCGCCTCGACGGCCTCACCGATCGCCTCGTCCTCACGCTCGGTGAGGAGCGAGAAATCGAACGAGACGCCCGTGGCGCCGGCCCGGCGCAGCAGCGCGAAGGGGACGCCGGGAGCACACGAGTGCACGACGAGCGCTCCGCCGGGGCTCTCCTGCGCCACGGCCGCCAGTTCCCGCAGCGCGCCCTCCACCACGGCCCGGTCGACGGCACGGTGGGTGCGGTAGCCGCTGGCGGTGCGGACCTGCCCGCGCAGCACGGCGGGCAGCGACGGCTCGTCCAGCTGCAGCACGACGCGGGCGCCCGGGATCCGGCGGCGCACCTCCGCGAGGTGCGCCCGCAGGCCCTCGGCGAGGGAGGCGGTGAGGTCCCGGCAGGCCCCGGCATCGCTCAGCGCGGCCTCGCCGCCGCGCAGCTCCAGCGCGGCGGCGAGCGTCCACGGCCCGACGGCCGAGACCTTCAGCACTCCCTCGTACTCCTGGGTGAACTCCTCCAGGGCGTCGAGGTCCTCGCCCAGCCAGGACCGGGCGCGGCGCGTGTCGCGGCCGGGCCGGTCGCTGATCCGCCAGCCGCTGGGCTCGACGTGCGCGAAGACCTCGACCAGCAGGCCGGCGGTCCGGCCGATCATGTCGGCGCCGGGGCCGCGCGCGGGCAGCTCCGGCAGGTGCGGAAGGGTCTCCAGCGACCCGGTGACGGTCTTGGCGGTCTCGCGTGCGTCGCCGCCGGGCATCGAGCCGACGCCGGTCGCGGTCCCGGCGCCCCACAGGGGGCGGTTGCTGTTCTTCTCGCTCACCCAGGAAGGGTACGAGACCGCGACCTCCGGCTCAGCTTCCCGAGTACCCGGGGCGGACGGAGAGGTCGTGGATCTCCGCGTCGCGCGGCAGGTCGAGGGCCAGCAGCACGGTCGCCGCGACCGACGAGGGGGCGATCCACTTGTCCGGCGTGTAGGCGTTGCCCTCCTGCTGCTGCACGCCGGCCTGCATGGGCGTGGCCACGCGGCCGGGGTAGACGCTCGTGACGCGCACGCCGTTGGTGTGCTCCTCGCCGCGCAGGGAGTCGGCCAGCGCCTTCAGGCCGTGCTTGCTCGCGGCGTACGCGCCCCACTCGGGGCGCGCGGTCACCCCGGCACCGGAGTTGAGGAAGACGACGTGGCCGCGGGAGATGCGCAGCTGCGGCAGGAGCAGGCGGGTCAGCTCGGCCGGCGCGACCAGGTTGACGGCGAGCGTGCGGTTCCACCGCTTCGTGCTCAGCTCGCCGACCGCGCCGAGGTCCGAGATGCCGGCGATGTGCAGGAGGGAGTCGAGCCGGTCGGGCAGGGTCTGGTGGCTGAGGGCCCAGGAGAGCCGGTCGGGGGTGTCGAGGTCGGCCACGAGCGTGTGGGCGCCGGGGAACCGTGCGGCCAGGTCCTTGGCCCGGCCCGCGTCCCGCGCCACGAGCCACAGTTCGTCGCCGCGCTCGTGCAGGCGCTGGGCGACCGCCTCGCCGATTCCCGAGCCTGCACCGGTGATCAGATGTGTTGCCATGTCCCCAGCTTGCCCTAGCGCACCCTTGCGGACTCCTCCAGGTAGGTCATCGCCCCCACGCCGTCCTCGGCGAAGAAGACCAGGTCGGTGAGGGGGAGCGGCAGGAAGCCCTCCGCCTCCATCCGCTGGAACTGCTGCTTGAGACCGTCGTAGAAGCCGGCCGCGTTCAGCAGCACCACGGGCTTGTCGTGCAGTCCGTGCTTCTTCAGCTCCAGGATCTCCGTGGCCTCGTCCAGGGTGCCGGTGCCGCCCACCATGACGACGACGGCGTCGCCGCGCGCCAGCAACTGCGCCTTGCGGGCGGCGAGGTCCTCGGTCACCAGCATCTCGTCGGCGTTCTTGCGGGCCTTCGCGGCGAGGAACTCCACCGTGACCCCCACCAGGCGCCCGCCGTGGTCCTGCACGCCGTCGGCCATCACCTTCATCAGCCCCGACTCCGACCCGCCCCACACCAGCGTGTGCCCGCCCTTGCCGATGAGGGCCGCGAACTCGCGGGCCGGTGCGGTGTAGCGGTCGTCGAGGTCGGCGGCGGAGCAGAAGACGGTGATGTTCATAAGCGCCACGGTACGCCGCATAGACGCGGGTCGGTGGCTATGCACGGGTTTAAACCGGCCCCCGGTCAGGGTTCGGAATCTGTTGTATCGCAAACCCATCACGGTGTTACCGCCGGTATGGCCATGGGCCGACGGGCTGTCTAACGTGACGGGGCCCGTCGGCGACCCCGCCGACACGCCCTCCCCCATCCCCCACAACGGGCGCAAATCCAAGCAATTTACTGAGAGCAGCCATAGTGAAGCTTCGTTACCTCCGCGCCGCCGCCGTGTCCGGATTCGCCGTCATCGCCCTCACCGGGGCGAGCGGGAGCGGATGCAGCAGCGATTCGGGCGAGCAGGGCTCTGGCTCGGACGCCACGCCCACCGCCGGCACCGCGACCGGCGAGGACGATGCCGGCGACGCCCGCAGGGACGTCGAGATCTCCAATTGCGCATATGCCGACAAGAAGGGCATCACGGCCCAGCTGAGCGCCACCAACGGCAGTGCGACGGCGTCCTACACGTACAAGGTCACCGTGAAGTTCACGGCCCCGGACGGCACTCCCCTGGCCACCCAGACCCCCTCCCTCCCCTACGTCCGCCCCGGCCGCACCGACACGGCCGACGTCGCGACCCCGTACACCCCCAAGCCGGGGGCTTCCACCACCGGCGCCAAGTGCGAGATCACCGACGTGGTCCGCAGCATCGGCTGAGCCCGCGGGGGCCTTGCCCCGGCAGGGCCCCTATGGCCTGTTTTCGGCCAGCTCGCGTTCTGGTTCGGAACCCGTTCCGTCGCGACCGCGTCACAGAACGCTCCTGGATTTGGCGGCCTGTAAAGGCGTTGTTAGCGTGACGTGCGCTCGTCAATCGAGCAGGGAAACAAGCCACTTCGAAAACAAGCCACTCCAACGGGGGAGTTCTCAGCGTGAAGCTTCGTCATGCCCGCGCGGTCGCCGTCAGCGCACTCGTCGTCGTCGCCCTGACGGGCGCACGCGGTCACCACGGCGGCAGCTGCGGTGGCGGATCCAGCCACAGCAGCAGCTCCTCCTCGGGCGGCTCGTCGACCAGCGGCGGCACCAGCAGCGGCACCACCGGCGGCGACTCCTCCGGCGGCACGTTCGGCAGCACCACGAGCGGCGGTACGACCAGCGGTGGCACGACCACCGGCGGCACCACCACGTCCGGCACCTCGGGCGACTCCACGACGGGCGGCTCGTCGACCACCATCGGCGGCTCCGGCGGCAGCCGCAACGACGCCATGCGCGACGTCAAGATCAACGACTGCGCCTACACCGACCGCCTGGGCATCACGGCCAAGCTCAGCGCCACCAACAGCAGCGCCACGCTCAAGTACACCTACCGCCTGACGGTGAAGTTCACCGCCCCCGACGGCACCGTCACCACCCGCAACCCGTCGATGCCCTACGTGATGCCGGGCAAGACGAGCACGCTCGACGTCTCCACCCCGTACGTCCCCAAGCCGGGCTCCCCGAACAGCGGCGGCAAGTGCGAGGTCACCAACGTCCTGCGGACGATCGAGCACTGATCCCGAAACCGGAGGCGGGGGCTCGTGAGCGACCCCCGCCTCCGGCGTCCGGGACGCCTCAGGCGCTCTGCGCCCGCACCCGCTCCGTCGCCGCGATCGTCGCCGAGCCGACCACGCGCGTGTCGTCGTAGAGCACGATCGCCTGGCCCGGGGCCACGCCGCGGACCGGCTCGGTGAAGGTCACCCGGAGCTCGTCGCCGACCAGCTCCGCCGTCACCTCGGTCTCGCCGCCGTGCGCCCGCAGCTGGGCGGTGTACGTGCCCGGGCCCTGCGGGGCGGCCCCGCACCAGCGCGGCTTGATCGCCGTCAGCGCCGAGACGTCCAGGGACGCCGCCGGGCCGACCGTCACCGTGTTGTTCACCGGGGAGATGTCCAGGACGTAGCGCGGCTTGCCGTCCGGGGCGGGGTGGCCGATGCGCAGGCCCTTGCGCTGGCCGATGGTGAAGCCGTAGGCCCCCTCGTGGGTGCCGATCTTGGTGCCGGACTCGTCGACGATGTCGCCCTCGGCCTTGCCCAGGCGCTTGGCCAGGAAGCCCTGGGTGTCGCCGTCGGCGATGAAGCAGATGTCGTGGCTGTCGGGCTTCTTCGCCACGGCCAGGCCGCGCCGCTCGGCCTCGGCGCGGATCTCGTCCTTGGTGGTGAGCGTGTCGCCCAGCGGGAACATCGCGTGGGCCAGCTGCCTGTCGTCCAGGACGCCCAGCACGTACGACTGGTCCTTGGCCATGTCGCTGGCCCGGTGCAGCTCGCGGGTGCCGTCCTCGTTGACGACGACCGTGGCGTAGTGACCGGTGCACACCGCGTCGAAGCCCAGCGCGAGCGCCTTGTCGAGCAGCGCCGCGAACTTGATCTTCTCGTTGCAGCGCAGGCAGGGGTTCGGGGTGCGCCCGGCCTCGTACTCGGCGACGAAGTCCTCGACGACGTCCTCGCGGAAACGCTCGGCGAGGTCCCAGCAGTAGAAGGGGATGCCGATGACGTCGGCGGCGCGACGGGCGTCGCGGGAGTCCTCGATGGTGCAGCAGCCGCGGGCGCCCGTCCGGAAGGACTGGGGGTTCGCGGACAGCGCGAGGTGCACGCCGGTCACGTCGTGGCCGGCCTCGACGGCGCGGGCCGCGGCGACGGCGGAGTCGACGCCGCCGGACATGGCGGCCAGAACGCGGAGTCCCTTGCGGGGGGCCTGGGGATCGGGTGCACCCGGGAAGTCAGTCATAGCCCTACCAGGGTACGGGGCGGGTGAGGGGCCCGGTCCCACCGTTTTCCGGGGCTCCGCCCCGGACCCCGGTCCTCAAACGCCGGACGGGCTGAAATCGGCCCGCTAGCTCAGCCCCGCGCTCCGGGCCCGCTCCACCACCGGGCCGATGGCCTCGACGACCGCCGCGACGTCGTCGCGCGTCGACGTGTGCCCCAAAGAGAAGCGCAGCGTCCCCCGCGCCAGCTCGGGATCCGTCCCCGTCGCCAGGACGACGTGGCTGGGCTGGGCGACGCCGGCCGTGCAGGCCGAGCCCGTGGAGCACTCGATGCCCTGGGCGTCCAGGAGCAGCAGGAGCGAGTCGCCCTCGCAGCCGGGGAAGGAGAAGTGGGCGTTGGCGGGCAGCCGGCCCGCCGGGTCCGGGTCGCCGCCGAGGACCGCCTCCGGCACGGCCGCCCGGACGCCGGCGATCAGCTCGTCCCGCAGCGCCCCCACCTCGCGCGCGAAGTCCGGGCGCCGCTCGGCGGCCAGCGTGCCCGCGACGGCGAACGCGGCGATGGCCGGCACGTCCAGCGTCCCGGAGCGCACGTGCCGCTCCTGCCCGCCGCCGTGCAGCAGCGGCACGGGGGCGTACTGGCGGCCCAGCAGCAGGGCGCCGACCCCGTACGGGCCTCCGACCTTGTGGGCGGTGACGGTCATCGCGGCCAGCCCGGAGGCGGCGAAGCCGACGTCCAGCTGGCCGTACGCCTGCACGGCGTCGGAGTGCAGCGGGACGTCGAACTCGGCGGCCGCCTCGGCCAGTTCGCGCACCGCCATGACGGTGCCGATCTCGTTGTTGGCCCACATGACGGTGGCCAGGGCCACGTCGGCGGGGTTCCGGGCGATCGCCTCGCGCAGCGCCTGGGGGTGCACGCGTCCGCAGGCGTCGACCGGCAGGTATTCGACGTTCGCGCCCTCGTGGGTGGCGAGCCAGTCGACGGCGTCGAGCACGGCATGGTGCTCCACGGGGCTGGCCAGCACGCGCGTACGGGCCGGGTCGGCGGCGCGGCGCGCCCAGAACAGGCCCTTGACGGCGAGGTTGTCGGCTTCGGTGCCGCCCGCGGTGAACACCACTTCGCTGGGGCGCGCGCCGAGCGAGGCCGCGAGCGATTCGCGCGCCTCCTCGACGGTGCGGCGCGCCCGCCGCCCGGCGGCGTGCAGCGAGGAGGCGTTTCCGGCGAGGGCGAGCTGGGCGGTCATCGCCTGCACCGCCTCCGGAAGCATCGGGGTGGTGGCGGCGTGGTCGAGGTAGGCCATGGTGGGCACGATTCTACGAGGTGGCCCCCGGGGCGGTAGCGAGCGTTCCAGGTCACGGGCGGGGGGCGGGCGCGTACTGCGCCACGACCGCCGCCGCCAGCTGCGCCAGGTCCTCGCGCACCGCCTCCGGGGACAGCACCTCCAGGTCCGGTCCGAAGGACAGCAGTGCCCGGGCGGAACGGACCTCGGGCAGGGCGAGCTCCACGGTGGCCGGGTCGCCGCCGGAGGGCGGGCCGGTGAGCAGGGGGCCGTGCAGGCGGAGGAACATGTCGAGGCGGGAGCGCCGGATCCGGGCGGTGACCAGCACGTCCGCCGGCCGTTGTTCGACGTCCCGGCGCAGCGCGTCCCAGACGTCCGCCAGCTCCACGCCCGCACGGCGGCGGACGGGTGCGTCGGTGACGGCGGCCGCGCCCACGCGGTCCGCGCGGAAGAGCCGCGGCTCGCCGTCGCGGTCCGCGACGAGGTACCAGACGCCGGCCTTGGCGACGAGCCCGTAGGGGTCGACGGTGTAGGCGCGCGGCTCGCTGCTGCCGCCGTGCCGGTAGTGCAGCCGCAGCCGGCGGTCGGTGAAGACCGCCGTGTGAAGGTCCTCGACGTCCACGGCGGGGGCGGGTGCCGGGGTCCTCATCCAGCGGACGGGGTCGACGAGGACGCGCCGGCTGGTGGCCTCGGCGGCGGGGCGGTGCGGGGCGGGCAGGGCGGCCATGACCTTGCGGAGCGCGGAGCCGAGGGCGCCTTCGAGGCCGAGGGCGGAGTGCGTGCCCTCGGCGGCGAGGACGAACAGGGCGCGGGCCTCGTCGGCGGTCAGCCCGGTGACGTCCGTGCGGTAGCCGGGGAGCAGCGCGATGCCGCCGTGGCGGCCGCGTTCGGTGTAGACGGGGACGCCGGCCGCGGAGAGCGCTTCGACGTCGCGGTAGATGGTGCGCACCGACACGTCGAGGCGCTGGGCGAGTTCGGCGGCGGGCACCCGCCCGCGGGTCTGGAGCAGCAGGAGTATCGACAGCAGGCGGTCGGACTTCACGGGGGTCGCCGTGCCTTTCGGGTGCGGTCCGTCGGGGGCGCCGGGGCAGGTCCTCCGGCGGGGCGCGCCGTCGTGTCGGTCTCGCCGGAAAACATGACGGCAGGTGTCAGGTTATGCACGGAAGCTGTTCCCGAACCGATCACCCCGGGCAGCCGGGCCGCCGGACAAGGAGCCGTCATGACCACCACCGCCTTCGACCCCCGTCCCCTCGTCGACCGCGCCACCGCCCAGCTGGCGGCGCTCGTCGCCGCCGTGCCGGCCGCCCGGCTCGGCGACCCGACGCCGTGCGCCGCATTCGACGTGCGCGATCTGCTCGCGCACCTCGTCTCCGGCGTGCAGGACGGGGCGGTGATCGGCGAGACGGGCGAGGTCGCGTGGGGCGAGCCGCCGGCCGGCGTGCCGGACAACGGCTGGGGACGCGCCTACGACGAGGCCCGGGCCCGCCTCGCCGCCGCGTGGGCGGACGACGCGGCGCTGGAGCGGGTGCTGGAGCTGCCGTGGGGGACGTTCCCGGGCCGGGTCTTCCTGACGTCGGGCATGGTGCTGGAGACGGTGGCCCACACAGGGGACCTCGCGCAGGCCGTGGGGCACCCGCTCCCCCTCGACCAGGAGCTCGCGGAGCTCGCCCTGGGCTGGGCGCGGGAGTTCGTACCGGCCGGGCGGCGCGGGGAGGGCGTGCCGTTCGGGCCGGTGCAGCCGGCGCCCGAGGGGGCGGACGCGTACGCGCGGCTGGCGGCCTGGCTGGGCCGTACGGTCTAGCCGCGCGCGCCCGCCGGGGCCACGGCGGCGTGGGGCGCCGAGGGCGCGGAAACGTTACGCCCGTTGATTACCCGGCAGTAGGATCCTCGGTCGCCGCGCTGCGCCGGTGCCAGGCGCGCGGGGCCCGCCAGTTGTAGTGCATGGCCAGCAGGCGCAGCACGAACGCCGTGGCGGCCGAGAGCATGCTGGTGGTGACGTTGAGGGCGCCGTAGTGGATCAGCAGCGCGGCCATGGTGGAGCCGACCATGGCCGGCACAGCGTACAGGTCGCGGTCCCAGCGCAGCAGCGAGGGCACCTCGTGGGCGAGCACGTCGCGCAGCACGCCGCCGCCGACGGCCGTGGCCAGCCCGAGGGTCGCCGCGAAGGTGAGGCCGAGCCCGTGCCCGTACGCCTTGACGGTGCCGGCGACGCAGAAGAGCCCGAGGCCGGCGGCGTCGAAGACGTTCACCGCCTTGGTGATCCGCTCCACCTCCGGGTGGAGGAAGAAGACGATCAGCGTGGCCACCAGGGGGGTGAGGAAGTAGCCCAGGTCCGTGAAGGCCGCGGGCGGCACGGCACCGATGATCAGATCCCGGAACAGCCCGCCGCCCAGCGCGGTGACCTCTGCCAGGACCGCCATGCCGAAGACGTCGAAGTTCTTGCGGACGGCGAGCAGCGCGCCGGAGATGGCGAAGACGAAGATCCCGGCGAGGTCGAGCGAGTGCTGGACGGAGGGACTGAACAGATCGGTGAGCACGCGACATTCTTACTCGCCGCGGACGGTGTCCCTGACAAGCTACCTGCGGGCGCCGCCGCCGGGCGCGGGCAGCGGCGGCCGCCCGGGGCGCGAGAGCCAGGTGGCGAAGAGATCGCCGAGGTCCTTGCGGGAGACCGCCTCGGCGAGCCCGGTGAACTGGGAGGTGCGGACGTTGCCGTGCCGGTGCAGCTTGGTCCACAGCGGCAGCAGCCGGAAGAACGCCCGGTCGCCGATCCGCTCGCGCAGCACCTGCAGGGTCATCGCGCCGCGGAAGTAGACGGCCCGGGAGAACATGGTGTCGCGCTGCGGATCGGCAATGTTGATCTTCCAGAAGGGGTCGTCGGGCTTGTGCTCCTGGTACGCCGCCAGGAAGGACTGGTGGGTGGTCCTGCGCCCCTTGTGCTCGTCCCACAGCCACTCGGCGTAGGTGGCGAAGCCCTCGTTGAGCCAGATGTCCTTCCACTGCCGCACCGAGACGGAATCGCCGAACCACTGGTGCGCCAGCTCGTGGACGACGGTCGACTCGTCGCGCACGGCCGAGAAGACGGGCTTGGTCTGGGTCTCCAGCGAGAACTCCGCCTCCGGCATGTCGTCGACGACGGCGCCGGTCTCCTCGAAGGGGTACGGGCCGAAGACCTTCGACCAGTGGTCGGTGGCCTCGGCCGTGATGCCGTAGAAGTCGAGGCCGCCGGCCAGGGCGGGGTCGGTGGCGACGTAGACGGGGATGCCGCCGGGGGTGGTGCCCTTCTTGACGTCGAACTTCCCGATGGTGGCGGTGGCCAGGTAGGGCGCCATGGGCTTGGACTCCCGCCAGTGGGCGACGGTGGTCCGGCCCCGCTCGTGGGTGGCGAGCAGCCGGCCGTTGGAGACCGCGGTCAGTCCCCTGGGGGCCCTGATGCGGATGTCGAAGGTCGCCTTGTCGGTGGGGTGGTCGCTGGCCGGGAACCAGGTGGAGGCGCCGTTGGGCTCGCAGCCGACGAAGACGCCGTCCTTGGTCTTCATCCAGCCGTACTTGGAGCCGAAGACGATGGGGCCGCTGAGCGGGCGGGGTACGCCGCCGTAGACGACGGTGGTGGTGAAGGTGCGGCCCTGGGGCAGCGGGATCACCGGGTGGATCCTCAGTTCGCCGCCCTCGCGGGTGAAGGCGGCGGGCAGGCCGTTCACCTCGACCGAGGTGACCTTGAGCTGCTGCAGGTCCAGGTTGAAGGCGGACAGGCTCCGTGTGGTCCGCGCGGTGAGCGTCGCCCGGCCGTCGAGCCGGCCGGTGTCGGGGGCGTAGCCGACGTCCAGGTCGTAGTGGCGGACGTCGAAGCCGCCGTTGCCGAGGCCGGGGAAGTACGGGTCGCCTATGCCCGCCGCGCCGGGGGCGGGGAGGGTGGCGGCCGGGGCGGTGACGGGGCTGGAGACCAGCACGAAGACGGACGCCGCCGCGGTGGCCAGGGCGAGGAACCAGCGCCCCGGCCGGCACCGGGCCGGGTGGAGGAGGCGGCGCCGCGCCGGGCGTATCAGGTGCTGCCGGGCCCGGCGCACGACGCGCTGCCGGGTCCTGCGTATGGAGTGGTGCCGGGTCGGGCGGGAGAGTGCCATGAGCCGTCCCTTCGCACGCGCGAGCCCTCTGCCAGCGGACGCGCCGACTCTGCACCCTCCCCTCTCGCGGTGCTCACGTGTGCCGGATTGCTGTCACGGGCATCGGAAGTCAGCTTGGCACGGCCCCTATGCGGGCGCACCTTCCCTTACTGCTTCGGTGGGAGCCTCCTCCGGGTGGTGGCACGCCACCCGGTGCCCGGGGAGCAGTGCCGTCAGGGGCGGCTCCTGCTGCTTGCAGACCTCGGTCGCCTTCCAGCACCGGGTGTGGAAGCGGCAGCCCGGCGGCGGGGAGATCGGCGAGGGCACGTCGCCGGTGAGCAGGATGCGCTCGCGCCGGGCGCGCCGCCGGGGGTCCGGCACGGGCACGGCGGACAGCAGGGCCTTGGTGTACGGATGCAGGGGCGCGGCGTAGAGGGAGCTGCGGTCGGTGAGCTCCACGATCTTGCCGAGGTACATCACGGCGATGCGGTCCGAGACGTGCCGGATGACGGACAGGTCGTGCGCGATGATCACGTACGTGAGCCCGAGTTCGTCCTGCAGGTCGTCGAGCAGGTTGACGACCTGGGCCTGGATGGAGACGTCGAGCGCGGAGACGGGCTCGTCGGCGACCACGAGCCTGGGCTTGAGGGCGAGGGCCCGGGCGATGCCGATGCGCTGCCGCTGGCCGCCGGAGAACTCGTGCGGATAGCGGTTGTAGTGCTCGGGGTTGAGGCCGACGAGCTCCAGCAGCCGCTGGACCTCCTTCTTCACCCCGCCCTCGGGCGTGATGCCCTGGAGCCGGAACGGGGCGCCGACGATCGTGCCGACCGTGTGCCGGGGGTTCAGCGAGGAGTACGGGTCCTGGAAGATCATCTGGATGTCGCGGCGCATCGGCCGCATGCCGGCCACCCCCAGGTGGCTGATGTCCCGCCCGTCGAACGCGATGGTGCCGGCGGTGGGTTCCAGCAGCCGGGTGATCAGCCGGCCCATGGTCGACTTGCCGCAGCCGGACTCCCCCACCACGCCCAGGGTCTCGCCCGCGCGGACCTCGAAGTCCAGGCCGTCCACGGCCTGCACCGCGCCCGCCTGACGGCGCAGCAGCCCCTTGGTGATGGGGAAGTGCTTGACGAGGCCCTCGACCTTGAGGAGGGGCTCGGCCGCCGCGGGCGCCGGCTGCTTCGGGATGCTCATCTCCGGTTCCTTCACAGCTTGGGCGCGATCTCTTCGTTCCAGATCCGCGTGCGGTCCTGTTGCGGCAGGTGGCAGGCGGTCAGGTGCGGCCGGCCGTCCCCCGCGTCCGGCACCGGGCGCAGCTCGGGGCGCTCGGTGCGGGTGATGCCCCCCTTGGGGAGGTCGGCGTAGGGGCAGCGCGGGTTGAAGGCACAGCCGTCGGGCACGTTGATCAAACTGGGCGGGGAGCCCTTGACCGGGATGAGGCGTTCGGTCTGCTCGCGGTCGATGCGCGGCATGGAGCCGAGCAGGCCCCAGGTGTAGGGGTGCTGGGGCGCGTGGAAGACCTGCTCGGCGGGGCCGCGCTCGACGCAGCGGCCGCCGTACATCACCAGGATGTCGTCGGCCAGTTCGGCGACGACGCCCAGGTCGTGGGTGATGACGATGACGGCGGAGCCGAACTCCTTCTGCAGGTCGCGGATCAGGTCGAGGATCTGCGCCTGCACGGTCACGTCCAGGGCCGTGGTCGGCTCGTCGGCGATGAGCAGCTCGGGGTTGTTGACCAGCGCCATGGCGATCATCGCGCGCTGGCGCATGCCGCCGGAGAACTGGTGCGGGTAGTCGTCGACGCGCCGGTCGGGCTGCGGGATGCCGACCCTGTCCAGCAGTTCGACGGCACGGGTGCGGGCGGTCTTCTTGTCGACGTCGTGGTGGACCCGGTACGCCTCGACGATCTGGGCGCCGACGGTGAAGTAGGGGTGCATGGCCGACAGCGGATCCTGGAAGATCATCGCCATTTCGCGGCCGCGCAGCCGGCGCACCTCGTCGGGGTCGGCGCTCATCAGCTCCTTGCCGTCGAGCCAGATCTCGCCGGAGATGCGGGCCTTGCGCCGCCCGTACTGCCCGACGGTGTGCAGGCCCATGATGCCCAGCGAGGTCACCGACTTGCCGGAGCCGGACTCGCCGACGATGCCGAGGGTGCGGCCCTTCTCCAGCCGGAAGGAGAGCCCGTCGACGGACTTCACGAGACCGTCGTCGGTGGGGAAGTGGATGCGCAGGTCGCGCACTTCGAGGAAGGAGGTGGGCGCCCCTCCCGCGGTGGGTGCGGTCGTCATGAGAGCCTCACTCGGGGGTCGATCACGGCGTACAGGAGGTCCACCACCAGGTTGGCGACGACGACCGCGGTCGCGGCGATGAGCGTCACCCCGAGGATCAGCGGCAGGTCGCGGTCGCCGATCGCCTTGACCGCCGCCTGGCCGAGGCCGGGCAGGTTGAAGGTGGTCTCGGTGAGGATCGCGCCACCGACGAGGGCGCCGAGGTCCATGCCGAGGATGGTGAGGACGGGGGTCATCGTGGAGCGCATGGCGTGCTTGCCGATGACGACCGGCTCCCGCAGCCCCTTGGCACGGGCGGTGCGGATGTAGTCCTCGCCGAGGATCTCCAGCATGGTGGCCCGGGTGAGGCGGGCGTACATGGCCGCGTAGAGGAAGGCGAGGGTGACCCAGGGCAGGATCAGGCCGGCGAACCACTGCCCCGGATCCTCGGCGAAGTCGACGTACTCGCCGTCCAGCCAGCCCAGGCCGTAGGAGAAGACGGCGAGGGAGAGCAGGCCGGTGAAGTAGATCGGCAGGGAGACGCCGCCGAGGGCGACGGTCATGGCCGCCCGGTCCCACAGGCTGCCGCGCTTGAGCGCGGAGACGACGCCGGTGATGACGCCGCCCACCAGCCACAGCACGCAGGCGCCCGCGGCGAGCGAGAGGGTCACCGGCAGCCGGTCCTGCAGCACGGGCCAGATGGCCTGCTCGGTGCGGAAGGAGTAGCCGAAGCAGGGCGCGTCGCAGTGCACGGAGCTGCCGCCGCCGGAGTAGTCGCGGCCGGCGGGGATGCCGGAGACGAAGTGCCAGAACTGCACGAGGATCGGGTCGCTGAGGCCCAGCTTCTCCCGGATGCCCTCGATGGTCGCCGGGTCCGCCTGCTTGCCGACGTACAGAGCGGCGGGATCGGCCCCGGTGAGCTTGGGGATCGCGAAGAAGATGCCGAAGGTCACCAGCGTGACCACGAGCAGCATCACGATGACGGCGATCAGCCGTCGGACGATGTAAGCGAACACTGCGGTCGGCCCGGCGGTGGCCCGGGGCTCCCCCGAGGGGGGGCCGCCCCGGGCCGCCGCGCAGCGGCCCTCACCTGCCCTTCGGGCCTAGCGGCGGGTGCGCCGGTGGAGCGGACGGACTGTCACTTGACGACACCGAGGGAGGCGTAGTCGTAGCGGCCGTTGTAGGAGTCGGCCGTGTAGACGTTGGTGAGCCGGGAGCTGCGCCAGATGATGTTCTTCTCGTAGGTGAAGGGCAGGTACCAGGCGCCTTCGGTGATCTTCTTGTTGGCTTCCTGGTAGATCTTCCCGGCCTTCGCCGGGTCGGTCTCCGCGATGGCCCGGTCGAAGATCTTGTTGACCTCGGGGTCGTTCAGCTCGGGGTAGTTCTGGTTGCCGCTCTCCTGGATGAAGCGGCCGTCCGCGATGGGCTGCAGGAAGCCCTGACCACTGGGGAAGTCCGCGCCCCAGCCCATGATGATGATGCCGTAGTTCTTGGCCTTGACGTTCTTGGGGGCGCCGATGATGCCGGTGGACTGGGCGCCGTCGTACTGGTCGATCTGGGCCTCGATGCCGACCTTCTTCAAGGACGCCTGGAGCGATTCGGCGGTGGCGATCTCCGGCGGCTTGTTGTTGCGGACGGCGATCGTGGTCTTGAAGCCCTCGGGCTTGCCGCAGGCCCTCAGCTCCTCCTTGGCCTTGGCCTCGTCGGGCTTGCCCTGCTTGAGCTGGAAGGGGTCGTAGCCGGGGTCGTAGCCCTTGACGGCCGGCGGCAGCATGCTGGTGCCGATGTCACCGCCCGCCTCGGGGCCGCCGCGGGCGGTCTGCAGCGAGGTGTGGTCGGCGGCGAGGATGACGGCCTTGCGGCAGTGCTCGTTGTCGAAGGGCGCGACGGTCTTGGGGAAGGCCGCGTAGCGGATGAAGCCGGTCTGCGGGTTGTCGACGTTGGCCTTGGCCGACTGCAGGGCCTTCTGCCGGCCGGCCGAGCCCATGCCGGTGGCGTTGAGGTCGAGGTCGTAGTCGCCGGCGATCAGACGGTTGTCCATGTCGTCGGCGTTGGTGGTGAGCTTGACCGTGATCTTGTCCGGCAGGGCCTTGCGGACCGGGTCGGAGTCACGGTTCCACTTGTCGTTGCGCACCAGCTCCAGGCCCTTGTTGGGCTCGTAGGAGACCCACTTGTAGGGGCCGCTGGAGAAGGGCTTCTGCCCGTACTTCTCGACGGTGTCCTTGTCCGGGCGCACGGGGGACGCCGCGGGCAGGGCCAGCATCTGCAGGAAGTCGCCGTTGGGCTTGGGCAGTTTGAAGACGATGGTCTTCTCGTCGGGCGTCTCGATGGCCTGCAGCCCGAGCTTGTCCTTGCTCTCGTCCTTGTACGGGCCCTTGTACTTCTTGTCCGGGTCCAGGACCTGCATCAGCCACAGCGGGCCGCCGGAGATCTTGTCCGTGGCCCAGGTGCGCTCGATGCCGTACTTGATGTGCTGCGCGGTGATGGGCTGGCCGTCCTCCCAGGTCAGCCCGTCACGGAGCGTGAAGGTGTAGGTCTTTTTGTCGGCGGAGATCCGGCCGGTGTCGGTGGCCATGTCCGGTACGACCGTCGAGCTCTCCCCGCCGGGGGCGGGCTTGGGCGTCACCAGGGTGCGGGTGTAGTAGCGGGCGAAGTCCCACATGAACCCGTAGTAGCCGCGCTGGGGGTCCCAGCTGTCGGCGTCCTGGGTGCCGATGAACTTCAGCTCGCCGCCCTTCTTGTCGGAGGCGCCGGCCAGCTTGTCGACGGCGGCGTTGAAGCCCGCCGCCTTGCCGTCCTTGCCCTCCTTCTTGCTGCTGCCCCCGCCGCCGCACGCGGCGGTGCCGACCAGGGCCGCGACCACGAGGGCCGCCCCGGCGGCCAGTCTGCGCCTCGATGAACTCCGGTGTGTCAAGATGTCGCGACCTCCGTGATTGTCGCCGCCCGGGAAACGGGCCGGCGGATGTCGGGAACGCCCTCCTGACGGATCGACAGGGGCGGCGTGCACAGGCGGTGCGGGGCGGGCGCGCGTCAGCGCGAGCCCTTCGGGTCCAGCGCGTCGCGCACGCCGTCGCCGAAGAGGTTGAAGGCCAGCACGGTGACGAAGATGGCCAGGCCGGGGATGATCATGAACATCGGGTCGGCCTCGTAGGTCGAGACGGCCTTGGAGAGCATCTGCCCCCAGGAGGCGGTGGGCGGCTTCACGCCCGCACCGAGGAAGCTCAGCGCGGCCTCGGTGAGCACGTTGGTCGGGATCATCAGCGTGGCGTAGACGGTGATCGGCGCCACCAGGTTGGGCAGCAGCTCCCGGAAGAGGATGTACAGCCGCCCCGCCCCCAGGCTGCGGGCCGCCTCGACGTACTCGCGCTCCCTGAGCGAGAGGGTCTGGCCGCGCACGATGCGCCCCACGTAGGGCCAGCCGAAGAAGCCGATCACCGCGATGAGCACGGCCATGCGGACGCCCGAACCCGACAGCCCCCACAGCGAGTTGGGGACGACGGACACCAGCGCGATGATGAACAGCAGCTGGGGGAAGGCCAGCAGCAGGTCCATCACCCGGCTCACGACGGCGTCGATCCAGCCGCCGAAGTAGCCGGCGACGATGCCCAGCACCGTACCGATCACCACGGCGACCACCGCCGCCAGGAAGGCCACGAGCAGCGAGACCCGGGCGCCGTAGACCACGCGGCTGAACACGTCGCGGCCGTTGCCCGGTTCGACGCCGAAGAGGAAGTCCGAACTGATGCCTCCCCACGCCTCCTTGGGGGTGCTGAACAGCGGATCAATCGTTTCTTCATGAAATTCGTTCGGCGGATGCCCGAGGAGCCCCACGATCACCGGCGCGAAGATCGCGACGAGGATGAGCAGCAGCACCACGATGCCGCCGGTCAGGGCCACCTTGTCGCGCTTGAGCCGGATCCAGGCGATACGCCAGGGGGAACGGCCCTCGATGGCCTTCGCGGGGACGCCCGCGGCGACATCGACGGCTGCGGTCTCGGCCGCGTTCGTGTCGTGCAGTGGTGCCGTCATCGTCTGGTGGACCCCTCTCGACCGGCAGGAGGCCGGCCCGACGCACGCCGCGTGCGGAACGCGGCTGGTTCACATCAGGTGCGAGTGGTGCGGAGGTGCAGGACGTACACACGGAGCAGGTGCGACGGTGCGGGATGTACACGCGGAGCAGGTGCGAAGGTGCGGGACGAACACGCGGAGCAGGTCGTACGGCGGAGCGGCGGCACGGCGGAGCGAGTCGTACGCAGGGGCCTCGGCCCTTGTTGGCGGGAGTCTTCAACGCCCCTGCGATCACCCGCCAGACCTCATCCGCAAAGGATGCGCAACCGTGATGTGCGTAGGGGGCTTCCGTTATACGGACATCCGGGCGCCCCGAGCGGGGCGGCGGCGAGGCGTACGGGTCAGTACGTCCCCGCCTGCCACCCCTGTTGCGGCGGGTAGCCGTAGCCGGCGGCCGGCGCGGGGGCGGCCGTGCCGCCGTAGGCGTCGCGGTCGAAGAACGGCCGGGCGTTGGCCCGCATCCACATCGCCACGGGGTCGTACTCGTCCGCGAGGGACACCGTCGAGACCGGGAGCCCCTCCGGGACCACTCCGACGGACTGCTGCATCATCAGCCGCACCGATTCCACGGCCGCGGCGGAGGTGTCGTACAGGTCGAGCCCGACGGCCAGGTACGGCGTGCCCAGGGCGGGCTGCACCCAGGCGCGGCGCAGCGCGCGGACGGCGGGCGTGCGGTGGGCGTTCTGCCCCAGCAGGGCGTAGAACTGCGGGATGTCCACGGCCGGTTCGCTGAGCAGCAGCGGCCCGGCGGGCAGCCGGTCCAGGCCGGCGGTGATGCGGCGCAGGTCGGCCCAGGGGATGCCGACGCCGCCGCCGGGGGCGTGCGGGTTGAGCCACAGGCCCCAGCGGTCGGGGTAGAGCGAGGCGGCGACGGCCCGGCCGGAGACCACCTCGTGGGCGCGGTTCCAGCCGCTGGCGGCGAGCTCCTGGGCGGAGGTCACGCAGGGGGCGTAGCCGAGGCCGTCGACCTCCATGTTGCCGTACTGGGCGTCGGGCGAGCCGGCCTGACCGTGCCACAGCAGCATCCAGACCCGGCCCTCGGCGAGGGCGCCCAACAGCGCCTCGTACGTGTCGTACCGGCCGGGCGCCACCTGGCGCAGCACCTGCTCCACGCCGCTCTCCGCGCCCGCGCTCACCTGGGTCCGCCTCTTCTCTTGGCCGTCTGTTCCCACCAGCTTACGAGCCCGCGGCGGCGGGCATGAGAGCTGTCACAGGTCACGGTCGTAGAACGGACGCACGCGGTCGCGCGTCCAGTCGCCGACGGGGTCGTGCGCGACGTCGAGGAAGACCATCTGGACGGGCCAGGCCACGGGCTCCTCGGCGAGCGCCCGGCTGAGGGCCTCCACGGCCGCGGTGCGGCTCGGCGGGTCGGGCAGGTCCAGCTCGACGCCGATGAACAGCGCCGGGGCGCCGCCCTCCACGCTGGCCAGCGTGCGGCGCGCGGTCCGTACGACGCCGGTGGCCGCGAACTGGCGGCCGGCGGCCGCCAGGAAGGCGGTCGGGTCCTCCTGCCAGTCCGGCTCGAACAGGCGCACCCGGCCGCCGGTGGCGTCGCCGTCCAGGACCAGGCGGCCGGCCCGGCACAGCTCGGCGACGGCGGGCGGCGGCAGGGGCACGGCGACCTCGCCGTCCGGATTGACCGCGATGCCCACCTGCGGGGGCAGGCCGCGGGCGAACTCCACGGCGGGGGCGACGGCGAAGGGCATCCGGTCCCCGGCGACGCGCAGGAACTGCTCGTGGGAGCTGAACACCGGCACGTAGGCGGCGCCGTCCAGCTCCAGGGTGGGCAGGTCGAGGTCGGGGCTGTCGTTGCCGCCGCCGGCCGGCAGCGGGATCCACAGGCTGCTGCGGCCGAGCACCTCCACGATGCGGGCGCCGGAGCCGGGCACGCCGACGGAAGAGGCGAGCACCTCCTCGAGCTCGTTGGCGGGCCACGCCGCGGCCGCACCGCCCTGGCCCGGTCCCCATCCGTATTCCTCGGACACGTTCACCTGTCCCCATGCCGACTGATCACCACGCAACCCGCACCTTAACGGCTGGGTCCCCTCCGCGTCCGGGGCAGGTGCCCGGCGCGGGCCGGGGGCGCTCCGGCGGGTCTTCGCGGGCTCCCGGCGCTCCCCCGGAGACGCCCTAGCCGAAGGCGATGGTGCGCAGGGCGTCGGCGGCGGGGCGGTCGAGGAGGGTGGTGGAGACGGCGCCGGAGGGGACGCGGCCGGCGGCGGCGGCCGCCAGCAGGCGGGTCATCGCGCGGCGGTGGCGGGCGAAGGCGTGGCGGGAGACGGTGCGGCCCCGGGCGGCCTGGCCGGCGAGCGCGGTGCGCGGCTCGACGGCGAGCAGCAGCACGTGGACCGAGCCGCCGCGGCGCCGGGCGTCGTGGGCGAGCCAGGCGCGCACCCAGCCGTGCTCGCCGCAGTCGTGCACCACGACGCTGGCGTCCGAGCGCAGCGCGCGCCGCAGGGCGCCGTAGTGGGCCAGGCGCACGAGCGGGCGGTAGAGCGCGTAGGGCACCCAGGGCGGGGTGCGGCGCTCGATGCGGTCGCGGGAGTCCTGGGAGTCCACGCGGTGGACGGTGGCGCCCCTGCCGTCGGCCGCGGCCACGGCCCGCCGGATCAGCGTGGACTTGCCGCTGCCGGGCAGCCCGGAGACGACGAGCAGATCGCCGAGCGGATACCGCAGCTCGGTGCGGCCGGCCCCCCTCAGGTCCAGCACACCGCTTTGCGGCCGGGCCGCGGCGGGCGCCGGCACTTCCCCCTGGACGTCCGTCGGCACCGTGATCGCCTTCCCTCCCCCGCCCGTCGACTGCCCCCTACCCACGGAATGCAAAGGAAAGGTAATCCAATTCATGGGGCGGTGGGCAGTCCGTCGCACGCTCGTACGTGCAATGATGTGCGCGCCAACGGCATGTCTATCAACTGCATACCGGCCGCTCGAATCCGCGCGGGAGAGTCCTGGTGCCCTTCGGCACCGGGCGCCGAAGGAGCAAGTTCCTCCCTTGAATCTCTCAGGCCCCGTACCGCGCGGGTGAGGCAGATCTGAAAAGCGGGCACCGTTTCGTGCGGCGGCCCCACCCAAGGTGCAAGCCGGGACCCCCTGCGGGGACTCCCGGTGAACCTCTCAGGTTCCGATGACAGATGGGGAGGCCGACCTCCGACTCGTGTCCGGGAGCCTGACCATGACCGATGCCCCCCGCCATACCGCACTCGACGCCCTGCACCGCTCGCTGGGCGCGACCATGACCGACTTCGCGGGCTGGGACATGCCCCTGCGGTACGGGAGCGAGCGCGACGAGCACGTCGCCGTGCGCACCCGTGCCGGTCTCTTCGACCTCTCCCACATGGGAGAGATCACCCTTACGGGCCCGCAGGCCGGGCAGGCCCTGGATCACGCCCTGGTGGGCAACCTCTCCGCGCTGGCCGTCGGCCGCGCCCGCTACACCATGATCTGCAACGCCGGGGGCGGCATCCTCGACGACCTGATCGTCTACCGCCTGGGCGAGCAGGAGTACATGGTCGTCGCCAACGCCTCCAACGCGCAGGTGGTGCTGGACGCGCTGACCGAGCGCGCCGCCGGCTTCGACACCGAGGTCCGCGACGACCGCGAGAACTACGCGCTGATCGCCGTCCAGGGCCCGGCCTCCCCCGCCATCCTGAAGTCCGTCACCGACGCGGACCTGGACGGCCTGAAGTACTACGCGGGCCTGCCGGGCACCGTCGCGGGCGTGCCCGCGCTGATCGCCCGCACCGGCTACACCGGCGAGGACGGCTTCGAGCTGTTCGTCGCCCCCGGCGACGCCGAGAAGCTGTGGCAGGCGCTGACCGAGGCGGGCGCGGACGCCGGCCTGGTGCCCTGCGGGCTCTCCTGCCGCGACACGCTGCGCCTGGAGGCGGGCATGCCGCTGTACGGGCACGAGCTGACGACCGCGACGACGCCGTTCGACGCGGGGCTGGGCCGGGTCGTGAAGTTCGACAAGGCCGGCGACTTCGTGGGCCGCGAGGCCCTGGCCGCCGCCGCCGAGCGCGCCGAGACCGCCCCGCCGCGCAAGCTGGTCGGCCTGATCGCCACCGGCCGCCGGGTGCCGCGCGCCGGCTACCCGGTCACCGTCGGCGGCGAGGTCGTCGGCGAGGTCACCTCGGGCGCCCCCTCCCCGACCCTCGGCAAGCCGATCGCGATCGCCTACGTCGACGCGGCGCACGCCGCACCGGGCACGGAGGGTGTATCGGTGGACATCCGCGGCAGCCACGAGCCGTACGAGGTCGTCGCCCTGCCCTTCTACAAGCGGGACCGCTGAGCGGATCGGGAAGATCCCTGAGACTCCCTCATCCCACCTGTCAAGACCCCTTGCACAAGCACTCACGCGCGTACAGGAGAATCTAGCCATGAGCAACCCCCAGCAGCTGCGTTACTCCAAGGAGCACGAGTGGCTGTCGGCCACCGACGCGGACGGCGTGGCGACGGTCGGCATCACCGAGTACGCGGCCAACGCGCTCGGCGACGTCGTCTACGCCCAGCTCCCGGCCGTCGGTGACTCGGTCACCGCGGGCGACACCTGTGGTGAGCTGGAGTCGACCAAGTCGGTCAGCGACCTCTACGCCCCGGTCACGGGCGAGGTCGTCGAGGCCAACCAGGACGTCGTGGACGACCCCTCGCTGGTGAATACCGCCCCCTTCGAGGGCGGCTGGCTGTTCAAGGTGAAGATCACGGACGAGCCGGCGGACCTGCTGACCGCCGACGAGTACACGGCCTTCTCCGCAGGCTGACCCCGCCCGTCCCCTCCCTGCCCAGGAAGAACTCATGTCGCTTCTCAACAGCTCCCTCCATGAGCTCGACCCCGACGTCGCCGCCGCTGTCGACGCCGAACTCCACCGCCAGCAGTCCACCCTCGAAATGATCGCGTCGGAGAACTTCGCTCCGGTCGCGGTCATGGAGGCCCAGGGCTCGGTCCTCACCAACAAGTACGCCGAGGGCTACCCGGGCCGCCGCTACTACGGCGGTTGCGAGCACGTCGACGTCGTCGAGCAGATCGCGATCGACCGCATCAAGGCGCTCTTCGGCGCCGAGCACGCCAACGTGCAGCCGCACTCCGGCGCGCAGGCCAACGCGGCCGCGATGTTCGCCCTGCTCAGCCCCGGCGACACCATCCTGGGTCTGAACCTCGCCCACGGCGGGCACCTGACCCACGGCATGAAGATCAACTTCTCCGGCAAGCTCTACAACGTGGTCGCCTACCACGTCGACGAGCAGACCAACCTGGTCGACATGGAGGAGGTCGAGCGCCTCGCCAAGGAGCACCGTCCGAAGCTGATCGTCGCCGGCTGGTCCGCCTACCCGCGCCAGCTGGACTTCGCTGCCTTCCGCCGGATCGCCGACGAGGTCGGCGCGTACCTGATGGTCGACATGGCCCACTTCGCGGGCCTCGTCGCCGCCGGGCTGCACCCCTCCCCGGTGCCGCACGCGCACGTCGTCACCACCACCACGCACAAGACCCTCGGCGGTCCGCGCGGCGGTGTGATCCTCTCCACGGCCGAGCTGGCCAAGAAGATCAACTCCGCGGTCTTCCCCGGTCAGCAGGGTGGCCCGCTGGAACACGTGATCGCGGCCAAGGCCGTCAGCTTCAAGGTCGCGGCGAGCGAGGAGTTCAAGGAGCGCCAGCAGCGTACGCTGGAGGGCGCGAAGATCCTGGCCGAGCGCCTGGTGCAGGCCGACGTCGCCGAGGTGGGCGTCTCGGTCCTGTCCGGCGGCACGGACGTGCACCTGGTCCTGGTGGACCTGCGCAACTCCGAGCTGGACGGCCAGCAGGCCGAGGACCGCCTCCACGAGGTCGGGATCACGGTCAACCGCAACGCCATCCCGAACGACCCGCGCCCCCCGATGGTCACCTCGGGCCTGCGGATCGGCACCCCGGCGCTGGCGACGCGCGGCTTCCAGGCGGAGGACTTCCGTGAGGTCGCCGACGTCATCGCCGAGGCCCTCAAGCCGGGCTTCGACGCCGAGGCGCTGCGCGGCCGCGTCACCGCCCTGGCGGCGAAGCACCCGCTGTACCCCGGTCTGAAGTAGGACCGCAGCGCGGGATTCACCAGCTGGTACGGGGCACCGGGCACACTCCTGGAGTGGGCCGGTGCCCCGCACCGCGACCGGGGTCCCGCGGGGCCGCGGCACCGGCTGTGGGGGCCCGCGTGAGATGGGCCACCGCGGCAAGCGGCCCGCATCGCGCACACTGAGAGGTGGGCGCGGTGCCCGCACCACCTCGCGTGCGACCTGTACCACCCCTTGTACCACCCTGTACCACCGACCCAGAGGAGCTGCCACCGTGGCCATCTCCGTATTCGATCTCTTCTCGATCGGCATAGGCCCGTCCAGCTCCCACACGGTCGGCCCCATGCGCGCCGCCCGCATGTTCGTGGGTCGCCTGAAGAAGGACGGCCTGCTGGCCCAGACCACCGCCGTGCGGGCGGAGCTCTTCGGCTCCCTCGGCGCCACCGGCCACGGCCACGGCACGCCCAAGGCCGTGCTGCTCGGCCTGGAGGGCCACTCGCCCCGGACCGTCGACGTGGAGACCGCCGACGACGAGGTCGAGCGCATCCGCACCACCAAGCGGCTGCGGCTGCTCGGCGCCGAGATCGGCTCCGACCACGAGATCGACTTCGACGAGTCGACCCAGCTGATCCTGCACCGCCGCCGGTCCCTGCCGTATCACGCGAACGGCATGACGCTCTTCGCCTACGACGAGAGCGGCGCCCCGCTGCTGGAGAAGACCTACTACTCGGTCGGCGGCGGCTTCGTCGTCGACGAGGACGCGGTGGGCGCGGACCGGATCGTCCTGGACGACACGGTGCTGAAGTACCCCTTCCGCACCGGTGACGAGCTGCTGCGCATGTCCCGCGAGTCCGGCCTGTCGATCTCCGCGATGATGATGGAGAACGAGAAGGCGTGGCGCACGGAGACGGAGATCCGCGAGGGCCTCCTGGAGATCTGGCGCGTGATGCAGGGCTGCGTGACCCGCGGCATGTCCCGCGAGGGCATCCTGCCCGGTGGCCTGAAGGTCCGCCGCCGCGCCGCCAGCACCGCCCGCCAGCTGCGCGCCGAGGGCGACGCCCAGGCCCGCGCGATGGAGTGGATCACGGTCTACGCCATGGCCGTCAACGAGGAGAACGCCGCCGGCGGCCGGGTCGTCACCGCCCCCACCAACGGCGCCGCGGGCATCATCCCGGCCGTGCTGCACTACTACATGAACTTCGTGCCCGGTGCGGACGAGGACGGCGTCGTGCGCTTCCTGCTCGCCGCGGGCGCCATCGGCATGCTCTTCAAGGAGAACGCCTCGATCTCCGGCGCCGAGGTCGGCTGCCAGGGCGAGGTCGGCTCCGCCTGCTCGATGGCCTCCGGCGGCCTCGCCGAGGTCATGGGCGGCACCCCGGAGCAGGTCGAGAACGCCGCCGAGATCGGCATGGAGCACAACCTGGGCCTGACCTGTGACCCCGTCGGCGGCCTGGTGCAGATCCCCTGCATCGAGCGCAACGGCATGGCCGCGGCCAAGGCCGTCACCGCCGCCCGCATGGCCCTGCGCGGCGACGGCCGGCACCACGTGTCCCTCGACAAGGTCATCAAGACCATGAAGGAGACGGGCGCCGACATGAAGGTCAAGTACAAGGAGACGGCGCGCGGCGGCCTGGCCGTCAACGTCATCGAGTGCTGAGGGCCTGAGACCCGGCACTCAAGCGGCCTTCCCACCCACCGGGTGGGGAGGCCGTTTCCGTTGTCAGTGGTCCCGCGTACGCTCGCGAGCATGAGTTACGCAGACCTGCGCGAACTCCAGAGCGCGCTCAACACCGCCTCGGACATCGCCTTCTCCCTCGACGCCGCAGCCCCCGCCCCGCACGAGGCGGACCAGTTGCTGGACGCCCTGCGCCGGGCACTGACGGCCGCGAACGCGCTGGGCGCGGGGATGGGGGCGACGGGCTGCGCGGAGCACCCGCGAGGGCCCGTGGATCCCCTGTACGGGGACAAGGACGACCCGCTGCCGCAGGGCTGGGGCCGGTGCCTGCTGTGCAACGACCGGCGGCGGCGGGCCGGCGCACAGCGGCGGGGCTGGCGCTGACCCGGCGGCCCGGTCCGTAACACGGCCCGTCAGTGGTTCAGGGAGGCCCAGAACTCGTCGAAGGACAGCACGCCGTCGCCGTTGCCGTCCTTCTTGTTGATGATGGCCTGGGCCACCGTCTCGGTGACGTTGTGGTCGCCGAGCTGAGCCATCACGCTCTTGTACTCGGCGGCCGTGATGAAGCCGTCGCCGTCCACGTCGAAACGGGCGAAAGCAGTGCGCGCAGCGTCCATGTCAGCCATATGGGCCTCCCCTTGTGTGCTTCGTTGACCGGCACAGACTAGCCCCCGGTCACCAGCTGCAGATAACGGTCCCAGTCCCAGTGCGGACCGGGGTCCGCATGGGTGGATCCGGGCACTTCGCTGTGGCCGACGATGTGCTCGCGGGTCGGCGGGATGCCGTAGCGGGCGCAGACGGCGGCGGTGAGCCGCGCGGAGGCCCGGTAGAGGGCGTCGGTGAAGTACTCGGGACGGTGGATCCAGCCCTCGTGCTCGATGCCGATGCTGACGGTGTTGTACCGCCAGTTGCCCGCGTGCCAGGCGATGTCCCGCTCGCGGACGAACTGGCCGATGTAGCCGTCGGCGGAGGCGACCATGTAGTGCGCGGAGACCCTGGAGCGCGGGTCCTTGAAGATCCTCATCGCGTCCGGGAAGGTCTCCTCGGTCACATGGATCACGACGCGGTCGACCGGGTACGCACCGGGGCGGCCCGAGGCCGTGTAGTTGCCGGTGCTGGCCGGTATCCAATGGGTGGGCGGGTACGGGGCACTCGTCACCAGGACATCACAACCCGCTACCGGCACCTCCGCAAGGGCACCGACCATCTTGCATAAAGATAAGAATTTCCCCGGACCCATGCATGGAATACAAGGTCAGTGGCGCAGCTCACCTTGGATTACAGAGCTCTCTCTTTGGCCCTCGCGTACCGCGCGTGACATAGTCGACGGCAGCGACCCCCATTGACCCGGGCCAGGTCGTCATCACCGCCGCGGAGCACACCCCATTCTTCCGCGGCCGTACGAAGAGGCCCCCGCCACGTCGTCACGACGACGGATGGGGGCCTCTTCGTACAGCCGCTTCGTACAGCCGCTGCGCACGGCCGCGCCGTCAGCGGTCCACCACGCGCATCTCGAACCAGGTGGTCTTGCCGCGCGCCAGCAGGTCGACGCCCCACCGGTCCGAGAGCTTGTCGACGAGGAACAGCCCCCGTCCGCTGATGTCCGTCTCCCGCACCGGCAGCAGGCACGGCAGGCCCCGCGAGGGGTCGCGCAGCTCCATCCGCAGCCAGCCGCGCCGGCGCAGCATCCGCAGCCCGAAGAAACGGGCGCCGGTGTGGCGCACGGCGTTGCCCACGAGCTCGGAGACCAGCAGCACCGCGTGCTCGGCCACCTGGGGCGGGAGCCCCCAGTGACGCAGCACCACGGTCTGGGTCAGCCGCCGGGCGGCCACCGCGGAGTGCGGACGGGAGGGCAGCCGGACCTCGCCGAGGCCCGGATTGCCGCACAGTTCGAGCGCCTTCAGCGCCAGTTCGTCCTCAACCATCGGGGTCCACCGCGCAGGGGCCGTGCCGACCCGCTGCCGTGGCTGCTCCGTTCCCTCCAGGCCCGCCATGCCCCCATCATGGCCGTCATCCAGCCGTCAGGGAGGGGAACGGTGGGATTCGATGCAGCGGAGCGTGAGGCTCCGGCGCCCTCCCGCGACATATGCCAGTGGCCGTAGTCCACCCGGAAAACGGGGGCTGACCTGCGGCGACCTCCGGCCCGTGAGAGATCGCCGGGTGCCCTGCGACAGGCCGTTCCCGGCGTCGCGTGCACCCGGCGGAATTCCCCCACACGTGGCAACCCCCGGAGGGAACCCTTCCGGGCGCTCCGGGGCAATACCCCGCGGCTCAGACGAACTTGGCCTTGCCGGGACCGTCCTCCACGAAGCTGCGCATACCGATCTCCCGGTCCTCGGTGGCGAACAGCCCCGCGAACCAGTTGCGCTCGATGGCCAGCCCGGTGTCGATGTCGGTTTCGAGGCCGGTGTCCACCGCCTCCTTGGCCGCGCGCAGCGCGATCGCGGGACCGGCGGCGAGCCGGGCCGCCCAGGCGTGCGCCTGCTCGTACACCTCCGCCGCCGGGACCACCCGGTCGACGAGGCCGATGGCGAGCGCCTCCTCCGCCGTGACCTGACGGCCCGTGAAGATGAGGTCCTTGGCCCTGGACGGGCCGACGAGGCGGGCCAGCCGCTGGGTGCCGCCCGCGCCCGGGATGAGGCCCAGCAGGATCTCGGGCTGGCCGAGCTTGGCGTCGGCGGCCGCGATCCGGAAGTCCGCGCAGAGCGCCAGCTCGCAGCCGCCGCCCAGGGCGTAGCCGGTGACGGCGGCGACCACGGGCTTGGGGATGCGCGCGACGGCGGTGAAGGAGTCCTGCAGCCCGCGCGACCGCGCCACCATGGCGGCGTGGTCCATGTTCCGCATCTCCTTGATGTCCGCGCCGGCCGCGAACACCTTCTCCCCGCCCCAGACGACCACGGCCCGGACGTCGTCGCGGCGGGTCAGCTCGTCGGCGAGCTCCCGGATCCGGTCCTGGGTGGCGATGTCCAGTGCGTTCATCGGCGGACGGTCCAGCCGGACGGTGCCGACGCCTTCGGCTACCTCAAGATGCACAGTCATGACTGCAGGTTAGCCCCCGTTAACGGCCCGCGGCCCGGTGCACTTGGTCACAGTGCACCGGGCCGCGGGAAAGGCGGGAGACGAGCGGGGGCCGTCAGCTGTCCTTGCCGGCATCCTTGCCGGGCTTGCCCCACTCGGACCACGGCAGGTTCCAGCCGTTGAGGCCGTTCTCCGGCTGGATCGTTTTGTCGTCGGAGTTCTTGACGACCACGACGTCACCGATGAGGGAGTTGTTGTAGAACCACGCGGCGGGCGTGTTCGGGTCGCCGCCGCCGCGCTCGTCCTCCAGGCCGACGCAGCCGTGGCTGGCGTTCTCCGAGCCGAAGGTCGAGGAGCCGGACCAGTAGTTGCCGTGCAGGAAGGTGCCGGAGGTGGACAGGCGCATCGCGTGCGGCACGTCCTTGATGTCGTACTCGCCGCCGAAGCCGACCGTGCGGCCGTCCATGCGGGTCACGTCGTGCTTCTCGCTGATGACCATCTGGCCGTTGTACGTGGAGTTGCCGGGGCGGCCGGCGGATATCGGGACGGTCTTGAGGAGCTTGCCGTCCCGCTCGACCGTCATCTGGTGGCTCTTGGCGTCGACCGTGCTGACCTGGGAGCGGCCGACGGTGAACTTCACGGTCTTGGTCTGCGAGCCGTAGACGCCCTCGCGGCCCTGGACGCCGTCGAGGTTCAGGTTGACCGTCACCTTGGTGCCGGCGGCCCAGTACTTCTCGGGGCGGAAGTCGATGCGGTCGTTGCCGAACCAGTGGCCCTTGACCTCCACGGCCGGCTCGGCGGTCACCTTGATGGCGCGCTCGACGGCCTTGGGGTCGGTGATGCCCCGGCTGAAATTGATCGAAACGGGCATTCCCACGCCGACGGTGCTGCCGTCCTCCGGCGTGAAGTAGCCGACGAACGTGTTCTGCGGGGTGAGGGTGGTGAACGCCGCGTGCTTTGCGGACGTACGCCCCTTCTTGTCCTTGGCAATCGCGTCCACGGTGTACTTCGTGGAGGCCGCGAGGTGGCTGGACGGCTCCCAGGCCGCGCCACCGTTGGTTATCTTGCCGTCGATCGCGTTGCCCTTGGCGTCGGCGACCTTCACGGACGTCAGGCTGCCCTGCTCCGCCGTCACCTTGAGCGCGCCGCTGGTCGCGACGTCGCCCGAGCCGTCCTTGGGCAGGATGTTCACGACCGCCTGCGAGGGGCCGTCGGCCGGCTTGTCGCTCTTGTTGCCGCTGCCACCGCCGTCACAGGCGCTGACCAGCGTCAGCACGCCCGCGAGCACCACGGCGGACAGGCCGGCACGGCGCCCGCGGCTCCTCGGTATCGGCTGCACGTTCACAACGGATCGTCTCCCCTCGCACGGCCCGCGGCCACGCGGCGCCCCCTGAGCGCGAACAGGCGCGCTTGTCGATAGATAACCACACGCCACCGACAACGCTGACTCTCGTGAATGTCACCGTTCAGTCCCAAATGGGAGCGGTGATACGAACCGTGCGCCTGTGGTGAAGGCGGTGACCGAAGTGAAGCGGCAGATTCCAGCCAGGTCAAACCGTTACCTGACGCCGGGTCCGCAGGGGTGCCTCAGCCGAGCGCCGAGCCGGCCCGCCACTGCTGCCAGGAGAGGTTCCAGCCGCCCAGTCCGTTGTCCGGCGCAACCACCCGCTCCCGGGATCCGACGACCTCCACCACGTCGCCCACCAGGGACTGGTCGTAGAACCAGCCCGCCGGGCTCTTCGGGCTGCCGCCGCGCTCGTCCGGGAGGCCGATGCAGCCGTGACTGGTGTTCAGGGCGCCGAAGGCGTCGGGTGCGGCCCAGTAGTTGCCGTGCAGGAACGTTCCCGAGCCGGTCAGCCGCATCGCATGCGGCACGTCCGAAATGTCGTACTCGCCGCCGAAGCCCACCGTGTCCCCGTTCATCCGGGTCATCGGGTGCTTCTCGCTGATCACCATCTTGCCGTTGTACGTGTCGTTGCCGTTGCCGCCCGCCGTGATGGGCAGGCTGGCCAGCGGCCGGCCGTCGCGCACCACGTCCATGGTGTGCCCGGCCGCGTCCACCCGGCTGAACTGGCTGCGGCCCACGGTGAAGCCGACGGTCTTGCGCTGGACGCCGTACACCCCCTCGGCGGCCCGCACGTCCCGCAGCCTCAGCTCCATCGTGACCCGGGTGCCGGGCCGCCAGTAGGTGCGCGGGCGGAAGTCCAGGCGCATGGGCCCGAACCAGTGGCCCGCGATCTCGGTGGCCGGGCGGGCGGTCACGCGGATGGCGCGCTCGACGGCCGCGCGGTCGGTGACCGGACGGCTGAAGCCGAAGGAAACGATCATCCCGGTGCCCACGGTGGTCTGCGGCTCGGGCGTGAAGTGGCCGATGACCCGGTGCTCGGGGACGTAGGTGGCGAAGTCGGTGTGACGGACCGTCCGGCGGCCGGAGGCGTCCCGCGCGACCACGTCGACGGCGTAGCGCGCGCCGAGGTCCAGCGGGCCGGCCGCGGCGGGGCGCCAGCTGTGCGCGTCGGAGGAGATCCGGCCCTCGACGGTGTGCGGCACGCCCTCGCGGAGCTCGGTGACCCGCACCCGTTCCAGCCGGCCCTGCGGCGCCCGCACCTCCAGCCGTTCCGTCGGCGGCACGCCGCCCGCCCGGTCCCGGGGGCTGACGTGGATGAGCTCGCTCGCCGACACCGGGCGTGCGTCGTCCGTGAGCGTGGTCCGCGGCGCGACGGTGGCGCACCCGGCGAGCGCGGCCAGCAACGCCGTCAGGGCCAGTCCCCGTACCGCGCGCGTGAGGGCAAGTGTCACACCGGGCCCAACGACGCGCCCCGCCGCGGGAAACGTGGCTGCACTCGCTTGCTGCGCCCGATCACACGTGTGAGCGCATGCCTGGATCTGGGAAGAACGGGGAGAAGGACATCATCGCCAGACACCCGGCCCCGGGACGCCGGGTGCCCGGCGCGCTACCCGAGAGCCGCCGGAGGCGAACACGTGTCGAGCGCAGCCGAGCAAGAGGCACGAGAGGGCGCCGAGTTCGGGGACGGGCGTCCCCGGCGGGCGCCCACCGCACCCGCCGGGGCGAACGCCCGTCCGGGGAGCGCCGCACCGCCGGCCCCCGCCCCGGCCGCGGCCGTGTGGCCGGGCAGCCCGGACCCGCTCGGGGCGCTGTTCAAGGACGGTACGGACGGCACGGCCGTGCCGGGGACGAACTTCGCCCTGTGGGCCGGCGGGGCGGAGGCCGTGGAGCTGTGCCTGTTCGACGACACCCCGGGCGGGGGCGAAACGCGTCACCTGCTGACGGAGTTGACGCACGAGACGTGGCACGGCTTCGTGCCGGGCGTCCTGCCCGGCCGCCGCTACGGCTACCGCGTCCACGGCCGCTGGGACCCCTGGACCGGAGCCCGGTGGAACCCGGCGAAGCTGCTGCTGGACCCTTACGCGCGCGCGGTGGACGGCGATTTCACCGGCCCCGGGGCCGCTGCGGCCCCGCTGCCCGCCGAGGTGTACGGGCACGTCCGCGACTGGCCCCAGCAGCACGTCGCCGACACCGTCCGCGACGAGCGGGACTCGGCCCCCCACGTCCCCAAGGGCGTGGTCGTCGCCGATGACGACGACTGGGCCGACGACCGGCGCCCGGCGACGCCGTGGCCGGACTCCGTCATCTACGAGCTGCACGTCCGCGGCTTCACGATGCGTCACCCCGGCATCCCCGAACGGCTGCGCGGCACGTACGCGGGGCTGGCCCACCCGGCGGCGATCGACCACCTGGTGCGGCTGGGGGTGACGGCGGTCGAGCTGCTGCCGGTGCATCAGTTCGCCCACGAGGACCACCTGCTGCGGCGCGGCCTGCGCAACTACTGGGGCTACAACTCCATCGGCTACTTCGCCCCGCACGCCGCCTACGCGGCCTCCGGGACGCGCGGCGAGCAGGTGGGCGAGTTCAAGCGGATGGTGCGGGCCCTGCACGCGGCCGGCATCGAGGTCATCCTCGACGTGGTCTACAACCACACCGCCGAGAGCGGCGAGCTGGGCCCCATGCTCTCGCTGCGCGGCATCGACAACCGCCGCTACTACCGGCTGCAGGCCGACCCCCGCCGCTACGCCGACTACACCGGCTGCGGCAACACCCTCCACGTGGTCCAGCCCAATGTGCTGCGGCTGATCACGGACTCGCTGCGCTACTGGGTCACCGAGATGGGCGTCGACGGTTTCCGCTTCGACCTGGCAGCCGCCCTGGCCCGGTCGATGCACGACGTGGACATGCTCTCGCCCTTCCTCGCCGTCATCGCCCAGGACCCGGTGCTGCGCCGGGTCAAGCTCATAGCCGAGCCCTGGGACGTGGGGTCCGGCGGCTACCAGGTCGGCGCCTTCCCGCCCCTGTGGACGGAGTGGAACGACCGCTACCGCGATGCCGTGCGCGACTTCTGGCGGGGCGCCCTGCCGGACGTGCGGGACCTGGGCTACCGGCTCTCGGGCTCCAGCGACCTCTACGCCTGGGGCGGCCGCCGCCCGTACGCCTCCGTCAACTTCGTCACCGCGCACGACGGCTTCACCCTGCGCGACCTGGTGAGCTACGAGCGCAAGCACAACGAGGCCAACGGCGAGGGCAACCGCGACGGCACCCACGACAACCGCTCGTGGAACTGCGGCGCCGAGGGCGAGACCGGCGACGCGCGGGTGGCGGCCCTGCGCCGCCGGCAGCTGCGCAACCTGCTGACGACGCTGCTGCTGTCCACCGGGGTGCCGATGCTGGTGGCGGGCGACGAGATGGGCCGCACCCAGGGCGGCAACAACAACGCCTACTGCCAGGACAACGAGACCGGCTGGATCGACTGGTCCCTGCTGCAGGACCCGGGCTGGCGGGCGCAGGCCGGGCTGTGCTCCCGGCTGCTGGCCCTGCGCCGCGCCCACCCCGTGCTGCGCAGCCGCTCCTTCTTCTCCGGACGCCCGCGCGGCGCCGACGGGCTGCGGGACCTGGCCTGGTTCACCGCGGACGGCACGGAGATGACCGAGGCCGACTGGTACGCCCCCACCGCCACGCTCGGGATGTACCTCTCCGGCCGGGACATCCCGCAGCGCGGCCGGCAGGGCGCGCCGGTGACCGACGACAGCTTCCTCGCCGTCCTCCACGCCGGCCCGCGCCCGCTCCGCTTCACCCTGCCGGGGCCGCCGTGGGCGCGGTCCTACGAACTCCTCGTCGACACCGCCCTGGAGGACCAGCACACCGCTCCCGGCCTGTGCCGCACGGCGGGCAGCCGCGTCCCGGTGCGGGCACGCTCGGTGCTGCTGTGGCGTGTGGTGCAGGACGTGGCGGACCCGGAGGCCGGACCGCCGGGACCGGGCCCGGATTCCGGGTGAGCGGCGGCCGGCGGCCCCCCGGGGCACCGGCCGCCGGCCGTGCGGAGCCCCGGCGGGCGGTCGGCGGTGGCCGACGGCCGTGCGGTGGAGGCAATCGCTCCGGCCCCGTGCGTCACGGCCGCCGCGTGCTCGGCTGACCTGCGGGGGGCCGCGCGCAACGGGCCGGCCGGGGCGCCCGTTATACGGACATGGATCTTTGGCCAACGGACAGTTTCCGGCCAACTTGTTGACGCGCTCCTGACACCTGCGGCACGGCGGTGGGACTCTTCACCTCGACTCACCTCGACCGGCTCGGAGGCCCCCCACCCTTCCCCCTCACCCAGGCCGGGCGAACAGCTCGTTTCCCCCCTTTCTCCATCATGTTCTGCCGTGCTCTGCCCGGGCGGCCAGCTCGCCACCCGGTCTCCACCGGCCACACCCACCTCATGGTGGCCACCGCAGAAGGAGTCAGAGTGAGACCCACCCCCCATCGCCGCGCCGTCGCCACCGGCGCGCTCGTCGCCGTGACGGCGATGCTCGCCGTCGGCACGCAGTCCGGCACCGCCAGCGCCCGCCCGGACGACACGACCGCCGCCGGCCGGCCGCTCCTCGCCAAGGCCGACCCCGGGGCCCTGCCCGCCAAGCTGTCCCCCTCCCAGCGCGCCGAGCTCATACGCGAGGCGAACGCCACCAAGGCGGACACCGCGAAGACGCTCGGCCTCGGCGCCAAGGAACAGCTGGTCGTCCGCGACGTCAGCAAGGACGTCAACGGCACCGTGCACACCCGCTACGAGCGCACCTACGACGGCCTGCCCGTGCTCGGCGGCGACCTCGTGGTCGACGCGACCAAGGGCGGCAGCCTCAAGAGCGTCGCCAAGGCGACCAAGGCGCGGATGGCGGTGGCGACGACCACCCCGTCGTTCGCGGCCGCCACCGCCGAGAAGGACGCCCTCAAGGCCGCGGCCGCCAAGGGCTCCAAGGCCACCAAGGCCGACCGGGCGCCGCGCAAGGTGATCTGGGCCGCGAACGGCACACCCGTCCTGGCCTACGAGACCGTCGTCGGCGGCCTGCAGCACGACGGCACGCCCAACGAGCTGCACGTCATCACCGACGCCCGGACCGGCGCGAAGCTCTTCGAGTTCCAGGGCGTCAAGCAGGGCACCGGCAACAGCCAGTACAGCGGCAAGGTCACCATCGGCACCTCGGGGTCGAGCGGCTCGTACCAGCTCAACGACGCCACCCGCGGCGGTCACAAGACCTACAACCTCAACCGCGGCTCCTCCGGCACCGGCACGCTCTTCACCGACGCCGACGACGTCTGGGGCAACGGCTCCACCGGCGACGCGGCCACGGCCGGCGTCGACGCGCACTACGGCGCCCAGCTCACCTGGGACTACTACAAGAACGTGCACGGCCGCAGCGGCATCAAGGGCGACGGCAAGGGCGCGTACAGCCGGGTCCACTACGGCAACAACTACGTCAACGCCTTCTGGTCCGACCAGTGCTTCTGCATGACCTACGGCGACGGCACCGGCAACGCCAAGCCGCTGACGTCGATCGACGTGGCCGCCCACGAGATGACCCACGGCGTCACCTCGGCCACCGCCAACCTCACCTACTCCGGCGAGTCCGGCGGCCTCAACGAGGCGACGTCCGACATCTTCGCCGCGGCCGTGGAGTTCTGGGCCAACAACCCCAGCGACCCCGGCGACTACCTGGTCGGCGAGAAGATCGACATCAACGGCAACGGCACCCCGCTGCGCTACATGGACAAGCCCAGCAAGGACAGCCGGTCGAAGGACTCCTGGTACTCCGGCCTCGGCGGCATCGACGTGCACTACTCGTCGGGCCCGGCCAACCACTGGTTCTACCTGGCCTCCGAGGGCAGCGGCGCCAAGGAGATCAACAACGTCAAGTACGACTCCCCGACCTCCGACGGCCAGCCGGTGACGGGCATCGGGCGGGACAACGCCGCCAAGATCTGGTTCAAGGCGCTGACCCAGCGCATGCAGTCCAACACCAACTACGCGGGCGCGCGCGACGCGACCCTGTGGGCCGCCGGCGAGCTCTTCGGCGTGGGCAGCGAGACGTACAACAACACGGCCAACGCCTGGGCGGCCATCAACGTCGGCAGCCGCCTGTCCAGCGGCGTCTCGGTCACCAGCCCCGGCGACCAGACCTCGATCGTGAACACCGCCGTCTCCCTGCAGATCAAGGCGTCGAGCTCCACCACCGGCTCCCTGACCTACGCGGCCACGGGCCTGCCCGCCGGGCTGTCCATCAACGCCTCGACCGGCCTGATCACCGGCACCCCGACCGCCACCGGCACCAGCAACGTGACGGTCACGGTCAAGGACTCCGGCGGCAAGACCGGCACCGCCTCCTTCAAGTGGACCGTGAACACCACGGGCGGCGGCAGCGTCTTCGAGAACACCACCCCGGTGGCCATCCCGGACGCCGGCTCGGCCGTCACCTCGCCGATCGTGGTGACCCGCAGCGGAAACGGTTCCTCGGCGCTGAAGGTGGACGTGGACATCACGCACACCTACCGCGGTGACCTCAAGATCGACCTGGTCGCCCCCGACGGCAAGACGTGGAACCTCAAGGGCTCCGACGCGTGGGACTCCGCCGAGGACGTCAAGGAGACCTACACCGTGGACGCCTCCGGCGTCTCGGCGACGGGCACCTGGAAGCTCCAGGTCCAGGACGTCTACGCCAACGACGACGGCACCGTCAACGGCTGGAAGCTCAGCTTCTGACCCGGTCCGGTCCACCGTGACCACGACCACCGCGTGAACCGGGCGCCGTCCGGGGTGAGTACGACTCCCCCGGACGGCGCCTCCTTCATGGGCGCGGGGCGCGCCGCCCCGGTCCGCGTCAGCGCATGAGCACGCCCGCCGCCTCCCCCGTCGCCTCCGAGGGCACCGCCACCAGTCCCGGCTCCGCGCCGTCGGCCAGCAGCCGGTGCGCGGGCAGGATGCGGACGGTGTAGCCGAAGGGGCCCGTGCGGTCCAGGGTGAGCGGGCCCTCGTAGAGCCGCCGCCCGTCCAGGCCCGGGGCGCCGGTCGCCTTGAGCGGGAAGGCGACCGTGCGCGTCAGCCGGTCCGCCTCGTCCACCCGCCCGGCGACGGCCTGCACCTCGACGTCCGAGGGCTCCAGCTCGCCCAGCGTCACGCTCACCCGCAGCGACACCGTGGAGCCCAGCTCGGCCGTCCCGTTCAGCGGCCCGTCCGAGACCGCCTCCACGTGGTCCACGGCCACGGCCGGCCAGGCCGCCCGCACCCGCGCCTTCCACGCGGCCAGCTCCCGGGCCGCCGTCGGGTCCAGGGCGCGCTGCGCCTCGGCGGCGGGCCCGTACAGCCGCTCGACGTACTCGCGGACCATGCGCCCGGCGAGCACCTTGGGCCCGAGCGTGGCCAGCGTCCGGCGGACCATCTCGATCCAGCGGCCCGGCAGCCCGCCCGCGCCCCGGTCGTAGAAGCGCGGCGCCACCCGCTGGGCCAGCAGGTCGTACAGCGCCGTGGCCTCCAGGTCGTCGCGGCGGTCCTCGTCCATGGCCGCGCCGTCGGCGGTGGGGATGGCCCAGCCGAAGTCCGGCTCGTACCACTCGTCCCACCAGCCGTCGAGGACGGAGAGGTTCAGACAGCCGTTGAGCGCGGCCTTCATCCCCGAGGTGCCGCACGCCTCCAGCGGCCGCAGCGGGTTGTTCAGCCACACGTCGCAGCCGGGGTAGAGCTTCTGGGCCATCGCCATGCCGTAGTCGGGCAGGAAGACGATGCGGTGGCGCACCCGCGGGTCGTCGGCGAAGCGGACGAGCTCCTGGACCAGCCGCTTGCCGCTGTCGTCCGCCGGGTGGGCCTTGCCTGCCACCACGATCTGGATCGGCCGCTCGGGGTGGAGCAGCAGCTCCGTCAGCCGCTCGCGGTCGCGCAGCATCAGCGTCAGGCGCTTGTAGGAGGGCACGCGCCGGGCGAAGCCGATGGTGAGCACGTCGGGGTCGAGCACCCCGTCGATCCAGCCCAGCTCGGCCGTGCCGGCGCCGCGCGCCCGCCAGGAGGCGCGCAGCCGCTCGCGCACCTCCTCCACCAGCTGCTCGCGCAGGGTGCGGCGCAGCTCCCAGATGTCGGCGTCCGGGATGTCGGCGACGGAGTCCCAGCGCTCGGAGCCGCCGACGGTCAGGGCGTCCTCGGCCCGGGCGATGCCGATCTGCCGGGCGCCCAGCCGGAGGACCTCGGGGGCCACCCAGGTGGGGGCGTGGACGCCGTTGGTGACGGAGGTGATGGGCACCTCCTCCGCGTCGAAGCCCGGCCACAGGCCGGCGAACATCTCCCGGCTGACCTGGCCGTGGAGGGTGGAGACGCCGTTGGCGCGCTGGGCCAGGCGCAGGCCCATGACGGCCATGTTGAACAGGCCGTCCTCACCGCCGGGGTAGTCCTCCCGGCCGAGGGCGAGGACGCGCCCGGCGTCGATGCCTGGCAGCTCGCCGTCCTCGCCGAAGTGCCGGGCCACCAGGTCCGCCTCGAAGCGGTCGATGCCGGCGGGGACGGGCGTGTGGGTGGTGAAGACCGCGCCGGCGCGCACGCACTCCAGGGCGGCGTCGAAGTCGGCGCCCACCTCGACCAGTTCGCGGATGCGTTCGAGGCCGAGGAAGCCGGCGTGGCCCTCGTTGGTGTGGAAGACCTCGGGCTCGGCGTGCCCCGTCAGCCGGCAGTACGTGCGGACCGCGCGCACCCCGCCGATGCCCAGCAGCATCTCCTGCAGCAGGCGGTGCTCGCTGCCGCCGCCGTAGAGCCGGTCGGTGACGTCGCGCTCGCCCGGGCCGTTGTCCTCCACGTCGGAATCGAGGAGCAGCAGCGGCACCCTGCCGACCTGGGCCTTCCAGATGTACGCCCGCAGGGTGCGGCCGCCGGGCAGGGCGAGGGTGACGCTGCTCGGGGTGCCGTCGGGCTCGCGGAGCATGGCCAGCGGGAGCTCGTTGGGATCGAGCAGGGGGTAGTGCTCCTGCTGCCAGCCCTCGCGGGAGAGGGACTGCCGGAAATAGCCGTGCCGGTAGAGCAGTCCGACGCCGATGAGGGGAACGCCCAGGTCGCTGGCGGACTTGAGGTGGTCGCCGGCGAGGATGCCGAGGCCGCCGCTGTACTGCGGCAGGGCGGCGGTGATGCCGAACTCGGGCGAGAAGTAGGCGACGGCCGCCGGCAGCCCGGGGGGCTGTTCCTGGTACCAGCGGCGGCCGGTCACATAGTCGTGCAGATCGTCGGAGGCCGCCGCGAGCCGCCGCCGGAAGCGGCGGTCCTCGGCGAGTGCGGCCAGCCGGGTGGCGGACACGGAACCCAGCAGCCGCAGCGGGTCGCCGCCGGCGGCCCGCCACCCCTCGGGGTCGACGGACTGGAACAGTTCGCGGGTCTCGGGGTGCCAGGACCAGCGCAGGTTGCGCGCCAGTTCACTGAGCGGTCGTAGGGGCTCCGGAAGGACGGGACGCACGCTGAATCGACGAATGGCCTTCACAGTCACGACGGTAGCGGTGCGCCCGCCGCCACCGCGGGCCAAGCGCCCAAGTGCGCCCGTCTGCCGGACGGGGGAAGATTCCGGCCCGCCGCCCGCGTTGATCCCGCACATGAGCACAGCAGCGGAGTTGAGCACCTTCCTGCGCGGTCGCCGGGCCGCGCTGCGCCCCGAGGACGTCGGCCTGGTGTCCTACGGCCGGACGCGTCGCGTCCCCGGCCTGCGGCGCGAGGAGCTGGCGCAGCTGGCGGGCGTGAGCGTCGCGTACTACACACGGCTGGAGCAGGGGCAGGCGGCGGGCGCGTCCGACGAGGTGCTGGACGCGATCGCCCGGGCGCTGCGCCTGCGCGCGGACGAACACGCGCACCTGCGCAACCTCGTCCGCCCCCGGCGCGCGCCGGACCGCCCGGCCGCCCGCCCCTCGGTGGCCTCCCCGGGCGCCCGCCGGCTGGTCGCCGCGATGTCCGCCGTGCCGGCGGTCCTCCTGGACCACCGCTACGACGTGCTGGCCTGGAACCCGCTGGGGCACGCACTGCTCGCCGGGCACCTCCCCGCGAACGCCCCGGAGCGGCCGGAGGAGCGGCCCAACACCCAGCGGCTGTTCTTCCTCGGCCCGCGGTCGCGGGAGCTGTACCCGCGGTGGGAGGAGGAGGCGCAGCGCGCGGTCGCCTCGCTGCGGCTGGCGGTGGGCGAGCACCCGGACGACGGGCCGCTGGCCGACCTGATCGGTGAGCTGAGCGTGCGCAGCGCGGAGTTCGTGGCGCTGTGGTCGGGGCACCGGGTGCGGGCCTGCACCTCGGGCGTGAAGGCGTTCCGCCATCCCGTGGCGGGCGCGCTGGAGCTGTCGTTCGAGATGCTGCGGCTTCCGGAGACCGGCGGCCAGGGCCTGCTGGCGTTCACCGCGGAGCCGGGCTCGCCCTCCGAGGCGGCCCTCGGGCTGCTCGCCGCGCCGGGCGGAGCGGACGGAGCGGGCGGGCGTCCGGTTGCGGACGAACGCCTTGATGCCATCGCCGGACCGCCGGGCGGTGAAAAGTACTAGGCGGATTTACGACCCGCGTACAACAGCACTGTCAAAGGCCAAATGTCGCTACGACCTTCGAAGACGGTGCCGTGCGCCGCTTCCTCGGTCCGGCCGCCGATTACCCCCTTTCGTCACATTGCATGCGATCGGCCGGTCAAGCAGACTCCCTACGAGTGACGGAGGAACGGCCGCCCTCCGCGTGGGGTGCAGCGGGGGCTACGCACGAGTAGTTCATATGGTCCCGGCATGCGGGGGCGGGCCCGGTGGGAAAGCTCCCCCGGTGTGCACGGGCCCGAATCGGCCGCCTCGCCCGCGGCCTTTCGCCGTCCTGCCCAGAATTCCACCACTCCTGCACGACCCGAGTTTGGATCCGTCTCTTCAGCCCACCCGAGTGAATGCGGACAGGAGCAGTCATGCCCGCACCCCGCCGACTGCCGACGGAACAGATAGAAAGTACAGAACTCGCCAGACCTGCCCACGGTCCCGTCGATTCGCCAGGTGATCCCATGATCGGTCGCATCCCCGTCCTGGACCTCGGCCCGCTCGTCGACTGCGGCCGAAGGCCCGTCAAGGCGGTGGCGGGAGAGACCTTCGAGGTCACCGCCACGGTCTTCCGCGAGGGGCACGAGGCCGTCGGCGCCAACGTCGTGCTGCGCGGCCCGGCGGGCCGGTGCGGCCCGTGGACGCCGATGACGGAGCTGGCGCCGGGCACCGACCGCTGGGGCGCCGAGGTCACCCCCGACCGCGAGGGCCGCTGGACGTACGCGGTGGAGGCGTGGGGCGATCCGGTCACGACGTGGCGGGAGCACGCGGTGATCAAGATTCCGGCGGGGATCGACACCGAGCTGGTGCTGGAGGAGGGCGCCCGGCTGCTGGAGCGCGCCGCGGCGGGGGTGCCGAAGACCGGCGGCCGGGAGGCCGTGCTGGCCGCCGTGGACGCGCTGCGCGACACCGGCCGGCCGGGCGCGGACCGCCTCGCCGCCGCGCTCGCCCCCCGGGTGCGGGCGGCGCTGGCCGCCCATCCGCTGCGCGAACTGGTCACCGCCTCCCGCCCGGTGCCCGTGCTGGTGGAGCGCGAGCGCGCCCTCTTCGGTTCCTGGTACGAGCTCTTCCCGCGCTCGGAGGGCGCGCAGCTGCGCGAGGGCCGGCCGCCGCGCAGCGGTACGTTCCGCACGGCCGCCCAGCGGCTGCCGGCGGTGGCGGCCATGGGCTTCGACGTCGTCTACCTCCCACCCGTCCACCCCATCGGCACGTCGTACCGCAAGGGCCCCAACAACGCCCTGAGCGCGGGGATTTACGACGTGGGCAGCCCCTGGGCGATCGGCTCCGCCGAGGGCGGCCACGACGCGGTCCACCCCGACCTCGGCACGGTCGAGGACTTCGAGCGGTTCGTGGCGCGGGCCCGGGAGCTGCGGATGGAGGTGGCGCTCGACTTCGCGCTGCAGTGCTCCCCCGACCATCCGTGGGTCGGCAAGCACCCCGAGTGGTTCCACCACCGCGCCGACGGCACGATCGCCCACGCCGAGAACCCGCCGAAGAAGTACCAGGACATCTATCCCCTCGCCTTCGACGAGGACTTCGACGGGCTGGTGGCCGAGACGCTGCGGGTGCTGCGCTTCTGGATGGCGCGCGGGGTGCGGATCTTCCGGGTCGACAATCCGCACACCAAGCCGGTGGTCTTCTGGGAGAAGGTCATCGCCGAGGTGGGCCGCACGGATCCGGACGTCCTCTTCCTCGCCGAGGCGTTCACCCGGCCCGCGATGATGCGCACGCTGGGCGCGATCGGCTTCCAGCAGTCGTACACCTACTTCACCTGGCGCACCACCAAGCGGGAGCTGACCGACTACCTGACCGAGCTGTCGCGGGAGTCCGCGGCCTGCATGCGGCCGAACCTCTTCGTGAACACGCCCGACATCCTGCACGCCTATCTCCAGGAGGGCGGCCGCGCCGCCTTCGAGGTGCGGGCCGTGCTCGCCGCGACGCTCTCGCCCACCTGGGGCGTGTACGCCGGCTACGAACTGTGCGAGAACACCCCGGTGCACAGCAGCAGCGAGGAGTACCTGGACTCGGAGAAGTACCAACTCCGCCCGCGCGACTGGGAGTCGGCGGACCGGGAGGGCCGCACCATCACCCCGCTGATCACGACCCTGAACAGGTTGAGGCGCCGTCAGCCCGCCCTGCGCCGGCTGCGGAACCTGCGCTTCCATGACGCCGACAACGAGGCCGTCATCGCCTACTCCAAGCGCTCCGGTTCCTCCTGCGTCCTCACGGTCGTCAACCTCGACCCCCACCACACCCAGGAGGCAACGGTCTCGTTGGACATGCCGGAGCTCGGCCTCGACTGGCACGAGTCCGTCCCGGTGCGCGACGAGCTCACCGGAGAGACCTATCACTGGGGCAGGGACAACTATGTGCGCCTTGAGCCGGGCCGTTCGATCGCGCCCGCGCACGTGTTCTCGCTGCGACCGTCCTCACCGATCGGAGGGTCACCCACACCATGATCGTCAACGAGCCCGTCCAGGACACCTTCGAGGACACTCCCGCGAAGGACCGGGATCCCGACTGGTTCAAGCGCGCCGTCTTCTACGAGGTCCTCGTACGGTCCTTCCAGGACAGTGACGGCGACGGCATCGGAGACCTCAAGGGACTGACGGCCAAGCTGGACTACCTGCAGTGGCTGGGCGTCGACTGCCTGTGGCTGCCGCCGTTCTTCCAGTCCCCGCTGCGGGACGGCGGCTACGACGTCTCCGACTACACCTCGGTGCTGCCGGAGTTCGGTGACCTCGCCGACTTCGTGGAGTTCGTGGACGCCGCGCACACGCGCGGCATGCGCGTCATCATCGACTTTGTCATGAACCATACGAGCGATCAGCACGACTGGTTCCAGCAGTCCCGCACCGACCCCGACGGACCGTACGGCGACTACTACGTCTGGGCGGACGACGACAAGCAGTACCAGGACGCGCGCATCATCTTCGTCGACACGGAGACCTCGAACTGGACCTTCGACCCGGTGCGCAAGCAGTACTACTGGCACCGCTTCTTCTCGCACCAGCCGGACCTCAACTACGAGAACCCGGCCGTGCAGGAGGAGATCCTGGCCGCCCTGCGCTTCTGGCTGGACCTGGGCATCGACGGCTTCCGGCTGGACGCGGTGCCGTACCTCTTCGCCGAGGAGGGCACCAACTGCGAGAACCTCCCCCGCAGCCACCAGTTCCTCAAGCGGGTGCGCGCCGAGATCGACGCGCACTACCCGGACACGGTGCTGCTGGCCGAGGCCAACCAGTGGCCCGAGGACGTGGTCGACTACTTCGGCTCCTACGACAACGGCGGCGACGAATGCCACATGGCGTTCCACTTCCCCGTCATGCCGCGCATCTTCATGGCCGTGCGGCGGGAGTCGCGCTACCCCGTCTCGGAGATCCTGGCCAAGACCCCGGCCATCCCCTCCCGCTGCCAGTGGGGCATCTTCCTGCGCAACCACGACGAGCTCACGCTCGAAATGGTCACGGACGAAGAGCGCGACTACATGTGGGCGGAGTACGCCAAGGACCCCCGGATGCGGGCCAACATCGGCATCCGGCGAAGGCTGGCCCCGCTGCTGGACAACGACCGCAACCAGATCGAGCTCTTCACGGCCCTGCTGCTGTCGCTCCCCGGCTCGCCGATCCTCTACTACGGCGACGAGATCGGCATGGGCGACAACATCTGGCTCGGCGACCGCGACGCCGTGCGCACGCCCATGCAGTGGACGCCCGACCGCAACGCCGGCTTCTCCTCCTGCGACCCGGGCCGGCTGTACCTGCCGACCATCATGGACCCGGTCTACGGCTACCAGGTCACCAACGTGGAGGCGGCCATGAGCAGCCCCTCCTCGCTGCTGCACTGGACCCGCCGGATGATCGAGATCCGTAAGCAGAACCACGCGTTCGGCCTGGGCTCGTACACCGAGCTGCAGTCGAGCAACCCGGCGGTGCTCGCCTTCCTCCGGGAAGCCCCCACCGGGGAAGGGGATGACGACCTGGTCCTGTGCGTGAACAACTTCTCGCGGTTCGCACAGCCGACCGAGCTGGACCTGCGGTCCTTCAACGGCCGGCACCCGGTCGAGCTCATCGGCGGCGTCCGCTTCCCGGCCATCGGCGAGCTGCCGTACCTGCTGACGCTCGCCGGCCACGGCTTCTACTGGTTCCGGCTGCGCCGCAACACCCCGCCGGCCGCCACCCCCTGAACCGGCACCGTGCGCGGCGGCCCCCGGTCCGGCCGCGCACGGGCGGTTTCCCCCGCCGGACCCTGGGCACCGGTACTACTGCACGCGGACGACCCGAAGAGGCCGCCCCCACCGCTCGGCCCGCAGGGGCCGGCACGGATGGCACGGCTGCACGTACGCACGGGCTGCAGGAACGACTGCAGCAGCCGCACGACACCGCACACAGGGGCCGCAGGCGCTGACCGTACGGACGATCCTCGCCCGACACGTCCCGCACCGCGCACTGACCGAAGCCGCAATCCGGGACACTTTGCCCAATCTGTCGTGTGCCCCGGGGAAAGGACGCGACGCATGTCGGACGCTGCACCGTTCCGCCGGGAGGCCGTACCCCGCCGGGGGGTGGCCCCCAACCCTCCGGCGCCGCCGGCCGCCACCGTCCCGCCCGCGGGTCCGCGCACCGACGGGGTGGCCGGCGACGGCCTGCTCGCGTCGCTGGCCCCGCTGCTCACCGAGTGGCTGCCCCGGCAGCGCTGGTTCGCCGGCAAGGGCCGCCCCCTCACCGGCTTCACGCTCGTCGCGGCCACCGAACTCCTGCACCACCACCACGGCTCCACCGCGCCCGGCCTGCTCCACCTCCTCGTCCGCGCCCAGCAGCCCGCGGCCGCCGGCGAGCCGGCGCACCGTCCGGCCCCGGCCGAGGACTGCTACCAACTGCTGCTGGGCATCCAGGACGTCCTGCCCCCGCACCTCGCGCCCGCCCTCATCGGCCGCCCCACGAGCGGCCCGCTGCGCGGCCGCACCCTCTACGAGGGGCTGGCCGACCCCCGGCTGGCCGCCCTCCTCCTGGAACGGCTGCGGGTGCCGGGACGGCTCGGGCCCCTGCGTTTCAGCCGCGAACCGGACACCACCATTCCGCCCGGTCTTGCGCCCCGGTTGCTGGGCGCCGAACAGTCCAACTCCTCGGCCGTCTACGGCGAAACGTATATCCTCAAGCTCTTCCGTCGCGTCGGCCCCGGCACCAACCCCGACCTCGAACTGCCCCGCGCACTCGCGACCGTGGGCTGCTCGCGCGTGCCGGCGCCCGCCGCCTGGTTCGAGGCCGAGGTGCCGCGGGCGCCCGGCACCCTCGAAGAGCCCATGACCCTCGGCGTGCTGCAGCCCTTCCTGCCCGGCTCCGCCGACGGCTGGCAGCTGGCGCTCGGCGCGCTCGCCACGCAGGCCGGCTTCGCCGCCTCCGCGCGCGCCCTCGGCCACGCCACCGCCGAGGTCCACCTGGCGCTGGCCGAGGCCCTGCCCACCGTCGTCCTGCGCCGCCCGCAGCTCGAACACCTCGCCGCCGGCATGATCCGCCGGCTCGACGCCGCGGTCACCGCGGTGCCCGCCCTGCGCCCGTACCGGCGGGCGCTGGGCGCGGCGTACGAGGAGCTCGCGGCGCTCGGCCGTGACGGGCGCACCTGGCGCGCCCAGCGCGTCCACGGCGACCTGCACCTGGGACAGACGCTGCGCACGGCCGCCGACGGGCGCTGGTCCCTCATCGACTTCGAGGGCGAGCCCGCGCGCCCGCTGGCCGAGCGCCGCCGTCCGCAGCCGGTGGCGCGCGACATCGCGGGCATGCTGCGCTCGTTCGACTATGCGGCGGCGGTCGGCCACGCGGCCGGCACCGGCTGGGCCGAACAGGCCCGGGCGGCCTTCTGCGAGGGCTACGCCAGCGTCCACCACGACCCGCGCGAGGACCCCCGGCTGCTGCGGGCGCACGAGACGGACAAAGCCGTCTACGAGGTGCTCTACGAGGCCCGTCACCGGCCGGACTGGCTCTCCGTCCCGATGTCCGCGATCCGCCGCCTGGCGGAGGCCGGCCGCCCGACGGGCGGGACGCCGGTATGACACCACCGCCCGCGCCACCACCCCCCGCGCCCCTGCCGAACGGATCCACGCCGACCGGAACGACGCTCCCGGAGGACCACCCGTGACCGCACGACCGCCCTTCAGCCCGCCCCCGCCTCCCGAGCCCCGACGGATCCCGGCCACGTTCCTGCCCACCCGGTCCGGCGCCCGCCCGACGCCTCCCGGGCGGCGGCCGGCGGCCGCCCCCGTGCCCGCTCCCGCTGCTGCGCCTGCGCCGCCCGGCGCGGGCGTGCGGCGTGCCGAGCCTCTCGACGGCGGCACGCGCGAGCGGCTGCTGCAGGGCGCGCACCACGACCCGCACGGAGTGCTGGGTGCGCACCCGGCGCCCGGGGGCGGCATCGTGCTGCGGGCCCTGCGCCCGTACGCCCGCTCGGTGGCGGTCACCGCCCCGGGCCTGCGCGCCGAGCTGTACGACGAGGGCGACGGGCTGTTCGCCGCGGTGCTGCCGCTGACCGGGGTCCCGGCCGGTTACCGGCTGGCGGTCGCCTACGCGGACGCCGAGCTGGAGATCGACGACCCCTACCGCTTCCTGCCCGCCCTCGGCGAGCTGGACCTGCACCTGATCGGCGAGGGCCGCCACGAGGAGCTGTGGCGCGCGCTGGGCGCCCGGCCGATGACGCACGCGGGCGTCACCGGCACCCGCTTCACCCTCTGGGCCCCGAACGCGCAGGGCGTGCGCGTGGTCGGCGACTTCAACTACTGGGACGGCACGGCCCATCCGATGCGCTCGCTGGGCGGCTCGGGGGTGTGGGAGGTGTTCCTGCCGGGCGTCGGCGAGGGAGCGCTGTACAAGTTCGAGATCACCCGCCCGGACGGCACGCACACGCTGCGGGCCGACCCGATGGCCCGGCACACCGAGGTGCCGCCGGCCAACGCCTCGGTCGTGCACGCCTCGCACCACCTGTGGCGCGACGGCGCGTGGATGGCGAAGCGGGGCGACCGGCCGGTGCACGAGGCGCCGTTCTCCGTCTACGAGCTGCACCTGCCGTCCTGGCGCCCGGGGCTGACCTACCGGCAGCTGGCCGAGCAGCTGCCCGCGTACGTCAAGGACCTGGGCTTCACGCACGTGGAGCTGATGCCGGTGGCCGAGCACCCCTTCGGGGGCTCGTGGGGCTACCAGGTCACGGGTTTCTACGCCCCCACGGCGCGGCTCGGCTCCCCGGACGACTTCAAGTTCCTGGTCGACGCCCTGCACCGGGCCGGCATCGGGGTGCTCATGGACTGGGTGCCGGCGCACTTCCCGCGCGACGACTGGGCGCTGGCCGAGTTCGACGGCCGGCCGTTGTACGAGCACCAGGACCCGCTGCGGGCCGCGCACCCGGACTGGGGAACGCTGGAGTTCGACTACGGCCGCAAGGAGGTCCGCAACTTCCTGGTGGCGAACGCCGTGTACTGGTGCCAGGAGTTCCACATCGACGGGCTGCGCGTCGACGCCGTCGCCTCGATGCTCTACCTCGACTACTCGCGCGAGGCGGGCCAGTGGTCGCCGAACGAGCACGGGGGCCGGGAGAACCTCGACGCGGTGGCGTTCCTGCAGGAGATGAACGCCACGGTCTACCGCCGCTGCCCCGGCGTCGTGACGATCGCCGAGGAGTCCACCGCCTGGGACGGCGTCACCCGCGCCACCCACCACGTGGGCGCCTCGGGCTTCGGCGGTCTCGGCTTCGGCCTGAAGTGGAACATGGGCTGGATGCACGACTCGCTGGAGTACATGACCAAGGAGCCGGTCCACCGCAAGTACCACCACGGCGACATGACCTTCGCCATGGTGTACGCGTACAGCGAGAACTACGTCCTGCCGATCTCGCACGACGAGGTCGTGCACGGCAAGCGGTCCCTGGTCTCCAAGATGCCCGGCGACTGGTGGCAGCAGCGCGCCAACCACCGGGCGTTCCTGGGCTTCATGTGGGCCCACCCCGGCAAGCAGCTGCTGTTCATGGGGCAGGAGTTCGCCCAGGGTGCGGAGTGGGCGGAGGGACACGGCCCCGACTGGTGGCTGCTGGACCCCTCGTACTCCGCCGAGCCCGACCACCGGGGCGTACGGGACCTCGTCCGCGACCTGAACGCGCGCTACCGCACGACACCGGCGCTGTGGGAGCGCGACACCGTGCCGGGCGGCTTCGCGTGGGTGGCCGGCGACGCGGCGGAGGACAACGTCTTCGCGTTCCTGCGCTGCGCGGCGGACGGCTCCCCCCTGCTGGCGGTCAGCAATTTCTCCCCGGTCGTCCGGCACGGCTACCGGCTGGGGGTGCCGGCGTGCGGGGAGGAATGGGAGGAGGCCCTCAACACGGACGACCTCCGCTACGGCGGCAGCGGCGTCACCACCCCGGACCCGCTGAAGACGGAAGCCACCCGCAGCCACGGCCACCCCCGCAGCCTGACCCTGACCCTCCCGCCCCTGGCCACGGTCTGGCTGCGGCCGGTGTGAGGCCGCCCGGCGGGCACCGGTGACGGCCCGGCGGCCGTCACCGGTGACGCAAGGGGTCAGTCCCGCGGACCCCTTGCCGCAACGGCCCGGTCGTGCAGGCCCCTGATCACCGCCTGCCAGACCACGCGGGGCAGTTCGGGCAGCCGGTCCGGCGGGCAGTCGACGAGCAGCTCGTTCAGCACCGCGCACTCCACGGTTCCTTCCGGAGCGGCCGCCAGTCCGCGCAGCAACGCCCCCGCCTCGTCGGCGTACCGCGCGGCGTAGGGCTCCAGCAGCCAGCCCAGGAGCCACGAGGCCACCTTGGCCTCCCTGCGCAGGTGTTCCTCCCGCTGCTCCCGGCCGGACGGGGCCGGGGAGTGCAGCAGGAAGTTCCGCCGGTGCAGGCCCACGGCCAGCCAGGCGACCTCCTCCTCGGACCGGGGAATGTCGCCCAGCGTCTCCAGGACGAAGTTCTGGGCCTTGTAGGGCAGGTGCACCGTAAGGATGTTCAGCAGATCGACGTCGCTCGTCCCGAGCAGTCTCTCGTGTGTCTGCTGCCGGTACTGCTCGATCGCCACGTCGCTGCGGGCGATGTACTTCAGACGATCGATCAGGTCGCGGACTTCTGTGGCCGTCAGGTTCTGGCGAGGAGGCTTCGAGGTCCGGATCTGGGGCTTGCCCCGTCTGCCGCGCTTCCTGTGCTGAGGGGACGGCGGGCGGTCGAGGAAGGAGGGCAGCACATGGCTCTGGGCGTACCCTCCCGTGTCCGCGGGGGCGAACAGCGGGGGCCGGGCCGGCAGCGGCGGCACCTGCTCACGGACGTACATCTCGCGCGCATCGCCCGCCCCGTCGGGGGCGTACGCTCCGGCATCCGGCTCCCGCTCCGGCTCGGACCCAGGCGCGGGCTGCGGCTCGGGCTCAGGCCCCGGCTCCGGCTCCGGCTCACGCGTCGGCACGTACCCCGACTCCCACGGGCGCCACTGCGCGGGCTCGGCTTCACCCACGGGCTCCGGCGACCGCTCCGGTTCGCGCTCCGGCTCCGGTCCGGGCTCAGGGTCCGGCGGTGGCTCCGCTTCCGTGGGCCGCACGGCCGGCTCCGGCTGCGGGTGCGGCTGCGGGTGGTACGGCCACTCCGGCGGGCGCCGGGCCGTCGACGGCTCGGGCCGGCGGCCGTCCAGCGCGGCCGCGACCGCCTCGTAGCGTGCCTCGTCGCCGAGGGCCCGCGGGTCGAGGTCCCTGGCCAGGTACAGCGGATGGCGGTAGTCGCCCGAGCCGCCGGTGGCCGCGATGTGGGCCAGGTAGTGGCGTACGAGACGACGGGCGAGCCCGGCGGCGGTGTCGGGGCCGGGGTCGGTGAGGTCGATACGGCGAAGGCGTAGGTCCGACTCGTGCGAGAAGCGCCAGTGCGGGACGAAGACGACGCGGAGGCCGTGGGAGTCCACCGTGTCGTGCGTGGCGTAGGTCCAGCTGCCGCGCAGCCACCTGCCGAAGACGTCGCACAGGCCGAGCAGGACGGGCAGTGCTGCGTCCGGTGGCCCGGCGGCCCCTGCCGGCACCGGGAGGGCGGGAAGTTCCGTCGTCCGTGCCGAGACGCGGTCGGCCGGGGTGCGCAGCAGCTGGGCCACCAGGCACTCCAGGGGGCGGCCGACGAGCGCGACGGCCGGTGCCAGCCGCTGCTCCGCCGCGTCGGCCCAGGTGCCGAGCAGACCGTGCGGGACCGTGTCGAGGGGGCCCGTCACGCTGTCCGCCCAGCCGTCCTCGGCCCAGGGTGCGGCGCCGAGGGCGATGCAGAACCTGGGCTGCAGCAGCTTGGGCGGGGCGACCAGGGCGTGGCAGACGGTGCTGCCCCTGCCGTGGGCGTCCTCCCCCGGGGTCCGGCGCAGCAGCACCGCCTTTCCGGCCCATCCCAGCCGGACGGTGCTGGGCCGCTGTTCCCCGCCCATCACCCGCAGGATGGCGCCGAGCCGGTCGGCCATCGCATGGGCCTGGTCCTCGTCGCAGGACTGGGCGACCGCCGCGATGCCCGCCCGCCCGGTACGGTTGCCCGCCCACCGGAAGACCACCTGGTCGACCCGCTCCCCCGGGGCCCGGTCCGGCGGTCGCGGTGGTCCGTACGGCGACATCCGCGCTCACATCCCCACGGCGGCCGGGCCGTCGGTGCCGCCGTCGCCGAGGACGCCGCACATGGCCAGCACCGACACCAGCGGTTCGAGCACCCGGCGCGGACTCGTCCCGTGCACGAACCTGCCGTGCCGGTCGTGGCTTCCCGTGGCCGACGCGAAGTGCAGGGTGCAGCGCAGCACGGTGTCGAACGGCCGGACCCACGCCGGTCCTGCGTGGTGGCGCAGGAAGGCGTACGCGTCGCGGCTCTCCTCGCGGAACCGGGCGGCGGAGACACGGGCGGGCGGCGGTTCGGCGAGCCAGCGGTCGACGGGGGGCTCGAAGCGCAGCAGGTCGCACTTGTTGACGACGACGGCCGCGGCGACGCCGTGGTACGGACCGGTGCGGGGCAACCGGTCCAGGACGGTCTGGAACGCCGGGTCGCCGCCCCGGGTGTGGCTGAGCTTGGTCTCGCCGCGCAGCGGGTCAAGATGGGGCAGGGGCAGCGCGCGCAGCGGGTCCACGACGAAGATCAGCGCGTCGATACCGAGCAGGAAGCGCAGCAGCTCGTCGGTGCGCCGCAGGTCCTCACCGCCGAGGTCGAAGAAGGCCACCGGGCGGGTGGCCCCGTCGGGTCCGGTGAGCAGCACGGCCTCGACGAAGGAGGCGAACGAGGTGGAGGCGGTGTGCTCCAGCATCTCCCCCGCCCGCAGCCGGTCCACCCGTTCCGTCATGAAGGCGCTGTGCTCCTGCGGATTGACGGACTGCCAGGTGATCCCGTACCGCTCCAGTCCGCTTTCCGCGATCTCGGCGATCATCTGGGTCAGCAGGTGCGTCTTGCCGGTGGCCGAGTCGCCGACCATGGCGACGGTCAGCGGGCTGCCGTGGGTCAGGTAGGGCACGGGGATGAAGTGGGGCGGGACGCCGTCGGTGTTGCGACAGCGCTGGTAGGCGGAGCGCAGGGTGTCGAAGCGGCGCAGCGCGCTGGTGTGACGGCTGAGGTCGACGGTCACGTACTGCTGCCGGTCGTCACGGACGAACAGCTGCCGCTCGTCGAAGGAGACCGGCTCCAGGCAGAACGGGCAGAGCATCTCCTGCGGCGCGCCGGCACCGCCCGGCGGGGGAATCGTCGTCATCGGCGTCGGTCTCCTTCGGGGCCGGAGGTGCCGGACGGGCCGGCGCCGCCTCCGTAGAACCAGGTGCGGGGTCCCCTGCGCCGGGGGGCCTGTTCGAAGCCGGTCGCCGGCCCGCCGTCCGGGCCGTACGGCGGCAGGGGCGGGGGCACGGGCTCGCCCGGTGGCCGGGGCGGGCGGGGCAGGGAGGCGTGCTTGCGGCGCAGCGCCTCGTCGAACTCCCGGCGGTAGGGGTCCAGGGGGTCCGGGACCCCCGTGGTGAGCAGGGCGGCGCCCGCGTCGGGCATGAGCCGGCCGAGGAGTTCGGCGGCGGTGGGGCGGTCTGCGGCCCGGGGGGCGAAGACCGGGGCGAGGGTGTGGGCGAGGGTGTGGTGCCGGGCGAGGTCGGGAGCCGGGCCGTCGGGGTTGCCCGGACGGCCGGTGACCAGCTCGTGGAGCAGCTGTCCGACGCTCCACAGGGCGTCCCGGGGGTCGACGGCGCCCACCCCGGCCCGCTGTTCCGGCGAGGCGTACGGCGCCACTCCCCACGGGGTGCGGGGCTGGCCGGTCCTGGCCACGGAGCCGAGGTCCCACAGCTGCAGGCGGCGGCCGTCCCAGCGGACGGCGGGCGGCACGATGCCCCGGTGGACCAGCCCGGCGGCCGCCATGAGTCCCACCGCCAGCACCAGGTCGCGTTCGATGGCCCGCTGGTCGCTGGTGGACACGCCCTGGGTGAGCGCCGACAGCGGCCGGCCCCGGGGGGCGGCGTACAGGATGAACGGCTCGGCCGCGTTCATGTCGTGGCCGAGGGGCACCGGGAACAGGCCCCGGAAGCGGGTGCCCCCGTAGGCGCGGTGCAGGGCCAGCGCGGCCGACGTCTCCGCCTCCAGCAGGCCGTGGACCAGCCGGTTGCCCGCCTCGGCGGCGGGCAGCCGGACCTGGAGGCCGCGCCGGTCGCCGTCCAGCCGGACCGGCCGGGCCACGGCGGGCGGGCGCACCAGGCGCGGCCTGTCCGGCCCGAGTCCGACGAGCAACCGGCGCACGGTGCCTTGGGGGGAGACGAACGCCAGCTCGGTGTCGGCCTCCCTCGGTTCGTTCCGCTCCACTTCGTCCTCTCTCCCCGCCCCTGGTGCGTGGGCGGTCACGGGCCGGTCGTCCCGGCGGTCATGCGCCATGCGGGCCCCCGCCGTCGTCGTCCGGATCGTCGTCGGCCCGGGCCCACACGGCCTCCACCGTCCCGGCGCGCAGCGGGGTGAGCCGCACGGCGCCGACGAAACGGCCCGAGGCCGTCCACACCACGCCCTCCGTCCCGTCGTGGGGGCCGCCGTCCGCCACGGGCGGGCGAACCGCCTCCGGGGCGAACCTGATCAGCCACGTGGCGGCCGGATCCCGGCTGAGCAGTGCCAACTGTGCCGGGGAGCAGAGCGGTTGCAGCCGCCGGGCGAGCAGTTCGGGGGCCAGTGCCTCCCGCAGCCGCTGCGGCCCGACGCCGAGCAGCGACACCGGATCGCCGCGCCGTCTCTCCCGCTGGGCGAACGGCGGCACCGCCACCACGCCGTTGCGGCTCAGGTGCCGGTGGGCGGCGTCGACGGCCTGCCGTACGGCCTGCTCCGGCGTGGCCGCGTGGGCGTCGGCGGGGCCGGCGAAGCCGTGGGGCCCGTCCATGTCCCAGTGGCGGCGCAGCGCGTCCGCGGTCGCGTCCGCCAGATCGGCCACCAGCGTGTCCAGGAGCTCCGGGCCCCCTTCACCGGTGCCCGGGTCGAGCCAGCCCGGGGCGGACTCCGCCCCGTACGCGCCGGTTTCGCCGGCCGGGCCCGGGGCGGGGTCGACGGTGGGTGCGGACGCGGTCCAGCCGGGTTCGTCCAGCCAGTCGCCCTCTCCTTCGCCCCCGTCCCAGTCGTCCGCCTCCCCCTGCCCGTCCGGCCCTGCCGGGCCGCCGGCGGCCGTGCGCAGGGCGCCGGCGAGGGACCGGGCGCCGTCGGCGCACCGGGTGCGTTCCTCGACGGCCCACCACTGCTGCCGGACGGCGTCGGCGAGCAGGGCGTCGACGCCGTCGAGCCCGGCGGCGATGCGGTCGGCACCGGTGGCGGCCCACCAGGCGTCCACCGCCCGCGCCCACCGCCTGGAGAGCAGCACGAGCGTGCCGGGCACGCTGAGCAGCAGCCCGGCGAGCGCCGCCCAGGGCGGTACGTCCACCGCCGCGCCCAGCGCCAGGCCCCCGGTGGCGCCGAGGACGGCGGCGGCGCTCTGGGCGGGCCAGGCCGACGACATTGGGCCGCCGGCCGCCCGGTTGGGGCGGGCGCGGGCGGCCAGCAGATGGCCGGTCAGCAGCAGCGTGAGCGGAAGCAGGCACAGGAGGGTGCCGGGCCAGGGCCACAGGGCGGCGGCGAAAGCGAGGACGGCCACGGGCACGAGCGGGCCGGGCCCGGGGCCGGCGAACCGGAACGGGTGGCCGGTGGTCACCGAACGGGCCGGGCCGGGCGGGCAGCGCTCCGCCAGCTCCGGCAGCCTGCCGCCGGCCGGCAGCGGGGCGAGCCGTTCCGACAGCGCGGTCAGCCGCCCGGCGACAGCGTGCAGGTCGAGGCCCTCCCCCAGCATGCTCAGGGTGTACCGGCCGAGGTCGTCCTCGGCGGACCCCGGCCGCTCCCGGCCCTCGGGCGGCAGCGTGATCCCGGCTTCGGCCAGCACCTGCCCCGCCTGGCCGGCGGGGATGCCGAGCCCGCCGCTGTCCCGCAGCACCCCGGCGACCAGGTCCCGGTAGCGCCCGAGCGCCCGGGCGGCCTCCTCGACGGCGCGGGCCAGCCGTCCCGCCGCCGGGCGCCCGTCGTACAGGCCGCTCGGCCGGGCCAGTGCGGAGCGGGCCCGGTCGGCGTCCCGCAGCGCCTGCCCGCAGGCGCCGTGCGCCGCGTCGGCCGCGCCGCCGGGCACGCGGAACCGGTCCGCCGCCGACCGGGGCCCGCCGTCGGCGAGTTCGGCGAGGCGCCCGGGAAGGTCCCCCGGCCGGAGGTCCGGGGCGTCGGCGGCGACCGCCTCCCCGGTGAACCTGGCCAGTGCGGCGTCCCAGGCGTGGGCGCGGGCCGCCGGGGACAGATCGTGTTCCAGGACGCGGACGGCCGGGGCGGCCGTCGAGGCCGGGCAGCGCCGCAGCCCCGCGAACACCCGGTCGAACACCTCGGGGGTGCGCAGCAGGTCGGTCAGGACGTGGAGGGCGGCACCCTCGCGGCGGCCGCCGGGCTCCCCGCCCCTGCCGTCACCGCCGCACGGGTCGGCAGCCCAGAGCACCCCGGCGCCGGCGGAGCGCAGCACCGAGGCGAGCCGCAGCCGATGGTCCTCCCGGCCCTGCGGCAGGTCTCCGACGGCCAGGCACACCACGCGGACGGAGCCGAGGGTCGGGTAGCCCATGACGCGTTCGTACGCCGTGGCGTGGCCGGTCAGTCCGGCGGGCGTGTCGACGACGAGGAAGCGCAGGTGTTCCGGCTCCTCGTCCCGTTCCCGGCGCAGTTGGCCGGCGACCGTCTCGCGCAGCCGGGCGTGGTCGGCGGGCCGTTCGTCCGCCGAGCGGAAGTCGACCACCACGACGGCTCCCGCCTCGGGGTCCGGGTCGTTCACCGGGTGTCCCCTTCCCAGGTGCCACGGCTGGTGCCGTCCGCCGGTTTGCCGGCCCCGTCGTCGTCCCAGTCGGCCTCTCCGTCGCCGCCCGAGACCTCCCAGGGGACGGACGACTCCGCACCGGCCCACGCGCCGTCGTCCCGCGGCTCGTCCGTAAAGGCGGGGTACTGCAGTCGCCCGGCCCCCGGCGCCGGCGGAGCGGAGGCGGCCCGGCCGGCGGTCGGCCCGGCCGGATGCCCGGTGGCGCGGTCCGGCGCCGGTTCGGGGGCGCGCTCGCGCGGGGCGCCGTGCGAAGCTCCCGTCCCCTTCGGTTCCGCGTGCGGGCCGCCCAAAGCGGTGTCGCGGGTGACCCACTTCTCCAGCTCCCGCAGGTTCGGCCGCACGGCGCGCCGGCCGTCGGGGAAGGGGAGGTCGAGGGCGCGGGGGAGCGTGCCGGCCCAGAACTCGCGCAGGGGGCGCACCCATGCGGCGACGCTCTCGCCGAAGTAGCGCTCGCGCTCGGCCAGCAGTTCGACCTGCCGGGGCGCGATCTCGCCCACGAACCTGAGGTACAGGGGCGAGGGCCGGCTGCCGGAGGACGCCAGCCCCTCCGGCAGCACCGTCATCAGCTCGCGGCTGTAGTCCTCGACGGTCCGCTCGCCCGCACCGGCCTCGTCGAGCAGGGCCCATCGTTCGTAGGCGCGCAGCAGACCGGCCCAGCTGGACACCTGGTCGCCGTCGTCGTCACCGCGGTCGTCCAGGCGCAGCACGATGGCGGGGGCGTCCAGGCCGGTTTCGTCGTGCAGCCGGACGCGGACCCTGAGGGGGGAGGCAGGGTCGCCCTGGTAGTCGATCTGGCCGTTCCACATGGCGCACAGCAGCCGGTGCAGGACGTGCTCGCGGTCCTCCTCGGTGCTGGCCAGCCAGTCGTCGCGGTAGCCGAGTCGCTGCCGCCAGGGCAGCATGTCGTCCGGTCGCGGCCCGTCCTGGGCGCGGGCCCACTGGCGCAGCACGTTGCGGGCCTCGGGCACCTCGGCGACGCTCATCTCGCTGCGGAAGAGCACGACCGTGATGGAGTCGGTCTCCACGCCCCGGCACTCGATGGTGCGCCGGCCGTCGCGCGGCAGGTTGAGCGTCCGCTTCAGATAGTCCTCGACCGCTTCCCTGCCGGTCGTCAGGGGGTAGGTGATGAGCACCTTGAGGGGGCCGTTGCCCTCGGGGGTGAACGCGGCCGGGAGCAGCCCCACGAGCTTGATCCGGAACTGCTCCAGCGCACTCTGGCTGACCTGCTCCGCCGCCTCCGCGTCCCCGGCGGCCGCCGCCAGCAGGGTGCCCAGGCCGGGCATCAGCGGCCGGGAGCGGTGCAGCCGGCCGCCCTCGGCGAACAGCCGCTGCACCCGCGCTCCGAGCACGCCCTTGACCGTGGCGACCGCGGCGGCCGGCCTGCGGCGGCCGAGGCCGAAGGCGGACTGCCAGTGGTCGGCCTCCAGGAGCCGCAGCAGCAGCGCGCCCTCGTCGTCACCGTCCCGCAGGCCCTCGCTCTCGACGAGCCGTTCCATCAGGTCCTCGTAGAACTCGCCCAGGCTGGCCTGCGGCGGCAGCAGGTACGACACCCCGGTGCGCTCGTCGTACAACTCCTTGACCTGCGCGTTGTAGGCACCGCGCTCCTCGTCGAGGGAGCCACGGAATGCCTCCACGAGCTGGCCGAAGTCGGCCCGCAGTTCGTTGGCGGCCGGTTGCCAGTGCTGCTCCTGGGCGTTCCAGGCACGGTGCCAAACGGCCCGGACCCGCCACTGGTACCAGCGGTTCTGCTGTTCCAGGACGGCCACCACGGCCTCGTCCCCCCAGCGGGGCCGGGACAGGCCGCCGAGCCGCCCCCGCACGCGCGGCACGGGCGGCGGCTGGACGGTCACGTCCGGCGGCCGGGCGGGCTCCTGGCGGCGGTTGTCCAGCACGCCGAGGAAGCCGAGCCGGGCCACCGGGTCGGAGTCGTCGGGTATGCCCCGGACGACCCCCTCCAGTTGGAACAGGTCGATCCGGCGCAGCATCCGTTCGGCGGCCGAGCGGGGGGCGAAGCCGTCGGCGAGGACGGCCAGCCTCCTGGTGACCCGGCGTTCGAGGTCGTCGAGGAGGCGCAGCATGTCCTCGACACGGTTGCGCAGGGCCTGCTCGATCTCCGGGCCGCCCCGGGGCACGGTGACGGGCTCCGGCACCACGATGGCCTCCCGGCGCCACAGCTCGCTCAGCCCGCACTCGTCGAACATCTCGCGCACCAGGGGCGCGGTCTCGGTGGTGCGGGGCCGGGTGCGGTCCAGCAGCCGGGGGACGGCCCGGGCGAGTACGCGGGCGGAGACCAGTTCGGCCAGTTCGTCGAGCGGGGCGGTCATGGAGGCGACCAGGCTGGTGGAGACGCCCCGGTGGCCGATACCGGTGGCCGACCGGGTGCGCCGGGTGACGCCCCGGTTGATGAAGTTGGCCGCGAAGGTCTGGTAGTCGTCGTCGCCGTGGCCCGGGCCCTCGCCGAGCTCGGTGCCGACGAGCGACATCACCAGGGAGACGATGGAGCGGCGCAGGTCGTCCGGGCGGATGCCGGCGGTGCGGCTGAACAGGAAGGCGGTGGGCACCATGCCGGCGCCCAGCCGGATCGGGTACGTCTCGGGGTAGCGGATCCGCAGGGCGTCCGGGTGCTCCGTCTCGCCCAGGTCCGCCTCGGCGTCCGGCACGTTCTGCTCGTCGACGAGCCGGAAGAGGTCCACCACGGCACGGGCGGCGTTGAGCTCGGCCGCCCGCCCGCCGCCGCTCTCGGGGAGGAAGGCGGAGGGCATGACGACCAGCGGGTAGATGCGGGCGCCGGTGAGGTTCTTCTCCTTGAACGCCTGGCCGATCAGGTGCAGGTAGTCCAGGAAGATCCCGGCGCCGGTGCCGCCGGCCACGGAGAAGGCGACGAAGACGTCGCAGCCGTTCAACGGCCCGCCGCCGAGCTCCTCCAGTTCGCCGCCGGAGCGGCTGAGCGCGTCGATCGCCTGGCGCAGCGGCTCGGCCACCGGTCCGGTCCCGTTGCGCAGGGTGCCGAACAGCGCGGCCCGGCCGACGGTGGGCAGCTGGCCGGCGCCGTGGCGCAGCGGGGTGACCTTGGGCTCGCCCTCGCGGGGCGGCAGCCAGCCGGCCGTCTCCCTGCGGAGCGACGAGCGCAGCATCCGGGTCACCTTCGGGGAGCTGTCGTATTCGGCGGGCAGCAGGTCGTGGGTGGCCCGGGCGGTGCGGGCGTACGCCTGGCGCAGGGTGCGGTCGGCGCTCAGGTGCGGCAGCCGGGCGAGTTCGTTCTCGCTGTAGTCGGCGTACACGAACTGCAGGCAGTCGGGCAGCTGGTGGCGCAGCCGGCGGCCGCCGGCTGCGAGCCGGGTGCCGTCGGGGCCGCAGAGTTCGGCGCGCAGGCGGCGTTCGAGTTCGGCGCCGACCAGGCCGCCGGTGCCGCCCAGGCCGACGAAGAGCATCGGCTGGAAGAGTCTCATCGTTCTCGTCCCCCTTTGCCGGGGTGCCGTCCTGGGTGCCCCGGCCGTTCGTGGTCTGTCGTCGAGTGGGTGGGCGCGCCGGGGCGCCGCGTGGCCCCGGCGTCCGTCAGAGGTCGGGGTGGAGCTCGCCGGGAGCGGGCTCCGTCCCGGGGTGTCGGCCGGGACCTGCGGCCGTGGCGGGCGGCGGGGTCCGGCGGGGGCGGTGCCCTCCGAGGAGGCGGCCGAGGCCGCCCAGGGCCCCGCGGACGGGGTGGGCGCGGCCGGACGTGCCGCGTTCGATGCGCAGCAGGGCCCCGCTCTCCAGCAGCGGTACGGCCGAGCCGATCCGGACCGTCTCCTCGGCCCGGCCGGGTGCCCGCAGCAGCACGCCGCCGTCCCGGCGGCTGCGCCGGAGGTGGAAGCGCCCGGTGTCGGGCCGGGGTTCGAGCCGGGGATCGTCGCCGGTCTCGTCGGCCACGTCGAAGCGGTACGGCACGGTCCCGCCCGAGTTGACGGTCAGTGAGCCGCCCTCGCGGTGTCCCGAGCCCTCCGGCACCAGCACCCGGAGCACCAGGCCGGTCGGGTCGGCGCGGCGTTCGCGGTCGCGCAGTGCCCAGACCGCGTACGCCAGCAGGCAGGCGAGCACGATCACACCGGGGACGATGGCCGCCCACCAGTCGCGCCAGATCCGGGCCGGCAGGCTCGGGACGGGCACCACCTTCACGGTGACGGGTTTCGCGTCCAGCACCCGGACGGCCCCGGTCGTGTCGGTCACCTGGATGCTCGCGGTGAGCGTGCGCGTTCTTGCGCCGCCACCGACGCGCAGCGTGCCGTGCTGTTCGACGGTCTGCTGCGGGGCGAGGGTGAGCCGCGGCATCGAGAGGGTCAGGTCGCCGGGGGCGGCGTCGGCGAGGTCGGGGACGAGGGTCCGGGTGGTGGCCGAGGTGTTGACCGCCGTGACCGTGACGGGGAGGGTCCCCCCGGGGTGCACGGTGGCGACGCCTTTCGGGAGCTGGACGTCGGCGCGCACCTCGGGGACGGCCCCGCCGGTCCAGGAGTGGAAGGCCCGGTGGTCGGCGGTGAGGCCGACCGCGCTGAGCACGCCGACCAGGTGGAGCGCGCCGGCGGCCGTGGCGGGGATCGTCACGCTGCCGGTGAACCGTCCGTCGCCCGCCGTGGTGTCGCCGTCCCGCCCGTTGTCGGCGAGGGTGACCGGCTGCGCGTCGAAGCCGTCCCCGGTCAGCCGGCCCGACACGCGCAGCTGCTCCAGGTCGCGCGGGTCGGTGATCGCCTCGTGGTCGCGGGTCTGGAGCTGCAGTTGGACGGTGGCGCGCTGACCGGGGCGCGGCGCGGTGGGGCTCATGGTGATGAAGGAGCGCAGGGCGCCGCGCCACTGGACACCGACGCTGGCCAGCTTGTCCCGGTGCCCCTCGGGCGCGTCCAGGTGCACCTTCCAGTCGCCCGGGCGGGGGTCGGTGATGCGCAGAGACTCCACTTCCTGCCCGCCGCCGGTGCGCTCGAAGGACGAACCGTCGCGTTTCTCGCCGGACGTGACCTCCTTGCCGAGCGGGTCGACGTAGGTGACGCCGACGGCGGGGTCGCCCTTGGAGACGACGATGCTGGCGAGCGTGGCGAGGGGGGAGATCCGTACGGTGAGGTCGGCGGGCGGGGTGCCGTACTTCTCGTCGTCGGAGACGAGGCAGCGGGCGGCCGCGAAGTCCTTCCGCAGGGCGCCGGCCAGGGTGGTGGCGTCCGGTACGACCCTGGCCTGGGGGCGGGCCTGCGGCAGGTCGGTGCACGCTTCCTGGTAGCCGGCGGCGGCCATGGCCTTCAGCGCGGCCTCGTCGATCCGGCCGCCGAAGCCCAGCGGCCGGATCTGCACCTTGGCCGCCCGGGCCTTGGCCAGCACCTCGGTCAGCAGCCGCTCGCCGTTCTTCTGCCGGTGCTCCTTGGCCCCGTAGCTGTCGCTGTCGCCGACGTCGAGCTTGCCGTCGGTCAGCAGGAACAGGACCCTCGGTGTGCCGTCCGGGCCTTCGCTCAGCCGGTCGACGGCCTGCTGGATAACCGCCGGGAAGTCGGTGCCCGTGCCCTGGGCCGCCGTGCGCCGTGCGAGCTTGCGGACGCAGTCGCCGAGCCGGTTGCGGGCGACGGGGTCGAGCGTGGTGGTGGGGCAGACCTCGTCCACCGGGTGCTGGGTCGCGTCGTCGGCGCTGGCGAAGCCGAGGACGGTGACCCGGGACCGGTCGGATATCTCGCCGGCGGCTATGCGCTGGGCGGCGTCCCGTTCCCGTTCCACGTCGGCGTCGCCGAGGCTGTTCGACTCGTCGACGGCGACCACCATCTCGATCGGCTTGACGTCGGCGGCGCCTTCGCCGGCCCTGGCGGTGGCCGCCCCGCCGGCCGCCGGCAGGGCTGCCACCAGCAGCATCGCGGCCAGTGCGGCTCCGGTGCCGCCCCGCAGAGCCCCTCTCCTCCGCGCGGCCCCGCCGAATGATGTCCGGCACATTGCCTCACGCCCCCGTTCGGTCTCGCCATGACCGTTCTGCCGGCGGGAGTCGACGCCGCCGGCCCCCCTGCCGTTTCACGGATGCCCGCCAGCATCCCTGTTCTCGTGGCTCCTGCATGCGGTCGTGTGGGCATCGGGCCGAGAAAGCGGATGCACGGCAAGGGGGTACGCGCTTCTTGTGTGCTGTGACGCGTGCTACCACGAGCCCCCGACTGACGTATTGACACCATGCGTCGAGGCTTCGACAAAGCGTCGTGGCGTGTACCCCCGGAAGTCAACACCGCCGCCGGAGCCGGGCATCGCCCCTCCGCCGGGGCAAGGGGAAGCCCCCACGGCGGGGCAAGGGGAAGCCCCCACGGCGGGGCCCGGCGGTGCCGTACCGGGTATGAGCCGTCGTGGGGGACGGCCCGCCGTGGGGGCGGTCTGTGAGGGACGTCAGGCCGTCGCGGCCTCCTTCTGTCCGTCCCGCGGTCCGGGTACCGGCCCGTGCCCGTCGTCCGTCAGCGTGAGCTCGTCGAACGGCAGGCGCCCGCTCAGCACCTCCGTCACCCGCTCCCGGTCGATCTCCTTCGTCCACGTGCCCACCAGCACCGTGGCCACCGCGTTGCCGGCGAAGTTGGTGAGCGCCCGCGCCTCGCTCATGAAGCGGTCGATGCCCACGATCAGGCCGACGCCGTCGACCAGTTCCGGGCGGTGCGACTGCAGGCCGCCGGCCAGCGTGGCGAGCCCCGCGCCCGTCACCCCCGCCGCGCCCTTCGACGCCACGATCATGAACAACAGCAGGGAGACCTGCTGGCCCAGCGACAGCGGCTGCCCCATGGCCTCCGCCACGAACAGCGAGGACATCGTCAGGTAGATGGCCGTGCCGTCGAGGTTGAAGGAGTAGCCCGTCGGCACCGTGATGCCCACGACCGGCTTGCTGACGCCCAGGTGCTCCATCTTGGCGATCAGGCGCGGCAGCGCCGACTCCGACGAGGACGTCGACAGGATCAGCAGGAACTCCCGGCCCAGGTACGACAGCAGCGCGAAGATGCTGACGTTGGCCACCAGGCGCAGCAGCGCGCCGAGCACCACGATCACGAAGATCAGACAGGTGACGTAGAAGCCGATCATGATGACGGCCAGCGACTTCAGCGCGTCCGTGCCCGTGGCCCCCACCACGGCCGCGATCGCGCCGAACGCACCCACCGGCGCCGCCCACATGACCATGGCGAGGATCCGGAAGACCAGCTTCTGGACATGCCCGATGCCGCGCAGGACCGGCTCGCCGGCCGGGCCCATCGCCTGCAGGGCGAAGCCCGCCAGGAGCGCCACCAGCAGGGTCTGCAGCACCTCGCCGCCGGTGAAGGCGGACACCATGGTGGTGGGGATGATGCCGAGCACGAAGTCGGCCGTCGACTCGTGCGCCGCGCCCTTGGCCTGGGCCTCGCCCGCGTGCCGCAGGGAGTCGGTCAGGTGCAGCCCGCTACCGGGCTCCAGGAGGTTGCCGACGACGAGCCCGATGGCGAGGGCCACGGTCGACATGACCAGGAAGTAGCCGAGGGCCAGGCCGCCGACGGCGCCCACCTTGGCGGCCTTCCGCACGGATCCGATGCCCAGCACGATCGTGCAGAAGATGACCGGCGAGATCATCATCTTGATCAGGTTCACGAAGCCCGTGCCCAGCGGCTTGAGCTCCACCGCCACACCCGGCGCGACGAATCCGACCGCGATGCCGGCGATCACCGCCGCGATCACCGCGAGGTACAGGTAGTGCGTACGGTCGCGTCCGCTCCCCGCCTGCCGCCGCTCCTGCGGCGGTGATGACTGCACTCCCACGGTTGTCTCCTCGTCGTCTCTCGACTCTCGCCCCGCTTTCGAACCCCGCCCTCGGACCCCGCCCGGACAACAGCGGGGACAGGCGAGACTATGCACTGCCCTGTGACGGCGGTCACGCTTACGTGCATTACGTTCACGAACGCGCCAGAAGGCACACTGTCGGCCATGCCCACACCCCGCATACGCCGCCCCCGCAGCCTGGCCGGCCAGCTCTTCGCGATGCAGATCGTGCTGGTCGCGCTCGTGGTGGCCGGTTGCGCGGTGTTCACCTACCTCGCCGACCGCCGGCAGGCGGAGGAGGCCGCCCGCCGCCAGGTGACCACCGCGACCACCGCCATCGCCGCGTCACCGGCCGTGCGGGCGGCCGTGCGGACGGCCGACCCGGCCGCCGCGCTGCAGCCGTACGCCGAGCAGGTCCGGCGCGACACCGGGGTCGACTTCGTGACGATCATGAGCCCGGGCGGCATCCGCTGGACCCACCCCGACCCCGCCCGCATCGGCGAACGCTTCATGGGCCACACCGGCCCCGCCCTGGAGGGCCGGACGTTCTCGGAGACGTACACCGGCACGCTGGGCCCCTCCGTGCGGGCCGTCGCACCCGTGCAGGAGAACGACACCGTCACCGGGCTGGTCAGCGCCGGCATCACGGTCGACGTGATCAGCGCCCGGCTCAGCCGCCAGGTCGCCGCGCTCCTCGGCATGGCCGCCGGCGCCCTCGCCCTCGGCGGCGTGGGCACCTACCTGCTCAACCTGCGGCTGCGCCGCCACACCCACGGCATGAACGCCACGGAGCTCAGCCGGATGCACGACTACCACGAGGCCGCGCTGCACGCGGTGCGCGAGGGGCTGCTGATGCTCGACGGCCGGCGGTGCGTGGCGCTCGTCAACGACGGCGGCCGTGAACTCCTCGGCCTGCACGGCGAGGCCGTCGGCCGCCACGTCACCCAGCTGGGCCTGCCCGCCTCGCTCACCGACGCGCTGATGGCCCCCGGGCCGCGCGTCGACGAGGTGCACCTGACGGCCGAACGCATCGTCGTCGTCAACTCCTCGCCCGTCTCCAGCGGGGAGCGGCGCGGCACGATCGTCACCCTGCGCGACCACACCGAACTGCTGTCGCTCTCCGGGGAGCTGGACTCCGTGCGCGGCTTCACCGAGGCGCTGCGCTCGCAGGCGCACGAGGCGGCCAACCGGCTGCACGCCGTGGTCTCCCTCATCGAGCTCGGCCGGGCCGAGGAGGCGGTGGAGTTCGCCACCGCCGAACTCGAACTCGCCCAGGCCCTCACCGACCGCGTCGTCGCCGCCGTCGGCGAGCCCGTCCTGGCCGCGCTCCTGCTGGGCAAGGCCGCGCAGGCCAACGAGCACGGCGTGGAGCTCGTCCTGACCGACGACACGCGCCTCGACGACGGCCTGCTGCCGTCCGGGCTGCCGGCCCGGGACCTCGTCACCATCCTCGGCAACCTGATCGACAACGCGGTCGAGGCGGCCACCGGCTCCCGCCGCACCGCCCGCGTCACCGTGACCGTCCGGGCCGGTGGCGGTGACGACCCCGACGGCGACGGCCCCGGCGGAGGTGAGGGCGACGGCCGTGGCGAGCTGCTGCTGCGGGTCGGCGACTCGGGCCCGGGAGTGGCCCCCGAGGCCGTGGACGAGGTGTTCCGCCGCGGCTGGTCCACCAAGTCGCCGGCCGCCGCCCCGCACGGCCGCGGCCTGGGCCTGGCGCTCGTGCAGCAGGCCGCCCGGCGCAACGGCGGCACGGTCACCCTGGGCCGTTCCCCCGCCGGCGGGGCCGAGTTCACGGTCCGGCTGCCCCTGTGCACACGTACCTCCGAAGGAGCCCCCGCATGAGCACCAGACCGAGCACGCCCCCGGTGGCCGCGTCCCCACCGCCCGTCCGCGTGCTGGTCGTCGAGGACGACCCCGTCGCCGCCGACGCGCACGCGCTGTACGTGGGGCGGGTGCCGGGCTTCTCGGTCGCCGGCACGGCACACAGCCGGAGCGACGCATCGCAGATCCTCAAGCGGACCCCGGTCGACCTGCTCCTGCTGGACCTCTACCTCCCCGACGGCCACGGCCTGCAGCTCGTGCGCTCGCTGCGCGCCGCCGGGCACACCGCGGACGTCATCGCCGTGACCTCGGCCCGCGACCTGGCCGTGGTCCGCGAAGGGGTCTCGCTGGGGGTGGTGCAGTACGTCCTCAAGCCCTTCACCTTCGCCACCCTGCGCGACCGCCTCGCGCGGTACGCGGAGTTCCGCGCCGCCGCGGGCGAGGCGAGCGGTCAGGAGGAGGTCGACCGGGCGCTGGCGGCGCTGCGGGCGCCGCAGCCCGCGGCGCTGCCGAAGGGGCTGGCCCCGGACACCCTGCAGTCGATCACCGAGACCCTGCGGGCCGCCGGGGCCGACGGCGTCTCCTCGGGCGCGGCCGCGACCGCCGTGGGCATCTCCCGGATCACCGCCCGGCGCTATCTGGAGTACCTGGTCGACACCGGCCGGGCCGCCAGAGCCCCGCAGTACGGCCAGGTCGGCCGCCCCGAACTGCGCTACAGCTGGCTCAGCGGGCGCTGACGAGGGCGGACGGGCAGGCGTCGGCGAGGGCGGACGGGCAGGCGTCGGCGAGGGACACCCCGGGAGCCGGAGGAGGAGCCGGACGGCGGCGGGCGGTACACGTGCGGTACGCGTGCGGCAGGGCCACCGGGGGAACGTACGACTCGACGTCACAAGGTGCAGGAGGTCGTGCCGTGCGCCCCACCACCCCCGTACACACCCCTCGCGCGTTCACCGCACTCGCCCTCGGGTCCGCGGCCCTGCTCGCGGCCGCTTCCCTGACGGCCTGCGGCGGTTCCGGCGGCGACCCGGACACCGTGAAGATCGCCTACAAGCGCAGCACGGACAACAACGTGCGGATCATGGACGACCATCTGGCCCTGATCAAGAAGCAGTTCGAGCGGGAGCACCCGGGGAAGAAGCTCCAGCTCGTCCCGATCCAGGCGTCCGACGGCGACTACGCCGCCAAGATCCAGCAGATGATGCGGTCGTCGAAGACGGCACCGGACGTGGTCCGTGAGGATACGTTTCTCATCAACTCCGACATCACGAGCGGCTACTTGAGACCGCTGGACGACAAGCTGGCGCGGTGGAAGGCGTGGGACCACTTCGAGCCCACCGCGAAGGCGTCGGCGAAGGCGGAGGACGGCAGGACGTACGGCGTGCCGGACGGCACCGACACGCGCGGCCTGTGGTTCAACAAGTCGCTCCTGGCCAAGGCCGGGCTGCCGGAGGACTGGTGGCCGCACAGCTGGAAGGACGTGCTCGACGCCGCCCGGACCATCAAGCGCAAGGTCCCCGGCGTGATCCCCCTCAACGTCTACACCGGCAAGGGCGCGGGCGAGGCGGCGGCCATGCAGGGCTTCGAGATGCTGCTCTACGGGACGGGGCCCGACCCCCTGTACGACCCCGCGGCGAAGAAGTGGGTGGCGGGTGGCCGGGGCTTCAAGGACGCCCTGGACTTCGTCCGGACCGTCTACGCCGAGAAGCTCGGCCCCGAGCCCTCCGAGGCGCTCGACCCGAACGTCACCACCGTCGTCGCCACCGACTGGCTGCCCCACGGCAAGCTGGCCATCGCACTCGACGGCTCGTGGCTCGCCAAGAACTGGCTGGCCGACGGCCCCTCCCCGTGGCCGGAGTGGACACACGCCATGGGCCGGGCCGCCTTCCCGACGCAGGACGGCAAGGCGCCGGGCCGGGTGAGCCTGTCCGGCGGCTGGACGTGGGCCATCAGCGCCAAGTCCGGCAAGGCCGACCTCGCCTGGCAGGTCATCGAGACGCTGCAGACGCTCCCCAACGCGACCGAGTGGACGGTGCGCGACGCGCAGATCGCCGTGCGGGACGACGTGGCGTCGACCACCCGCTACCGGGAGTCGATGCCGGGCATCGAGTTCTTCACGAGCCTGGTCGAGAACACCCACTACCGCCCGGCGCTGCCCGTGTATCCGCAGGTGTCGAACGCGATCCAGGAGGCGATGGAGTCGGTCACGACGGGCGACGCGGACGCGGCCCGGGCGGCGCGGCGCTACGACGAGCGGCTGCGGTCGATCGCGGGCACGTCGGGTGTGACGACGCGATGAGGGAGCCGGAAGGGACGACGGGGACGGCGGGGACCGTGCACGGGTCCGGTGGTGCGGAGGGGACGGGTGCGGGGCGGACGGATACGGCGCGGAAGGCGCACGGCGCCCGTCGCGGTACGGCGCGGAAGGCGCACGGTACCCGTCGCGGTACGGGGCGGAAGGCGCACGGTGCCCGTAGCGGTGCCCCAGGGAGCCGCGGCGGCGCCGCACGCTGGCTCCCGCTGGCGCCGGCGACGGTCCTGCTGCTCCTCTTCCTGGCCGGCCCGATCGCGTACTGCGTCTACCTGGCCTTCACCGACACCCAGCTCACCGGTCAGTCCTCGGCCTCCTTCGTGGGCCTGGCCAACTTCCGCCGCGCCCTCGCGGACCCGGACTTCCGCAACGCGGTGCTGCTGACGCTGCTCTTCACGGTCCTGTCGTCGATCGTCGGCCAGAACACGCTGGGCTTCGCCCTGGCCGCGCTCATGCGGCGCGCGTCCCGTGGCGTCCGCACCCTGACGGGCACGGTGGTGGTCGCCGCCTGGGTCCTGCCGGAGATCGTGGCGGGCTTCCTGCTCTACACCTTCTTCAACCGGCGCGGCACGCTCAATGCCGTCCTGGAGTGGCTGCATCTGCCGCAGCAGGACTGGCTGTTCACCCTGCCCATCCTGGCCGTGTCGTTCGCCAACGTCTGGCGCGGCACGGCCTTCTCGATGCTGGTGTACTCGGCCGCCCTGTCGGACATCCCCCGCGACGTCACCGAGGCGGCGGAGGTCGACGGCGCGAGCGGCCTGCGCCGCTTCGTCCACATCACCCTGCCCCTGCTGCGCCGGTCGATCGGCACCAACCTCATGCTCAACACCCTGCAGACGCTGTCGGTCTTCGGCCTCATCTGGGCCATGACCCGCGGCGGCCCGGGCAACCGCAGCCAGACCCTGCCGGTGTTCATGTACGACCAGGCATTCCTCAAGGCACTGATCGGCTACGGAACGGCAGTGGCCCTGCTGCTGTTGCTCGTGGGAGCCGTCTTCGCGGCGGTGTACGTGCGCCTGCTGAGGGAGGAGGTGTAGGGGGCAGCTGCGGGCTATGCCGGTGCCAGGCAGGACTCCTGCTCGCGCAGAACGAACCAGACACGCTTACCGGTCAAGTCGAGCCCGTCCCAGACCAAGGTCACCCCCGACTCGCAGGAAATATTGCGCACGAGCATCAGCCCCCTGCCGCTTTCCTCGTCGGGACCGGCCTGACGGTGATACGGCCGCCGGGCCGGGTCGTCGTCCCGTACGGCTACGACGACCCGGTCCCCGTGGACGGTCATCCGGAACGTCCACGTTCTACGCTGTCGGCACAGTTCCTCAACTGGACACAGTCCACCTGGATGTGGCCCAGGGAAGCGCCCTGCTCGACGCGCCCGCCCACTTGTCCGACTACCGGACTATCCTTGACCGCACCGAAGAGCTTTCCCTCAGCCCGAGCGACACGCGCGACCTCGTCTGCAGCATCGTCGCAGAACTGTGAAGGCACGACATGTCGGAAATCCGCTGGCAAAAATCGTCGTTTTCGACGGATGCCGTCGAGTGCGTAGAACTTGCCGACTCCATGGGGCGCGTCCTCATACGCGAGAGCGACACCCCCGGCACCGTCATCCGGACCACCCCGCACCGGCTGCGGGCCCTACTGGCGAGCGTCAAGGCCGACGCGTAGCCCCCGGGGGGGGCAGAGGCGCGCCCGGACGTCAGCCCGCCGAGGGCGCCGGCTCCGCCGGGGGCGTCACGCTCTTGATCACCGCGAAGGCCGCACCGTACGGGTCCGCCAGCCAGGCCATGCGTCCGATGTCGGGGGCGTCGGCGGCCGGCATGATGACGGATCCGCCGTTGCCCTCCGTCAGGGCGACGACCTGGTCGACGTCGGGGACCTCGAAGTACGGCAGCCAGTGCGGCTTGTCGGCAGGCTCGCGGAAGGGGACGACGCCGCCGAAGGAGGCCCGCTGCTGGTCCTCGCCGGCCGCGGTGGACAGGACCGTGTACGTCATGCCGGGGACCTTGACGTCCTCCGAGCGCCAGCCGAAGATGCCGCGGTAGAACGCCTTGGCCGCCGTGGGGTCGGAGGTGTGGAGCTCCGTCCAGCACAGCGAACCCGGCTCGGTGACCGTCTGCAGGCCCTTGACGGTGCCCGGCTGCCAGACGGCGAACTCCGCGCCGCACGGATCGGTGAGGCAGGCCATCCGCCCGGCGTCCGTCACGTCGAACGGCGCCACCCGCACCGTGGCACCGCCCTGCTCGGCCGCCTTGGCCGTGGCGTCCGCGTCGAGGGTCCGGAAGTACACCGTCCAGGCCGAGCTCGCGCCCTCTTCCGTGAGCGGGCCGAGGGCCGCGACGTCCCTGCCGTCCTTGCGGAAGACCCCGTAACCGCCCGCCTCCGGGCCCGCGGACTGGTGGTCCCAGCCGAAGACGTCGCTGTAGAAGTCGACGGCGCCCTCCACGTTCGGGCTGCCGAGGTCGAGCCAACAAGGAGAGCCGGCGACAAAGTCTGTAGTGAGCATGGTGATGTGCCCCTTCGACGGTCCGGCCGGGTTTCCCCGGCGACATTCAGTCTGGCACCGGCCACTGACACGCGCCCGGCACGACCGACACCCGTGAACGGAGTGTGCCTCCGATAGCCGCGGGCCAGGGTGAGGGGAGACGATGAGAGTGCCATCAGAGAGGCACGGCACCCCCACGCACTCGGAAGGCAGGAGACGGACCATGACGACGGCCAAGGAGATCATGCACCCCGGCGCCCAGTGGATATCCAAGACGGAGACGCTGGACACCGCGGCCCAGCTGATGCGCGACCTGAACGTCGGGGCGCTGCCCGTCGCCGACGAGAACGAGCGGTTGTGCGGCATCGTCACCGACCGCGACATCGTCGTGAAGTGCATTGCCGAGGGGATCGACCCGTCGCGGTGCACGGCCGCCGACCTGTGCGAGGGCACCCCCCGCTGGATCGACGCCAATGCCGACGTCGAGGACGTCCTGCACGAGATGGAGAACCACCGGATCAAGCGACTCCCGGTGATCGAGAACAAGCGTCTCGTCGGAATGATCAGCGAGGCGGACCTGGCGCAGCACCTCACGGACGACCAGATCGCCGAGTTCGCGGAAATGGTCTACGCCCGCTGACCCGGCGGAACCGACCGCACTGCCTCCGGAGGCAGACCATGACCAAGGCCAAGGACATCATGCACCCGGGCGCCCAGTGGATAACCCGCGAGGAGACGCTCCCCCGCGCGGCCCAGGTGATGCAGATGCTCAATGTGGGCGCCCTGCCGGTCAGCGACGACAACGGCCGCCTGTGCGGCATCATCACCGACCGCGACATCGTGGTGAAGTGCCTCGCGAAGGGCCACGACCCGTCCCGGTGCACGGCCGGTGACCTGTGCGAGGGCACCCCGCGCTGGATCGACGCGAACGCCGACGTCGAGGACGTCCTGCACGAAATGGAGAGCCACCGCATCCGCCGCCTGCCGGTGATCGAGAACAAGCGCCTGGTGGGCATGATCAGCGAGGCCGACCTGGCCCGTCACCTCCCCGACGCCCAGGTCGCCGAATTCGCCGGCCACATCTACTCCCCGGCCCGCTGAACGCACCGGGCCCGGGGGCCCGACGGCACCGGCACGCAGCCGGGCCGCCCGGGGCCGCCAAGCGCCACCCTCCGAGCGGCTGCGTCCGCGTGGTCGCGTACGGAGGTGCCATGCGCCCGCTTCCCGACCGTCGCACCCGTCACGGCAGCGAGGCCCTGAGGCTGCTTGAGCCGCCCTTCGGGCCCCTTCACCTCAGCCACCGAGGGCGCAGCAAGAGGGGCGTGCTGCTGTCCCGCCCCGTCCCCCCTTGTGGCGGGACGTTCGCATGCGCAGGATGAGGCGATCATGTCCACTGGCCAGGGGAGAGCCACCGTGAACCGCCGCACCACTGCCTTACTCGCCGTCGCCCTCACTGCCGCCGTCCTCACCGCATGCGGCAGCGACAAGGACGGCAGCACCGACTCGGAGAACACACCACCGCCGGCCCCGACGACCGCCACCACAGCACCCCCTGCGCCGACGACACCCACGAACGCCGCCACCCCCGCCGGCGTCCCACCCAAGCCTGACGCCGCCACACAGGCCGCCTACATCCGCGCCCTGAGTGCGATCTCACCCGCGCTCGTCGGCGGCAAGGAAGACAGAGCGGTAAGCCGTGGCCGCGACACCTGCGGCACGATCCACTCGTTCCCCAACGACCACGCCAAGGTCGTGTCCCTCACGCAGAAGCGATTCTCCGGCGCAACGCAGGTCACCACCGAGCAAACCGAGCAGATCCTCATCGCGGTGCAGGCGAACCTCTGCCCGAAGAACTGAAACCCGTGCCCCAGAACGGTCCGGTAGCCGAGCGCTGCCGGGCCGTCGGCGTACCCGGGGCCGGCGACCTTCCGGGCCGCACCCCACTCCCGCTGCAGGACGCGGTCCCCAGCCCGCCGAAGCCACCACCGGCCCGGCAGGCATGCGCGCGCCTCCGGCCCCCTGCTCCCCGCCTCGGCCGCGCGCTACGCTCGCCATGGCTGTCCGCGCACGTCGCGCCCGGAGGTGCCATGCGCCCGCTCCTCGCCCGCCGCACCCGAAATCGACTGGCCGCCGACGCCGCACTGCTCGTCGTGGTCGCCACGTTTGCCACACCACTCTTGTGGCTGCTGTTCGCGTCCGTGGACTCGAAGGCCGGCCTTAAGGCGGGTGTCCCCGAAAGCCCGACGCTCGAAAACTTCTCGGCAGTGCTGACGGACGACATCACCTTCACGCCGATGGTCAACAGCTTGGCACTGTGCGGTAGTGCAACCGTCCTTACCGTCACATGCGCATCGCTCGCGGCCTATCCCCTGTCGCGCTTCCAGTCCCGTTTCAACCGCCCGTACCTGCTGACACTTCTCTTCGCCGCGTGCCTGCCGATCACCGCCGTCATGGTGCCGGTCTATGGACTGTTCGTGCAGATCGACCTCATCGACACGATGTACGGCACCGCGGTCTTCATGTCCGCGACCCAACTCCCCTTCGCCATCTGGCTGATGAAGAACTTCATGGACGGCGTACCGAAGTCCTTGGAGGAGGCAGCCTGGACGGATGGTGCTGGATGGATCCAGACGCTTACCCGCATCGTCCTTCCCCTCATGGGGCCCGGCGTGGCTGTCGTGTCGACCTACTCGTTCGCGTTGCTCTGGGGCAATTTCTTCGTGCCGTTCATGCTGTTGCTCTCCCCCGAGCAGCTGCCCGCGTCCGTCAGCGTCTTCACGTTCTTCGGCAACTACGGGCAGGTTGCCTACGGGCAGTTGGCGGCCTTCTCGATCCTCTATTCCACGCCGGTCGTTCTTCTCTACGCACTCATCGCCCGCAGGATGGGCGACGGCTTCACACTCGGCGGGGCGGTCAAGGGGTGAAGGAACGGATCAGCCGAGGCCCAGCATGCCGGGTGAGTCGATGTCCACGGTGACCACGCCGGGCGGGTAGGAGTCCCCGTTGCCGGTCAAGAGGATCGACATGCCGGTGAATTCGGCTCGTGGCAGGGCGCAGTACAAGGCATGGCAGGTATCCGGGCCGCCGTAGCCGTCGCGGATCATCGCGCCGACGCTGACAGCGGCGGTCATGCCGAGATTGTCGACAGTGACGCAGGGGAGGCCGAGCGCACGACGCGAGGCGCCGACGTCCCCGGCTTCCGCCTGCATGAGACACAGCGCGGGGATGACCAGCCGGTCGCCTGTGCGCGTCATGTTGACCGCGAGGAGATTGAGGGTTTTGTGTCCCTGCACGAGGGCGAGCGTGGCAGAGGTGTCGAGGATGATCACGCAGCGTCGCTCCGCGCGACCCTGGCCTTGTCTGCTGCGATCTTGTAGATGTTGCCGAGGATGTCCGGCGCCTGATCGAACTCTTCGTCGCTGATGTCGAGACCGATCACCGTGCGTACGTGCTCGCGGGCGGCGGCGAGCCGCTCGGCACGTTCCGCGGCGGTCGGCTGCTCGGCGGCCAGCACCTCGACCAGCTGACCGAGGGTGATGCCGCGATCCTTCGCAAGCTCAGCGAGATGATCACGGGTCTTGCGTGGAACCTGGATCGTCGTGGTGTCCATAGCCGCACCATAGAGCAACGACGGCCTGGCGCGCGCCGCCCCCTTCACCCTTTCGAGCTGCGTGCATCTTCAGGAGGACGCCGTCCGTCTCCGGTACTACGTGCCACCGGCACCACGGGCTCAGAGTGCGACGCCGAAGTCCGGCCTGACGGCTGACGTCCCGCCGGTCCGGCGCCCGAAGAATTGGAACCGCTTATTCCAGACCGCCTGTTCCAGACTGTTCCCCTCCCGGAGGAGACCTCGTGTCGTACCCGGCCCCCCACGCCGTCCCCCACATCCCCCGCTCCGGCGCCGTCGCCGCCCGCGCCACCGCACTGAGCAAGGTCTACGGGCAGGGCGAGACCCGCGTGGCCGCGCTGGACTCGGTCTCCGTGGAGTTCCGCCGGGCCGAGTTCACCGCGATCATGGGGCCCTCCGGCTCCGGCAAGTCGACGCTGATGCACTGCATGGCCGGCCTCGACACCATCTCCTCCGGCTCCACGCGGATCGGCGACGTCGAACTGGGCTCGCTCGGCGACCGACAGCTCACCGCACTGCGCCGGGACCGGATCGGCTTCGTCTTCCAGGCGTTCAACCTGCTGCCGACGCTCAGCGCCCTGGAGAACATCACGCTCCCCATGGACATCGCGGGACGCAAGCCCGACCCGCAGTGGCTGCAGCAGGTCGTCGCCACGCTCGGCCTCTCCGGCCGCCTCGCCCACCGGCCCAGCCAGCTCTCCGGCGGCCAGCAGCAGCGCGTGGCCGTGGCCCGTGCGCTCACCGCCCAGCCCGAGATCATCTTCGCGGACGAGCCGACCGGGAACCTCGACTCCCGCTCGGGCGCCGAGCTGCTGGGCTTCCTCCACGAGTCCGTGCGGGCGCTCCAGCAGACCGTCGTCATGGTCACCCACGACGCGGTCGCCGCCTCCTACGCCGACCGCGTCGTCTTCCTCGCCGACGGCCGCATCGTCGACGAGCTGCGCGAGCCCACCGCCGACGCCGTCCTGGACCGCATGCGGCGTCTTCCCGGGGGAAACCCCCGGACCCCCGCGTTCGACGCCAAGGGCCGTACGAGCTGACCAGCGCCCTGATCCCCGCCGGCCTCGAACCCCAGGACTGACCCACCCACATGTTCCGTACCGCCCTGCGCAACCTCCTCGCGCACAAGACCCGGCTGATGATGACCGCGCTCGCGGTCCTCCTCGGCACCGCCTTCGTCTCCGGCACCCTCGTCTTCAGCGACTCCGTCGGCAGCGCCTTCCGCGACCGGATGTCCAAGAGCCTCGACGACGTCGCCGTCTCCGTCACGGCGGGCGGCGGCCGCCCCGGCACCGACGCCAAGGACGAGCGGCCCCTCGACGACCGCGTCGTCGACTCCGTACGCGCCCTGCCCGGCGTGGCCGCCGTCCGCCCGTCCGTCAGCGGCGCGGCCGTGATCGCGGACAAGCGGAACAACCCCGCCGGCAGCGAGTGGGGCAGCACCGGCGCCAACTACGTGCCCGGCCCGAACGGCAAGGACAGCCGCTACCCGATCGTCAAGGGCCGGGGCCCCGCCGCCGAGGGCGAGATCGTCCTGGACGCCGGAACGGCGGGGAAGACGGGCGCCGAGGTCGGCGGCACCGTCCGGCTCGCCGTCGACGGCCCGGTCATGACCAAGAAGCTCGTCGGCATCGCCAGGACCGACGACCCGCGCGTCAGCGCGGGCGGCAGCCTCGCCCTGTTCGACACCGCGACCGCGCAGAAGCTCTTCGGCAAGCCCGGCGAGTTCAGCGAGCTCGTCGTCTCCGCGACCCCCGGCACCGACCAGCGGAAGCTGACCGCCGAGGTCCGCCGGGTGCTGCCGCAGTCCTTCGAGGCCCAGAGCGGCAAGCAGCTCGCGGCCACGGAGTCCAGGATGATCGACGAGCAGACGAGCTCGATCCGCAAGACGCTCCTGGTCTTCGCCGGCATCTCCCTCTTCGTCGGCGTCTTCATCATCGCCAACACCTTCACCATGCTCATCGCCCAGCGCAGCCGGGAGATCGCGCTGCTGCGGGCCGTGGGCGCCTCGCGCCGCCAGGTCGTGCGCTCGGTGCTGATCGAGGCGGGCCTGCTGGGCCTGGCCGCCTCCGCCGCCGGCTTCGTCCTGGGCCTGGGCGTGGCCACCGGCCTGCGCTCGGTGCTCAACGCGACCGGCGCGAGCCTGCCGGACGGGCCGCTGGTCGTCGAGCCGACGGCCGTGCTGACCGCCCTCGGAGTCGGCGTCGTGGTGACCGTGCTCGCCGCGTGGCTGCCCTCCCGCAAGGCCGCGCGGATCGCCCCGGTCGAGGCGCTGGCCGCGATCGACCAGGCGCCGGCCCCCCGCGGCCTGGTGCTGCGCAACTCCCTCGGCGCAGCGCTCACCGGCCTCGGCGTGGCGACCATGCTGTACGTCACGACGTTCAAGAACAGCAGCGGCCTGCAGTACGCCATGGCGGGCTCGGTGCTCACCCTCGCCGGCGTGATCGTCCTGGCCCCGCTGCTCTCCCGCCCGTTCGTCCATCTCTTCGGACGGCTCGCCATCCGGCTCTCCGGCGTCAGCGGCAAGCTCGCCCGTCAGAACGCGCTGCGCAACCCACGCCGCACCGCCGCCACCGCGTCCGCCCTGATGATCGGCCTCACCCTGATCACCGGCCTGACCGTGGCCGCCGTCTCGGCGGACCGGGGCATGGACAAAATGGGCCCGCAGGACCTGACCGCCGACTACAAGGTCAGCTCGTCCAGCTACCGGGGCCTCTCCCCCGAGATCGCCAGGACGCTCGCCGGGCAGCCCGGCGTCGACGCGGCCGTCGGGCTGCGCACGACCGGCTTCCAGACGGACGGCCACCCCTCGCTCGCCCTCGCCACGGACGTCGCGGCCATCGCCGAGGTGGCGCACGTCCGCATGGTCGGCGGCTCGCTGTCCGACGTCCGCGGCACCTCCGCCGTCGCGGTCTCCGAGACGTTCGCGAAGGACCGGGGCCTGAAGGCCGGTGCCACCCTGCCGATGTCCTTCTACGACGGCAGGAAGGCCGCCCCGCGCGTCGTCGCCGTCTACCGGGACAACGACGTGCTGTCCTCGGTCCTTACCGCCCCCGCCCTCGTGGACCCGCACATGGACAAGGTGCGCGACGACCAGGTGCTGCTGAAGGCCGCCCCGGGCCGGGCGAAGGACCTGCCCGCCAAGATCAAGGAGACGCTCGGCGGCAACCCGCTCGTGAAGGTCCAGAGCCAGGACGACCTGCGCCGCGCCGACGCCGGGAACATCGACGACATCCTCTACCTGATGTACGGGCTGCTGGGCATGGCCGTCGTCATCGCCGTCATCGGTGTCGTCAACACCCTGGCCATGTCGGTCTTCGAGCGGACCCGGGAGATCGGGATGCTGCGCGCGATCGGCCTGGACCGGCGCGAGGTCAAGCGGATGGTCCGGCTGGAGTCCGTGATGATCGCGATGTTCGGCGCGGTGCTGGGCGTCGGGGCCGGTGTCTTCCTCGCCTGGTCCGGCGGGCACCTGCTGCGCTCGTCCTTCCCGCAGTACCAGATGGTCGTGCCGTGGGGCCGGATCACGGTGTTCCTGCTGCTGGCCCTCGCGGTCGGCGTGCTGGCCGCTCTCTGGCCGGCCCGCCGGGCGGCGAAGCTCGACACGCTGGAGGCGATCGGGGCGCAGTGAGCCCCGCCCCGTGGGGCGCGTACGCGAAAGGGCGGTGGGTCCCGTGGACCCACCGCCCTTTCGTCACTGACGCGAGGGATTTCGTCGCTCCCGTGGAGGGGTTTCGCCGCTCTCCCCAGGAGATGCGGACTAGAAGACCGACTCCGCCTCGTTCATCCGGTTCTCCGGGACGCGCTTGAGCTCGGTCACCGCGTCGGCCAGCGGCACCATCGTGATGTCGGTGCCCTTCAGCGCGGTCATCTTGCCGAAGTCGCCGCGGTGGGCGGCCTCGACCGCGTGCCAGCCGAAGCGGGTGGCGAGGACGCGGTCGTACGCGGTCGGCGTGCCGCCGCGCTGCACGTGGCCGAGGATGACCGGGCGGGCCTCCTTGCCCAGGCGGCGCTCCAGCTCGCCGGCGAGCTTGGTGCCGATGCCGGCGAAGCGCTCGTGGCCGAACTGGTCTATGGCGCCCTTGGCGTAGTCCATGGTCCCCTCGGCGGGGTGCGCACCCTCGGCGACGCAGATGACGGCGAACTTCTTGCCGCGGGCGAAGCGCTCCTCCACCATCTTCACCAGGTCGGCCGGGTCGAAGGCGCGCTCGGGCAGGCAGATGCCGTGGGCACCGCCGGCCATGCCGGACTCCAGGGCGATCCAGCCGGCGTGGCGGCCCATGACCTCGACGACCATCACCCGCTGGTGGGACTCGGCGGTGGTCTTGAGGCGGTCGATGGCCTCCGTGGCGACGCCCACGGCGGTGTCGAAACCGAAGGTGCGGTCCGTGGAGGAGATGTCGTTGTCGATGGTCTTGGGGACGCCGACGACGGGCAGGCCCGCGTCGGAGAGCATCTTGGACGCGGTGAGCGTCCCCTCGCCGCCGATCGGGATCAGCACGTCGATGCCGAGGTCGCGGGCGAGCTCCTTGGAGCTCTCGCACGCCTCGCGCAGCCGGGCGCGCTCCAGGCGGGACGAGCCGAGGATGGTGCCGCCGCGGGCCAGGATGCCGCTGACGGCGTCCAGGTCGAGCTTGCGGTGGCGGCCTTCGAGCAGCCCCTTGAAGCCGTCCTCGAAGCCGATGACCTCGTCGCCGTGGCCGACAAGCGCCCGGTGTACCACCGAACGGATGACAGCGTTCAGGCCAGGGCAGTCTCCGCCCGCGGTGAGGACTCCGATGCGCATCGTGCTGTGTCTCCTGCTCGCTACTGGTACCTGTGAGCCGGACCGATTCTTTCACGGGCCGGGCGGTAGTGCGGCACTCCGCCATCACCCCCTTGACGCGCGCCTTATCCACGGTCGCAGGTATTGTCAAGAGGGCAAGGCCACCTTAACGGGTCTAATTTCTTCCGAAGAACCGTCCGAAGAACACTCGGCGAAGCACTAGGGCATCAAGGAGAGCACGCGTGACGCGCAGCGTGTACGTGACCGGGACCGACCGGGGCGACGGGCGCCAGGTCATCGAGCTGGGAGTCATGGAGCTCCTCACCCGCCACGTGGAGAAGGTGGGCGTGTTCCGCCCCCTCTTCCACGGCGACGGACCCGACCGCCTCGTCGACCTGCTGCGCTCCCGCTACCGGCTGGTGCAGTCCGCGGAGAGCGTCGTCGGCCTGACCTACAACGAGGCGGCCGCCCTGCAGGCCGAGCGCGGCACGGACGAGCTGGTCTCCCGGCTCGTCGAGCGCTTCCACGCGGTGGCCCGCGACCACGAGTACGTGCTCGTCCTCGGCACCGACTTCGCCGGCACGACCCTCCCCGACGAGCTCGCCCTGAACGCCCGGCTGGCCAACGAGTTCGCCGCGTCCGTGATCACGGTCGTCGGCGGCCAGGAGCAGTCGGCCGAGTCCGTACGGGCCGAGGCCGTCAACGCCTACCGCGCCTACGGGTCGCTGGGCTGCGACGTGGTCTCCCTCGTCGTCAACCGCGTCGCCCCGGCCGACCGCGAGGCCATCGCCGAGCACCTGTCCGCGACCCTGCCGGTGCCCTGCTACGCACTGCCCGAGGACGGCTCGCTCTCCGCGCCGACCGTGCGGCAGATCGTGCAGAAGCTGGGCGCCGAGGTGCTCCTGGGCGACGACGCGGGGCTCTCGCGCGACGCGAAGGACTTCGTCTTCGGCGGCGCCATGCTGCCGGTCTTCCTGCCCGCGCTGACCGAGGGCTGCCTGGTGGTCACCCCCGGGGACCGCGTCGACCTGATCGTCGGCGCGCTCGCCGCGCACAGCGCCGGCGCCCCGCCCATCGCGGGCGTGCTGCTGACCCTGGACGAGCGGCCGGGCCCGGACATCCTGGCGCTGGCCGGCCGGCTGGCCCCCGGCACGCCGGTCGTCTCGGTGCCGGGCGGCTCCTTCCCCACCGCCGCCGAGCTGTTCGCGGTCGAGGGCAAGCTGGAGGCGTCCTCGCCGCGCAAGGCCGAGACCGCCCTGGGCCTGTTCGAGCGCCACGTGGACACCTCCGAGCTGACGGACCGCATCTCCGTGGCCCGTTCCAGCCGCGTGACCCCGATGATGTTCGAGCACGAGCTGATCGAGCGCTCCCGCTCGGCCCGCCGACGCGTCGTCCTGCCCGAGGGCACCGAGGAGCGCGTGCTGCGCGCCGCGGACGTGCTGCTGCGCCGCGACGTGTGCGACCTCATCCTGCTGGGCGAGGAGGACGCGATCCGCAAGCGCGCCGCCGAGCTGAGCATCGACCTGGCCGGCGCCCAGCTCATCGACCCGCAGACCTCGCCGCTGCGCGAGCGCTTCGCCGAGCTCTACGCGAAGGTGCGCGCCCACAAGGGCATGACCGTCGAGCTGGCCCACGACGTCGTCGCCGACGTCTCCTACTTCGGCACCCTGATGGTCCAGGAGGGCCTGGCCGACGGCATGGTCTCGGGCGCGGTGCACTCCACCGCCGCCACCATCCGCCCCGCCTTCGAGATCATCAAGACGGCGCCGGGCGCCCAGATCGTCTCCTCCGTCTTCTTCATGTGCCTGGCCGACCGGGTCCTGGTCTACGGCGACTGCGCGGTCAACCCCGACCCGAACGCCGAGCAGCTCGCGGACATCGCCATCCAGTCCGCGGCGACCGCCACCCAGTTCGGCGTGGAGCCGCGGATCGCGATGCTGTCGTACTCCACCGGCACCTCCGGCTCCGGCGCGGACGTCGACAAGGTCCGCAAGGCCACCGAGCTGGTGCGCGAGCGCCGCCCCGACCTCCTGGTCGAGGGCCCGATCCAGTACGACGCCGCCGTGGACGCCGCCGTGGCGAAGACCAAGCTCCCCGGCTCCGAGGTCGCGGGCAAGGCCACGGTGCTGGTCTTCCCGGACCTCAACACGGGGAACAACACCTACAAGGCCGTGCAGCGGTCGGCCGGCGCCGTCGCGGTCGGCCCGGTCCTGCAGGGCCTGCGCAAGCCGGTCAACGACCTCTCGCGCGGTGCGCTGGTGCAGGACATCGTCAACACCGTCGCCATCACCGCCATCCAGGCGCAGGGCGAGCAGCGCAGCGAGCGCACGGAACCCTGACCGTCCGGTCCGGCGTCCGTACGGCCGTACGGGCATCCGGCGGGCAGCGCGCCCGCCGGTCCCGTACGGCCGCAGGGGCCGGACGCCGGGCCCCGCGGTCCCCGCGCGGCACCCGGCACGCCCCACACCCCCCCACGCTCCACAACCCGGAAAGCCCTGATGACTGCCAACGCCACCCGAGTCCTCGTCCTCAACTCCGGCTCGTCCTCGCTCAAGTACCAGCTCCTCGACATGGCCGACGGCGCCCGGCTGGCCGTCGGGCTGGTCGAGCGCATCGGCGAGGAGACCTCGCGGCTGGCGCACACCCCGCTCGCGACGGGCGGCACCAAGCGCGAGCGCGAGGAGGCCATCGCCGACCACGACGCCGCGCTGCAGGCCGTCGCGCAGGAGCTGGGCGCCGACGGGCTGGGCCTGGACTCGCCGGAGCTGGCCGCGATCGGCCACCGCGTGGTGCACGGCGGCCAGAAGTTCACCGAGCCGACCGTGATCACCGACGAGGTGCTGGCGGAGATCGAGCGGCTGATCCCGGTGGCCCCGCTGCACAACCCGGCCAACATCACCGGCATCCGCACCGCGCAGGCGCTCCGCCCCGACCTGCCGCAGGTCGCGGTCTTCGACACCGCCTTCCACACGACGATGCCGGAGTCCGCCGCGCGCTACGCGATCGACGTCGAGACCGCCGACGCCCACCGCATCCGCCGCTACGGCTTCCACGGCACCTCGCACGCCTTCGTCTCCCGCGAGACCGCCCGGCTGCTGGACAAGGACCCGTCCGAGGTCAACGTCATCGTGCTGCACCTGGGCAACGGCGCCTCCGCCTCCGCCGTCCGCGGCGGCCGCTGCGTCGACACCTCCATGGGCCTGACCCCGCTGGAGGGCCTGGTCATGGGCACCCGTTCCGGTGACCTCGACCCGGCGGTCATCCTTCACCTCTCCCGCAACGCCGGGATGTCCGTCGACGAGATCGACTCGCTCCTGAACAAGAAGAGCGGTCTGATCGGACTGTGCGGCGACAACGACATGCGCGAGATCCGCCGGCGCATCGACGAGGGCGACGAGCAGGCGGCGCTCGCCTTCGACATCTACGTGCACCGGCTGAAGAAGTACATCGGCGCCTACTACGCGGTCCTCGGCCGGGTCGACGCCGTGGCCTTCACGGCGGGCGTCGGCGAGAACGCCGCCCCGGTGCGCGAGGCGGCCGTGGCCGGCCTGGAGGAGCTGGGCCTGGTCGTGGACGCCGGCCTCAACGCCATCCGCTCCGGCGAGGCGCGCCTGATCTCCCCCGAGTACGCCCGGGTCGCGGTGGCCGTGGTGCCCACCGACGAGGAGCTGGAGATCGCCACTCAGACGTACGCGCTGGTCAGCTCTTGATCGACGATCGTTCCTTGGTCGTTCCCACAGCTCGAATATTCCGCTCCGAAACAAACCGATAGGATCTGCCCCATGCGCCGTTCCAAAATCGTCTGCACCCTGGGCCCCGCCGTCGACTCCTTCGATCAGCTGAAGACGCTGATCGAGGCCGGCATGAACGTGGCCCGTTTCAACATGAGCCACGGGACCCACGCGGAGCACGAGGAGCGGTACATCCGCCTCCGCAAGGCCGCGGAGGAGACCGGCCGCGCGGTCGGCGTCCTGGCCGACCTGCAGGGCCCGAAGATCCGCCTGGAGACCTTCGCGGACGGCCCCGTGGAGCTGGTGCGCGGTGACGAGTTCACCATCACCACCGAGGACGTCCCCGGCGACCGCACCATCTGCGGCACCACCTACAAGGGCCTGCCCGGTGACGTCACCAAGGGCGACCAGGTCCTGATCAACGACGGCAACGTCGAGCTGCGCGTGACCGAGGTCGACGGCCCCCGCGTGAAGACGATCGTCATCGAGGGCGGCGTCATCTCCGACCACAAGGGCATCAACCTGCCCGGCGCGGCCGTGAACGTCCCGGCGCTGTCCGAGAAGGACATCGAGGACCTGAAGTTCGCGCTCGCGATGGGCTGCGACATGGTCGCGCTGTCCTTCGTCCGCGACGCCAAGGACGTCAACGACGTCCACCGCGTCATGGACGAGGTCGGCCGCCGGGTGCCGGTGATCGCCAAGGTCGAGAAGCCCCAGGCCGTCGAGAACATGGCCGAGGTCGTCATGGCCTTCGACGGTGTGATGGTGGCCCGTGGCGACCTGGCGGTGGAGTACCCGCTGGAGCGCGTCCCGATGGTGCAGAAGCGCCTCATCGAGATGTGCCGCCGCAACGCCAAGCCGGTGATCGTCGCGACCCAGATGATGGAGTCGATGATCACCAACTCGCGCCCGACCCGCGCCGAGGCGTCCGACGTCGCGAACGCGATCCTGGACGGCGCGGACGCGGTCATGCTCTCGGCCGAGTCCTCGGTCGGCGCCTACCCGATCGAGACGGTCAAGACGATGTCCCGCATCGTCGAGGCCGCCGAGCAGGAGCTGCTCTCCAAGGGCCTGCAGCCGCTGGTCCCGGGCAAGAAGCCGCGCACGCAGGGCGGCTCGGTCGCCCGCGCGGCCTGCGAGATCGCGGACTTCCTGGGCGCGAAGTCGCTGGTCGCCTTCACCAAGTCCGGTGACACGGCCCGCCGCCTGTCCCGCTACCGCACGGCCCAGCCGATCCTGGCCTTCACCACGGACGCCTCGACCCGCAACCAGCTGGCGCTGAGCTGGGGCGTGGAAACCTACGTCGTGCCGCACGTCGACAACACCGACGCCATGGTCGACCTCGTGGACGCCGAGCTGCTGAAGCTCAAGCGCTACAACGAGGGCGACACCATGATCATCACGGCCGGCTCCCCGCCCGGCATCCCCGGCACCACCAACATGGTCCGGGTGCACCACCTGGGCGAGAACCGCTAGGTTCGCGCAGCACGACGGCCGCCACCCCTGCGGGGGTGGCGGCCCTCGCCGTTTCCGGGGCGTCTCCGGTTCTCCGGGACGTCCCCGGGGCCGAGGTGATCGCAACGGCTGCCCCCGCCCGCGGGCCCGGGAGCGGCATGCCATACCGTTCGCTCCCTGAATCACGCACCACCCAAGGAGCACCCGTGTCCCTCATGGACCGCCGCCGGAGACAGACCTTCGAAGCCGCGACCCCGATGCTGGCCCCCGGCGAACGGGTCGACCTCATCACCTGCGCCAACGTCGGCACCGTCTCGGTGCGCCGGCAGGTCGCGACCGCCGCGCTCGTCGGCGTGATCAGCGGCGGCACCATGATGGCGTCGGTCCGGCCGCGGCAGATGTACCTCGTCCTCACGGACCGGCGCCTGCTGTTCTTCGACGCCGCGACCGCGACCGGGAAGCCGGGCAAGCTCCTGATAGAGCTGTCGCGCCCGTACGTGGCGGCGGGACAGGCGCGCAAGGGCATGCTCGGCCTCACGCTGATCACCGAACTGGCCCTGGCCGGCCAGACCGAGGGCCTCAAGCTGACCTTCCCGAAGCCCTGCCGGGCGGACGGCCGGCAGTTCGTGGGACTCCTGCCGGCCGCCCCCTGATCAGGAGTACGTGCCCTCCGTCAGGTACTGGTGGAGGTTCGGGATGTGCAGCGTCCCGCCGTACTGGCCCGCCTGGCGGATCTTGACGTCCGTGAAGAAGATCGGGATCGGCAGCTTCACACCCGGGATCAGCGGGGGAAGGCTGGAGGGCGACTGCGTCGACGGCAGGACGCCCAGGAGCTTGCCCTTCAGCTCCTCGGTGTACATGGTGATCTTCCCGGCCGAGACCGTGGACGTCGTTCCCGTGCCGGTGACGTGGTACTGCTTCCCCTGGTTGTTGACGATCTGGTGCAGGTCCTTGATCTCCAGGGCGTCCGCGGTGAACTTCAGCACGGGCTTCTGCTGGCCGTTCACCATCGTGATCCGCTTGACGCCCTCGTAGGTCAGGCCCTTGAGGGTGAGCTTGCTCGCCTCCAGGTACCAGGGCTGGTTGGGGAAGGCGCGCTTCTCGTTCTCGTCCAGGACGCGCGAGGGCGGGCACAGCGGCGGCTTGTCCGGGTCCGCGCCGGGGCTTGCGGTGGCACCCGGCGACGGGGTGCCGGACGGCCCGGCCGGGGGCGTTGCGCCCGGCGCGCCGGGCTCCTTGGCGGACGCCCCGGGGGACGGCGTGGCGCCGGGCGCAGGCACGGCGGCGCCGGCCTTGCCCTTGGCCGCACCGGACGACGCACCCGCTGACGCACCGGACGACGGCGACGCGGCCGGGGACGACCCGGCGGGCGTCGACGGGGCAGTCGACGGGGCAGAAGAAACCTTCCGTCCGCCGTTCAGGAGATCGCTCAGCTTGTCCCCGAGGCCCAGGGGGTCCAGCGGGTTCTTCGCCCGCGTGGGCGACGGCGAGGGGGACGCCGACGGCGCGGCGGGCGGCGGGACGACGGGCGCGGGCCCGGTCGTCGGCTCGGCCTTCGGCAGCGGGACGGGCAGGGGCAGCGCGGACGGCGAGCCGGCGGGCTCGCGACCCCGGCTCGCAGCGCTGCCCTTGCTCTCCCCCGCCGTGCCCGACGGGGCCGGCGAGGGTCCGCCCCGCGGCGCGGGGCCGGCGCCGGGGCTCGCGTCGTCCGCCCCGGGCTCCGGCTTCTCCGTGGCGTCGGCGCCCGCGGCCGCGTCCGGCGCGGTCGCGCACTGCGCGTCGCCGAACGGGCCCGGCGGCACCACCGGCTTGGCCTCGGCCAGCGTCGGCGTCAGGCCCATCCCCATGAGGACGGCACTCGGCATCGCGACCAGGGCGATCGCCGTGCCGGCCGGCATCTGCAGGCGGGCCAGCAGGGGCTTGCGGGGCGCCGCGTGGCGCGGGCCGCATCTCGCACGGGTGGTGGGTTCTTCCTCAGTCGGCACGGCTGCCCCCGTCGATGTCCTTGACCGGACTCGGCCCGGCGGCGGGGGTACCCGCGCCGGACGGCACGGCGGCGACGGCCGGCCGGCCCGGCGCCCAGGAGACGCCGAGGGCCCCGCCGATGAGGGCGAGGAGGAAGCCGACGAGGAAGGCGCCGAAGTTCGAGACGACCAGGGAGACCAGGGCGAGCAGGATCGCGGCGACGCCGGCGAAGACCCTCGACTGCGGCTGGAACCACAGGGTCAGGCCGAGCACGACGAGCAGCACGCCGATGATCAGCGAGCCGGCGCCGGCCGTCGTGGCCATGCGGATGTGCAGGTCGCCCAGGGTCATGGTCTGGTACGGGATGTACATGATCGGGACGCCGGCCAGGATGCAGAGCAGTCCGCCCCAGAACGGGCGTCGGCCCCGCCAGTCCCAGAACGAACGGCGGGTGCGGCCGAAGTTGACGATCAGCCGTGGTCGCGTGTCGGCGCTCATGGTGTACAGCTCCTCGGGACTGGCGAATCGGTGGTACGTGAGCGACGAACGGTACGGGCACGGGGACGCCAAGTGCCGCCCCGCGCCCGGCCGTTCAGCGCATCGGGGACGTCAGCACTTGGCGGCGCCCATGCTGACGCCCATGTGCAGACCGGGGAGCGTGAACGTTCCGGCCGAGGTCGCCCAGGCACGCTGGTCGACGTCGGTGAACTCCACCTCGTCCGCCTGCTGGGCGAAGGAGCCGGGCACGTACGCGCCCCGGTTGTCCTCGCCCGGCTTGGCGGGACCGGGGCCCTTGGACGTGTCGCTGACCGAGACGCCGATGTCGACGTTGGTGAACTTGGCGTTGGCCTTGAGGTCGTCGGCGTCGATGTAGAGCTTGGTCGCCTCGACCTGCTTGTCGCTGCCGGCCTCCAGCTTCATCCCCACCTCGCCGAACGGGGTGGGGACGGTCACGGCCTGACAGAGCTTGGTGATCTTCGCCGTGTTGATGCCGACCACCGCGACGGGCTTGTCACCCTTCTTGGTCTTGTCGATCGCGCCGTACTGGACGAATCCCCAGCCATGCAGGCTCTCGGCCTTCACCTGGAACTGCTGGCCCGAAACGCTGAACGACGCCGCGAGGGCGCCCTGGGCGATGGCCACGCCGATCGCGGCCGTCGCCGCGACGCTGGGCACCATGACCACGGCGAACCGCCGCCATCTGGTCCCACCACGAGTCTGGGACTTCACGACTTTCCTCCTTCTCGGACGTACACCTCCGGGAGGGGCCGGGGCCCGCTCCCGGGATGGGAGAAGCGCTACGTCCTCGGGAAGGAGAGCGCCGTCGTATGCGGCGGCGCCAATCGCGCCCGATGCATCACCGGCGTTCACCCCCGAGCGACAACCACTGGCCACGCCTTCGCGCAACCGCCGGAACAGGCCCCGCCGTTGGCGGCGGGGACCCCCCTGTCCCACAGGCCGGCGCAGGCGCGCCGGCCGGCCCGGTGGGGACCCATGACCGCGGTGCCGGCCGGGTGGCCGGAACGCGGAATGGACCGGGCTGGGCCGATCGTGATGCATTCACGGCCGGGACACAAGAGGTTGATTACTGGCGAGTAACGGGCCGATAACCATGGGGTGGCCGGTCCGCATCGGCCCCCCGCGGGACGATGCCGCAGCGTGTCCGGGAAGAAGTGGAGGAAACAAGAAGAACCCGGGCGAACGCCCGGGCTCTTCTTACTTGCAGTAACAGGGGCCGCGATTACCAAGATTTGGTAAAGCGCGGCGGTTGTTCCGCCTGGGACCCAGGTGGAACGAGGTCCCTCAGAACAGCGCGCGCGACAGCGCCGTACGCGCCGCCACCACCCGCGGGTCGTCGGGGCCGATCACCTCGAACAGCTCCAGCAGCCGCACGCGGGCCGCGTCACGGTCCTCGCCGGCCGACTTCTTCACGGCGTCGACCAGTCGCCCGAAGGCGTCCGCGACGTGCCCGCCGACCAGGTCGAGATCGGCTGCCGCGATCTGCGCCTGCACGTCGCCGGGCGCGTCCGCGGCGGCCTTGCGCACCTGCTGGGCGTCCATGTCCTGCACGCGCCGCAGCAGCTGCGCCTGCGCGAGGCCCAGCTTGGCCTCGGCGTTGGCCGGGTCGTCGGACAGGACGTTCTCGTAGGCGCGCACGGCGCCGCCCAGGTCACCGGCGTCGAGCGCCTCGTGCGCGGCGCTCAGGACCGAGTCGTACGGGCCGGCCGGGGCCTGCGGCGCGACCTCGGCCGCCTCGCCGCCCTCGACGGGCGCGCCGACGATGCCGAAGCGCTGCTCCGCCACCGCGACGAGCTGGTCCAGCACCTCGCGGATCTGCGCCTCGGGGGCCGCGCCCTGGAAGAGCGGCAGCGCCTGGCCGGCGACCACCGCGAAGACGGCGGGAATGGACTGCACACCGAACTGCTGGAACAGCAGCTGGTTGGCCTCGACGTCGACCTTGGCGAGGACGAACCGGCCCGCGTACTCCTGCGCCAGCCGCTCCAGCAGCGGGCCGAGCTGCTTGCACGGCTCGCACCAGTCGGCCCAGAAGTCGATGACGACCGGCACCTCGGCGGAGCGCTGCAGGACTTCCTGGTCAAAACCCGCTTCGTCGACGTCGAAGACGAGGCGGCCCGCACCGGCGGCCGGCACGCCGCCGTGGCGCGCCGCTTCCGCGCGCGCCTGCTCCGCCTTCTGCTTCGCTTCGCCGGCCGCCTTCACCGCGGCGAGGTCGACCACTCCACTCATGGACATGTTCCGTGGCTGCATGGGCCTATCCTCCCCCCTCGGCCGGGCGAACCGGAAAAATGCAGCGATGGCTTCTGACGCCGGGTCCCCACCTGGCGTCCGTGGTTGTCGCTCTTACGCTACGGGTCGTAGCGTAACTGGAAGCCCCCCTCCCGGGGCAAGACTTCCCGGTGATCTGGCTCATACCCGTATCGCTACCCGGCGGTAAGGTCCAGTCCATGACCGCAGCCCCCTCCCCCGCGCCCGGCCCGCGCGACGGCCGCACGCGCCGGACGGGCCGGCCGCGCAGCGCCGAGGCCGACCGGGCGATCCTCGGCGCGACGCGCGAGGCGCTGGTCGAGCTGGGCTGGGGAAAACTGACCCTGGGCGACGTGGCGGCGCGCGCCGGCGTCGCCAAGACCACCCTCTACCGCCGCTGGGCGGGCAAGAGCGAACTGGTCGTGGACGCGGTCGCCGCGCTCTTCGACGAACACCTGGAACTCCCCGACCGCGGCAGCCTGCAGGCCGACATCGAGGGCGTGGTCCTGCAGTTCGCGGCGCTCCTGGAGCGGCCGGAGACGAAGACGGCCCTGATGGCCGTGGTGGCGGAGTCGACGCGGGACGACGCACTGCGCGAACGCATCCGCTCGGCGATCGTCGACCGCCAGAAGTCCCTCGTCCTCCTGGGCCGCACCCGCGCCCAGCTCCGGGGCGAACTCCCCCACGAGGACGACCCCACCACGGCCGCCCGCACCGCGGACCTCATCTTCGACGTGATCGCCGGCGCGGTCGTCCACCGCACCCTGGTCAGCGCGGAGCCGGTGGACCCGGAGTGGGCCCGGGGCTTCGCGGGCCTCCTGGTGGGCGGCCTGGCGGCCGTGGCGACGGCGGGGGATCAGCCCCCGGCGGCGTAGAGAAGGAAGCCCGCCCAGGCGGGGGCGGGTATGGACAGGTGGGGGCCGTCCCGGCGTTTGGAGTCACGTATGTGGACGGTGCGGGGGGTGAGGGCGACTTCGACGCACGCGGTGCCCTCGCTACCGCTATGACTGGACTTGAACCATCTCTGCTCAGGGAGCGTCATTCCTCGGCCAACTTCCTGATGAGCCCTGCCGATTCCTCAGCACTGAGAGCCTGCATACGGATCATGGCATGGCGCTTCGTGAGGTTGCTGATCCTCTCGGGGTCCGTGTGCAGGACGCCGGTCTCTTGCCCTTCCTCAAAGGCGTGGCGCTCAAGCTCGGCGTTCTCCAGCAGCACGAAGGGCCCTCCGAGCCCGGCGTAAACGCCATGGCGGGCAGGGAGAACCTGAAGCGATACGTTCCGGGCGTTCCCCACCTCCAGCAGGTGATCGAGTTGCCTGCGCATCGCCTCGCGGCCGCCGACCAGCGTGCGCAGGGCCGCCTCGTAGAGCACGAAACTGAACAGGACCGTCGTCTTCGCCAGGAGCCCCTGCCGCTCCAGCCGGGCCGCGACGCGTTCCTCGACCGTTTCGTCGTCGACCGGCGGGCAGTGCTGCGCCATCAGCACCCGTGCGTACTCCTCGGTCTGCAACAGTCCCGGGATGAGCACCGTTTCGTACCAGTGCACTGCGATGGCTTCCGCTTCGGCAGCCATGTAGTCCCGTACACGCGGTACGAACCGCTCCGGCTGCAGGTAGTTGCGCGCAGCCAGCAACTTCCCGTTCGCCCCGCACATCTCATCGGCCACCTCCAGCAACCGCTGGCTGGGCCGACGCCGCCCCTGCTCCATCGACTTGACGGTCTCGTACCCGTACCCGGCCTCCTGGCCGAGGGCCTCCCGGCTGACGCCGGCGTCCATCCGCCACAGCTTGACCTGGTTCCCGCACAGCCGCCACGCCATCGGCGGCTGGGAGGTCTCGTTCGTCACGACGCCCGCCCCTCTCCGTACCTCTGTCGGTACCAAGGGAGGCTAGGGCGGGCAAGCCGCGTACGAGCCGGGTTCGAAAGTCCGGTCGCACATGTGAGTGAGGTCCGAGTCGGAAAATGACAGCACGACACCGGCCTTCGAACAAATTCACGCTTACGGGTGAAGGGTGCATGCGCCGCCGCATCCGTGGGTGAGACGCTTCCCGGGTGTTCGCTCATCACCCGCGCCACACAGCAGGCATAGTTCGAAGGACCACGTCGGTATCGGCGGCATGGGTATCGAGGAAGGGGCAGGACATGGCGAAGACCTTCACGACGACCATCGGCGGCCGGACGGTGGAGCTGCCGGGCACCATCAACAGCATCCGGGAGGCACTGCCCGCCCCGCTGCGAGCAGAGTTCGAGCGCGAAGCGGAGCAGGCAGGTGCGGATGAGATCTCCGGTGTCCTTGCCCGTTGGGCCCTCCGGACGCCGCAGGCGCACGACCCGGAGGAGGAGGCTCTGATCGCGCGTCTGAAGGCCGGGGACTTCTCCGGCGTCCACTTCGACGACGAGTCGGGCGACACATACAGGAGCGCCGGTTGAGCTACCGCATCGCCTATACCAACGACGCCGACACCGGGCGTCGGAGCCTGACCGCCGAACGGCGCAAGCTCTTCGAGAACGGCATGACCGCCTTGGCGCTGAAACCGTATGGCTGTGGCTCCACCTCCGTTCGCGGCGATCACGACCGTCGCGACGCCACCGTCGGCAACATCGCCTTCATCACTTACCTCGTCAGCCCTTCGGTGGTGACCGTCACCGTGGTCAAGCTCGTACCACTGCCCTGACGCGAGGTGGTGACAGCGGGCGTCAGAACCCCGCCGGCTCCGTGTACACACCCCACTCGTCCCTCAGGGCGTCGCAGATCTCGCCCAGGGTGGCCTCCGCGCGGACCGCTTCCAGCATGGGGGCGATCATGTTGGAGCCGTCGCGGGCGGCGGTCAGCATGGCGTCCAGGGCGGCCCGTACCGCCGCGTCGTCGCGGGCGGCCTTGCGGGTGGCCAGGACGCGGACCTGTTCGCGTTCCACCTCGTGGCTGACGCGGAGGATCTCCAGGTCGCCCGTCACCGAGCCCTCGTGGCAGTTGACGCCGACGACGCGCTTGGCGCCCTTCTCCAGGGACTGCTGGTAGCGGAAGGCGCTCTCGGCGATCTCGCCGGTGAACCAGCCGTCCTCGATGCCGCGCAGGATGCCGGAGGTGACGGGGCCGATGGGGTGCTTGCCGTCGGGGTGGGCCCGTAGGCCGCGTTCCTTGATCTGCTCGAAGATCTTCTCGGCGTCGGCCTCGATCCGGTCGGTGAGCTGCTCGACGTACCAGGAGCCGCCCAGCGGGTCGGCGACGTTGGCGACGCCCGTCTCCTCCATCAGGACCTGCTGCGTGCGCAGGGCGATCTCGGCGGCCTGCTCGCTGGGGAGGGCGAGGGTCTCGTCGAGGGCGTTGGTGTGGAGCGAGTTGGTGCCGCCCAGGACGGCCGCCAGGGCCTCCACGGCCGTGCGGACCACGTTGTTGTACGGCTGCTGGGCGGTGAGCGAGACACCGGCGGTCTGGGTGTGGAAGCGCAGCCACTGGGCCTTGTCGGTCTTCGCCCCGTAGACCTCCTTCATCCAGCGGGCCCAGATGCGGCGGGCCGCGCGGAACTTGGCGATCTCCTCGAAGAAGTCCACGTGCGCGTCGAAGAAGAAGGACAGGCCGGGCGCGAAGACGTCGACGTCCAGGCCGCGGGACAGGCCCAGCTCCACGTAGCCGAAGCCGTCGGCGAGCGTGTAGGCGAGCTCCTGCGCGGCCGTCGCCCCGGCCTCGCGGATGTGGTAGCCGGAGACGGACAGCGGCTTGTAGGCGGGGATGGACCGCGCGCAGTGCTCCATCAGGTCGCCGATCAGGCGCAGGTGGGGCTCGGGCGGGAAGAGCCACTCCTTCTGGGCGATGTACTCCTTGAAGATGTCGGTCTGCAGCGTGCCGTTGAGGACCGAGGGATCCACGCCCTGGCGCTCGGCCGCCACCAGGTACATGCAGAAGACGGGGACGGCCGGGCCGCTGATCGTCATCGAGGTGGTGACGTCGCCGAGCGGGATGTCCTTGAAGAGGACCTCCATGTCGGCGGCGGAGTCGATGGCCACGCCGCAGTGGCCGACCTCGCCGAGGGAGCGGCCGTCGTCGGAGTCGCGTCCCATGAGGGTCGGCATGTCGAAGGCCACGCTGAGGCCGCCGCCGCCGTTGGCGAGGATCATCTTGTAGCGCTCGTTGGTCTGCTCGGCGTTGCCGAAGCCCGCGAACTGGCGGATGGTCCAGGTGCGGCCCCGGTAGCCGGTCGCATACAGGCCGCGGGTGAAGGGGTACTCGCCGGGCCAGCCGATGCGCTCGAAGCCCTCGTAGGTGTCGCCGGGGCGGGGACCGTAGAGCGGCTCGACCTCGTCGCCGGAGAGGGTGGTGAAGTCGGCGTCGCGCTTGCGGGCCTTGTCGTACCGGGCCTGCCAGCGGTTGCGCCCCGCCTCGATGGATGCTGCGTCCATGGTGGTCTCGTCTGCCTCTCCGTGCCCCGTTGCGCCGAGAAAATTTACTAGGACGTCCTACTAAATTTTCGCGCAAGAACGCCCCGGACACAAGGGGTGTCCGGGGCGGTGTCGCGCGGGGGCCGGCGGGCTCGCCGGCGAGCGGGTCAGGCCCGTACGGGGGCGGCCTCGTCCACGAGCAGCGGCTCCATCTCGCGGGTGACCTTGCGCTCGACGAAGAAGGCGGCGGTCGGGATCGTGCCCGCGATCAGCACCCACACCAGCTTGCCGAACGGCCACTTGGCCTTGGAGCCCAGGTCGAAGGCCAGGACGAGGTAGACGACATACAGCCAGCCGTGGGCGATGCTGACGACCTTGGTGAAGTCGGCAGCGCCGTCGACGTCCAGCAGATACTTGGCGACCATGCCGAGGGTCAGCAGGACCAGCAGCACGCCCGTGACGTACGCAAGGACGCGGTAGCGGGTCAGCACGCTCTTCTTCATGGAGCGAGCGTAACCGCACGTTCCGGGGCGATCTTCGCCGCCCCCGGCGTGGCGTTCACGCGTCGGCGGACCCGTCCGCGAAGTCGGCCGCGGCCACCCGCAGCGGCCGCAGCATCCGGAAGATCTCCCCGCACTCCTCGGCGTCGTACGTGCTCAGCCCGAAGTCCATCGCCATCAGGTCGCGGGTGGCCGACTCGACGACCTCACGGCCCTTGTCCGTGATCGAGGCCAGCGTGCCCCGCCCGTCGTTGGGGTTGGGGCGCTTGGCGACCAGGCCCGAGGCGACCAGCCGGTCCACCGTGTTGGTGACCGACGTGGGGTGCACCATCAGCCGCTCGCCGATCTTCGACATCGGCAGCTCGCCCGCCTTGGAGAAGGTCAGCAGCACCAGCGCCTCGTACCGCGCGAAGGTCAGCCCGTACGGCTTGACGACCGCGTCGACCTGTCCGAGCAGGATCTGGTGGGCGCGCATGATCGAGGTGATCGCGGCCATGGACGGCACGGATCCCCAGCGCTGCTTCCAGAGTTCGTCGGCACGGGCGATGGGGTCGAAGGAGAGGCTGAGCGGCTTGGGCACGCCACGAGCCTACCCGTCGGCCACATCGCGGCCGGGGCCATCTCGGATATCGGGACCGGGGCCGGAACCACCCCCCGGACCGGCCCTCCGCGGGCCCGGCTAGCGCTCCGCGGGCTCCTCCGCGGCCTCCCGCACGAGCAGCACCGCCGTCTTGAGGCTCAGCCCCGGCTCGGCCTTGCGCAGGGCGCGGATGGCGTGCAGTTCCTGGGTGCGGGGGTCGAAGCCCGACGCCGCGAGGACGCCGCGCGTCCACTCCGCGCGCACCTCGCGCTCGGGCCGGGCCGCATGCAGGGCGACCAGCTCGGCGGCGCGTGCCAGCCCCGGCCGCTCCTCCGCGCTCGCGCCGGCGAGCGCCTCGCGGAGGGCGTCGGCCACCGCCTGCGAGTCGCGCAGCACGATCAGCTGGTGGTCCGTGTTCTTCCTGCCCGCGCCGAACATTCCGTGGCTCTCCCTGGTGCGTCGATCAGCCGGTTGTTGATCATCGCGATCGTACGACCTCGCGGGCGGGGGCCCGCACGGCGAGCGTCCCGACGGGCCCGGAGCCGCGACGGGGACGCGCAGGGGGCAGTAGCCCTGATGCCTGCCCCGGCGGTGGCCGGGAGCAGGCATCAGGGGCACGTCGGGGAAGATCCCTCGGGGAAAGGAAGCCCTATCCCTGCGCGAGGTGGCGTTCGACTGTCTCGACCTTGGAGGTCAGGCCGTCCGTGACGCCCGCACGGATGTCGGCCTTCAGCACGAGGGAGACGCGGCCGCAGCGGGCCTCGACGGCGGCGACGGCTCGCTTGACGACGTCCATGACCTCGTCCCACTCGCCCTCGACGGAGGTGAACATCGCGTCCGTGCGGTTCGGCAGGCCGGACTCGCGGACGACGCGCACGGCGTCGGCGACGTACTCGCCGACGTCCTCACCGACGCCGACCGGGGAGACCGAGAACGCGACGATCATGCGTTGACCACGCTCTCCTTGCGGGCCCGGGCGGCGATGACGTGGGCCTCGGCCTCGCGGCGCAGCATGCGGTCGGCGAAGAAGCCGCCGGTGGGCAGGACGGAGAGGACGAAGTAGAGGGCGGCGGTCTTCAGCTGCCACTTGGCGGTCGTCCACGCGTCGATCCAGAAGATCACGTAGATGATGAAGAGGATGCCGTGGATCGCGCCCATCGCGGGCACCGCGTTGAAGTCGGTGGTCCGCTTGAGAACGGAGCAGACCATCAGCAGGAGGAAGGAAACGGCCTCCGGGGCGGAGACCAGGCGGAGCCGGCGCAGGGCGGAGGCGGTCTTGAGGTCCACGGTGGGGCACACCTTCGGTCGAGTGGTGGGACGGTCACAGCTTGTGATGGCATTCACAAGCTTCCCCATTGTCGCAGCCCCGTCCCCGATGCCCTGCTCCGGGTCTGTCCCGGAATGTTTCCGGGGCCATGGGGCCTGTCGGAGGTGTGGGCCAGCCCGCTAGCGTCGGGGCGTGGCTCAGTTTCGGCTCCACGGGAGCAAAGTCCTCGCCGTCGACATGACGGGCGACGCGGTCAAGGCCAAGAACGGGTCGATGGTCGCGTACGAGGGCGAGATGGCATTCAAGAAGATGACCGGCGGCGGTGACGGGCTGCGGGGCATGGTCACGCGCCGGCTCACCGGCGAACAGATGGAGATGATGGAGGTGAAGGGGCACGGCACCTGCTACTTCGCCGACCGGGCGAGCGAGGTCAACCTGGTCACGCTGCGCGGCGAGACGCTGTACGTGGAGGCCAGCAACCTGCTGTGCACGGACTCGGCGCTGCGCACCGGCACCACCTTCACGGGACTGCGCGGCGCCTCCCAGGGGAACGGCCTGTTCACCACCACCGTCGAGGGCTCCGGCCAGGCCGCGATCCTCTCGGACGGCACGGCGATCGTGCTGCGGGTGACCCCGCAGATGCCGCTGCAGGTGGACCCGGGCGCGTACATCGCGCACACCGGGCGGCTCAAGCAGCACTTCCAGTCGGGGGTGAACTTCCGGACGTTCATCGGCGAGGGCTCGGGCGAGGCGTTCCAGATCCGCTTCGAGGGCGAGGGGCTCGTGTACGTGCAGCCGAGTGAGCGCAACACCATCGGGGGTGAGGTCTGATGCCGTTCCGGCTTCTGAACTCGCGCATGGTCGAGGCCCAGGTGGTTCCGGGGCAGCGGCTGTTCAGTCAGCGCGGGGCGATGCTCGCCTACAAGGGCGACGTCTCCTTCACGCCGAGCATCACGGGCGGGCAGGGCGGCGTCATGGGGATGATCGGCCGGCGGATCGCCAACGAGGCCACGCCGCTGATGACCGTGGAGGGCAGCGGCACGGTGATGTTCGGCCACGGCGGCCATCACGTCCATGTGATCGAGCTGTCGGGCGACACGCTGTACGTGGAGGCCGACCGGCTGCTGGCGTTCGACGGAACGCTGCAGCAGGGGACGATGTTCATGGGCTCCCAGGGCGGCGTGATGGGCATGGTGCGCGGCCAGGTCACCGGCCAGGGGCTGTTCACGACGACCCTCAAGGGGCACGGCGCGGTGGCCGTGATGGCGCACGGCGGCTTCATCGAGCTGCCGATCACCCCGCAGCGGCCCGTCACCGTCGACCCGCAGGCGTACGTCGCCCACCGGGGCGACGTACGCAACAAGCTGACGGCCGCCATCGGCTGGCGCGAGGTCGTCGGCCGCGGCAGCGGCGAGGCGTTCCGTCTCGAACTCTCGGGCACCGGCACGGTGTACGTACAGGCGTCGGAGGAGAAGCTGTGAACGGCCCGGTCACCCATGACGCGACCACGCTCCCGAGCAACGACAACGTCAACCCGTACGCGTTCAGCGTGGACCTCAAGGGCCAGTGGTTCCTGCAGAAGGGGAAGATGATCGCCTACTACGGGCGGATCGACTTCCACGGCATCGGCCACGGGCCCCTCGACCGGCTGATCTCCGGCAGCTTCCACTCCCCGCTGCATGCCGCGGACTGGGTGGTGGCCGAGGGGCAGGGCAAGATGCTGCTCGCGGACCGCTCCTTCGACGTCAACTCCTACGACCTGGAGGACGGCAACCTGACGGTACGTTCGGGTAATCTGCTGGCCTTCGAACCGTCGCTCTCGCTCAAGCAGTCGATCATTCCGGGCTTCCTGACGCTGATCGGCACGGGCAAGTTCGTGGCCGCCTCGAACGGGCCGGTCGTCTTCGTCGAGCCGCCCATCCGCGTGGACCCGCAGGCGCTGGTGGGCTGGGCGGACTGCCCGTCGCCCTGCCACCACTACGACCACCAGTACCTGCGCGGCGTCATGGGCGGCGTGCGGAGGCTGACGGGTCTGGGCGGCGCGTCCGGCGAGGAGCACCAGTTCGAGTTCGTCGGGGCCGGGACGGTGCTGCTGCAGTCCACCGAGCAGCTGATGGCGGAGATCGCCACGGGCGAGGGCCCGCCCCAGGAGGCGGGTGTTCCGCAGGGTAGCGCCGGAAATCAGCCAATGACGCCCCGTCTGTCCGGCCAGCTCGGCGACCTCCAGCGCCGCTTCGGGCTGTGAGCGGTACCCTGCAGAGTGTGACGTCGAACGCATGACCTCTCCTTACCTCCAGCCCGTCCGTCATTAGTTAACATTTCAACTTCTTAGGTAGAATCCATTCATGGACACCGAGAACGGCACTCGCTGGCTCAGCGACGAGGAACAGGCCACCTGGCGCGCACATCTGGAGGTGAGCCGACTGCTGATGCACCAGCTCGAACGGGACCTCCAGCCGTTCGGCCTCACCAACAACGACTACGAGATCCTCGTCAACCTCTCGGAGTCGGACGAGCACCGCATGCGGATGAGCGACCTCGCCACCGCCACCCTGCAGTCCAAGAGCCGTCTGTCGCACCAGATCACGCGCATGGAGAACGCCGGGCTCGTCCGCCGGGAGAACTGCGAGTCCGACCGTCGCGGCCTCTTCGCGGTCCTGACCGAGCAGGGCTGGGAGACCATGCGCAAGGTCGCCCCGCACCATGTGGCCTCGGTGCGCGAGCACTTCATCGACCTGCTGTCCGTGGAGGACCTCAAGGCCCTCCACGAATCCCTGGCCCCCGTGGCCAAGCACCTGCGCACGACGCGGGGTCGCGCCTGACCCGCCGCGTTCCCGCACCGGGAGGTTCGCGCTGCACCAGCGCGAACCTCCCGTTTTTCACTCCCGGCCCCCGGCTCCATCCCCGGCTTCACTCCCGGTATCCGGCCACACCGCACCCCGGCGCGATCGGGCCGCACGGCCCACCACAGTTCGCAGCCGCAATGTCCGTAACCCATGGGTCCCGCACGGCGTGGCGGACCCCCGGCCGGCAACGCCCCAGGCCGCACCGCCGCATTGCCGCCAGTCGGCATGCGGCTGTTTCGACTGCTTGCGAAGAGGCCGCTTCTGCGCGAATGGCAGGCGGGTTGAATTCCTTACCTTTTACTCGGCATATGACCCGAACCCCCCTGGTTCGCCGCCCCGCCCAGCACATAGCTTTCCGATCGTCGAAAAGCCCGACGATCGGAAAGGAAAACACCATGGCGAGAACCAGAAAGCTCGCGCTCACCCTCGTGGCCGCCGGCGCCCTGACGGGGGTCGCGGCCGTGCCCGCGGCGGCCGACACGGCGGTGCAGGCACCGATCACCACGTCGATCCAGGTGTACAGCGACGACACCAACCTCGACGAGTACAACGGCTACGACGTGCTGACCCGGGACGCCCGGCATGCCTGGCAGACGTTCCAGCTGACCCAGCTGGACGACGGCTCCTACACGATCCGCGGCACCCACTTCGGCAGGTGCCTGGCCGCCACCGGCCGCGGCCAGAAGATCACCCAGAGCCCCTGCAACAGCGGGAACCTCGCCCAGCGCTGGCTGCTGGACACGCGGTCGGACAACACCGTCATCGAGAGCCGGAAGTTCCGGGGCGAGGTGCTCCAGGCGCACGGCATCGACCGGGCCGTGACGATCGAGGCCAAGGGCTCGGGCAGGGCCGCCCAGACCTGGGGTCTCTACATCAAGTAGGGGCCTGTGCACCACGCAGGAAATGAGCCCGGCGACCGTCATTCGCCGGGCTCATCGCCTTTTCTCATACCCGTTCCGTCAAGCCCGCAACCAATTCGTCCGCCGCGGCGTACGGATCCAGCGAACCGCCCACGACCCGCTCCGCCAGCGCGGCCAGCCGCCGGTCGCCCCGCAGATCGCCGATGCGCTCCCGCAAAGCCGTGACGGCGATCGTCTCCACCTCGCGGGCCGCGCGGCTGCGGCGCCGCTCCGCCAGAACGCCCCGCTCCTCCATCCACGCCCGGTGCTTCTCCAGCGCCTCGACGACCTCGTCCGTGCCCTCGCCGCGCGCCGCCACCGTCTTCACGATCGGGGGCCGCCAGTCGCCGGGGCCACGGGCCTCGCCCAGGCCCAGCATGTGGTTGAGCTCGCGGGCCGTGGCGTCCGCGCCGTCGCGGTCGGCCTTGTTCACCACGTAGACGTCGCCGATCTCCAGGATTCCGGCCTTGGCGGCCTGGATGCCGTCGCCCATTCCGGGGGCGAGCAGCACCACGCTCGTGTCGGCCTGGGAGGCGATCTCCACCTCCGACTGCCCGACGCCGACCGTCTCCACCAGCACCACGTCGCAGCCCGCCGCGTCCAGCACCCGGATCGCCTGCGGGGCCGCCCAGGCCAGGCCGCCCAGGTGGCCGCGGGTGGCCATGGAACGGATGTAGACGCCCGGGTCCGACGCGTGCTCGGACATCCGCACCCGGTCACCGAGCAGCGCGCCCCCGGAGAACGGCGAGGACGGGTCGACGGCGAGCACACCCACCCGCTTGCCCGCGCGGCGGTACGCGCTCACCAGCTGCGAGGTCGACGTGGACTTGCCGACGCCCGGCGAGCCCGTGAGCCCTACGACGTACGCATTGCCCGTCAGCGGGGCGAGTGCGGCCATCACCTCGCGCAGCTGCGGGGACGCCCCCTCCACCAGTGAGATCAGCCGGGCCACGGCACGCGGCCGGCCCGCCCGCGCCTGCTCGACCAGAGAGGGGACGTCCGTCATGGCTGCTCCGATGCGATCCGATGCGTTCCGAAAGGTCCCGTCCGGGGTCAGTTGCCCGGGACCCGGATGATCAGGGCGTCGCCCTGGCCGCCGCCGCCGCACAGGGCGGCCGCGCCGACGCCGCCGCCGCGCCGCTTCAGCTCCAGGGCCAGGTGCAGCACGATGCGGGCGCCGGACATGCCGATGGGGTGACCGAGCGCGATGGCACCGCCGTTGACGTTCACCTTTTCCGGCGATACGCCCAGATCCTTCATTGACTGCACCGAAACGGCGGCGAATGCCTCGTTGATCTCGATCAGGTCGAGGTCCTCGACGCCCAGCCCCTCCTTGCCCAGCGCGTGCCGTATGGCGTTGGACGGCTGGGACTGCAGGGAGTTGTCGGGGCCGGCCACGTTGCCGTGGGCGCCGATCTCGGCGATCCAGGCGAGGCCCAGCTCCTCGGCCTTGGCCTTGCTCATCACGACCACCGCGGCGGCGCCGTCGGAGATCTGCGAGGACGTGCCCGCCGTGATCGTGCCGTCCTTGGCGAACGCGGGCCGCAGCTTGCCCAGGCTCTCCACCGTGGTCTCGGCGCGGATGCCCTCGTCCTTGCTGAAGACGACCGGCTCGCCCTTGCGCTGCGGGATCTCCACGGGGGTGATCTCGGCCTCGAACAGGCCGTTCTTCTGGGCGGCGGCGGCCCGCTGGTGGGAGAGGGCGGCGATCTCGTCCTGCTCGGGGCGGCGGATGCCCAGGCGGGTGTTGTGCTTCTCGGTGGACTCGCCCATCGCGATGTTCTCGAAGGCGTCCGTCAGGCCGTCGTGCGCCATGGAGTCGAGCATCCCGATCGCGCCGTACTTGAAGCCCTCGCGGGACTTGGGCAGCAGGTGCGGGGCGTTGGTCATCGACTCCTGGCCGCCGGCCACCACGACGTCGAACTCACCCGCGCGGATGAGCTGGTCGGCCAGGGCGATGGCGTCGAGGCCGGACAGGCAGACCTTGTTGACGGTCAGCGCCGGGACGTTCATGGGGATGCCGGCCTTGACCGCGGCCTGACGGGCGGGGATCTGCCCGGCGCCGGCCTGCAGGACCTGACCCATGATCACGTACTGCACCTGGTCGCCGCCGATGCCGGCCCGGTCCAGCGCCGCCTTGATGGCCACGCCGCCCAGGTCGGCCCCGGAGAAGGTGCGCAACGAGCCCAGCAGGCGGCCCATGGGCGTACGGGCGCCCGCGACGATGACGGAAGTGCGGCGGTTGTTCCCGTTCGTACCAGACATGGGCGCGGCCCCTTCGAGCAGAGGGATGTTAACGACGGTTCCCGTCAATGTACTGAGCGGTACGGCACCCGGTCACCGGGCCGACGGTGTGATCGCGCGCACGTTGCGTAACCACCCCGTGCAGCGGTGCACTGGAGCCATGCTGACGCGCATCGACCACATCGGGATCGCCTGCTTCGACCTCGACCGGACTGTCGAGTTCTACCGTGCCACGTACGGATTCGAGGTGTTCCACACCGAGGTCAACGAGGAGCAGGGCGTCCGCGAGGCCATGCTGAGGATCAACGGGACCTCCGACGGCGGGGCGTCCTACCTGCAGCTGCTGGAGCCCACCCGCGAGGACTCCGCGGTGGGCAAGTGGCTGGCGAAGAACGGCGAGGGCGTTCACCACATCGCGTTCGGTACGGCCGACGTCGACGGTGACGCCGAGGCCGTCCGGGAGAAGGGCGTGCGGGTGCTCTACGACGAGCCGCGGCGCGGTTCCATGGGCTCGCGCATCACCTTCCTGCACCCGAAGGACTGTCACGGCGTACTGACGGAACTGGTCACCTCCGCGCCCGATGGGACGGCGGAGCACTGACCCACCCCTCCCCCGGCCGGTAGAGTGCAGGTTCGGCCGGGGTACCGGGTGGCCCCGGGACCGGGCTGTACCGATGATCTGACACCATTTCTTCGGAAGGGCGGGCTCCGGGTTCCACCACCGACGCAGTACGGGGCCGGCCGCCGACGCGACCAGGGGACGGATGGACCGCGCTGTGCGGGGCTACGAGCGCCAGGAGAGTCAGCTGGAGGAAGCCGACCACCTCTCGAAGTTCGAGGCCGAGATGAAGCGGCTGAAGACCGAGCGGGAAAAGGCTGTCCAGCACGCCGACGACCTCGGCTACCAGGTCGAGGTGTTGCGCGCCAAGCTCCACGAGGCGCGCCGCACCCTCGCCCACCGTCCCGCCTATGACTCGGCGGACATCGGGTACCAGGCGGAACAACTCCTCCGCAATGCCCAGATCCAGGCAGAACAGCTGCGCAGCGACGCCGAGCGCGAGGTGCGCGAGGCGCGCGCCCAGACGCAGCGGCTGCTGCAGGAGCAGGCGGAGCAGCAGGCCCGCATGGAGGCGGAGCTGCACGCCGAGGCGGTGGCCCGCCGGCAGCGGCTGGACGAGGAGCTCAACGAGCGCCGCCGCACCGTCGAGTCGCACGTCAACGAGAACGTCGCCTGGGCCGAGCAGCTGCGGGCGCGCACGGAGTCCCAGGCCCGCCGGCTGCTGGAGGAGTCGCGGGCCGAGGCCGAGCAGGCCCTGGCCGCCGCGCGTGCGGAGGCCCAGCGGCTGACCGAGCAGGCCAGCGGCCGGCTCGGGGCCGCCGCCGAGGAGGCCCGTGCGGAAGCCGAAGCGATCCTGCGCCGGGCGCGCACGGACGCCGAGCGGCTGCTGACCGCCGCCTCCACGCAGGCGCAGGAGGCCACCGACCACGCCGAGCAGCTGCGCTCGGCCACCAGTGCCGAGTCCGACCAGGCCCGTACGGCCGCCGCCGAGATGACGCGCACCGCCGAGGCGCGCATGCAGGAGGCCGATGCGGCCCTGCGCGAGGCGCGGGCCGAGGCGGAGAAGCTGGTCGTCGAGGCGAAGGAGGCCGCCACGCGGCGGCTGACCGCCGCCGAGTCGGACAACGAGCAGCGCACCCGTACGGCCAGGGCGGAGATCGCCCGGCTGGTGAGCGAGGCCACCAAGGAGGCCGAGGCGCTGCGGGCCGAGGCCGAGCAGCTGCGGGCCGACGCCGTCGCCGAGGCCGAGCGGCTGCGGGCCGAGGCGGCCGCGGAGGCGCGCAGCGCCGTCGCCGAGGACTCCGCCGCCGCCCTCGCCAAGGCCGCCCGTACGGCCGAGGAGGTGCTGGCCAAGGCGTCGGAGGACGCCCAGGCCACCACGAAGGCCGCCGCCGCCGAGGCGGAGCGCATCCGCCGGGAGGCCGAGGCGGAGGCCGAGCGGCTGCGGGCGCAGGCGGCGGACACCGCCGAGCAGCTCAAGGGCGAGGCCAAGGACGACACCGCGGAGTACCGCGCGAAGACCGTCGAGCTCCAGGAGGAGGCGCGGCGGCTGCGCGGCGAGGCCGAGCAGCTGCGGGCGGAGGCCGTCGCCGAGGGCGAGCGGATCCGCGGCGAGGCCCGTCGGGAGGCGGTCCAGCAGATCGAGGAGGCGGCCAGCACCGCCGAGGAGCTCCTGGCCAAGGCCAAGGCCGACGCCGAGGAGACCCGTAGCGGCGCGAGCGCGGAGAGCGAGCGCCTCCGGGCGGAGGCCGCCGAGCGCGCGGCGACGCTGCGCAAGCAGGCCGAGGAGGCCCTGGAGCGGGCCCGTACCGAGGCCGAGGAGATGGCCGAGGAGGCCGAGGACCACGCGGAGCGCGTCCGTACGGAGGCCGCCGAAGCGGCCCGTGCGCTGCGCGAGGAGGCCGAGCGGGCCGCCGAGGCGCGCACCGAGGAGGCCGCGGCGGAGCTGCAGCGGCTGCGGAGCGAGGCCGGGCAGCGCGTGGAGGCCGCCGAGACGGCGCTGCGCGAGGCGCGTGCGGAGGCCGAGCGGCTGCGCCGCGAGGCGGCCGAGGAGAGCGAGCGGCAGCGCACGGAGTCCGCCGAGCGGGTCCGCACACTGCAGGCCGCGGCCGAGGAGGAGGCCGAGCGGCTGCGCACCGAGGCGGCCGCGGAGGCGTCCGCGGCGCGTGCCGAGGGCGAGGCCATGCTGGCGCGGCTGCTGGGCGAGGCCGAGGAGGAGGCCGAGCGGCTGCGCACGGAGGCGCAGGAGAGCGCCGACCGGGTGCGGGCGGAGGCGAACGCCGCCGCCGAGCGGACGGCCGCCGAGGCCGCCGAGGCGCTGGCCGCCGCGCAGGAGGAGGCCGCACGGCGCCGCCGTGAGGCCGAGGAGCTGCTCGGTGACGCCCGTACGGAGGCGCAGGCCGAGCGCGAGGCGGCGCGCGAGCAGAGCGAGGAGCTGCTGGCGTCGGCGCGCAAGCGGGTCGCGGAGGCGCAGGAGGAAGGCCGGCGCCTGGTCGAGGAGGCGGAGCAGCGGGCGAGCGAGCTCGTGGCCGCCGCCGAGCAGACCGCGCAGCAGGTGCGGGACGCCGTCGCGGGCCTGCACGAGCAGGCCGAGGAGGAGATCGCGGGGCTGCGTTCGGCCGCCGAGCACAACGCCGAGCGCACGGTCACCGACGCCCAGATCGAGGCGGACCGCGTCCGCGCCGACGCCTACGCCGAGCGCGAGCGGGCCGAGGAGGACGCCGCCCGGCTCCGGTCGGAGGCGAAGGCCGCGACGGACGCCGCCCAGGAGCTGGCGGAGCGTACGGTCGCGGAGGCGATCTCCGAGGCGGAGGGCGTCGAGGCCGAGGCGGCCCGCGTGCTGGACGAGGCCCGTGAGGCGGCCAACGCCCGCCGTGCGGAGGCGGCCGGTCAGGCCGACGAGCTGATCGCCGAGGGCACCAAGGAGGCGGAGCGGCTGCGGGCCGAGGCCGCCCGGACGGTCGAGGAGGCCCGCGAGGCCGCCGACGCCCGTCGTGCGGAGGCCGAGGCGGACGCCGAGCGGCTGCGGGCCGAGGCGGCCCGGGTGCTGGACGAGGCGCGCGAGGACGCGGGCACGCGGCGTGCGGAGGCGGCCCAGCAGGCCGACGAGCTGATCACCGAGGCGACGGCCGAGGCGGAGAAGATGGCGGCCGAGGCCGCCCGCACGGTGGCCGAGGCCCGCGAGGCCGCGGACGGTCACCGGGCCGAGGCGTCGGCGGACGCAGACCGGCTGATCGCCGAGGCGGCCGAGATGGTCGAGGCCGCCCGGGCGGAGGCGGCCCGTTTCGAGGAGCAGGCACGTGCGGCGGCCGACGGCCACCGGGCGGAGGCCGAGGCGGACGCCGAGCGGCTGCGGGCCGAGGCGGCGCGCACGGTCGACGAGGCGCGCGAGTCGGCGAACGCACGGCGTGCGGAGGCGGCCCAGCAGGCCGACGAGCTGATCACCGAGGCGACGGCCGAGGCCGGGAAGATGGCGGCCGAGGCCGCCCGCACGGTGGCCGAGGCCCGCGAGGCCGCCGACGCCCACCGGGCGGAGGCCGAGGCGACGGCCGGGCGCCTGCTGGCCGAGGCCGGCGAGGAGGCGGAGCGGCTGCGGGCCGCGGCCGCCGAGAAGAAGGCCACGGCCGACGAGCAGGCGGACGCCGTGCTCGCCAAGGCGACGGCCGAGGCCGAGCGGATGGTGGCGGACGCGTCCGCCAAGGCGCAGCAGATGCGCACGGACGCCTCCGACGCGCTGGCGTCGGCGGAGCAGGACGCGGCGCGCACGCGGGCCGAGGCCCGCGAGGACGCGAACAAGATCCGTGGCGAGGGCCGGGCGGAGGCCGACCGCATCGTCAATGAGGCGGCCGAGCTGACGTCCTCGGCGCAGGACGACGCCGACCGCATCGTGGACAAGGCCCGTGAGGCGGCGAACGCCCGCCGGGCCGAGGCCGCCGAGCAGGCGGACAAGCTGATCGCGAAGGCGACGGCCGAGGCCGAGAAGATGGCGGCCGAGGCCGCCCGCACGGTCGAGGAGGCCCGCGAGGCCGCCGACGCCCACCGGGCGGAGGCCACCGCGCAGGCCGAGCGGACGCTGGCCGAGGCGACGGCGGAGGCGGAGCGGCTGCGGGGCGATGCCGACGCGGCCCTGGAGAACGCCCGCGAGGAGGCGGAGCGGCTCACCGACGAGGCCCGTGAGGCGGCGAACGCCCGCCGTGCGGAGGCCGCCGAGCAGGCGGACACCCTCGTCGCCGAGGTGACGGCGGAGGCCGACCGGATGGCCACCGAGGCCGCCGAGGCCCTCGCGGCCGCCCAGGAGAACGCCAACAGCACCCGGGCCGACTCCGCGAAGATCAAGGCCGACGCCGTCCTGGAGGCGGAGCGGACGCGGGCCGAGGCCCGCGCCGAGGCCGAGCGGACCGTGGACGAGGCGCGGGACGCCGGCGCCAAGCGGCTGGCGGACGCCGCCGAGCAGGCGGACGCGCTGATCGCCAAGGCGCAGGAGGAGGCCGTCCGGGCCGCCACGGCGGCCGAGGAGCAGGCCGACGCCATGGTGGGCGCGGCCCGCAAGGAGGCCGACCGGATCGTCAAGGAGGCCACCGGCGAGGGCAACGCGGTGGTGGAGCGGGCCCGTACGGACGCCAACACCCTGCTGGCCGAGGCCCGTGGGGACGCCACCGCCATAAGGGACCGGGCCGAGGAGCTGCGCTCCCGGCTGGAGGGCGAGGTCGAGGAGCTGCACGAGCGGGCCCGCCGGGAGGCGGCCGAGGCGATGCAGTCCGCGGGCGAGCGCTGCGACAAGCTCGTCGCGGCGGCCACCGAGCAGCTGACGAACGCCGAGGAGAAGGCGGAGAAGCTGGTCTCGGACGCCCAGAGCGAGGCCAGCAAGGTGCGGATCACGGCCGTGAAGAAGGCGGATGCGCTGATCAAGGAGGCGGAGCAGAAGAAGTCCACCGCCGTACGCGAGGCCGAGCGCCTGCGCACCGAGGCTCGTGAGGAGTCTGCGCGTCTTCTGGAGGAGGGGAAGCGGGAGTTGGAGGTGCTGGTCCGCCGCCGCGAGGACATTCAGGCCGAGATTTCCCGTGTCCAGGACGTGCTGGAGGCGTTGGAATCATTTGAGGCCCCCGGGGCAGGCGGCTCCAAGGAGGGCGGGGTGAAGGCGGCGGCCGGCGCCGGCGCAACTCGATCGGGTGGCAAGCAGTCACAGAAGTAACACTCAATCGAGGGGCCGGTTTCCGGATTCCCCAACTGTCTACTTCCATCTGCTCGATGAGACGCCGCTCACGCCCCTAGGATTCCTCTATCACCTCACCGGTCTCTTATGACAGGAACCCCATGAGCGACACTTCCTCCCCCTTCGGCTTCGAGTTGGTGCGGCGTGGATACGACCGCGGCCAGGTGGACGACCGCATTACCAAGCTCGTAGCGGACCGTGACAGTGCACTGGCGCGGATCACTTCGCTGGAAAAGCGCATCGAGGAGCTCCACCTCGAAACGCAGAACGCTCAGGCACAGATCAATGACGCGGAGCCGTCCTACGCGGGGCTCGGCGCGCGCGTGGAAAAGATTCTCCGGCTCGCCGAGGAAGAGGCCAAGGACCTGCGGGAAGAGGCCCGGCGCGCCGCCGAGCAGCACCGTGAGCTGGCCGAGTCGGCCGCGCAGCAGGTGCGCAACGACGCCGAGTCGTTCGCGGCCGACCGCAAGGCCAAGGCGGAGGACGAGGGCGCGCGGATCGTCGAGAAGGCCAAGGGGGACGCGGCCACGCTGCGTGCCGAGGCGCAGAAGGACGCGCAGTCCAAGCGCGAGGAGGCGGACGCCCTCTTCGAGGAGACCCGCGCCAAGGCCGCCCAGGCCGCGGCCGACTTCGAGACCAACCTGGCCAAGCGCCGCGAGCAGTCCGAGCGTGACCTGGCCTCCCGCCAGGCCAAGGCCGAGAAGCGGCTGGCGGAGATCGAGCACCGCGCCGAGCAGCTGCGCCTGGAGGCGGAGAAGCTGCGTACGGACGCGGAGCGCCGGGCCCGGCAGACGGTGGAGACCGCGCAGCGCCAGGCCGAGGACATCGTGGCCGACGCCAACGCCAAGGCGGACCGCATCCGCAGCGAGTCCGAGCGGGAGCTGGCGGCGCTCACCAACCGCCGCGACAGCATCAACGCCCAGCTGACCAACGTCCGCGAGATGCTGGCCACGCTGACCGGTGCGGCCGTGGCCGCGGCCGGGGTGCCGGGTGACGACGAGCCGATCACGCGCGGCGTCCCGGCCCAGCAGAGCCGCTGACGCGGCGCGGTCCGTACGCCGCTCGTTCGGGGGATCCTGTGCCCGGCGCGCCGCGCGCCACCTCCTGTGGCCGGCGGCGCGCCGAGTGCTTTCCGCCCCTGGTCCGGAGCCTGCGCCACCGGTGGCGGGCGGCCGGAGCCGCCCTTACCGTGGCGTAATGATCGAGCTGGCGGATCTGACCAAGGACTACGGCGACGTGCGCGCCGTGGACCACCTCACGTTCACCGTGCGCCCCGGCATCGTCACCGGCTTCCTCGGGCCCAACGGCGCCGGCAAGTCCACCACGATGCGGATGATGCTCGGCCTGGACCATCCGACCAGTGGCACGGTCCGCATCGACGGCAGGCACTACCGCCGCTTGCAGGACCCGCTGAAGACCGTCGGCGCCCTGCTGGACGCCAAGGCGATGCACGGCGGTCGCAGCGCCTTCAACCACCTGCTGTGCCTGGCGCAGAGCAACGGCATCCCGCGCGCGCGGGTGCGCGAGGTGCTGGACACCGTGGGGCTGACGTCGGTGGCCGGGAAGCGTTCGAAGGGCTTCTCGCTCGGCATGGGGCAGCGCCTGGGCATCGCGGGGGCCCTGCTGGGCGACCCGCAGATCCTCATGTTCGACGAGCCGGTCAACGGCCTCGACCCCGAGGGCATCCACTGGATCCGCAACCTCATGAAGAACCTGGCCGCCCAGGGCCGTACGGTCTTCGTCTCCTCCCACCTGATGAGCGAGATGGCGCTGACCGCCGACCACCTGGTGGTCATCGGCCAGGGCCGGCTGCTCGCCGACACGAGCATGGCCGGTTTCATCAGGGAGAACTCCCGGTCCTTCGTGCGGATGCGCTCCCCCGGTCACGAACGGCTGCGGGACGTGCTGCACGGCGCCGGCATCGACTTCGTGCCCCGCAGCGACGGGGCACTGGAGGTCGAGGGCGAGGACGCCGAGCACCTGGGGGAGCTCGCGGCCCGGCACCGGATCGTGCTGCATGAGCTGAGCCCGCAGCAGGCGTCGCTGGAGGAGGCGTTCATGCGGCTCACCGCCGGGGCGGTGGAGTACCACGCGCACGACGACCATCAGCCGCCGGCGGCCGCCGCGCCCGGGGCCGCCTGGGGCACCGACTGGCGCAAGAGCCCGCGGAAGAAGAAGGGGGCCTGAGCGATGGCGGTGGTGACGCAGGTCCTCCGGTCGGAGTGGACGAAGATCAAATCGGTGCGTTCCACGGTGTGGACGCTCGGGATCGCTGTGGTGGTGACCGTGGCGCTCGGCGCGCTGATCAGCGCCCTGAGCAAGAGGGACTTCGACAATCTCTCCCCGAAAGACAAGATCCAATTTGATCCGACGTTCATCAGCTTCGCGGGGATGGGTCTCGGCCAGCTGGCGTTGATCGTTTTCGGGGTGCTGGTCGTTTCCAACGAATACAGCACCGGAATGATCCGGACTTCCCTGGCGGCCGTTCCCCAGCGCGGCACCTTTCTCTTCAGCAAGATCACCATTGCCACGCTGCTCGCATTCGTCGTCGGCATGCTCACGAGCTTTGTGGCGTTCTTCGTCGGCCAGGCGATGCTCGGCAGCCACAAGGCGCACCTCGGGGATCCGGGGGTGCTGCGCGCGGTGATCGGCGGCGGGCTCTACATGACGGCGATCACGGTGTTCTCGATGGGCGTCGCCACGATGCTGCGCAGCCCCATGCTCTCGCTCGGCATTCTCATGCCGTTCTTCTTCCTCATTTCGGCCATCCTCGGCAATGTCCCGGCCACCAGGAAGGTGGGGCAGTACCTGCCCGACCAGGCCGGACAGAAGGTGATGCAGGTCGTCACGTTCGGCGACGACGCGCCCTACGGGCCCTGGGGCGGGTTCGCGATCATGGTCCTGTGGGTGGTGGCGGCGCTGATCGGCGGATACGCGCTGCTCAGGAGGCGGGACGCCTGACCGCGGGCCGCCCCGGGCAGGACCAGAGGATGCCTGCGAGACCCCCCTGAGGCCGCCCCTTTCGTTGCGCGGCGTCGGTCACAACCCGTGCATATCGGGAACCGTCAACCCCTCGTCTATCCTCCTAACCCTTACGGGGGCGTTCGCCCTGACCGAGCTCGCTAGGGGCGATGAATGATCGAGGCAGTCGGTCTGACGAAGCGCTACGGCGCCAAGACGGCCGTGCACAACCTGACGTTCCAGGTCCGGCCGGGTGCCGTGACCGGCTTCCTGGGGCCCAACGGCTCCGGCAAGTCGACCACCATGCGCATGATCCTCGGCCTGGACATGCCTTCGGCCGGCCGGGTCACGATCGCCGGGCAGCCCTTCCACAAGCTGCCGAACGCCCCGCGCCAGGTCGGCGCCCTGCTCGACGCCAAGGCCGTGCACGGCGGCCGGAGCGCCCGTCAGCACCTGCTCTCCCTGGCCCAGCTCTCCGGCATCCCCGCCCGCCGCGTCGACGAGGTCCTCGGCGTCGTCGGCCTCCAGGACGTGGCGCGCAGACGCTCCAAGGGCTTCTCCCTCGGCATGGGCCAGCGCCTGGGCATCGCCGCCGCGCTGCTGGGCGACCCGCAGGTGCTGCTGTTCGACGAGCCGGTCAACGGCCTCGACCCCGAGGGCATCCTCTGGGTCCGCAACCTCATGAAGCGGCTGGCGGCGGAGGGCCGTACGGTCTTCGTCTCCTCCCACCTGATGAGCGAGATGGCGCTGACCGCCGACCATCTGATCGTCATCGGGCGCGGGCAGCTCATGGCCGACATGAGCGTCAAGGACTTCATCTCCGCGAACTCCGCGGACTTCGCCCGCGTCCGGACGCCCGAGGGCGAGCCGGAAGGGCGCGAGAAGCTCACGGCGGCGCTGGTCGGGGCCGGCGCCCAGGTCCTCCCCGAGCCGGACGGCGCCCTGCGCGTGACCGGTCTGCCGCTGCCGCGCATCAGCGACCTCGCGCACGGCGAGGACGTCCGCCTGTGGGAGCTCTCCCCGCACCAGGCGTCGCTGGAGGAGGCGTACATGCGCATGACGCAGGGCGCGGTCGACTACCGCTCGACGGCGGACCAGCGCGCGGGCCTGCAGGCGCCCGCCCCCGCCCCCACGGGCTGGCAGCAGCCCGCCGCGCTCCCCCAGGGCTGGCCGGAGCAGGCGTACCCCGTCCTGCCGGGCGAGCAGCCGAACCCCTACGCCGCCGCGCCGCAGCAGCCGGCACCGGGCGCACCGGCCGCGGCACCGCACCCGTACCAGGCCGCGCCCGCGCCCCAGGCGCCGCAGGCAGGCTCCGCCGCCCCGCAGGCACCCCAGGCGCCGCAGGCCGCCCCCGGGGCCCCGCAGGCGCCCCAGGCGGCGCCCGCGCCGGCGGCCCCGGCCGGTGACACGCCCGCTCCCCCGCCCGCCGCCCCCGCGCCGCACGGCGCCCCGGCCGACCTGACCAAGCGCGACAGCGAGGACGCCCGATGACCACCCCCCAGCACCCCGCGCCCCCGCAGCACGCGCCGCAGCAGGCGCCCCAGCCGCCCGCGGGCGCTCCCGCCTACGCCCACCACGCCCACCAGGCCCAGCAGGCCCCGGGCCCGCAGGCCGGTTACTGGCCGGGACAGGCGCCCGGCGGCGGCTACGTCTCGCCCATCCCGATCCGCCGGGCCACGCTCGCCGACGCCCTGCTCTCCGAGTGGACCAAGATCCGTTCGGTCCGGTCGACGGTGTGGACGCTGGGCGTCATGGTCCTGCTCTTCGTCGGCATCGGCCTGCTGGTCGCCGTGGGCTTCGACAGCACGGGCGATTCGATGCAGAACGGCTCGCCGCTGTTCGTCGGCTTCTTCGGCCTCCTGCTGGGCATCCTCTGCGTGATCACCCTCGGGGTCCTGACGATCTCGTCCGAGTACGGCACGGGCCTGATCCGCACGACCTTGACCGCCTGCCCGAACCGCGGGCGCGTGCTGACGGCCAAGGCGGTCGTCTTCTTCCTGCTGACGTTCACGATCATGCTGCTCTGCACCGTGCTGGTGTCGATGGCCGCCTGGACGCTGCTGGAGGACCAGTCCTCGGTCGACCCGTCGGCCGACGTGTGGCTCCGGGCGACGGTGGGCGTGAGCCTCTACACCGCCACCCTGGGCCTGGTGGCCCTCGGTGTGGGCACCCTGCTGCGGCACTCCGCCGGGGCCATCACGGTCATGCTGGGCGTGGTGCTGCTCCCGCTGGTCCTGGCGATGTTCATGGCGACGGACGCGCTCAGCGACATCCGTCAGGCGTTCTTCGAGTACTCGATCCCCAACCAGCTGGCGGCGTTCTACGCCACCTCCGCCGACCCCGTCTCGGGACCGGGCGGCTGGACCCCGCTGTGGATCATGGCCGGCGTCGCGGCCGCGGTCCTGGGCGGCGCGTACGCCTCGCTGGTCAAGCGGGACGCCTGACCGGTCGGCCGCCGACCGGTTGTCCGCGTCAGTACCGCGGCGCGTTACGGGACCGCTGGAGCCTTGCGCTCCGGCGGTCCTTCGCGTTCCAGCACGCCTTGTGCCAGTGCCGCCGGTCGTCGACGCCGGCGCCGTACCGCGGCCAGGCGACGACGTGCGGGACGCCCGGCGGGATCTCCTGGTCGCAGCCGGGGCAGCGGTAGTGCTTCGCGGCGGCACCGCCGCCGATCATGCGCACGGCCCAGTCCTCGCCCTGCCAACTCTCCGTGCGCTCCAGGCCGTACCGTTCGCCGCTCTCGTCGCGCGGGAGGGGGGCGTGTTTGTCGGCGCCGCCTCGCGGGCGGTTTCGGCGCGGGGACACGGGGCACCTCGGGAGGTCTGGGGCTACGGGTCGCGGACCAGCCTACGCGGCACGGCCGTACCCACGGTCCGCCGTCCGCACGGGCCTATGGCGCCTGCGCACCGATCATCATGAAAACTTCACGCTCGGCCGTACCTTTGGCACGTGTCGGCCGTTATTGCCTCCAGGGGGGTGCCGCGTCGGTCGCTAGGAGGAACAAGAGCGATGCGCGTTGGAGCGTTTGTCGTGGCCGCCCAATTCCCGGGCCAGGGCCACGAGGAGGCGTTGTACAGAGCCGTCCGCTCGGCGGAGGTCGCCGAGGAGGCGGGGCTGGACGCCGTCTGGCTGGCGGAGCACCACTTCGTCCCGTACGGCGTGTGCCCGTCCGCGGTGACCCTGGCGGCCCTGCTCCTCGGCCGCACCCGCACCCTCGGGGTCGGTACGGCCGTGAGCGTGCTGCCCACCACGCACCCCGTGGCGCTGGGCGAGCAGGCGGCGCTGCTGCACCTGACGTCGGGCGGGAGGTTCACCCTGGGGGTGGGCCGCGGCGGGCCGTGGGTCGACCTGGAAGTGTTCAACTCGGGCCTCGGGGCGTACGAAGAGGGGTTCCCCGAGTCGCTCGAATTGCTGATGCGGTGGCTGCGGGAACCCCGGGTCGGCAGCAGCGGCGAGCGGTTCGCCTTCCGGGAGGTCCCGGTCGTCCCGCGCCCCGACGACCCGTTGGAGGACCCCGGCCCCGGCGTGATCGTCGCGTGCACCTCGCCCGCGAGCGTGCGACTGGCGGCGGCCCACGGGCTGCCGATGCTGCTCGGCATGCACAGCACGGACGAGGAGAAGGCGGAGATGGTGGCCCTGTGGCGCAAGTGCGCCCTGGAGGCCGGGAGTTCACCGGAGGCGGTGGCGGCCGCCGGTCATGTGGCGGCGGGCGTCGTACAGATCGGGGACCGGCGCCCGGAGGCGGCGGAGACACTGCTGAAGGTGATGCCGGGGTGGTTCCACCACGGGCTCACGGCGCATGTGACGGTCGACGGCAGGGCCCGCCGGATGCGCGACCCGCTCGCCTACACGGAGCTGCTGTGCGAGCTGCATCCCGTCGGCCCGCCCCGGCTGTGCGCGGACCGGCTGTCGGCCACCGCGGAACGCACGGGCATCCACCGCTTCGCCCTGCTCGCCGAGGGCTCGGGCGACCTCGCGGCCACCGAGGAGAACCTGCGCCGGCTCGGCTCGGACGTGCTGCCCCTGCTCGACTGACCCCCCACCCCCACGCCTTTCGTCCCCCGCGCCCCCGTCTCCCGGCGGAGCTGCCGCCCCCGCTCTCTGTGCACCTCCCCCGGTCCCGGAGCGGCAGCACGAACGGCATCAGCAGTCACGCAGCTCCGGTGACTGGTTCAGCAGCTGGCCCCGCACCGAGGTGAAGCGGGCCAGACGCCCGTCCACCGAGCGGTCGACGGGGAAGACCGCCACCCGGTGGCAATTCTGGAACGCCAGCCGGACACCGAAGTGCCGCTGCAGCGCACCACGGATCGCGTCACTCGCCAGGGCGCGCAGCAGCTGGCCGCGTGCCTGCTCGTCCGGCGGCGGCGTCCGGTTGTCGGCGAACTCCCCGCCTTCGACCTGGAGCCGGTCCACCAGAGAGCTGATCATCTCCCACGCGTAGGGCAGGGAGGTCCGGACGCAGTCGACGAAATCCGCTTCGTCGACCTCGCCTCGCTCGGCCTGTTCGAGGAGGGCCGGTGAGACGTCGAGCGACATGGGTTCTCCTCTCGCGACCCCGCGGACGGGGTCTTGGGGATGGGCGAGCGGACGACGACGCCCTGTGCCCGTACGACGACCGCCCGCTTCAACGGTAATCCGGCCACTGCTGCCCCACCAGGAGAACACCGACAACTGGCCAAAGCCCGCAGGGCCCTTCCCGGGCGAATCGCGTGAAGTGGCAGGAGTCGAGTAGCGTGGCTCACCATGCGTCTCGTCATCGCCCGTTGCTCCGTGGATTACGCGGGCCGGCTCACCGCCCACCTGCCCTCCGCCCCCCGTCTGATCCTGGTCAAGGCGGACGGCAGCGTCAGCATCCACGCGGACGACCGGGCCTACAAGCCCCTGAACTGGATGTCTCCGCCGTGCACCCTCAAGGAGGAGGACCAGGACGGCATCGCCGTGTGGACGGTGATCAACAAGGCGGGCGAGAAGCTCATCATCACCATGGAAGAGGTGCTGCACGACTCCTCGCACGAGCTCGGCGTCGACCCCGGCCTGATCAAGGACGGCGTCGAGGCGCACCTGCAGGAGCTGCTCGCGGACCGCATCGAGATCCTCGGCGAGGGCTACACCCTCATCCGCCGCGAGTACCCGACGGCGATCGGCCCGGTGGACATCCTCTGCCGTGACGCCGACGGCGCGACGGTGGCCGTGGAGCTCAAGCGGCGCGGCGAGATCGACGGCGTGGAGCAGCTCACGCGCTACCTGGAGCTGCTCAACCGCGACCCGCACCTCGCGCCCGTGCGCGGCGTCTTCGCCGCGCAGGAGATCAAGCCCCAGGCGCGGGTGCTGGCCACGGACCGCGGCATCGGCTGCGTCGTCCTGGACTACGACGCGATGCGCGGCATCGAGGACGACAAGCTGCGGCTGTTCTGATCCGCCCCCCTGCTTGCGCGAGGGCCCGTACGCCGGTGGCGTACGGGCCCTCGCCCGTTGCCGGGGCAGGCCCTGGGACCCGCCCTAGGCGACCGGGGTGCCGCCCGGGCTGCCGGCGGTGGGCTTGCCCGTCGCCGGTCCGCTCGCCGCGTTGGAGCTGCCGCCGGCGGTGGGCTGGGCCGGGGTCGTCGGCGGGTCGGCGGGCTTGGTCGGCTTGTCCGGCGTGGGCTGCGTCGGCGTCGTCGGCGGCTTCGGGGTCTCCCCGCCGGGCGTGCGGCTGGGGCTCTGCGAGGGCCGGCCCGGCGTGGTCGGGGGCCGGGGCGCCGGGTCGCCGCTGGCCGGCGGTGCGGACGGTGAGGAGCTGCCGGAGGGGCCGGGGGTGCCGGGGGCCGGGCCGCCCGGGCCGGGGCTGCGGCCGGGGCGGCCCGGCCGGTCCTGCACCTGCGGGGCGCCGGGCTCCCCGGCGGCCGGCTCGTCGGCGCTCAGCCCGCCGTCGCCGTCCTGCTGGGAGGCGGACTGGCCCGGCCGCACCGTGTCCGACGACGGGCCGTCCGTGCCGCCGGTGGTGGCGCCGAGGGTGACGACGGTGCCGAGCACGGCCGCGAGCAGGGCGCCGGCGCCCGCCGCGACGAGGTTGCGCCGGTTGCCGCCGGACATGAGCTTCTGCGCCCACGAGTGCCCGGCCGCCGGCCGGCGCGGCGGTGCGGCGGGGGGCCGGGGCACGGCGCCCGCGGTGACGACCGGGGTCATGACCGTGGTCATCACGTTGTCCGGGTGCCGGCCGGAGGGCACCGTGGCGGGCGGGGCGGCCGACTCCTCGCTGCGCGCGTCCGGGACCTCCTCGCCGGGCGGCGTGCGGCTGTCCGTGCCGGCGGCCGGGCGGGCGCCGACGGGGGTGGGCAGCGGCGGCAGGGGCGGCACGGCCGCGGAGCCACTGCGCCCCGGGGCGCCTCCGGGCACGGGCCGGGCACCCATGGCCAGGCCGGTGCGGTCGGCGACCAGCGCCAGGGCACGGCGGCCGGCGACGGCGCCACGCTTGTCGGCGAGGACGCCACGCAGGCCGATGGACGCCTCCAGTTCGGCGCGGGCCCGGTCGAGGTTGCCGCTGCACAGGGCGAGGACGCCCAACTCGTGGTGGAAATACGCTTCTTCGCCGACCTCGCCCGCGAGCCGCGCGGCTTCCTGTCCGTAGCGCAGGCTGCGCTCCCAGGCGCCCCAGTGCAGGGCCGCCGCGAAGGCGGGTGCGGCCGTGCGGGCCAGCAGGACGGCGGCGGCGCGCTGGCCGGCCTCCTCGGCGCCGACCAGGGCGCCCAGGGTGGCCAGGATCGCGTCGGCCTCGACGGCGATCCGCTCGGGGGTCACGGACGGGTGGCCGGCCCACCAGGCGTAGTGCTGGGCGGCGGTGTGCGCCTTGTCGGCCGTGTCGTCGCCGTAGCCCTCGGCGATCAGCTGGTCGGCGACGCCGGCGGCGAGGCGGTAGTGGGTGGCGACGGTGCCGATCAGCCCGCAGGCCAGCAGCTCGCCGACGGCGGCGTCCGCGTGGGTGTCGCCGGCCAGTGCGGGCAGGTGGGCCTGGTGGGGCAGCTCGCCGCCGAGGGCGACCGCGAACCGCAGGGTCTCGCGGGCGGCCTCGCCGAGCCGGGAGGCGAGCAGGGCGGCGGGCGCGGCGGCCTGGGCGAGGCTGGGCAGCGGTACGGCGTCGGTGTCGGTGACCTCGCCGCCGGCGGTGGCGTGGGGCCGCTCGGCGAAGACGCCGAACTCCTCGACGGCCGCCGGGCCGGCGGCGCGGGCGTCCCGCTGCCGCAGCAGGGCGCCGGCCTGGACGAAGCGCAGCGGCAGGCCCTCGGACTCGAACCACAGGTCGGCCGCCCAGCCGGCCTCCTCGTCGGTGAGCGGCCGGTCCACGGCCAGCTCCAGCAGCTCCAGGCAGCCGGTGCGGTCCAGTCCGCCGAGGAAGACCTCTTCCAGGTGCGAGTCGGCGGAGGGTGCGGCCACGTCGGGGGTGGCGGCGAGCAGGAAGGCGCACTCGGGCGTGGCGTCGAGGAGCTCGTCGAGCGCGCCGCCGCCGAATTCGAGGTCGTCCACGACGACGACGGCGCCGATCTCGTGGACGGCGGCCAGCAACTCGGTGCGGTCCAGGCGGTGCAGGGGTGCGTGGTGGACGGCCGCGAACAGCTCGTGCAACAGGTCGTTCGGGGTGCGGTGGTAGCCGCTGAGCCGGACGACGCCGTCGGGGGCGAGGTCCGCGCAGTCCTCGGCGACGGCGTCCAGCAGGACGCTGCGGCCGGAGCCGGAGGGGCCGGTCAGGCGCACGGACCGGCCGCGGGAGAGCAGGCGGCCCAGTCTCTCGCGCTCCTCGTCGCGGTGGAGCAGGGGCAGCTGGGGCCCCGCCTGGCGGGCGGGCAGCGGGGGCGTGGAGGCGCGGCGCAGTTCGGCGCGCTGCTCGGGGCCGTGGCGCTCGGGACGGCCCGGAAGGGCGCCGGGCGGGCAGGGCTCTATTTCGCTGCCGTCGACCGGGTTGACGGTGAGGAGGTAGTCACCGGAGACGAGCTGGACGACGCGGACCGGCCCCTGGCCGCCGGAGCCCGCTTCCGGGCCCGGCGCGGGCTCGCGGGGCGGGCGCCGCGTGCCGCCGTCCTCGGCCGGAGTGTGCTCGTCGTCGTGGAATTCCTCGGATCCCCGGTTCGTCGGGTCCATGGTTCAGAGCCCCCAAGATGCGTGGCGTGCCGTCGTGCCCTCCGGCCTGTCCGCACTCCTTCGACCTCCGGCCGTGCTGCGCGGGCCGTCGGTACCGGTCCGGTGCCCGCCGTGGGCTGTCGTGGGCGGCGGGAAACCGAACAGACCTTGGCACAGTATCTACGACGGGGAGGGTGCCACGTCGCCACGGGACGTCACAGTCTCATGAGGATCGGGGTACTCGTGGCGCAGGGGGCTCACCGGGCCCGCCCGGCGCCCCTGGTCGCAACGGGCTCAGACGTGCGGCAGGGACTGCGGGGCGGCGGCGGCGACGCCGCCGCCCTCGATCGCGAGGATGCGGTGCAGCCGGGTGGCCACCAGGAGGCGCTGCATGCGGTCCGGCACTCCGCGCAGGACGAGCCGCCGGCCGGTGCGCCCGGCGCGGCGGTGGGCGCCCATGATGACGCCCAGTCCGGTGGCGTCCCAGGAGTCCAGCTCGGTCAGGTCGAGGACGAGGTCGCCCCGCCCGGCGTCGAGCGCGGAGTGCAGGACCGTTCGGGCGTCCGCCGCGTTGCGGACGTCGAGGCGCCCCCCGACGACCAGTTCGGCGTGGTCGCCCCTGATATGCATATGCGCTCCCGGGAGTGGTGCCTGATGTGGTTGTGGCTCTAAAGAACTGACTGCCTCTCACACGACAAAGTTGCCGCCTGTAAGCGAACCGACACCGAATTCACCCCACGGGGTGAAGCCCGGTGGACGGCCCCAGCTCAGTGCTGGTAAAAGCCCTGACCGCTCTTCCGGCCGAGGTCGCCCGCGTCGACCATGCGGCGCATGATCTCCGGCGGGGCGAACTTCTCGTCCTGGCACTCGGTGTAGATGTTCCCCGTGGCGTGCATCAGGATGTCGATGCCCGTCAGGTCCGCGGTCGCGAGCGGGCCCATGGCGTGCCCGAAGCCCAGCTTGCAGGCGACGTCGATGTCCTCGGCGGTGGCCACGCCCGATTCGTACAGCTTGGCCGCCTCGACGACGAGCGCGGAGATCAGGCGCGTGGTGACGAAGCCGGCCACGTCGCGGTTGACGACGATGCAGGTCTTGCCGACGCCCTCGGCGAACTCACGCGCCCTGGCGAGCGTTTCGTCGCTCGTCTTGTAACCCCGCACCAGCTCGCACAGCTGCATCATGGGCACCGGGGAGAAGAAGTGGGTGCCGACCACGCGCTCGGGGCGCGACGTGGCGGCCGCGATCTTGGTGATCGGGATGGCGGAGGTGTTGGAGGCCAGCACCGTCTCGTCCTTCACCAGCCCGTCCAGGGTGCGGAAGATGTCCCGCTTGGTGTCGATGTCCTCGAAGACCGCCTCGACGACGATGTCGGCGTCGGCGGCCGCGTCGAGGTCGGTGGTCGTGGTGATCCGCGCCAGCGCCTGCTCGGCGGCCGCAGCCTCCAGCTTCCCCTTGGAGACGAACTTCTCGTACGAGGCCCTGATGCCGTCCGTTCCGCGGGTGAGCGCCGCGTCCGTGACGTCCCGCAGCACGACGTCCCAACCGGCCTGCGCAGAGACCTGCGCAATCCCGGAGCCCATCAGTCCGGCCCCGATGACGGCGAGCTTCTTGGCCACGGCTGTCCCCTTACTCCCTGTGCATGTACCTGTTCATTTACGGCTCTCCGCCCGGAGATTAGCGCCCGGGGGCGCACGGTTGGGCAGTAAGAGATGCGCGTCACGTCCCGAATGACGGACATCACACTGAGACGGCCGGGCCTGTGACCTCACGGTGCAGATGGGCCACTTGGGCCTCATTGATCACACAGCGGGCCGGCGGGCGTAGCCGAGGAGCCGCTCGCCGAGCAGGGACTCGATCTCGTCCAGCAGGCCGAGCGCCGCCCGCGAGGTCTGCGCCGCGGTGCGCCCCTCCGTCAGCTCGCGCTGGATGAACTCGACGACGTGGCCCTGGATCCACCCCAGCTGACTGGCCACCAGGGCGGGCATCGTCCCTGCCCCCGCGCCGGCCTCCTCGGCGAGCACGACGGCCAGCGCCTCGACGGCCCGGTGGCGCATGTCGAGCAGCCGGGAGCGCAGCGCCTGCGACTGGGCGATGACGCGCAGGAAGCGGTCGTAGCCGTCGATGAGCCCGAGCCGCGGGGAGACCGCGACCGCTTCGGCCCGCAGGGCGCGCAGCACCGCGTCGGCCGCCGATTCCCCGGCGGGCCGCCCGCGGACGACCGTGGCCAGCCACTGCACGGCGTCGTCCTCGCGGTCGAGGAAGAGCGCTTCCTTGGTGGAGAAGTAGTTGTAGACGGTGTTGACGGAGACCTCGGCGGCCGCCGCCACCTCCGCGATCGTCACGGCGTCGAAGCCGCGCTCCAGGAACAGGCCGGTCGCCACGTCCGAGATGTGCTGCCTGGTCTGCCGCTTCTTCCGCTCCCTCAGTCCTTCGGTCATGGCCCCATCGTAGCTTTGCTGCACTCCCTGAAAACTTGGAGTCATTGCAAACTTTAAGAGACTCTGCTTTTCTTGCGGTCATGGACGCACCGCACACCCTCAGCATCCGCACCTGCGGACTCGCCCGGACCTTCACGACCCCGCGCGGGCCCGTCGACGCCGTGCGCGGCATCGACCTCGCCGTCCGGCAGGGGGAGATCCTCGGCTTCCTCGGCCCCAACGGAGCGGGCAAGACCACCACGCTGCGCATGCTCACCACCCTGCTCGCGCCCACCGGCGGCACCGCGACCATCGCCGGTCACGACCTCGCCCGCGACCCCGCGGGGGTACGCCGACGGATCGGCTACGTCGCCCAGTCCGGCGGCGTGGACCCGACGGTGTCCGTGCGGGAGGAGCTGGTCACCCAGGGCCGCTTCTACCGGCTGCGCACGCCGGACGCGCAGGCCCGCGCGGAGGAACTGGCGGCCGAACTGGGCCTGGACGGGCTGCTGGAGCGGCCCTGCGGCGCACTGTCCGGAGGACAGCGGCGGCGGCTCGACATCGCCATGGCCCTCACCCACCGGCCGGAGATCCTCTTCCTCGACGAGCCGACCACCGGGCTGGACCCCGGCAGCCGCGCCGACCTCTGGGACCTCGTCCGCCGCATCCGCTCCGCGTGGGGCACGACCGTCTTCCTCACCACGCACTACCTGGACGAGGCGGACGCGCTCGCCGACCGGCTGGTCGTCGTCGACAAGGGCGCCGTCGCCGCCGAGGGCACCCCGGCCGAGCTCAAGACCCGGCACGCCGGCTCGCCCACGGCCACGCTGCAGGACGCCTTCCTCGCGATCACCGGGCGCGGCGCCGCGGCCCGGGACGCCGCCCCTCTCGCCGTCTAGGAGCCGATCCCATGCGCCTTCTCCTTTCCGACATCGCCGTCGTCTACGGCCGCTACGCGCGCCAGACCCTGCGCTCCAAGGCCGCCATGCTCTTCGGCGCGCTCATGCCCGCGCTCTACCTCGTGTTCTACGGCCCCCTGCTGACCGACGTGCCGCTCGGCCGCTCCGGCAGCTCCTGGCAGGTCCTGGTGCCCGGCCTGCTGCTCCAACTGGCCCTCTTCGGCTCCACGTTCGCCGGCCTCGGACTCATCGTCGAGAAGCAGCAGGGGGTGGTCGAACGGATGCGGGTGACGCCGGTGAGCCGGCCGGCCCTGCTGCTGGGACGGGTCCTGAAGGACGCCACCCTGCTGGTCGTCCAGGCCGTGCTGCTGGTCGCGGTGGCCCTGGCGATGGGCCTGCGGGCACCGCTGGCCGGCATCCTCATCGGCCTCGCCTTCACCGGGGCGCTGTCCCTGTCGCTGGCGTCCCTGTCCTACGCCCTGGCCATGACCACCGCCGTGCCGCAGGCGTTCGCCCCCGTCGTCAACGCCGTCACCATGCCCCTGATGCTGCTGTCCGGCCTGCTGCTGCCGATGTCGCTGGCGCCCACCTGGCTCGACGTGCTCTCGCACGTGGTTCCGCTGCGCTATCTGGTGGACGCCGTGCGCGCCGCCTTCACCGGCGACTACACCGCCCCCGCCCTGCTGTACGGCACGGTGACGGCGATCGCGCTCATGGCCGTCTCGGTGGCGGCGGGCACGCGGTACTTCCGCCGGGCCGGGGCGTGACTACGCTCGGACCATGGTCAATCTGACGCGCATCTACACCCGCACCGGTGACGACGGCACGACCGCCCTCGGCGACATGAGCCGCACCGTGAAGACCGACACCCGCATCGCGGCGTACGCCGACGCCAACGAGGCGAACGCCGCGATCGGGGTGGCCATCGCCCTGGGGCAGCTGCCGGCCGAGGTCGTCAAGGTGCTCGTCCGGGTGCAGAACGACCTCTTCGACGTGGGGGCGGATCTGGCCACACCCGTCGTCGAGGACCCGAAGTACCCGCCGCTGCGGGTCGAGCAGTCCTACATCGACAAGCTGGAGGCGGACTGCGACCGCTTCCTCGCGGACCTGGAGAAACTCCGCAGCTTCATCCTGCCCGGCGGTACGCCGGGGGCGGCGCTGCTGCACCAGGCGTGCACGGTGACGCGACGGGCGGAGCGCTCGACGTGGGCGGCGCTCGAAGTGCACGGCGACATCATGAACCACCTGACGGCGACGTACCTGAACCGGCTGTCGGACCTGCTGTTCATCCTGGCCCGGACGGCCAACAAGGAGCTCGGCGACATCCTGTGGGTCCCGGGCGAGAACCGTTAGCGCACGGTCCTCTGGCGCCGGACGGGCTGCATGGGCAGCCCGTCCGGCGCCTGAGGACGACGCGCGTCAGCGCGGACAAGGGGGTTCCGGGCGCAGCCCCGGTTCGCAGCGCCGGCGTCACCGCAAGCCGTCGTCCACGGCCTTCATCAGCGTGCCGCTGTCACCGGACATCTCCCAGATCATCACGCCGCCGAGCCCCTTCGTGCGCAGCCAGGCGGTCTTCTTGCCGATGGACCAGGCGTCGTCGAACGTCCACCACTGGCCGCCCCCGCCCGTGTAGCCGTACGTCGCGACGGTCTGCTCGTCGTGATACACGGTCAGGTTGGCGACGGACGCGCGCAGGTTGTCGTAGCCACGCGTCCCCGACTCCTCCGGGAACTGTCCCGGTGCCGCGCCGCCCGCGCTCTGCCAGACGCCGTGCTCGCCGCCGTCCGCGACCTGCTGCCAGCCGCGGCCGTAGAAGGCCAGGCCGAGGACGACCTTGCGGGGGTCGGCGCCGGCGTCCAGGTAGGTCTGGACGGTCTTCTCCACGCTGAACTTCGTCGTGTACGGGTCCTTGGGGTCGGGATAGAGGTTGCCCTGGTGGCCCGTGCGGTTCGGCTCCCAGCTGTTGTCGCTGCCCGAACCGTGGAAGTCGTAGCCCTGGACGTTCGCGAAGTCCATGGAGTCCAGGACGCTGGGCGTGCCGTCCTTGGTGGTGATGTCCCAGCCCGCCTCGATCTTCGCCGGGTCGGCCGGGGTGAAGGCCGTGAGCAGGTACTTCTTCCCGGTCGTGCCGCTCAGCGCGTCCAGCTGCCGGCGGAACTCCGCGAACAGGAGCGTGTTGTTGGCCTTGTCGTCCTTCGAGACGTGGTTGCCGGCGTGCCCCTCGGAGCCGGGCCACTCCCAGTCGATGTCGAAGCCGTCGAAGATGCCGGCCGCGACGCCGGTGCCGCCGCGCCCGTTCGTGGTGGGCAGGTTGCCCTTGATGTACATGTCGATGCAGGACTTCACGAACTTCTGCCGCGAGGCGTCCGTCCTGGCCACGTCCGAGAAGTACTTGCTGTACGTCCAGCCGCCGACCGAAATGTTGATCTTCAGCTTGGGGTACTTGGCCTTGAGCTTCTTCAGTTGGTTGAAGTTGCCGGCCAGGGGCTGGTCCCAGGTGTCGCCCACGCCGTCGACGGACTCGCCGGCGCCGAAGCCCTTCTCGTAGTCGGCCCAGGAGTCGCCGGCCCCGTCGCCCTGGCCGGGGTCCTGGGGGTTGGGCGTGGTCGCCTTGGTGACGCCGTTGAGGCAGGTCAGGTTGACCGGGTCGATGTTGGAGAAGGAGTAGTTGAGGTGGGTGAGCCGGGCGGCGGCCCCCGTGGTGTCCAGGGACTTCACGGTGTAGCCCCGGCCGTAGATGCCCCACTGCACGAAGTAGCCGACCCTGGCGTAGCCGGACGGCTGGCCGCCCCCGCCGGTGGTACGGACGGTCAGCCCGGCGCTGGCGGGCCCCGTCTGGCCGGCGGTGTCGCGGGCGACGACCGTGTACGTGTAGTCGGTCCCGGCGCTCAGGCCGGTGTCGGTGTGGGCGAGCTTCGTCACCGTCGCGACCTTCGTCGTCCCCCGGTAGACGTCGTAGTCCTTGACGCCCTTGTCGTCGGTGGCCGCGGCCCACTTCAGGGAGACGGAGTCCGCGCTCACGCCCGTCGCGACCGGCGTGCCCGGTGCGCTCGGCGGGGCGTCGGCCGACGAGCCGTCACAGGGGCCGCCGTCGAGCCTGCAGCCGGTGGGGGCGCCGTCGCCGGTGGCGACGAAGCCGAAGGTGACGCTCGCACCGGGGGCGACGGTGCCGTTGTACTCGCGGTTCTTCGCCGTGTGGTGCGCACCGGAGGTGGTGACCAGCGCGTCCCAGTACGAGCCGATGGCCGTGCCGGAGGGGAGGTCCCACTCCACGGTCCACCCGGCCAGCGGCGAGGTCCCGGTGTTCTTCACCGTCCACTGGCCCTGGAATCCGGTCCCCCATTCGGAGGTCTTGACGAATGTCGCCGTCGCCGAGGGCGCGGCGTGGGCCGGGGTGGCCAGGCCCACCAGGGCGGCGAGGGGGAGCAGCAGGGCGGCGAGGGCGGCCGTCACGGCTCTGCTGCGCGGGCGTATGAGGTGTCTGCGTCGTCCCGAGGTTCCTGTGCTCATGGGGATCTCCCCGAGTGAGTCCGGACAGGGTGGGGGGTGCGCGTTGTGAGGGGAGCGTAGAAAGGTCCGTACCAAGGGTCAAGAGGTCTGGACCAGACCCAACTCCTGGGCCAGTACCGCCGCCTGGACCCTGCTGCGCAGCTCCAGCTTCCCCAGCAGCCGGCTCACGTGCGTCTTCACCGTCGCCTCCGCCATGCCCAGCCGCACGGCGACCTCCGCGTTCGACAGCCCCTCCCCCACACAGGCCAGCACCTCCCTCTCCCGCCGGGTGAGCACGTCGAGCACGGCCGGATCCGGGGCGTTCGGGGACCGCACGGGCGTCGGGCGCGCGAACTCCGCGATGAGGCGGCGCGTCACCGCCGGGGAGATCAGCCCCTCCCCCCGCGCCACCGTGCGGACGGCCGTGACCAGGTCCGCCGCCTCGCTGTCCTTCAGCAGGAAACCGGCGGCGCCCGCCCTGAGCGCGCCGAAGACGTACTCGTCCAGGTCGAAGGTGGTCAGGACCAGCACGTCGGCGAGGTGCTCGGCGGTGATGCGCGCGGTGGCGGACACCCCGTCCAGGCGCGGCATCTGGACGTCCATCAGCACCAGGTCCGGCCGCAGCTCGCGGGCCAGCCGCACGGCCTCCTCGCCGTCGCCGGCCTCGCCGACGACCTCGATGCCGGCCGCCGACCGCAGGATGAGCACGAGCCCGGACCGCACCGCGGCCTGGTCCTCGGCCACCACTACCCGGATCATCGCCACTCCTCCTCGTCCACGGGCAACGACGCCCGTACCTCCCAGGTCTTCCCGTCCCCCGCCACGGGTCCGGCCGACAGCCGGCCGCCCAGCAGGGCCACGCGCTCGCGCATGCCCGCGAGCCCCGCCCCGGCGCCGGGGGCGCGCGGTCCGGGCCGGTCGCCCAGCACGCTCCGCACCCGCACCACCAGTGCCCCGTCGTCCCGGCCCAGCTCCACGCCCACCTCGCCCGGCGCCGCGTGCTTGACCGCGTTGGTCAGCGACTCCTGCACGATGCGGTACGCCGCCAGTTCCACCGGAGCCGGCAGCGCACCGGCCCCCCGCCCGTCGCGCAGCACGAAGGAGAAGCGGTCGTCGTGCACGGTCGTACGGGCCCGGTCGAGCAGCGCGTCGAGGCCGGCCAGCGTCGGGGTGGGGGCGGGCTCGTCCGCCTCCCCCGTCTGCTCGCGCAGCAGCCCGATCAGCCGGCGCATCTCGGCCAGGCCCTGGACGCTGTTCTCCCGGATCACCCCGAGCGCCTCCCGGGACGCCCCCGGCTCGTCGATCGACAGCGCGGCCGAGGAGTGTATGGCGATGGCGGACAGGTGACCGGCCACCATGTCGTGCAGCTCGCGGGCCATGCGGGCGCGCTCGGCGCCGACGGCCTCGCGCCGGTCCAGCTCGGCGAGCAGCGCCGTCCGTTCGGCGGCCAGCTGTGCGGCGTCGGCACGGTCCCGGTGCACCCGGATGCCCACCCCGGTCCAGGCGGGCGCCACCGTGATCAGCGCGAAGGTGACGCCCAGCAGCAGCGCCGCCGGCTCCCGTATCAGGGCCAGCGCCAGCAGCGTCGCCACCACCGTGCCGATCTCGCAGGCCCGGGGGATGCGGCGGACCGCGGACGGCGGGCCGTACAGGACGGCCGCGTAGACCAGGTCCGTGTACATCACCACGGTGGCCAGGAGCGTTCCCGTGCACAGGTCCAGCGTCACCGCCGCCGTGCCGATCGCCAGAGCCGTCAGCGGGGCGCGGCGGCGCAGCAGTTCGGTGCCGGACATCACCACCAGGGCGACGAGGGCGAGCGACGTCGGGAGCCCCGCGACCGGCTTGCCGTAGTACAGCCCCAGGAACCACAGCAGCAGACCGCCGAGCAGCCCGGAGAGGGCGATGAGGGCGTCGACGCGCTGGGGAGGGCTGAGGAAGCGGACCGGCATGGGTTCATCACAGCACGGCGCACGGGGCGCGGCCGTCCACCGGGCGGCCCGTCGGCCCGTGCGCCCGGTACATCGAAGGATGCAGTCCCCAATCGTCGCGCCCGACGACGAAATGGCCGGTCACGGCCGTGACGCTGGTGGTGAGGGAAGGGAGAGACCCGTGATCGTCACGTTGATCGTCGTCTGTGAAGTGGGATTCTGGGTGCTGCTGGCCGGTGGACTGAGCCTGCGCTACCTGGCGCGGATGCCCCGGGCGGGGATCGCCGTGCTGCTGATGGAGCCCGTGCTGGAGCTGGTGCTGCTGATCGCCACCGCGGTGGACCTGCGCAACGGCGCCACGGCCGACTGGAAGCACGGCCTGGCCGCGGTCTACCTCGGCTTCTCGGTCGGACTCGGCCACTCCACCATCAAGTGGGCCGACCAGCGCTTCGCCCACCGCTTCGCCGGGGGCCCGCCGCCGGTGAAGCCGCCGAAGTACGGCACGGCCCGCACGGTGCACGAGTGGAAGACGGCGGGGAAGTGGGTGCTGGCCGCCGCGGTCGCCATGGGGCTGCTGCAGGCCGCGATCATGTACATCGGCGGGTCGGGCGACGTCAGCTCGCTGCGGATGTGGCAGTCGAAGATGCTGTGGGTGATCGGCATCAACGTCGTCATCGCGCTGAGCTACACGATCTGGCCCAAGCAGCCCAAGCCCGAGGCCGCACGGAAAACCGAACAGGAGACCACGGAGCAACCGCTCACGCGACGTTGACCCTCTGCCCGGGCGGGGCCGCCTCCAGCCAGGCCAGGAAGCCGGTCAGGGCGTCCTCGCTCATCGCCAGTTCCAGGCGCGTGCCACGGTGCAGGCAGGCCAGGATGACGGCGTCGGACAGCAGCGCCAGCTCCTCCTCGCCCTGCGGCGTCCGGCGCTGCAGCACCTCGATGGAGTCCCGGTCCAGCGTCCGGCGGGGCCGGTACGCGTACGAGAACACCCGGAACCACTCGATCCGGTCACCGTTGTAGCGGGCGACGCCGTACACCCAGCCCTTGCCGGCCGGCTCGGGGTCGTCCTCGGGAACGTTCCAGCGCAGGCTGCAGTCGAACGTGCCGCCGGACCGCTGGATCAGCCGTCTGCGCAGCCCGAAGACGAAGAGCCCCACCAGCACCAGCAGCACGGCGATGCCGCTCACGAGCAGAGCGAGGACCATCTCCACCGACCTCCTCGCATCATCTAGAGCAACCGCACCTGCGACACCTGCGTTATTGCCTCAGCCGCGGACCGCCCTGGAATTGTTCCAGGCCGGTCCGCGGCTGAGGGACGTACTCGAAGCGGGTCGGGCTAGCGAACGCCCGTGACCGCCATCAGCCGGACGTCCGCGCGGCGCTCGGCGGCGGCGTCGGCCTCCGCCTTCGCACGCTCCAGCGCCCGCTCGGCACGCTCGACGTCGATCTCGTCGGCAAGCTCCGCGATCTCGGCGAGCAGCGAGAGCTTGTCGTCGGCGAACGAGATGAACCCGCCGTGCACCGCCGCGACGACGGTGGTTCCGTCGGTGGTCTTGATGGTCACCGGGCCGGACTGCAGCACACCGAGAAGCGGCTGGTGCCCGGGCATGACGCCGATGTCACCCGATGTGGTACGCGCGATGACCAGGGTGGCCTCGCCGGACCAGACGCTTCGGTCCGCCGCGACCAGCTCGACGTGCAGCTCAGCAGCCAACGTGGCTCCTCGGGTCTCCACCCGCCGGGCGCGGCGGGCGTTGGGTCAAAGAATAGGGGACGTGCGGTCCGGGGGCGGGAGTGCCCCGCCCCCGGACAGCCGATCGCAGGGCCCTTGCGGGCCCGTGGATCAGGAGACGCCCAGCTCCTTGGCGTTCTTCTTGAGGTCCTCGAGACCACCACACATGAAGAAGGCCTGCTCCGGGAAGTGGTCGAACTCACCGTCGGCGATGGCGTTGAACGCGGCGATGGACTCGTCCAGCGGCACGTCGGAGCCGTCGACGCCGGTGAACTGCTTCGCGGCGTGGGTGTTCTGCGACAGGAAGCGCTCGATACGGCGGGCGCGGTGGACGACCAGCTTGTCCTCTTCGCCGAGCTCGTCGATACCGAGGATCGCGATGATGTCCTGGAGGTCCTTGTACTTCTGCAGGATGCCCTTGACGCGCATGGCGGCGTCGTAGTGGTCCTGCGCGATGTAGCGCGGGTCCAGGATGCGGGACGTCGAGTCCAGCGGGTCGACCGCCGGGTAGATGCCCTTCTCCGAGATCGGACGCGACAGAACGGTCGTGGCGTCCAGGTGGGCGAAGGTCGTCGCCGGGGCCGGGTCGGTCAGGTCGTCCGCGGGGACGTAGATCGCCTGCATCGAGGTGATCGAGTGACCACGGGTCGAGGTGATGCGCTCCTGCAGGAGGCCCATCTCGTCGGCCAGGTTCGGCTGGTAACCCACCGCGGACGGCATGCGGCCGAGCAGGGTCGAGACCTCGGAACCGGCCTGGGTGAAGCGGAAGATGTTGTCGATGAAGAACAGCACGTCCTGCTTCTGCACATCGCGGAAGTACTCCGCCATGGTCAGACCGGCCAGGGCCACGCGCAGACGGGTGCCCGGGGGCTCGTCCATCTGGCCGAAGACCAGCGCGGTCTTGTCCAGAACGCCGGAGTCCGCCATCTCGTGGATGAGGTCGTTGCCCTCACGGGTGCGCTCACCGACGCCGGCGAAGACGGAAACGCCCTCGTGCAGCTTGGCCACACGCATGATCATTTCCTGGATCAGAACGGTCTTGCCGACACCGGCACCACCGAACAGACCGATCTTGCCGCCCTTGACGTACGGGGTGAGGAGGTCGACGACCTTCAGACCCGTCTCGAACATCTCGGTCTTCGACTCGAGCTGGTCGAACGCCGGGGCCTTGCGGTGGATGGACCAGCGCTCGGTGACCTCGGACTCGGCCTCGGGGTCGTTCAGGATCTTGCCGAGGGTGTTGAACACCCGGCCCTTGGTGACGTCGCCGACGGGCACGGTGATGCCGTCGCCGGTGTCGGTCACCGGGGCCTGGCGGACCAGGCCGTCGGTGGGCTCCATGGCGATGGAGCGCACCAGGCCCTCGCCCAGGTGCTGCGCGACCTCAAGCGTCAGGGTCTTCTTCTTGCCGGCCTCGGCCGGGTCGGAGACCTCGACGGTCAGGGCGTTGTAGATCTCCGGCATCGCGTCGACGGGGAACTCCACGTCGACGACCGGGCCGATGACCCGGGCGACGCGGCCCGTCGCGGCGGCCGTCTCAACAGTGGTGGTCATTTATCGGTCACTCCCCGCGGTCGCGTCGGCCAGGGCGCTCGCGCCACCGACGATCTCGCTGATTTCCTGGGTGATGTCGGCCTGTCGGGCCGCGTTGGCAAGCCGCGTGAACGACTTGATGAGATCTTCGGCGTTGTCGGTCGCCGACTTCATCGCCCGGCGGCGGGCCGCGTGCTCGGAAGCGGCGGCCTGCAGCAGGGCGTTGTAGATCCGGGACTCGACATACCGCGGCAGCAGTGCGTCGAGCACACCCTCGTCCGACGGCTCGAAGTCGAACAGCGGCAGGATCTTGTCCTTGACCGCCTCCGACTCCTCGGCCGTCGCTTCGAGGCTCAGCGGCAGCAACCGCTTCTCCACCGGCGTCTGCGTCATCATCGACACGAACTCCGTGAAGACGATGTGCAGCTCGTCCACGCCGCCCTCGGCCGTGTCCGTGACGACGGCCTCGATCAGCGGGCCGGCGACCTTCTTGGCGTCGGCGTAGGTCGGGCTGTCGGTGAAGCCCGTCCACGAGTCGACGACCGGGCGCTCACGGAAGCCGTAGTACGCGACGCCCTTGCGGCCGACGATGTACGTGACGACGTCCTTGCCCTCCGCCTTCAGGCGGTTGGTGAGCTGGTCGGCGGCCTTGATCGCGTTGGAGGAGTAGCCGCCGGCCAGACCGCGGTCGCTCGTGACGAGCAGGACCGCGGCCCGGGCGGGGTTCTCGACCTCGGTGGTCAGGGCGTGCTTGGTGTGGGAGCCGGTGGCAACCGCGGTCACTGCCCGGGTGAGCTCACTGGCGTACGGAGTGGACGCGGCCACCTTGCGCTGTGCCTTGACGATGCGCGAGGCGGAGATCATCTCCATCGCCTTGGTGATCTTCTTGGTCGCAGTGACGGACTTGATCCGTCGCTTGTAGACCCGGAGCTGGGAACCCATGCTCAGCCCTCGCCCAGCAGCTTGCCGTCCGAGGTCTCGAACTGCTGCTTGAAGGACGTGATCGCGTCGGCCACGGACTGCAGCGTGTCGTCGGACATCTTGCCGCCCTCGCGGATGCTGTCCATCAGACCCTTGTGCTCGCGGTGCAGGTAGTCCAGCAGCTCGCGCTCGAAGCGGCGGATGTCCTCGACCGGGACGTCGTCCATCTTGCCGGTGGTGCCGGCCCAGATCGAGACGACCTGGTCCTCGGTGGCGTACGGCGCGTACTGCGACTGCTTCAGCAGCTCGACCATGCGCTTACCGCGCTCCAGCGAAGCCTTGGAGGCGGCGTCCAGGTCGGAACCGAAGGCGGCGAACGCCTCCAGCTCGCGGTACTGGGCGAGGTCCACGCGGAGGCGGCCGGAGACCTGCTTCATGGCCTTGTGCTGGGCGGAGCCACCGACACGGGAGACCGAGATACCGACGTTCAGCGCGGGGCGCTGACCGGCGTTGAAGAGGTCCGACTCCAGGAAGCACTGGCCGTCGGTGATGGAGATGACGTTGGTCGGGATGAACGCCGACACGTCGTTCGCCTTGGTCTCGACGATCGGCAGACCGGTCATCGAACCCGCGCCCATCTCGTCGGAGAGCTTGGCGCAGCGCTCCAGCAGGCGGGAGTGCAGGTAGAAGACGTCACCCGGGTAGGCCTCGCGGCCCGGCGGGCGGCGGAGCAGCAGGGAGACGGCGCGGTAGGCGTCGGCCTGCTTCGACAGGTCGTCGAAGACGATCAGGACGTGCTTGCCCTGGTACATCCAGTGCTGGCCGATGGCCGAGCCGGTGTACGGCGCGAGGTACTTGAAGCCGGCCGGGTCGGACGCCGGAGCCGCGACGATCGTCGTGTACTCCAGGGCGCCGGCCTCCTCCAGGGCGCCGCGCACGGACGCGATGGTGGAGCCCTTCTGGCCGATGGCGACGTAGATGCAGCGGACCTGCTTCTTCGGGTCGCCGGAGCGCCAGTTGTCGCGCTGGTTGATGATCGTGTCGACGGCCAGCGCGGTCTTGCCGGTCTGACGGTCACCGATGATCAGCTGACGCTGGCCACGGCCGACCGGGGTCATCGCGTCGACGGCCTTGTAGCCGGTCTCCATCGGCTCGTGGACCGACTTGCGGACCATGACGCCGGGGGCCTGCAGTTCGAGGGCGCGGCGGCCCTCGGTCGCGATCTCGCCGAGGCCGTCGATCGGGTTGCCCAGCGGGTCGACGACGCGGCCGAGGTAGCCCTCGCCGACCGCGACGGAGAGCACCTCACCGGTGCGCTGCACCGGCTGGCCCTCCTCGATGCCGCTGAACTCGCCGAGGACGACCGCACCGATCTCGCGCTCCTCGAGGTTGAGGGCGAGACCGAGGGTTCCGTCCTCGAACCGCAGCAGCTCGTTCGCCATGGCCGAGGGAAGACCCTCGACCTTCGCGATGCCGTCGCCGGCAACGCTGACCGTACCGACCTCCTCGCGCGAGGCCGCGTCCGGCTTGTACGCCTGGACAAAGTTCTCCAGTGCGTCCCGGATCTCCTCCGGCCGGATCGTGAGCTCCGCCATCTGGGTTCCCTGCTCTCCTTGTTGGGCCCGAAGTAATTCTGGGGGTCTGGGGACTTGCTCCCACAGCAGCCGCGCTGCTCTGGGCCCCCAGAGGACACCGTCGACCCAACTCGGGCCGTCAGTACATGCTCTTGAGTTGGTGGCTGTCAGCCGGCCATCCGGCGGCCCGCCTCGGCGAGCCGGTCCGCGATGGTCCCGTTGATGACCTCGTCGCCGATCCGCACCTGGATGCCGCCGAGGACCTCGGGGTCGACGTCCAGGTTGAGGTGGACGCGCCGTCCGTACAGCTTGGCCAGCGCGTCACCGAGGCGCTGCTTCTGCTGCTCGTTCAGCGGCACCGCGGAGACGACCTCGGCGACCATGCGGTCGCGGCGGTCGGCCGCCAGCTTGGAGAGGGCGTTCAGCCCGCCTTCCAGGCTACGTCCACGCGGCGCGGTCACCAGCCGGGCGACGAGGCGCTCGGTGACCGGGTTGGCCCGGCCGCCCAGCAGCTCGCGCAGCAGGGCCGCCTTGGCGGACCGGTCCGCGACCTTGTCGGTCAGCGCGGCGCGCAGCTCCGGGTTCGAGGTGACGATCCGGCCGAAGCGGAACAGCTCGTCCTCGACGTCGTCCAGGTCGCCGGCGCGCTCGGCCGCGACCAGGTCGGCACCGGCCGCCAGCTCCTCGGTCGCGTCGACCAGGTCGCGCGAGCTCGACCAGCGGGAGCGGACCATGCCCGCGATCAGGTCGGCGCACTCGCCGCCGACCTGGCCGCCCAGCAGGCGTCGTGCCAGCTCGGCCTTGGCCTCGCCGGACTGCGCCGGGTCGGTGAGGACCCGACGCAGCGACACCTCACGGTCGAGCAGCGCGGTGACGGCCGCGAGCTCGCCGGCGAGCTTCGCCGCGTCCACGGACGTGTTGTCCGCCAGCGCGTCGAGGCTCTCACGTGCGGAGGCCAGGGCCTCCCGGCTCGCCAGGCTCATCGGGTCGCCTCGGCCTTCGTCACGTCCACCGACTTCTCCTCAAGGGCGTCGAGGAAGCGGTCGATGGTCCGGCTCTGCCGGGCCGAGTCCGCGAGGGACTCGCCGACGATCCGGCCGGCCAGGTCGATGGCCAGCTGGCCCACGTCCTGACGCAGGGTGGCCGAGGCGGCCTTGCGGTCGGCCTCGATCTGAGCGTGGCCGGCAGCGATGATCTCCTCACGCTGCCGCTGACCCTCAGACCGCATCTCGGCGATCAGCGCGACGCCCTGCTCCTGAGCCTCCTGGCGCAGACGCGCAGCCTCGTGGCGTGCGTCGGCCAGCTGAGCCCGGTAGTCCTCAAGGACCTGCTGAGCCTCGGCCTGGGCGGCCTCGGCCTTCTCCATGCCGCCCTCGATGGCCGCCCGGCGCTCGTCCAGAACCTTGTTGATGTTCGGGAGGAGCTTCTTGCCGAGGAACAGGAAGACGATGAGGAAGGCGATCAGGCCGATGATGAGCTCTGGCATCGGCGGGAGGAGAGGGTTCTCCATCTCCTCGGACGCCAGGTGCGTCAGGGCGGTCACATCAGTGCCTTTCGTCGAAAAGGGTGGTCGTGGGTCGGCTTACTGGTAAACGAAGCCCATGACGATACCGATCAGGGCGAGCGCCTCACAGAAGGCGAAGCCCATGATCTGGTTGGCACGGATCAGACCGGCCGCCTCGGGCTGACGGGCCAGCGCCTGGGTGCCGTTACCGAAGATGATGCCGACGCCGACGCCGGGGCCGATGGCGGCGAGGCCGTAGCCGATCGCGCTGGCGCTGCCGGTGAACGCGTCCTTGGAGGCGAGGGTGACCATTTCGAGAGCAGCGGACATGCCGTTACTTCCTTCTCTTTCACGGACCGGTGGGGGTTGGCCACCGGACGTCTATTGGACTGGGGCGGGAGGCGGGCTGGCTCAGTGGTGCTCGGAGAGCGCGCCCTGGACGTAGTTGCAGGCCAGGAGGACGAAGACGTACGCCTGCACGGCCTGGATGAAGAGCTCGAAGGCGGTCATCACGATGGTCATCACGAAGGACGCGCTCGCGTAGGCGATGCCGATCCCGTTCAGCAGGTACCAGCTGGCGATCGTGAACATCACGATCAGCATGTGGCCGGCGAACATGTTGGCGAAGAGCCGGACCGCGTGGGTGAACGGGCGGATGATCAGGTTCGAGAAGAATTCGAGCACCACGACCAGGGGCAGAATCCCGCCGAGCGACTTGTCGTAGCCGGTCATGTTCTTCCAGGCGCCGACGAAGCCGTGCTTCTTGAACGTCAGACCGACCCACAGCACGTAGACGAGCAGGGCGAGGCCCGCGGGGTAGGCGATGATCGACGTCACCGGGAACGACGCCACCGGGATGATCGACCAGAGGTTCATCATCCAGATGAAGAAGAACAGGGAGACCATGAGGGGGACGTACTTCTCGCCCTCCTTCTTGCCCAGCGCCTCGTAGACGAGCCCGCGCCGGACAAAGTCGTAACCGGCCTCACCGATCATCTGCAGCTTGCCGGGGACCACCTTGGCCCTGCCGAACGCCGCCCAGAAGAACCCCACGACGACGAGCGAGCCAAGGATGGCCAGCAGCATCGGCTTGTTGAACTCGAATCCACCGATCGTAAAGAGCGGCTCGAAGACGAACGAGTGGAGCCCTGGGGCCGGGAAGCCGCACCCATCGAAGATGTGGCAATCGGTCTCGAAGGCGAGCAGCGTCTGGTCAGCACTCACCGCGAGCTCCTTCAGCGTGGCGCATAGGTACGGCAACCTCGTTGTGTCGGCGCGGCGCACGGCCACGGAACGGCACTGGACTGGACTTACGGATGGGGATGCGGCGGTTCGGCCGGCGGCCGGAAGTCATCGCAGGCGTCAGCTGCACGGGAAGCCGACTCTCACCCGTGAAACCCGGGGATTCGGCCGCCTGCGTCCGCTGCGCCTCAGATGGCACCGGACGATAGCAGGTGAGCACGCGAGCATTTATTCCGGCCCTACCTGTCATGACGGAGACCCGGTCGGCGCGGACTTCTGCGCCTCGACGGACTCCGGATCCACGTAAAGGATCTTTGCCTTCATGTAGGTACGGGTCTGGGCCGCGATCCATGCGAGGGTCGCGGCGAGCAGCGAGAAGGCGAAAGCCTTGGTGTTGAAGAGCGTGGTGTCCTTGAAGATCACGACAAAGACCGCGACCAGCAGGCACTGCGCCAGATAGAGCGCGAGGCCCATCGCCTGGAACAGGTGGGGCAGGTGCCTGGCCGTGCGGTTCAGAATGATCAGACCCGTCGCCATGACGCCACCGGCGAGGAGCGTGCCGACAGCGGAGCCGATCCCTCCCTTGCCCCCGGCGAGCACCGAGCTGACGACGACGGCGACGACGCCCACGAGGGCGGTCGGGACGGCGCACTGCAAAAGCGTTCGGGCGTCGTTGGACTGCATGAAGGGTTTCTCCGGCGAAGGTCGGAAGCAACGATTCGTCGTGGACGAGCGTATCCCCGGGAATGAGACATGGCTCGCGACGAAGGGCCGCCGCACTACGGTCCTTCGGCTCTAGCACCGGGTTTCGTGAACGGTATCACAAACTATTTGATGAGGTCTTTACCTACATCGTGTGCCGCATGTCACACGGAAGGGTCAATCCGCTGGTCATGGCACTGACGGAGGGCTTCCGCTTCTGCTATGCGGGGCCGGAATCCGACGTTCTGAACCGCCTCAGCGATTGCTGCCGATCGTCCCCCGCTGGGTGAAGCGCGAGCGGTCGCCGATGGCCGTCGCACCGTGCAGACCGGCCGGCACGGGCTCGCGCCGCTCCTCGTCCGCACCGTCCCCGGCGTTCTGCTCCGCAAGGGCCACGGGCACCGCCCGGCGCCGGTAGCGGGGCGGTACGAAGCGCTCCGCCCACCGCGGCGCGCGCGGGGTGAAGCGCGGCATCAGCAGCAGCACCAGGCCCACCGCGCTGAGCACCGTGATCAGCAGCAGGATCCACCCGCTCGCCGAATTCACCGAATACGCCACCGCGCCGAAGGCGATGAGCGCGGACCAGAAATACATGATCAACACGGCGCGGCTGTGGGAATGGCCGATCTCCAGCAGCCGGTGGTGCAGGTGGCCGCGGTCGGCCGCGAACGGCGACTGGCCCTTCCAGGTGCGGCGCACGATGGCCAGCAGCAGGTCGGCGACCGGCACCGCGATCACCGTCAGCGGCAGCAGCAGCGGGATGTAGACCGGCACCATCGTGTGCACGGCCGCCCGCTCCGATCCGGCCCAGAGCTTGAGGGCGTCCGGGTCGACCTGGCCGGTGACCGAGATGGCTCCCGCCGCCAGGACGAGCCCGATGAGCATCGAGCCCGAGTCGCCCATGAAGATCCGCGCGGGGTGCATGTTGTGCGGCAGGAAGCCCAGGCACATGCCCATCAGGATGGCGGCGAACAGCGTCGCGGGGGCGGCGGCCTCCAGGCCGTGCCCGAACCACATCCGGTAGGCGTACAGGAAGAACGCGGCGGCTGCGATGCACACCATGCCCGAGGCCAGGCCGTCCAGGCCGTCGACGAAGTTCACCGCGTTAATAGTGATCACGACCAGCGCGACCGTCAGCAGCGTGCCCTGCATCGGGGTGAGCGAGACCGTGCCCACGCCGGGCACCGGGATCCACAGGATGGTCAGGCCCTGCAGCACCATCACACCGGCGGCGATCATCTGCCCGCCGAGCTTCACCAGGGCGTCCACGCCCCACTTGTCGTCCAGCACCCCGAGCAGCCAGATCAGGCCCGCGCCCGAGAGCAGCGCACGCGGCTCGTTGGACAGCTCGAAGACGTGCTTGAGGTTGGACAGGTGCGCGGCCACCAGCAGGCCGGCGCACAGGCCGCCGAACATGGCGATGCCGCCGAGGCGTGGCGTCGGTTCCCGGTGCACGTCGCGCGCGCGGATCTCCGGCATGGCTCCGGCCAGGATCGCGAACTTCCGCACCGGGCCCGTCAGCAGATAGGTGACGGCCGCGGTGACGCACAACGTCAGCAGGTATTCACGCACGGGCTGCCCCAGGGATCGCGCTGGACATCACAGCCCCACACCATATTCGCGTCCGCCCCTGATCCGTGAATGCACCAGGAGACGCCTCCCCGGGCCAGGTGGTTGCAAATGATCACATGTGGGACCGGTACGGCGGGAACCTTCCGGCCAGATCGGCGACCTCCGCACGGACCGACCCCTCCCCGCCCTCGCCGCGCAGAGCGGCCCCCAGGAGCCTTCCCACCACCGCCATCTCGGCCTCCGCCATGCCCTGCGTGGTGAGGGCCGCGGTGCCCATCCGCAGGCCGCGTGCGGCGCCGGGGGCGAGGGCGCACACGTCCAGCACGACGGCGGCCGCGGCGAGCCGCCTGCGGGCCGTGGCGGCGTCCAGGGCGAGCGGGGAGACGTCGACGACCAGCAGGTGGGTGTCGGTGCCTCCGGTGACGATGCCGAGGCCCTCCGCGGCCAGCGCGGCGGCCAGGGCGCGGGCGTTGGCGACCACCTGGTGGGCGTAGTCGGTGAAGGCGGGCGTCGCGGCCTCCCCGAAGGCGACGGCCTTCGCGGCGACCGTGTTCATCTGGGCCCCGCCCTGTGTGAAGGGGAACACCGCGCGGTCCACCTGCTCGGCCAGCCGCGCGCCGCACAGGAGGAGCCCGCCGCGCGGGCCGCGCAGCACCTTGTGCGTGGTGGCGCACACGACGTCGGCGTACGGCACCGGGTTGGGTGCCGCTCCCCCGGCGATCAGGCCGATGGGGTGGGCGGCGTCGACGATGAGACGGGCGCCCACCCCGTCGGCGATCTCGCGGAAGGCGGCGTAGTCCACGTGCCGCGGGTAGGAGATCGAGCCGCAGACGATGGCCTTGGGCCGGTGCTTTCCGGCCAGGGCCCGTACCTGCGCGTAGTCGATCAGGCCGGTGTCCTCGCGCACCCCGTAGCCGACGAAGTCGAACCAGCGGCCGGAGAAGTTGGCCGGGGAGCCGTGGGTGAGGTGGCCGCCGTGCCGCAGGCCCATGGCCAGGACGGTGTCCCCGGGGCGCAGCAGGGCGGCGTAGGCGGCCAGGACGGCGGCGGTGCCGGAGTGGGGCTGGACGTTGGCGTGCTCGGCGCCGAAGAGGGCCTTGGCGCGTTCCACGGCGATGCGCTCGGCGAGGTCGACGAGCTCGCAGCCGCCGTGGTGGCGGGCGCCGGGGTAGCCCTCGGCGTACTTGTTGGTGAGCGGGGAGCCGAGGGCGGCGAGGACGGCGGGCGAGGTGAAGTTCTCGGCCGCGACGAGCTGGAGTCCGGTGGCCTGGCGCTCGGCCTCGCCGAGGAGCAGCCCGGCGAGCTCGGGGTCCTCCCGCAGCAGCGCCTCGAAGCCGTGCCCCCACACGGGGTGCGGCGGGTGGGCTGCGGCGGCCGCGGCGGCGCCGGGGCGGGCGGCGGCCCGGGCGGGCGCAGGGTCGACGGGGGTGACGGGGCTGACGGGCATCGCTGGCTCCGGGCTGTGCGGCGCGATGGTCTCAGCACCCACTGTAGGCCCGCCACGGGTGGTATGCCCGGTATCTACCGCTCCGGCCCTGCCGGGGCCGGGGTCAGGAGCGGGCCGCGACCCCGGTGAGGGCGGTGACGACCGGGTCCAGGGCCTGGTTGATCTCGTCGCCGATGGAGCGGAAGAAGGTGATCGGCGCGCCGTAGGGGTCGTGCACCTCGTCGGCCTCCGCGTTGGGCGCCAGCAGCCAGCCGCGCAGTGCGGCCGCGGCCTGCACCAGGGCGCGGGCGCGGTCGACCACCCCGCCGGCCCGCTCGGGGTCCGGGAGGGTCGCGGGGTCTATGGCCCGCACCAGCCGGGTGAACTCCTTCAGCGTGAAGGTGCGCAGGCCCGCGGAGTGGCCCATGGAGATGACCTGGGCGCGGTGGTCGCGGGTGGCCGTCAGGACGAGGTCGGCGCGGATGACGTGCTCGTCGAGGAGCTCACGGCCGGTGAAGCCGTGCGCGTCCGCGCCGAAGTCGGCCAGGACGGTGGCGGCGTGCGCCTCCATGGGTGCGCCCTCGTGCCCCCAGGTGCCGGCGCTCTCCACCACCAGGCCGCCCGCCTGCGGGTCGCCCAGGCGGTGGGTGAGGGCATGGCGGGTCAGCCGCTCGGTGATGGGCGAGCGGCAGACGTTGCCGGTGCTGACGTGGAGGATGCGGAAGGTGTCGGTGGTGAGGTCCGGTCCCGCTATGCCACGCCCCTGCGGGGCGATCAATTCGCCACCTCAAGTTCGGGTACCACCTCGCGCAGCTGCTCGGCGCCGATGGCGCCGGCGCGCAGCAGGACGGGCACCTTGCCGGTGACGTCCACGATGGAGGAGGGCACGTCGGCGGGGGTGGAGCCGCCGTCGAGGTAGACGGAGACGGAGTCGCCGAGCATCTCCTGCGCCGCGTCGCAGTTCTGCGGGGCCGGGTGGCCGGTGAGGTTGGCGCTGGAGACGGCCATGGGGCCGAACTCGGTGAGCAGCTCCAGGGCGACCGGGTGCAGCGGCATGCGCACGGCGACCGTGCCGCGGGTCTCGCCGAGGTCCCAGGTCAGCGACGGCTGGTGCTTGGCGACGAGGGTGAGGGCGCCGGGCCAGAACGCGTCGACGAGCTCCCACGCCTGCTCGGAGAAGTCCGTGACGAGGCCGTGCAGGGTGTTCGGGGAGCCCACCAGGACGGGCGAGGGCATGCCCCGGCCGCGGCCCTTGGCCTGCAGGAGATCGCCGACGGCCTCGCGGCTGAAGGCGTCCGCGCCGATGCCGTAGACGGTGTCGGTGGGCAGCACGACCAGCTCGCCGCGGCGGACCGCCGCGGCCGCCTCGCGCAGACCGGTCCTGCGGTCGGTCGCGTCGCTGCAGTCGTAACGCCGTGCCATCTAACGGACCTCCTCGGGCTGGTTCTCTGTCGTCGGGTGCCGGTCGGCGTGCGGGGCCGTCACGGCGTCGCCTTGCGGGCGGTGGCGAAGCGCGGCCGGTTGTTGAGGTCGGGGTGATCGGCCGCGTCGGCCCAGCCCCGCTCCTCGGTGAAGATCCACGGCACCTGGCCGCCCTGGGTGTCGGCGTGCTCGATGACGACGACGCCGCCGGGGCGCAGCAGGCGGTGCGCGGTGCGCTCCAGGCCGCGGATGGTGTCGAGCCCGTCCTCGCCGGAGAACAGCGCGAGTTCCGGGTCGTGGTCGCGGGCCTCGGGGGCCACGTACTCCCACTCGGTGAGCGGGATGTACGGCGGGTTGGAGATGACGAGGTCGACCTGGCCGTCCAGCTCGGGCAGGGCGGTCAGGGCGTTGCCGTGGTGCAGCTGGACGCGCGAGCCCGCCACGTTCTTGCGGGCCCAGCCCAGGGCGCCCTCGTCGAGCTCGACGGCGTGCACGCGCGAGCGCGGCACCTCCTGGGCGAGGGCCAGGGCGATGGCGCCCGAGCCCGTGCACAGGTCCACGATGAGCGGCTCGACGACGTCCATGGCCCGGACGGCGTCTATGGCCCAGCCGACGACCGACTCGGTCTCGGGGCGGGGCACGAAGACGCCGGGGCCCACCTGGAGCTCCAGGTAGCGGAAGAAGGCGCGGCCGGTGATGTGCTGCAGCGGCTCGCGGGCCTCGCGGCGCGCGACGGCCTCCCAGTACCGGGCGTCGAAGTCGGCGTCGGCGACCAGGTGCAGCTCACCGCGCTTGACGTTGTGCACGAACGCGGCGAGCTCCTCCGCGTCGAAGCGCGGGGACGGTACGCCGGCGTCGGCCAGCCGCTGAGTGGCTTGCGCCACCTCTGCTAGCAGCAGGTTCACGTTGTTCCTCTCGCATCGGCGCCCCGGTCGTCCTCGATCACCGGACGGGCTCGATTCTTTCGCACCCGGGCTGGGGAGCCCGGGCTCTCGCACCCCGGACTATGGCATCCGGTCAGCTCGCGGCGGCGAGCTTGGCCGCCGAGTCGGCGTCGACGCACGCCTGGATCACGGGGTCCAGCTCGCCGTCGAGCACCTGGTCCAAGTTGTACGCCTTGAAGCCGACCCGGTGGTCCGAGATGCGGTTTTCCGGGAAGTTGTAGGTCCGGATCTTCTCGGAGCGGTCGACGGTGCGGACCTGGCTGCGGCGGGCGTCCGCGGCCTCCGCCTCGGCCTTCTCCTGGGCCGCGGCCAGCAGCCGCGAGCGCAGGATGCGCAGGGCCTGCTCCTTGTTCTGGAGCTGGCTCTTCTCGTTCTGGCAGGAGGCGACGACACCGGTCGGCAGGTGGGTGATGCGCACCGCGGAGTCGGTGGTGTTCACGGACTGGCCGCCGGGGCCGGAGGAACGGTAGACGTCGATCCGCAGGTCGTTCATGTTGATCTCGACGTCGACCTCCTCGGCCTCGGGCGTGACGAGCACGCCGGCGGCGGAGGTGTGGATGCGGCCCTGGGACTCGGTGGCCGGCACGCGCTGGACGCGGTGCACGCCGCCCTCGTACTTCAGCCGGGCCCAGACGCCCTGGCCGGGCTCGGTGGCGCCGTTGCCGCCCTTGGTCTTCACCGCGACCTGGACGTCCTTGTAGCCGCCGAGCTCGGACTCCGTGGTGTCGATGATCTCGGTCTTCCAGCCCACGCGCTCGGCGTAGCGCAGGTACATGCGCAGCAGGTCGCCGGCGAAGAGCGCCGACTCGTCGCCGCCCGCGCCCGCCTTGATCTCCAGGATGACGTCCTTGTCGTCGCTGGGGTCCCGGGGGACGAGCAGCAGGCGCAGCTTCTCGGTGAGCTCCTCGCGCTGCTTCTCCAGCTCCTTGACCTCGGCCGCGAAGTCGGGGTCGTCCGCGGCGAGCTCGCGCGCGGTCACGATGTCGTCGCCGGCCTGCTTCCAGGAGCGGTAGGTCCCGACGATCGGGGTCAGCTCGGCGTAGCGCTTGTTGAGCTTGCGGGCGTTCGCCTGGTCCGCGTGCACGGCGGGGTCGGCGAGCCGCTTTTCGAGGTCGGCGTGCTCACCGATGAGTTCCTCGACTGCCTCGAACATCAAGTTTCCCTAGCTGCTGGAAGTGACGGGCCTGCGGGCCGTGGGGCCGCACGGGCCGGGCCTGCTGGACGACAAAGCGCCGGTCCACTCGCCCAGCCGGAACTGGGCGACCGAGGACCGGCGCCTGCGAGTCGCTACTTCTTGGCTCCGTAGCGGGCCTCGAACCGCGCCACACGGCCACCGGTGTCGAGGATCTTCTGCTTGCCCGTGTAGAACGGGTGGCACTCGGAGCACACGTCGGCACGGATGGTGCCGTCGGCGACGGTGCTACGGGTGGTGAACGAGGCGCCACAGGTGCAGCTGACCTGGGTCTCGACGTACTCCGGGTGGATGTCGCGCTTCAAGGGGTTCTCCTAGTTTCGGGAGGGCTCCGGGTCGTAGAGGCGGGATTGCCTTACGTGAACCGGGGCCGACGTACCAGTCTGCCAGTCCTGGCCGTATCCCCCAAAACGGGGGGTGGGGGCCGGTTATTCCCAGGGGTCGTCCGGGGGGCCGTCCGGGGCGCAGGGCCGGGGGCCGGACGGGGTCACTTCACGACGCCGTCCGCGTCCGTCTTCGTTCCCTCGCCGTCCTTGAGGGCGGACTCCGGGATCTGCTGGTCGGCGCGCAGGGCCCGCCAGACCTCGTCGGCCTGGGCGGTCAGCGGCACGACCCGGTTGGGGTCCCGGGGGTCCGCGCCGACCGGGAGGGTCACCATGTGCATGTCCTCCGAGCCGATGCCCTTGAGGCCGCTCGCGAAGCCGTAGAGCTTGTCCACCGAGTTCAGCTCGCGGTCGGTGGTGAGCGCCTTGGTGGCGGTGTCGGCGATCCCGTAGAGCTTGGTGGGGCTGGTGAACAGGCCGATGGACTTCACCTGGTCCAGCAGGGCCTTGATGAACGCCTGCTGCAGCTTGATCCGGCCGAGGTCGCTGCCGTCACCGACGCCCTTGCGGGTGCGGACGAGGCCGAGGGACTGCTCGCCGTTGAGCTTGTGGGTGCCGGCGTCGAGGCTGAGGTGGCTGTCCTTGTCGTGGATGGCCTTGGTGGTGGTGACCTCGACCCCGCCCAGCTTGTCGATCAGCTTCTGGAAGCCGGCGAAGTCGACCTCCAGGTAGTGGTCCATGCGGATGTTGGTCATCGCCTCGACGGTCTTGACCGCACAGACCGCGCCGCCGATGGAGTACGCCTCGTTGAACTGCGCCCGCTTGACCGCCGGGCTCTTCTTGCCCGACGGGGTGGTGCACTCGGGGCGGGCGACGATCGTGTCGCGGGGGACGGAGACGACGCTGGCCTGCTTGTGGCCGGCGAAGACGTGGACGATCATCGCGGTGTCGGAGCGGGAGCTGCCCTCGTCCCGGCCGTACTTGCCGTTGTCCCCGGCGCGCGAGTCGGAGCCGAGGACGAGGATGTCCTGGGAGCCGTTGTCGATGTTGTCCGGCCGGTTCTTGCCCAGGGCCGCGTTGATGTCGACGCTGCTGAGGTTGCCGTTGAGCTTGAAGTAGAGGAACCCGGCGCCCGCGCCGCCCATGACGACCAGGGTCGCCGCGCTCCAGGCGGCTATTCGGCGGCCCTTGCGGCGCACCGGCGGCTTGCGACGGCGGCCCTTGCCGCCGGCACGCCGGCGGCGCGGGTCCGCCGTCGTGCTGCTGCTGTCGTCGGCCATGCGCTCCTCAGTCCTTCGCTGTGTCTTTCCGGCTACCCCGTGCTGGCAGACGGGTGAGCCTGCGCCAGGGTTGCACAGCGGATCCTGAGGACCGTCTGAGAAATCCGGTCGCCGCGGCCGGGCTCCTGCGGCCGCCGCGCCCCTCGCCACCTGCGATTTCGGCCAGTCTGGCGCCATTGATTCCCCCGGGAGCGGCTGCCGGTGCTGTGGTACATCTCTCAAAAGGTCACAGGAAGATCACGACGTGGTGGCGGGTGGGGGAACGCAAAGAACCTCCCCGCCACCGAGCGGTGACGGGGAGGTTCCTGGGCCGTGGTGCGGATCAGTCGTTGCCGTTGCCCGAGGAGGGCGTGGTCTTGGCGATCTGCATCAGGAACTCGGCGTTGGACTTCGTCTGCTTCATCTTGTCGAGAAGCAGCTCGATGGCCTGCTGCGAGTCGAGGGCGTGCAGCACGCGGCGGAGCTTCCAGACGATCGCCAGCTCCTCGCCACCCAGGAGGATCTCCTCCTTGCGGGTGCCCGAGGGGTCGACGTCGACGGCCGGGAAGATGCGCTTGTCGGCGAGCTTCCGGTCGAGCTTGAGCTCCATGTTGCCGGTGCCCTTGAACTCCTCGAAGATCACCTCGTCCATGCGCGAGCCGGTCTCGACGAGCGCGGTGGCCAGGATGGTCAGCGAGCCGCCGTCCTCGATGTTGCGCGCGGCACCGAAGAACTTCTTCGGCGGGTAGAGCGCGGTCGAGTCGACACCACCGGACAGGATGCGGCCCGAGGCCGGGGCGGCCAGGTTGTAGGCGCGGCCCAGACGGGTGATCGAGTCGAGCAGGACGACCACGTCGTGGCCCAGCTCCACCAGGCGCTTGGCGCGCTCGATGGCCAGCTCGGCGACGGTGGTGTGGTCCTCGGCCGGACGGTCGAAGGTCGAGGAGATGACCTCGCCCTTGACCGACCGCTGCATGTCGGTGACCTCTTCCGGACGCTCGTCGACCAGGACGACCATCAGGTGGCACTCGGGGTTGTTGGTGGTGATCGCGTTGGCGATCGCCTGCATGATCATGGTCTTACCGGTCTTCGGCGGGGCCACGATCAGACCGCGCTGGCCCTTGCCGATGGGGGCGACCAGATCGATGATGCGGGTCGTCAGCACGCCCGGGTCCGTCTCCAACCGCAGGCGGTCCTGCGGGTAGAGCGGGGTGAGCTTGCCGAACTCCGGGCGGCCGCGGCCGGTTTCGGGCGCCATGCCGTTCACCGAGTCCAGACGCACCAGGGCGTTGAACTTCTCGCGGCGCTCGCCGTCCTTCGGCTGCCGGACCGCACCGGTGACGTGGTCACCCTTGCGCAGGCCGTTCTTGCGGACCTGGGCGAGGGAGACGTAGACGTCGTTCGGGCCCGGGAGGTAGCCGGAGGTCCGGATGAAGGCGTAGTTGTCGAGGATGTCCAGGATGCCCGCGACGGGGATCAGGACGTCGTCCTCGGAGACCTGCGGCTCGTTGCCGAAGTCGTCACGGCCACGACGGCCACGACGGTCGCGGTAGCGGCCGCGACGGCCACGACGGCCGCCCTCGAAGTCGTCCTCGTCCTGCAGGCCGCCGCCCTGGGGGCCGCGGTCGCCGCGGTCGCCGCGCTGCTGGCGGTCGCCGCTCTTCTGGCCGGCGTCGCCGTCGCGGCCGCCCCGGCGGTCGCGGTCACGGTCGCGGTCGCGCTGGCCGCGCTCGGCACGCTCGCCGCGCTCGCGGCGCTCGCCCTTCTGGCCGCGCTCGGCGCGGTCCTGGCGCTCGCCGGCCTTGGCGCCCTTGCCCTCGGCGGTGTCCACGGCGGTCTCCGCCTTGGCCTCGGCACGCTCCTCGGTGCGGACCTCGGTCTTGGCCTCGGTGCGGGCCTCGGCGGCCGGCTCGGGGCTGCCCGCGGCCGCGGTGGCGCGGCGGCGGCGGCGCTCGCCGGCCGGGGCCTCGTCGCTGCTGGGCTGGCCCGGGATCTCGATCTGCTGCTGGGCAGCCTTCTCGGCGGGCTTGTCGGCCGCGGTCTCACCCGTACGGGCGCGGGAGGTGGCGCGACGCTTCGGCTTGGTCTCGGTGGCCTCGGCGGCGGGCGCCTCGGTCTTGGCGGGCGCGGCGGAGCCGGCCTGCCTCTCCTTGATGACCTCGATCAGCTGGCCTTTGCGCATCCGCGCGGTGCCCTTGATGCCGAGGCCGGAAGCGAGCTGCTGGAGCTCGGCCAGGACCATGGCGTCGAGGCCCGTGCCCGAGCGGCGCCGCTTGGGGGCGGTGGCAGCACCGGTGGCAGGCGCGGCGGGAGCGTCCGTGGCGGGCGCGGAGGCATTGCCGGCGGCGCCGGCGTTCACGCCCATCAGATCGGTGGTGTCGCTCACGAAGGGGTCCTTCCCTGGAGCGGGCGTCGGCCTGTCTGGCTCGGCGACCGGTTGTGCTGTCCGGCTGCGGTCCTTGAGTGCGGACCGGGCCGGGGCGGTGGTCCGCCGCGTTACGGCGGAAGAATCAGTGCATTGGTGCCGGCGTGAAGAATGAGGGAAGGGCACGACATAACACTTCACTCATGTCGCCCACGCCGATTCCGGAGCGTGCTCGAAACTGCTCAGGCAGGCTGCTCAGGCAGTTGGGGAGGCTCCCGGAAGAAAAGCGGTCCCTGATCGGGACACAGCGCACCGAGCCGATGTGGCTTCGAGTGCAGACTTGAGGTTAACACTACCGGATCCCACAAACATTCCCCCTCTCCAAGACCGGCAACCGCGTTTTTCGTGGGCCCGGGGTGCCCGGGCGCCACGGATCAGGCGAGCGGCAGCACGCTCGTCCCCCCGGCGTCGAGGGCCAGCCGGTTGGCCGCCCACCCCTCGCCCGCCAGCTGTGCGACCTTCTCGGCCGCACCGTTCTCGACCAGCGCGAGGACCGTGGGGCCCGCGCCGGAGATGACTGCAGGGACGCCGTCCGCCCGCAGTCGGTTGACCAGGGCCACGCTCTCCGGCATCGCCGGGGCGCGGTATTCCTGGTGGAGCCGGTCCTCGGTGGCCGGCAGCAGCAGCTCGGGACGCCTGGTCATGGCCTCCACGAGCAGTGCCGCGCGCCCGGCGTTGGCGGCTGCGTCCACATGGGGGACGCTGCGCGGCAGCAGCCCGCGCGCGGTCTCGGTCAGCACGGGTCTCGACGGCACGAAGACCACCGGAACGATGGAATCCGCCGGGTCCATCCGAATGGCGCGGGCGACGCCCGACTCCATCCAGGCGAGGGTGAATCCACCGAGCAGACAGGCGGCGACGTTGTCCGGATGGCCCTCGATCTCGGTGGCCAGCTCCAGCATCGCCGCGTCGTCGAGCCGCTCGGCCCCGCCTATGGTCACGGCGCGGGCGGCGACGATGCCCGCGCAGATCGCGGCGGAGGAGGAGCCCAGGCCCCGGCCGTGCGGAATGCGGTTGGCGCAGACGACCTCCAGGCCGCGCGGCTGGCCGCCGAGCAGGTCGAAGGTGGTGCGCAGGGACCGGACGAGGAGATGACGCTCGTCGCGCGGAAGGGTGTCGGCGCCCTCCCCGGCGATGTCGATGTGCAGCCCGGATTCCGCCACCCGGACCACGACGTCGTCGTAGAGCCCCAGGGACAGGCCGAGTGCGTCGAAGCCGGGGCCGAGGTTTGCGCTGGTGGCGGGGGTGCGCACTCGGACGGCGGCGGCGCGGAATGCGGGACCGGCCATCGCTCGATGACTCTCCTTGGTGTGGCCTTGGCAGGGCGTGCGACATCCGCAAGGGCCGCGACGGCGATGCCGCGTGGGGGCGGCACGGTCAGCGACGGGGCGGAGTGAGCACAGCCTATCGAAGGAAGGTTCAGTGGCGACATAGGGCGCACAGGAGGCGCACGATGCGTGTCGCGCCATCACCTGTGCTTCTTTGTCGGCTTTAAGCCCTGGTGAGCGGGTTGTCGGGGCACTTTTCGGCCGTGTTCCCCGGCCGTTTCGTTGCCGGCCCCGACAAACCCGCCGGGTGGTTACGCCAGGCCGAGGTGCTCGGCGGCCGCGCCGGCGTCCACCGGCACGGTGACGGGCTGGGGCGCACCGGCCACCGCCCAGTCCGGGTCCTTGAGGCCGTTGCCCGTGACCGTGCAGACGATGCGCTGGCCCGGGTCGACGAGGCCCTGCTCCGCGGCCTTGAGCAGACCGGCGACGCTCGCGGCCGAGGCCGGCTCGACGAAGACGCCCTCCTGCGAGGCCAACAGGCGGTAGGCGGCCAGGATCTGGCGGTCGGTCACCTCGTCGATGAGGCCGCCGGACTCGTCCCGGGCCTGCTCGGCGAACTGCCAGGAGGCCGGGTTGCCGATCCGGATCGCGGTGGCGATGGTGTGCGGGTCCTTCACCGGCGTCCCGCGCACGATCGGCGCAGAACCGGAAGCCTGGAATCCCCACATGCGGGGGGTGCGGGAGGCGAGGGCGTCGGCCGCGTACTCCCGGTAGCCCTTCCAGTAGGCGGTGATGTTGCCCGCGTTGCCCACCGGCAGGACGTGGATGTCGGGCGCGTCGCCGAGGGCGTCCACGATCTCGAACGCGGCGGTCTTCTGGCCTTCGATACGCACCGGGTTGACCGAATTGACCAGCGCCACCGGATAGTTGTCCGACAGGGAGCGGGCCAGGTCCAGGCAGTCGTCGAAGTTGCCGTCGACCTGGAGGATGCGGGCGCCGTGGACGAGGGCCTGGCCCATCTTGCCGAGCGCGATCTTGCCCTGCGGCACCAGGACGGCACAGACCATGCCGGCCCGCACCGCGTAGGCCGCGGCGGAGGCGGAGGTGTTGCCCGTGGAGGCGCAGATGACGGCGCGCGCTCCCTCTTCCTTCGCCCGGGTGATGGCCATGGTCATGCCGCGGTCCTTGAAGGACCCGGTGGGGTTGGCGCCCTCGACCTTGAGGTGGACCTCGCAGCCCGTGCGCTCGGAGAGCACCTGCGCCGGGACGAGCGGGGTGCCGCCCTCGCGGAGGGTGACGACCGGCGTGTCGGCCGTGACCGGAAGACGGTCGCGGTACTCCTCGATGATGCCGCGCCACTGGTGGGTACGGGCGCCGCCGGGGCGGTTGGTGTTGGCAGACATAGCTTTCGTAATCCCCTTAGATCCCGGTGCCCTACTCGCCCTCGACCCGCATGATGCTGGCCACGCCACGGACGGTCTCCAGCTTGCGCAGCGCCTCGACCGTCGCGGACAGCGCGGCGTCGGCGGCCCGGTGGGTGACCACGACGAGGGACGCCTCGCCGTCCTTGCCCTGCTGGCGGACCGTGTCGATGGACACCCCGTGCTCGGCGAAGACGGTGGCGACCTGCGCGAGCACACCGGGCTTGTCGGCCACGTCCAGGCTGATGTGATAGCGCGTCACCACGTCGCCCATCGGGCTCACCGGCAGCCGCGTGTAGGCGGATTCGCCCGGGCCGGTGGACTCGGCGAGCTTGTTGCGGCAGACGGCCACGAGGTCGCCGAGGACCGCGGAGGCGGTCGGCGAGCCGCCCGCGCCCGGGCCGTAGAACATCAGCTGCCCGGCTGCCTCGGCCTCGACGAACACCGCGTTGTACGCCTCGCGCACCGACGCCAGCGGGTGGCTGAGCGGAATCATCGCCGGGTGCACGCGGGCGGTGACGGACTGCCCGTCGGCGGCCCGCTCGCAGATCGCCAGGAGCTTGATGGTGCAGCCCATCTCCTTCGCCGAAGCGAAGTCCGACGCGGTGACCTCCGTCATGCCCTCGCGGTAGACGTCGTCGAGGCGCACGCGGGTGTGGAAGGCGATCCCGGCGAGGATGGCGGCCTTGGCCGCGGCGTCGAAGCCCTCCACGTCGGCCGTCGGGTCGGCCTCGGCGTAGCCGAGCGCCGTGGCCTCGTCGAGCGCCTCGGAGTAGCCGGCGCCGCTGGAGTCCATGCGGTCGAGGATGAAGTTGGTCGTGCCGTTGACGATGCCCAGCACGCGGTTGACCTTGTCGCCGGCCAGGGACTCGCGCAGCGGCCGGACCAGCGGGATGGCACCGGCCACGGCGGCCTCGTAGTAGAGGTCCGCGCCGTGCCGCTCGGCGGCGGCGTGCAGGGCGGCGCCGTCCTGGGCGAGCAGCGCCTTGTTCGCGGAGACCACGCCGGCACCGTGCTCAAAGGCCGTGGTGATCAGGGTGCGGGCGGGCTCGATGCCGCCGATGACCTCGACGACGACGTCGATGTCGCCGCGTTTGACCAGCGCGGTGGCATCGGTGGTGATCAGCTCCTCCGGCACCCCGGCACGCACCCGGCCGGTGCGGCGCACGGCGATCCCGGCGAGCTCCACGGGCGCCCCGACGCGCTGCGCGAGGTCGTCCGCGTGCGTCGTCATGATGCGCGCCACCTCAGAGCCGACCACTCCACAGCCCAGCAGCGCCACCTTCAGCGGACGCGTACGCATCATCCGACCTCGTTTCTCGCACATCTTTGGTAGATACCAGTCTCACTCACTGGATGGGGGATCCCTCCCCCGGTCCAGTATCCGAGATGGGTATGTCTGTTTTCCTCAGCATGTCCCGGCGGAGTCCTTCCGCCGGGATCTTTCAGCCGGAGCCGTCGGCCCCTCAGCCGACGTCTCAGCCGACGTCGAGACGGAGCAGGTCCTCCTCCGTCTCGCGCCGGACGATCACCCGCGCCTCGCCGTCCCGCACGGCCACCACCGGGGGCCTCAGGGCGTGGTTGTAGTTGCTCGCCATCGAGCGGCAGTACGCGCCGGTGGCCGGGACGGCGAGCAGGTCGCCGGGCGCCACGTCGGCGGGCAGGAAGGCGTCGCGCACGACGATGTCGCCGGACTCGCAGTGCTTGCCGACGACGCGGGAGAGCATCGGCTCGGCGGTGGAGGTGCGGGAGACCAGCGCGACGGAGTACTCGGCGTCGTAGAGCGCGGTACGGATGTTGTCGGACATGCCGCCGTCGACGCTGACGTACGTCCGCAGCCCCGGGAGCTCCTTGATCGTGCCCACCTCGTACAGCGTGAACGCGGTGGGGCCGACGATCGCCCGGCCCGGCTCGACGGAGATCCGCGGCACGGCGAGCCCGGCGGCCGCGCACTCGCGGGTGACGATGTCGCGCAGGGCCACGGCGATCTCGCGGGGCTCGCGCGGGTCGTCGTCGGAGGTGTACGCGATGCCGAGGCCGCCGCCCAGGTCGATCTCGGGCAGCTCGACGCCGTGCTCGTCGCGGACCTCGGCGAGCAGCTTGACGACGCGGTGGGCCGCGACCTCGAAGCCGGACGTGTCGAAGATCTGCGAGCCGATGTGGGAGTGGATGCCGATGAGCTCCAGGGCGTCGAGCTTGAGCGCCCGGCGCACGGCCTCGGCCGCCTGCCCGCCGGCGAGCGGGAGGCCGAACTTCTGGTCCTCGTGGGCGGTGGCGATGAACTCGTGCGTGTGCGCCTCGACACCGACCGTCACCCGGATCTGCACGCGCTGGCGCGTGCCGAGCCGCTCGGCGATGTGCGCGACGCGCACGATCTCCTGGAAGGAGTCGAGCACGATGCGCCCGACGCCGGCCTCGACGGCCCGGGTGATCTCCTCGGCCGACTTGTTGTTGCCGTGCAGCGCGATGCGCTCGGCGGGCATGCCGGCGGCCAGCGCGGTGGCGAGCTCGCCGCCGGAGCAGACGTCGAGGTTGAGCCCCTCCTCGTGCAGCCAGCGCACGACGGCGCGGGAGAGGAACGCCTTCCCCGCGTAGAAGACGTCGGCGTCGGGCCCGAAGGCGTCCCGCCAGGCACGGCACCGCGCCCGGAAGTCGTCCTCGTCGAGGAAGTAGGCGGGCGTGCCGAACTCCTCGGCCAGCTGCTTGACGTCGATCCCGCCGACGGTGACGACGCCCGCGGCGTCGCGGGCGACGGTCCGGGACCACACGCGGGCGTCGAGCGCGTTGAGGTCGGCGGGCGGCGCGGTGTAATGACCCTCGGGAAGGACGTCGGCGTAACGGGGCCCGGCGGGGTGGGCGGAGCGGCTCATGGTGGCGATCCCCTTTTTTACAGATGTGCGGGTGCGGTGATGCCGAGCTGGTGCAGGCCGTCGGCGAGCACCGTGCCCGTGGCCTCGGCGAGGGCCAGGCGGGCGCGGTGGACGACCGAGGGTTTCTCGTCCCCCCGGGGCAGCGTGGGACGGTCGGCCTGCCACCGGAGGAAGGCGTCGGCGACCCGCTCCAGATGCCGGGCTACTCGCTCGGGGGCGCGCGTGGAGCTCACCCGGGCGTGGTCGCCGAGGGCGGCGAGCAGCGGTGCGGCGCTCTCGTCGCGGACGTCGCCGGCTTCGGACGCGAAGCCCAGGTCCCCGGCGTTGCGCAGCAGCGCCCGGCTACGGGCGTGGGCGTACCGGACGCGGAAGAGGGGGTTGGTCTCCCGCTGGACGAGCAGCAGGTCGCGGTCGAGGCCCGGGGGGCACGTCAGGCTCCAGCGCGCGGCATCGGAACCGAGCCGGGCGAGGAGGGCGGCGGGGGGCTGCAGCGGGAGGGGCTCGCCGGCGAGGTCCGCGGCGAGGAGCTCGCGGACGACGTCGCCGCGGGAGGCGGTGTCGAGGGTGATGTTGAGGAAGCCGGGCTCGGCGACCTCGACGCGGGCGATACCGGGCCGGCCGGCCAGCCGCCCCCGCAGCAGCTCGGCGATCTCCCGGGCGGGCCGTCCGCTCTCCTTGGCGAGCTGCAGCGCGACGTTGGTGGCGTAGTCCCCGCACCCCGGCCGGGGCGGCACCCGCACGCTCACCCGCGCCGGCACCGTGGCGCGCAGCTCGTCGGCCTCGACGGCGCAGCGCACGGTGTGCAACACGGTGCGGGAGAGATCGGCGGGGGTCACAAGGCAAGCCTAGGGGAGAGGGGGGTCCCTTCCGCGAACAGGTTTCACCCTGCGGGACGGACCACCGGCTCCGCGTCCCCCGGCGCCACGGCTCCCGGCATGAGCCTGCGCACCAGCCGGACCATCTCGGCCGGCTCGAAGGGCTTGGCCAGGAAGGCGTCCACCCCCGCGGACCATCCGCTCTCGGCCTCGGGCTGCGTGCAGGCGCTGATGATCGCGATCGGGATGTCCCTGGTCCGCGCGTCGGCCCGCAGCCGGGCGGCCGTGTTCAGCCCGTCGAGCCGGGGCATCACGACGTCCAGGGTCACCACATCGGGACGCACCCGGTGCACGATCTCCAGGCACTCGGCACCATCGGCCGCGGTCACGACCTCGAAGCCTTCGAGCTCAAGGTTGACCCTGATCAACTGCCGGATGACCCTGTTGTCGTCCACAACAAGGACCCGGCCGGACAAGCCAGGCACACCCCGAGAGTAGGCGCGCCCCCCTTCCCGCGTCCGGCTTTTCCCCACTTCCACCCCGCCCGGGCGACCACGACCCCGTTTTCGATCACCGTTGCCGCACACCCCCCGGGAGCTGGTAATGTTCTTTCCGTCGCCGCGAACGAGCGGACGACACGCCCCCGTAGCTCAGGGGATAGAGCAACGGCCTCCGGAGCCGTGTGCGCAGGTTCGAATCCTGCCGGGGGCACTTCGCAGGAAGTGCCCGAAGACCCCGTCACCAGCGGAAACGCTGAGACGGGGTCTTCGCGTATGTGCGGGCGTATGCCGTTCGGAGCGGGCGTGCGTCGGGAGCCACGGACGAGGCGGGGACGGGATCTTGAGGCGCTCCGTAGTGAAGCGGCTTCCGAACAGCCCCGACCCGGACAGGTCATACGGCCGGGCGAAGGCTTGGTTCAGCGGCCCGCAGCCCGACGGCGTGCACCTGCTGCGGGTCACCCTGCGGCATGACCTCGGCGTCGAGGCCGAGCCCGACTTCGGACGCACCGAGCCCCCGGCGCCGACGGGGGGCGGGCCGGGGGCTCGGGAGGGCGGCTGCGGGGGATTCAGCCGCCCCAGCTGCTGTCGTTGGTGCCCTTCGTGCCGGAGCGCTGGGCCGGCACGGGGGTGACAACGACATGCTGGGAGGAGGCGCTCGCCTCGGTGGCCGTGGGGGTGGAGTCGGCCGTGAGGCCGGGGGCGGCCAGGGCGAGCAGGGCCGCGGCCACCGGAAGGGTGACCAGGGCGGCGATGCGCTTCATGGAGTCCTCTTGAGATCGCGGGGTGTGGAGGGGCGCCGGTGTCGGCCGACAGGACCAATATGCGGGGATGTGCGGCCCGGCAGCCAGGGATCACGCGTGTCACCAAACTGCCGTGCACGAAAGAGAATGGGGAATAAATCGGGGCAATACTGGGCCTATCAGGGTTTTCAGGCTGCGGTAGCGGTGATCCCCGGGCCCGCTTCGCGGAAGACCCGGTAGAGGTCCGGCCGGTCGGTCAGGAAGATGCGGTCGTGCGGGGTGGAGTGGCGCAGCACCAGGGCCGGCCAGGGTGAACGGGCGATGGGTACGGTGGCGTTGCGGACGCTCCTGTCGTTGTTCTCGGGGAAGAACTCGCCGGTCGTCAGGCCCTGTGCCAGGAGGTCCGGCTTCACCCGGCGGCGTACCTCGGTCAGGACGCGGTCCGGTACGGCCAGCGCCGTGTACACCACGATCCGACAGCTCAGCAGCGCCTGCGCGGGGGGCAGGCGGCCGGCCTCCTCGGCGAACTCCCGTGCCGAGCCGCGCAGGTGCGTCACCAGGTCCGCGGCACAGACGCCCGGCAGCCCGCACTCGGTGAGCTCGACCCGCTCCTCCCGCAGCGCCCTGGGCATGTACGGGCACAGCGTGCCGGGCCTGCCGAGGGCCGGGACGGGGGTGCCCAGCTCGTCGCGCGCCCAGCGGGCGGTCTCCGCCGCCCAGGCGGGGGCCGTGGGGTCGTCCAGGACCCGGGAGGCGTTGACCCGGGTGGAAGGGAAGGACATCCGGTTCCCCTCTCGAACGGTTTGTACGAGAGAGTCTTCCGTCCTCGCCCATTCCCCTCAAGTCACGTGATGTCGGGACCCGTACGCCGCACCCAGGGGCCCCTGCGCGGCATCGACGCGGCCGGAGCGGCCACGTGGGGGCGGCCGAAGGAGGCGGCGAGCAGGGCGAGCTGGGTGCGGTTGCGGATGCCCGTCTTGCCGCGGATCCGGCGCAGGTAGGTGTCGACGGTGTGGGCGCTGACGCCCATGCGGCGGGCGATCGCGGCGTAGGTGTGGCCGTCCGCGAGGTGGCCGAGCACTTCGAGCTCGCGCTCGGAGAGCACCGCCAGGGGTTGCGGAATCCCTTGATTCATCCTGTCGTGTCGCCTTCCTGTGGGGGCGCGGGCTCCGTCGGTTCACCGCATTACGGGCATTCGTCGTTAAGATCCGCACAGCGGTTCGGGCCCGGGACATCCCGTGGTGGGGGCTTGGCCGGCGGGTCCAGCCTGCCGGATTCCCGGTTCCGCCACCACGCACGGAACGGATCACCAAGCTGCCTGGCAGCAAGGCGAGCAGGGGATGAGTATGGACATACGCGACGATCGCGCCTCTGAGCCCTCATCGGCACCCTCGACGGGCCCCGCGGCGGGCCCCACGGCCCCCCTGCAGACCGACCCACCGGCCCCACCCGCCCCGCCTGTCCCGCCCGCACCGCCCGTTCCGCTCGGCGAGGACGAGACCGCCGTCTACGGCTGGGTCCTCGACCACCAGAGCGCCGACCCCTCGCGGGCCGCCGCCGACCTCGGCATCGCCCCGGAGGCCGGCCGCGCGGCGCTCGACCGGCTGATCGCCCTCCGGCTGGTCGTCCCCGAGCCCGTAGCCGGAGCGAACCCCGGCCGCCCGGCCCCGGCCCGCGCCGTCGACCCCGATGCCGTCGTCACCGCGCTCACCGCCCCCTTACAGGAGTCGATCCACGAGAGCCAACTCAGGCTCCAGCGCGTGCGCGACGACTTCGAACGGCTCAGAGAACGCTTCCTGCGCGGCCGCGCCGAAGCCTCCCCGTGCTCGCTGGAGGTCATCCCCAGTCTGGAGGAGGTCCGCGCCGCACTCAACCGTGCCTCCGCCGAGTGCCGCACGGAGATGATGACCAGCCAGCCCGGCGGCACCCGCGACCCCGAGGCCATGACGGAGGCCCTCGCCCGCGACACCGCCCTGCTGGAGCGCGGCATCCGGATCCGCACGCTCTACCACCACACCGCCCGTTTCAACGGGCCCAGCCAGGCGTACGTCGCCGCGGCCTCGGCGCTGGGAGCCGAATACCGCACCGCACACGAGCTGTTCGGCCGGATCATCATCTTCGACCGCGAACTGGCCTTCATCCCCGATCACCTCGGCAGCTGGGGAGCCGTCGCCATCCGCGACCCGTCCGTCGTCGCCTACCTCTGCGAGATATTCGAACAGACCTGGACCCACGCCACGCTCTTCTCCGAGGCCGGCCAGGACGGGCTCGAACGCGTCGCCAAGGAGGTCGACCTCACGATCATCCGGCTGCTCGCAGCCGGCCTGAAGGACGAGTCCATCGGCCGCAGACTGGGGATGTCCCTGCGCACCACCCGCCGCCACATCGCCGACATCATGGAGACGCTGGGCGCCGAAAGCCGTTTCCAGGCCGGGATCCTGGCCTCCCGGGCAGGGCTGATCGACGACGGGCCGACCGGAAGCACCACGGCCGCCGCCGGGCCGGCGAGCGGTGGCGACGCCGCGACGCCCCAGCCGTGACGCCCCCGCCGTAACGCCCGCACCTCCACCCTCACGGGACCGTGAATTCGTGACTGGCGCGCCACCGCCGTCCGGGGCAGGCTCCCTCCAGGAGCCGACCGGCCGGAGGGGACCGTGCACAACGCCGACGTCAGGGACGCGGTCCGCTCGTACGCCGCGGACATCGCGCTCGCCCTGTCGGTGCACCGCGGTGTCGACCCCGCCCTGGTGTGGCCGGACACCGAGCCGTCCGGTCTCCTCGACGGGCTCGCCACCCACGCCGCGGCCCGGCTGGCCACCGCGCCGGCCGAGCCGTCCCCGGCGGCGCTCGTGGCGGCCGGCCCCGAAGCCGGTCCGTTGTCCGGCTTCCTGGGCGAGGCGCTCGGCTGTGCCGTGACCGCCCGCTACGGTTACGCGCCGCCCGGGGTCCCGGGCCGGGAGATCCTGGCCGACGGTGACCTGCTCGTCATTCCCGTCGACCGCGGCTGCGACTGCAGCGTCCACCCGCCGGCCCGCCCCGCCCCCTTGCGCATGCGTCTGCTCAAGGGGGAAGTGCTCTACGTGCCGCAGGACTTCGCCATGCGGGTCTCCGGCCGGCACGCGTCCTCGCCGTTGCTGGTCATCACCTTCCCCTCCCCCGGCGCCCCGGGCGTCAGATCTTCGGGAAGTCGAATCCGTACCCCTGCTCCTTGAGCCAGGTGATGCAGCGGGCCAGCGCCTCGACGCTCTGGCTGCGTTCCCCTCCGCCGTCGTGGAGGAGGATTATGGGCCCGTTGCCGATCTCGCGCTTGACCGTTTCGACGATGCGTTCCACGCCCGGCCGCTGCCAGTCGTGGGTGTCGACGCTCCAGCCCAGCGGCCGCATGCCGGCGCCGGCGGCGACCTGACGGCTGTACGGGGTGAAGGCGCCGCCGGGAGCGCGGTAGTAGCGGACCTTGGCGCCGCCCGCCACGCCCTCGATCATCTTCTGGGCGTCCAGGACCTGTTGCTTCTGGTACTCCTCGGACCGCTTGTCCATCGCGGTGTTGTGGTCGACGGAGTGGTCGCAGAGCCGGTGGCCCTCGGCGACGACCTGTTTGACGAGCCCGGGGAACGCCTTGGCCGACGGGCCGATCATGCAGAAGGTGGCCTTGACGCCGTTCTCCTTCAGCACGGCCAGCGTCTTCGGCGTCCACTTCGGGTCCGGCCCGTCGTCGATGGTGAGGGCGACGGTCCTGCCGCCGCGCTCGGTCTCGTGGGCCAGCTCCGCCGAGACCGGGCCGGACGGCCCGGCGTCGGGGGCCGGCCCGGGCGCTCCCGGCGTGCCGGTGCGCCCCTTCCCCTCGTCAGGGGACGGCACCACCGGCCCCTGGGTGAACGGATCCCTGCCGCCGGAGTCCTCCGTGGCCACCGCCACGGTCCCCGATATCACCCCCGCGAGCGCCAGTACCCCTCCCGCTGCGATCGCGATGTGCCGCCTCTGGGCAGTCAGTCGAGCCATGGACTTCCCACACCCCCTCGCGCACCCGTGTGTGTCCCTGCCCGCGTAGACGGTCCGCCTACCGCACGACGTTCCGTCACGCGCCATTGCTCACAGAATTCAGACAGGACACGCACCCGGTCCATGTAAAGTCCCGGATTAGCGCACTACTGTTACTCTTCCGCGACCGCCTCGGCGATCGCCCCGGCGATCTCCTCCGTGCGCGCGGCCTCTTCCGCCGCGAATCGTCGGGCGTCGATCTCCTCGGCGATCTCCTCGTCCTGCGCCATGAGTTGATCGAGATTCGCATCGCCCATCTCGAACACCCCCATGTCCGCGTAGGCACGCTGGAGCCTTTCGCCCCACAGGCCGATGTCCCGCACACACGGCACAATGCGGCTGAAGAGCAACTTCCGGAAGATCTGGAGGTACTCGGAGCGCTCGCTGAGCCGGGCGGCCTCGGCGGCCGGGATGCCGAAGCCGGTCAGCACCTCCTCGCCGCGCAGCCGGTCGCGCATCAGGTAACAGCCCTCGATCACGAACTCCTCGCGCTCACGCAGTTCGGCGTCCGAAAGCTGCTTGTAGTAGTCCCGCAACGCCATCCGGCCAAAAGCGACGTGGCGTGCCTCGTCCTGCATGACATAGGCGAGGATCTGCTTCGGAAGGGGTTTTTCCGTCGAATCGCGCAGCATTCCGAAGGCCGCGAGGGCGAGACCCTCGATCAATACCTGCATACCGAGGTAGGGCATGTCCCAGCGGGAGTCGCGCAGGGTGTCGTCCAGCAGCGACTGCAGGCTGGTGTTGACCGGATAGAGCATTCCGATCTTCTCGTGCAGGAATCGGCTGTAGATTTCCACGTGCCGGGCCTCGTCCATGGCCTGGGTGGCGGAGTAGAACTTCGCGTCCAGGTCCGGCACGGACTCCACGATGCGGCTCGCGCACACCAGCGCCCCCTGTTCCCCGTGCAGGAACTGGCTGAACTGCCAGGAGGCGTAGTGGCGGCGCAGGTCGCGCTTGTCGGCCTCGCTCATCCGCGTCCAGTAGGGGGTGCCGTAGACGGTGAGGTTCTCGTCGGGCACGCCGAGCGGGTCGTAGGGGTCGACCTCCTGGTCCCAGTCGATGCGCTTGGCGGCGTCCCACTGCTTGTCCTTGCCCTTGCGGTAGAGGGCGAGGAGCCGTTCGCGGCCGTCGTCGTAGTCCCAGCCGAAGCGGGCGGCGCCGCTGGCGGGCACCTCCCACGTGGGGCGGCCGGGGTCCTGTACGTAGAGCTCACGGGTCGTCATGGACGTCTCCTGTCCCTTGCCGGCGTGGCACGCATGGGTATTCGGCAGGCTCACACGGCTTTTGTCGCGGGGTCAATCACCCGGAGGGGGCGGTGCGACAGGGCTTGACGACCCTTGCTGACAAGCGGTCTCATAAGAACTTACCTGGGGTAACTCGAACATGAGGTGGAACCGGCCATGACGACCACGCCCGATGGACACCTGCTCCGGCTCCAGGACGCGCTGGGCCCGCTCAAGGACCGCGAGCACGTCGCCGAGCGCCTGCTCGACGCCTCCGCGAAGCACTCCTTCGACCCCGGCACCGCACTCGACTGGGCCGCGCCCCCCGAGCCCGGCAAGTGGTACTGGCCCCCGGAGCTGGTCTCCCTCTACGGCACCCCGCTGTGGCGGCGGATGCCGGAGGAGCAGCGCATGGAGCTCGCCCGGCACGAGGCCGCCGCGCTCGCCTCGCTGGGCATCTGGTTCGAGATCATCCTGATGCAGCTGCTGGTCCGGCACGTCTACGACAAGCCCGTCACCAGCGCGCACGTCCGCTACGCGCTCACCGAGATCGCGGACGAGTGCCGGCACTCGACGATGTTCGCCCGCATGATCGAGAAGGGCGGTGCCCCCGCCTACCCCGTCGGCCGGCTCCACCACAACCTGGCCCGGGTCCTGAAGACCGTCTCGACCACGCCGGGCTCCTTCGCCTGCACCCTCCTCGGCGAGGAGATCCTCGACCACATGCAGCGGCTGACCTTTCCCGACGAGCGCGTCCAGCCCCTCGTCCGCGGCGTCACCCGCATCCACGTCGTGGAGGAGGCCCGCCACGTGCGCTACGCCCGCGAGGAGCTGCGGCGCCAGATGGCCACCTGCCCGCGCTGGGAGGCCGCGCTGACGCGCGTCAGCGCGGGCGAGGCGGCCCGCGTCTTCTCCGTCGCGTTCGTCAACCCGCAGGTCTACACGGCCGTCGGCCTGGACCGTCGCGAGGCCGTCGCCCAGGTCAGAGCCAGCGCCCACCGCCGCGAGGTGATGCAGACGGGCGCCCGCCGCCTCACGGACTTCCTGGACGAGATCGGGATCCTGCGGGGCGTGGGCCGGCGGCTGTGGAAGAGCTCGGGCCTGCTGGCCTGAGGGCCGCCGGACACCCGGCGGGGCTCCGGGGCCGCGGGGCGGCCCGTTACCCTGCCGTGCATGACCGGCAGCGGAACCGCCTCCTACCGCAGGCTCAGCGTCCCCGAGCGCCGCGCCCAGCTGATCGCCGCGGCGCTCGGCCTCTTCGCGCACCGCACCCCCGAGGACGTCTCCCTCGACGACGTCGCGGCCGCCGCCGAAGTCTCCCGGCCGCTGGTCTACCGCTACTTCCCCGGCGGCAAGCCGCAGTTGTACGAGGCCGCCCTGCGCAGCGCCGCCGACGACCTTCAGCTGTGCTTCGCCGAGCCGCAGACCGGCCCCCTCGCGGGCCGGCTCGCCGCCGCGCTCGACCGCTACCTCGCCTTCGTCGACGAGCACGACGCCGGCTTCAGCGCCCTGCTGCAGGGCGGCAGCGTCGCGGAGACCTCCCGCACGGGAGCCATCGTCGACGAGGTGCGCCGGGCCGCCGCGGGCCAGATCCTCAAGCATCTGGCGGTGCCCGACCCGGGGGTGCGGCTGCGCATGATGGTGCGCACGTGGATAACGGCCGTCGAGGCGGCGTCCCTGATCTGGCTGGACGAGGAGAAGCAGCCGCCCCTGCCACAGCTGCGCGACTGGCTGGTCGACCACTTCGTGGCCCTGCTCACGGCCACGGCGGCGAGCGACCCGCAGACGGCCTCGGTCACCCGTGCCGCGCTGGCCCTGGAGCCGGCCGAGGGGCGGGTGGGCGAGCTGGCCCGCCGGGTGGCGCCGGTCGTCGCGGAGGCCCGGCACCTGCTGTGACCCCCGCCGGCCACGGCGGTATCCGAGTGACCCGGAGGGCGTCCGCGGCCCCTGCTGCCAAGGGAGGGACGCCGCTGACGGAGACTGGGCGGCGTGAGAAGCGAAGAGACGCCCTTCGAGGGCGGCCCCCTGGACGGGCGCGTGCTGCCCGTGCTCGTGGGCGTGAACGGGCTGCCGCCCAAGACGTACAAGGTCCCCGTGCCGGCCGTCGAGGAGGGCGGTGCGCCGACCGTGTACGTCTACCGGCGCGTCCCGGCGGCCACCACGCGCCGGCTCGGGCTGCCGAAGGGGTGGAAGTACCTCTACGAGCGCGAGGGCACCGGAGGCGACGGCGGTCTGCGCTGGCCCTGGTCCCGTCCGCCGCAGCAGCCCCCGGCGTCCTAGCCGCCACGTGAGTGACGATCCGTCAACGGAGAGTAAATCACATTAGGCGGTTTCGCCCACAGCGCCCCTGTTAGTAATACTGCGCATGGCACGATCCTCCACAAGGGCGTGATCATGTCTGCCAACGGAGGTGACCCTGTGTCAGGACGGTTCGTGCGCACGGTGTGCACGGCGGCGCTCGTGGCGGGCACCGCCCTCGCCGCCGTACCCGCGCCGCCGGCGGGCGCGGCACCCGCCGCACCCGCGGCCCCGCCGGACCAGCCGGTCAGTGCGCTGCTGAACCGGCTCCAGACGCTCTACCGGGAGGCCGAGGAGGCCACGGAGACCTACAACGCGACCGAGGAGAAGCTGAAGAAGCAGCGCGCCGAGGTCGAGCGGCTCACCGACCAACTGGCCGACGCCCGCATCGCGCTGACGGACAGCCGCAACGACGCCGGCCGGCTCGCCCGCGAGCAGTACCGCGGCACCCACGGCAGCTCCCTCTCCCCCTACATGGAGTTCCTGCTCAGCGCCGACCCGCAGCAGGCCCTGGACCGCAGCCACGAGATCAGGCGGGCCGCCGGCCGCCGGGCGTCCACCGTGGACCGCCTCTCCAGCGGTGAACAGCGGGCCGCCGGCCTCGCCCAGCGCGCCCGCCAGGCGCTCAACAGCCAGCAGACCCTGGCCGCCGACCAGAAGAAACAGCAGGACGCGGTCAAGGGGAAGCTGGCCGAGGTCGAGCGGCTGCTGGCCTCGCTGTCCCCGTCCCAGCTCACCGAGCTGCGCTCGCTGGAACAGCACGGCATAAGCGAGGCCCAGCGCAAGCTGCTCGCCTCGGGTGCGCTCGGCCCGCGTGCGCTCGGCGGCGCCCAGGCGCCGTCCAGAGCGGGCAGCAAGGCCCTGGAGTACGCCTTCCAGCAGGTCGGCAAGCCCTACGTGTGGGGCGCGACGGGCCCGGACTCCTTCGACTGCTCCGGGCTGACCTCCCAGGCGTGGGCCCGGGCGGGCGGCGCCATCCCCCGCACCAGCCAGGAGCAGTGGAAGTCGCTGCCCAGGGTGCCGCTGAACCGGCTGCGCCCCGGCGACCTCGTCCTCTACTTCGAGGGCGCCACGCACGTGGCCCTCTACATCGGAGGCGGCCAGGTGGTCCAGGCCCCCCGGACCGGCGACGTCGTCAAGATCTCCCCCATCGCCTCCAACCCGCTGCTGGGCGCGGTCCGCCCGGACGCGGACCAGGCTCCGATGAGCTCCTACACACCACCGGCACCGCCCGCCGGCTGACACCTGCCGGGCCACCGGCGCGGGCCGGCGGCCGCGGGGTCCTCACCCCGCGGCCGCCAGTGCCTCCGCCACGTACGCCTCGGCCTTCGCCGCCTCGAAGAAGTAGTCCTCGAAGTCCGACGGGTCGTCGAAGCCGTTGGCGAAGCGGTCGGCGACCCGCTGCAGGCCGCCCGCCGCGCCGAGCAGGCTGCGCACGTGCCCGGCCTGCGGCGCCAGCATGGCGTTGGTCCACCGGGTGACGTGCCGGGCCGACGCCCAGTAGCGCTCGAAGGCCGTCCGCATCCAGTCCGCGTCGAAGGGTTCCTCGCCCCGCTCCACGATCGAGGCGAGGTAGGACGCCGCGCACTTGGCGGCCGAGTTGGAGCCCTGCCCGGTCAGCGGGTCGTTGACGACGACGGCGTCGGCGACGCCGAGGACCAGCCCGCCGGAGGGCAGCCGCCCGACGGGGTCGCGGACCGTGGGGGCGTAGCGCCCGGCCAGGGTGGCGCGGGCGTCGGTCAGCTCGACCGCGGTGGCGCGCCCGTACTCCCAGGGCACGAACCGCTCCAGCAGCTCCAGGGTGCGGGCCAGGTGCGCGCCGGGGCCCTCCACGTCGTGGAAGACGTCGAGGGGTCCGCCGGGCACGCCCTCCCAGAAGAGGATGTCGGCGCGGCCGGAGGTGGTGAGCGTGGGGATGACCCACAGCTCGCCGACGCCGGGCACGAGGTTGCAGCGGGCGGCGTCGTACTCCGGGTGCTCGGCGCGGGGCCCCAGGCCGTGGACGTAGGCGAGGGCGAGGGAGCGCTGCGGGGCGGCGTACGGGGAGCGCGCGGGGTCGCGGGCGAACAGCGACACCAGCTCGCCCTTGCCCGCGGCGACCAGCACCAGGTCGTAGCGGTGGGCCAGGAAGTCGAGGTCGGAGACGGCCGCGCCGTGGACGACGAGCCGGCCGCCGCGCTCGGCGAAGGTGTCCAGCCAGCCGGCCATCTTCACCCGCTGGTCGACGGACTGGGCGTGGCCGTCGAGCCGTCCGACCCAGTCGACCAGGCGTTGCACCCCGGGCACGCCGGGCACGGTGCCGGCCACCGAGATGCCGAGGCCCTCGACGCGCGGGGCGAGGCCCTCCCAGAAGTTCAGGCCCAGTTCGCGCTCGTAGCGCAGGGCCGTGCGGAACATGATCTGGGTGGACATGACCCGCCCGGAGCGGATCTCCTCGGCCGTCCGGTTCGACATGACCGTCACGTCGTACCCCTTGCCCTGCAGCCCCAGGGCCAGCTGGAGTCCGGACTGGCCGGCTCCGACTATGAGAATCCGTCGCACGGGGTGTGCTCGCCTCCGCTCGGTGTTCAGGCAGGGTTGACGTCGAGGGCCCGGCCGACGAGGGTCAGCAGTGTGTCGACGACGGTGATCCGCTGCCGGGCGTCCATGGTCACGACCGGTACGTCCGGGGCCAGGGCGAGCGCCTCGCGCACGGCCCGGGCCTCGTGGCGGGGCGTGCCCTCGAAGTGGTTGACGGCCACGACGTAGGGCAGGCCGCCGCTCTCGAAGTAGTCGAGGGCGGGGAAGCAGTCGGCCAGCCGCCGGGTGTCGACCATGACGACCGCGCCGATGGCACCGCGCACCACGTCGTCCCACATGAACCAGAACCGCTGCTGGCCGGGGGTGCCGAAGAGGTAGAGCACCAGGTCGGCGTCGAGGGTGATGCGCCCGAAGTCCATGGCGACGGTGGTCGTCGACTTGCCGGGGACGGCGGTGGGGTCGTCCGTGTCCTGCCCGGCGGTCGTCATGACCGCCTCGGTGCGCAGCGGGGTGATCTCGGAGACCGAGCCGACGAAGGTGGTCTTCCCGACGCCGAAGCCCCCGGCAATGACGATCTTCGTGGCGGCGGGGGCCCGGGTCAGGTCCGTCTGCCAGCACGGCGTCCGGTCGGCCGACGGGTCCCGGGCCTCCGTCGCGTCAGAGTCTGCGAAGTCCACTCAGCACCCTTTCGAGCAGCGCACGGTCGGGCCGCCCGCCGGCGTGCCCGCTGCCGTAGACGCGGATCCTTCCCTGGTCCGCCAGGTCGCCGAGGAGCACCCGCACGACGCCCAGGGGCATCTTCAGCAGGGCGGCGACCTCGGCGACCGACCGCAGCCGGCGGCAGAGGCCGACGATGGCGCGGACCTCGGGCAGCAGCCGGGAGGCCATCCCGCCACCGGGGGCCGCATCGGGCGGCGGGCCGCTCTCGCCGGCCGGGGCCGCCGCGACGAAGGTCTCCACGAGCAGCAGGTGCCCGAGGCGGGTGCGCCCGCCGGTGACCGAGTACGGGCGTACGCGCGCGGTCCGCAGGGCCGGCGCGGGGCCGGCGGGAGCGCACAGCTCCCGGGCGGCGGCACTCATCCGACGGCCTCCACCGACTGACGGAGCTCGCGGCGGAGTTCGGGGGTCAGGACGTGTCCGGCCCGGCCCACGAACAGTGCCATGTGGTAGGCGACGACGCTCATGTCGCAGTCGGGCGCGGTGTGGACGCCCAGCAGGGAGCCGTCGCTGATGGTCATGACGAACAGGCCGCCGCCGTCCATCGCGACCATCGTCTGCTTGACCGCGCCGCCGTCCATGAGCGTCGCCGCGCCGGTGGTCAGGCTGCCCAGCCCGGCGACGATCGTGGCGAGGTCGGCGGTGGAGCCGCGCGGGCCCTCCGATCCCGGCCCGGTGGGGGTGGGCAGGCCGGGGATGCCGGGCGGCCTGGAGTGTTCGGGGGACGACGACAGGAGCAGCAGCCCGTCGGAGGAGACGACGGCGACGGACAGCACGCCCGGCACCTCCTCGACGAGATCGGTCAGCAACCAGTGCAGGTTGCGGGCCTCCTCGCTCACGCCGAAGGCCGTGACACCGGTGGGGCCGACGGGGGTCACCGGCGTCGCCCCCTGGGAAAATGCAGTCAACCGCGTGCCTCCTCGACAGTGCCGCCCTCGTCCGGCGCCCCTGCTCGGTTCCGTTCCGTACCACGTTCAAGCCCCGTCAGCTCCGCCTCGGCGTCGCGGCGTCCCTCCCGTGCCCCCTGCTGGAATCCGGCGAGCTTGCGGCGCAGCGCCTCGGCGTCCACCCCCTGGCGCACGCTCAGCGGCACCGGCTTCTGCGCCACGACCCGCGGTGTCCGCCGGGGCAGGTCAGGGGCGGGGGCGGGCTCGGCGGCCCGGCCGGGCTGACGCCGCGGCTCCGGCCGCAGGACCTCCGGGCGCAGGACCTCCGGGCGCAGGGGTTCGGCGCGCGGGGTGCGGGGCGGCGGCGGGGCCTGGCGGCCGTGGCGGCCGGCGGGCGAGGGGGGCGGGCCCTGGTCCGGGGCGGGGCGGCGCACCGTCGTCAGCTCGATAGTCCGGTCGTCCATGCCCACCCAGGGGGCGTGCCGCCGCGGTCCGGGCACCGGCGCCGTGACGTGCGGGGAACGACCGGGCAGCGTGTGGGAGTTGGCCTCCGCGACCGCTCCCGGCAAGTCGCCCTGGGGCGCGGTGCGCGCCGCGCCCGGCACCGGGGGGGCGGTGGCGGGGTCGGTGACGGCCGGGGGCCCGGCGGGCAGCAGGTGGCCGGGGAGCACCACGACGGCGGTGATGCCGCCCGGCCGCTGCTCGCGCAGCTGGACCCGTACGCCGTGCCGGGCGGCGATGCGCGCCACCACGTACAGGCCGAGGCCCATCACGGGCTCGCCCCGCTCGCCGCTGCGGGTGCGCTGCGGGTCGGGGTCGGCCTCGGCGAGCAGGGCGTTGAGCTCGTCCAGCCGCTCGGGGGCCATGCCGATGCCCTCGTCCTGGATGGAGAGCATGACCTCGCCGTTCTCCAGCAGCCAGCCGGAGACCTGCACCTGGACGTCCGGCGGGGAGAAGGCCGTCGCGTTCTCCAGCAGCTCGGCGACCAGGTGGCTCACGCCGTCGGCGGCGGGGCCCAGGAGCTGGGCCCGTGCCGGGAGGGAGTGGATGCGCACCCGCTCGTAGCGCTCGATCTCGCTGACGGCGGCCCGCAGGACGTCCAGCAGGGGAACGGGCCCGGTGTGGCCGCCGCCGTGCTCGGATCCGGCGAGGCCGAGGAGGTTTTCGTTGTGGCGCCGCATGCGGGTGGCGAGGTGGTCGAGTTTGAAGAGCACGGCGAGGCGGTCGGGGTCCGCCTCGTGGGCCTCCATGGACTCGATGACGGTCAGCTGCTGCTCGACGAGGCCGAGCGTGCGCCGCGAGAGGCTGACGTAGGTGGCGTGCACCCGCCCGGAGAGGCCGGCCATGTGCTCGGTGAGCTCCTGGAACCTGCCGCGCAGCGCGTCGCGCTCGTCGGCGAGGTCCTGCCGGGCCACGTCGAGGCGGTTGCGCTCGCCCTCCAGCAGCGAGATGCGCTCGCGCAGCCGGACGACGGTGCCGTGCAGCACGTTGACGGAGCGGGCGACCTCGGCGAATTCGTCGTCGCGGCCGCGGAAGGAGACCGGCTCCTTCGCCACCGGGTCGGCGCACACGCGGCGGGCGCCCAGCCTCAGGGCGGCGAGCGGCCGGGTCATGGAGCGGGCGGTCTGCACTCCGGTGCCGAGCACGAGGAGGAAGGCCAGGGCGGCGAGCGCGGCGCGGACCTCCAGGGCGGTGACGTCGTGGGCGCGCAGGCCCGCCAGGCGGGCCATCTCCTCGGTGGCGAGCCCGGATTCGAGGCCGCGCAGCTGGTCGATGCGGGCGGTCAGCTCGGCCCGGACGGGGCCGGGCCGCTCGGTCTCGGAGGCCGTGGGCTGCGGCCGGGCGGCGAGCCGGGCCAGCCGGGCCTCGGCCGCGGTGACCTGCGGGCCACTGACGGTGCGGGCGTACTCCTCGCGCAGGCCGGCGGGGGCCAGCTGGCGGAAGTCGGCGAGCGCGGCCCGTTCCCGCACGTCCGTCTGCTGGGCCGTCAGGGCGAGCTGCGGCTGGGTGCCGCGCGCGGCCAGCGCGGCCAGGAGCAGGCCGCGGGTGGCGGACGCCTCCTCGACGGCGCGCCCGAGCGCGGGCAGGGCGACCGCCTCGCCGGACTGGGCGCGGGACGGCAGCCGGTGGGTGAGGCCGGCGGCGGCGGTGTGCAGGGCCTGGACGGTGGTGGTGTAGGCGCCGAAGGCGGCGAGGGCGTCTCCGGGCCCGGCCAGGGCGCGGCGGCGGACCTCGGGCAGGTCGTCGAGGCGGCGGCGCAGCGAGGCGGGGGCCGCCGCGCGGAACTCCTGGATCTGCCGGTCGACGCGGGAGCGCTGGTCCTCGGAGACGCCGCCGGCGAAGGAGGGTGCACCGCCGCGGCCGCCGGCCACGTACTCGGTCATGGCGTCGCGTTCGTCGGCCAGGGAGTGGGCGAGGGCGACGGAGGCGCTGCCGGTCCGGGCGAGGGCGGCCAGGCGCCGGGAGTCGCTCAGGTCGCGTATGGCGTCGGCGATGCCGAAGGCGCTCGCGCCGAGGGCCGCGAGGGAGGCGACGGCGACGGAGGCGATGAGGCGGTTGCGCACGCGGGCGGTGCGCTCCGGCACCGTCGTGGTCTGCTGGTCGCGCTGGCCGCCGCGAAGCTGCTTCTTCCGCACCGGTGCTCGCAATCTGCTGTCGTCCGTGCCCCACCCTGGTGGCCCCTGGCTGGTGGCACCCACCGCATTCCCCCGGCAAGTGCTCCATCAGGTAAACCGCCCGGCATGCCGGAAGGATGCGCGTCAACCGCCGCGGAAATTCGGGCATCCGGCACACTGGCCGCATGCGTATCGAACTGGCCGCCCAGCCCGGGGATCCGGGGCGCCCGAACGAGGACTTCGCATCCGTCGCCCTGCCCGCCTCGGGCGAGGGCGGCGTCCTGGTGCTGCTGGACGGCGTGACCCCGCCGGCGGACGGGGGGACCGGCTGTGTGCACGGGGTGCCGTGGTTCACGGCGCGGCTCGGCGGGGCCCTGCTCGAACTGGCGTCCGCGGAGCGCGATCTGACGCTGCAGCAGTGCCTGGCCGCCGCGATCGTCCGGACGGCCGACGCCCATCGGGGCAGCTGCGATCTGACGCACCGTCTCACCCCGCAGGCGACCGTGGTGGTGGCGCGCTGGGGCGCGTCGGCGGTGGAGCACCTGGTGCTGTCGGACTCCGTCCTGCTCGTCGAGGCGGTGGACGGCACGGTGTCGGCCGTGCTGGACGAGCGCATCGCCCGCCTGGCGGCGCGGGGTCCGGTGACGGACGCCCAGCGCAACGCCGAGGGGGGCTTCTTCACGGCCGCCGCCGATCCGGCCGTGGCCGAGCGCGCGGTCGCAGGTCGCACGGCGCGCACACGGGTGCGCGCGCTGGCAGCGCTCAGCGACGGCGCGTCCCGCTGGGTCGAAGTGTTCGGGGAGGGCGGATGGGCGCAGTGCTTCGCGCTCCTGGCGAAGGAGGGGCCGCGGGCCCTGATCGACCGGGTGCGGCAGGCGGAACGGGCGGACCCGGACGGGCTGGCCTTCCGGCGCGGCAAACCGCACGACGACGCGGCGGCCGTCTATGCCGAGCTGTAGACCCCGCCGGCGGCCGTGGCCCGGCTCAGGACTCCGCGCGCTCGTTGAGCTGGTGGAGCAGACGGGCCAGTTCGGCGACCTCGGTGCGGTCCCAGCCGGCGAGCTTGCTCATGTACTGCGCGCGGCGGGCGTCGCGCACGCGGGTGAAGCGGACACGGCCCTCCTCGGTGATCTGGATGAGCGAGGCCCGGCCGTCGGCGGGGTCGGGGTCGCGGGTGACCAGGCCGAGTTCGCCCAGGGCGCGCAGCTGGCGACTCATGGTCGCCTTGCCGACGCCGAAGTAGGCGGCCAGGTCGGTGGCCCGCTGCTGGCCGGCCTCCTCCAGCCTGACGAGCAGTCCGTAGGCGGCCGGCTCCAGGTCGGGGTGGACCTCGCGGGCCAGTTCGCCCGAGGAGGCCCGGGCGCGGCGCAGGAAGACGGCCAGCTCGCGCTCCAGGGCGAGGAAGGCGGCGTCCACGCAGCCGCCGTCGCCTGCGCTCGGACCGCCCTCCTCGCGAGGCGGGTTACTGGTCTCGTGCACGTCGGGCCCTCTCCTGCTCTTTCAGCCGCTGAAAGATTCTGCGGGTTGCGGCGGGTAGCCGCAGCTCCGTCAGTATTTCGCAGGATTAGACCAACGGCAGCACCCCGGGTCCCTATCGCGGGCCGCGTCTCCCCTCATAACTTGATAAATGACATGGTCATACCAATGCGGTGACCATGGAACCTCCCGCACGCTCCCCCCACCATGGCCTCGGAGGCACGTCATGCCCGAGCACCACTTCGGCCCGGGCCGCCCGCATCCCCCCACCGCGGCGGCCACCCTCCTCTCCCTCCTCTCCCTGCTCACCGCACTCGCCCTGATCCTCGCGCTCGCCGGAACGGCCGGCGCCGACCCCGGCAACAACAGACGTCCCGACCACCCCGAGCGCGACTGGATGGGCTCCACCGTCCGCGCCCACGAGGGCGAGCGCGGCCCGGCCGCCAAGGGCAACTCCCTGCCCGGCTTCCCGCCCTCCGGCACCGCACTGCCCGACCTCTCCCCCGGCGGCCCCAAGAGCGCCTCCGTCGAAGGCGTCGACGTCAGCAGCCACAACGGCAACGTCTCCTGGTCGAAGCTGTGGAACAGCGGCATCAGGTTCGCCTACACCAAGGCCACCGAGGGGACCAGCTACACCAACCCCTACTTCGCGCAGCAGTACAACGGTCCGTACGACGCGGGCATGATCCGGGGCGCGTACCACTTCGCGCTGCCGGCCAACTCCAGCGGGGCCACCCAGGCCGACTACTTCGTCGACCACGGCGGCGGCTGGACGGACGACGGCTGGACCCTGCCGGGCGTGCTCGACATGGAGTACAACCCCTACGGCTCCGCCTGCTACGGCATGGGCACGGAACGGATGATCGACTGGATCGCCGACTTCCTGGACACCTACCGGGGCCACACCGGGCGCGACGCGGCCATCTACACCTCGACCACCTGGTGGAAGAAGTGCACCGGCAACTACGGCGGCTTCGCCCGGTACAACCCGCTGTGGGTGCCGCGCTACGGCTCCTCCTCCGGTGAGCTCCCGAAGGGCTGGGACTTCTACACCTTCTGGCAGTACACCGACACCGGCCCGACGGTCGGCGACCACAACCGCTTCAACGGCTCGCTCAGCCGGCTGAAGGCCCTCGCCTACGGCTGACCGGCACGCACGGCGAAGGGCCCCCGGCACGTCGGCGCCGGGGGCCCTCCTGCTGAAGGTGCGTCGGTTCAGCGGGGCCTCACGTCACTCGTGCGCCGCTTCACCGGTGCGTCGTCAGCCGCACCGGCCCGCGGGACGGGTGCGGGTCACCAGGTCGGTGTAGCCGGTGGTGCCGTCGATCCACACCACCTGCTTCCCGCCCGCCGCCGCGGCCGAGTCCTGCTCGCCACGGTTGCAGGAGACGCGGACCCGGGCGGGGGCCGCGTCCGTGCCGAACTGCCACAGCTTGGCCGTCGTCTCGTTGCGGTAGGCGGTGTCCGGCAGCTGAGCGGTGACGGTCACCGCCTCGTCGGAGGCCGTCAGAGAGGAGGCGAACAGCGCGCCGTCGCCCTTCTCCTTGCTGATGTCCGTCGTGCCGGTGCCGTCGAGGTTGGCGCGCCGCACCGCCACCTGGCCGTCGTCGACGACCTCGTCGGCGAGCCAGTAGACGTGCTTGCCGGTGACGGCCGTCGCGCCGATGCCCTCGGGGGCGCCGAGCTGGGTCATCAGCTTCTTCTGACCGCTCCCCAGGTCCAGGACCTCCACACCCGTCCGGTAGGTGTCGCCCTCAAGGTAGCTCTTGGCGTAGGCGATGCGGCCCCCCTTCAGGGACGGACGCGCCGTGGCGGTGTCCTCGCGCCGCTCGTCCACCCAGGTCGGCTGCTTGTCGCCGGCCCGCAGATAGGACGCGTGCCGTCCGCCGAGGGAGTCCATCACCTCGAAGACCACGACCGCGCCCTCGACGCCCAGACCGCGGATGTCGTCCGTGGTGCCGTACAGCTTCCTCACCGGGCCGCCGGCCAGCGGCCGCGACAGGACGTCCGTGCCCGTGGGCCCGTAGGCCAGCCACACCACGGTCTTGCCGTCGGTGGCGGGCTCGACGTGGTAGCGCCCGTCGTTGGGGCTCATCGGCTTCGGGCTGCCCTTGCCGTCCGTGCGGCCGGCGTAGACCGAGTACGCCTCGGTGCCGTCGTCGTTGGACTTGGAGGTGGCCCACCAGCCGCCGCCCGCGCCCACGCCCGTCGCGGCGGTGTTGAGCCTGCCCATGAGCAGGTCGGTGTCGACGCCCAGGGCCTGCTCCCAGTCGGGCACGATGCCGTGGGCGTTGAAGGACCGGGTGACGGTGTTCAGGTCCTTCGCCGAAAGCCCCAGGGCCTTGGCGGCCGCGACGACCGCGTTGCGGCCCTCGGTGAAGCCGTCGAGCGGGGTCATGTACTCCGTCAGCGCCTTGTAGGCGATCTTGTCGGCGAGGGTGCGGCCGAGGTCCTCGCGGATGTCCCACAGGGCGCCCGAGAAGATCGTGGAGTTCAGGTGCACGCCGCCGTTGTCGCTGCCGAAGGAGACGCCCAGGAAGTTCTTGGACGTCGTCGCGCCGTCGTTGAGGTCGCGCAGCGCGCACGCGCGCCGCGACTTGGTGCGGCACAGGTCGCCGCCGAGCAGGCCCGCGTCCGGGTCGTCCATGGAGATGCCGGCCGCGTCCACGGCGATGGCGTTGCCGAAGTAGTCGGCGACGGCCTCGTTGAGGGCGCCGGACTGGCCGGCGTAGACGAGGTTGGCGCTGTTCTCGACGACGCCGTGCGTCATCTCGTGGCCGACGACGTCCAGGTCGGCCGAGAGCGTCTTGTACTCCTCGTCGCCCGAGCCGTACACCATCTTGGTGCCGTCCCAGTTGGCGTTGACGTACGGCATGCCCAGGTACGTCACGCCGACCAGGGAGTCGACGGCCGTGCCGCGCCCGTCGAGGCTGTCGCGACCGTGCACCTTCTTGTAGTAGTCGTAGACCTTGCCCGCGGCCCAGTGCGCGTCGACCGCGCCCGCCTCGGTGGCCTCCTTGTCGAACTGCGGCCCCTTGGAACCGAATTCCTTGATCCCCTCGGGCCAGCGGCCGGACGACTCCATGACGTCCTTGCCGCGCGCGTCCCAGGTGGAGATCACGTTCTTGCTGGAGTCCCACATCCGCGAGCTGTCCCGCATGACGTACTCGCCGCGCGCGGTGTCGAAGTACAGACCCAGCTCGACGGTGGTGCCGTCGTACTTGACGCCGGACCCGGCGACCCCGGGGTGCCGGTCGCCGGCCGCCGGGGCCTTGCCGCCGCCGGTCTCCTTGGCCGGGCTCCCGCCCGGTGCCGCCTGCCGGGCGGCGCCGAAGGTCTTGATCCCGCTGTACTGCAGGACCGGGTAGCCGGCCTTGGCGTCGATGTAGACCTCCTGCAGCACGGGCTGCCCCGTGGCGGGGTCCGAGCCGCGCACGGTCACGTGGTGCGTGAGCACCCCCGCGCCCCTCGGCAGGACGACCAGGCCGCGGGCCGTGCCGCTCAGCGACGCGGCCGCCTTGCTCTTCCCGCCCCGGGCGGCGGGGACGTCGCCCTTGCCGAGCTTCTTGCCGCCGAGCCGGGCGAGCGTCGCCGCGACGGCCCGCTGCACCGCCCGCTCCTCGCCGACCTCGGCCTTCGTGTCGGTCTTCAGCGCGGTGAAGTACTTGCCGGAGGTGCCGGTGACGACCCGTTTGCCGTCCTTCTTCTCCATCCGCACCACGTACTGGCCGCCCAGCACGTCGAGGCCGCGGTGCTTCTGCTGCAGCCGCACCGTCTCCGTCCGCCCGCTGGTGACGGTCTGCACGGGCGCGAGGTCGCGGCCCGGGTCGGCGATGCGGTAGCGGCCCTTCTTGTCCGCGAGGTGCCCCCGCGCCGCGTCGGCGGGGCTGCCACTCGCCTTCACGCCCTCCCGGATGCCGTCCACGAGGGAGGGGGTGGAGGTTCCCTTCCCCGGAATCACCTCGGCCGGGTCGTTGGCCTTCTGCGCCGCGGTGGCCTGTGCGGGCACCGCGGACACGACGAGGGCGGCCGCGCCCAGCAGCGCCGCCGCCCCTGCTATCCCGCTCTTCGCGGTCGATCTTCCTGAACGTGCTCTGGGCTTACGCAAGGATTCCCCCTCCGTACCTGCCGGAACGCCGGAACATCAGTGGTCGGCGCATATGCAACAGGTGTGGCGGGGGCTGATCAATGGTTTGCGCGTTTCGGGGGTCGCCTTTCGGCCGACCTGGGACGGGTACCGGCGGGAGGCAACCCCCAGGGGGCTGTTGGGCCTCTGCCCTACGGGACGGGGCCGTGCTCGGCCACGGCCCTCCCCCGCATGCCCGGCGCCGTGCGTCCCCGCGCCCCGAACGTGGCCAAAGTCAACGGGGCCGGGCCCCCACCGCTGGTGCGGTGGGGGCCCGGCCCGTCTACGGCGCTCCGGCGCGGGATCAGGCGTCGAAGACCTCGGCGACCAGTGCCTGCTGCTCCGCCTGGTGGCGCTTGGCCGAACCGACCGCCGGGGAGGAGGAGTGCGGCCGGGAGATCCGGCGCAGTCGCTCCCGGGCGGGGATGTCGGCACCCACGGCCAGGTCCAGGTGGTCGATCAGGTTGAGCGCGATGAACGGCCACGCACCCTGGTTCGCCGGCTCCTCCTGCGCCCAGATGTACTTCTCGGCGCCCGAGAACTTGGCGATCTCGGCCTGGAGCTCGGCACCCGGCAGCGGGTACAGGCGCTCCAGGCGGATGAAGGCGGTGTCGGTCACGCCGCGCTTGTCCCGCTCGGCGATGAGGTCGTAGTAGACCTTGCCGGCGCAGAAGACGACCTTGCGGACGTCCTCGGGACGCACGGTGTCGTCGCCGATCACCGGGCGGAAGCCGCCGGTGGTGAACTCCTCCGCCTTCGACGCCGCGGCCTTCAGACGCAGCATCGACTTCGGGGTGAAGACGATGAGCGGCTTGTGGTGCGGGTTGTGGACCTGCCAGCGCAGGAGGTGGAAGTAGTTCGACGGCAGCGTCGGCATGGCGACCGTCATGTTGTTCTGCGCGCAGAGCTGGAGGAAGCGCTCGACACGGGCCGAGGAGTGGTCCGGGCCCTGGCCCTCGTAGCCGTGCGGCAGCAGCAGGGTGACACCAGAGGTCTGGTTCCACTTCTGCTCGGAGGAGGAGATGAACTCGTCGACGATGCTCTGGGCACCGTTGACGAAGTCACCGAACTGCGCCTCCCACATCACCAGCGCGTCCGGGCGGGCCAGGGAGTAGCCGTACTCGAAGCCCATCGCCGCGTACTCGCTGAGCAGCGAGTCGTAGACGTTGTAGCGGGCCTGGTCCTCGGACAGGTACAGCAGCGGGGTGAAGTCCTCGCCGGTCTCCCGGTCGACGAGCACCGCGTGGCGCTGGCCGAAGGTGCCGCGGCGGGAGTCCTGGCCGGCGAGCCGGACCGGGGTGCCCTCCATCAGCAGGGAGCCGAAGGCGAGGGTCTCGCCCATGCCCCAGTCGATGGTGCCGTCCTCGACGCTGGAGGCGCGGCGCTGCAGCTGCGGCAGCAGACGCGGGTGGACGGTGACGCCCTCGGGCAGGTTGACCTGCGACTCGGCGATCCGCTTGATGACCTCCTGGGAGATCGCGGTGTCCACGTGCACGGGGAAGTCGGCGCGCGGGACCGGGACCTCGGCGGCGACGGGGGCCGTGTCGGCCTCCCGGACCTCCATGAAGACCTTCTCCAGCTGGCCCTGGTAGTCCTGCAGCGCCTGCTCGGCCTCTTCCAGCGTGATGTCGCCGCGACCGATGAGGGACTCGGTGTACAGCTTGCGCACCGAGCGCTTCTTGTCGATCAGGTCGTACATCAGCGGCTGGGTGAAGCCCGGGTTGTCGGACTCGTTGTGGCCGCGGCGGCGGTAGCAGATCAGGTCGATGACGACGTCCTTGTTGAACGCCTGGCGGAACTCGAAGGCGAGCCGCGCGACGCGGACCACGGCCTCCGGGTCGTCACCGTTCACGTGGAAGATCGGCGCCTCGATCATCCGGGCGACGTCGGTGCAGTACATCGACGAGCGCGAGGACTCCGGCGGCGCGGTGAAGCCGACCTGGTTGTTGATGACGATGTGCACGGTGCCGCCGGTGCGGTAGCCGCGCAGCTGCGACATGTTCAGGGTCTCGGCCACGACGCCCTGGCCCGCGAAGGCCGCGTCGCCGTGCAGCTGGATCGGCAGGACGGTGAAGTCCGTGCCGGCCTTGCCGATGATGTCCTGCTTGGCGCGGGCGATGCCCTCGACGACCGGGTCGACCGTCTCCAGGTGGGAGGGGTTGGCGGCCAGCGAGACGTTGATCTGCTCGCCGTCCAGGCCGGTGAAGACGCCCTCGGCACCCAGGTGGTACTTCACGTCGCCGGAGCCGTGCATCGACTTCGGGTCGAGGTTGCCCTCGAACTCGCGGAAGATCTGCGCGTAGGACTTGCCGACGATGTTGGCGAGGACGTTGAGGCGGCCGCGGTGGGCCATGCCGATGACGGCCTCGTCCAGGCGGGCCTCGGCGGCCGCGTCCAGCACGGCGTCCAGCAGCGGGATGACGGACTCGCCGCCCTCCAGGGAGAACCGCTTCTGGCCGACGTACTTCGTCTGCAGGAACGTCTCGAACGCCTCGGCGGCGTTCAGGCGGCGCAGGATGCGCAGCTGCTCCTCGCGCTCCGGCTTGGAGTGCGGGCGCTCGACGCGGTCCTGGATCCAGCGACGCTGCTTGGGGTCCTGGATGTGCATGAACTCGATGCCGGTGGTGCGGCAGTACGAGTCGCGCAGCACGCCCAGGATGTCGCGCAGCTTCATCATCGACTTGCCGGCGAAGCCGCCGACCGCGAACTCGCGCTCCAGGTCCCACAGGGTGAGGCCGTGCTCGGTGATGTCGAGGTCGGGGTGCTTGCGCTGGCGGTACTCCAGCGGGTCGGTGTCGGCCATGACGTGGCCGCGGACCCGGTAGGAGTGGATCAGCTCGAAGACGCGGGCGGCCTTGGTGACGTCGTCGTCGTGCGAGGCGTCGATGTCCTTGAGCCAGCGGACCGGCTCGTAGGGGATCCGCAGCGCCTCGAAGATCTCGTCGTAGAAGCCGTTCTCGCCCAGCAGCAGCTGGTGCATGATCCGCAGGAACTCGCCGGAGGCGGCACCCTGGATGACCCGGTGGTCGTACGTCGAGGTCAGGGTCATGACCTTCGAGATGCCCATCTTGTTCAGGGCGTCCTGCGAGGTGCCCTGGAACTCGGCGGGGTAGTCCATGGCACCCACGCCGATGATGAGGCCCTGGCCCGGCATCAGGCGCGGCACGGAGTGCACGGTGCCGATGCCGCCGGGGTTGGTCAGCGACGCGGTGACCCCGGTGAAGTCGTCCATCGTCAGCTTGCCGACGCGGGCGCGGCGGACGATGTCCTCGTACGCCTGCCAGAACTCGAAGAAGTTGAGCGTCTCGGCCTTCTTGATGGCCGCGACCACGAGCTGGCGGTCGCCGTTCGGCTTGACCAGGTCGATCGCCAGGCCGAGGTTGACGTGCTCGGGCTTGACGAGGGTCGGCTTGCCGTCCTTCTCCATGAAGGAGTGGTTCATGGACGGCATCAGCTTCAGCGCCTGCACCATGGCGTAGCCGATGAGGTGCGTGAAGGAGACCTTGCCACCGCGGGCGCGCTGCAGGTGGTTGTTGATCACGATGCGCTGATCGAACAGCAGCTTCACCGGGACCGCGCGGACGGACGTGGCCGTCGGCAGCTCCAGGGAGGCGTTCATGTTCTTGGCGACCGCGGCGGACGGACCGCGCAGGGTGACCAGCTCCGGGCCGGCGGCCGGCTCGGCCGGGGCCTTGGCGGCGGGCTTCGCGGCCGGCTTGGCGGCCGGTGCGGCCGCGGCGGGCTTCGCGGCCGGCTTCGCCGGTGCCGGGGCGGCGGGAGCCGCGGGGGCGGGGGCGGGCGCCGGGGTGGCCGGGGCCGCGGGGGCGGCCGGGGCCTGGGCCGGGGCGGTGCCCGGCGTCACGGGAGCCTCGGTGCCCGGCGGCGCAGCCGCCGCCTGGCCCGGCTTGTAGTCGGCGAAGAAGTCCCACCAGGCTCGGTCGACCGAGTTCGGGTCCTGGAGGTACTGCTGGTAGATCTCGTCGACGAGCCACTCATTGGGACCGAACACGTCGGCAGGACTCTTGGCCTGCCCCGTTTGATCGGTCGAGATGCTCGATGAGGTGTTGGGGGACTGTGGCGACACGGCGGCAACCGCCCTCTTCCGCTTCCTAAGGTGGTGGACAGCGGGAATAAAGGCTACGCCTGTCGGGACCTTAGATGCAGGCCACCCGGGCCAGTCGTCGCCTAAGTCACACTCTGCCCCGGGTTTCAGGGCAGGACCAGGCGGGAAAACCCGGAGGTTCCTCTTCTTCCGAGGTCTTCCCGGGGTCTCCTGGGTTCGCCGGAGCCTGCCCCACGCCCGGTACGGACGTGTGCTCCCACCAACGACCCTACGTCAAGTCTGTTCCCGAGGTCCGCCCGGAAGAGTGACCCTGATGCGGCACCCCCGGGGGGATTCGGCCACTCCTATGCTCCCGCCGTGCAGGTCGACGGCCCAGCGGGCGATGGCCAGGCCCAGCCCGGTGCCGCCGTCGTGGCCCGGCCCCTGCTTGCCGTAGGGGCCGCGGTTGAAGCGCTCGAAGACCCGGTGGCGCTCGGCCTCCGGGATGCCCGGGCCCTCGTCGAGGACCTCCAGGGCCAGCGACTGCGCGCCCTCGCCGCGGCGGGCCCGGACGGTCACCCTGCCGTGCGGGGGGCTGTGCTTGACCGCGTTGTCCACGAGGTTGGCCACCACCTGGTGCAGCCGTTCGGCGTCCGCGTGCGCGGTCAGCTCCGGCGGGGAGACGTCCAGGTGCAGGTGGACGTCCTTGCGGGCGCGCGGCGAGGAGCCGCTGCCGCAGGCCATGCTCGCCTCCTTCAGCACCCCGGCCAGGTACGGCCACACCTCGAAGCGGCGGGCGTGCAGCGGCACCACGCCGTTGTCCAGCCGGGACAGGTCCAGCAGCTGCTCGACCAGCCGGCCCAGCCGTTCGGTCTGCTTCAGCGCGGTGCGCATCGTCTCCGGGTCGGCGGCCGAGACGCCGTCCACCACGTTCTCCAGCACCGCCCGCAGCCCCGCGATGGGGGTGCGCAGCTCGTGGGAGACGTTGGCGACCAGCTCCTTGCGGTGGGTGTCCACCGCCTCCAGGTCGGCCGCCATCCGGTTGAAGGCGATCGCCAGGTCGCCGAACTCGTCCCGGCGGGCGGCCCGCACCCGCCGGGTGTAATCACCCTGTGCCATCGAACGGGTGATGTCGGTCATCTCGTCCAGGGGTGCGGTCAGTCCGTGCGCCACGAACTGGGTGATCAACAGCGAGGCGATGATCGAGAAGACGGTGATCACCCGGATCTCGGTGGCCGAGTGGATCGCGACGAAGACCAGGAAGGTCGTGATCACCACCGACCCGATGACCAGCGCGCCCAGCGCCGCCTTCACCGACCGGTACGGGTCCAGGGGGCGCAGCGCCTCCCAGACCCGGTCCCACACACCCCGCGCCCTCCTCATGCGGCCGGGGTCTCCAGCGCGTAGCCGACGCCGTGCACGGTGCGGATGCGCTCCGCCCCGATCTTCCGGCGCAGCGCCTTGATGTGGCTGTCCACCGTCCGGGTGCCCGAGGCGTCCGCCCAGTCCCACACCTCGGCCAGCAGCTGCTCGCGGGAGAGGACCGCGCGCGGGGTGTTGGCCAGGCAGACCAGCAGGTCGAACTCGGTCGGCGTCAGGTGGACGTCCCCGCCGCGCACCCGCACCCGGCGCTGCGCGTGGTCGATCTCCAGCTCGCCCAGCCGCAGGATGCCGCTGCGCGGTGTGTGGGCGGCCAGCGTGGCCCGCTCCACCCGGCGCAGCAGGACGTGCACCCGGGCGGCCAGCTCGCGCATCGAGAACGGCTTGGTCATGTAGTCGTCCGCCCCGACGCCGAGCCCGACCAGCATGTCGGTCTCGTCGTCGCGTGCGGTGAGCATGAGGACGGGCACCGGCCGCTGGGCCTGCACCCTGCGGCAGACCTCCAGGCCGTCGAAGCCCGGCAGCATGACGTCCAGGACCAGCAGGTCCGGCTGCCACGCCTCCGCGGTGTCCACCGCCGCGGGCCCGTCCCCCGCGGTCCGTACCTGAAATCCCTCGGCCCGCAGCCGGGCCGCGATGGCGTCCGTGATCGTTCTGTCGTCCTCGACGATCAGCACCCGGCGCTGTGCCCCGGCTGAGGCTGCGACGCCACCCGGGCCGATGTGTGTCTGCTCCATGCGCCCCGCCCCTAGCGTCTTCCGTAGCGTTCTCACTACCAGTCCTGCAGGTGTGGAAGGCAGGGTACGGGCACCCGGCGGGGATCGGCTACGCGGCACAGATGCCGAGGTGGACGACGTCCGGGACGCCTCGGGCAACGCTGATCTCTTCCGTCATTACCCCGGCGAATCCGGCATTCCGGAGGGCTTGTTCGAATGCTGTGGACGGCTGTGCGGACCAGACGGCGAGCACCCCGCCGGGCGTCAGCCGGGCCCGGCAGGCGGCGAGGCCGGCCGGCGCGTACAGGCCGGCGTTGCCGTCGGTGACGGTCCAGCCGGGGCCGTTGTCGATGTCCAGGCAGAGCGCGTCGTAGCGGCGTCCGGCGGTGCGGACGTGCTCGACGAGGTCGGCGTGGACGATCTCGGTGCGGGGGTCGGCCAGTGCGTCCCGGGAGAGCGGGGCCAGCGGGCCGGTGCGGTGCCAGTCGATGACCGCGCCCTCGCGTTCGACGACCGTGATCCGCCCCCAGCGCGGCTGTGCCGCCGCCCTGGCCAGCGAGAAGCCCACGCCCAGCCCGCCGATCAGGACGGCCGGTGCCGGGCGGTCCCGGGGCAGGGCGGCCAGGGCCGCGTCGACGAGCAGGCGCTCGGAACGGCCGTCGGCGGTGTCCATGAGGAAGCAGCCGTTGGCGATGATCTCGTGGTGCGGTCCCCGCCGCCGCAGCACGACCTCGCCGTACGGGCCGTCGCGCCGCTCGACCACCACGGGCTCCTCGGTGGCGGTGCGCGGGCCGCCGGCGGGCCGGACGTTCGGGACAGTCATGAGAGCCTCCTGAAGTCGTCGGTCACCCGGCCGACGCGCCCCGGCGTCAAAAGGTTGACAAGGGGTGAGCGGAGTCACGGCCAGAGGTTGATTCGGCAGACGGCTGTGCACCTTAATGTTCAGGAACATCACGGGTGTGTACGACGGCCCGGGACGTCCTGGGAAGTGCGCGGAAAGGGGCTTGGCCGAGTGACTCCGGTTGACGCCGACGACGAAAGAGCCGGCGCGGGGGCGGCCGCCTCCGCGGGGCGTCGCCGCCGCGCGTTGCGGGTCCTGGGCCGGCTGCTGCCCTCCCCCAAGGGCGCGCCGTTCACTCTCGTCTACGGCCTGGTCCTCCTCGGTACCGCCGTCTACGCGGACCTCGGTGACGAGGCCACCGTCGATCAGTTGCTCCGCGACTCCAGCACGGACGCCGCGCACCTGGCCGACAATCCGGTGTTCGTCCTCGTCGCCAGTGCCCTGTGGGTGGCCGGCGGGCTCTGCTCGGCGTACGGCGTGGCCTTCGTGCTGGTCCTGACCGCCCTGGAACGCCGCGTCGGCGGGGCCCGGACGGCCGGGGTCTTCCTCCTCGGCCACGTGCTGGCCACGCTGGCCACGGAGCTGCCCGTGGCGGGCGCCGTCGCGGCCGGGCAGCTGCCGGAGGCGTCGCTGCACCGCCTCGACTACGGCATCAGCTTCGGCCTGATGGCGTGCGTCGGCGCCCTCTCCGGGCTGCTGCGGCCGCCCGGCCGCTGGGCCCTGCTGGGCGTGGCCGGGGCGATGTGCGCCCAGGACCTGATAGAGCTCGTCGACCCGCTCTCCAGCTGGGGCCACCCCATCGCCCTGCTGACCGGGCTCGCCTGCCTGCCGCTCGTCCGCGACGGCGCCCGCCGGGCCGGCCGGGCGGGGGCGGCCGCGGCGGGCGCGGCCTCAGCGGACGGTCCCGTCCCACTGCCACTCTTCCCGCCGTGGCTGCCCCGGCAGTACGCCCCGCCCCGTGCACCACAGGAGGGCGGGCCCGGCGGGGTGGCCGGCCGGGGCGTCGGGGAAGAGCCGTTCGAGGGCCGGCGCGCAGAGCCGGTCGGGCGGGCTCCAGTCGAGCCCGAGGCCGCGCGCGATGTCGTGGGTGTGCACGACGGTCTCGACCACGCCCATGGCGGCGAAGCCGGGGGCGTCGGAGTTCCCCCACAGGTGCCAGGCCCGGTCGCCGGGCGCCGCGGCGCGGACGGTGGCGGCGAGCAGGGACGCCGCGATGCGGATGCCCTCCAGTCGCGTTGAGACCGGGGCGTGGGCGTCCAGCGAGGCGAAGAGCGTGATGTAGCGGTCGGTGGGCCGGGCGGTCAGCAGGCCCGCGTAGCCGACGAGGCCGAGCGCCAGGTGGTCGAGGGTGGCGTGGCAGGACCAGTCGACGTCCCCCGCGGGCCGGGACCAGTCGCGGCCCGCCCCTCTCTCCAGCAGGGCCGTGCACTCCTCGGCGGCCGAGACCACCAGGCCGGCCCAGTCGCTCACGCCCGGCCCCCGGCCCGGACGAGCTCGATGAGGGCCGCGTAGCCGTCGCGGCCGTGGCCCGCGGCGACGGCCCGGGCGGTGACGTCCCTGAGCAGCTTCGGCAGCCCGGTGTCCAGGCCGCGGGCCTCGCTGGCGTGGACGAGGTGGTCCATCGTCGCGAGGTGGATGTCCAAGGTCGCGTCGTCGCCCGGGTAGCGGCCCGCGTCGATCTGCGGCGCGTAGGTGGTCATGAAGCCGCCCACCGCATTCATCCAGCGGGTGGCCACCTCGGTGAACCGCGTGGCGGGGACCTCCTCGGAACCGGTCAGCGCCGCCCCGTGCAGCCAGCCGCTGAGGGAGGCCCACATCAGGCCGAGCAGCGCGGTGTCGTAGAGGGAGGCCAGCGCCGGGTCGGCGCCCAGGTCCACCGGGGCGGCCAGGGCGGCCAGCGTGTCCCGGTGGGCGGCGAACGCGGTCGGCGAGCCGCTGCACAGCAGCATGAACGCGCTGCTCCCGATGCCCGGCGGGGTCGTCATGATCGCCCCGTCGAGGTAGTCGGCGCCGTGCGCGGCGGCCCAGGCGGCGCGCTCGCGCGCCTGCTCCGGCGAGCCGGAGGTGAGGTTGACGAGCGTGCGGCCCGCCAGTGCGTCGGCGACGGGGCCGAGGACGGCGTGGGCGTCGTCGTACGTCGTCACGCAGACCACGACGACCTCGCTCGCGGTGACGGCCTCGCGGACCGACTCCGCCCGGACGGCCCCCTCGGCGACGAGCGCCCCGGCCTTGGCGGCGGAGCGGTTCCAGACGGTGGTGGTGTGGCCGGCGGCGAGGAAGGCGCGGGCCAGGGCCGAGCCCATCTGTCCGAGGCCGAGGACGGTGACGGTGGTATTCATACTTTTCTCCCCCTTGCGAGGTTTCCCCGTGTTCACGGGTTTTCCTCCGTGTCGATCACGTACCTCCACCCTTCCAAGGGGCACCCCGGGCCGGACAGTGGCAGGAGTGCCCACTGCCGCAAAATTCCTGCCATAGGCTGCCGCCATGAGCGCCGGTTCCGTAGCCGTAGTGGTGATCGACGACGACGTCCCGTTCTGGGACCTGTACGAGCTGGGGGTGGTCTGCACCGTCTTCGGCATCCCGCATCACGACCTGGCCGACCCCTGGTACGACCTGCGGCTGTGCTCCGCCGGGGGGACGTCGGGCCTGCCGGTGCCCGCCGGCGGCGGCTTCGCACTGCGCACCCCGTACGGGCTGGAGGGGCTGGCCGGCGCGGACACGGTGATCGTCCCCTCGGTCCCGGAGGCCGTCATCGAGGGCGACCGCGAGCTGCCGCCGGAGCTCGCCCCAGCCCTGCGCCGTGCCGCGGACGACGGCGCCCGCATGGTCTCCCTGTGCGCCGGGGCCTTCGCGCTCGCCGCCGCGGGGATCCTCGACGGGCGCCGCGCGACCGCCCACTGGATGCACGCCGGGCAGCTCGCACAGCAGTACCCGCAGGTCCGCATCGACGACTCGGTCCTCTACGTGGACGACGGCTCCGTGCTCACCAGCGCCGGCGTCACGGCGGGGCTCGACCTGTGCCTGCACCTGGTCCGCCGCGACCTCGGGGCGCACGTGGCCAACCAGCTCGCGCGCCGCCTGGTCGTTCCGGCGCACCGGACGGGCGGGCAGGCGCAGTTCGTGGAGCTCTCCGTGCCGGCCGGCGGGGACGAGGGGCTCGCGCCCGTGCTCCAGTGGGCCACCGAGCACCTGGACCGGCCGCTGACCGTCGAGGACCTGGCGCGCCGCGCCCGGATGAGCCCGCGGACGTTCTTCCGCCGGCTGCAGGCGACCACCGGGACGACGCCGCTGCAGTGGCTGCTCACCCAGCGCCTGGCGCGGGCCCAGTCGCTGCTGGAGTCGACGACGCTGCCGGTGGAGCGGATCGGCGAGCTGAGCGGGCTGGGGACGGGGGCGAATCTGCGCCGGCACTTCACCCTGCACTTCGGGGTGACGCCGAGCGAGTACCGGCGGGCCTTCCCGGCGGCCGTGATCGCTCAGAGCGAACACGGGGCCGGGAACATCGCGGCGACCCCGGGCATTGAGTCGATGTAGCTCAACTTGCCTGCCTAAGGGGAGATCATGGCTTCGATGTCGACACCGCTCACCCTGCCCGTGCTGCCCCTCGACGACGAGGTGGTCCTGCCCGGCATGGTCGTCCCGCTGGACCTGTCCGACACGGAGGTGCGGGCGGCCGTGGAGGCGGCGCAGGCCGCGGCCTCCACGGGTGGCAGCAAGCCGCGTGTGCTGCTTGTTCCGCGCGTCGACGGCACGTACGCGGCCACGGGCACGCTCGGCACGGTCGAGCAGGTGGGGCGGCTCTCCGACGGCGACCCGGGTGCGCTCATCCGCGGTGTCCGCCGGGTGCGGATCGGGGCCGGTACGACCGGGCCCGGGGCCGCGCTGTGGGTCGAGGGCACCCCGGTGGAGGAGGTCACGCCGGACCCGCTGCCCGGCGCGGTCACCGAGCTGATGAAGGAGTACAAGGCGCTGGCCACCAGCTGGCTGCGCAAGCGCGGCGCCTGGCAGGTCGTCGACCGCGTCCAGCAGATCGAGGACGTCGGCCAGCTCGCCGACAACTCCGGCTACTCGCCCTTCCTCACCGTCGCCCAGCGCGTCGAGCTGCTGGAGACCGCCGACCCGGTGGCCCGGCTGAAGCTCGCCGTGAAGCGGCTCGGCGACCACCTCGCCGAGCAGGACGTCGCCGAGTCCATCGCCAAGGACGTCCAGGAGGGCGTCGACAAGCAGCAGCGCGAGTTCCTGCTCCGCCGTCAGCTGGAGGCCGTGCGCAAGGAGCTCGCCGGCCTGAGCGGCGATCCGGAGAGCGAGTCCGACGACTACCGGGCCCGCGTCGAGGCCGCCGACCTGCCCGGGGCGGTCCGCGAGGCCGCGCTCAAGGAGGTCGACAAGCTCGAACGCGCCTCCGACCAGAGCCCGGAGGGCGGCTGGATCCGCACGTGGCTCGACACGGTCCTGGAGATGCCGTGGAACGAGCGCACCGAGGACGCCTACGACATCCCCGGCGCCAAGGCCGTCCTCGACCGGGACCACGCGGGGCTGGAGGACGTCAAGGAACGGATCACCGAGTACCTGGCGGTGCGCAAGCGGCGCGCCGACCGGGGGCTGGGCATGGCCGGAAGCCGGCGCGGGGGTGCGGTGCTCGCGCTCGTCGGCCCGCCCGGCGTGGGCAAGACCTCGCTGGGCGAGAGCGTGGCCCGTGCCATGGGCCGCACGTTCGTGCGCGTCGCGCTCGGCGGCGTCCGCGACGAGGCGGAGATCCGCGGCCACCGGCGCACGTACGTGGGCGCGCTGCCCGGCCGGATCGTCCGGGCGATCAAGGAGGCCGGTTCGATGAACCCGGTCGTCCTGCTCGACGAGATCGACAAGGTGGGCTCCGACTTCCGCGGCGACCCGGCGGCGGCGCTGCTGGAGGTCCTGGACCCGGCGCAGAACCACACCTTCCGCGACCACTACCTGGAGGTCGAGCTCGACCTGTCCGACGTGGTCTTCCTGGCGACGGCCAACGTCCTGGAGGCGATCCCCGAGGCACTGCTGGACCGCATGGAGCTGGTCCGTCTCGACGGCTACACCGAGGACGAGAAGGTCGTCATCGCCCGCGACCACCTGCTGCCCCGGCAGCTGGAGCGGGCCGGCCTGGAGCCGGGCGAGGTCGTGCTGGAGGAGGCGGCGCTGCGCAGGCTGGCGGGCGAGTACACGCGGGAGGCGGGGGTGCGCACGCTGGAGCGCGCGGTGGCCCGGCTCCTGCGCAAGATCGTCGCCCGGCACGAGCTGGGCGAGCAGGAACTGCCCTTCACGGTGGGCGTGGAGCAGTTGCGTCCCCTGATCGGCCGTCCGCACCACACGCCCGAGTCCGCGCAGGATGCGGCCGAGCGGCGTACGTCCGTGCCGGGCGTGGCCACGGGGCTGGCGGTGACGGGCGCCGGCGGCGACGTCCTCTTCGTGGAGGCGTCGCTGGCCGATCCCGAGACCGGCGGCGCGGGCCTGACCCTGACCGGCCAGCTGGGCGAGGTGATGAAGGAGTCCGCGCAGATCGCCCTGTCCTTCCTGCGCTCCCACGGCGCCGAGCTGGAGCTGCCGGTCGGCGACTTCAAGGAGCGCGGCGTCCACCTGCACGTGCCGGCGGGCGCGGTCCCCAAGGACGGCCCGAGCGCGGGCATCACGATGACGACGGCCCTGGCCTCGCTGCTCTCGGGCCGGCAGGTGCGGCCGGACGTGGCGATGACGGGCGAGGTCTCGCTGACGGGCCGGGTGCTGCCGATCGGCGGGGTGAAGCAGAAGCTGCTGGCCGCGCACCGGGCCGGCATCACGACGGTGATCATCCCCAAGCGCAACGAGCCCGATCTGGACGACGTGCCGGCCGAGGTCCTCGCCGCGCTCGACGTCCACCCGGTCTCCGATGTCCGGCAGGTCCTGGAGCTGGCGCTGACGGCCGCCTCGACGGCGGCCCCGGAGGTCCCGGTCGCGGCGTGACGGGCGCGGCCGGGGCCCGCGGCCCGGCCCCCGTGCGGGGCCGGGCTGCCACCCGTGCGGGGTCTCAGCCCAGGTACGGCTCGAAGTCCCAGTAGGGGCGGATCCGTTGCCGTGCCGAGAGGGTGTGGGGGTGCTGTGCCCCCAGGGTGCGGGTGAGGCGTTGGAGGGCGTCCTCCTCGACCTTGCCCGCTTCCTCGTGCTCGCGCAGGCCGCGGAGGTCCATGGCCAGGGCCACCTCGCAGGAGAGGGTCAGGGGGTGGTCCTCGCCCAGCGCCCGGCGGGCGCGGCGCAGGGTGTCGCGGCTGAGGTCCGCGGCGGCGTCCAGGCGGCCGGTGAAGTTGCGGCCCCCGGCGGCGTTGAGGGCGCAGCCCAGGACCCAGGGGTGGTCGGGGCCGAGGGTGGCGGACAGACCGGCGAGGGCCGCCTCGAACATGGTCAGGGCCTCGCTCCGCTCCCCGGCGGCCTGCAGGATGAGGCCGGTGTTGGAGAGCATGCCGGTGCTGATGGGGTGGGCGGGGCCGAGGAGTTCCCTGAAGCCCTGCTCGCCCTCGGCGCCCAGGTCCCGGGCCTGCTGCAGATCGCCGTTCTCCCGGGCGTAGTTGGCGTAGTCCATGAGGACGCCGAGCGTGGCGTAGTGCCGGCGCCCGTGCACCTGCTCGGACTGTTCGAGCAGGCTGGCCATGGAGCCGCCCACGTCCTGCGGGGAGCCCGCGCGCCGCTCGCACAGCACGAGGTTGTGCCGGGCGCGCAGGGTCTGCGGGTGCTGGGGGCCGAGGACCTGCAGGTGCAGCCGCATGCTGAGCTCCTGGCTGGCCAGCGCGTCGCGGTAGCAGCCCATCAGCCGCAGGTCGCGGGCGCAGGCGATGCCGGAGACGAGGGTGGCGGCGTGCCGGGCCCGCAGCAGCGCCTCCCGCTTGCGCAGGGTCTCCAGGTCCATGTCGTACGCCTCGGTGTAGCGGCCCAGGAGCCGCAGTCCGGCCGCGAGGTTGTGCTGGGCGAGGAGGGTGAGGTAGTCGTCGGGGCCGAAGAGTTCGAGAGCGGTCTCCAGGACCTCGCGCTGCGTCTGGAGGGCCTCGGCGTACTGGCCGAGGTAGCGCTGGTCGGCGGCGAGGCAGCTGGTGGCGGTCATCAGGCCGGCGCCGTCGTGGGCGGGGGTCGCGCGCAGCCGGTCCAGCAGCTCGCGGTCGAGCTCGTAGGCGGCGCGGAAGGCGCCGTTGGCGCGCAGGATGTTGCCCTGCTGGGTGCTGAGCTCGATCATGCGCGGGTGGACGGGCGGCAGGAGCTCCGACCACTGGGCGCGCACCTGCTCGGCCAGCTCCACGCCGGTGCGGAACTCGCCGCTGCGGTAGCAGTAGCGCAGCAGGTTGAGCACGGTCTCCTGGACGCGTTCGTTGTGGCTGCTCAGGGCGCCGGAGGACTCCAGGTGCGGCAGCAGCTCGGCGTAGCGGGGCCACAGGCGGGAGTCCTGGGCGTTGCCGGGGTCGGCGGCGGCGAGCGTGCGGCGCACGACCTGGCGGTGCAGCTTGCGGTCCTCGGGGGAGGTCAGGCGGGCCACGATGTCGTGGACGATGCGGTGCATGTGCACCGACTCCTGCTCGGGGCCCGGCTCCTCGCCGGCGAGGACGCTGCGGGTGTCGCGGGTGAGGACCGAGTAGTTGACGAGGGTGTCCAGGGCCCGGGTCCAGCCGGCCAGGTCGCTGGCGAGCCAGTCGAGGCCCTCGGGCAGCTCGGTGGGGCGCAGGTGGCGGACGAGGCCGATGGGGATGCGGCCGGGGGCGAAGGAGGCGCACAGTGAGAGCAGCTCCACCGCGTGCGGCTGGGAGTCGCGGAGCCGGTTGATCAGTATCGACCAGGAGGTGAGGGAGGAGCGCGGGACGCCGTCGAAGCCTCCCTGGTCGGCGAGTTCGGACAGCTCGCCGTCGCGGACCATGCGCAGGTAGTCGGGGACGGCCATGTCGGACTCGCCCAGCCAGGCGGCGGCCTGGACGAGGGCGAGGGGGATGTCGCCGAGTTCGGCCGCGACCTCGTCGGCCTGGACGGCGGTGATGCGGGGCGCGCGGCGCATGAGGTAGCCGGTGGACTCGTGGCGCTCGAACCCGGGGATCTCCATCACGTTGGTGCGGCTGTCGTTCCAGCGGCGGTTGCGCGAGGTGATCAGTACGTGGCCGGGGCCGTCGGGGAGGAGGTCCTCGGCGGTGTCGATGTCGTCCCAGCCGTCGAAGACGAGCAGCCAGCGGCTGTGCGGGTCGCCGCGGCGCAGCGCCTCGTGGACGGCGCGGATGCGTTCGCCGGGTTCGGAGCCGCTGGCCAGGCCGAGCTCCGGGGCCAGTTCGCCCAGGCGTTCGCGCAAGGTGCCGCGGGTGTCGGAGTTGACCCACCAGATGACGTCGTAGTCGGAGCTGAAGCGGTGGCAGTACTCGGCGACCATCTGGGTCTTGCCGATGCCGGACATGCCCAGGAGGGTGACGACGGCGGTGCCCTGGTCGGCGTCCATCAGCTGCTGCTGCAGCCGGTTGAGGAGGTCGTCGCGGCCGGTGAAGCGCACGTTGCGGCGGGGCACCTCGCCCCAGACGGCCGGCGGGTCGTTGGGGTAGCGGGAGCCGGCGCCGGCGGTCAGGGACCGGCGGGCGGGCACGACCGGCAGACCGAGCCGGCCCAGCAGGCGGCGCTCGGCCTCCTGCGCGCCCACGCTCCACAGGTCGACGGGCTCCAGGACCGTGGTGGCGGTCAGCAGGGCGCGGTTGGTGAGGTTGACGGCGGCGAAGCGCTCGGCGTTGGCGTGGACGATGCCGCGCAGGGCGTCGTTCCACTCGGCCTCGGGGCGCGGGCCGAGCTGGAAGAACCAGTCGCTGAGGACGAGCAGTATCCGGCCGGAGGCCAGCAGCAGGTCGCCGAGCGCGACCTCCAGGGGCACCTCGCGGGGCGGGTCCCAGCGGTGGAGGGTGACCCGGTGGCCGTGGCTCTCCAGCCGGTGGGCGATCCAGGTGGCCCACGGCCGGTGGAAACCGGCGAAGACGACGACGAAATGCTCGCTTTCCCGCCCCTGCGCACTGCCGGCCGCTTGCCGCTGCGTGGCCATCCGCACGTCTCCCTTGTTCTCCGCACCGCGCCGGCCGGGAGCCGGCGCGGAGCAAGATTACCGTACGTCACCAAATGGTGACATAGCGCCAATGGCCACGGGGCGCTCCCCGGACCGCGCCAGGGCGGCGAGGTGCCGGTGCATGCCGGTGACGAACTCCCGCCCCGCGGCCGTCAGTTCAGCCGATTCAAGCAGGATGGGCAGGGCTTCCGCGACCTGCTGGAGGTAGGAATCGCGGCGCGTGCCGGCGCCGCGCCGGGCGGCGGCCGGCAACGGGCGGCGCAGCGCCGCCCGGGCCCAGAAGTCGGCCAGCGCCAGGTGGGCGTACGTGCCCTGGAGGACCCCGGCGAAGGGCCGCGGGTCGGGGCGCCACGCCACCCGGTACGCCTCGCGCGGGCCGGCCCCGTGCAACGGCAGGAGGTCGTGCAGGACGGAGAGCTTGCTGTGCTGGGTCTCGTGGACGAGGACCTCGGCGAGGTCCGCCGCCGTCTCGGGCAGGGTGGCGAACACGGCCCCCGGCGCCGCCCGGAACGTCGCACTGACCTTCGGGCCCGCCCCGCCGGGGGAGGCCGCCGGGCGGGCGAGCGGCACCACGCAGCGCAGCAGCGCCGTCACCTCCGCGGCCCGGGCCCGGTCCACGGCGCGCAGCAGGGCCAGCGCCCCCCGCCAGCGCTGCCCCCACGGCTCGCCGCCGGTCTCGGCCGGGGAGGCGGCGAGCAGCGCGGCACTGCCCACGCCCTCGGCCGGCGCACGGTAGGGGTCGAGGTCGTCGAGGCAGGCGGCGCTGCCGGGCAGCCGCCGCAGGCCCCGCCAGCCGGTGCCCGCGCCGAGGACCCGGCCCGGCAGCCGCAGCAGGACGGGCCCGGTGCGCCGGCCCCCGGCGGTCAGGTGGGCGCTGCGGCCGTGGGCGGTCAGCCGCAGGACGCTCGCGCCGGTCTCGACGAGGCCGGTGGCGGGCAGCACGAGCCGCCCGGCGGGCGCCGGCAGGTCGAGGGCGAACCGGCCGCCCGCGCGCAGGGCGGCCGCCGCGGCGAGGGGCCCGAGGTGCCCGAGGCAGCGGGCGAGGGCGTCGCCGTCGGGCGCGGTCAGGGCACGGGTGAGCCAGGTGCCCACCGAGGGATAGCCGAGCGTGTCGCGCACCGCGCGCGGGTGCTGCGCCTCGGCGCGCTCCAGCAGGCGCCAGTGCGCCTCGAAGCGCTCCCGGACATCGGCCGGTACGGCGTCGGGCCGCCGCTCCAGCCGGGTCAGCAGGGACCTGAGCAGCACCAGCCGCCGGCTGTGGGCACCATCGAGCAGCAGCGCGACGTCGCCGGGCGCGGACCGCGTACACGCCAGCCGGGCCAGCGCCCCCGCCCCCGCCCCGCCGACGCCCGCAAACGGTCCGCCCCCGTCCCGGGGCAGTACTGCGGGGGCTTTCCCCGGCCGGGGCGACGGGGGCGCCGCACCCGCCGTCCGGCCGGCCGAGAGGCCGGCAGGCCCGGGGCGCCCGGGCCGCGGGCCTGACCGCCTCGGCCGTGG
>NZ_BMVB01000006.1 GCF_014650495.1 Streptomyces cinnamoneus | reverse complement strand
GGAAGACCGGTAACGGTTGGAGCTGACTGGTACTAATAGGCCGAGGGCTTGTCCTCAGTTGCTCGCGTCCACTGTGTAGGTTCTGAAGTAACGACCTGTGTCATTGCCGGGTTGGTTAACTTCATAGTGTTTCGGTGGTCATAGCGTTAGGGAAACGCCCGGTTACATTCCGAACCCGGAAGCTAAGCCTTTCAGCGCCGATGGTACTGCAGGGGGGACCCTGTGGGAGAGTAGGACGCCGCCGAACAATTATTCAGGAAGCCCTGGTGGGACCCTTTCGGGTCCTGCCAGGGCTTTCTTGCATTTACCGGCCACTTCACCGGCCGTTTCAGCGGCCCGCCGTCCCTCCCCCGACCGCCGTCCCCCGGCCCCTTCGCCCCCTCCGCGCCCGCCCAACTCGCCTGGGGGTAAAGTCGTGGGACATCGTTGGTACATATCCCCCACAGGAGGCCCCCGGGTGGAGGTCCAGGAGACGCGCGTTCAGACCGACCGCGTCCTCACCATCCCGAACATCCTCAGCATGGCGCGCCTCGTCGGCGTACCCCTCTTCCTGTGGCTGATTCTTCAGAAGCACGACGGCTGGGCTCTCCTCGTCCTGGCGCTCAGCGGCGTCAGCGACTACCTCGACGGAAAGCTCGCCCGGCGCTGGAACCAGATCAGCAGCCTCGGCCGGCTGCTCGACCCCGCCGCCGACCGGCTCTACATCCTCTCCACCCTCTTCGGCCTGACGTGGCGTGAGATCCTCCCCCTCTGGATGACCCTGGCCCTCCTCGCCCGCGAAGCGATGCTGCTGGTCATGGTGTGGATCCTGAGGCGCCACGGTTATCCGCCGCCGCAGGTGAACTTCCTCGGCAAGGCCGCGACCTTCAACCTGATGTATGCCTTCCCGTTGCTGCTTCTCAGTGACGGTGAGGGCTGGTTGCCCTCACTCGCCGCGATTTTCGGATGGGCGTTCGCCGGATGGGGTACAACCCTGTATTGGTGGGCAGGGATCCTCTACGTGGTTCAGGTCCGCCGCCTGGTGAAGGCGGACGCCACGGCCGACTGACATCGCCCCCGTCACGGGCTTTACCTGGCGTGAAGTCGGCATGACCGTCGTCTCTCAAGGAGGACGCTTCCGACATGAAGGCCGTCGTGATGGCCGGTGGTGAAGGCACTCGCCTTCGCCCCATGACCTCAAGCATGCCCAAGCCGCTCCTGCCGGTGGCCAATAGGCCGATCATGGAGCATGTGCTGCGCCTGCTCAAACGGCACGGGCTCACCGAAACCGTGGTGACTGTGCAGTTCCTCGCCTCACTCGTGAAGAACTACTTCGGTGACGGTGAGGAACTGGGCATGGAGCTCACCTATGCCAACGAGGAAAAGCCACTCGGCACGGCGGGCAGCGTCAAGAACGCCGAAGAGGCGCTCAAGGACGACGCCTTCCTCGTCATCTCCGGCGATGCCCTCACGGATTTCGACCTCACGGAGCTGATCCGGTTCCACAAGGACAAGGGCGCCCTCGTCACCGTCTGCCTCACCCGGGTACCCAATCCGCTGGAATTCGGCATCACCATTGTCGATGAGGAGGGCAGGGTCGAACGCTTCCTGGAGAAGCCGACGTGGGGCCAGGTCTTCTCCGACACCGTCAATACGGGCATCTACGTCATGGAGCCCGAGGTCTTCAACTACGTGAAGGCCGATGTGCCCGTCGACTGGTCCGGGGACGTCTTCCCGCAGCTGATGAAGGAAGGCAAGCCCGTCTTCGGTTATGTCGCCGAGGGCTACTGGGAGGACGTCGGCACCCACGAGAGCTACGTCAAGGCCCAGGCGGACGTCCTGGACGGCAAGGTCGACGTCGACATAGACGGTTTCGAGATCTCGCCCGGCGTCTGGGTGGCCGAGGGCGCCGACGTGCACCCCGACGCGACCCTGCGCGGCCCGCTCTACATCGGCGACTACGCGAAGGTGGAGGCCGGCGCCGAGATCCGTGAGCACACGGTGGTCGGCTCCAACGTCGTGGTCAAGAGCGGTGCCTTCCTCCACAAGGCCGTGGTGCACGACAACGTCTACGTGGGCCAGCAGAGCAACCTGCGCGGCTGCGTCATCGGCAAGAACACCGACATCATGCGCGCCGCCAGGATCGAGGACGGAGCCGTCATCGGGGACGAGTGCCTCGTCGGCGAGGAATCGATTATCCAGGGGAACGTCCGGGTCTATCCCTTCAAGACCATCGAGGCGGGTGCGTTCGTCAACACCTCGGTCATCTGGGAGTCCCGCAGCCAGGCCCATCTCTTCGGCGCGCGCGGCGTGTCCGGCATCCTCAACGTGGAGATCACGCCGGAGCTCGCGGTGCGGCTCGCCGGGGCGTACGCGACCACGTTGAAGAAGGGCGCGACCGTCACCACGGCGCGTGACCATTCACGGGGTGCCCGTGCGCTCAAGCGCGCGGTGATCTCGGCCCTGCAGGCCAGCGCCATCGACGTCCGCGACCTGGAGAACGTACCGCTGCCGGTGGCGCGCCAGCAGACCGCGCGGGGCAGCGCCGGCGGCATCATGATCCGCACGTCGCCGGGCGTGCCGGACTCGGTGGACATCATGTTCCTCGACGAGCGCGGCGCCGACCTCTCCCAGGCCGGGCAGCGCAAGCTCGACCGGGTCTACGCCCGCCAGGAGTACCGGCGCGCGTTCCCCGGGGAGATCGGGGACCTGTCCTTCCCGTCCAGCGTCTACGACTCCTACACGGGATCGCTGCTGCGGTCCGTGGACACCACCGGTGTGGCCGAGGCCGGCCTCAAGGTCGTCGTCGACGCCTCCAACGGCAGCGCTGGTCTCGTCCTTCCCAGCCTCCTCGGCCGGCTGGGCGTGGACGCGCTCACCATCAACCCCGGGCTCGACGAGGCACGGCCGACGGAGACCGCCGACGCGCGCCGCTCCGGGCTCGTACGGCTGGGGGAGATCGTGGCGTCGGCGCGGGCAGCGTTCGGCGTTCGGTTCGACCCGGTGGGCGAGCGGATCTCCCTCGTGGACGAGCGGGGACGCATCGTCGAGGACGACCGGGCCCTGCTGGTGCTGCTGGACCTGGTCGCGGCCGAGCGGCGCAGCGGGCGCGTGGCGCTGCCGGTGACGACGACGCGCATCGCCGAGCAGGTGGCCGCGTACCACGGCACGCAGGTGGAGTGGACGACGACGTCACCGGACGACCTGACGCGGGTCGGCCGGGCCGAGTCGACCATCTTCGGCGGCGACGGCCGGGGCGGCTTCATCGTGCCGGAGTCCAGCAGCGTCTTCGACGGTACGGCCGCGTTCGTCCGGCTCATCGGGCTGGTGGCACGGACGCAGCTCACCCTCAGCCAGATAGACGCCCGAATTCCGCGCGCTCACGTCCTGCGCCGCGACCTGGCGACGCCGTGGGCGGTCAAGGGCCTGGTCATGCGGCACGTCGTGGAGGCCGCGGGGGACCGGTCGGTCGACACGACCGACGGGGTGCGCGTGGTCGAGGCCGACGGGCGCTGGGTGATGGTGCTGCCCGACCCGGCCGAAGCGGTGACGCACCTGTGGGCCGAGGGCCCTGACGACGCCTCGGCCCAGGCGCTGCTGGACGAGTGGTCGGCCGTCGTGGACGGTGCCGGGCGCTGACACCGTGCACGGGCCGCCCCGGACGTCGTCCTGATGTCCGAAGGGCGGCCCGTGCGGGGCGGGTGGGGCGTCGTTTCCCTGTTCCTGGATTGTCCCGGATCTGTCCCGGATCCGGCGCGCCGGTGGGGCCATTGGGAGACGACGGCCCCGACGTGCGACGATGTGCGGCATGTCGCAGCAGCCCCCCGTTCGGAGCACCTCATCGCCGCCTCCGCGCCCCGATGCCTCCATGTCGCTGCTGACCAATGTGATGGATCACAGCCTGGACGAGGGCTACGCGGAGGCCGCGGCGCGGCGTGGTGAGGGCGGCAAGGGCCTTCCGAGCACGCTCCGTGCCAAGTTGGGGCTCGCCGCCGCGCTGCTGCTGTCGGCCGTGGTGGTGACCCTGGGTGCGGCGCAGGCGCGGATATCGGCACCGACGCTGGCCAAGGAGCGCGAGCAGCTCATCCAGCGGATCGAGGCGGAGACGTCGGCTGCCGACACGCTGCAGGAGAACGTCGACACCCTGCGGGACGCGGTCGGCTCGAAGCAGCGTGACGTGCTGCAGAAACACGGTGGGGACAAGGCGGAGTTGGTGTCGCTGCTCGCCGGTGCCACGCCCGTGCAGGGCCCCGGGGTCAAAGTGGTCGTCGACGATGCGAAACAGTCCAAAACGGGTGGCGGTGGCCCCCGGGAGAGCAGTGGCTTCTCCGACACGGGGCGCGTGCGCGACCGCGACATGCAGCGCATCGTCAACGGCCTGTGGCAGTCCGGTGCGGAGGCCATCGCCATCAACGGCCAGCGGCTGACGTCGCTGTCGGCGATCAGGGCCGCGGGGGACGCCATACTGGTCGACAACAAGCCGCTGGTGCGGCCGTACACGGTGCTGGCGATCGGGGACGGTCAGCGGTTGAGCACCGCGTTCCAGGACAGTGCCGACGGCCAGTATCTGCACGTTCTGCAGCAGAACTACGGGGTGCGCGCCAGCATTTCCGCCCAGGACGAGGTCCGGCTGCCTGCCGCGCCGAGTCTGATCGTACGTACCGCAAAGCCAGGGAAGGGCACATCGTGATCGCCGTATTGGGCCTCATCGTGGGAGTCGTGGTCGGGCTGGTCGTCCGCCCCGTGGTGCCGACGGCGGTCGAGCCCTACCTTCCCATCGCCGTGGTGGCGGCGCTGGACGCGGTGTTCGGTGGTCTGCGGGCGATGCTCGACGGGATCTTCGACGACAAGGTCTTCGTCGTGTCGTTCCTGTCCAATGTGGTGGTGGCCGCGCTGATCGTCTTCCTGGGCGACAAGCTCGGCGTCGGGGCACAGTTGTCCACGGGTGTCGTGGTCGTCCTGGGTATCCGTATCTTCTCCAACGCGGCCGCCATCCGGCGGCACATCTTCCGGGCGTGAGACCGATGAGCACAGACGACACCCCGGAGATGTCCGGAGAGCCGGGCCGGCCCGAGAAGGCCGGGGAGCCGAAGAAGCCGGAGAAGGCCGAACGGCCGGAGGAAGCGCAGGAGCCGCAAGAGCCGCAAAAGCCGCAGCCCGGTGGTGACCCGCGCAAGGGCGGCGAGGCCGGCGCGGCGCAGGAGCCCGGGGAGCCGAAGGGCCCGGACGGGCCACGGCAGCCCGAGTCGCAGCCCGAGCCCGAGTCGCAGCCCGAGCCCGAGCCGGAGCCCGGAGCGGCCCCGCAGGACGGTGCCGTGCCCCGAAAGGAAAGCGCTCCGGCGGCCGCGCCGTTGACGGGACGTCAACGGTTGATGAACGGGCTGTGGCCCCCGAGGCTGACACGGGCCCAGCTCACCGTGGCGGTGCTGCTGTGCGTGCTCGGGCTCGGGCTGGCCATCCAGGTCCGGTCGACGAGCGACAACAGCGCGCTGCGCGGGGCCCGCCAGGAGGACCTCGTGCGCATCCTGGACGAGCTCGACAACCGCACCAAGCGGCTGGAGGACGAGAAGCGCCGGCTGGACAATCAGCGGACGGAGCTGGAGTCCAGCTCCAACCAGGCCGCCGAGGCCCGTAAGCAGACGGCGCAGAAGGAGGAGCAGCTCGGCGTGCTCGCGGGTACGGTGGCGGCGCAGGGGCCCGGCATCGAGCTCACGGTGAGCGACGCGAAGGGTGCGGTCGAGGCGGACAAACTCCTCGACACCATCCAGGAGCTGAGGGCCGCGGGGGCGGAGGCGATCCAGATCAACGACGTCCGGGTCGTGGCCGACACCTATTTTTCCGGCTCTGCCGGAAAGGTGGAGATCGATGGGAAAAAGGTCTCCCAGCCCTATAAGTTCAAGGTCATCGGCAAGCCGCAGGACCTGGAGCCCGCGCTGAACATCCCTGGTGGTGTGGTGCAGACTCTGGAGAAGGAGCAGGCGGGAGTCAGTGTCTCCCGGTCTGAGAAGATCATTGTCGACGCCTTGCGCCCGGCGAAGCGGCCTGACTACGCTCGGTCGTCATCGCAGTGAGAGTGGCGCGCAGACGGGGCCCGCGGGGAGGGCGGGAGGTTGCGGGGGGTCGGCGCACCGGGTTCGTGGTGCGTGATGGAAACTGTCTGTTGACTGCGGACGTTGTAAGGATGTCCAGGTCGGACGGTGTGTGCAGCAAGGGTTTGTCCTGCCCCACGGGCGGGTCTGTTTCGGTCAAGGGGAATCGCCCGTGAAGTTGTTTGCGAAGTTGTTCGGCAAGAGCGCACGCCAGGAGGGCGGTACCGCCCGGCACCGGGCCGCGCGTCCGGTGGACGGCGGCGAGGGGGGCCACGAGGGTCGTCCGCTGTTCCGCGACCAGATGGACGCCGCGGGGATGCCGGGAGGCGACATTCCGGGCAGTCAGGGCGCGTCCTCTGTTGACCCTGCCCAGGCGGGGCGCATAGGTTTCGAGGCACCAGCGACCTCAAGTGCGGGTGGAGGGTTTGCCTTGCCGGTATGTACGAGGTGTGGCCACCGGAACGCCGAGGCCAGCCGGTTCTGTTCCAACTGCGGCGCGCCGCTGCGGCCGGGAGCCGTCGCCGAGCGTGCCTCGGAGACGACCTCGACCATTTCCATCTCCGGTCTTGAGGCGTACGACTCGGAGACGACCGGCCAGACGGCGATCCCGGCCCTGTCGCCCGAGGCGCAGGCCGCCGTCGACGCGCTGCCGTTGGGCTCGGCGCTGCTGGTGGTCCGGCGCGGCCCCAACTCCGGCAGCCGCTTCCTGCTGGACGCCGACGTCACCACGGCGGGCCGGCACCCGCAGAGCGACATCTTCCTCGACGACGTCACCGTCTCGCGCCGGCACGTGGAGTTCCGCCGGGAGCAGGACGGCAGCTTCACCGTCACCGACGTCGGCAGCCTCAACGGCACGTACGTCAACCGGGAGCCCATCGACTCCGTCGCGCTGTCGAACGGCGACGAGGTGCAGATCGGCAAGTACCGGCTGGTCTTCTTCGGCAGCCAGCGGGGCATCTGACCCTCTCCCGGACCCCGGTCCGGGTGCACCTCCAGGGAGGGCCATGCTTCGGACACCGTCGGGCGGTACCGGATCTTCCGGTGCCGCCGGTGCGGAAGGCCGGCTGGTGAGCATCGGCACGGTGCTCAACCTGCTGCGCGAGGAGTTCCCCGAGGTCACCATCTCCAAGATCAGGTTCCTGGAGGCGGAGGGCCTGGTCGAGCCGCGGCGCACGCCCTCCGGCTACCGCAAGTTCAGTACGGACGACGTGGAGCGGCTCGGGTACGTCCTGCGGATGCAGCGCGATCACTACCTCCCGCTCAAGGTCATCCGCGAGCAGCTGGACGCCCTGGCCCGGGGTGAGCGGGTCCAGCTCCCCGCCCCCGCCCAGCCCCGCGACGTGCTCGACCTCCTGGAGGCCCCGGAGGGCCCGCAGGAGGCCGACGGGGGCCCCGGCGGCCCGGAGGGCCGCACGGCCGCCCGCATCGGCAGGGCGGAGCTCCTGGCCACCGCGGGCGTCACGGAGGGCGAGCTGGTCGAGTGGGAGTCCTACGGCCTGCTCTGTGCCCACCCGGACGGCGGATTCGACGTCGATTCCGTGACGATCGCGCGGCTGGTCGCGGACCTGGGCGGATTCGGTCTGGAGCCGCGCCACCTGCGCGCCGTGAAGGCCGCCGCCGACCGCGAGGCCGGACTTATCGAACAGGTGGTCGCACCGCTTCGCAGGCACCGCAACCCGCAGACCAGGGCGCATGCCGAGGCCACCGCGAAGGAGCTGGCCACCCTGGCCGTGCGGCTCCACGCGGCCCTGGTGCGGGCCGCCCTGCACCCCCGGGGACAGTGACGCACAGTGCCCGACTACCCAAACCTGCCGGGCACGTCCTAGGGTTGCTGTGTGAACGAGCTCGATGTCGTGGGTGTCCGGGTGGAAATGCCCTCCAACCAGCCGATCGTGCTCCTGCGTGAAGTGGGAGGCGACCGTTACCTCCCGATCTGGATCGGGCCGGGGGAGGCGACGGCGATCGCCTTCGCCCAGCAGGGCATGGCCCCTGCCCGCCCGCTGACCCACGACCTGTTCAAGGACGTGCTGGAGGCGGTGGGGCAGCAGCTCGCCGAGGTCCGCATCACGGACCTGCGCGAGGGCGTGTTCTACGCGGAGCTCGTCTTCGCCAGCGGGGTGGAGGTCAGCGCGAGGCCGTCCGACGCCATAGCGCTGGCGCTGCGCACCGGTACGCCGATCTACGGCAGCGACGGTGTGCTGGACGACGCGGGGATCGCCATCCCGGACGAGCAGGAGGACGAAGTGGAGAAGTTCCGCGAGTTCCTCGACCAGATCTCGCCCGAGGACTTCGGCAGCAGCAACCAGTGAGCGCGCCGACGGCCGGAGAGTGTCGTGAGGGCGCTGCCCGGCCGTGCCTCAGCGGCGGCCAGGGGGCCATTCGAGTAGCCTTTCCCGCTACCTGGACACGTAAAACCACTCTCAGGGTGATTATCACTCGGCGTGCCGAGTGTGGCGATCGTTGACGCACCCCGAGCGACTGCCTACCGTCGAGAAGGCAGGTCAAGGACGGAGGTCGGCGTGAGAAGCACGGGCGACGGTACGGCGGTTGGCGGTCCGTATCCGCTGCATGGGGGAACGGTCGAACCAGTGCCCCGCTATTCCGCTACGGCGGCGGTCACCACTCCGCGGGGGAGCGATTCCGACGGTTCCGACGGCTCCGGATCCCGGGGGTCGGACGGCATCGGATACCGGGGGCCGACGGCATGCGCGGCGGCGGGCATCACTTACCGGCAGCTGGACTACTGGGCGCGCACGGGCCTTGTGGAGCCCAGCGTCCGGCCGGCGTACGGCTCCGGCAGCCAGCGGCTGTACAGCTTCCGGGACGTGGTCGTCCTGAAGATCGTCAAGCGGCTGCTGGACACCGGGGTCTCGCTGCAGAACATCCGCACCGCCGTGCAGCACCTGAGCACGCGCGGCATGGCCGACCTGGCGCAGATGACGCTCATGAGCGACGGCGCCACGGTCTACGAGTGCACGTCGCCCGACGAGGTCGTCGACCTCCTCCAGGGTGGACAGGGCGTCTTCGGGATCGCGGTCGGCGTCGTCTGGCGCGACGTCGAGAGCGCCTTGGCGCAGCTGCACGGCGAGCGCGTGGACACCGGTGAGACGCTCATCGGCCACAACCCCGCCGACGAGCTCGCACGGCGCCGCAACCGCGCCGGCTGACCCCGCGCCCCACCCGGCGCACCGTGCCGGGTGGGGCGCTCCATCGCTGGTCAGTGCGATTGTCAGTGGTGTGCGGCAGCATCTGTCGTGTGAGAGGTGCACCGACGATTCTGCATCTGGACATGGACGCCTTCTACGCTTCGGTGGAGCAGGCGGCCAAGCCCAGCCTGCGCGGGAAGCCCGTGGTGGTCGGAGGGGTCGGCCCGCGGGGCGTCGTGGCCACGGCCTCGTACGAGGCGCGCGTCTTCGGCGTCCACTCCGCCATGGCGACCGCCCAGGCCCGGCGGCTGTGTCCCAACGCCGCCTACCTCACCCCACGGTTCAGCCTCTACCAGCAGATAAGCCAGGTGGTCATGGGGCTGCTCGGGCAGCTGTCGCCGCTGGTGGAGCCCCTGAGCCTCGACGAGGCGTTCGTCGACCTCGAAGCGGGCGGCGTGGAGCCCTCGTCGGCGGCCGTCAGGGCCGTGGGGGAGCGGCTGCGGCGGGACATCACGGCGGCCACGGGCCTCACGGCCTCGGTGGGGCTCGCGGGCTCCAAGATGCTCGCCAAGATCGCTTCGGAGGGCGCCAAGCCCGACGGTCTCCTGCTCATCGAGCCCGGCACCGAGCTGGAGCTGCTCGGCCCGATGTCGGTGCGCGCCATCCCCGGCGTCGGCCCCGCCACCGCCGAGACCCTGCGACGCGCCGGGATCGCCACCGTGGCCGAGACGGCCGACGCCGGCGAGGACGAACTGGTGCGGCTGCTCGGCAGGGCCCACGGCGCGGGCCTGTACGCGCTGGCCACGGGCCATGACGACCGCCCCGTCGTGGCCGAGCGGGACGCCAAGTCCGTCTCGGTCGAGGACACCTTCGCCGAGGATCTGACCGACCGCACCCGCGTCCAGCTGGAGCTCGCCCGCCTTGCCGACCGGTGCGTACAGCGGCTGCGCGGCGCCGGGCGCTCCGGGCGCACGGTCGTCATCAAGGTCCGGCGCTACGACTTCTCGACGCTGACCCGCTCCGAGACGCTGCGCGGGCCGACGGACGACCCGGGGGTCGTGCGCGAGGCGGCCGCCCGGCTGCTCGACGGCGTCGATACCACCGCGGGCGTGCGGCTGCTCGGCGTCGGCGTCTCCGGCCTCGCCGACTACACCCAGGAGGATCTCTTCGCCCAGGCGGCCGGAGAGGCCGCACAGGGCACCGCGAGCGAGCCGCAGGAGGCCGCCGAGCCGCAGGAGGCGGCCGACGCCGTCGAGCAGCCCCGGCGGTGGCTGCCCGGGGCGGACGTCCTGCACACCGAGTACGGGGCGGGCTGGGTCCAGGGCAGCGGCGTCGGGCGGGTCACCGTCCGCTTCGAGCAGCCCTGGTCCGTGCCGGGGCGGGTCCGCACGTTCAGCGTCGACGACCCCGACCTCACCCCGGGCGAGCCCCTGCCGCTCGTGCGCGACGAAGCCGCTCAGCCCCCGGCCTTACCGGTCCCCTCCGCCGGCGGGGTGGGCGTGCCCGGCGGCGAGGGTGAGCCGGTGGCGTCCGGTGCCGGGAGGGCGAGCCCGTAGTGGTGGTAGAGCTGCAGCTCCTGCTCGGGCGAGAGGTGCCGGCCCACCCCGAAGCCCGGCGCCTGCCTGATCAAGGACCGCTCGTAGGGGATGCGCAGGACGTCGCCCTCGACCCGGCTCGGCTCCAGCGGTACGAAGGCGTCCCGGCCGAAGAGGCCGGTGCGCACGGCCGCCCACTCCGGTGCCCCGGTCACGTCGTCGAGGTACACCTCGTCCACGGTGCCGATCTTGATGCCGTTGCGGTCGAGGGCCTTGCGGCCGATCAGGCTCCGGGGATCGATGTCGGTCTGCACGTTTCCTCCCGTGGGTCGTCCGGGTCCCCCGAGCCGCCCCGGAAACCACGAAAGTGCACAAACCGGGAACCGGCCACTCGGGAGATCCGCCCGGAAAGGCACGCTGGTAGGCTGGCGATTGGCCGCAGACCCGTGCGGGAGAGTCCTCCACCAAGACCCAGTCCGGATACCGGACGCCGGGCCCTGGGGGGAGGCGCCGAAGGAGCAAATCCTCCCCGGAATCTCTCAGGCACATGTACCGCACAGGCGAGGTCACTCTGGAAAGCAGGGCGGGCCCCGGTCAGGCACGAACGCCGAGCCCTTCCTCACCGACGGTGAAAGCCGGGCCGTAGTGCGTGGCCCGGTGAAGCTCTCAGGTTGAGATGACAGAGGGGGAGGCCGTCCGGGTACCCGCGCCGTGGTACCCCTCGCAGGTCGTGACGACCAGGAGGCCTCCGCAGATGACAGCCCACCGCAGCTCCCTTTCCGACCTGGAACGTGGCACGCCCTTCGAGGCCCGCCACATCGGCCCCGACAGCGAGGCCCAGGCGAAGATGCTCGCCCAGGTCGGCTTCGGATCGCTCGACGAACTCACCGCCGCCGCCGTGCCGGCCGTGATCAGCAGCACCGAGGCCCTGGCCCTGCCCGACGCCCGCACCGAGGCCGAGGTCCTCGCCGAGCTGCGCACTCTCGCAGACCGCAACCAGGTCCTCGCCCCCATGATCGGCCTCGGCTACCACGGCACGTTCACCCCGCCGGTGATCCTTCGCAACGTCATGGAGAACCCCGCCTGGTACACGGCCTACACGCCGTACCAGCCCGAGATCTCCCAGGGCCGGCTGGAAGCGCTCCTCAACTTCCAGACCGTCGTCGCCGACCTGACCGGACTGCCGACCTCCGGCGCCTCCCTGCTCGACGAGGGCACCGCGGCCGCCGAGGCGATGTCGCTCTCCCGACGTGTCGGCAAGGTCAAGAACGGCGTCTTCCTCATCGACGCCGACGCCCTGCCGCAGACGGTCGCCGTCATACAGACGCGGGCCGAGCCCACCGGCGTCGAGGTCGTCGTCGCCGATCTCTCCGCGGGCATCCCCGCCGAGATCGCCGAGCGCGGCGTCTTCGGCGTCCTGCTGCAGTACCCCGGTGCCTCCGGCGCCGTGCGCGACCTGCGCCCGGTCATCGAGCAGGCCCACGGCCTCGGCGCGATCGTCACCGTCGCCGCCGACCTGCTCGCCCTGACGCTGCTCACCTCGCCCGGCGAGCTCGGCGCCGACATCGCCGTCGGCACCAGCCAGCGCTTCGGCGTCCCCATGGGCTTCGGTGGCCCGCACGCCGGCTACATGGCCGTCCGCGACCAGTACGCCCGCAGCCTTCCCGGCCGCCTGGTCGGCGTCTCCGTCGACGCCGACGGCAACAAGGCGTACCGCCTCGCCCTGCAGACCCGCGAGCAGCACATCCGCCGAGAGAAGGCCACCAGCAACATCTGTACCGCGCAGGTGCTCCTCGCCGTGATGGCCGGCATGTACGCCGTCTACCACGGCCCCGAGGGCCTCGCCGCGATCGCCCGCCGCACCCACCGCTACACCACCCTCCTCGCCGAGGGCCTGCGCGGCGCCGGCGTCGAGATCGTCCACGGCGCGTACTTCGACACCCTCACCGCGCGCGTCCCCGGCCGCGCCGCCGAGGTCGTCGCCGCCGCCCGCGAGCTCGGCGTCAACCTGCGCCTGACCGACGCCGACCACGTCGGCATCGCCTGCGACGAGACCACCACCCGGGCCCAGGTGGCGTCGGTGTGGTCGGCCTTCGGCGCCGAGGCCGACGTCGAGGCGCTCGACGCGGTGGTCGAGGACGCGCTCCCCGAGGGCCTGCTGCGCTCCGGCGAGTACCTCACGCACCCGGTCTTCCACCAGCACCGCTCCGAGACCGCGATGCTGCGCTACCTGCGCCGCCTCGCCGACCGGGACTACGCCCTGGACCGTGGCATGATCCCGCTCGGCTCCTGCACCATGAAGCTCAACGCCACCACCGAGATGGAGCCGGTCACCTGGCCCGAGTTCGGCGCGCTGCACCCCTTCGCGCCGGTCGAGCAGGCCGCGGGCTACACGACGCTCATCACGGAGCTGGAGGAGCGGCTCGCCGAGGTCACCGGCTACGACAAGGTCTCCCTCCAGCCGAACGCCGGCTCGCAGGGTGAGCTCGCGGGCCTGCTGGCCGTCCGCGCCTACCACCGCGCCAACGGCGACGACCAGCGCACCGTCTGCCTCATCCCGTCCTCCGCGCACGGCACCAACGCCGCCAGCGCCGTGATGGCCGGCATGAAGGTCGTCGTGGTCAAGACCGCGGACGACGGCGAGGTCGACGCCGACGACCTGCGCGCCAAGATCGAGCAGTACCGCGACGAGCTGTCCGTGCTGATGATCACCTACCCGTCGACGCACGGCGTCTTCGAGGAGCACGTCGCCGACATCTGCGCGGCCGTCCACGAGGCCGGCGGACAGGTCTACGTCGACGGCGCGAACCTCAACGCGCTGGTGGGCGTGGCCAAGCCGGGCCACTTCGGCGGCGACGTCTCGCACCTGAACCTGCACAAGACCTTCTGCATCCCGCACGGCGGCGGTGGCCCCGGCGTCGGCCCGGTCGCCGTCCGCGCCCACCTCGCCCCGTACCTGCCCAACCACCCGCTGCAGCCCACCGCCGGTCCGGCCACGGGCGTCGGGCCGATCTCGGCTGCGCCGTGGGGCTCCGCCGGCATCCTGCCGATCTCCTGGTCGTACGTGCGCCTGATGGGCGGCGAGGGCCTCAAGCGCGCCACCCAGGTCGCCGTCCTCGGCGCCAATTACATCGCCAAGCGCCTGGAGCCGCACTACCCGGTGCTCTACACCGGCCCCAACGGCCTCGTCGCCCACGAGTGCATCGTGGACCTGCGGCCGCTGACCAAGGCGACCGGGGTGAGCGTCGACGACGTCGCCAAGCGGCTCATCGACTACGGCTTCCACGCGCCGACCATGTCCTTCCCCGTCGCCGGCACGCTGATGATCGAGCCGACGGAGAGCGAGGACCTCGCCGAGCTGGACCGTTTCTGCGAGGCGATGATCGCCATCCGCGCCGAGATCGACAAGGTCGGCTCGGGGGAGTGGGACAAGGACGACAACGCGCTGCGGAACGCCCCGCACACCGCCGCCTCGGTGGCCGGTGCCTGGGAGCACCCCTACAGCCGTGAGGAGGCCGTCTTCCCGGCCGGGGTGTCCGCCGCCGACAAGTACTGGCCGCCGGTGCGCCGCGTCGACGGCGCCTTCGGCGACCGGAACCTCGTCTGCTCCTGCCCGCCGCTGGAGGAGTACGACGGCTGACGCGTAACCTCCTGACAGGGGTCGGGGCCGGTTCGGCGTTCGCGCCGGGCCGGCCCCTTCTTATGTGCGTGTGCCGCGCTAGGCGGCGGTCACCACGTGGTCGGTGCCGAGCGACCGGTGCGGGGCGATGATCTGCCCGTCCGGCAGCAGCTCACCGGTGTCCTCGAAGCAGAGGACGCCATTGCACAGCAGGCTCCATCCCTGCTCCGGGTAGGCGGCCACCAAGTGGGCGGCCTCCCGGTCGCTGGAGTCGGCTGACGGGCACGTGGGCTGGTGCTGGCACATGGAAGGGATCTTTCGCTCTGATGTGGTGGCTGTCCTGCGGCTCGATGCGGTGGTCATGCCGCCCCCCGTTTGAATACGTCGTCGGTCCCAGTGTTGCCCTACGGGCCTGATTCCGCAGGGATTTACCGGTGACGCTCCTCACAGGTGGATGACGCATCACCCGTGCGGGCGGTTGCCTCCAACTCGCCGGTCCCTTTGGGGGGTTCGGGATGGCCGTAACGGGCTAGTCCGTAGGGGTGAGGGGTGGGGACGGCGGTGCGCCCCGCGACTCCCCTGGCTGCAGGGGGCACGGGGCGCATGACCGTGCGCGTGCCTCAGGCGGTCGCCCTGAGCTGCGGGCCGGGGGTCAGCCGGAGGGTGATGACGGGCAGCAGATCGGTGACCCGGTGCGGGCGGTGGGCCGCGATGCCCGGCGGCGCGGGGGCCAGCGGCACGAGGAGGTCGCCCGGGGCGAAGAGTTCTGACGACGCGTCGGCCGTGATGTCGGCGTGCAGCCACAGGGTGAGCATGTAGAGCTCGGGAACCGACAACAGGCGCGGCTGGTACGGGGTCGGCAACGCCTCGGCCTGGTGCAGGGCCCGCTCGGTGGACGCCAGGTAGGGGCCCTCGAAGAAGTGGGAGAAGGTCCAGCCGTCGGGCGTGAGCATCGCCTCGCCGGCGGCCACCGCCCGGTCGCCTCCCCTGATCAGGAAGCGCCAGCCCGTCAGGCGGGTGCGCGGTGCCCCGCCCCGCGGCGGGACCCGCTCCAGGACGTGGACCGGCAAGGGGAGTTCGGGGGTGAGCGGCGTCCCGGCGGACCTCAGGGACGGCGTGCGGGCCTCACGGACGGCGGTGGGGGAACCGAGGGCCGTGCGGACGCTGCGGAGGGCAGGCGCGGGGGCAGGGGGGACATGCAGGGGCATGGTGGGTCGCCTCTCGCTTCGGAGACACGGTGGAGCTGGGCAGGTGCGACGACGCTGTCGGCGTGCGGGGGTCAGAGGGGGGCCGGGACCGACTCCGGGGCGCCTACTCTCTGCCTCATTCCGGAGTTTATACGACACGTGTTCACATGGTGTTTCGTCTAGCTGTCGCCGGTATTTCCGACAAGGGGAAATCAGGGCCCGCCCACGAGGGGGATTTCGGTGTTTTTGTGACAGGGTCATACCCATGACCTCGGCCTCTGCAACACAAACGGTAGGCCGGATCCGATCGATGTTTATGCCCAGCGCATTGGCCCGCGCCCCGGTTCTCACTTCATGCCGATGGAATGTGCCGGAGTGCGCTCGGCGAGAGCCTAGCGGGTATGCGGGCGCCGTGATGCGTTATCGATCGCGTCGTCTGGGCATCATCGACCGTGACAAGGCGGTCGGCGCCGTGGGCGACCCGTATGAGGAGGGACGCTTGAATGGGTGAGAAGGTCGTGGCCGTGGGGTTCGACCTCGCCGACCGGCAGCACCACCGGAACAAGCTCCGGCAGTGTCTGGAAGGGCTGGCGAGGCTGCTGGAGGAGAAGCGGTTCGACCGCCCGCGGAATCTCATGGGGCTGGAGATCGAGCTGAATCTCGCGGGCTCGGACGGCATGCCGAGCATGGTGAATGCAGAGGTGCTCGAACGCATCGCCAGCCATGATTTCCAGACCGAACTCGGGCAGTTCAACCTGGAAGTGAACATTGTCCCCCACCGGCTCGCGGGGAGGGTTCTCGACCAGCTCGCCGAGGAGCTGCGGACCGGCCTGTCCTACGCCGACCGCAAGGCCATGGAAGTCGATTCGGGAATCGTCATGATCGGCATTCTGCCGACGCTCACGAGTGCCGACCTGGTGTCCGCCAACCTCTCCGACGCCGACCGGTACTTCCTGCTCAACGACCAGGTCGTGGCCGCCCGCGGCGAGGAATTCACCATCGACATCGCCGGCGTCGAACGGCTCACCTGCACCGCCCGGTCGATCACCCCCGAGGCCGCCTGCACCTCCGTGCAACTGCACCTCCAGGTCACCCCGGGCCGGTTCGCGGCCGTCTGGAACGCCGCCCAGGCCGTCGCGGGCGTCCAGATAGCCGTCGGCGCCAACTCGCCCTTCCTCTTCGGCCGCGAGCTGTGGCGCGAGTCCCGGCCGCCGCTGTTCGTCCAGTCCACCGACACCCGCCCGCCCGAGCTGCAGGTCCAGGGCGTACGGCCGCGCACCTGGTTCGGCGAACGCTGGATCACCTCCGCCTACGAGCTGTTCGAGGAGAACCTGCGCTTCTTCCCGCCCCTGCTGCCCATCTCCAGCGACGAGGACCCCCTGCGCGTCCTGGACGAGGGCGGCGTGCCGATGCTGCACGAGCTCACCCTGCACAACGGCACCGTCTACCGGTGGAACCGCCCCGTCTACGGAGTCGCCGACGGAGTCCCCCACCTGCGGGTGGAGAACCGGGTGCTGCCGGCCGGCCCGACCGTCACCGACGTCATCGCCAACACCGCCTTCTACTACGGGCTGATCAGGGCGCTGGCCGAGGAGCCGCGGCCGGTGTGGACCCGCATGCCGTTCGCCGTCGCGGCCGACAACTTCGACGCGGCCTGCCGCCACGGCATCGAAGCCTTCCTGCGCTGGCCCCGGGCCGGCCGCAACGGCGCCCCGGCACGGGTCCCGGCCGTGCGGCTCGTCCTGGAGGAACTCCTCCCGCTGGCCGCCGCCGGACTCGACGCCTGGGGCGTCGAGCCCGCCGACCGCGACCACTACCTGGGCGTGATCGAGGAACGCTGCCGGCGCCGGGTCAACGGCGCCTCGTGGCAGGCCGCCACCTACCACCGGGCACGCGAGCAGGGGCTGGACCGGGAGGCCGCCCTCGCCGCCACCACCCGGCGCTACTGCGAGCTGATGCGCACCGGCGAGCCCGTGCACGCCTGGCCCGCCGGCCCCGCCGCCTGACGCCGCCGCGCCCGCCCGCACCGGCTCGAAGCCACCGGGCAGGCTGTGACAGCATGACTGGTCGCGATCACCGGTCGTGCTGCGCGGCCGCGGTGACGGCCAGACGGGAGACGACAGTGCGGCAGAACGCTCGGAACGGCGACGCGGGCACCCGGCCGGAGGCCCTCGCGGGGCAGCCGGCCGGCGACGGGCCGCTCGCGCGGCACACGCTGCGCGCCGAAATGCTGATCGTCCTGGCCCTGTCGCTCGGTGCGAGCGCGGTCTCGTCCCTGATCAGTTTCATCGGCGCGGCCACCCGGCCGGGCGGGCTGAAGGACAAGGCGGCCACCCTCAACCCTTCCCACGCACCCGGCCGGCCCTGGCTCGACCTGGCCTGGCAGCTCTTCGGCATCGCCACGGCCCTGGTGCCCGTCCTGCTCGTGGTCCACCTGCTGACGCGGGAGGGCGCGGGGCCGCGGGCGATCGGCTTCGACCGCACGCGGCCGGGCTCCGACCTGGCGCGGGGCGCACTGGTCGCCGCCGCGATCGGCGGCACGGGACTGGCCTTCTACCTCGCCGCGCAGGCGGCGGGCTTCAACCTCACGGTCGTGCCGGAGCGCCTTCCCGACGTGTGGTGGAAGATCCCGGTACTGATCGGCTCCGCCGTGCAGAACGCGGTGGTGGAGGAGGTCATCGTCGTCGGCTACCTGCTGCGCCGGCTCGGGCAGCTGGGCTGGACCCCGGCGGCGGCGCTGGCGGCCAGTGCGGTGCTGCGCGGCTCGTACCACCTCTACCAGGGGATCGGCGGGCTCGTCGGGAACATGGTGATGGGCGTGGTCTTCGTCCTGCTCTACCGGCGGTGGGGGCGGGTCGGGCCGCTGGTGGCCGCGCACGCGCTGATCGACGTCGTGGCGTTCGTCGGGTACGCGCTGCTGGCGGGCAAGGTGCCCTGGCTGCCCACGGCCTGACCGGCGTGGTGCGCGCCTTCTGCGCTGCGCCCGCCTCCTGAGCTGCGGCGCGCCCCGCCCCTGGCGCCGGTGGGCGCTCCTGAGCCGGTGCCGTTCCCGCCTACCCCAGCAGTTCGCCGTCGATGGTGGTGACGGCGGAGCCGGTCAGCAGGGTGCGGTCGCCGCGCAGTGTGGTGCGGACCAGGCCGGTGCGCGCGGACGCCTGCAGGCCCGTGAGCTCCTCGCGGCCGAGGCGCGCGGACCAGAAGGGCGCCAGCGCGGTGTGCGCGCTGCCGGTGACGGGATCCTCGTCGATGCCGACGTTCGGGAAGAAGCAGCGCGAGACGTAGTCATAGCCACGCGCCGGGTCCTCGGCCGGGGCGGTGGCGATGATGCCGCGCCGGGAGTGCCGGCCGAGTGCGGCGATGTCCGGGGCGAGGCCCCGCACGGTCTTCTCGTCGGGCAGCTCGACCAGCAGGTCGCCGATGTGCGGGGCGGTGTCGTACGCGCTCAGCGGCGTGACGCCGAGGGCCTCGGCCACGCCCTCGGGCACGGCGAGCGGGGTGAGCGGCGAGGTCGGGAAGTCCAGGGTGATCGAGCCGTCCTCGTGCGCGGTCGCGGTGAGGATGCCGCAGCGGGCGGCGAAGCGCACGGTTCCGGTGGCCGCCCCGGTGGTGTGCAGGACGTGGGCCGTGGCGAGTGTGGCGTGGCCGCACATGTCGACCTCGGTGGCGGGGGTGAACCAGCGCAGCGCCCAGTCGGCCTCTCCACCCTCCGGCAGCCGGTGGGCGAAGGCGGTCTCGGCGTGGTTGACCTCGACGGCGACGCGTTGCAGCCAGTCGTCGTCCGGGAAGCCGTCGGAGTCGAGCAGCAGGACCCCCGCGGGGTTGCCGGCGAAGGGGCGGTCGGTGAAGGCGTCGACGATTCGTATCCGCATGGCAGCACCGTAGGAGGCCGAAAGAACCGCAGGCCAGGGCCAATTGGCGAGCGGTGGACCGGAAGGGGGGGCGCCCGCCGGGCGTCTCGTGGCCCGGCGGGCCCGTCGGGGCCGGCTCGGGCGGGGCCCGGCCGGCGCGGCGGTGTCAGGCGCCGACGTAGGCCGCGAGGTGCTCGCCGGTCAGGGTGGAACGGGCGGCGACGAGGTCGGCGGGTGTGCCCTCGAAGACGATCCGGCCGCCGTCGTGACCGGCGCCCGGGCCGAGGTCGATGATCCAGTCGGCGTGCGCCATGACCGCTTGGTGGTGCTCGACGACGATGATCGACTTGCCGGAGTCGACGAGCCGGTCGAGCAGGCCGAGCAGGTGCTCGACGTCGGCGAGGTGGAGGCCGGTGGTCGGCTCGTCGAGGACGTAGACGCCGCCCTTCTCGGCCATGTGGGTGGCCAGCTTGAGCCGCTGCCGCTCGCCGCCGGACAGCGTGGTGAGCGGCTGGCCGAGGCTGAGGTAGCCGAGCCCGACGTCGGCGAGCCGGCCCAGGATGCGGTGTGCGGCGGGCGTGCGCGCCTCGCCGGCGCCGAAGAACTCCTCGGCCTCGGTCACCGGCATCGCCAGCACCTCGCTGATGTCGCGGCCGCCGAGGTGGTACTCCAGCACCGATGCCTGGTACCGCCTCCCCTCGCACTCCTCGCAGGGGGCGGCGACGCCGGCCATCATCGCCAGGTCGGTGTAGACGACGCCGATGCCGTTGCAGGTGGGGCAGGCGCCCTCGGAGTTGGCGCTGAACAGCGCCGGCTTCACGCCGTTGGCCTTCGCGAACGCCTTGCGGATCGGGTCGAGCAGCCCGGTGTACGTGGCCGGGTTGCTCCGTCGCGAGCCGCGGATCGCGCCCTGGTCGACCGACACCACACCCAGGTCGGCGGCCTCCGGCTGCCCGGGCAACGACCCGTGCACGAGCGAGCTCTTGCCGGAGCCGGCGACGCCGGTGACGACGCAGAGCACCCCGAGCGGGATGTCGACGTCGACGCCGCGCAGGTTGTGCGCCGTCGCGCCGCGGACCGGAAGCCGGCCGGTGGGCTTCCGCACCGTCTCCTTGAGGGCGGCCCGGTCGTCGAGATGGCGTCCGGTGACGGTGCCGCCGGCCCGCAGCCCCTCGACGGTGCCCTCGAAGCAGACGGTGCCGCCCGCCGTCCCGGCGCCGGGGCCGAGGTCGACGACGTGGTCGGCGATCGCGATCGTCTCCGGTTTGTGCTCCACGACGAGCACGGTGTTGCCCTTGTCCCGCAGCCTCAGCAGCAGGCCGTTCATCCGCTGGATGTCATGGGGGTGCAGGCCGATGGTGGGCTCGTCGAAGACGTAGGTGACGTCGGTGAGCGAGGAGCCGAGGTGGCGGATCATCTTGACGCGCTGAGCCTCGCCGCCCGACAGCGTGCCCGACGGCCGGTCGAGCGCGAGGTAGCCCAGCCCGATCTCCACGAACGAGTCGAGGGTCTGCTGCAGTGCGGTGAGCAGCGGCGCCACCGACGGCTCGTCGAGACCGCGGACCCACTCGGCGAGATCGCTGATCTGCATCGCGCACGCGTCGGCGATGCTGATCTTCTTGATCTTCGACGACCGGGCCCCCTCGGTGAGCCGGGTGCCTTCGCACTCGGGACAGACGCTGAACGTCGTCGCCCGTTCCACGAAGGCGCGGACGTGCGGCTGCAGCGCGTCGAGGTCCTTGGACAGCATCGACTTCTGGATCTTCGGGATCAGTCCCTCGTACGTCAGGTTGATGCCCTCGACCTTGATCTTGGTCGGCTCCTTGTGGAGGAGGTCGTGGAGCTCCCTCTTGGTGTACGAGCGGATCGGCTTGTCGGGGTCGAAGAAGCCGCAGCCCTTGAAGATGCGGCCGTACCACCCGTCCATGCTGTAGCCGGGGATCGTGAGCGCACCCTCGCCCAGCGACTTGGAGTCGTCGTAGAGCTGGGTGAGGTCGATGTCGGACACCGTGCCCCGGCCTTCGCAGCGCGGGCACATGCCGCCGGTGCGGGTGTAGGTCGCCTTGACCGCCTTCTTGTCGCCGCGCTCGACGGTGATCGCACCGGCCGCCCGGACCGAGGGGACGTTGAAGGCGTACGCGCCGGGCGGGCCGATGTGCGGCTTCCCGAGCCGGCTGAAGAGGATGCGCAGCATCGCGTTGGCGTCGGTGGCGGTGCCGACCGTGGAGCGGGGGTCGGCGCCCATCCGCTGCTGGTCGACGATGATGGCGGTCGTCAGTCCGTCGAGCACGTCGACCTCGGGCCGCGCCAGCGTCGGCATGAAGCCCTGGACGAAGGCGCTGTAGGTCTCGTTGATCAGTCGCTGGGACTCCGCGGCGATCGTGTCGAACACCAGCGAGCTCTTGCCCGAGCCGGAGACGCCGGTGAACACCGTGAGGCGACGCTTCGGGATCTCGATGCTGACGTCCTTGAGGTTGTTCTCGCGCGCGCCGTGCACGCGGATCAGATCGTGGCTGTCGGCGGCGTGGTCGGCAGGCGTTCGCGTGTCCGTCCTCGTGGCCTTGCTCATCGCGTCTCCATCCGTCGGGGCGGGACCGCCTTCGCCGTCTTCGCCGACGGCATCCGGCTTGATCCGATCGGCTTCGAGCGTACGTCCGCCGGGTGCCGAGGGGAGGCGGGAGCCGCCCCCTACGGGCCCGTGGTGCCGGCGTCCCGGGCCCGTGCGGCGGCCGCTTCCTCCAGCAGGAGCCAGCCGTCGACCTCCACCGCCCGGCGCTCTCCCGGCCGCCACCCGCGGGCCGACGCCGCGTCGAGCAGGGCCCGGACGGCGCCCGGTTCGTGCAGGTTCAGGGAGCCGCCCCGGACGTACCCCACGTCCCCGGAGCCCATGGGGGCCCCGCCCGGGACGTACCGGTCCGGGCCGTCGGCGAAGACGATGCGCAGCGGGCCGCCGGTGCCGGCCGGCTGCGGGTACAGCGTGAGGGTCTCGCGGCAGTCCGCGGAGCGGCCGCCGTCCACCGCGCGGTGGCTGTGGCGGAGCGTCCACAGGTACGCGCGCCCGTCGGCGACCAGTCGGCGGGGCTTCTTCGGATGGCGGGGCATGGAGGCGAGGGTACGCGGCTTGATCCACAAGCCTCCTGGCGGTGATCGGACGTCGACGAGGCAGGACGGGCGTCCCGTGACGGTGAAGGCTGATCCGTTGCGAGCGATGTCTGATGCGGACGAGGTCCGATGCGAGCGACGTGCGATGCGGGCGACGTGCGATGCGGGCGAGGTCCGACCGGTGGGGCGGCTTGGGTCAGTGGCCGCCGCTGGGGGTGTCGCAACCGGAGTGGTCGGGGTAGCCGCCAAAGGCGTCCGCCCGGGTGGAGTCGCGGTTCATCGTGCCCTCCACGCACAGCGGAGAGGCGTCGACCTCGATGAGGAAGCCGACCCCGGTGGGGCCGTTCTCGTACGAGCGCACCTTCCCGGCGGGGTAGCCGAGGCCGGTGAGCGCGCTGCGGGTGTGTCCCGGGGCGAAGTCACCGCGCTTGCGCAGCGGTTCGAGTGCGGCCTCGATGCGCCCGACGGCCGCGAGCCCGTCGCAGCGGCGCCGGCCGTGCAGCGGGAAGGGGACCCTGAAGCCGTGGTTCTCGGCGTAGCGGTCGCCGGACGCGGCCGAGCCCGACCTGTCCGTCGTCGGCGGTGGCGTCGGCGTGGGGCTCTCGCCGGGGCACGGGAAGTCCGCCGGTGTGCTCGGCGTCGATATCCCGGACGGCGTGGGATGCGAACGCCGGGACGCCTCGGCGGTATCCCCTGACTGCTGTGTTCCGCATCCCGTCGCCAGCACGGCCAGCACCGCCACCGGCAGCATCCCGCGCCGGACCCGCATGGTCCTGATGATCGTCATTCCCCGATCCTCTCCCGTTCCGCGGCGGGTGTCATGGGCCCTCGTACTCATGAGGGTCGCAACGGGAAGGGCGGTCGGGTCTTGTCGTCCGACCGGTTCCGATATATCGTTGAGATATCGCGACCGATCAACGATGGGGAGGACGTCACCATGCGTTTTCACGGACACGGTCATGAACACTGCGGACCGGGCGCCGGTGCAGGACCCCAGGGGCCCCAGGACCGCGGCGGTCCCGGCGGGCGCCGGGCCGCCTTCGGGCCCTTCGGCCCGCCGTTCGGCGGCCCGCCCTTCGGGGGTCGCGGACGCGGCGGCCGGGGTGGCGGCCGGGCGCGGCGCGGCGACGTGCGCGCCTCGATCCTGGCGCTCCTCAAGGACCGCCCCATGCACGGCTACGAGATGATCCAGGAGATCGCCGAGCGCAGTGGCGGCACCTGGAAGCCGAGCCCCGGATCCGTCTACCCCACGCTGCAGTTGCTGGAGGACGAGGGGCTGATCACCAGTGAGAGCGAGGGCGGCAAGAAGCTGTTCACGCTCACCACGGCCGGCCGCGAGGAGGCCGACGCGGGCCCGCGGACGCCCTGGGAGGACGTCGGGCGCGGCATCGACCGGGAGGCCGCCCAGGAGATCCGCCAGGCCGGCTTCGGCCTGATGGAGGCGCTGGGCCAGGTCTGGAAGACCGGCACCCCCGAGCAGCAGCAGAAGGCCCTGGCCGTCCTCAACGACGCCCGCAAGAAGATGTACCTGATCCTCGCCGACGAGGGCTGAGCCGGGCGCGGGGTGTCCGGCTCGGCAGGGTGCGGGGGTGTTCGCGGAATTCCGCGAACACCCCCGTTCTCGCGTTCCCGCGGGCGCGCACCGCCGCCGGAGGGCGGCAAACGCCTGCTGTTCTCCTCCGGCCGCGCGTGTTCCTTGACGATGCGTCAGAGCAGTACGAGACTCCGGTTCCGGATCCGACCAGGAACGGAGCCCCGCCATGGCCCCGCGTACGCTCCGGCGCCGGCCCGCGCTCGTCCTTGCGGCCACCGCACTCTGCGCGGCCCTCCTCGCCGGCAGCTCCCCCGCCGCAGCCGGCCGCGACGCGCCGCCCGGCCGCGCCGCGGACGAACGGGTGCGCGACCTGCTGCGCCGCATGACGCTCGACGAGAAGATCGGGCAGATGACCCAGATCGCCGTCATCAGGCTGCAGGGCGACTGCCGCGAGAGCGGCGGCGAGCTCGGCGAGGCATGCCTGCGCACCGTGCTCCGCGACCACGCCGTCGGCTCCGTGCTCTCCGGCGGAGGCATGGGCCCGCCCCGCAACACCCCGGCGGACTGGGCCCGGATGGTCAACGCCGTGCAGAAGTACGCCCTGGAGCACAGCCGGCTGCACATTCCCGTGCTGTACGGGGTCGACGCCGTCCACGGCCACAACAACGTCCTGGGCGCCACCGTCTTCCCCCACCAGATCGGCCTCGCCGCCACCTGGGACCCCGCGCTCGTCCGCAGCGCCGCCGACGCCACCGCCCGGGCCGTCGCGGCCACCGGCATCGACTGGAACTTCGCCCCCGTCGCCGACCTCGCCCGCGACCGGCGCTGGGGGCGTTACTACGAGACCTACGGCGAGGACCCGCTGCTCGCCGGCGCGCTCGCTGCGGCCGCAGTGCGCGGGACCGAGGGCGCCCGGGGCGCGAAGAGGGTCGCGGCCACCGTCAAGCACCTCGGCGGCTACTCCGAGCCCGCCAACGGACACGACCGGGTGCCGGCCGACGTCTCCCAGCGCTACCTGCAGGACACCCTCCTCGCCCCTTACCGCACGGCGATCCGGGCGGGCGCGCAGAGCGTGATGGTCAACTCGGGGGCGCTCAACGGTGTGCCCGCGACCGCCTCCCGCCACCTGCTGACGGACGTGCTGCGCCGGCAGTGGGGGTTCACCGGCGTCACCGTCTCCGACTGGCAGGACGTGCGCGCCCTGTGGACGAAGTACAAGGTGGCCGCCGACTATCCGCACGCGATCGCACTCGCGGTCAACGCGGGCGTCGACATGACGATGGAGCCCTACGAGGCGGGGGAGTTCGCCGACGGGCTCAGGGCGGCGGTCCGCTCCGGGCTGGTCTCCCGTGCACGCATCGACGAGGCCGCCGGGCGGGTCCTGCGGATGAAAGCGCGGCTGGGGCTCTTCGAGCGCCCCTTTGCCGACGCCGGGCGCGCAAACACCGAAGTTCTGGGCGCGGACCGTGACCTGGCCCGGCGCGCGGCCGCCGCGTCCCAGGTGCTGCTGCGCAACGACAAGGGCGTCCTGCCGATCCCGCCGTCCGCCAGGAAGATCGTGGTGGCCGGTGCCCATGCGGACGACATGGTGGACCAGGCGGGCGGGTGGACCGTCGGCTGGCAGCGGGTTCCCGACGGGGTGAGGCTGCCCGGCACGACCGTTCTGGAGGGCATCGAGGAGGCGGCGCCCGCCGGAACCCGGGTCGTCCACGCCCCGGATGCCCGCCGGGCGGCGGAGGAGGCCCGTACCGCCGATGTGACGGTCGTCGTGGTCGGGGAGAAGGCGGCGGCCGAGGGGGAGGCCGACAGCCCGCGGCCCGAACTCGCCGCGGACCAGCAGGCCCTGGTGTCGTCCCTGAAGGCGAGCGGGAGGCCGGTCGTGGTCGTCGTGCTGGCCGGGCGCCCGCTGGTCCTCGGCGGGGCGGCCGGCACGGACGGGCTGCTGATGTCCTGGCTGCCGGGGACCGAGGGCGGGCACGCGGTGGCGGACGTGCTCTTCGGCAAGGTCAACCCGGCCGGGCGGCTGCCGGTGTCCTGGCCGCGCCGGACCGGCAACGAACCGCTGTACTACCAGCAGTTGCCCGGCACCAACGCCGGAGCGGAGTCCGCGCACGACGTGGCGTACGACTTCGGCGACGGGCTCTCCTACACCACCTACCGCGTCGACTCCCTCGCGCTCGACGCCCCGTCCGTGCCGGCCGGCCGCGAGGTGGGGATGACGGTACGGGTGAGCAACACCGGTGCGCGGGACGGCGACCTCGTGCTCCCGGTGTACGCCTCCCGGCCGGTGAGCGGCGTTCTGGCGCCGCCGCGGAAGCTGGTGGCCTTCACCACGGTCCGTCTCGGGGCCGGGCAGTCGCGCACGGTGCGGCTCACCGTTCCGGCGAGCGCGCTCGCGGTGACGCCCGGCGATCTCGACGGAGCCGGGCCGCCGCACGTCGAACAGGGGGCGTACGTCCTCACCACCGGGGAGCGCACGGCCACACTGGACGTCAGCCGGGGCGCACCGGCGGGAAATGCGCGCCCCTGAGACATCATCCGACACCCCTCCTTCTCAGGGATGAGGAGCGGCCCCTGCGTACCCGACCGGCGTCGGATGCGCGAATGCAACCCTCCGGGGATGCTCTCATCACATGGGACTGATGGGGTGGGAGGGTGCAAAACCGTACACCTGACACCGGATGGGCCGAGGCCGCGGACGGAACGCCGCTGAGCACGGATCTGGCCTCGGCGGTCATGGGTGCCCGCAGGCGGGCCGCGCGCGACGGCGACCGGCAGATCGACACCGCCCATCTCCTGCACACGCTGCTGGAAGCCGACCCCGGAGCCCGGCAGTCCTTCCCGGGCGGCCCGGCGCAGGTCGCCCGGCTGCTCGGCTACCTGGTGCAGCGCACCATCGGCTACGGACTGCGCTGGACCGGCACGGTGGAGGACTCCGGGGCCCTGCCCGCGCTGCCCGCGCTGCCCGCCGACCCGGTGCCCGGCTGGTCGCCGGCCGCCGCGGCCGCCATGCGGGGGGCGTGCGCCCGGGCCCGCGCGCGGGGCGCCGTGCGGGTGGAGGGCACGGACCTGCTGGCCGCACTGCTGCGCGATCCCCGCTGCCGGGCCGTTGACGTCCTGCTCCGGGCCGGCGTCGACACCGCTCTGCTGGCCGCACGCCTGGACGAGCCGGACCGCTCCGCGTGCCCGAAGGAGATGATCTGCCAGGACCATAAGGGGTGACGGTCCTGTCGATTGCTGCCATGATGCAGCGATGCATGCGTCTCAAGGGAGAAGCGTGGGCCTGGGCCTTGCCTTGGTGTCCGCGCTCGCGTTCGGTGGATCGGGTGTCGCGGCCAAGCCGCTGATCGAGGCGGGTCTGGACCCCCTCCACGTGGTGTGGCTGCGGGTGACGGGCGCGGGCCTGGTGCTGCTGCCGGTCGCCTGGCGCCACCGCGCCCTGGTGACGCGCCGTCCGGCGCTGCTCGCCGGATTCGGCCTGCTGGCGGTGGCGGGCGTACAGGCTTGCTACTTCGCGGCGATATCCCGGATCCCGGTCGGGGTCGCCCTGCTCGTCGAATACCTCGCCCCGGCCCTCGTCCTGGGCTGGGTGCGGTTCGTCCAGCGGCGGCCGGTGAGCCGCTCCGCAGCCGTGGGCGTCGTCCTGGCCGTGGCCGGACTCGCCTGCGTCGTGCAGGTGTGGTCGGGCCTGAGCTTCGACGCCCTGGGTCTGCTGCTCGCGCTGGGTGCGGCCTGCTGCCAGGTCGGCTACTTCGTCCTGTCCGACCACGGCGGCAACGACGACGACGCGGCCGACCCGGTCGGGGTCATCGCGTACGGGCTGCTCGTCGGTGCCGTCCTGCTGACCGCCGTGGCGCGCCCCTGGGACATGGACTGGGCGGTGCTCTCCACGAACGCGGACATGAACGGCGCGGCCGTGCCGGCCGCGCTGCTGCTCGCCTGGATCGTCCTCGTGGCGACGGTGGCCGCCTACCTCACCGGCGTGCTGTCCGTACGCCGGCTCTCGCCGCAGGTCGCGGGCGTCGTCGCCTGCCTGGAGGCGGTCATCGCCACCGTCCTGGCCTGGGTGCTGCTCGGCGAGCACCTGGCCGCACCGCAGATGGTGGGCGGCGCCGTGGTGCTCATCGGCGCCTTCGTCGCCCAGCGTTCCACGCCCAAGGAGGCGCCCGCCGTGCCCGTCGCCGGGGGAGACGGCGGAAGGAGCCGGGAGGCGGACGCCGAGCGGGAGTTGTCGGGCGGCGTCAGTCCGGCCTAGGGTGGCGATCATGCCGATGACTGTTCTTCCGCCTCCCGCCGCGTAGCGCGGGCGGCCGCTTCCCGGAGGACCGGGCCCGGGACGAGCTCCCGGGCTGATCGCCGCTGCCCGCAGACGGACTACGCGATCATCCATGTCTTCCGCGGGAGAACAGTCGTGCACCACTCCTCTCTTCCGGCCTGCCCTTCTTCGGGCGGGCCGTCCACCGGCGCGTCGTCGTCGTCCGGTGCTTCGTCCACCACGGCGTCGTCCACAGCGGCGTCCACGGCGTCACCCACGGCGTCGTCATCCGGCGTTCCGTCATCCATGGCAGCCTCGCCGACCGGGGCGCCGGCCCGTGTGGCGTCCTCCACTGCGGCGGCGTCGTCCACGGGTGGTTCGTCCGTGACGGCGCAGCCCGTCACCTCGTCACCGGCCGGTCCCTCGGCGGCGTCGGGAACGGTCGCGTCCGTCGGCCGGGGGCTGGCCTGCGTCGTCTTCGCCGCCGTCGCATGGGGCACCACCGGCCCGGTGGCCTCCCTGGCCTTCGACTCCAGCGGCCTCGGGCCCGTGGCCCTCACCTTCTGGCGCACCGCCGGCGGTCTTGCCCTCCTGCTCGCCGTGCAGGCCGTCCGTGCGCGGCACGCCCGCCCGGCGCGCCCGCGCCCGGCGCGACGCCGCCGGCCGAAGGGGCGGCGCGTGGCGCGCGTACTGATCACGGGCGTGGGGTTCACCGTCTTCCAGGCCGCGTACTTCGCGGCGGTCGACGGCACGGGGATAGCGGTCGCGACCGTCGTCACCCTCGGCGCCGCGCCCGTCATCGTGGCTCTGGGCGGCAGGCTGCTCATGGGCGAACGACTGGGCGCGGGCGGCCGGCTGGCCGTGGCCGGCGCCCTGGCCGGCCTCGCGGTGCTCGTGCTCGGCGGTGACGGAGCCGGCGCGGTGCGCCCGGTGGGCGTGGCCATGGGGCTGCTGTCGGCCGCCGGTTATGCGGTGATGACCCTCTCCACCCGGCTCCTCGGCGGGGCGGACGGGAGCTCGGACCCGTTCATGACGACGCTGACGTCGTTCGCCGTCAGCACGGTGGGCCTGCTGCCGCTCGCACTGGCCGAGGGGCTGTGGCCGCGGGCGCACGAACTGGGGCGGACGCTGTGGCTGATGGGGTACCTGGTGACGGTACCGACGGCGCTGGCGTACGTGTTGTTCTTCGCGGGGCTCGCTGCGGTGCGGGCCATGACGGTCACGGTGATCACCTTGCTGGAGCCGGTGACGGCCGCGGCCGTCGCGGTGGCGCTGCTCGGTGAGCGCCTGACCGCCGCCACCGCGGCCGGCACGGCCGTCCTGCTCGGGGCGGTGGCCGCGCTGGCCTGCGCGGAGGCGCGCGGCGCGGCGGCCCCCGCGGCGGCGGAGGGGCTCAGCGGCCGGTGAGGTAGTCCGGGACGGCGATGCCGGGGGCGAGGTCGTCGGCCGGGACCGGGGCGCCGTAGGCGGGGGCCACGGGGACGACACCGCTCCAGTACGGCAGGGCGAGGTCCTCGGGATCGTCGTTGGGGCCGCCCGTGCGGACCTTGGCCGACACCTCTTCCAGATCGATGCGCAGCACGGCCGTGGCGGCCAGCTCCTTGGCCGACGCCGGCCGGGAGTCGGCCGCCCGGCCCGGTACGACCTGATCGACCAGGGCGTCGAGGGCGGCGGACAGCTCGGCCGGGTCGGTGACCCGGCGTGCGGTGCCGTGCACCACCACCGAACGGTAGTTGAGGGAGTGGTGGAAGGCGGAACGGGCCAGCACCAGACCGTCGACGTGGGTGACCGTGACGCAGACGGGCATCCCCGGCTCCTCCGCCTCCCCGGCGGCGCGCAGCGGCCGCGATCCGGTCGAGCCGTGCACGTAGAGGCGCTCCCCGATGCGCCCGTAGAGCGTCGGGAGGACGACGGGAGCGCCGTCGCGGACGAAGCCGAGGTGGCAGACGTAGCCCGCGTCGAGTATCGCGTGGATGTGCGCGCGGTCGTAGGAGGCGCGGTCACGGCTGCGGGTGGGGGTGGTGCGCTCGGTCCGCTCGTACTGCCCCGCCCCGGCCTGCTCGACGGCGGTGGGGGAGACCGTGGAAGAAGGCATTGCGCTCCTCATTGCACTAGTGCATACTTTGCTTTGTGCTAGGAGAGTATCGGATCGAGGGTCGTCGCGCAGCGGACATCTCCGCGAGCGTGGAGCGTGCTGTGGGTGCGGGCAAGCTCGCGCCGGGCGAACTGCTGCCGCCGATGCGGGAGTTGGCGGTGGAGCTCGGCGTCAATCCCAACACCGTCGCGGCCGCCTACCGGACGTTGCGCGACCGCGGGGTGATCGAGACGGCGGGCCGGCGGGGGAGCCGGGTGCGCGAGCGCCCGGCCAGTACCCCGCGTGAGCTGATCCGGGTGGACGCGCCGGAGGGGGTCCGGGACGTCTCCACGGGCAACCCCGACCCGGCGCTGCTGCCCCCGCTCGGCGAGGCGCTCGCCGCCGCGGCCGAGCGGGCCCGGCGCGACCCCGTGCTGTACGGAACGCCGGCGGTCGACACGGATCTGGAGCGCATGGCCAGGGAGATGTTCGCGCGGGACGGGGTGCCGGACGGCCCGATGACGGTCACCTCGGGGGCGCTGGACGGCATCGAGCGGGTGCTGGCGGCGCATCTGCGGCCGGGGGACGCGGTGGCGGTGGAGGACCCGGGCTGGGGCAGCCTGCTGGATCTCGTCCCGGCGCTCGGCTTGCGCGCGGTGCCCGTGGGGGTCGACGACGACGGACCCCTGCCCGAGGACACCGAGCGGGCGCTGCAGCAGGGTGCGCGGGCGCTGATCGTCACCGCCCGGGCGCAGAATCCGACGGGAGCGGCCGTCGGCGAGGCGCGGGCCCGGGCGTTGCGGGCCGTCCTTGCCCGCCATCCCCAGGTCCTGCTCGTCGAGGACGACCACGGCCACGGCATCGTCGACCTCCCGCTGCACCCCCTCGCGGGAGGGACGGACCACTGGGTGTTCGTCCGCTCCGTCGCCAAGGCGTACGGGCCCGATCTGCGGCTCGCGGTGCTCACCGGTGACGCGGTCACGGTGGACCGGGTGCGCGGGCGGCAGCGGCTGGGGCACGGATGGGTGAGCCATGTGCTGCAGGACGCCGTGCTGCACCTGTGGCGGAGCGGGGCCGTGGACACGGTGGCGGTGGCGGGCGCCTACGGGCGGCGGCGCGACGCGCTGGTACGGGCACTTCGCGAGCGGGGCGTCGAGGCGCACGGGCGCAGCGGGATGAACGTATGGCTGCCGGTGCCGGACGAGACGGGAGCGGTGGCGCGGCTGCTGCACGCGGGGTGGGCCGTGGCGCCGGGCGCGCGCTTCCGGGTCGCGTCGCGGCCGGCCGTGCGGCTGACCGTGTCGACGCTCGCCATGGAGGAGATAGGGACGGTCGCGGACGCCCTGGCGGCCGCGACCGTTGCGATGTCGGTGGGGCGCTACGACTGAGCGGAGCCGGTGCGGTCCCGGCCGGCGCGGCGGAAGCGGGCCCGTTCGGGCCGGGCGGGCTTCGGGGCGCTGCCGGGCCTGCTCCGGGTGAGCGCCGCGCCGGCCAGCACGATCACCGCGCCGACGGGGGTGTTCCAGGCGAGGTCCTCACCGAGGAACAGCACGCCCGCCGCGGTCGCGACGACCGGGATGAAGTACGTCGAGAGCGTCGCGGTCGTCGGGCCCACCTCGGCGACCAGTCCGTACTGGAGGAGGAAGGCCAGGCCGGTGCCCAGAGCTCCCAGCGTGAACACGGCCAGCAGCGGCACCACGGGGAAGGACGACGGCAGGGGGCTGAGTACCGGGGCGGCGACGGCCATCTGCACCGTGCCCACGAGCAGTTGGCCACCGGACAGCGAGAGGTTGGAGTCGCCGGTGTTCGACAGGGTGCGCCGGACGTAGACCCAGCCGACGGCGTAGCTGGCCGAGGCGATCAGTGCCATGGCGGTACCGGCCGGGTCCTGGCCCGAGAAGCCCTGCCAGGCGCCGAGCACGGTGAGCACGCCGGCGAAGCCGAGCCCCAGCCCGGCGATCCGGCGTCGGGTGGGGCGGTCGTCGGACAGGGCCACGAGGGAGAGCAGCATGCCCCACAGCGGGGTGGTGGCGTTGCAGATGCCGGCCAGGGTGGAGGGGATGGTGGTCTCGGCGTAGGCGAAGAGCGTGAACGGCAGGGCGTTCAGGAGGACCGCCGCCACGAAGAGGTGGGCCCAGGTACGCGGCGCGCGCGGCAGCCGCTCCCGCTTGATCATCAGGGCCACGACGAGCACCGCCGTCCCGAAGAGCATCCGCCCGAGGGTCACGAAGGCCGGGGGGTAACCATCGGTGCCGACCTTGATGAACAGATAGCTGCACCCCCAGATGAGGCAGAGAGCACCGAAGCGGATCCGCCAGTCCACGGCGGAACGCCCCTGGCCGTTCGGGGCGGCAGGGGCGGAAGCAGAGGAAGGGGCGGAAGGAGATGTCGAAGGGGCTGTTCTGTGGGAAGAAGCAGAGGGTTGCTCGGGAGTGGTGACGGTGCTCATGTGACTACGATGACGGGTCGTACTCATTAGAACAAGCGAATAAATGTAGCGAGCATCCCGTAGCATTGCTTACATGTTGAACCTGGAGCGCCTGCGTACCCTCCATGCCGTCGCCCGCCACGGTTCCGTCAGCGCCGCCGCCGACGGGCTCCATGTGACGACGTCCGCCGTGTCCCAGCAACTGTCCAAGCTGGAGCGGGAGACCGGGCAGCAACTGCTGGCCAAGAACGGCCGCGGAGTGCGGCTGACCGACGCCGGGCGGCTGCTTGTCGAGCACGCCTCGCGCATCCTCTCCCAGGTGGAGCTGGCCCAGGCCGACCTGGAGGCCCAGCACGGCCATGCCGTCGGTGAGCTCCTGCTGGGCACCTTCGCCACGGCGGCCCGTGGCCTGTTCCCGGCGGCCCTCGTCGCCCTGCGTCGCGAGCACCCCCACCTGCGCGCCCGGCTGGAGGAGATGGAGCAGGACGAGGCCGTCTCCCGCGTGGTGCGCGGGGACATCGACCTCGCCGTCGTCCTCGACTGGTACAACAAGCCGCTGCCGGTGCCGGAGGAGCTGGCCAAGGCCCCGCTCCTCGACGACCGCGTCGACGTCGCCGTGCCCGCCGGCCACCCGCTCGCCGGCCGGGAGCAGGTCGCCCTGGAGGACTTCGCCGAGGACGAGTGGATCTCCTGGCCCAAGGGCGAGTTCTGCCACGACTGGCTGCTGTTCACCCTGCGCGGCAAGGGAGTGGAGCCCCGCATCGGACACAAGGCCGACGAACACCCCACCCAGCTCGCCCTCGTCGCCGCCGGCCTCGGCATCGCCGTCGCGCCGCGCCTGGGCCGTGGTCCGGTGCCGGAGGGGGTGTGCATCGTGCCCGTGCGCCCCACGATGTGCCGTCGGGTCTTCGCGATCTGGCGCGTGGACGCCGACCGCAGGCCCTCGGTCCGCGCCGCCGTCGACGCGCTCCGTACCGCCGGAGCCGCCATCGGTTCCTGAGTGGAATGAGTGGAAGAGTCCCATGAGGGAAGAAACCTACGGAGACGCCGACTAGCTGGTGGTTGTCTCGCTTATAGGGGACTCGGGGGGAAATGTGAGCACCGACGAGAGCGTCAACGAGAGCGCCAACGTGAGCATCGGGGTGAGCGCCGAGGTGACCGTCCTCGGTCTGGGGGCGATGGGTGCGGCATTGGCCGGCGCGTTCGTGGACGCGGGCCACCGCACGACGGTGTGGAACCGCACGCGCGGCAAGGCCGACGCCCTCGCCGCGCGGGGTGCCGTGGCGGCGGCGTCGGCCGCCGAGGCCGTGACGGCGAGCCCGCTGGTGGTGATCTGCCTGTCGTCCTACGGCGGGGTCCACGAGGTGGTCGGCCCCCTGGCCGGCGAGCTCGCGGGCCGGACGCTGGTCAACCTCACCTCGGGTTCGCCGGTCCATGCGCGGGAGACGGCCGTGTGGGCGGAGCGCAGCAGAGCCGGCTATCTCGACGGGGTGATCATGACGACCCCGTCCGGCGTCGGTGACCGCGGCTTCCTCCAGCTCTACGCCGGTTCGCCGACCGCTTTCGAGGAGCACCGCGCGACGCTCGCCGCCCTGGGTGAGCCGCTGCACGTGGGTGCCGACACCGCCCTGTCCTCCGTCTATGACACGGCGTTGCTGGGCCTGATGTGGTCCACTCTGACCGGCTGGCTGCACACGGTGGCGCTCATCGGCGCCGACGGCCCCGGAGGAAACGTATCGGCAACGGCGTACACCGAGGTGGCCGACCGCTGGATGCAGACCGTGCGCTTCTTCATGCGTGCGTACGCGCCGCAGATCGACTCGGGGCACTATCCGAGCGGGGAGTTCCCCCTCGAACTCCACCGGATGACGATGGACGTCCTCGTCCACGCGTGCCGGCTCCGGGGGATCGACTCCCGCACGGCGGAGCTGTTCCGGGATCTGGCCGACCGGGCGGTCGCGGCCGGCCACGCCGGTGACAGTTACGCGCGCCTGATCGAGTACGTACGCGCGGACGGCCGCCCGGACGGTCGCGCGGAGGGCCGCCTGGACGGTCACATGGAGGGCCGCCTGGACGGCCGCACGGACGGCCGTCCGGGTGCGGCCCCGGCCTGACCCCCGGCTTCGACGCCCGACCCCCGGCTTCGACGCCGGATCCGTGGATTCCGGCGCCGGATCCGTGGATTCCGGCGCCGGATCCGCCGGTCGGGCCGGGGCGGGCGTCGCCCGGGGCGGGTGTCACTTGCGCCCGATCACCATCGACTCGGGGCCGGCCAGGTGCTGCACCCGGGTCTCCCGGAATCCGGCCTCCGCCAGCCAGGCACGGCAGTCGGCGCCGGTGTACTCGAAGCCGCCGGGCGTCTCCAGGAGCATGGTCAGGCTCATGAGCAGCCCCGGCACGTTCTCCCGGCGCTCGTCGTCGAGCAGCGTCTCGTAGATGATGACGCGGCCGCCCTCCGGCAGCGCCTCGTACGCCTTGTGCAGGAGCGTCTTGGCCTTGGGGAGCGCCCAGTTGCTCAGGATGTGCCCGAAGACCAGCACGTCGGCGCGGGGCAGGGGACCGGCGAAGAAGTCGCCTGCGAGGAACGAGAGGCGGTCGGCGAGGCCCGAGCGTTCGAGCCCGCGCCGGAACGTGGGTTCCACGGCGGCCAGGTCGAAGCCGGTGCCCCGCAGATGGGGCCGGCGCTGGAGCAGGTGGGTCAGCAGGGCGCCCTCGGCACAGCCGACGTCGACGACGGTGGAGTAGGGGGACCAGTCGACCGCTTCGGTCAGGGCGTGCACCGAGCGCATGGACAGACCGGTCATGGCCTGCTGGAAGACGGCGAGGCGCTCGGGGTCGTCGTAGAGGGAGGCGTAGATCCCCTCCTCGCCGGTCTTGATCTCGTTCTGCGGGGCGCCCGTGCGCAGGCCCTCGGCGAGGTTGCCCCACAGGTCGTACATCCGTGTGTCGCTCATCTCCAGGAGCCCGCCCACGTAGGCGGGCCTGCCGCGCACGAGGTAGTGGGCGGTGGCGGGGGTGTTGGCGTAGGCGCCGTCCGTGCGTTCCAGGGCGCCGAGGCCGACGAGGGCGTCGAAGAAGTCACGGGCGGAGCGGGGGTGCAGCTTCAGCCGGGCCCGCAGGGCGTCGCCGTCCAGGGGGCCCTCGGCCAGCTCCGTGAAGAGGCCGAGGCTGACGGCGACGAGCAGGACCTTCGACGCCATGAAGCCGGTGGCGGTCTGCAGGAGCCGGTCGAGAGCCGGGCCGTGTTCCGGGTCGGGAGGTGTATCGCTCATGGGTCCCTCGCAGGGCGCGTACATGGCCATTTGCCGGACATGTCTGTGCTACCCACTCCTCGCCCCGTTCAGGCGCCCCGCCGGTGCTCAGCGACCGCCCGCGGCCGGGAGCTTGCGGAAGTCCCAGGAGACGACGGTCTCGGGGGCCAGGCGGAGCCAGGCGTGCCTGCCGTCGTGCGGCATGGCGTCCAGGCCGAAGTACTTGGCGGCGAACAGCCGCTCCGGCGCGGCGAGCTCGTGGCAGGCCGCGCCCCGGCGCGGTGCCTCGCCGACGGGGACGGCCGTGCCGGAGAGTTCGGCTCCGCGCAGCTCGCCGTACTCCCGGCCGTCGTCGACCACGACCGCGAGGCGCGGGTCGCGCAGCAGGTCGGCCCACCGCCGGCTGCGGGTGAGCGAGTACAGCCACAGGGCCCGCCCGTCCCACACGTACCACAGGGCACTCACATGCGGCCGGCCGTCCGGGCCGGCCGTCGCCACCCGGCAGGTGTGCGCCGCGGTGAGGAAGGCGTCGAGCTCCGTCGGCGTCATCATGATCCGGCGGCCCCGCCGCTGCGTGACGGCCATCGTCCACCACCCGCCCTCTCGTATCTCCGTGCGTATCCGACTGTCCGTACCTGACTGACTGTCAGAAAGAGTGGGCCCTCTTCCCCCGGCGCGCAATGCCCGTTACCCTCACGCGCCCCGACCCCACCCGTGCACGACCCGACGAGGGAGCGCCATGGCGCCGCAGGACCGGATCGCCGACGGGCTCGACCCGGCCACCACCGTGCTGCTGACCGTCGAGTGTCAGCGCGGAGTCGTCGGCCCCGACAGCGCCCTGCCCGAGCTCGCCGCCGTCGCCCGTGCCTCCGGGGCGCTGGTCAACGTCGCCCGGCTCGTCGCCACGGCGCACGAGGCGGGCGTGCAGGTCGTGCACGCCGTCGCCGAGCGCCGCCCCGACGGCCGCGGCGCCAGCCGCAACGCCCACCTCTTCCGCATCGCCGAACGCCTGCCCGTGCAACAGCTGACCGGCACCCTGGCCGTCCGGATCGCCGACCCGGTCCCGGTCGGCGACGGCGACCTCGTCGTACGGCGGCTGCACGGGCTCTCACCACTGGCCGGCACCGGCGTGGACGCCCTGCTGCGCAACATCGGCTGCCGCACCCTGGTCGTCACCGGCGTCTCGGCCAACGTCGCGATACCCAACGCGGTCTTCGACGCCGTCAACCTTGGCTACACCGCCGTCGTGCCCGCGGACGCCATCGCCGGGGTGCCCGCCGACTACACGGCGGCGATGGTCCGCCACACGCTCGCTCTCGTCGCCACCGTCACCACCACCGAAGCGCTCGTGCGCGACTGGCGACACCCACGACGGCAGCACTGAGGGGCCCGGGCGCTCGGGTCCGGTCGCTGAGGCCCGGCTGCTCAGGGCCGGGCGCTCAGGGCCGGGCGCGGACGCGGCGGGACCGCGTCCGCGCCGCGCCGATGTGCTGCACCGGACCGTACCGGCGACCGTACCGGCTCGTACTGACCGCGAGAGATCAGTCCAGGGTGAGCGAGTCCCCGCTCACCGAGACGTGCTCCGGGGGCAGCGGCTTGCGGGCCGGGCCGGTGCGGACGCTGCCGTCGGTGACGGAGAACTTGCTGCCGTGGCACGGGCAGTTGATGGTCCCGTTCGTCACCTCCTTCACGAGGCACCCCTGGTGCGTGCAGACCGCCGAGAACGCCTTGAACTCGCCCTTCGCCGGCTGGGTGACCACCACCTTGCGGTCGGCGAACACCTTCCCGCCCCCCACCGGGATCTCCGCCGTCGTGGCCAGGGCCTCGCCCTTGCCGGGCTTCCCGGTCGCCTCGGACGTCGTCCCGGACGAGCCGCCGGACGCGCCGGTCCCCTGGGTGCCGGGCGCCGGCTGCGAGGTGTCCGACGACTTCTTGCCGTCCGAACCGCCGCACGCGGCGAGCACGGCCGCCAGGCCGGCGGCCCCGGCCGTCGTGACGACGGTGCGCCGGGCCGTGCCGGCCGGGCCGGGGGACGGGACGGGAGACGAAGCGGGAGACGAATGCGTCATGATCGTTCCTTCGCTGTTCCGGAAGTGCTGGTGCAGGGCCGCCTCCAGGAGGAGGGCCCAGGGGCCCGCTGCGGGAGGCAGCCCGGTTCGAGGAGCCATACGGTTCGCGCGCGCCCGGCGTTCAGCGGGAATCGGCAGTGCACGAAGGTGTGAGTCGGTTCCCTGCTTCCTCTGCCCGTCAGCGCCGACCATTGTGCAGTGAAAGGGGTCGATACCGGCCATTCGCCACACCTTCCGCCGTACGTGTTCACCCCGTCCCGACACCAGCCCCCGGCTTCAACCGAGTCCCACCGGAGAAACGGGGGCCGACCGGGTGAGCATTCCGTGAGCGTCAGTCACGCAGCTCCAGGGTGCAGCACTTCACGCTGCCGCCGGCCTTGAGGAGCTCGGTGAGGTCGACGCCGATCGGGTTGAACCCGCGGGCCCGCAGTTGTTCCTGCAGGCCCTGTGCGGCCTGGGGAAGCAGGACGTTGAGCCCGTCCGAGAAGGCGTTGAGGCCGAAGAGGGCGGCTTCCTCGTCCGAGGCGTGGATCGCGTCGGGGAACATCTCGCGCAGCACCGCCTGGCTGCCGGGGGTGAAGGCCGCCGGGTAGTACATGATCTCGGTGTCGGAGAGCACCGCCAGCGCGGTGTCGAGGTGGTAATGGCGCGGGTTCACCAGGGTCAGGCTGGTGACCGGGAGACCGAAGAACTCCTGGGCCTCGGCGTGGGAACGCGGATCCGTGCGGAAGCCGGTGCCCGCCAGGATGCGCCGGCCCACGGTGAGGTAGTCGCCCTCGCCTTCGTTGATGTGCTCCGGCCACAGCACCTCCCGGTAGCCGTGCTGCTCGAACCACTGGAGGTAGGCGGGGCCTTCGGCGGTCCGCTCCGCGTGGAGGAAGCGCGCGCCGAGGACCTTGCCGTCCACCACGGTGGCCCCGTTGGCGGCGAACACCATGTCGGGCAGGCCGGGGAGCGGCTCGATGGTCTCCACGGTGTGCCCCAGCGTGCGGAAGAGGTCGCGCAGCTGCTCCCACTGCAGGAGGGCGAGGGCTCTGTCGGTCGGTTTCCCGGGGACCATCCACGGGTTGATGGAGTACGTGACGTCGAAGTGGCTGGGCGGGCACATCAGCAGCTTGCGGGGGGTGGCGGCACGGGACGTGGACATATCCGATTTCCTTTGCTGTCGGTGGGGTGTGGTGTGGTCAGGGGGTCGGCCGCACGCCGATGTCGATCAGCGCCGCGGCGTCCCGGGCCCGTTGTCGTGCGCCGGCCCCGTTGCGGTCCGCCGCGATGACGGAGCCGACCCGGTCCCGGCCGGAGCGCGGGGAGCGGGTGAGGGAGCCGATGCCGACCAGGAGTTCGACGGAGGACACTCCCGGGGAGTCCGCGGCCTTCAATACGCCGTCGAGGCGCACGACTTCGCCCGGTCCTGCGGACAGGAACCAGCTCGCGGCGCCGCCCGTCGGATGTTCCGGCAGGGCGGTGGACGGCGCGGATCCGCGCATCACCGAGAGGTATTCCCGGGTGATGTCGACGTTCCAGGCCAGTTCGACCAGTTTGACGATGCTGCCGCCGGGCATCCGGCCGGCGCATTCGACCAGGTGCGGTTCGCCGTCCACCACGATCCACTCGCAGTGCACGAAGCCGCTTTCGAAGCCGATCGTCTCGAGCACCGTTTCGGTGGCCGTGTGCAGGCGTGCTTGAGCTGCGGCGGTGATGTCCGCAGGCACGGTGTGGCCCAGCTCCACCGGACGGTCGCCCGGGAAGAGCGACTTGGCGGTGACGTTGCGGAAGAGGGTGCGTCCGTCGTGCACCAGGAGTTCCACGCTGAACTCCGGCCCGCGAAGGTGGCTCTCGGCGAGCATGCGGACGGGCACGATGCTCTGTGCGGCCATGGCCGCGTGCTCCTGGACGACGCACTCCGCCCAGGCGTCGTCCACGTCGTCGGGGGTCCTCACGATCCTCGTGCCGATGGAGCCCTGGCGGTTGGCGGGTTTGAGCACGACCGGTCCGCCGACCTCGGCCATGAGGGCGCGTACGTCCTGCGGTGCCGAGACCGTGCGGGAGACGGGGCTGCGCACGTCGCTGTCCGCCGTCACCTGGCGCAGCAGCCACTTGTCGCGCAGCGGGTCGGCGGCCCGCGCCCCGGCCCCGGGCAGACCGAACAGCTCCGCGAGCCGGGCTGCGAACGGCACGGTGTACTCGATGCCGGGGATGACGGCCGCCGGGGGCCGGCCCCGGTACTCCCGGTGGAACCGGGCGGCGGCGTCCTCCTCCTCGTACTCCGTCACGATCAGCCGGCAGGAGGCGTCGGCGGCGGCCAGCACGGCGACCAGGTTCTTCTCCCTCGCTGCGGTGGGCGTGTCGACGAAGAGCGTCGCGGTCTGCCGGTGGTACCTCTCGGCCACGTACTTCCAGCCCGCCGTGTATCCCACGATGATCACGGGGCGGTCGTCGACGTTCACTGCGGAACCTCCTAGCGGCTCGGTGACGCGGTGGGGGCCTGCTGCTGCGGCGGCCGGTCGCCGAGCGCGTTCCAGCCAACGGTGCCCAGCGCCGGGCCGAGGCGGTGCCGAGGCCGAAGGATGCCCGGGTAGGTGCAGGAGGAGGAACGGCGCGAACCGAACGTCACGCGCGATGCTCAGGCGGCCGGCACGTCCGGCCGGGGACGTGCCCCCTTTGGCTGCCGGTGCTCGCTGTGCTCCGCGGGTGGTTGTGCTTCGGACATTCCCATCCTCAGTGAAAGTTGTGTGTCCGTAAGTGGCGCGGCGCCGGACCCCAAGCGGAATCACGGCGGCCAACAATCGGAATTGAAAGTTCCGAGATGGCGACGACAACAGCGGCAGAAGCATCGTGAAGCAACGCCGAGCGCACTGGTATTCCTCCCCGTTGGGACGCGTGGCGCGTCAATGCATCAACTCTGCACAGCCTTTGTAAGTCGATCAAGAGGATTACTCTTCAGGATGATGCATTGCGTGATCATGAAGGGGGCGTATATGTGCTCAAAAATGGACGGGTTGACCCTCCAGGAGGAGAACGCGCTGTGCGCGGAGGGGCTGGCCGCGTATCGCACGGCCGTGGCCGCCGGCAGTCTCGACGCCGGGGAGGCGCCGCAGTGCGTGGTGGCGCTCGGCCTGCTGCGCCGGGTCCCCGGAGCCCGGAGCGTCGTGCCCGTCCCACCTGCGGGACCCCTCGCCCAGGCCCTCCGGCCGTACGAGGAGGGCATCCGCCGGAACCGGAGCGCGATCGCCGCCACGCAGGCGGCCTTCGCCGCCGCGGAAGTGGCGTACCGCGAGGTGCAAGGGCGCCAGAGCGCCCAGCTGACCCTGCTGCTCGGCGCGTCCACCATCAACGCCGCTCTCGACCGGGCCGTGACCTGCTGTGAGGAGGAGCTGCTCACCGCCCGGCCGGGGGGTGGGCGCGCCGAGCACCTCCTTGCCGAGGCGCTGCCGCGCGATCTGAGCGCCCTGCAGCGTGGAGTGCGGCAACGCACCCTCTACCAGCACGGGATGCGCTCCCACGCGCCCACGCTCGAGTACGCCCGCAGGATCACCAGCGCGGGGGGCGAGGTGCGCACGACGAGTGAGGACATCGACCGAGTGGTCATTTGTGACCGGCGGTTGGCCTTCATTCCCGGCGACGGTCCCGGCCAGGCCCCGGGGAACGTCGCCGGGGACGACGGGCACGGCGAGGGGGTGCTGATGGTGCGTCATCCGGCGCTCTTGCGGCACCTGGTGAAGTGTTTCGAGCGGTGCTGGGAGAACGCCAGCGCCGTCGGGGCGACCGCCGCACCCGCGCGTACGGAGGTGGTCACCTCGGAGATCCAGGACCGGATCCTCCGCCTGCTCGTCGAGGGGCACACCGACGCCTCGATGGCGACCCGGCTCGGCTTGAGCGCCCGCACGGTGGCCGAGCACGTCCGCAAGCTCTCCCGGCAATTGGGCAGCTCCAGCCGGGCGCAACTCGGGTATCTCATCGCGACTTTCGGGCTGTTGGACGCTTCTCCCGAAGGCGAGTGACCGTGGGAATGCGTGTGTTATATTGTCGCCGACTCGGCACCGGGGGGTTGTTAACGGCCCCATGCGTGCATCCCCTTTCCGGGGCACACTGCGGGCCATACCGCGAATATTCGGCCGAGGAGCCACTGCGGTGCAGAGGGTGATGCGCCTCATTTCCTTATTCCCGAAAGTCTGCCACCGCCCAGACGCGTTCGGTGGCCCCGGGGGCATTCTGTAACGGTTGCGAGGTCCCTTGATCGTCAAAATTCGCCTATCGCGGCGAACGCCTCCGAGGAATTCGGCATGGCCTAGTCGACTGTCACGACCAGGACGAGGTCATGGTGATCCACTCCGGCTCGGGCACGCTCGAACTGCCCGGGCAATCCACCGACTTCACCACCGGTGACCTGTTGGTCCTGCCCCGCAACAACGAACACGTCGTGCGCAACCCCACCTGAGCCCCCGTACTGGCCCTCGGTCTACTGGCCCCTGCACGAGTCGAAGGGCGGGGCCGTCGCATGACCGACCGCGTGGATCACCGCCACGCCCCCCACTCCCCACGGCGACCTCCACGTCGGGCGCCTCGCAGGACCCTACGTCGCCGTGCGCGCCCCGCAGCCACCGACTCGGGAGCGTTCTGTTGCCGTACGACTCCGTGCGCGAGCCGCTCCCGCACCGGCGCGCAGGCCGTCATGGAAGATGCGGCCCTGACCGCGGCCTGCGCGGTGTCCCCAGCCGGATCCGGCCCTTGCCGCCGGAAATCCCGCTCCCCTCACATCTGCAGCGGGGAATTCCCTCCACTTGGTGAGGACGCTCTGCACGAGGAACGGCTGCTGCCGGCGACCGGCAGAGGCGGGAGAGCACGCGGTGACTTCGGCGCGGCGGCTCGGCCATTCCTCACCGGCGGTCACGCTCGGTTACTATGCTCTCCCCAGGGCTGATCGCGGCCGGTTTCCCCGCAAAGCACCCGCCGGGAGTGGACTATGGATTGCAAGGTAAACGAAGTGCGGGGCTTGGGATAATGCTGCCGGAGGTTACTGCCACCCGCTATGTCACGCCCCTGCGTGAAGGCGGCTCGCTTCCCGGGATCGTCGAGGCCGACGATCTCGGCACGTACGTCATGAAATTCACCGGCGCCGGCCAGGGCCGCAAGACGCTGGTCGCCGAGGTCATCTGCGGGCAGCTGGCCCGCCGCCTCGGACTGCGCGTCCCGGAGCTGGCGCGGATCCAGCTGGACCCGGTCATCGGCCGGGGCGAGCCGGACCAGGAGGTACAGGCGCTCCTCAAGGCCAGCGGCGGGCTCAACCTCGGGATGGACTTCCTCCCCGGCGCCCTCGGCTTCGACCCGCTCGCCTTCGAGACCGATGCGGCCGAGGCCGGGCGCGTGGTCTGGTTCGACGCCCTGATCAACAACGTCGACCGGTCGTGGCGCAACCCCAACCTGCTGGTCTGGCACGGCCGCCTCTGGCTGATCGACCACGGCGCCACCATGATCTGGCACCACAACTGGCCGAGCGCGGCGACCGCGGCCGGCAAGGCGTACGACGCCTCCGACCATGTGCTCGCCTCCTTCGACCCGGACGTCGCCACCGCCGCCGCCGAGCTCGCGCCCCGCATCACCACGGAGCTGCTGACCGAGGTCGCCGCCGACGTCCCCGACGAGTGGCTCGTGGACGAGCCGGGCTTCGACGGCCCGGACGCCCTGCGCCGCGCCTACGTCGAGGTCCTGCTCGAACGCGCGGCGACCATCGGCGATCGCATCACCGTCGGCGAGCGTAGCGCCGACAAACCCTCGCAGGCGCCGGAATGGGTGCGTGTCAGGCTGAACGGAAAGGCCGGGAAATGACGCGCCACAACGGACGCGACGTCTTCGAGTACGCGCTGCTGCGCGTCGTACCGCGCATCGAGCGCGGGGAGCAGATCAACGCGGGGGTCGTCGTCTACTGCCAGGCCCGGTCCTACGTCGCCGCCCGCGTCCACCTGGACGAGGCGCGGCTGCTGGCGCTCGACCCCACGGCGGACGTGGCCGGCGTGCGGGCCGCGCTGCACGCCGTCGAAGGGGTCTGTGCCGGCGGGGAACGGGCCGGACAGGCGGCCTGCGACGACGCCGGCCGGCGGTTCCGCTGGCTGATCGCGCCGCGTAGCACCGTCGTCCAGCCCGGACCGGTGCACACGGGCCTGACCGCCGATCCCGAGAGCGAGTCCGCGCGCCTGCTGGACCTGCTGGTGAAGTGAGCGGGGGCGGCGGGGCCCTCGGCGCCCGGCGTCGTCACGGGGCGTTGACAGCGGGTGGCACGGCTTCTAGCGTCTGATCGTCGACGCTACTAAGCGGTTGCTCACCTGCTGCTCCGTGCGGGGAGCGGCCCAAAGGTGAGGAGAACCCGCATGTCCACCACCGAGCAGCGCGTAGCCCTCGTCACGGGCGCGGCCCGTGGCATCGGGGCGGCGACCGCCGTGCGCCTGGCCGCCGAGGGCCGCGCTGTCGCCGTCCTCGACCTCGACGAGGCGGCCTGCGCGGACACCGTGGAGAAGATCACCGCGGCGGGCGGCCGGGCCCTCGCGGTCGGCTGTGACGTCTCCGACTCCGCCCAGGTGGACACCGCCGTGGCCCGCGTCGCGGCGGAGCTGGGCGCGCCCGTCATCCTCGTCAACAACGCGGGTGTGCTCCGCGACAACCTGTTGTTCAAGATGAGTGAGAACGACTGGGACACCGTCATGAACGTGCACCTGCGGGGCGCGTTCCTGATGTCCCGCGCCTGCCAGAAGCACATGGTGGACGCCGGGTTCGGCCGCATCGTGAACCTCTCCAGCAGCTCGGCCCTCGGCAACCGCGGCCAGGCCAACTACGCCGCCGCCAAGGCCGGCATGCAGGGCTTCACCAAGACGCTCGCCAAGGAGCTCGGCAAGTTCGGCATCACCGCCAACTCCGTGGCGCCCGGTTTCATCGCCACCGACATGACGGCCGCCACCGCGGCCCGGGTCGGCATGGACTTCGACGACTTCAAGACCGCCGCGGCGAGCCAGATCCCCGTGCAGCGCGTCGGCGAGCCGGACGACATCGCGCACGCCGTCGCCTTCTTCACGGGCGAGCAGGCCGGCTTCGTCTCCGGCCAGGTCCTGTACGTGGCCGGCGGCCCCCTCAACTGACGGTGGAAGGGACGGACACCATGACCGCACAGGAGCGGGAGCTCACCGGAAGAGTCGCCCTCGTCACCGGCGCCAGCCGGGGCATCGGCTACGGCATCGCCGAGGCGCTCGTGGCCCGCGGCGACCGCGTCGTCATCACCGGCCGCAACGAGGACGCCCTGAAGGAGGCCGTCGAACGGCTCGGTCCCGGCCGGGCGATCGGCGTGCCGGGCAAGGCGCACGACGAGGCCCACCAGGCCGTGGCCGTCGAGCGTGCGATGGAGGCGTTCGGCCGCGTGGACTACCTCGTCAACAACGCCGGCACCAACCCGGTCTTCGGCCCCATCGCCGACCTCGACCTCTCCATCGCCCGCAAGGTCTTCGAGACCAATGTCATCTCGGCGCTCGGCTTCGCCCAGCAGACGTGGAAGGCATGGCAGAAGGACAACGGCGGGGCAATCGTCAACATCGCCTCCGTCGCCGGACTCGGGTCGTCCCGCTTCGTCGGCGCGTACGGCATCAGCAAGGCCGCCATGATCAACCTCACCCTGCAGCTCGCCCACGAGCTGGCGCCGGGCGTACGGGTCAACGCCATCGCCCCGGCCCTCGTGAAGACCCAGTTCGCCGCCGTCCTCTACGAAGGGCGCGAGCAGGAGGCCGTGGCCTCCTACCCGCTCGGGCGGCTGGGCGTCCCGGAGGACATCGGCGGTGCGGCGGCGTTCCTGCTGTCGGACGCGGCGGGCTGGGTCACGGGGCAGACCCTCGTCGTGGACGGGGGGCTCTTCCTCAACATGGGGGTGTGAGGAACACAGGGGTGTGAGGGCGTGTTGAGGGTGCGCCCCCTCCGGGCCGCCCGCGACCTCGCGGCGGGCGTTGTCAGTGGTCGCCGGTAAGTTCTTCCGCGAGAACGGATCGAACCCCGGAGGTTGTGCGTGACCGTCACCGACATGCTGCCCGAGTCCTGGCGCGGTGTCCTCGGCGAGGAGCTGGAGAAGCCCTACTTCAAGGAGCTCATCGACTTCGTGGAGGACGAGCGGACGAAGGCGCCGGTGTACCCGCCGCGCGGAGAGGTCTTCGCCGCCCTGGAGGCGACCCCGTACGAGCAGGTGAAGGTCCTCGTCCTCGGCCAGGACCCGTACCACGGCGCGGGCCAGGGCCACGGCCTGTGCTTCTCGGTGCGGCCCGGCGTCAAGACGCCGCCCTCGCTGCGCAACATCTACAAGGAGATGCGGGAGGAGCTCGGCTACGACGTGCCGGACAACGGCTACCTCATGCCGTGGGCCCAGCAGGGTGTCCTGCTGCTCAACGCCGTGCTGACGGTCCGCGGCGGGGAGCCCAACTCCCACAAGGGCAAGGGCTGGGAGAAGTTCACCGACGCGGTCATCCGCGCGGTGGCTTCCCGGCCCGACCCGGCCGTCTTCGTGCTGTGGGGCAACTACGCGCAGAAGAAGCTGCCCCTCATCGACGAGGAGCGGCACATCGTCGTCAAGGGCGCGCACCCCTCGCCGCTGTCGGCGAAGAAGTTCTTCGGCAGCCGCCCCTTCACGCAGATCAACGAGGCCATTGCCGCCCAGGGCCACCAGCCCGTCGACTGGCGCATCCCGGACCTCGCGGTCTGAGCCGGAGCGGTCTGGCCTGGGGGCGCGCCACCCGCGCCCCCAGGCCCTCGCGCCGTCGCACCCCGGGGTCGTGCCGTCCGTCAGTTCCCGTACACCTGGTGGCAGATCCGCGAGGCGTCGCCGCCCTTCTGCCACTTGCCGTAGGTGTCGCCCATGGCACAGACGCCGTTGCCCTTGCGGCCGCGTGGTGCCGGGGCGGCGGGTGCGGGCGCCGGGGCCTCGTGCCGCGCCTCGGGCTCGTGCCGGGGCCGGGACTCCTGGTCCGCCTGCCGCTCGGCCGGCGGGGGCGGGGCCTCGCGCCGGGGCCCGGGCGCCTCGTGCGCCGCTTCCCGGGAGGGGGGTGCGGCAGCGGGTGGCGGGGGACCTGCGGACCGGGCGGAGCCCGCCGGCCGGTCCGCCTCGCGCGCCGGCTCCCCGGACTCCCGGTCGTGGGAGCCCGTAGCGCCCCCGGCCCGGTCGTGCTCCCGCCCCCAGAGCGGCCAGCCCGGAGGCCAGGAGGGGCGCGGTCCCCACGACGGCGCCCAGGAAGGCTCCCCCGTCAGGACCAGAGGCGGATCGGTCAGGTCCGCAGACGCGTCCGACGGCCGTCCCAGCGTCGCCGCCCTGCCGCGCTCCGGCCCGTCGCCGGTGGTGGTCAGGGACTCGCGGGCCGGGCCCGGCGCGGCCTCCGGCCCTGCGGCCCGGGTCAGCCGGGGCGGCCGTGCGGACCGGTCGTCGTCATGCGGAGAGACGGAGACGCAACCGGCGGCGGCCGACATCGCCACCGCCACCAGGGCAGCCGCAGCAGGCATTCGATGCACTCGCCCAACCTGCTGCCACGACACAGCGGTTGGGAACTCCCCGCAGGGGTGACAAGGGATCACACCCGCGACCACGCGCCGCCCCCTCGCGCCGCGCACCCGAGATCACTACCCAGGATCATCAGGTGGGGGCGGTCGCTCACGACTCACCGTGCGGGGCCGCCCGCCGCCGCAGGCGTCACCCGCCGGTCAATCCCCCGTCACGCCGTCGATGCGCTCGCGTATGAGGTCCGCGTGGCCGTTGTGACGCGCGTACTCCTCGATCATGTGCAGGAGGATCCAGCGCAGGTCGAGAGGGTCCCCGTTCCTACGGGCGCCGACACCCAGATCGTCCAGCGACCGCCCGCGCGCCGCCTCCCGTGCCGCGTCGATCTCCGCCTGCCACACGGCGAACGCAGCCTCCCACGAGTCCCCCTCGGAGACGCGGAAGTCCCCGTCGAGGTCGTCGTCGGTGTAGTGGATGGGCCCGGCCTCCGTCTCGCCGGCGAGCATCCGCCGGAACCAGTGCCGTTCCACGTCGGCCATGTGCCGCACGAGACCCAGCAGCGTCAACGACGAGGGCGGCACCGATGCCTCCCGCAGCTGGGCGTCGTCGAGCCCCGCACACTTCAGCGCGAGGGTGGCACGGTGATAGTCGAGAAAGCCCTCCAGCGCGGTGCGCTCGTCGGCGACGCTGGGCGGATCGATGCGTTCGGGAGTGATCATGGCCGCCATCATCGCGGTTGACGTCCGGTCACGCCACAGAATTAAAGGACTTCGTCGTACTGCTGCGATGCTGGGAGGTCGAATCCTTCCTCGGCGTACCGAAGCAGACATGAGCCGGTCTTTTATCCGCCGTGATGGCTCAAACACCTGACGAGGGACGTTCATTATCTGGCTGAAGATGCCCGACCTCGCCAGGTGAGGTCGGCGAATCGTGCATCGCTGCATTACATGAAGGCAACCTTGCATGCACCTAGGTGCATTTTTTCGGGTCGGAGTGGTCAGGAGGTAGCGGCACCCCAGCCGAGACCGGCTGGTTTCCGATCTTCTACGGGTGCTCGTAGCGCATCGTCGGTGACGCCGCTCAGGTTCTCCGCCCAACTGACGCGGTCGCCGTGACCCGGTGCATATTCCACGTTCAGGTAGCGAGCGGTGCGCAAGGACCAGTCGAGGTTCCCCCTGATCCAGCTTTCAAGCCCGACGATGTAGCGCTCAACGGCCTGTCGTGTTGCGGGAGATGCCTGAGACTCCTCCAGCCAGGCCGGAACCTGCTCTTTGTGGTCGAGGAACAATCGGATCCGTGAATTCTGTATTGCGTTGACGAGGTCCACGGATTGCTGGATCTCGCCGCCGGTGAGTTGTTGGGCGACGTGAACGATGTTGTTGACCTCGCCGCGTGCCATTTCCTTTTCGTGCGAGAGGATGTCGTTCGAGATGCAGATCACGTCGATGGCCGCCAGCTCCATGGTGCGGAGAAGGAGGCTATCGTTGAGCCGGGTCGGCACCTCCAGCCCTTCGGTGTAGGGGATGAGGTCGAAGCCGATCCACGTCGCTCCAGTGTCCCGCCTCATGTCGATGTACATGACGAGGTCCGGAGTGTGCCGTCGGGATCTGTTGGAGATCTCCCAGAAGTACGACATCAGATAGTCGTGCATGTGTCTTTTGAATCGCCCCCTCCAGGAGGGGGACATCCTGGTTGCGGTTTGTGGCCAGAGGTCCAGCAGGGCGGCCTCCAGTGGGTTGCCTGGGACCAGTGGCTCGATCTCCGGGCTCGCAAGGCATCGAAGCAGGTTGGGGAGGACTGTCTCCGCGTCGACTTTGCTGCGTCCCAGGTAGCAGTCATCGAAATGGTCGTCGAACAGGAACAGCCAGGCGCACCACTTCGCCGCCACCACGAGCCGATCCGTGGGGGCGTCGGGATACGTGCGGGCCGCGAACTCTCCATAGAGGGCCGACTCGAAACGCTCCTGGGCGGATGGTGAAGCCACCAATTCCATTTCCTGAGCCCACCTCAGTGACTCGTCGGTGGCCGTCATCAGTTCAGGGCTCAGGCGGGACGGGAACGGGTTGTAGAATTGCGGCAGTGTGAAGGAAGAGATGATGCACCTCCTTTTTCGCGCCCCTCGGTCGGGCGAGGCTTGCTCGACCAACTGCAACACGTGCTCGATGAGAGTGTCGACGATCTTGCCTCCGGGGGCAATCTCGACGACTGCGCCTTTCACGAAGACCTGGTGACACCTTCGGCGTGGCCTGACGCGTGATCACCGTCTTGCCGAGCCTGACCGGTCACCTGGAGGTGATCAAGCAGGGGATCCGGCCCAGGCAGCTTCCACCGTGACGCGGAGCGATATCCCCAGGCAGAGCGTGAATCGGGGGCGCGTGAAGCACCGGTGACCCGTTCCCAGGACTGTAAATAAGGCTTGGGGCCAGTGGTGTTGGTATGTCGTACGGTGTTTCTGTGGCGCGTTCCGCGATGCCGGCCGCTGACGGCCGGCATCCCTGAGGCGCCACGCATCACTTGGTGAGGCTCATTGTCGCCTCAGCGCACCCCGCAGTAGTTCGGCGAAACCATCGCGCAGCTCTGCTCGGGTGGGCGCCTCGGCGTGGAAGGACCCCGCGGTGCACGAGAACATCAGCCCCTCGCTCCAGGCGAGCAGGCTCAGTGCGTGCCGCTCCGGCTCGGTGGAGCCCGCCGCCGTCATGAGTGCGACGAGGGGTTCGCGGAAGGCGCGTCCCTCGGCGTCGTAGATCTTCCGCAGCTCCGGCCGCCGGGTCGCTTCCAGGGCCAGTTCGTAGCGGGCGAGGAGCAGTTCGCGGTGGTCGGTGAGGATGCGGTGCAGGGCCAGGGCGACCGCATCGGCGAGGGCCTCCGGGCCGTCCGTGAGGGCGGGCATCTCCTCCAGCGTCAGCACCCGGGCCTCGCGGGCCGCGTGCCGCCGCATGGCCAGTTCCAGCAGCGCCGCCCGCGTTCGGGCGTGATTGGAGGTCGAGCCGGGCGGCAGCCCGGCCGCCTCGTCCACCGCACGGTGCGTCAGGCCGCGCATGCCGCGCTCCGCGAGCAGGGTGATGGCGGTGTCGGCGATCAGTTCGGCGCGGGAGGCGGTGGCCGGGCGGGTGGTGCGTTCGGTGCTCATGGTGCCCAACCTAGCGACGCCGTGCCCGTCCCCGCCCGTACCACCCTGGCACTTCCACTACGGACGTAGTAGCCTCGCACTACAGATGTAGTGGCGTGCGGCAGTGCAGCCGTGGTTGAGGCAGCGACGAGGAGAAGTCATGGAAGAACCCCGTGCGGTCGTCATCGGTGCCGGCATCGGCGGCCTCACCGCAGCGGTTGCGCTGCGGCGCACGGGCTGGCGGGTCACCGTGCTCGAACGGGCCGCCTCCCTCGAACCCGTCGGCGCCGGGATCTCCCTCGCGCCCAACGCCCAGCGCGCCCTCGACGTCATCGGCCTCGGCGACGACGTCCGCGCGCTCGCCGCCTGGCGGGGCGACGGGGGACTGCGGACCCCGAGCGGCCGCTGGCTCTCCCGTACCGACAGCGCGGCGGCCGCCCGGCGGTTCGGCGGCCCCCTCGTCCTCCTGCACCGCGCCACCCTGGCCGAACTGCTCGCCGCACAGCTTCCCGACGACGCCGTACGCACCGGAGCCGCCGCCACCCTCGCCGACCCGGGCGCAGCCACCCGGCCGGCCACGGTCACCACCCCCGACGGGGACGTCGAGGCCGACCTCGTCGTGGGCGCCGACGGCATCAACTCCGCCGTGCGCCGCACGCTCTTCCCCGCCCACCCCGGACCCGTGTACACCGGCTTCACCACCTGGCGCATGGTCGTCCCGGCCCCGTCCCGGCCCTTCGCCCCCCACGAGACCTGGGGCAACGCACGGCTGTGGGGCACCCACCCGCTCAAGGACGGGCGGATCTACGCCTACGCCTCGGCCGCCGCACCCGCCGGCAGCCGCGCCCCCGACGACGAGAAGGCCGAACTGCTGCGCCGGTTCGGCGACTGGCACCACCCCGTCCCGGCCGTCCTCGCCGCCGTCGAACCCGCAGCGATCCTCCGCCACGACGTCCGCCACATGGCCCGGACGCTGCCCGCCTACCACCACGGCCGCACCGCGCTCCTGGGCGACGCCGCCCACGCCATGCCCCCCAACCTCGGCCAGGGCGGCAACCAGGCCATCGAGGACGCCATCGTCCTCGCCCACCACCTGGCCGCCGCTGCGGCGCCCGCCGACCCCACGCCGGCCCTGGCCGCCTACACCCGCGAGCGGCTGCCCCGCACCGCGGACATCGTCCGCCGCTCCGCCCGGACGGCCCGGATGGCCCTGCTCGCCGGCACGCCCGCCGCCGTCCTCCGCGACGGCGCCCTCGCCGCTGTCAGCCGCCTGGCCCCCGGCCTCCTGCTGCGCAGCTGGGAGGGCATCGCCGACTGGCAGCCACCGCACCGCACGTATGCTGCCTAGGCAGAAGTAGACAGAGGGCGGTAGGCGCACCAGGGGAGATCTCGGAATGAAGATCGGCTGCATCGGTCTCGGGGACATCGCGCAGAAGGCGTACCTTCCCGTACTCACCACCGAGCCCGGGACCGAACTCCACCTGCAGACCCGCACCCCGGACACCCTGCACCGCGTCGCCGACCTCCACCGCATCCCGGACGACCGGCGCCACACCACCCTCGACTCCCTGCTCGCGGCCGGCATCGAGGCGGCGTTCGTGCACGCGTCCACCGCCGCGCACCCCGGCATCGTCACCCGGCTGCTGGAGGCCGGCGTCGCGGTCTACGTCGACAAGCCGCTCGCCTACGACCTGGCCGAGAGCGAGCGGCTCGTCCGCCTGGCGCGCGAGCGGGGCGTCTCCCTCATGGTCGGCTTCAACCGCCGCTACGCCCCCGGGTACGCGCAGTGCGCGGACCACCCGCGCGAGCTGATCCTGCTGCAGAAGAACCGCGTGGGCCTGCCCGAGGCCCCCCGCACGCTCGTCCTCGACGACTTCATACACGTCGTCGACACCCTGCGCTTCCTGGTGCCCGGCACCGTCGACCACGTCGACGTCCGGGCCCGGGTCCGCGGCGGCCTGGTGCACCACGTCGTCCTGCAGATGTCCGGCGACGGCTTCACCGCCATCGGCACCATGAACCGCATGAGCGGCTCCACCGAGGAGATCCTGGAGGTCTCCGGCCAGGACACCAAGCGCCAGGTCCTCAACCTCGCCGAGGTGATCGACCACAAGGGCCAGCCGACCGTCCGGCGCCGCGGCGACTGGGTGCCCGTCGCCCGGCAGCGCGGCATCGAGCAGACCGTCCACGCCTTCCTCGACGCCGTGCGCGCGGGCCGGACGCTGGACGCGCAGGACGCGCTGCTCACCCATGAGCTGTGCGAGCGCATCGTCACCGAGATCGGGGAGCAGACCTCCTGACGGCCCGTGCGGCCGGCTCGGCGGCGCAGAAGAGGACCACGATCGCGACGGACCCGTACAGCGCCCAGTCCCCGGTCCGGACGTACGGGCTGGTGCCGTGCGCCAGCGGGACGTCGTAGACGGCCGCGACGCTGCGGTCCGTGCCGAGCGGTTCGCCGACCGTGCGGCCGCGCGGGTCGGCCACCGTGCTCACCCCGGTCAGCGTTGCGTGCACCATCGGCCGCCAGGTCTCGGCCGCCCGTAGTGCGGCCAGCGAGGCGTGCTGCTGCGGGGCCCAGCTGTGCTGGAAGGTCGACGTGGCCGACTGGGCGACGAGCAACTGGGCGCCGTCCCGCGTCAGCCGCCGGCTCATGTCGGGGAACGCCGACTCGAAGCAGACCAACGGCCCGACCCGCAGCCCGCGCCCGCCCGTCTCAGGCAGCCGCATCACCACCGGCCGCTCACCGCGCCGCCGGTCCTCGACGGCCGCCTTCCCCACGGACGTGGCCCAGCCGAGCGCCGAACGGAAGGGAACGTACTCGCCGAACGGCACCAGCCGCATCTTGTCGTAACGGTCCCCGGTGGGCCCCTCCGGGCCGACGAGCACGGAGCTCTTGAAGATCCCCGGCCGGTCCGAGCGCCGCGCGTCCACATTGACCAGCAGATCCGCACCGACCGCCCGGGAGAGCGCAGCGAGCCGGTCGCGCAGGTCGGGGCGGCTCCCCAGATCCTGGCCGACGCTGCTCTCGCCCCACACCACGAGATCCACCCGCTGCCCGGCCAGTTGCCGGGTGAGCTCGGCCTGCCGGTCGAAGCGCCGCTGCACACTGCCCGCACCGTCGACGACTCCCGGCTGAACGACCGCAACCCGCACCGTACCGGCGTACTCCGGCACGGGCGCCCACACCCAGACGCCCGCCACGACCAGCGCACAGGCCACGACCCCGGCACCGGCGGCCTTACGGGTCCGGGGCGCCGAAATGAGGGCGGTGAGCCCGGTGTTGACGGCGACGATCAGAAACCCGACCAGCCACACACCCCCGACCGAGGCGAGCCGCAGCGCGGGAGCGACCTGCCACTGACTGGCCCCGAGCAGCCCCCAGGGCCCACCCAAGTACTCCCAGGACCGCACGAGTTCGACGACCAGCCACCCGGCCGGCACGACGAACAGTGCGGCCACGACCCGCCCGGCCCCGGACGTTCCCCCCAGCAGCCGGTGCACCAGCAACCCCCAGGGTGCCCACAACAGCCCGAGCAGCGCGGCCAGCACGAGGATGAAGACATGCAGACTGGGCAGCAGCCAGTGATGCACGAAGAGCAAGAACCCCGCCCCGCCCAACCACCCCTCAACCGCCGCCCGCCGCCCCGTGGGCGCCGACCGCACGAGCAGCATCCAGGGCACGAGGGCCACCCAGGCGAGCCACCACAGCGAGGCGGCGGGAAAGGCCAACGCGGGCACGGCCCCGGCGACGACGGCCCCACAGGCCCGCGGCCAGGGCGAGGCGAGTAGTCGCCCTGGCTGTTTTGCCGGGGTCAGTATCGTCATCACGTGCCTCCCTCATGCGCGCTGATCACAGTGTCGGGCATGCCCCGGCCGTTCACCTGAGTCACCACGCATGAGCGAGATCCGGCCTGTGCCGGAAATGGATGGACCCGCCTCCTACCGGCGGCGCAGCCACTTCCGGACCGACCGCCACCACGAGGAACGCGTGGCCACGGGCTCCCTGTCAGGCGTCGCCGGGGAGGCTGCCGACTGCGCCGGAGCGCCCGGCTGCGCCGGGGTGGACTCGCAGATGGTCAGCTCCGACAAGTGCGGCTGGTGCGCCTTGAATTTCACCGGCAGCTCGCTCAGATGGCGAGTCATCATGGTCGAACGGTAGGTGAGCTCGTACTCCTCACAGGCGAGGTTGAGATCGGGCAGTCGCAGCAGCAGGGCGTCGATGCCCGTGCCTGCGATAGCCCGGCCCACGTCTTGACCGGGACATTCGTGTGCTCCGCCGCTGAAGGCCAGGTGAGAGCGATTGCCATGGATGGGGGCGTCCAGATCGGGCCGGATCGCCTTGTCCACATTGGCGGCGGCGAGCCCCAGTACCAGTGCGTCACCCGCCTTGATCTGCTGTCCGCCGAGCTCCGTGTCCTGAGCGGCCCAGCGGCCCAGGATGGTGATGAACGGAGGCTCGTCCCAAAGGACTTGCTCGACTGCGTCGGGCAACGTCATGTGCCCGCCCGCGAGGGAAGCCCGGAAGCGGACGTCGGTGAGCACCATCTTCAGAGTGTTCGCGATGACGTTCGCAGTGGATTCGAAAGCGGCGATCAGGACGAGTCGCAGGTGCTGCTGTACCTCGTCGTCCGAAAGGCCGGAGGGATGTTCCAGCAGCCAGGTGGTGAAGTCCGCTCCGGGCTGTGCGTGCTTCCGCGCCACGAGCTTGCGCAGCGTCTCCTGGAGGAATTCATTGCTCGCCACCGCCGTCTCGGTGCCCCTGAGCATGTCGCGGGCGGCATTCACCAACTGGGGGCTGTACTCCTCGGGCATGCCGAGCAGCTGGGTCATCGCCATCATCGGCAGGTGCTCCGCGAACTGACTCACGAGATCGGCATGTCCCGTGGTGCAGAAGCGGTCGACCAGCTGATTGGCACACTCCGCGACATGGCGGCGGATGCCCCGCTTGTCGAAGCGGGCGATGCTGTCGTTAACGGCACCACGCCATCGCTCGTGCTGCTCGCCGTCGGCGAAAGTGCAGATCGGCTGCCAGGTGGTGACAGGCGTCAGGGGGTGATCGGGGGGGACCCGGCCCTCGCGCATGTCGGCCCACAGCCGGGAGTCCCGTGAGAATCGTGAAGGCGTCCGCGTCACGTCGAGGGTTTCCCGGTACCCCAGCACCAACCAGGCGGGAAGGTCACCATGGAGCAGAATGGGAGCGACTGGCCCGTGCTCGGCCCGCAGCCGCTCGTACAGCCCGTACGGGTCCTTCTCCGCCTCCGGCCCGTACAGCCGTGTCGCGCCGGCGTGTGCCGGGCACCCCGGCGGCGGCGTCGGGAGGGCTTCGGCGCGGGAGTGTTCAGACGTGTCGGTCACTGGGGCTCCGTGGGGACGGTTGTGAGGGTGTACAGATAGCGCATCAGCGCCATCAGGGTGTCGCGGCAGGACGAGCGGTCGCGGGCGTCGCAGTCGACCATGGGGACGGAATCGTCCAGGTCCATTGCGGTCCGCAGTTCCGACATGGGGTATCTGGGGGCGCCGGGGAAGGCGTTGACCCCGACGACGAACGGCACGCCGCGCTCCTCCAGGCGGCCGATCACGTCGTAGCTGACCTCCATCCGGCGGGTGTCGAGGAGGACGACGGCGCCGAGGGCGCCCTCGAAGAGGCCGTTCCACAGGAACCAGAAGCGCTGCTGGCCGGGTGTTCCGAAGAGGTACAGCACCAGTTGGTCGTTGATGCTGATCCGGCCGAAGTCCATGGCGACCGTGGTCTCGGTCTTCTGCTCGATGCCGGCCAGGTCGTCCACGCCGACGCCGGCCTGGGTCATCGTCTCCTCGGTCGTCAGTGGACGGATCTCGCTCACCGAGCCGACCAGGGTCGTCTTGCCGACCCCGAATCCTCCGACGATCACTACCTTGACGGCCGCGGTGGCGGAGGCGGGGAGGGTGTCCTCGCTGCGCGGCCCGGCGTAGCCGTCAGAGCTTTTGTAGTCCATGCATCACCGCCTCAAGCAGTCGAACGTCGGGCAGTGCGGCCGTCGGCACCGGCGGGCGGGCCTCGACCTGGCCGCCGGTGAGGAGCTCGGTCAGGAGCGGGGTGAGGGTGCTGACCGGGAGTTCCAGGTACGCGGATACCTCGGCCACCGACAGCGGGTAGTCGCACATCCTGACGACGGCCGCGTGCTCCGGTTGGAGTCCGGGGTCGGGCTCGGTCCGGGACACGATCAGCGTGACCAGGTCGAGCCCCTTCTTCGCCTCCGCGTGGCCTTCGCCGCCGTTGAGGATGTACAGCCGGTCCGGATTGCCCGCGGGCTCCGGACCGGACGCGGGACCGGGTGCGGCTTCGTTCATGTCACCGCCCCGCCGACCCGTGGCGGGCTGGTGAGGTGGGAGCCGATGCGGGCCACGAGGTCCCGCATCTTCATGCCCATCAGCCCGGCGTCCACGTCGTCGTCGGCCAGCACCGCCAGATACGCTCCGGCGCCGGCGGCCATCAGGTAGAAGAATCCGCCGTCGACCTCGATCACGACCAGGCGCATCTGTCCGTCCCCGTGCGGGAACTCGGAGGCGATGGCCGTGGACAGGCTCTGCAGTCCGGCACAGGCGGCGGCGAGGCGGTCGGCGACCTCCGTGTCGGTGCCGTGCTGGGCCATGCGCAGGCCGTCCGAGGACAGCACGATCACGTGGCGGGTCTGAGGGACGCTGGTTGCCAGGTCCTTGAGCATCCAGTCCATGTTGAACCGCGGCTGCTGCGTCACTTGGCTACTCTTCCTTGTCTGACGGGATATCACTGTTCGGCCGCCGGGCCCCGTCCTGCTGCGGCAGTTCCCCGTTGATGCCGCTGGTGAAGGCGGCCAGCCACAGGCCGGGCTGGACGGGTTGCTCCTCCGGAGCGGACGGGACCGGGGCACTGCGGTCGGTGGTGGTCCGGCTGTGCTCCGCCGGACCGCGGCGGTCCGCCGCACCCCGGCGGTCGGCGCCCGCACGGCCGCGCTCGGCGGCCGCGCCCCGGCCGAACGGAAGGGGCGCGGGTCCGCGCCGGCGGCGGCGCTGGGGGAGCCCGCTGTCGCCCAGCGGCGGGGGCACGGGGCTGTCCATGATGGGCGCCGCGGAGGGCTGGAGCGGGATCGAGCCGGGGCGCCGCTTCTTCTTGAACGGGGGAAGCTTGGGGGCGCGGGCGATGTCGCCGCCGGGGAACCTGCTCGCGGTGATCAGGTTCGGCGGGATGACCAGCACCGCACGGACGCCGCCGTACGCGGAGGGCCGCAGCGAGACGATGAAGTCGTGGGCGTTGGCGAGGCGGCTGACCACGGCCAGGCCCAGCCGGGGCGACTCGCCCAGGTCGTCCAGGTCGAGGCCGCCCTCCTTGGACAGCACCCGGTCGGTGCGGCGGCGGGCCTCGTCGGTCAGGCCGACGCCGGCGTCCTCGATCTCGACCGCGATGCCGGACTGGATGTCCACCGCGGTCAGGTGCACCCGCGTCTGGGGCGGGGAGTAACGGGTGGCGTTGTCCAGCAGCTCTGCCAGGGCGTGGATCACCGGCTCGACGGCGGGACCGACCACGGCGACGTCCGCCACCGAGTGCAGGTCCACGCGACGGTATTCGAGGATGCGCGACATCGCGCCGCGCAGCACGTTGTAGAGCGGGATCTCGGAGCGCCACTGGCGGCCCGGGCGCGAGCCGCCCAGCACCGCGATGCTGTCGGCGAGCCGGCCGGTCAGGGCGTTGCCGTGGTCCAGGTGGAGCAGGTCGCCGAAGACGTCCGGGTTGTTGCCGTGCTTGTGCTCCATCTCCCGGATGTCGTAAGCCTGTTGGTGAACGATGGCCTGCATGCGTCGGGCGATGTTGACGAACGCGCGGTGGGCCGCGTCACGCAGCGCCTCTTCCGCCTGAACGGCCTCGATGACGGACCGCACGATCGAGCGGTGGGCGGCGGCGAAGCCGGGTTCCAGCTCGTGGATCGGGATCGTCACGCGCAGGACCTGATCGGTGGGGGCACCGTGGCGCATCAGCTTGAGCGCTTCGGGCATCACGTCGCGGGCGAAGCGCCAGGTCTCCGCGTCGTGCTGGTCGAGCCGGTGCTGCAGGAGGGCCTCCCGCTCGGCGTGGCGCCGGCGCAGTCCTGCGATCACCCGTCCCCGGCGGGCCGCCTCGGCGGAGGCCAGCGCCACCGCCACCGTGGCCGCCGCGCCGCACCAGGCCACGGGCGCGCGGGCCACGGGGGTCACGGCGAGGGAGGCGGTGACCGTGCACACGGCCAGTACCAGAGGGGAGACCACCCATATGAGGGCGGAGGCGGGCCGCCCCGGAGCCGACGAGCCAGTACCAACCATCGAGATCCTCGGAACTCTTGAAGACATAAAGGAGTGGGGGCCGGCGCGCGGCGTTTTCCGTTCTCCCGGAAAGGCGGCGGCAGCACAGCACTTGACCGCAGCGGGCCGAAGCAGTGACGGCCCGCTGCGCGAGATGGAGCGTAGCTTGTTGTGGAGTGCTCCGGCGCGAAGTTGTCATATTCGCATGATGGGCTGACGAGCGAATTCGAATGGCCTCATAATGTCCTGCACCATGCACGCGAATGCATTTCCGAATGGCCTGAAAGGGCGTTCGGCGGCGGGTGGGGGTCACGCTCACGGGTGGTCCGTCCGGCGAACCTTGCCCGGACGGCCGCGGACGGGGCTAGGCTCGCCCCACTACTTTCTCCGGGGAGACATCGCCATGTCGGGGCATCAGCGTGAACGCGACCCATCTGCAGCCCTGTTCGAGCGCGAGCGCGAGCTCGCTGTGGCCGAACGGGCGGTGCACGGCCTCTGCGGCCGCCAAGGGCCGGACGGACCAGAGGACGGTGATCAACCAGGGGAGGGCAGCCTCCTCCTCATCAGCGGTGAAGCGGGCCTGGGCAAAACGGCGTTGCTCACCGAGCTGCGCCGGATGGCAACCGATTCCGGCGCGTGCACGGTGCTCTTCGCGCGGGGCAGCAGGTCGGCCGAGCAGGTGCCGTTCCACGTCGTCCGGCAGCTGCTCCAGCCGGCCCTCGCGCCGATGTCCACGGACGCGCGGCAGGAGCTGCTCGGCGGCTGGTACGACATCGCCGGGCCCGCGCTGGGCATCGCGCCGCCCGTCGGCCCGCAGGCCGACCCGCAGGGCGTGCGCGACGGACTCGACTGGGTGGTCACCCAACTCGCCGTGACGCGCAAGCCCTTGGTCGTCGTCGTGGACGACGCCCACTGGGCCGACCCCGAGTCCCTCTCCTGGCTCACCTCCTTCAGCGTGCGTCTGGGGGAGCTGCCGCTGCTGCTCGTGCTGGCCTACCGGCCCAAGGAACTCCCCGATCACACCCCGGCCTTCCAGGATCTGGTCGAGGGACGGTCGGTCCGGCCGACCGAGCTGCGCACCCTGACGCCGGAGGCCGTGGCCGGCCTGGTGCGCGACGCCCTCGGGCCCGCGGCCGACGGCCCGTTCTGCCGCGAGGTGTGGGCGGTCACCGACGGAAACCCGTACGAGGTCGTCGAGCTGATAGCCAAGGCGAAGGACCGTGATCTCGAACCGGTCGAGGAGTCCGCGCCCCTGCTGCGCGATCTGGGTGCGGCCGCCCGCGGCAAGGGCCTGGTGTCGCGGCTGGAGCAGCTCGGATCGTCGGTGACCCGCTTCGCCTGGGCCGCCGCGATCCTGGGCACGGAGATCGAGGTGCACCTGGCCGCCAGCCTGGCGGGCATGGGCCCGGCCGAGGCCGCCGACAACGCGGACCAGCTGCGTGAGGCCCGTATCCTCACGGGCAGTTCCCGGCTGGAGTTCGTCCACCCGTTGATCGCCACCGCCGTCTACCGCGCCATCCCCGGTGCCACCCGCACCGCCATGCACGGACAGGCGGCCTGGCTGTCGGCCGACGCGGGCAAGGGCGTGGCCGTCTCCGCCCGGCACCTGCTGGAGGTCCATCCCGAGGGCGACACCGATGTGGTCAACCAGCTGCGTGCCGCGGCTCGCGAACACCTCGCGGTGGGCGCCCCGGACGCGGCCCGCCGCTGTCTGGAGCGGGCGCTCAAGGAGCCGCCGCCCGAGGAGGAGCGGGCCACGCTGCTGTACGAGCTGGGCTGCGCGGCGCTGCTCACCTCGCCGCAGACCACGGTCAACCACCTGCGGGCCGCGCTGGACCTGCCGGACCTCAGCGAGGAGCTGCGCGTCGACGCCGCGTACCGGCTCTCCCAGGCGTACGCGCACAACAGCCAGCTCCGCGAAGCCGTCGCGGTCGTGGCCGACCAGGCGTCGCGCACCCCACCGGGCCCCGGCCTGATGCGGCTGCAGGCCGCCCACTACCTGTGGAAGGGCATCCAGGTCGAGGAAGAGGACGCCCTCGGCCGCTCGCACCGCATCGCCGACCTCGCCCGGCCCCTCCAGGGCCGGAACAACGCCGAGCGGGCCCTGCTCGCGCTGCGTGCCTTCGACGGCATGATCCGTGGCGAGAACGCCCTGGAGGTCAACGAGATCGTCGAACGGACGCTGCCGAACGGCCGGCTCGCGGAGGGCATGGGCTGGACGAACACCGAGTGGGGCTTCGAACTCCCCAGCATCATCGGCATCACGTTCGCCTACACCGACCGGCTCGACCAGGCCGAAGAGCTCTTCACCGATGCCGTGCGCGCCTTCGAGATCTCCGGCTGGAGCGGTGCCCACCTGGCGCTGGCCCATGACTTCCTCGGTCTGGTCCAGCGGCGCCGCGGTCAGCTCGCGAAGGCCGAGCAGACCCTGCGCAAGGGGCTGGAGCTGGCCTATCGCCTCGGTCCCGGGCTGCCCACCCAGTGGGACGGCACCTGCCTGCTGATCGACACCCTGATCGCCCGGGGCAAGATCGACGAGGCGCAGGCCGTGGCGGAGCAGAACCAGTTCTACCCGCCCTACTCGCCGGTGATCGTCCTGCCCGACGCCGCCTGTCTGGCGGGCCGGTTGCTGCTGCAGCGGGGCAGGGTCAAGGAGGCCGTCGCCGAGCTGGAGGCCGCCGGGAAGCGGCTCGACGAGCGCGGCCGGCACAACACCCTGTGGGCTCCCTGGGCGCTCGACCTCGCGACCGCCGTCGCCGACGAGGAGCCGGAGCGCGCCCGGGAGCTGGCCGAGACGGCCATCGCGCACGCCCACCGGTTCGGTACGGAGACCGCGATCGGCGAGGCGCTGCGCCGCTCGGCCCCGCTGTACGGGCGGGAGGAGCGGCTGGCCAGGCTCGCCAAGGCCGTCGGTCAGCTGGTCGAGTCGCCGTGCCGCTACGAGTACGCGGCGGCGCTGGTCGACCACGGCTCCGCGCTGCGGGAGGCGGGTCGCAAGGCCGAGGCGGTCGAGCGGTTCCAGGAGGGTCTGGCCGTGGCCGAGCTCTGCGGCGCGGACGGGCTGATCGAGCGGGCCCGGTCCGGGGTGGCGGAGTGCGCCCTGGGAGAGGACGGTCCGAGGGACTGACGGAGGAGAAGACGGGTCGCCGCACGCGGGAGCAAGGGCTCACGAGGCGCGGCGGCCCGCTTTCTTGGCAGGGGCTTTTTGGGCGCTCCTGGCGGAAGTGCTCTTCGCCGTGCTGCTTTTCGCCGAGGCACTCTTCGATGCCGTGCTCTTCGCGGCGGATTTCTTGGACGTGGCGGTCTTCGCGGTGCTTTTGGCCGCGGTCTTCTTGGCCGGCGCCTTTTTGCTCGTGCTCCTTTTCGATTCCGCGGTCTTCTTGGCGTCGTCCTGTGCGGCGGCCCGCGGCCCGGCCTTTCCCGGTGGTGCCTTCCGGCCCGCCGAATCGATGGACGCCTGCAGGGCGGCCATCAGGTCGATGACGTTGTCGGGTGCGGGCGTGGTCTCCTTGCGGGGCGCGGGGCGGTGGTCCAGGTGGGCGCTGATGAGCTCGCCGAGGGCGATCTCGTACTCGTCCTCCAGCGAGTCGAGGTCGAAGTCCTCCGAGAGGGTGTCCATCAGGCTGGTCGCCATCTTCAGCTCCTGGGGCCGCACGGTGACGGAGGCGGGGGGCGCCAGGTCGCCGGCGTCGCGGATCTCGTCCGGCCAGTACATGGTGTGCAGGGTCAGCAGGTCCTCGTGGACGCGCAGCAGGGCCAGCGACTCCCGGGTGCGCAGCGCGATCTTGGTGACGGCGACCCGTTCGGTCTGCTTGAGGGTCTCCCGCAGCAGGGCATAGGGCTTGTTCGCCGCCGCGTTCTCGGGGGCCAGGTAATAGGCGCCGGAGAGCTGGAGGGGGTCGATGCGGTCGGCGTCGACGAAGGCCAGGACGTCGATGAGCTTCTTGCTCGGCAGGGGCAGGCCCGCGAGGTCGTTCTTGGTGACGACGGCGGTGTGCCCCTCGTCGTCCTCGAAGCCCTTGGCCACGTGCTCGTAGTCGATCTCCTTGCCGCAGGCGTCGCACACCCGCTTGAGGTGGATCCGGCCGCCGTCCTCGTCGTGGACCTGGTGCAGCTTGATGCCGTGCTCCTGGACGGCGGCGTAGAGCCGTACGGGCACGGAGACGAGCCCGAATCCGATCGCGCCCTTCCACATCGACCGCATAGTTTTATCCCTCCGCGGGGAATTCCTACCTTATGTCCGCTTCTCCGGAGCGGCAGGTGGTGGAGTTCGAGGGCCATCGGCTGTCGCTGTCCCACCTCGACCGGCTGCTCTTCCCCGCGTCGGGACACACCAAGGCGCAGGTGCTGCGGTACTACGCGGGGATCGCCCCGGCACTGCTGCCGCACGCCGTGGGGCGCGCCGCATCCTTCGTCCGTGCGCCCGAGGGCCCCGGCGGCGAGAGCTGGGTCGCCAAGACCCCGCCGAACGGTTCACCTGCCTGGGTGCCACGGGTGCCGGTCCGGCACAAGGACGGGGTCACCGAACAGGTGATGATCGACTCCACCGCCGCGCTGATCGCCATGGTGAACCTCGGCGCGTACGAGCTGCACGTGCCGCAGTGGACGGCCGCGGCGGGCCCCGACGCACACGACCGCCTCGTCCTGGACCTGGACCCCGGGGCCGGCGTCGACCTCGTCGTCTGCTGCCGCGTGGCCGAACGGCTGCGCCAGCTGCTCGCGGACGACGGGCTCACCGCGTTCCCCGTCGTCTCCGGCGCCAAGGGACTCCACCTGTACGCGCCCATCGCGCCGGCTTCCGGCCGGGCCGCCGGGCGGTACGCCAAGCAGCTGGCCGGCCGCATGATGAACGAGCACCCCGGTCTGGTGGTCGTGTCCATGGTGCGCGCCGAGCGCACGGGCAAGGTGCTCATCGACTGGTCCCAGAACGCGAGCGCGAAGACGACGGCCGCGCCGTACACGGTGCGGTTGCTGCCGGGGCGGCCGGGGGTGGCGGCGCCGGTCACGTGGGAGGAGGTGGCGGGGTGCCGGGAGCCGGGCGATCTGGCGTTCACTCCCGAGGCGGTCCTCGACCGCTTCGCCGCGGACGGCGACCTGCTGGCCGGTCTTGCGGGCGACGTGGCCCGGGTGCCGCTGCCGTAGGCAGGGGGATGTCGGTCCGTCCGGCGCCGGGGGCTCACCCCAGGTCCGTGAGATCCGGTCGCAGGCGGTGCCACGTCGGGTGGCGCAGGCGTCCGCCCGGTGTCCAGCCCGTGAAGGTCACCTCCGCCACCAGCCGCGGCTCGACCCAGTGCGCGCCCGTCACGTCGACCGGCTCCCGGAAGGGGGAGTCCGGGCGGGTGAGCACCGCCAGGTAGCGGGCGAGGTCGCGGCGTTCGGACTCGGACAGGCCGGAGCCGACGGAGCCGGTGTAGCGCAGGCCCTCCGCATCCCGCAGGCCCGTGAGGAGCGCGCCGGGCAGGCCGGTGAGCGCGCCGCGTCCCTCCGTCCAGCCGCCGATGGTCACGTCGAGCGTGACGACGTGCTTGGTCTTGCGCCAGTGGGGTGACCGCACCCCCGGGGTGTACGGGGACGACAGCCGTTTGGCGACCACGCCCTCGAAGCCGCTGCCCAGCGTGGCCTCCCACGCCTGCCGGCCGTGCCCCTCCAGATGGGCGGGCGCCGACCAGCCGGGTCCGTCGAGGCCCAGCCCGGCGAGGACGGCCCGGCGGTCCCGGTAGGCGGCGTCGAGCAGGGAGTCGCCGTCGAGGTGCAGGACGTCGAAGAGCATCAGGCGGACGGGGTACTGCAACGCCAGCTGCGCCGCGCGGCGCGGGTCGAGCACCCCCATGCGGCGCTGCAGCAGACCGAAGTCGGGGCGCCCTGCCCCGTCCAGGACGACGACCTCGCCGTCGAGCACCGCGGGGCGCCCGGCCAGCTGCTCGCCGAGCCCCTGCAGCTCCGGGTAGGCGGCGGTGGTGTCGTTGCCGGCCCGGGTGACCAGGCGGACCGTGCCGTCGCCGGGGACGCCGACGACGCAGCGCACCCCGTCCCACTTGACCTCGAAGCCCCACGCGGCGTCCTCGCCCTCGGCGGGCAGCGGCGCCGGTGTGGCCAGCATCGGGCGGATGCGGGGCAGCGCGGGGGCGGGCCGGTTCACTTCGACCCGGCCCAGTCCAGCAGGCGTTCCGCCGTCCAGGTGGTGATGACCCGTTCGGGCGGCACGCCGCACTCCTCGGCGCGGGCACAGCCGTGGATCTGCCAGTCGAGCTGGCCGGGGGCGTGGGCGTCGCTGTCCACCGAGAACAGCACCCCGGCGTCCAGCGCCTCGCGCAGCAGCCGGCGCGGCGGGTCGAGCCGCTCGGGCCGGCTGTTGATCTCCACGGCGGTGCCGAAGCGGGTGCACGCGGCGAAGACCATCGCCGCGTCGAACTGCGACTCGGGCCGGTGCCCCAGGATCCGCCCCGTGCAGTGCCCGAGCACGTCCACGAGCGGGCTGGCGACCGCCGAGACCATGCGCCGGGTCATGTCCTCCGCGTCCATGCGCAGCTTGGAGTGGACCGAGGCGACCACCACGTCCAGCTGTTCCAGCAGCTCCTGCTCCTGGTCCAGCGAGCCGTCGGCCAGGATGTCGCACTCGATGCCCGTCAGCAGCCGGAAGCCGTTCCCGAGCCGCTCGTTGACCTCGGCGATCGCGCGCAGCTGCGCGCGCAGCCGCTCCGGGGAGAGCCCCCGGGCGATCGTCAGCCGCGGGGAGTGGTCGGTCAGGACGGCCCACTCGTGGCCCAGGTCCCGGGCCGCGCGCGCCATCTCGTCGATCGGGCTGCCGCCGTCCGACCAGTCCGAGTGCAGGTGGCAGTCGCCGCGCAGCGCCGCCCGGAGCGCCAGGCCGCCCTCGGCCAGCGGCTCGCCGGCCTCCTCCTCCAGCCGGGCCAGGTAGGCGGGCACCTCGCCGCGCACCGCCTCGGCCACCACGGCCGCGGTCTTGGGGCCGATGCCCTTCAGGTCCGTCAGCAACTGCCCCGCCGCCCGGCGCCGCACCTCCTCCTCCGGCATCCCCGCGACCACCGCGGCGGCCGTGCGGAATGCCTTGACGCGGTACGTCGGGGCCTGTGCGCGCTCCAGCAGGAACGCGATCCGCTCCAGCGCCTCCACGGCCTCCATGGCACCCACCTCCACACCACCACCGTGCGCCACGGCCCGGGGGGCCGCACGCCTTCAGGACGGGCGTTCGGCCAGGCGCGTCGGCGGCAGGAACTCGCCCGCGAGCGTGCGGTGCCACCAGGCGCCCGTCTCGCGCAGTTCGCGCCAGGTGGTGAAGCGGTAGAGGTACAGCCGCGCGCGGACGTGGGTGGGCGGGGCGGCGGGGAAGGGGTTGTGGCGCAGCAGCCGCAGCGTCGCCCGGTCGCCCGTCAGCAGCCGTTCGACGAAGGGGCCGAACCATTCGCGCGCGTAGCCCGGCGAGATCCCGGCGAACCACATCAGCCAGTCGAGCCGCAGGTGGTACGGGGCGAACTGGCGGGGCAGCCGGCGGGGGTCGCCGGGCTTGCCCCGGAAGCCGTACTCCCGCCAGACCGTCCCGCCGCCGAGGGTCTCCTCGTCGGTGCCCTCGACGACCACTTCGAAGCGGCTGCGGTTGATGCTGCCGAAGGCGCCGTAGGTGTTGACCAGGTGCAGGGCGTTGAAGGACATGTTCATGCGCTGGTGCGAGGAGAGCAGGTTGCGCACCGGCCACCAGCTGAGCACCGCCACCAGCACCGTGACGGCGAGCACCAGGACCTCGTACCAGACCGGGGCGCCCGCCAGAGGCGTGTGGCCGGGCAGGGAGAACAGCTCCGCCATCGCCGATCCGTCGACGGCGGCGAAGGCGAGCACGATCGTCAGCCAGTTGAGCCACGCGAAGTTGCCGGAGGCCACCAGCCACAGCTGGGTGACGATGATCAGGCCCGCGGCGACGCTCGCGAAGGGCTGGGGCGTGAAGAGGCCGAAGGGCACCACCAGCTGCGCGACGTGGTTGGCGCCGGTCTCCACCCGGTGCAGCGGCCGGGGCAGCCGGTGGAAGAACCAGCTCAGCGGGCCCGGCATGGGCTGTGTCTCGTGGTGGTAGTACAGGCACGTCAGGTCGCGCCAGCAGGCGTCCCCGCGCATCTTGATCAGGCCCGCGCCGAACTCGACGCGGAAGACCAGCCAGCGCAGCAGCCACAGCACGAGCACGGGCGGGTCCGTCCGGGCGTTGCCCAGGAAGACGGCCAGGAACCCGGCCTCCAGCAGCAGTGACTCCCAGCCGAAGCTGTACCAGGTCTGGCCCACGTTGACGATCGACAGGTAGAGCACCCACAAAAGCGCCCACATGGCCATCGCCGCCCCCAGCGGCACCGCGTCCGCGGCGCCCGCCACCACCGCGGCCGACAGCAGCGCACCGCCCCACGCCCAGGCGGCGAAGAAGCGGTCCGAGTAGTGGAAGTGGAAGACGCTGGGCGCCCGGCGCAGCGGTGCGTACGCCACGAACCGGGGCACCGGCAGCATGCCCCGCTCGCCGATCAGGGCGCGGAACTGCACGGCGGCTGAGACGAAGGCGATCAGGTAGATGCCGGCGAGTGCCCGCTGGAGGACCAGCCGGCTCAGCCAGTACCCCGATGCCGTGAACCACTCCATGGCGGTATCCGTACCACTTGCGCCCCTCCAGATCGTGCAGTCACATCGAAGAAACGGGCAAAAGGTGGCAGAGTGGCTCTATGGTTGATCGGGGAGCGACGCCTGCCGCCGTACCGGCACCGGGCGACTGGCCCGCTCGCCCGGAGCTGATCCTCGCCCTCAACCGCACCGGAAGCTTCGACTGGGACCTCGACAACGACCGGCTCCACCTGGACCCGGTGGCCCTGGAGATCCTGCACGTGCCCCCGGGCACGTACCACGGCAGCATCTCCGATCTCAGCGGCCGGCTGCCGCGCACCGACGCGAGCCGCCTCGACGCCCTGGTCTCCCGCGCCCTGAAGGACGGCAGCGAGTTCTACGGCGCCTACTACCGCGTCCGCACCGACGACGGCAGCCTGCGCTGGACCTACACCCAGGGCCGCATCCAGCGTGACGAGCAAGGGCGCCCCCGGCGCATCGTCGGCGTCGTCCGGGACGCCACCGAGGAGCTCGACCAGGCCGGCCCGCGGCTGCAGGACGACGAGCACCGCCACCAGACCACCGTCGTGGAGACCATCACCGCCGCCCTCGCCCACGCCCGGACCGTCCAGGACGTCATCGACTTCTTCAAGGACGCCCAGGCCGTCGAGCACCTCGGCTCCGACCTGCTCGTCCTGGGGCTCCTCGACGCCGGCCGGATCCACCTGGTGGCCGAGGGCCCCTCGGAGCACTTCATCCCCGGCACCCGCTACACCCGCGTCGACGACAACTTCCCCATGAGCGAGGTCATCCGCACCCTCACCCCGCGCTTCATCGAATCCCGGGAGGAGTTCGCCTCCTGCTACCCCTGGCTGTGGGAGCGGATCAAGGACATCGGCATCGCCTCCGCCGCCTACCTCCCGCTGATCGCCCAGGCCCGCCCGATCGGCGCGCTCGGCCTCCTCTACCGCGACGCGCGCGGCTTCACCCAGCACGAACGCAACCTCTTCATCGTCCTGAGCAGCAGTCTCGCGCAGAGCATCGCCCGCGCCATGCTCTTCGACCAGGAGCACGACCTCGCCAAGGGCCTGCAGCAGTCCATGCTGCCCCGCCGCATTCCCGACATCCCCGGCGCGAGCATCGCGGTGCGCTACCGCTCCGCCCGCATGGGCCGCGACATCGGCGGCGACTGGTACGACGCCATCCCCCTGCCCGGCGGCCGCGTCGGCGCCGTCATCGGCGACGTCCAGGGTCACGACACCCACGCCGCCGCCGTCATGGGCCAGCTGCGCATCGTCCTGCGGGCCTACGCCACCGAGGGCCACGCCCCGGCCACCGTCATGGCCCGCGCCTCCGCCTTCCTCCACGAACTCGACACCGACCGCTTCGCCACCTGCACCTACGCCGAGGCCGACCTCACCACCGGCATCGTCCACCTGGTGCGCGCCGGCCACATCGACCCGCTGCTCCGGCACGCCGACGGCACCTGCCGCCGCCTGCCCGTCTCCGGCGGGCTGCCGCTGGGCCTCTCCGCGGAGTTCGGCCGTCCCGACTACCCCGTCACCACCGTGGAGATCGACCCGGGGGAGACCCTGCTGCTGTTCACCGACGGCCTCGTCGAAGTCCCCGGCTCCGACCTCGACGAGGGCATGCACCAGCTCACCGGCATCGTCCGCGACGGCCCCTACGAGCTGCAGAGCCTCGCCGACCTGCTGTGCGAGGTGGTCGGCGAGCGCGTCGGCGAGGACGACATGGCCGTCCTGCTGCTGCGCCGCCAGGGCGCGGCCACCCCCGGCGGCGGCAAGCTCCAGCAGCACATCGCCCCCGCCGACCCCGAGGCCCTGTCCGCCGGCCGGCACATGATCCGCGCCGCCGTACGGGCCTGGGGCGCCCGCGAACGCTCCGACGAGATCGAGCTGGCCGCCGACGAACTGGTCACCAACGCCCTGCTGCACACCGACGGCTCCGCCGTGGTGACCATCCGCATGCTCCCCGGCCCCGAACGCCGTGTGCGCATCGAGGTCGAGGACAAGTCCAGCGCCCTGCCGCGCCGCCGGGAGCCGGGGGAGTCGCAGGTCTCGGGCCGCGGACTGCTGCTGATCGACCAGCTCGCGGACGTCTGGGGCGTGGAGCCGCGCGGCGGCGGTAAGTCCGTATGGTGCGAATTCGTCGTACCGGACCGACACCATCCGGACTGACCGCAATCGGCCCCTGATTTGCGCGATGTGCCGTTCTCCGGGTCCACTGTCGCTTCCGTCCCTGACGAACCGTCGGAAAGGCAAGAAGAACCCCGTGGGGAACCCCAGACGTCACACCATGCGCCGCGCCACGCTGCTGATGGGCGCCGCCGCCCTGACCCCGGCCGCGCTGCTCACCGCCCAGGCGCCGTCCGCCCAGGCGTTCGGCACGGTCAACGCCCTCGGCCAGCACGCCGAGCACGAGCGCATCACCCGCGCCGCCCTCGCCTGCGCACCTGGCCGGCCCTCGGACGGCACCTGCTTCGAGCCCCGCTCCCTGGACCAGATAGCGGGCCACAAGGGCACCTTCGGCGCCGTCGGCGCCCCCGACACCGACGAGATCGCCACCCCCGAGGCGCACTGCGACAACGCCGACTTCCTCACCGCCGCCGGATACCCGCGCAGCCGCGAGGAGGCCACCCGGCAGCTCCAGGCGTGCGTCGCCAAGCTGCAGAGCCGCTTCCGCGAAGGCGTCGACGCCGCCGGCGGCACGCTCAAGGCCGACGGCACGGTCGCCCCCCGCGAGAGTGACCTCACCAGGGACTGCACCTTCAGCCTCGGCGTGCCCGGCCGCAACAAGTGCGAGGCCATCGAGGGCCTCGGTCGCGCCCTGCACGGCGTACAGGACTTCTACTCGCACAGCAACTGGGCCGACAAGGCGGCCACCGGCCGCCCCCTGGGCAAGGACAACCCGCCCGGCCTCGGCCTGCCCGCCCCCTCCCCGCTGCTCGCCCTGTCCACCGGCCGCCCGCCGGCGGCCGCGGACGTCCCCCGCGAGCTCACCACCGGCTGCTTCTCGCTGCTGCCCCTGGGCTGCTCCCAGCGCGTCCAGCACTCCGGCCTCAACAAGGACACCGGCCTCATCGACCCGGCCACCGGCGCCACCGGCAACCCCGCCACCGACCGCGGCAGGACGGCCGACAACTTCGACCGCGCCGTCCGCGCCGCCATCACCGACACCCGCCGCCAGTGGACCGACTTCCGGGACGCACTGACCGCCCGTTACGGCAAGGACCGCGCAGCCACCATCGGTTGCGTGCTCACCCACGACGACCCGGCGCGGGCCTGCGCGCCGAAGGGCTGAGCAGCCCCCCTCGCAGGAGCCCCGCAGCAGTCCGGGAGGAAGAGGCCAAGGTCACAGCGGTTGCCCCTGCTGTCGGGCGCACCAGCTCCCCTAGCCTTCCCCCCATGACGGTCCTGCCTGATGATGGCTTCTCCCTGGCCGCCGAGTTCCCTGACGCGACCCGCACCCAATGGCAGCGCCTCGTCGCAGGCGTACTGAGCAGAGCGGGCACCGTGGCCGAGGGGCCGGCGGCCGAGGACGCGCTGGCCACCGCACTCCAGGACGGGCTCGCCACCCGTCCGCTCTACACGGCCGACGACGAGGCCCCCGCGGCCGGCCACCCCGGCTTCCCGCCCTTCGTGCGCGGGTCCACCGTGGCCGGGACCGCACTGACCGGCTGGGACGTCCGTCAGCACCACGGCCGCCCCGACCCGCGCCGGACCAACGAGGCCGTCCTCGCCGACCTGGAGAACGGCGTCACCTCCCTCTGGATGACCGTCGGCACCGCCGGACTGCCCGTCGCCGCCCTGCCCGCCGCACTGGACGGCGTCTACCTCGACCTGGCGCCCCTCGTCCTCGACGCCGGCGCCGAGTTCGAGACCGCGGCCGCCTGCCTGCTCGGCCTCCACGACGAGCGCGAGGTGCCGCGCGAGGCGTCCCACGGCAACCTCGGCGCCGACCCGCTGGGCACGCTCGCCCGCACCGGCGGCGACACCGACCCCGCCGGCCCCCTCGCGGCCGCCGCCGCCCTCGCCGCCCGCTGCCTGCGCGAGCGCCCCGGCATCCGCGCCCTGACCGTCGACGCCCTGCCGTACCACGACGCCGGCGCCTCGGCCGCCCAGGAACTGGGCTGCTCCCTCGCCACGGGCGTCGCCTACCTCCGCGCGCTCACCGCCGCGGGGCTGAGCACCGACGCGGCCTGCGCCCAGCTGGAGTTCCGCTACGCCGCCACCGCCGACCAGTTCCTTACCATCGCCAAGCTGCGCGCCGCGCGACGGCTGTGGTCCCGCGTCGCGGAGGTCAGCGGCGCGGCACCCGCCGCGCGCGCCCAGCGCCAGCACGCGGTCACCTCATCGGTGATGATGACCCGTCGGGACCCGTGGGTGAACATGCTGCGCACCACCATCGCCTGCCTGGGCGCCGGGGTGGGCGGCGCGGACGCCGTGACCGTCCTGCCCTTCGACGAGGCCCTCGGCCTGCCCGACGCCTTCGCCCGCCGCATCGCCCGCAACACCTCCTCCATCCTGCTGGAGGAGTCCCACCTCGCGCGCGTCGTCGACCCGGCGGGCGGCTCCTGGTACGTCGAGCGGCTCACCGACGAGCTCGCGCACGCCGCCTGGGCCTGGTTCCAGGAGCTCGAACGGGCCGGCGGCCAGGCGGCCGCCCTGCGCTCCGGCCTCGTCGCCGAGCGGCTCGCCGACACCTGGCGCCGGCGGTCCGCCGACCTCGCCACCCGCCGCGAACCCATCACCGGTGTCAGCGAGTTCCCCCACCTGGGCGAACAGCCCGTCCACCGCGACGCCGCCCCGGCCGCCCCCACGGGGGGCCTGCCCCGCGTGCGCCGCGACGAGGCGTACGAGGCGCTGCGCGCCCGCTCCGACGCCCACCTGGCCGCCACCGGCGCCCGGCCGCGGGTCTTCCTCGCCGCGCTCGGGCCCGCCGCCGCCCACACCGGCCGGGCGACCTTCGCCGCCAACCTCTTCCAGGCCGGTGGCGTCGAGCCCGTCCACGAACCGGCCACGGTCGACGCGGACACGGTCGCCGCTGCCTTCGTCCGCAGCGGTGCCACGGTCGCCTGCCTGTGCTCCAGCGACAAGCTCTACGCCGAACAGGCCGAGGCCGTCGCCACCGCCCTCAGGGCCGCCGGCGCCGAACGGGTCCTCCTGGCGGGGAAGCCGGCCGGCGAGCAGCGGGAGGCGTACCTGCGGGCCGGGGTCGACGCGTTCGTCTTCGCCGGCGGCGACGCCGTCGCCGTCCTCACCTCCGTCCTCGACCGCATGGGAGTGGCGTGATGTCGATCCCCGACTTCTCCGGCATCGACCTGGGACCGGCGTCCGCCGGCCCCGCCGACGCCGCGGCCTGGCGCGCAGCCCTGAAGGAGAGCACGGGCAAGAGCGTCGAGGACCTGCTCTGGCAGACGCCCGAAGGCATCGGCGTCAAGCCGCTCTACACCGCCGAGGACCTCGACGGGCTGGACTTCCTGGGCACCTACCCGGGCATCGCGCCCTACCTGCGCGGCCCCTACCCCACGATGTACGTCAACCAGCCCTGGACCATCCGGCAGTACGCCGGCTTCTCCACGGCCGAGGAGTCCAACGCCTTCTACCGCCGCAACCTGGCGGCCGGTCAGAAGGGGCTGTCCGTCGCCTTCGACCTGCCGACCCACCGCGGCTACGACAGCGACCACCCGCGCGTGACCGGCGACGTCGGCATGGCGGGCGTCGCCATCGACTCGATCTACGACATGCGGCAGCTCTTCGACGGCATCCCGCTGGACCGCATGAGCGTGTCGATGACGATGAACGGCGCGGTGCTCCCCGTGCTGGCGCTCTACATCGTGGCCGCCGAGGAACAGGGCGTGCCGCCCGAGAAGCTGGCCGGGACCATCCAGAACGACATCCTCAAGGAGTTCATGGTCCGCAACACCTACATCTATCCGCCCCGGCCCTCGATGCGGATCATCTCCGACATCTTCGCGTACACCTCGCAGAAGATGCCGCGCTACAACTCCATCTCCATCTCCGGCTACCACATCCAGGAGGCCGGGGCCACCGCTGACCTGGAGCTGGCCTACACCCTCGCCGATGGCGTGGAGTACCTGCGCGCCGGGCTCGGCGCCGGACTGGACGTCGACGCCTTCGCACCCCGGCTGTCGTTCTTCTGGGCCATCGGCATGAACTACTTCATGGAGATCGCCAAGCTGCGGGCGGCCCGGCTGCTGTGGGCCCGGCTCGTCAAGCAGTTCGAGCCGAAGAACGTCAAGTCGCTCTCCCTGCGCACCCATTCGCAGACCTCCGGCTGGTCGCTGACCGCCCAGGACGTCTTCAACAACGTGGCGCGCACCTGCGTCGAGGCCATGGCCGCCACCCAGGGGCACACCCAGTCGCTGCACACCAACGCCCTCGACGAGGCGCTGGCCCTGCCCACCGACTTCTCCGCCCGCATCGCCCGCAACACCCAGCTGCTGCTGCAACAGGAGTCGGGGACCTGCCGGGTCATCGACCCCTGGGGCGGCAGCGCCTACGTCGAGCGGCTCACCCACGACCTCGCCCGCCGCGCCTGGCAGCACATCCAGGAGGTCGAGGCGGCCGGCGGCATGGCCCAGGCCATCGACGCGGGCATCCCGAAGCTGCGCGTCGAGGAGGCCGCCGCCCGCACCCAGGCCCGCATCGACTCCGGCCGGCAGCCGGTGATCGGCGTCAACAAGTACCGGGTGGACAGCGACGAGCAGATCGAGGTGCTCAAGGTCGACAACTCCTCCGTGCGCGCCCAGCAGATCGAGAAGCTGCAGCGGCTGCGGGCCGAGCGCGACGAGGCCGCCTGCCAGGACGCGCTGCACGCCCTCACCCGGGCCGCCGAGGCCGGCCCCGGCCAGGGGCTCGACGGCAACCTCCTGGCCCTCGCGGTGGACGCGGCCCGCGCCAAGGCCACCGTCGGCGAGATCTCCGACGCCCTGGAGAAGGTCTACGGGCGGCACGCCGGGCAGATCCGTACGATCGCCGGTGTGTACCGCGAGGAGGCCGGGCCGTCGTCCGGAGTGGAGCGCACCCGCGCGCTGGTGGAGGCGTTCGAGCGCGAGGACGGCCGGCGGCCGCGCATCCTGGTCGCCAAGATGGGCCAGGACGGCCACGACCGCGGCCAGAAGGTGATCGCCACCGCCTTCGCCGACCTCGGCTTCGACGTGGACGTCGGCCCGCTCTTCCAGACCCCGGCCGAGGTCGCCCGGCAGGCGGTCGAGGCGGACGTGCACATCGTGGGCGTCTCCTCGCTGGCGGCCGGCCACCTCACGCTCGTCCCCGCCCTGCGGGAGCAGCTGGAGGAACAGGGCCGCGAGGACATCATGATCGTCGTCGGCGGGGTCATCCCGCCGCAGGACGTCGAGCCGCTGCGGGAGATGGGCGCCGCCGCCGTCTTCCCGCCCGGAACGGTCATCCCGGACGCCGCCCACGACCTGCTGGAGACCCTCGCCGGGGTCCTCGGCCACGAGCTGTGAGCCCGGAACGCCGGTGGCTGCCATGACCCCGCCCGCCCGCAGGACCATCGACCTCGACGCCTATGTGAAGGGCGTGCTGGACGGGAAGCGGGCGGCCGTCGCCCGCGCCATCACGCTCGTCGAGTCCACGCGCGCCGACCACCGGGCGCTCGCCCAGCGGATGCTGACCCAGCTGCTGCCGCACGCCGGTGCGGCGCGGCGGATCGGCATCACGGGCGTGCCCGGCGTCGGCAAGTCCACCTTCATCGACGCCCTCGGCACGATGCTCACCGGGCTCGGCCACAAGGTCGCCGTGCTCGCCGTCGACCCCTCCTCCAGCCGCACCGGCGGCAGCATCCTGGGCGACAAGACCCGCATGGAGCGCCTCGCCGTCGACCCGGCGGCCTTCGTCCGTCCCTCGCCCACCGCCGGAACGCTCGGCGGGGTCGCCAAGGCCACCCGCGAGACCATCGTGGTGATGGAGGCCGCCGGATACGACGTCGTGCTGGTGGAGACCGTCGGCGTCGGCCAGTCCGAGACGGCCGTCGCCGACATGGTCGACACCTTCCTGCTGCTCACCCTCGCCCGCACCGGCGACCAGCTCCAGGGCATCAAGAAGGGCGTCCTGGAACTAGCCGATCTCGTCGCCGTGAACAAAGCGGACGGACCGCACGAACGGGACGCCAAGGCCGCCGCCCGCGAACTGGCCGGCGCACTGCGCCTGCTCCAGTCGCCGGACGCCGCCTGGAACCCTCCCGTGCTCACGTGCAGCGCCCGCGAGAACACCGGCCTGGACGTCCTGTGGGAGCGCGTGGAGCAGCACCGCCGCGTCCTTGAGGCCACCGGCGCGCTGGAGGAACGACGCCGCGGACAGCAGGTCGACTGGGTGTGGACCATGGTCCGCGAACAGCTCCTGACGGAGCTCCGCGACCACCCCGACGTGCGCCGACTGGGCCCCGGCCTCGAACAGCAGGTGCGCGAGGGCACCCTGACGGCGGCCCTGGCCGCCGAACGACTTCTGGAGGCGTTCCGTCCGCCCGGTCCGCGGGCACCGGCCGCCGGGTACGGAGCCCACCCGGCGCCATGACATCCTGAGCCGTCACAGTTCGCCGGGCGCATCGGCGGATGTCCGGGATATCGAGGATGATGCAGCACATGAGACTCTGCTTCCTGGTGGAGGAGCAGTACCGGTACGACGGCATGCCGGTGGACGTCATCCGCCAACTGACCGCCTGGGGCCACCGGGTGGACGTGCTGCGGCCGGGAAGCTCGCTGATGCGCCTCTCGGAGGTGGTCCGCGCCGGGGACCACGACGCGTGGGTGCTCAAGACCGTGTCCGGCGGCCCGGGGCTGACGCTCCTGGAGGCCGCCGCGGCCGTCGGCCTGACCACGGTCAACGACGCCCGTTCCATCAGGGGCGTACGGGACAAGGCCCTCGCCGCCGTGATAGCCGAGGGCCGCGGCCTGCCGGTGCCCCCGACCTACGCCGCCGCCCGGGCGGAGGAGTTCGCCGCGCTGCCGGCGAGCGCCTACCCGCTGGTCGTCAAGCCCGCCGACGGCAGCTCGGGGCGCGCGGTCCGGCTCGTACCGGACGCGGAGCGGCTGACGGCCCCCGCACCGGACACCGACGGGCACCCGGACGGCATGCTCATCGCCCAGCCCTACGTGCCCAACACGGGCGTCGACCTGAAGGTCTACTGCGTCGCCGGCGAGCTGTACGCCACCGAGCGCCGCAGCCCCCTGCACCCCGACCACCCCGCCCGGGAACGCCACGTACCGCTGGCCCCCGAGATCGCGGCCATCGCCACCGAGGTCGGTGCCGCCTTCGGCCTCGACCTCTACGGGGTGGACATCGTCCTCGGCCCCGACGGCCCGGTCGTCGTGGACGTCAACGACTTCCCCAGCTTCCGTCAGGTGCCCGACGCCGTGGCCACGGTCTCGCGCGCCATCCTGCGGCTGGCGGGCGGGGGAGGAGCGGGCCCGGCACCCGGCCCGCACCCCCTGCTGACGGCGCAGGCCCGGGCCGCCGGCGGCGACGCATGAGGATCTGCCTGCTCACCCCCGACCCCGGCCACCCGCTGCTCGCCGAGACCACGGCCCTGCTGACGCCCCGCCACACCGTCGAATGGACCGACCCGGGGACGACGGAGGACTTCCCGGACCCCGCGGCCCTCGCCGACGTCTACCTGCTCAAGACGCGCACCCCGCGGGCCCTGGCGTACGCCCGCTTCCTGGAGGAACACGGGGCTCCGGTGCTGAACTCCGCCGCGGCCACCGAGCTGTGCCAGGACCGCACCGCCATGGCGGAGGTGGCCCGGCGTGCGGGCCTGCCGTTCGTGGACACCCGCACCGAGGCGTCCCTGTCGCGCTGCGCGGCGGCGGGGGAAGAGCTGCCGGGCCCGGTGGTGGTCAAGAGCCGGCGGAGCCGGCGTCACGACCTGGTCGCCCGCGTCGACGACCTCGCCCGTCTGCGGTCGCTGGCCGAACGGTGGCCGGACGAGCCGGTGGTCATCCAGCCCTTCACGCCCAACGACGGCTGGGACCACAAGCTCTGGGCCGTCGCCGACGACATCTTCGCCGGACTGCGCCGCTCCGAGCTGGCCACGGACGTCCCCGACAAGACCACCCGCTCGCTGGGGACCGGTGAGCTGCCCGAGGGGTGGCTGGACGTCGTGCGGCGCGTGGGCGAGGTGTTCGCCCTGGACGTCTACGGCGTCGACCTCCTCGACGCCGGGGGAGAGCCCGTGATCGTCGACATCAACGCCTTCCCGGGCATCCGGGGCCAGGCCGGGGCGCCCGAGGCCCTGGCCGCGCTGGCCCTGCGCACGGCCGGGGGCGGCCGGCGCCCGCGCCTGCCGTCGCCCCGCCGGCCGGGCCCGCTGGCCGAGCCGCAGAAGATCTGAGGCCGCACCCCTCGCAGCCTCGCCGGTTCCCCTCGATACTGCGGACGCCTGTCGTGCGCAGTTCCGAAGGAGGCCGGCATGCTCCACGGCATAGACGTCAGCAGCCACAACAGCGAGAACTACCCCCTCCAGGGGCTGGACTTCGTCTTCGTCAAGGTCACGGAGGGAACGTCGTACACCAACCCCAAGTGGGTCGTCCAGCGCGACCGGGCCCGGCGGGCGGGGCTCGTCGTCGGCTATTACCACTACGTCACACCGGGCTCGATGTCGGCGCAGGGCAACTACTTCCTCGGGAAGATCGCGTTACGCGCGGGCGACGTCCTGGCCCTCGACTGGGAGCACCCCGACGTGTGGTGCCCGGACAAGGACCGCTGGCTCGCCCACGTCCGCGCCAAGGCGAGCGGGCACCGGGTGGTGCTCTACTGCAACCGGGACTACTGGTTCAACCGCGACACGACGAGCAACGCGGGCGACGGCCTGTGGATAGCCGACCCCGGCCACGCCGCCGGCCACCCGGCCGTACAGCATCCGTGGACCTTCCACCAGTACAGCTGGGCCGGGGGCCTGGACCGCAATGTGGCCCGGTTCGCCGACCGGGGCGCCCTGCGGGCCTGGGCGGGGGCGGCGAGGGAGGCGGAGGCCCCGGGGCCGCCGGCCGCGGAGTGAGCGCGGGCCGGTGCCCGGCGGCCGGGGGGGGGCTCAGCCGACGAGGTCCAGGACCGGTAGCAGACCGTCCGGCCGCTCCTCGACCGGAAGGCTCTCCACCAGCCGCACCGCGCAGCCGATCCCGGCCGCCCCCGCGTCCGCACGCGGGTCGTCGCCGACCATGAGCACCCGCTCGGGCGGCAGCCCGAGCGCCGTGCACGCCACCCGGAACAGCCGTGGATCGGGCTTCTGCACGCCGTGCTCGTACGACAGCACATAGGCGTCCACCGGACCGTCCAGGCCGTGCGCGCGGAAGACCGGCCGCAGGTCCCAGCCGATGTTGCTCACCACCGCGGTCCGTACGCCGCGCCGCCGCAGTTCGCCGAGGACCTCGCCGGCGTCGGCGTACGGCCGCCAGGCGGCGGGCTCCATGTGCCGGGCGTACAGCAGGTCGTACAGGGCCGCGTCGGGCAGCGGCACCTCCCGGGCGAGGCCCGTGTAGGCGGCCCGGTGCTCCTGCGTGCTGCGGTCGCGTCCGGCCCACACCTGCGCCAGGTGCGGTGGCACGGCCTGCGGCAGCGGACCGCCGGGCAGCGCACCGGCCACCTCCAACTGACGTGTCAGCCGCGCGAACTGTGTGCCGGACAGCTCGGTCCCGTTCCGGTCGAGCGCGGCCCGCAGCCAGGAAGCGGTGGACTCGATGCGGAAGAGCGTGCCGGAGAAGTCGAACAGCACGCCCTGGGCGGTTGTCCCGGTCATCAGTGCTCCCGTCCACGCCGCAAGGAACCGGCCGTCGGGGCCGGCGGGCCGTCAGTATGTCACCCGGCGGCGGAACCGAGCCGGGCCGGCCCGGCGACGGTCCGGCTGCCGAGGGACCGTCGCAGGCCCCGGCGGGCGGAGGCCCCGGCTCCGGTCGCCGCGCCGCCGGAGCTGCTCAGCAGGATGTCCTCCACGATGGAGCGGGCGGCGACCAGGCCGTCGGCCGCGGCGCGGGAGAAGCCGTCCGCCGCGCCGGCGTCGTCCCGGACGTGCCACACCCGGGGGTTGGAAGTCCGCCCGGAGCTGCTGGTCCGGGGGTTGCCCCGGGCGTCGACGCTCAGCGCCAGCAGGCTGGTCAGCGGGCGGCGGACGGGGGCGCCCGCCCCGGGCAGGAGCAGGGTGTCCGCCAGCAGCTCCCGCCCCTCGGTGGTGAGCAGCTTGAGGGTGCCGGACGGCAGTTCCATCGCCGCGACCACCAGGTCCCGCACCACGTTGCCGCCCGACCGCCGAAGCCGCCACGCCTGGTCGCAGTCGAGGGCGTCCGGGTCGGAGATGACGGCGGTCACCCGGCCGGCGTGCCCCACGGAGAGCAGGGCGGACTCCAGCGCCTCCACGCCCCTGCCGACGCTGACGCAGACGTCGCGCGGCCGGCCACGGGCACCGGCCGGGACCCGCGCGGCGGCCGCACGGGAGCGGCGCGCCCCACCGCGCGGGCGGTCGAAGGCGCACCGGCCCCAGGCGCCGGCGGGCAGCCAGGACGGCAGGCCCGGCGTGTGGCCGACGGCCAGCAGGACGCGGTCGCCGGTGAACGAGCCGCCACCACGGATCCGTAGCCGGGCGTTCGTTCCGGAGGTGCGGATGTCCAGCACCTCTCCACGGACGAACTCGGCGCCGTCACCCGCGGCTTCCCGTACCGTCCGGGCGAGTGGGCCCGCGGGCGGCAGGGCCGACGGAGCGTCCCCGCCGCCGGGCGAGGCGACCAGGACCCGCCTCCCGGAGCCCGCCAGCAGCCGCGCCGCCGATGCGCCCGCCGCGCCGGCGCCGACCACCAATACGTCGTAGTGTCTTTCGGAGTCCACCACATGCCCCTTCCGTCCCCCGCATCATGGCTTGGGACGCTCTACGCGGGTTCTGCACCGCGATAGACGGGTATCCGCCCGGGGCGGGACGGCGGCCCCGGGCTCACGCCGGCGCCCGGCCCGGGCCGCCCGCCCGTGCGGCGCGGCCGGGAGCCGGCAGCGCCCCGCGGTCGAGCTTGCCGCTCGGCCCCAGCGGCAGCCGGTCGAGCGTCACATAGGCGTGCGGGACCATGTAGCCCGGCAACGACCGGTCGAGATGCGCGCGCAGCGCGGCGGGGGCCGGGGCGGCACCCTCCCGGGGCACCACGTAGCCGACCAGGGCCTGCACCACCGCGTCCCGGCGGACCGTCACGGCCGCCTGCAGGACGTCCGGGTGCCGGGCGAGGTGAGCCTCGATCTCGCCCAGCTCGATCCGGTGACCGTTGACCTTCACCTGGCCGTCGGCGCGGCCCAGGAACTCCAGCCGGCCCTCGGCGTTCCAGCGCACCAGGTCCCCGGTGCGGTAGAGCCGGGAGCCCGGCGGCCCCCACGGGTCCTCGACGAAGCGCTCGGCGGTCAGGGCGGGCGCGCCCAGATAGCCGCGCGCCAGCCCGGCGCCGGCCACGCACAGCTCGCCGGGCGCGCCGGGCGGCAGCAGCCGCAGGGCCGGGTCGACCACGTACACCCGGTGGTTGGCCATCGGCCGGCCGATCGGCGGGAACGGCTCCCGGGCCGGGGCGGTGCAGCGGTGCATGGTGACGTCCACGGTGGTCTCGGTGGGGCCGTAGCTGTTCCAGACCGCCCGGCCCGGGGCGGCCCAGCGGTCGAGCTGTGCACCCGGGGGAGCCTCGCCGCCGGTCGAGAGGAACCCGAGATCCACGAGCTCCTCCGGGTCGAGCAGCGGAAGGAGGGCGACGGGCAGGTCGGCGGCGGTCACCCGCTGCGTGACCATCAGCGTCTGGAGCCGTCCCGTGTCCAGCCGGTCCTCCTCGGTGGCCAGGACCAGGGTGGCGCCGGACAGCAGTGCGCCGAAGATCTCCAGCAGCGAGACGTCGAAGGCGGCCGAGGCGAAGCCGAGCATGCGGGAGCCGGGGCCGAGACCGCCGAGCTCGATCTTCCGCAGGAGGACGTCGACCGCGGAGCGGTGCTCGACCACCACGCCCTTCGGCCGGCCGGTGCTGCCCGAGGTGTAGATGACGTACGCCGGGTCGCGGGGGCCCGGGGCGCGGAGCTTGTCCCGGGCGCCGCCGGCAAGATGCCCGTCGTCCGTGCCCTGCGCGTCCCCGTCCGTGAGGACCACGCGGACGGGGATCCCGTCGAGCCGGGCGGCCGACGCGGCACTCGTCAGGACGAGCTCCAGCCCGGCGTCCTCGGCGATGAAGCGCAGCCGCCCGGGCGGCAGGGACGGATCGAGCGGCACGTAGCAGCCGCCCGTCGTGAGCACCGCCAGCAGCGCCGCGACCAGGTCCGCCGAACGTTCCAGGCAGATCCCGACCGGCCGGCCCGGGGCGAGGGGGCCGGGCAGCCTGCGGGACAACTCCTGCGCCCTCTCCGCGACGTCCCGGTAGGTGAGCTCCACGCCGTCGCAGTGCACGGCCACGGCGTCCGGGGTGCGGCCGGCCTGCTCCTCGAAGAGCTCGTGCAGGCAGCGGTCGGGGACGGGGGCCGTCCCGCCGTCCCCCAGGGCGAGCAGGAGCGGGACGTCGCCGGGGGCGGGCAGCCCGGGCCCGCCGGCCGCCAGAGCGGCATGGGTCTCCGCAACCCGCCGTGCCAGCACGGCAGCTGACGCCCCGCCGAGGGCGGTGGTGACGTCCTGCGGTGTCGTGGGCGGCTTCAGGGCATGCCCGGAATCAACCATTTCACATCCTGTCATTCGCTGCGTCCCGGTTTCGGCGGCCGCCGGGTGGCGTCCGGCGTCCGTACGGCAAAACCAACCAGAGCGGGATCAACGCGCGTTCATCCGCGCGGTGTACGAATCGATGACGGCTCTCCACCGGCACGCCGGGCGATCAATGGAGCCCTCCATAGGCATAATTTCCTACCATTCACCGTATTCTGAGGACGCCACCGCCCCTCCGCTCAGCGGCGGTCGTTCAACGAGAACCCGACCGGCAGGCCCGACGCCCCGCCTGGGAACACGCGAAGTCACACCGAACAGAAGCAACAGGCTGCGCCCGGCGGAGCGACAGCGGGAGGGAATTGCCGGAATGACGACCGACATCCGCTTCATGGTTCTCGGACAGATACGGGCATACCGGGGGGACCATCGCCTTCCGGTGGGGTCACCGCAGCAGCAGGCCATGATGGCCGCGCTGCTGCTGCGCCCCGGGCAGGCGGTGTCGGTGCACGAACTCATCGGGGCGGTCTGGGGAGAGGAGTGCCCCGACACGGCGCTGGCCACCGTCCGCACCTACGCCTGGCGGTGGCGCAAGACGCTGGAGGAGGACCGCTCGGCGCCGAGCACCCTCGTGTCGGTCGGCGACGGCTACCGGCTCGTCCTCCCGGTCGAGAACCTGGACGCGACGTTCGCCGACCAGCTCGCCGCCTCCGCCCTCCAGGCCCGCCGCGCCGGCCGGGACGAGGAAGCCGGCGACCAGCTGTCCCGCGCCCTGGAACTCTGGCAGGGCGAGCCGCTGGCCAACGTCCCGGGCCCGTTCGCCGAACAGCAGCGCGGCCGGCTCTCCGAACTGCGGCTCGCCCTGATGGAAGAGCGGTTCGAGGTGGACCTGCTGCTCGGCCGCCACAGCCTCGCGATCCCCGACCTCAGCGCCTTCACCGCCGAGCACCCGCTGCGCGAGCGACCGTACGGACAGCTGATGCGCGCCCTGTACAGGGCCGGGCGGCAGGCCGACGCGCTCGCACTCTTCGACCGGCTGCGCCGGATCCTCGGCGAGGGGCTGGGCGTCGCTCCGGCGCCGGAACTGCACACCCTGCACCAGCAGATCCTGCGCAACGACCCGGAGCTCGACCTGCCCGCCCCCGCCCGGCCCCCGCTCACGCCGCCCGCAGACCGGCCCCCCGCCGCCGAACCGGCGCCGGCCCGGCCGGCCCTCCCCGCCCGCCCCGCCGCACCCGGACCGACCCCCGCCCAGCTGCCCGCGGACACCTCGGACTTCACCGGCCGGGCCGAGGGAGTGGCGACGATCTGCCGGGCGATCGACGCGGCGGGACCGGCCGACATGCCCGTGGTCGCGGTGTCGGGGATGGGCGGCGTCGGCAAGACCGCCCTGGCGCTGCGGGTCGCGCACCGGGTCAAGGCGGCCTACACCGACGGGCAGCTGTATGCGGACCTGCGCGGCAGCGAGGGCGACCCGGCCGAGCCGGCCATGGTGCTGGCCAGCTTCCTCACCGCGCTGGGCGTCCCGCCGGAGAACGTCCCGGAGAGCCTGGAGGACCGCTCCCGGCTGTACCGCTCGCTGCTGGACGGACGCCGCGCGCTCGTCCTGCTGGACAACGCCCCCAACACCGCCCAGGTCAGACCGCTGCTGCCCGGCTCCGGCGGCTGTGCCGTGCTGATCACCGGGCGGTCCCGGCTCTTCGGACTGCCCACCGCGGTCCAGGTGGACCTGGCCGCCTTCGACCAGCAGGAGGCGCTCGACCTGCTGGCCCGCATCGCCGGGCCGGAGCGCGTCGCCGCCGAGCCGCTCGCCGCGCTGGAGCTGGTGACGAGCAGCGGCCGGCTGCCGCTCGCCGTCCGGATCGTCGCGACCCGGCTGGCCGCCCGGCCGTCCTGGTCCGTCCGGACGATGGCCGACCGGCTGGCCGACGAACGCCGCCGGATCGCCGAACTGCGGGTCGGCGACCTGGCCGTGGACGCCGCCTTCGAGCTCGGCTACCGGCAGCTCACGGAAGAACAGGCCCGCGCCTTCCGCCTGATCGCCGTCGTCGGCGGCCCCGACATCGGGCTGCCGGCCGCGGCCGCCGTGCTGGAGACGGACACCCACAGCGCCGAGGACCTGCTGGAGTCCCTGGTCGACGCCGCCATGCTGGAGGCGACCGTTCCGGGCCGCTACCGCTACCACGACCTGCTGCGCGACTTCGCCCGGCACCGGGCCGCCGCCGCGGATCCCGGCGAGGGCTCCGCGGCGCTGGAACGGCTGATCGACCACCTGCTCGCCACCGCCGTCCGGGCGTTCGAGACCGCCGTCCCGGGCGATCCGATGAACGACGCGTTCGGTCCGACGCGGTCGGCCGGCGTACCGCTGGACGGCTTCGCGGCGGCCCGCGAGTGGGTCGCGGCCGAGGTCGACGGCGCCCTGGCGGCGGCCCTGCTGGCGGCCCGGGAGGCCGGGCCGGCGAGCGCCGAGCGGCTGCGCAAGGCGGCCGATCTCCTGGTCGCGCTCAGCCCGTTCGGTCAGCAGGTGCGCTACGAGCAGCTGACGCCGGTGGCGCTGGCCGTCGCCAAGGCCGCCGCCGTCCTGGGCGACCGCCGCTCGGTCGGACGCGGCCACTTCCTGTGCGGCACCGTGGCGATCCAGAGCACCCGCCTGACGGACGCCGAAGCCCAGGCGACGCTGGCGGTGGAGGCGTCCCGGGAGGTGGGCGACCTGACGATCCTGCGCCAGTCGCTCAACGACCTGGGCCTGGTCTCCCAGCTCCGGCACCGCCACCACGACGCGATCCGCTCCTACGACGAGGCGATCGAGCTCGCCCGTAAGCTCGGCCACCGGTCGGGGGAGCTGGTGACCACGCTGAACGCCGCACTGGCCCGGGTGTGCAGCGGCCGGGCCGACGAGGCGGTGCCCGCCTGCGAGGAGCTGCTGCCGGCCCTGCGGGAGATCGGCGACGACCGCAACCTGGCCTACGGGCTGTACGTCCTCGCTCTGGCCCTCCACGGACTCGGCCGCCACGAGGAGGCCCTGGCCCGGTACGACGCGTGCCTGGAGCTGTGCCGGGCCGCGGGCATCCGCAACCGGGAGGCCCAGGCCCGGTACCGCATGGCGGACACCCTGCGCGCGACCGGGCGCGCCGGGGAGGCGGTCCGGCACGCGGAGGCGGCCCTCGGCCAGTGCGAGGAGATCGGAGCCGAACGCGACCGGGGACACGCGCTGGTGGTGCTCGGCCGGGCCCTGGCGGATCTCGGTGAGGCCGACGCGGCCCGGGTGCGGCTGCGGGAGGCGACGGCCGTGTACACCCGGCTCAGGCTGCCCGAGGCGGCCGACACCGAGCGCCTGCTGTCGCACCTGGCCTGAAGGACCCCGCCTCACCGGACCGCCACGGCAAGGGCTCCGGGGGCCGGTCCTCGGCTGCTCGTGCGGGGTCACTGCATCTTGGGCGGCGGAACGTCGAGGGTGTTGTTCCACTCCTTGGGGTCCTTGTGGCTGCCGTCCGCACTGATCTGTGCGGGGGCACCGTCCCAGCCGGCAGTCGTGGCCGTCACCACCGCCGCCGGGAGCAGGGCGAGCAGCGCGGCTGCGAGCCCGGCCGCCATCCGTGCCCGGTGCGTCCCGGCGGCGGCCGGCTTCGTCACATGCTCCATGGCGAGTTCTCCTCTGCTGGACCGGCCTTCACGGCCGGCCGGCGGCCTGCACTGGCAGCCGCCGGAAGTCCGTCGTTCACTGCCCGCAGCCTGGCACCCCGCGATCTACGTCTGATCAACGACAAGATCAACGACGGGATCAACGGACCCCACACGTGCGCCCCGGAGGACCTTTGACAGGCGGTGGTAAATTCAGTTAGATTCCGTAGTCAATATGGGGAGTTCAAGCGTGGAGCACCTGCAGAGGCTTGGTTCGAGAATCCGGCAGCTCCGGCGCGCCGCAGGTCTGTCCCAGGTCGATCTGGCCGGACAGGACTTCTCCCCGAGCTACATTTCCCTGCTGGAGTCCGGCAAGCGGACCCCGTCGCACGACGTGCTGGTCCAGCTCGCCCACCGGCTGGGCTGCGACCCCGAGTACCTCCTCAACTGCCTGGACCGCGCCGACCGCGGCGAGCTGGAGGTCGAACTCCGCTTCGCCGAGGCGTCCCTGGACCGCGACGGCTCGCCCGAGGCCGCCCTGCACCGCTACGAGGCCGTACAGGACCGGGCCTCCGGCGCGGACCTGCAGGACATCAGGCTCGCCGCCGAACTCGGCATCGCCCAGTCCCTGGAGCGCGCCGGCAGGCTCGCCGACGCCGTCGACCGGTACGAGCACCTGCGGACCTCGGCCGCACAGTCCCAGGGCCGGGTCTCCCGGCTCGCCGTCGTGGTCGCGCTCTGCCGCTGCTACCACGAACTGGGCGACCTCGACTACGCGATCACCCTCGCCGAGGGCGTCCTGACCGAGATGCAGCAGCTCAAGCTGGTCCCCACCCAGGTCGGGGTGGAGCTCCTGGCCTCCCTTGCCGCCCTCTACTGCGAACGCGGGGACGTCCAGCGCGCCCAGCAGCTCACCGGCACCGCGATCCGGCGCGCCGAGGCGGTCGGCACGCCGAAGGCGCTCAGCGCCGCGTACTGGAGCGCCGGCCTCGCCGCGCACGAGAGCGGCAACTCCGCCGATGCCCTGCCGCTGATCCAGCGGGCACTGGAAGCCGGCCCGGCCGGGGAGAACGAACGGGTGGCCGGGCGGCTGCGCGTCCTCCACGCCGAGGTGCTGCTCGGCCTGGACGTCCCCGACGCGGCCGGCGCCCGGACCGTACTGGCCGAGGCGGCGGCTCCGCTCGCCGAGCACGGCCGGCCCGGGGACCGCGCCGCCCACGCGACCGCGGCCGCCCGCGCAGAACTCCTGCTCGGCGATGACGCCGCCGCCTGTGAGCTGGCCGAACGCGCCCTCGCCGAGCTGCCGCCCGAGGCCGGGCCGGAGCGGGCCCGGGCCCTGCTGCTGCTCGCCGAGGCCCGGGCCGGCCGTGGCGGCACCGAGGCGGCCCGGGCCGCCGGGGACGCACGGAAGCAGGCCGCCGAGGCGCTGGCGGGAGCGACCACCGGGCGGCGCGCCGCCGGCGCCTGGGGCGAGCTGGCCACGGCGCTGCACCGGGCCGGTGAGCACGGCCCGGCCGCGCTGGCCTTCCGGCAGGCACTGCACTGCCACGGCCACCGCCTCCCGGAGCCCCCGCGCGCCTGAGGCCGGTGGTGCGGGCCCGGCACGCGACCCGCGGGCCGGGCCCGGCACGGAGGAACGTCCGGGGTATCCGCCGGTAGGCAATTGACGGGCACTGAGAAGACGCCGGATAATAATGCGGCCATGACGCGGCAGAAGCCGCAGTGAATATCGGACACGCGGCGATTCCCCCGATATCGGGGAACGCCGCCATCGGCTCTCTCTCCAGCCGTCCGCGTGGCCTGTCGATGAGCACATCTCGTTATCCGAAGCTCCGAGGCTGCCGCCCGCCCCGAGAGGCGGACACCTCCTCCGGCCGGTGCCGGCCACCGCCGCCCGCAGCCGCGCCCCGCAGCCGACGAGCCGGACCGATCTAGAGGTACTCCATGCCCCTGACCCAGACCGGCGCCATCGTCCACACCGACCTCGAAGAATTCCACGGCCAAGTGGGCTCGTGGACCCCCGGCCGGCCGTTTCCTCTCCTGGCCGGCCCCAGTGTGACCCGCTATCAGGAGCTCCTGGCCAGCCGGGGCGTGACCGACCTGCCGGCCGTCACGCCCGAGCCCCGCCCCGGCGTGGTGCTCTCCGCCGGCAGCCGGGCCGCCCTCGCGGCCGGGCACCTCCTGGCCGCCGCCACCGGACGCCCCCACCAGTACCTGGAGGTGTGGGAGCTGCCCGGTGCGCTGGCCGCCCACCGGGACACACTGGTGGCCGTGGTGGGCCTCGCCGGGGACCTGTCCGCCCTCGGCGACTGGCCGGGCGGCCTCGCGCCCCGGGCCGGCGTGCTGACCGCCCGTGACGCCTCCGCGCTGACGAGCCTGGTCTACCGCACGCTGACCCTCGGGGCGCTGGGCACCACCGGGCGCTTCAAGGTCACCCACCCCTCGGAGTCGGACGCCGCGACCGCCGATGCAGTGGGCTTCGACGAGCTCACGCCGCTGACCCGGGACGCCTTCAAGAGCCTGGTGGTGCGCTCGCACGGCCGCGAGTGCTGCGCACACCTGCCGGACGGGATCATCTGCGGCCGCTCCGACCACCGGGACGGGCTGCTGCCCCTCGTCGAGGACGGCGACCGCGTCCCCTCCTGCCTCCGAGGCGGCGGATGCTTCCGCACCGACCTGGACGACGAGGCCCGGCTGTCCGCGGCGGACGTCAACGCCAGCCTGGTGTTCGTCCAGAGCTGCTCCGCGGTGGCCCTGGGCAACAACGCCTTCCCGACCGAGGTCAATCTGGGGCTCGGCTTCCTCTCCGGCATCTCCGTCGCCGTGGTGGGCCCGGTCGGGGTGCACGCCGCGCAAGGCGTGTCCAAGGACGACTTCGAGGCCGGGGTCGCCGAGGGCCTGCCGCTCGGCGAGGTGGTCGAGCGGCTGAACGTCCACGCCCAGCGCACGACCGGCGAACTGGCCCGGTTCGGCCTGTTCGGCGATCCGGCCCTCACCTTCGCCACCCCGCCGGCACGGCCCCCCGCCGCACGCCGCGCACCGGCCCGGCTCGCCGACGTCGCCGTCACGGGGCTGGCCCCGGCGGATCCGGCCCTGCTGGACCGGCTGGCGTACTGGAACGGCACCGTCCTGCCCCGGCTGGACAGGCTGCACTGGCTGGGCATCGAACCCGACCGGGCACGGATGACGGAGCTGCGCGCCCGGGTCCGCAGTGCGACCCGCGAACAGCTGCGCGGCGTCACGGCCGGGGAGAGCGCGGCACTCGCCGCCGAACTCACCGGGCTGCAGGCCGATCTGATGAAGGAGCTGGTCGACCAGGTGCACCGGAGTTGGTGGCAGTACACCGACGGCACCCTCGCGGCCCTGCGCCAGGTGTCCGCCGAACCGCTCACCTGCCCCGGCTGCCGCAAGGACCGCGCGGTGCTGATGCGCCTCCAGCACCGGGTGGAACCCGAGCTGCGGGTGCAGTGCGTGCAGTGCCGGCGCTGCGGGAGCCTGCAGTGGTCCACCGGGGAGATCGCGGACCCCGGACAGCACGGCGCGTACGAGGTCCGGGCAGGGCGGGGGACCCCGGCCCCGCTGCACCGGCGGGTGGTCAACCCCGCCGGGCAGGAGGCGCACGGCGCCGTGGGCTTCGCGTTCGTGGCGGGCAGCTTCGCGGAGCTGCCGGAGGGCTGGAGCCGCGCCGAGGCACTGCCGCCGCACCGGCACCGCGCGTTCGACTGGACGGTGGACCTCGCCTCGCCCGAGGTGGTGCCGGACGAGCACGAGGCCGTGTTCCTGCAGCTGATCGACGGCGTGTACGAGGCCACCACGCTGACCGTGCTGCTGACGGACTGAGCGCACAGACGAGTCCGGCCGGTCCCCCCGCGGGGGGACCGGCCGGACTCGACTGTGCGCAAAGGTGGTTCAGATGTGCGCAAAGGTGGTTCAGAAGGTCAGGTCCACCCCGTGCAGCGCCTGCCAGAAGGCGGACTGCTGCTCCGGGCCGAAGACCACCTCCGGCGGACGGTCGCCGTCCACCAGCAGCGTGGTGGGCAGGCGGTGTCCCCAGGCCGAGGAGAAGACCGTCGTATAGGCACCGCAGTTGAGCAGCGCCAGCCGGTCGCCGGTCTCCAGCGGCGGCAGTTCGGCGTCCTGGCAGAGCACGTTCTGGGCGTCGCAGGTCTGGTCCCCCACCGCCGTCGGGCGCCACGGGCGCCCGTCCAGGCGGACCGGCAGGGGGTGGTAGACCAGCTCGGGCAGGGGGATCAGCAGGGACGCCCCGGCGTCGGCGATGACCCACTCCCGGCCGCTGTTGTGCTTGACCCCGGAGACGGTGCAGAGCACCGTCGCGGCGTCGGCGACCAGCCAGCGCCCGGGCTCCAGCACCAGCGTGACCTCGTGCCCCAGGACCGCCAGCTCCTTTGCCGCTGCGGCCGCGAAGTCCTCGATCCGGGCCCCTGCACGCTCGAACAGGAACCTGCTCTCCAGCCCTCCGCCGATGTCCACGTACGTGAACCGGATGCCGTAGCGGTGCTCGGCGTCGACCGCGACCGCCGCCAGCGCCCGCACTGCCGAGCGGAACTGCTCCAGGTCCGCGCAGTGGGTCAGCTGGTGGGCGTGCAGGCCCGCCACCTGCAGCCGGTCGGAGGCCAGGCAACGCTGCAGGACCCGGTCGAAGCTGCCGCCGGAGTGGTCGGCGCCGAGCTTCGAACCGGAGCGGTCGAACAGGCCGGAGTCCCGGGAGGGCGGGGTGACCCGCACGGCCACCGGCAGCCGGTCCGGCCCGGACACGGCCCGCTCCAGGGCGGCCACGTCCGATTCGGCGTCGACCACGGTCAGGAACGGCGAGGCCGCGGCGGTCCGCCGGTTGTACGCGTCGCTGCGGCCGATCCCGTTGCTGCACAGGTCCGGGCCGCGTGCGCCGTGGGCCTGTGCCAGCTGCAGTTCGAGGTCGCTCATCGTCTCCAGGCCGACACCCTCCTCCAGCAGGGTGCGCAGCACCGGCCCCACGTAGCACGCCTTCATGGCGTAGCAGAGCCGTACGTCGGAGAAGTGCCGCCCGAACGCCTCGCGCAGCGCCCGGGCGTTGGAGCGCACGCGCTCCGCGTCGAAGACCAGCAGCGGGGAGCCGTAGCGGTCCAGCAGATCGTCGGCGCGGTGACCGCGCAGCCGGAGGCTGCCGTCCCGGTAGTCCAGGCCCAGGTCCATCCCGGCGATGCCGGTGATTTCCCCACGGGCGAGGCCCACCAGCCGCTCGCGCAGCCGGTCGGCCCGCTCGTCGCGGGCGCCCACCGTGGTGGGTGCCGGAGTCGTCTCGGTCATGTCAGGGATTGATCTGGCGGCCGTTGAAGCGCAGCAACAGCGGCAGGTCGCGTATCTCGTCGTGGCCGGTCAGCCACAGCATGAACCGCTCGACGCCCATCCCGAACCCGGCGGTGCGCAGCGGGGTCTCCTCGCGCATGCGCAGGTACCAGGCGTAGTCCGACTCGTCGACCTCGTGCAGTGCCAGGGCCTCGCGCAACTGCTCGGCGGTGGCGTGCCGTTCGCCGCAGCCGACCGTCTCTCCCACACCGAACAGCAGGTCGGCGCAGACCGCCTTGTCCCGGTCGTCCGGGTCGAACGCCTGGTAGAAGGGGACCGAGAGGTGGTCCATGTGCGTCACCCAGGTGAACTGGCCCAGCTCGTCCATCAGCCGGCGCTCACCGGCGCGCGTGAGCGAACGGCAGCCGGGAAACTGCTCGTGGACGTAGGCGGGGTCGTTGCCCAGCAGCTCGACGGCGTCGTCGAAGCGGATCCGGCGGAAGGCGTCGTCGCGCAGCAGCGCGTACAGGTGATCGGTGCCGCCCGCGAACCGGGCCACCAGATCGCCGGCCTGCACCAGGAACACCCCGGCGAGGTGGCGCAGGTACGCCTGCACGGTCTCGACGACCTCGTCCAGGCCGCCCGGCAGCTCCGCCTCGCTGTGGAAGAACTGGCAGAGATGGGTCTGGTCGGCGGGCTCGCCGCGGAAGGACGGCATCACGTAGTAGCTCGGCCCGTCGGTGAGCCGGCTGCTCAGCTCCAGCAGGAACTGCATGGAGTCCGCCAGGTAGGTGTCCACCCCCTCCAGCCGGACCTTGACGGGGGTGGAGTCGCTGCCCCGGCCCATGGGGCTGGAGATGGAGCCGGTGGTGATCGGGAGGTACGCGGCGCGGCCGCCGCGGGCGCGCCAGAAGTCCACGGTGGCGGTGTGGAAGAGGTCGGTGAGCTCGACGAGGTGGCGGTACCACGGGTCCTTGAGGACCGTCAGGTAGTGCGTGTCGGGCTCCTGCCAGCTCTGCGGCGGGCGCAGCTGGAGCTGCCCTGCGATCAGTTCTTGGGACACGGTTCTCCTTGCCGGACGAAAGGTGGGGGCTGGTAGAGGGCGGACGCCAGGCGGCGGCCGAGGGCGGGTGGTGCGGAGAAGAGCGGCGCGGCGAACCAGGACAGGTGCCAGAACGAGATGCCCATCGTCGCCTTGACCGCGAGGTGGAAGGCCGCAGAGGCGCCGCCGAGCAGGGCGCGTTGCGGCCAGGCGGCCACCAGCGCCGGCGCGAAGCCCAGTTCGAAGAGAAGGGTGAGGGCGCTGAGCGCCCCGCTGAGCCGCAGGTCACGGCGGGCCAGCCACTTGCCCAGCGGTGTGCCGAGCTCTCCCCAGGCGGCGCGCAGGGTGCGGCCGTCCGCCCACCGGCGGCCGGCCCCGACGAACTTGGACACCCCGGACTGCAGGTACACCATCGCGTAGTACGCCTGCAGGGCGAGCAGCAGCGCGGAGTCCACCCGGCGGTCGCGGCCGGGCGGCGTGAGGGAGAGCGCGGCGAGGAACAGGTTGAGGTGGCTGTTGTAGCTCCACAGGTCCTCGTGGAACTCGACCACGTACTGCTGCAGCGCCCAGAACGAGAGGTTGGCGAGCGCGCGGACCGCCGGGCTGTCGACGCCCAGGGTCCACGCGCCGACGCTGAGCGTCGTCACCGCACGCAGCAGTTCGTAGGCCGCGGGCGCCAGCACGCGGCGCGGTGCGTCCTGCTGCTCGGCCTGGTCGAGCAGCGGCGCGTACTCTGCGAAGAACGAGCCGGGGGGCAGGTGCCAGACGGTCCTGAGCACCGCCATGCCGGTGGTGAACCGGCACATGGCCAGGCGTTCCGGCGCGTCGGGCTGGGCGAGGGCCATCTCCTGCAGCCGGCCCAGGAGCTGCTCGTGCAGCGCGGATGCCGGGGCGGGTGGGCCCGGTGCGGCCGTCACAGGAACAGGGCGGGCTCGCTCCCCGCGTCGACCTTGCGGTACACGTAGGTGGTGTAGCCGAGGTACTTCATGTTCTCGTTGAACGAACCGAAGATGTGCTGGAACCGCTCGAACAGCGCTTCCCGGGCCGCCTCCGACCAGCCCTGCGCGCAACGCTCCACCATGGCGCGGCTGTACGCCTCGACCTCCTCGTCCGTGCGCCACGCGGCGTCGGCGTCGGTGCGCCAGTAGGGCTGCAGCTGCGGGGTGTCGTACAGGTCGAGCCAGTACTCGCGGCTGTACTGCGGGACGGGCACCTCGATGACCTCGGAGACCCGGTCGAGCAGCTCCTGGGGAGGCTGCTTGCGGTAGTAGAACTGCACGTCGCCGAGGAGACCGAAGGTCTTGGTGACGCGGATCTGCTCGTCGACGGCCCGCCGGTGGTCACGGACGAAGGCCATCGCACCGCCCGACAGGACGACGTCGAACTCGCCGTCGGCGTAGGGCAGCTCGCGGGTGTCCTGCTGCTCGTAGCGGACCAGGTGGTCCAGGCCCTCCTGCTTGGCCCGGAGGTTGGCGGCTTCCGCCATGTCCGGCGAGATGTCGATGCCCAGGAGGGAGGCGCCGGTGCGGCGGGCGAGCTCACGGCTGAGGAAGCCGGCGTTGCAGCCCGCGTGGAGGGCCTTCACGCCGGGGCGCAGGTGCAGGTGCAGAGCCAGGTCGTGGACGGTCGCCAGGCCGCCGGGCGGGAGGTTGGACTCGCCCAGCATGGCCAGCAGCTGCACGTAGGGCTTCTGGACGATCTCGTCCACGGTCACGGTCACGATGGTCCCTCCGAGGGTGTCTTGGGGCTGCGGGATGACGAGGAGTGATCCCGTTCCGGTAAAGATGACAACAGTCTATGACTCAAGTGTCAACACTTGATGGTCAACTTGGTCGATGTGATCGTCGGAGACCTCGCCAAATGGCCGTCTGTGCAGCGATTATGGTGGGCAGAGCTGCACGCGTTGGCTTGACTCATGTGTTTGACAAGCTATCCGGAAAGGAACCCCATGTTCCGTACCAGGCATCTACCCGCAGTCATCCTCGGCACTGCCACCGCCTACCTGGGCGCACAGCTGTGGCACACCGTGCGGGACCGCAACCGCTGGCCCTTCTGTGCCTACAACATGTTCAACTACCGTGTCCCGGAGACCTGGGAGCAACTGCGGATCGTCCTCTACGACGACCGCGGGCGGACCACGGGCCCGCAGGACCCGTGGGGGCTGCTCCCGGTCGAGTTCTTCCGGGTGGTCTCCATCCTGGAGTCCGTCCTGATCGGCAACCAGGACGAGAAGCTCAAGGAAGCGTTCTGCGAACGGACGCTGCACCGGCTGAACACCGCCCGCTGGCCGGACTTCGACGAGGTACGGGCCTCGGCGACCCTGCCGGACGGAAGGCCGTTCGCCGCCCTGGAGGTGTACCTGGTGGAGGTCGACGCGGTCCGCTGCGATCCGCGCGACCGGGCCAGCGTGCTCGGCGCCGCCCTGCTGCACCGCCACGACCCCGGCCGGGTCACCGGGCCGGACGGGCCCCGCTGGCGGCCGGCCGCCGGATCCCGCGCCGTGTCCGGCGGCGTCCGCGGGGACATCTGATGCCCCGGCCCGCCGACACCCTCCTGCTGCCCCCGGCGCTCCGGCCGGGGGACACCATCGCAGTCGTGTCCCCCGCCTGCCCGGCCGCGGCCTCGCTCCCCGCCGAGGTCGGGCGCGGCCTGGCCGCGCTGCGCGCACTCGGCTTCCGGACCACGACCATGCCGCACGCCCTCGGCCGCCGGCGCTGGACCGCCGGCACCGTCGAGCAGCGCCTGGACGACCTGCACGCCGCCTTCGCCGACCCGGCGGTCCGCGGCGTGCTCTACACCATCGGCGGCGACCACTCCGCGCAGCTGCTGCCCGGTCTCGACCTGGACCTCATCGCGGCCAACCCCAAGGTGCTGTGCGGATACTCGGACGCGACCGTGCTGCTGTCGGCCGTACACGCCCGCACCGGGCTGGTCACCTTCTACGGGCCGGCGCTCATCCCGCAGTTCGGCGAGCTGCCGGCCCCCTACCCGGAGACCGTGGAGCACTTCCTGCGCGTGGCGGGCACACCCGCGCCGGCCGGACCGTGCCCGGTGCTCCCGTACCAGGTGGTCGACCTCGACTTCGCCCGCCGCGAGCGGGAGCAGCGGCCCCGGGACCGCTCGGCCGCGCCCCCGCGCACCGTGCTCGTCCCCGGTACGGCCGAGGGACCGGTGCTGGCCGCCTGCCTGCCCTCGCTGCGGCACCTGATCGGTACGCCGTGGCAGCCGGACACCCGCGGGCGCCTGCTCTTCCTGGAGCCGTCCGAGCCGCCCTACTCACCGGCCACCGCCGACGCCGACCTCTGGCACCTGAGCAACTCCGGGCTGCTGGACGAGGTCGCCGGAGTGGTCTTCGGCCGCCCGCTGGGCTGGAGCGAGGACGACCGGCACGCCTTCCACGAGGCCGCGCTGGACTGCCTGGCCCGGCTGGGCGTGCCGGTCCTGGCCGACCTGGAGTTCGGCCACACCAATCCCATCCTCACCCTGCCCAACGGCGTCGCGGCGCGGCTCGGCGGGACCGAGGTGACCCTGCTCGGCCCGGCCGTGGCCTGACCGCACCACGGCGAAGGTCCCGCCTGCTCCGGGAGCAGGCGGGACCTTCGTTCGTCCGCGGGCGTCAGGACGTGAGCAGGTCGTCCAGCAGCCGGTGCGCCAGCGTCAGCTTGTCCCGGTCGGCCAGCGCGGCCAGGGACGGCCAGAGCACCGTGCACGCCGCGGTGGCGGCCGGTGCCTCCGGGCGGCCCGCCGGCGGACGGAGCTCCGCGGCGGGCGCGGGTGCGGCCACCACCGGGGCCGGTGCGGCCACCGCGGGAGCGGGGGACGGGGGCGCGCAGGCGGCGGGGGCGTCGGCCGGGGGAGCGGCGGTCAGACCGAGCAGGTACGTCTCGACGGAGTCGGCCGTCAGCAACTCCTTCAGCACGGCGGGCAGGCCCAGTTCCTGACCGAGCCGGCTAACCAGCCGGGCCGCGTCGAGCGAGGAGGCGCTGAGCTCGAACCAGGGCGCGTCGAGGTCGCCGTCCGGCAGGACGGTGTGCGCCAGCGCCAGCGCGGGCTGTTCCGGCTCCACGACGGGTCGTGCGGTCAGCATCCGGAGATCCACCTTTCCGTTCCGGTTCAGCGGCAGCGAGGCCGTGAACTCGACCACGCTGCCGTGCAGGTAGGCCGGCAGCTGCCGCCGGATCTCCCGCCGCAGCGCGCTCCGGTCGGCGCCGGCGGCGGGCACGACGAAGAGCCGGAGCCGCTGGACGCCGCCCACCCGGTCCGCCGTGACCACGGCCTGCTGGACGCCCGGCACGCGCAGCACGGTGGCCTCCACCTCGGCGGGCTCGATCCGTACGCCGGAGATCTTGACCTGCCGGTCGCGGCGGCCGAGGAAGTCCAGGCCGCCGTCCGGCCTGCGGCGCACGATGTCGCCCGTCCGGTAGACCGGCTCGCCGGTCGCGGAGTGGGGATCGGGGACGAACCGGGTCGCCGTCTCGGCCGGCAGGCCGAGGTAACCGAGCGCCAGCCCGCCGCCGCCGATCCACAGCTCGCCCTCCCGGCCGTCGGCCACCGGCCGGCCGGAGCAGTCCACCAGGCGGTGGGTGTTGAAGGGAAGCACCGCACCGATCGACGGCGTCTCCGTCGCCCCGGCCTTGATCCAGGCCGCGCTGGCCACCACCGTGCACTCGGTGGGGCCGTAGACGTTCAGCACCTGGCAGCCGAGCCCGGACGGGACGGGGTGCAGCCGGTCGCCGCCGGCTGTGAGCACCCGCAGGCTCTCCGGCAGGGGGAGCTCCATCAGCATCTCGGCGACCGGGGTGGGGGCGAAGGCGACCTCCACCCGTCGGCGCTCCAGCCAGTCGGCGAGCAACTGCGGGTCCACGCGGGCTTCGTACGGTGCGATCCGCAGCTGCCCGCCGGCGGTCAGCGTGGGCCACACCTCCCAGACCGACGCGTCGAAGCCGATGCTGGCGATCTGGGCGACCACGCTGCCGGGCTCCAGGGCCAGTTCGGTACGGGCCCAGTCCGCCAGCAGGGCCAGCGAGCCCCGGCTGACCTGGACGCCCTTCGGGGCGCCCGTGGTGCCGGAGGTGAACAGGGTGTAGGCGACCTCGGGTCCCGGCGGCGGCACGGCATCGCCCCCGTCCAGCCCCCTGTCCGGCGCGCCGTCCGCGAGGAGCGACTCCCAGCGGACGGTGCGCAGCTCCGGCAGCCGTTCGGCCAGCTCGTCCGCCACCGTGCCGTGATCCGGTCCCGTCAGGTCGATCAGCAGGTCGCAGCCGGAGTTCTGCAGCATCAGGGCGAGCCGGTCCACGGGCTGGTACTGGTCGAGCGGTACGTAGCCGCTGCCGGCGCGCAGCACTCCGTAGACCGCTGCGAAGAACCGCACCGACGCCTCGCCGAGCAACGCGACCGTCGACCCGGCCCCGCAGTGCGGGGCGAGGCCGCCGGCCACCCGGTCACCGGTCGCGGCCAGGGCGGCGTAGGTCAGCTCGCCCTGCTCGTCGCTGATCGCCGGGGCGCCGGGCCGGTCGAGCGCGGCGGCGCGCACGGCGTCCACCACGTCCCGGGCGGGCACGGCGCGGGGCTCCGGTGCGGCGACGGGGCTGCTCAGCAGTGCCCTCAGGTGATCGACGAATCCGCTCCACAGCCGCCAGAGCAGGTCCTCCGGCACCTCGGTGCGGCGGCCCTCGATCAGCAGCTCGACCGTCCCGGCGGCTTCGTTGGCGAGCACCACCACGTTCACGGGGAACTTGGCCGCGCCGTGGAAGACGCCGAGCTCGACCCGGGCGCGTTCGCCCGCCAGGACCAGTTCCTGCCTCGGCTGCTCGTGCAGGCTGAAGGCGACGGCCAGTGGTTCCCGCACGGTGGCCCCCGGCACGGCGCGCAGCGCCCGCACCAGGTCGGACACCGGCAGGTCGGACCGGGTCCCGGCCTCCCGCAGCGCCTCGGCCGCCGCCCGCAGCCGCTCCGCGGGCGGGGCGTCCTCGTCCCGGCGGCAGCGCACGGGCACGGTGGAGACGAACATCCCGACCGTCTCCTGGTGCTCGGGGGGCCGGTTGGCGACGGCCGTGCCGATCAGGTACTCCCGCCCGGAGGGCACGCCGCCCGCCTCGCCGACGGCTCCGGCGAAGGCGCCGAAGAGCACGGTGAACAGGGACAGTCCGGCCTCCTGCGCGGTCCGGCGGGCGGCCGCCAGCAGCTGCCCGGGCACCGGCAGCCGCAGGAAGTGGTCCTCGCCCTCCTCCGCTCCGTCCGAGGGGCCGGCCGGGGACGCGAGGACGAGCGGGGCGACGTCCGCGCAGGCGGAGGCCAGCGCGGACACCTCGGCGGCGGTGTCGGGCCGGGGGCTCGCCGCGTACCGGAAGTACCCGTGGTCCACCTCCTGCCGGCCGGGCAGGTCCTCGGCCAGGCTGTCGACCAGCCGGCTGAACGAGACGCCGTCGTGGACCAGATGGTGCTCGGTGTGGACGAGCGTGGCCCGCCCGCCGGGCAGCCGGACCAGGGTCCAGCGCACCAGCGGTCCGGTGGCCAGGTCGAAGGGCCGATCGGCGCCGGCCGCCCGGGCGAGCTCGCGCGGTGCGGGCCCCTGCACGTCCAGGTCCACCACGGCGACGCGCGGGGCGTCGGCCGCTCCGGCGTCCCCCGCCACCTGGTGCGGCAGGCCGTCGACGGTGACGATCCTGGTCCGGAACAACGGGAACCGGTCCAGCACGGCGCGGAAGACGTCGTCCAGCGCCGCCGGCTCCGGTGCCCGGGTGAAGTGGAAGAGGGCGCTGAAGTGGTATCCGGTGAACTCCGGGTCCAGGAGCGACTGGTACCAGATCAGCTGCTGCTGCCAGGAGAGCGGGACGAGCGCGCCCGGCGCCGGCGGCGCCACCGGCGCCGCGGGGGCATCGGCGGCGACCGGGGCGAGGCCGGCGAGGTACCCGCCCAGATCGGAGGTGGTCAGCAGCCCCACCGCGTCCGCGGCCCGCCGCGCGCCGCGGCGGATCCGGTGGGCCGCCCGTGCCGCCTGCAGCGAGCTGCCGCCGAGCCGGGCGAACGCCGCTCCGTCCAGGGCCTTTGGCGGCACTCCCAGGGCCTCCGCCACGATCGCCGTCGCCGTCGGCTGGGTCTTGGTGAATTCGGTGTCGGACACCTCAGGACTCCTTGCTTTCCGAATGCTGCAGTTCCTGTACGCGCCGGGTGAGCGCCGCGGGTGTGGGGGCGCGGAAGAACTCGCGGACCAGCACCTGGACGCCGAAGCGCCGCCGGATCTCGGCCAGTACGGCGTTCACGCCGATCGAGTTGCCGCCCGCGTGGAAGAAGTCCTCTTCCGGTCCGAGCGGTGCGCCGAGCACCTGCTCGATGACGGTGTCGACGACCTCGGCCACCTGGGCCGGTCCGGCCGGGCCGGGCAGGCCGGGGGGTGCTGCGGAGCCGGTCGCGGCCGGCTCCGGTGGCGTCCGGTGGATGTCGGTGTCGGCCACGGGGGGCTCCTCGTCTCTCGGGTCGTGCAGTTCCTGTACGCGTCGGGTGAGCGCCGCGGGTGTGGGCGCCTGGAAGAACTCGCGGACCAGTACCCGGACGCCGAAGCGCCGCCGGATCTGGGCCAGTACCGTGCTCACGCCGATCGAGTTGCCGCCCGCCCGGAAGAAGTCGTCGTCCGGGCCGAGCGGTGCGCCGAGCACCTGCTCGATGACGGCTTGGACCACCTCGGCCACCGGCGACGGCGCGGCGGGGGACCGGCCCGCGTCCGTCACCGGGGCCTGCGCCGCGAGGGCGGGAACGCCCTCGGCGACCCGGCCGAGCGCGGCCAGGAGCTCCTCGCCGAAGCGCCCTGTGAGCGTGGTGTTGCCGGGATGGCTGAGGTGCAGCGTCACCTGCGTGCCGTCGTCGACGAAGGTGATGCCGAGCCCGTTCTTGGCGCCGGTGCTGATCGGGCGCAGCACCCCGGCCCGCAGCTCCCCGTACTGCTCGGGAGGACGGGAGCGGACGGCGGTGACCATGACCCGCCACGGCACGGTCGGCGCGCCGTCGTCCCGGGTGGGTTGCGCGTCGGCGACGAGCGGCAGCAGATCGAGCAGCGAGGTGGCGCAGTGCCCGACGGTGTCGAGCAGGACGGCCTGGGTGGCCTGCAGCAGCCCGGTTCCCGCCGCGGCCGCGTCGGGCAGGTGGACGGGCAGCACCGTGGTGTAGTTGCCGAGTTCCGCATCGGCCGTGTCGCGCTGGTCCAGCGGCATCCCCACCACTTGGTGGGCCGCACCGCCCCGCTCGTGGACCACCAGGGCGAGGGCGGCGAGGAATCCGGTGAAGAGGGACACCCGCTCGCGCCGGCAGCGGTCGGCGAGCGAGGCCCGCAGTTCCGGTCCGACGGTGAAGGATCCGACGGCGCCGGGCCGGCCGGCGGAGCCGGCGCCCGCGGCAGGTTGCGCGAGCAGCTCCAGCGGCCGGGTCCGGCCGTCGAACGCCCGCCGCCAGTGGGCGGCGGCCTTCCCGCCGTCCCGCAGGCGGCGTTGCAGCTGGCGGCCGACGTACTCGGCGTACGGGGCGACGGCGACGGGCGGTGCGCCTGCGTAGCGGCTGAGGCTCTCGTGCAGCAGCTGCGCCAGCGCGGCACCGTCGAGCACCAGATGGTGCGAGGCGAGCAGCAGGTCGTGGCGGTCCGGTGCGTGTCTCAGCAGTACCGCGCGCAGCTGGCACGGGCTCCCGAGGTCGAACGGGCGGCGGGCACGTTCCAGGAGGAACGCCTCCGGGTCGACGGCCCCGGCCGCCTCGTGGACCTCGAATTCCGGCCGCGCCGCCGCGGCGGGGTGCACCAGGACGCGCGGTTCGCCGCCGTCGTGATGGAACGAGCAGCGCAGCTGGGCGTGGCTCGCCGTCACCTCGGTCAGCGCCCGGCGCAGTCGCTCCGGGTCCAGGGCTCCGGTCAGGGGGGCCGTTCCGGCGATGTGGTAGCCGGCCGGATCGCCGGTCATGCGCTGGAAGAACCAGAAGTCGCGCTGTTCGGTGCCGGCGGCGGCCGCCGCCGGCTGCTGGGGGGAGCTCATCGGATCTCCCCCCGCAGCTCGGTTCCGCAGCGCTCGCCCAGCCGGGCGGCCAGTGCGCGCAGCGCCTGCTTGGCCTCGGGCTTGTCGGCCGAGGGCGGCAGGTCCAGGGCGACGGAGAGGGTGACCGACGTGCGCCCGCCGTGCCAGACGTCCTTCACCGAGGCGCTGATCCGGTGCACGCCGGGAAGCGCGACCTGTGCCGCGGCGGCGGAGAGGGCGTCCGGGTCGGTGCCGTCGGCGCACCAGAAGGACAGGTCGTGGACGTGCCGGCTGTCCTCGCGCGGACGGTACCGCTCCAGGTCCGGCCCGGCCGGGCCGAGGACGTCCCGTCCGGGGGCGTCGGCCGCCGCCACCACGGCCAGCCGGTGCAGCAGCCGGGCCTGGTCGAGCCCCAGTCCGGCGGCGAGCCGGGCGGTGGCGGACACCGCCCGGCGCAGCACGTGTCCCTGCGCCCGTGAGGAGGTCCGCACGCCGGCCGCGTAGAGCCTGACGAGCAGCCCGAGCAGGTCGGCGAGCTTGGCCTCCTCGGCGTTGCGGGCCCCGACGACCGCGCCGGCGGGCGTGCAGTCCAGCACCCATGGGCTGTTGTCGAGGCAGGCCGCGAGGGTCTCCAGGCCGATGCCGAAGCCGTACCCGGCGACCTCGCCGTCCCGCTCGAACGCGATCAGGTTGCCGAGGTCGCGGAAGTGCCCGTCGGCCTGGCGGACGGCGACGGTGGCTCCCCGGCCGCTGAGCCGGGGGTGGCCGAAGCCCCACCGGTAGTAGTCGCGCTCCTCGGTGTCGAGGAGGGCCGGCCCGGTCCAGCCGGCCTCCCAGGCCGCACAGAGGTCGGTGTCGTCGTGGGCGGCCTTGAAGGCGACCGACGGCCCGTCGAGCCCGAGCGTGGTGGTGAGGTACCCGGCCACCGCTGCGGCCAGCGCGCGGGCCCGGGCAGCGGGCGCCAGCACCCCCAGCATCTCGAACTGCAGCACGAATTCGGTGGCGAAGCCCTCTTCGAACACCTCGTCGAGGTTGTGGACCCGGACGCAGGGCTGACGCACCGCCACCCCGGGGGCCGGCAGGGCCGACTCGCCCAGCAGGAACGGCTTGAACGGCACCACCGCGGAGTTGGTGAACAGGATCGTGCGGTCGTGGTGCGGGATCGCCGGCTCGGGGTCCAGGAGGGTGAACCCGGCGGCCTGCGTGAAGTGGTCCAGGAAGTCCCGGCCCAGCCGGTCCAGCCGTTCGCGGCGACCGTGTGCGAGGTCCGTCATGGCGTCCGTCATCGCTCTTCCTCCCGTACCGCCGCGCAGCGGTACTGGCGCTCGATGCGCTCGACGGCGGACTCGAAGCCGGCTGCCGTCGCCGCGCCGACCACCAGCAGCACGCACCAGGCGGACGGGTGGTCCGGGTCGACGCGGTCGCCGGTCCGGTGGACGAACTCCCAGTCCAGGATCGCCGGGTCGGCCCGCAGGGCCTCCTCGTCGGGCAGCTCGGTCAGCACTCCCGCCGTGGGAGGCGCGAGATTGAGCCAGCCGATGTAGCGGTGCGGGGGCGGGCCGAAGGCGAGCGACCGACCGCTGCCGCCGGTCAGCTCCTCGGCCCAGACCTCGCGGAAGTCCACGCCGAGATGGGCGCTGAGCGCCTCCGGGGCGAAGGCCCCGGCCGGCCGCGAGGCGATCTCCGAGAACACCGGCTCGCCGCCCTCCGGGTCGCGGAACATCTCCAGGTGGGTCACGCCGGAGCCGAGCCCGAGCACCTTGTTGAGCGCCCGGTGCCGTTCCTCGACCCAGGCGTACAGCTGCGGGTCGTCCTCCCTGGGCACGATCACCGCGCCGTTGCGCCGGCCCGCCCCGGCCAGCGACAGCCGGGGTTCGAGGTAGCGGCTGATCCGCAGGAACCACGGCTCGCCGTCCCGCCACACGGCGTCGACGTGGTACTCGCGGCCGGCCACGAACTCCTCCACCAGCAGCTGCCGGGAGCCGAGTTCGGGGGCGAGCGCGCGGCGGCCGTCGAGGAGCGTCCGCAGCTCGTCCGCGGTCTCCGCCTTCGCGGTCGACAACGTGCCCATGCCCGTCACCGGCTTGACCACCAGGGGGAGACCGAGCTCGGCGACCAGCGCCTGCGGATCCGTCTCCGCCGGGCCGGCGGTGGGCAGGCTGCGGAACCGGGCGTGGCGCCAGCCGGCCTCGGCCGCCCGCAGCTTCATCAGCCGCTTGTCCCGGGTGGCGGCCGCCGACCCGGGGGAGGGGCTGTCGAGACCGAGCAGATGGGCGAGGTGACCGGCCCCGAACTGGCTGAACTCGGTGAAGCCGGCGACCTTCTCGACCGGCGCCCCGGACAGCAGCAGATCGACCGCCACCGCGCTCAGTTCGTCGATCGAGTCGAAGTGCCCGACGCGGTGGACCGAGGCCGCCCGGGCCAGCAGCTCCGGATCGGGCCCGAGGGCCCAGTCGTAGTCGTCCAGGACGAGATGGACCGCCGCACCGCGGGCCAGCAGGATGCGCAGCATCGGCCGGTCCCACTTGCAGAAGACTATGTGCACAGGAGATCCCCAGAAGATGTGGTGGGAGGAGGCCGTCAGCGGACCGCGCCGGACGGCACGGCGGCCGGGCGGCGCGCCCGGCCGAGCGGCGAGCGGACGAAGACGAGGCCGAGGAGGACGAGCAGCGAGCCGATCACGACGTAGACCGGACCGGGGCGGCCGACCTGCGCGACCACCGCACCGCCGCCGAGGGCGCCCAGCGGGACGGCGCACTTGGCGAGCACCCCCGAGGCGGTCAGCACCCGGCCGAGCAGTTCCTCGGGCACGGTCGCCTGACGCAGGCTCATGGTGGCGATGTTGAAGAGCACCCCCAGCCCGGAGGCCACCGCCCAGGCGCCGACCGCCAGCGGGTAGTGGCCGGTCAGTCCCAGTGCCGCGGTGCACACCCCGACCCCGGCCACCGAGCCGAGGGTGAGCGCGCCGAACGGCAGCCGGTCGGAGATCCGGCCGGCCGCCAGCGAAGCGGCGACGGCACCCGCCCCGCCGCAGCCGAACAGCCAGCCGAGCTGCCCGTCGTCGGCGCCGAAGGCGCTCTTGGCCAGCAGCACCAGCTGGGCGACGGCCGTCGCCTGGACCAGGTTGACCAGCAGCAGCATCGCCGCCAGCGAGCGCAGCACGGGCTCGGCCAGGACGTAGCGCAGCCCTTCCCGGATGTCGCCCGACAGCCGGGAGAGCACGCCCTGCGGGGCGCGCCGGTCAGCGCCCGCCCTGTCGCCGGAGGCACCGCTGATCTGCGGCAGCGAGAGGATCACGGCGGCCGACACCAGGTACGAGCCGGCGTCCAGCAGCACCAGCTCCTGGAGCGGCATCACCGTGACCAGCACCCCGGCGAGCGCGGGGCCGAGCACGGCCATCGCCGAATCCCCGGCCTCCAGCAGGCCGTTGGCCCGCACGAGTCCGGCGCCGTCGACCAGGCGGGGCACGGCCGCGATGCTCGCGGCGTCGAAGCCGATCCGCAGCGTGGTCAGGAGGAAGGACGTCAGGTACAGCTCCGCCGTGTGCAGCCTGCCGACCGCCGCGAGGGCGGGCAGTGCCGCCAGCACCGCGGCCGAGGCGAGGTTGGTGCCGACGAGCATCCAGCGGCGGTCGACCCGGTCGGCGACCGCGCCGATCACCAGCCCGAAGAGCAGGTAGGGCAGGTACGCCGCAGCGAGCGCGCCGCCGAGCAGCACGGCCGAACCGGTGCTCCGGTAGACCAGCAGCGGTAACGCGAACGCGGTGAAGGCGGAGCCCAGAGCGGAACACGTCTCGCCGCCCAGGAACCGCCAGTAGGCGCCCGGCAGGCGCCGCGGATCAGCCATCACAGGTCTCCCCGACTCTCGGACTGGCGAGGTCAACGTACTGAGGTGTCAGTCGATCAGTCAACGATCATAGTCACAGAGTTTGGGCGCATAGTGCCTGAGAAATACGGTGTGAGGCTGCCGTAGGCGGGTTGATCGTTGACTCACTCAGTCAAGTCGTGTTGTCATCAGCGTTCCCTGGTCCGAACACGCCCGAACAAGAGGGACCCGATGAGCCGGACACCACTCGCGCTGTGCCATGGCGAACCCGTCGATCTCACCGCCGCCGATCCGCGCACGCTGCCCGACCTGCTGCGGCGGGCGGCCGAACGCTTCCCCTCGGCCGAGCTGGTGACCCTGGACCGGCACGGCGAGGCCCACGCGGTCCGCTACCCGGAGCTGCTCGACCTCGCGGGCCGGATGCTCACCGGGCTCCGCCGGCAGGGCCTCGCCCCCGGGGACCGGGCCGTCCTCGTCGGCCTGCCCCCGGCCGGTTTCTTCCCCGCCCTGTGGGCCTGCCTGCTCGGCGGGATCCAGCCGTTGGCGATCAGCGAACCGGTGGACGCCCAGCCGAAGGCGGGGGAGGGCAGGTTCGTCACCGCCTGGCAGCGGCTCGGCCGTCCGACGGTACTGTCGGGCGCCGACGGGATCCCCGCACTCGCCGAGGCCGGCGTACGCGCCGTCGATCCCGGCACCCTGGTCGAGGACCACGGAACCGAGCCGCACCGGCCGGAGGGCGACGACACGGCCCTGCTGATGCTCTCCTCCGGCAGCACCGGCACCGCGAAGGCCGCCCGGCTGACGCACCGGGGGCTCGCCGAATTCGGCCACGGCTCGCAGCGGCTGCTCGGCTGGCAGCCCGGCGAGGTGACCCTGAACTGGCTTCCGGCCGACCACAGCGGGGCGTTGCTGCTCTACCACCTGCTGCCGCTCTTCACCGGGGCCACCCAGATCCACGTGCCCACCGATCTGGTGCTGGCCGACCCGCTGCGCTGGCTCGACCTGATGGACCGGTACCGGGTCAACCACTCCTGGGCCCCCGCGTTCGGCTACCAGCTGGTCCGCAGGGCACTGGCCGGGCGTCCGGAGGCCGACTGGGACCTCTCCGCCGTACGCACCCTGGTCAGCGGCGGTGAGCAGATCGGCCCCGGGCTGGTCCGCGGGTTCCTGGAGGAGGCCGCCCGCTTCGGGCTGGCCGGCGACTGCTTCGTACCCGCCTGGGGCATGGCGGAGACCTGCACCGGGATCACCATGGGCCGGTTCGGCGGCCCGGGCAGCGTCCACCGGATCCGCAGGGCGAGCCTGGCGGGCGACGTGGAGTACGCCGGGCCGGACGTTCCGGACGGCGCGTGCCTGGACTTCGTCTCGGTCGGACGCCCGGCCCCGGGCGCCGCCCTGCGGATCGTCGACGCACGGGGTGCGGTCCTGCCCGAGGGGCGGATCGGCACGCTCCAGGTCAGCTCGGCGCGGGTGACCCCGGGCTACGTCGACGACGAGGCCGCCGACGAACGGGCCTTTCCCACGGGCGACTGGGCGCCCCGCAGCTGGCTGGACACCGGAGACCTGGGTTTCCTCAAGGACGGCGAGCTCGTGGTGACCGGACGCAGCAAGGACATCGTGATTCTCAACGGTCACAACCACCTCTGCCATGAGATCGAGGAGGTCGCGGCCTCCGTCGAGGGCGTGCTGGCCGGCGCGGTGGCGGCCTGCGGCCTGCCCAGCGCGCAGCACGGCACCGAGACCCTGGGGCTGCTGTTCGCACCCGACGGCACCGGACGCGATACCGGGGAGACGGCGCGGGAGATCCGCCGGGTGCTGTTCGCCCGGCTGCATCTGACCGCGGGGACCGTGGTCCCGGTGGCGGCCGAGGCCTTCCCCCGCACCTCCAGCGGCAAGGTGCTCCGCCGCGCCGCCCGGGACCGTCTGCTCTCCTCCGGCCGGACGGATCCGCGGCACGAGCCGGAGGCGGCACCTGCGCACCACGAGCCGGAGGCGACGCTTCCGTCCTCCCCGACGCTCCCGCCGCAGCGCACGCTGGAGGTGGTTCGCCGGTCGGTCCGCGAGATCCTCGCCGAACTGCCCGGTGCGCCCGCCCACCGGGGCCCGCTCGACACGACGCCCTTCCACGAACTGGGGCTGACCTCGGTGTCGTTGATCCGGCTGCACGTCACACTGGAGCGCGCCCTGACCTGCACCTTCCCCCGGACCCTGCTCTTCGGGCACCCCACCGTCACGTCCCTGGCCGCCGCACTCGACGGGTACGGCGGCACCACGGAACAACCGGAACAACCGGAACGACCCGAAGCGCGCACGCCCGGGGCGACGGACCGGCGGGTCGCCGTGATCGGCATGGCCTTCCGCTTCCCCGGCGCCTCGGACGAGGAGGGCTTCTGGGCCGACCTGCGCGACGGAACCTCCCGCATCTCCACCTTCGGCGCCGCCGAGCTGGCCGCGGCCGGCCTTTCGCCCGAGGAGGCCGCGGATCCCGAACTGCGGCCCTTCGGCGGAGTGCTGGACGAGGTCACCGGCTTCGACCACCGGTTCTTCGGCATCAGCCCGCACGAGGCGGCACTCACCCACCCCGCCCACCGGCTGTTCCTGGAGTGCAGCCACCACGCGCTGGAGGAGGGCGGCTACGCCGATGCCGCCCGGCACGAGCGGATCGGCGTGTTCGCGGCGGCCGGCATGAATCTGTACGACTACCAGACCGGCCCGGGCCGGCCGCCCGCCGACCTGGGGCTGGCCATGCAGTCCTCGCTGGGCACGCTCCCGGACTTCCTCGCCTCCCGCGTCGCCTACCGGCTGAACCTGCGCGGCCCGGCGGTCGGCGTCCAGACGGCCTGTTCGTCCTCGCTGGTGGCGGTCCACCTCGCCGCACAGGCGCTGGTGAACGGCGATGCCGACCTGGCGCTGGCGGGCGCGGCGGCGGTGCACCTGCCGCAGCACTCCGGATACCGGCTGCACCCGGGCAGCGTGTTGTCACCGAGCGGCAGCTGCCGCCCCTTCGACGCCGCCGCGGACGGCACGGTCGGCGGCAACGGCGTCGCCGTGGTGCTGCTCAAACCGCTGCAGCGGGCGCTGGCGGACGGCGACCGGGTGCATGCGGTGATCATGGGCTCGGCGGTCAACAACGACGGGGCGGCCAAGATCGGCTTCACTGCGCCCGGCGTCGCAGGGCAGACGGAGGCCGTGCGGCAGGCCCTCGCCCGCGCAGGCGTGTCCGCCGACAGCATCGGCCATCTGGAGGCGCACGGCACCGGCACGCCGCTGGGCGACCCGGTCGAGTTCGCCGCCCTCACGGACGCCCTGCGCAGCCCCACGGGCCAAACGGCCTTCTGCACCCTCGGGTCGGTCAAGGCGAACCTCGGACACCTCGACACCTGCGCCGGCATGGCCGGCCTGATCAAGACCGTGCTGATGCTGCGCCACCGCACGCTGGTCCGAACGCCCGGCCTGACCACGGCCCACCCGGCCGTCGACCCGGCCGGCACCCCGTTCGTCCTCGCCACCCGCACCCGCCCCTGGCCGGCCGGGCCCGAACCCCGGCGCGCCGGAGTGAGCGCACTCGGCGTGGGCGGCACCAACGCCTTCGTCGTCCTGGAAGAGGCGCCCGCCACTGCCGTGCCGGACCCCGGGCCCGTCGGCCGGGCCTCCGTGCTGGCGCTGTCGGCCGGGCACCCCGAGGCGCTGCGCGCCCTGGCCGCGGAGGTGTCCGGGTGGCTGGCCGACCGGCCGCAGGCCCCGCCCGCCGCCGTGGCCGCCGAACTCGCCCGCCGCCCCCGGCACCCCCACCGGCTCGCCGTGACCGGCCGGACCGCGACCGAACTCGCCGAGGCGCTCGGCGCGTGGCAGCGCAGCGGCACCACCACCGGCGGCCACGCCGGCAGCGTCCCGCCGGAGGGCTTCGGCCCGCCGGCCTTCGCCTACTCCGGTCAGGGCTCCGACCCCAGGCCGCTGCTGGCCCTCCTGCAGACGCATTCCGTTGCCGGACCTCTCCTGGCGGAGTGCGACGAGGAGTACCGGCGGCTCACCGGAACCGGGCTGCTCGCACGGCTGGACACCGCGCCGGACGGCCCGCTGCCCACCGAACTGGCCCAGCCCGCACTGTTCGCCGCCCAGACGGCCGCCACCGAACTGTGGCGCAGCCGCGGCCTGCAGCCCGGTCACCTGCTGGGGCACAGCCTCGGGGAGTACGCCGCGCTGTGGGCCGCGGGCGGCATCAGCACCGCGACCGGGATGCGGCTGACCACGCTGCGCGGACGGCTGATGCAGGACACCGAGCCCGGCGCCATGCTCGCCGTGCGGGCCGGCCGTGCCCCGGCCGAGCGGATCGCCGCCCTGACCGGTCTCGCTCTCGCGGCCGAGAATGCAGCCGACAGCCAGGTGCTCTCCGGCCGGGCCGAGGACGTGGAGCGCGCCACGGCACTGCTCGACGCCGAGGGCGTGGCCTGGCGGAGACTGCCGGTGGACCGGGCGTTCCATTCGGCCACGCTCGATCCGGTGCTGTCCGCATTCCGCCGCGCCGCGGAAGAGTTCACCTACCTCCCGATCCGGACGCCGCTCGCCTGCGGTCTGGACGGGACGGTCCTGCCACCGGGGGCGGTCGTCGGGCCGGACTACCTGACGGCGCAGCTCCGCGGCCCGGTCCGGTTCCGGGATCTGCTGGTCTCGCTGGAGGCCGCGGGCTGCCGGAGCTACCTGACGATCGGGCCGGACGAGGTGCTGAGCGGGCTGGGCCCGAGGACCACGGGCGGGCGGCCGTGGATCGCGTCGCAGCGCCGCGGTCTCCCGGCCGACTCGGGGGACGCGCTGGCCCAGGCGGAGTTGTACTGCCTGGGCGCTCCGCTCGACCTTCCGCGCGACGGCGCGCTGCCGCCCGAGCCCCTGCCGCGCTACCCGTTCCAGCGGACGGACTTCCCCTACCCCGCGGAACCCCAGCCGTCCCCGGCACCACCCTCCCCGCAGGACGCCCCCGCTCCGGATCTCTCCGCTCCGGGCCTCTCCGCTCCGGATCTCTCCGCTCCGGGCCTCTCCGCTCCGGATCTCTCCGCTCCGGACCTCTCCTCCCCGGGCCTCTCCTCTCCGGATCTCTCTGCTCCGAAGTCCCCCGTCCCGACGTCCCCCGTCCCGGCTTCCTCCGTTCCGCAGCCCTCCGACCGGCCGGAGCCCGTGGCCCCCCGGACGAGCGGGGAAACCCCGCTCCGGCCGGCCGGGACACAGGCACCCGCCCCGGTCCTGGAACAGCTCCTCGCCCTCACGGCGCGCCACCTCGGCTGCCCGGTCGCGGAGGTGACGGCCGACACCGCGTTCGTCCGGCTCGGCGCGGACTCGCTCACGCTCGCCGCGATGGGCCGCGAGCTGGCGACGGAATTCGGCGCCCAGGTGCCGCTGCGCGACCTGTTCGGGTCCCTCGACACGCCCCGCAAGCTGGCCGCTGCGCTGCGGCCCGGGCGGACGGCCGGACCGGCCGCAGCAGATCCCGTCCCGCCCGCCCCACTCGCCCCGCCGCGCGTCGCGGGGCCGCGCGCCCTGCCCGGGACCGCCCCGGCCACCGGCGGCTGCGACTTCAGCCTCTACTTCTTCGGTGACTACCCCGAGCACGAGAGCCGGAACAAGTACGACCTGATCCTGGACGCCACCACGTACGCCGACCAGCACGGCTTCCACACCGTCTGGCTGCCCGAACGCCACTTCCACTCCTTCGGCGCCCTCTTCCCCAACCCCTCGGTGCTGGCCGCCGCACTCGCCACCCGCACCTCCCGGATCCGGCTGCACGCGGGCTCGGTCGTCCTGCCGCTGCACCACCCGATCCGGGTGGCGGAGGAGTGGTCCGTGGTGGACAACCTCTCGGACGGCCGGGCCGGGCTCTGCGTGGCATCCGGCTGGCACGCACGGGACTTCGCCCTCGCCCCGGAGAACTTCGGCCGGCACCGGGAGCTGATGTACGACCGGCTGGACACGGTGCGGGCCCTGTGGTCGGGCGCGTCGGTCGGCACCACGTCGGGCGACGGCAAGCCGGTCGACGTCGCGCTGTACCCCCGGCCCATTCAGCCGCAGCCCCCGCTGTTCGTCGCGGTCGCGCAGAACCCGGACAGCTACCGCGCCGCCGCCCGGAACGGACTGGGGGTCGTCACGAACCTCATGTCGCAGTCCGTGGAGCAGGTCGCCGAGAACATCGCGCTCTACCGGCGCACCCGGGCCGAGGCCGGCCTGGACCCGGACGCCGGACGGGTGGTGGTGCTGCTCCACACCTACCTCGGCACCGACCAGGAACAGGCCCGGGCCGATGCGCGCGCCCCCTTCTGCGCCTACCTGCGATCCTCGATGGCACTGCTCGGCCAGTTCGCCAACAGCCTCGGGCTGGCGGCCGACCTGGAGCACACACCGCCCGAGGACCTGGACTTCCTCCTGCACCGCGCCTACGAGCAGTACTGCGACGGCCGTGCGCTGATCGGCACCGTGGACGGCTGCGCCCCGGTGGTCGAACGCCTGCTGGCCGCCGGCGTGAACGAGATCGCGAGCTTCGTCGACTTCGGCCTGGGCCGCGAGCAGGTGCTCGACGGGCTGGTCCGGCTCGACGAACTGCGCCGCCGCTTCCTCCCCGGCACCGGCCCTGCGGAGCGCCGGGCCGAGGCCACCCTGCCGCTGACGCCCGCGCAACGCGGGGTGTGGTTCATCGAGCAACTCGACCCGGGGAGCGGCGACTACCTGGAGCCACGGGCGATCCGGCTGGACGGCCCGCTGGACCCGGGAGCACTGCGCTCGGCCCTGGACCTGGTGGTGCGGCGGCAGCCGGCGCTGCGCACCGCGTTCCGGGAACGGGACGGGGAGCCCCGGCAGGAGGTGCAGACCGGGGTCGTACTGGACTGCCCGCTGGTGGACTGCACGGGCCGGTCCGAGGAGGAGGCGGTGGCCGGGCACCTGGCCGGGCTCCGCGCCGAGCCGCTGGACCTCACCCGGGCGCCCCTGGTCCGGGCCCGGTTGCTCAGGTTCTCCGCCGACCGGCACGTGCTGCTGCTCCTGACCCACCACCTGGTGTTCGACGCCGCCTCGCTGCACATCCTGGGACAGGAACTGGCCGGCCACCTGCGCGGGGGACCGCACCCGCCCGCGCCCCTGCCCGCGTTGCCCTCCGGGCACGTGCCGTCAGGGGAACCCGCCGACCCGGCCCGGCTCGCCTACTGGCGCCGGCAGCTCGCGGACGCACCGGCGCTGGAACTGCCCACGGACCGGCCGCGGTCGCACCGCGCCCCGGCCGGCGCCTGGCTCTCCCGTGCGTTCAAGCCCGTCACCCGGCAGGCCCTGCGCGACGTCGGCCGCCAGCAGGCGGTGACGCCCTTCATGGCCGTCCTGGCCGCGATCGGCACCGTGCTGGCCAGGTTCGCCGGTCAGGACGACCTGGTGCTCGGCACGGCGGTGGCGAACCGCCCCGCCGACTGCGAGGGGACGATCGGCTTCTTCGTGGACACCGTCCCCCTGCGCCTCGACCTGGCCGGGGACCCGACCTTCGCCGAATTGCTGGGCCGGGTCAGGACGGTCAGCGCCGAGGCGTACGACCGGGCGATGCCCTTCGACGAACTGGTACGGGCGGTCAACCCGGAGCGCGGCACCGGCCGGAACCCGCTGTTCCAGGTCATGGTCGAGTACGAGGCCGAAGCCGGGACCCGCTTCGAGGCGGGCGCGCTGCGCGGCGAGACCGTCGATCTCCCCAGCGGACGGGCACCGTTCGACCTCAGCCTGTGCCTGTCGTACCGCGACGGCCTGCTGCACTGCCTGGCCCACTACGACGCCGCGCTGTTCGAGGAGGCGACGGTGCGCCGGATCCTGGACTACGTCGAGCAGGTGCTGGAGGCCGGCGCCGAGGACCCGGCCGGCCGCCGGCTGTCCGCCCTCACCGCACCGCCCGCCCCCGAGGCCCGCGTCCTGGACGGGCTGGAGAGCCGCCCGGCCGCCGCCTCCGACGAGCTGCTGCACCACGCGTTCGAGCGGCAGGCCCGCCGCACGCCCGGGGCGCAGGCGGTGGTCGACGCCGGGCACACGGTCACCTACGGCGAGCTCGACCTGGCCGCGGAGGGCCTCGCCGCCCGGCTGCGGGCCGGGACCGGGGTCGCCGGGGCGGTGGTCGCCCTGTGCCTGCCCCGCGGAGTGCCCGCGGTGGCGGCGGTGCTCGCCGTGCTCAAGGCCGGCGGCGTCCTGCTGCCGCTGGACCCCGCCCAGCCCACCGCCCGGCTGGCGCACATGCTGACGGACAGCGGGGCGGCGCTGCTGGTCACCACCGCCGCGGCGGAACCGGAGGGGCTGCGCGCCGCCGTCCCCGGACTCCGGGTGCTCGACCCGGACGCCGAGCCCACCGCGGCCGGCCCGGCCGCCCCCGCCGACAGTCCCGGCGACGCGGAGGACCCGGCGCTGTGCCTCTACACCTCCGGCTCCACCGGCCGTCCCAAGGGCGTGCTCCTGCCGCACCGGGGACCGGTCAACCTGCTCCGCTGGTTCCACGACAGCCGTCCGCGGCTGCGCACCCTTCAGTGGGCCTCCGCCGGCTTCGACCTCAGTCTCTTCGAGATCTTCACCACCCTGGGTTCCGGCGCGGCCCTGGTGCTGCTGCCCGAGGAGGCGCGGTACGACGCCCACGCCGTCGCCGCCGCCGTACGCGAGCACGGCGTCCAGCGGCTCTGCCTCACCGCGAGCGCCCTGGCCCACCTCATGGACGCCGAGCCCGGACTGCCCGGTCTGCGCGAGCTGGTCTCGGTCGGCGAGCGGCTGCAGCCCACCCCCGCGCTGCGCCGCTTCCTGGCGGCGCATCCGCACTGCGCCCTCTACAACGACTACGGCCCGACCGAGGCGTCCATGATGGTCACCTCGCACCGGGTGGACCCGCAGGACGACGCCCCGGCCATCGGACGGCCGGTGGCAGGCGTCGCGGTACGGCTGCTGGACGCGGCCGGGCGGCGGGTGCCGCTCGGCGCGGTGGGCGAGATCCACGCCGGTGGCGCCGCACCGGCCCTGGGCTACCTGGGCCGGCCCCGGGAGAGTGCCGCCGCGTTCGTCGCCGACCCGCTGGCGCCCGGCACCCGGCTCTACCGCACGGGGGACCTGGGACGCTGGACGGCCGACGGCGAGCTGCAGTACCTGGGCCGCCGCGACGAGCAGGTGAAGATCAGAGGGGTCCGGGTCGAGCCGGCCGAGACCCGGCGGACGCTGCTCGCCCTGCCCGGGGTGCGCGACGCCGAGGTGGTGGTCCGCACCGGGCCGGGCGGAGAGCCGCGCCTGGTCGGCTATCTGGAGCTCGCCCCGGGCATCGCGACGGCGGAGATAGTTGCGCAGCTGACCGCGCAGCTGCCGGGCCAGTTCGTCCCCAGCGCCTGGGTCCGCCTGGACCGGCTGCCGCTCAACGCCGCCGGCAAGCACGACCGGCACGCCCTGCCGGAGCCCGACTGGGCCGCGGCCGAGGAGGGCGCCGAGCCGCTGACCGCCGCCGAACACGCCGTGCACGCCCTCTGGTGCGAGGAACTGGGTGTCGGCTCCGTGCCGGTCGACCGGTCCTTCTTCTCCGTCGGCGGGCACTCGCTGAGTGCGGTCCGGTTGCTCGACCGGCTCCGGGACGAACTCGGCCTGGACTGCACGCTCCCGGCGTTCTTCCGGCAGCCGACCGTCCGGGCCCTGGCCCGCCGCGTGCCGCCGCCCGTCGAGCGCACCGTCGGGCTCGCCGGTGTGCAGCACCGGTTGTGGCGTCGCCACCTGCAGCATCCGCGGCCGGAGGTCTGCAACGCGAGCGTCCGGCTGGACCTGACCGGGGAGCTCGATCCGGACGCCCTGGCCGGCGCCCTCGGGCTGCTGGCCCGGCGGCACGACGCCCTGCGCAGCCGGATCACCGAGACCGACGAGGGGCCGCGTCAGCAGATCCTGGCCGGAGTGCACCCGGAGCTCCGGGTGGAGAGCGTCGGCCCGCAGGAGGCGGACGCCTGGTGCCGGAGCCTGGCCGACCGGCCGTTCGCCCTGGACCGGGCGCCGTTGTGGCGCGCCGGGCTCGGACACCTCGGCGGCGACTCGTGGGTCCTCGTGCTGACGTTTCATCATCTGATCGTGGACGGCTGGTCCATGGGGCTGCTGCTGACGGAACTCCCGGCGCTCTACGCGGCGGTACGCGAGGGCACCGGGCCGGCGCTGCCCGAGCCGTCCGTGCAATACCCCGACTACGTGGCCTGGCGGACCCGGCAGACCTCCGGCGCGGCCCGCGCCGGGCTGGAGCGGTTCTGGCGGGCGGAACTCGCCGGGGAGCCCGACGGCCCCCGGCTGCCGTGCGACTTCCCCCGGCCCGCCGAACTCTCCGGGCGGGGAGCGGTGGTGGGCACGGCGCTGTCGGCCGGCCCGGCGGACCGGCTGCGGCGGCTGGCGGCTGAGCGGGGCAGCACCCTGGCCGCGCTGCTGGCCACGGTGTGTGCCCGCTGGCTCGGCGGACTCTGCGACCAGCCGGACCTGGTCCTCGCGTTGTCCAGCGCCAACCGCCTGCACGCGGAACACCGGCACACCGTCGGGATGTTCGGCGGTCCGGTGCCGCTCCGGCTGACGGCCGACCCGCAGGCCCCGTTCGACGCCGCGCTGGCCCGCACGACGCACACGCTGTTCAGCGCGCTCGAACACCAGGCGCTGGCCTGGGACGAAGTGACCGCCGTGACCGCCGGAGCGGACCGCAGCCCGAACCGGCTCGATGCGGTGATGCTGACCGTGGCCGACGCCGACTGGCCGGCGGTGGACCTGCCCGGCCTCACGACCGAGGTGAGCGGGGTCGTCAGCGCGGGTGTGGCCCGCACCGAGCTCTACCTGCGGGCCGAACCCGGGCCGGAGGGCATCCGGTTCTGGTTCGAGTACAGCACCGACCTGTTCCGTCCCGGAACGGTCCGCCGGTGGGCCGACGCGTTCGTGTCGGCACTCGAGGAGCTCGCCGATTCGCTGCCTGTGACTAAGGAAGTTGACTGATTGTGACTCAGCGCGTTGTAATGGCGTCGGCGCCGCGGCACCGAGCCGTCGGCCACGGGCAGGGGGGAAGCCTTCGATGACGTCCACCGCACCGCTTTTGCGGGCCGAGGAGATCCTCGACCCGGCGACGCTGGCCGACCCGTACCCGTTCTTCGCCGGGCTCCGGGCGCACGATCCCGTGCACTGGAACGAGCCCACCGGCTCCTGGTACGTCGCCCGCTACCGCGACGTCCACGACCTGCTCACCGACCCCCGGCTCGGCGCACCCACCGGTGACGCCCTGATCGCCTCCCTGCCCCCGGCCGAACGCGCCGTGTACCGCACGGTGGAGGACTTCTTCGCCCGCTGGATGGTCTTCTCCGACCCGCCGCACCAGGTGCGGATCCGCACCTGCCTGCAGCGGTCCTTCACCCCGGCGGCCGTGGCCGCGCTCGCGCCCTCGCTGCAGCGGCACGCCGAGCGCGCCGTCGCCGCCTTCGCCGTGAGCGCCGACCCGGCCGGCGACCTGATCGAGGACCTGGCCCGCCCGTTCGCGCTGGACGTGGTCTGCGATCTGCTGGGCATCGCGGCGGAGGAACGGGCGGAGGTGTCGGGCTGGTCCGACACGCTGATGGCCTACCTGGCCGCCGCCGAGCCCGCGCCCACGGTCGCCGGGGCGGCCGGCGAGGCCGTCGCCGCGCTGACCTCGTACGTCGGCGGCACCGTCCTGCCCCGCGGGCAGGGCCTGCTCGCCCGGACGCTCGGTCCCGGCGTGACCACGGGAGAGCTCACCCCGGCGGACGCGGCCGCGACCTTCGCCCAACTCCTCACCGGGGGCGTCGAACCGGTCAGCACCGCCGCCGGCGTGGCCGTCACCGCCCTGCACGCGGCCCCGGACCAGCTGCACGACCTCCGCGCGGGCCGGCTCCCCTACGAGCACGCGGTCGAGGAGGCGCTGCGCTTCGACCCGCCGTTCCACTTCGCCCCGCGCCAGGCCCGCGCCTCCCTGCGGGTCGGCGGCCGGACCATCCGGGCCGGCGACCGCGTGGTGCTGCTGCTCGCCTCGGCCAACCGGGACGAGGAGCAGTTCCCCCGGGCCGGCACCTACGACGCCCGGCGCGGCCCGGTCCCGCACCTCGCCTTCGGCCGCGGCGGCCACTACTGCATCGGCGGTGTGCTGGCCCGGCGCCAGATCACCACGCTGCTGCAGGAGCTCGACCGGCGCCTGCCGGGCCTGCGCATCGATGGGGACGCGGTGCGCCGGAGTCCGAGCTTCGGCTCGACGGTCCTCCGGCCGACGCCGTGCATGATCTGATGCATTCACCGGCAGTAAACGGAAGTTGACGGACCATAGGCAGGCGGCGAAGATCGGGACGGACCGTGTCCGTCCCGGCCGGCCGCCCAGAACGGAGCACCTAGATTGACGGACCTGGAGCAACTGCGCGAGCAGTTCCACAAGGAACTGGCCGACGCGTCGGACACCACCGCCCTTGAGGAGATACGCACCCGGTTCCTCGGCCGGCGCAGCGTCCTCAAGGAGGAGTTCCGCCTGCTGCCGCAACTCCCGGAGCAGGAACGCCGGGAGTACGCCGGACGCCTCAACCAGCTGTCCCAGGCGCTGGAACAGCAGATCGGACAGGCGATCGAGACCGCCCGCCGGGCCGAGACCGCCGAGCGGCTGCGGGACGAGTGGATCGACGTCACCCTGCCCGGCCAGGCGCCCCGGCGCGGAGCCTGGCATCCGCTCACCGACGTCGAGGAGCGGTGCCTGGCCGTCCTCCGCCGGCTGGGCTTCGAGCGTGCCGAGGGCCCCGAAGTCGAGGACGCCTACCACAACTTCGACGCCCTCAACATCCCGCAACACCACCCCGCCCGCGACATGCAGGACACGTTCTGGCTGGACGGGGGGAGGCTGCTGCGCTCACACACCACGACCGTCCAGGCCAGGGTGCTCGGCAGCCGCCCCGAACTCCCGGTCAAGGTCGCCGCGGCCGGCCGCGTCTACCGCAACGAGGCCGTGGACGCCACCCATCTCGCCATGTTCCACCAGCTGGAGGGCTTCTGGCTGGAGCCCGGACTGACCCTCGGCCACCTCAAGGAGCTGCTGTCCTTCGTGGCCCGCGCGCTCTACGGCGAGGACATCAAACTGCGGTTCAAGCCCAAGTACTACCCCTACACCGAGCCCTCGATCGGCCTGGACATCGCCTGCACCAACTGCGGCGGCGACGGCTGCGAGGCGTGCCACCGGGTCGGCTGGGTCACCATCATCGGCGCCGGCATGATCCACCCCGCGGTCCTGCGGGAGTTCGGCTACGACCGGGACGGCATCCGCGGCATCGCGTTCGGCTGGGGCACCACCCGGATGACGGCCCAGCTGCTGGGCATCACCAAGGTCCGCCCCCTCTACGCCTCCGACCAGCGCCAACTGAGCCACCTGCACCGAGGAATGACGGCATGAAGCTGACTCTCGCCGGACTGCGTGCCTTCGTGCCCGGCCTCCCCGAGGACGTTCCGGCCCTCCGCGATGCCCTGGACGCCTCGGGCCTCGAAGTCAAGGGCATGGAGACCGACGGCCCGCAGACCGTGGTGACCCTGGAGTTCCTCGCCAACCGGGGCGACCACCGCAGCTACGCCGGCGTCGCCGACGAGCTGGCCGCCCGGCTGGGGCTGCCCCGCACCGGCCTCCCGGCCACCCGCCTGACGACCTCCGCAGAGGCCCCGGCGGTGACCGTCGAGTCCGGGCGCTGCCTGGCCTACACCCTCACCCCGCTGACCGTGACCGACCCGGGCGCCGCGCTGCCCGCCGACACCCTCGAACGGCTCGCGACGGCAGGTCTGTCGACCGGTCTCACCGTCGTGGACGCAGCCCAGGCCGCCGGCCTGGAGACCGGCCAGCCGGTCCACGCCTTCGACGCCGACCTGGTCGCCGGTCCGGTGGTCGTCCGGGAGAGCCGGCCCGGAGAGGCCATCCGCCTGAACGCGGGGGAGGACCCCCGGGAGCTGACCGCCGGCACGCTGGTCGTCGCCGACCGCGAGAAGCTGCTGGCCGTCGCGGGCGTGGTGGGCGGCACGGAGGCCGCCGTCAGCGCGACGACCCGGCGGGTGCTGCTGGAGTCCGCCGCCTACGACCCGGTGTCCGTCCGGCTGGCGGCCGGGGCGCTCGGGCTGTCCACCCCCGCCTCGCAGCGGTACGAGCGGGGCAGCGACCCGACCGCCCCGCTGGCCGGCGCCGGCCGGGCGGTGGCACTCCTGGAGAACGCGGGAGCCGCCGTACGGGACGGCGACACCGCCGAGCCGGTCAGGTGGGCCGGCCCGCTGCCCACCGTCGCGATCGACGCGGCGGACTGCGCCCGCTTCCTCGGCCTCGGCCTCACCCTGGACGACATGGCCGACCGGCTCGCCGACTACGGCTTCCGCCAGCAGGAACCGGGCGTGTTCCAGGTACCCGGCACCCGGATCTGGGACGTCAAGGAGCCGGAGGACCTCTACGAGGAGCTGGCCCGCCACATCGGCTTCGACGAACTGCCCGGCACCGCACTGCCGGCCGGCACCGGCGCGTTGCCGACCCGCCGCGAGACCCTGCTCCGGACCATCGGCGACACGCTCGTCGGCCTCGGCTTCTACGAGACCTTCACCGAGGGCTTCTACGGCCGCGACACGCTCAAGCTGCTCGCCCCCGCCGGGGACCACCCGCTGGCCCCGCACGTGCGGATCGGCAACGCCGAGGACCGCCGCTACTCGATGCTCAAGAACAACTGCCTCGCCCAGGCGGTCGCGGCCGCCGCCGCCAACCTCCGGTTCAAGCAGGACCAGATCCGGCTGTTCGAGGCCACCCGGGTCTTCGAGCCCTCGCCGGAGGCCGACAACGGTCTCTGCCACGAGAGGCCCGTGGTGTGGGCCCTGGCCCTGGGCAGCTCGGACCCGATGCGCTGGTCGGACAAGGCCCCGGAGATGGACTTCTTCTTCCTGCGCGGGGCCGTCGAGGAGATCGCCCTCCGGTGCCGGGCCGACGTCCGCTTCGTGCCGCTGCCGCCGGAACACCCACTGGCGGACTCCCTGCACCCCCACCGCAGCGCCCGGATCCTCCTCGGCGACCGGCCGGCCGGAGTGCTGGGCGAGGTGCACCCGGACGTCCGCCGCCGCGCCGGCCTCGGAGGCAAGCGACCCTGCTACCTCGAACTCGCCGTCGAGGAGTGGGAGTACGAGGACCGCCCGGCCGTCCTGCCGCCGTTCCGGGAGGACCCGCCGGTCGAGCGGATGCTGGACTTCGTGACGCCCCGCACGGTGACCTCCGAGGAGATCCTCGCCGTCATGCGGGCCGCGGCACCCGACTGGCTCCGCACGCTCCGGGTCGTGGACGTCTTCGTGCCCGGGAAGGCGGCGCCCGGCGAGCGGTCCATCACCTACCTGATCACCTTCAACAGCGAGCCCGCACGGACCGCGGAGGAGATCAACGGCATCCTGGACGTGCTGGTCGCCGCGGTCACCACCGAGTTCGGCGACGCGGGGGTCCGCCTCCGCTGACCGGCGGCCCCGTCGTCCCCCGGGGTGAGGCGGACACCACCGTCCGCCTCACCCCCCTTCCCGCGCGCGGGCGGTGCCCCCGGGTCAGCGCACCCGGCCGCGCGGCTTCAACGGCACCGGCGGGAGGGTGGGAGCGGGCAGCCGGTCGCCCTCGTAGCCGTGCACCGCGCCGAAGCGCTCCCCGGCCGTCCACGCCTCCCGCGCCTCGGCGATCTCCTCGCCGGTGCGCCCCACGAAGTTCCACCACATGACGATCCGTTCCTCGAAGGGCTCGCCGCCCAGCAGCATGAACGCGCTGTCCACATCGGCCCGCAGCGGGAGTTCGGACCGCCCGCAGCCGAGGTAGAGCATCGCCCCCGGCGCCAGCCGCACCCCGTCGACCTCCGCCTCACCGGACATGGTCAGCGCCGCGTACTCGAAGTCCGGCCGCACGGGCAGCCGCCCGTCGCAGCCCGCGGGCAGCGTGACGTCCGCGCCGACGATCGGCGTGAACGCGGTCGCGGGGGAGAGCGCGCCGTCCAGCTCGCCCATCAGGACGGTGGCACGGATGCCGCCGCCGCCCGTCACCCGCGGCAGTTCGGCGTGGTGCTCCCACATCGGGGCGGTGTGCCGGTGCGCGTCCGGCAGCGCCACCCACAGCTGCGCCCCGTGCAGCAGGGGGGCGTGCCCGCGCGGCGACTCCTCCGAGTGGCTGATGGCCCGCCCCGCCGTCATCAGGCCCAGCTCACCCGGGCGCACCGTCTGCAGGCTGCCGAGACTGTCGCGGTGCAGCACCTCTCCCGCGTGCAGCCAGCTGACGGTCTGCAGCCCCATGTGCGGGTGCGGGGGCACCTGCATGCCGGGCTCGTCGGCGATGTCGTCGGGGCCGTAGTGGTCGACGAAGGCCCATGCGCCCACCATGCGGCGGCCGAGGCTCGGCAGCAGCCGGCGCACCATCGTGGACTCGCCGAGCCGGACGTCCTTGGCGGGCAGCAGCTCGCGCACGGGGCGGGCGGTGACGTCGTGCCGGCCGCCGCACAGAGCCGGTGCCGGGTGAAGATCGAGGTTGCTCATGACAGCACTCTGCCGTGTCAGAAGGCCGGCGACCACGCCCCGGCCCGCGCCGCCGGCCGCGTCCGGTCAGCCGCCGAGGGCCCGCAGCCCCGGGACGAAGGTCACCAGCAGCGGGACGACCGGAACCAGCGCCGCCGTGGCCGTCAGACGCAGGCGGCGGGCCGCCGGGAGGCGGGGTGCGGGGGTCAGCAGCCGGTGGACGCGGTCCGGGACCCGGGACAGCGGGGAGGGGTACGGGCCGAACACCCCGCGGTCCTCGTTCAGTTCGACGAGGGCGAGGGCGGTCGTCAGGCGGCCGAAGCGGCGGGAGGCGCAGTCGTCGGCCGCCAGCTCGACCAGGTGGTGGACCTGGTCACGGAAGGCGGCGAACACCGGCACCTGCGGGAAGCCGTTCGCCAGCGCCGCCGAGCAGTGCAGCAGCCAGTCGTGGCGGGCCCGGGCGTGCCCCTGCTCGTGCGCCAGCACCGCGTCCAGCTGGAAGCCCTTCAGGCGGCGCAACGCCGCGGTGGTGATGACGAGTTGGGGAGCGCCGCCGCCCCGCAGCACCCAGGCGTCCGGCTGTTCGCCCTCCAGGACCACCAGCGGCTCCGCGCCGCGCTCCTCGCCGGGCAGGCGCGGCGAGCGGACGAGCAGGTCGGCGCGGCGACGGCGGCGCCGGGCCCGGGCGTCGCGGATCTCGCGGGTGAGCATCGCCGCTGTCCAGAGGCCGCCCGCCGCGAGGGCGACGGCCAGGGGAGCCGCCCACGAGCCGTAGGCGGTCAGCGCGTACGCCTCGACGACGCCGTGCGGGGCGGGGGCGAAGACGTTGCCGCGCACGGCCTCCCAGGCGGCCGCGGCGCTCAGCGCCATCGCGAGCCCGCAGCACAGCAGGACGGCGCCCACGACGCACTGCCACACCCACAGGGCCAGGACGGGTTCACGACCGGGCCAGTCGGCACGGGTCAGCAGGCGCGGGGCCATGGCCGCGACCAGGACAGCGAGGGCCAGCAGCGCGAGCGGGACCATCATGGTCAGCAGCCTATGAGTGCGGCGGCGCGCCCGGTACGTTCCCGTGCACGAAGTGACGCATCGCACGCGGGCCGGGATTCGCTCACATGGTGAGGAGCATCGTCAGCATCCCGATGCCCATGGACAGCCGGCACGCGTGCGTCAGCTCGGGCCGGCCCCGCCGCCCGCGCCCCTGCCATGCGGCCTCGCCGCCCGGGGCCGCCGCCGCGGGGACCATGCCGGCCGCACCCCGCACGACGTACACCGCGAAGTACGCCAGCAACACGCCCGTGAGCAGCGGGACTCCGGCCGGCTCCCGGGCCGCCGCGGCATGCCCCGCGTGGACGGCCGCGGGCGAACCCGCCATCGCCAGGGCCATGTAGACCATGGCGAACGCCCCCACCGCGTGATGCATGTGATGGGCCTCCGGCTGCCGGCGGGCCGCCATCAACGTGCGCACCCCGGCCCCGGCGAAGACCAGGGCGAGCAGGCCCTGCCCCCAGGGCCGGGTGTCCAGGGCGGCGGCCGGCACGGCCATCGCGGCCATGCCGAGCCCCATCAGGGCATCGCCCGCCGCGGCCCGGCGCTCCCCCGCTGCGCCGGCCCGCGTGCTGACTAGGCAGTACGCGCCGGTCGCCGTGCAGAGCGCGACCAGCAGCCAGCCGACCAGCGGCGGTCCGTGCACGGCACACCTCCCCGGAGCGCATCCACCCCCGGAGGATGCCCACGCCAGCGGCATCGCACGGGAGCGCACGGGCGCACGAGGGGGAGCACGTACCCGGCCGGCCGTGCTCCGGCGCAGCGCGGGAGCACGGCCGTGCGGGTCCGGGGCACGGCGCCCCAAAGGCGCGGGCCGCCGCGTCAGATGCCCGGCCGGTACCGCATCGGATGCCCCTCGGGCACCTCCACCACCGCGATGCGCACGCCGTCGGGATCGGCGATCCACATCTCGATCAGCCCCCAGGGCTTCTTCTCCGGCGGCTCCAGCACCTCCACGCCGTGGCGCAGGAACTCCGCGTGCGCACCGGCCGCGTCCGCGACCTGGAACCACAACTCCAGCCCCGGCCCCGGTGGCGTCGAGGACCGGCCGGAGACCTCCAGGAAGCCGCCGCCCAGGAAGTAGACGACCCCGCGCTCGGGGCCTGTGCCGAACTCCCGGTAGACCGCGAGTCCCAGCTTCCCGCCGTAGAACTCCCGCGACCGCTCCGGGTCCGTCGGCCTCAGCAACACCCTGCTGCTCAGTACGTGCACCATGCCCGCGACTGTACGCACACCTCCTCCGTTAGGGTCGTACGTGCGCACGAAACCGCACGGAGAGAGGACCCGGAGCACATGGAGACCACCACCGGCCGCCGGACGGAGCCGGCCTTCCGGCACGCTTCCCCGGCCGATGTGCCGGCCCTGGTCGCGCTGGTCGAGTCGGCCTACCGCGGCGACGCCAGCCGCGCCGGCTGGACGACCGAGGCCGATCTCCTGGAGGGGCAGCGCACCGATGCCGAGGGGGTCGCGGCCCTGGTCGCCGACGCCGGCAGCCGGCTGCTGGTGGTCGAGCGCGACGGCGAGCCGATCGCCTGCTGTCACCTCGAACACCGCGGTGACCACGTCTACTTCGGCATGTTCGCGGTCCGTCCCGAGGCCCAGGGCGGTGGCCTGGGCAAGCGCGTCATGGCGGAGGCCGAGCGGACGGCCCGCGCCGAGTGGGGCGCCACCGCGATGCACATGACCGTGATCAGGCAGCGTGCCGAGCTCATCGCCTGGTACGAACGGCGCGGCTACCGGCGCACCGGGCAGATGAGCCCGTTCCCCTACGGCGACGAGCGGTTCGGCATCCCGCAGCGCGACGACCTGGAGTTCGAGCTTCTCGTCAAGGATCTGGCCGGCTAGAGCCTGCCCGCCTCCACCAGCCGCCGCAGGAAGTGCCGCGTGCGGTCCTGCTGCGGATCGCCGAAGACCTCGGCCGGCGTGCCGCGCTCCAGCACCACGCCGCCGTCCAGGAAGCACACCTGGTCGGCGACGTCGCGGGCGAAGCCCATCTCGTGCGTGGCCAGGACCATGGTCATGCCCTCGTCCTTCAGGTCGCGCACGACGTTCAGCACCTCCCCGACCAGCTCCGGGTCGAGGGCCGCGGTGATCTCGTCGAGCAGCAGCAGCCGGGGGCGTGCCGCCAGCGCGCGGACGATCGCCACGCGCTGCTGCTGGCCGCCGCTGAGCCGGTCCGGGTACTCGCCGGCCCTGCCCCCCAGGCCCAGCCGCCCCAGCAGCTCGTGCGCCCGCTCCTCGGCCTCCGCGCGCGGCACCCCGTGCACCCGCCGCGGGGCGAGGGTGATGTTGTCCAGCACGGTCATGTGCGGGAAGAGGTTGTACGCCTGGAAGACGACGCCGATGCGGCGGCGCACGGCGTCCGGGTCGGTGCGCGGGTCGGTGATCTCCTCGCCGTCCAGGAAGATCGCGCCGTCGTCGATCTCCTCCAGCAGGTTCGCGCACCGCAGCAGCGTCGACTTGCCGGACCCGGACGCGCCGATCAGCGCGGTGACGGTGTGCGGGGCGACCTCCAGGTCCACGTCCCGCAGGACGACCGTGCCCCCGAAGGTCTTGCGCACCGCTTCCAGGCGCAGCACCGGCTGCTCGCTCATACGATCCCTCCCTGGGCCCGGCGGCGGTCCATCCGCGCGGTGACCGAGTCGGTGAACCGCGTCATGGGGACGGTGAGCGCCACGAAGATCAGTCCGGCCACGACGTACGGGGTGTAGTTGAAGCTCTTGCTCGCGGTGATCTGTGCCGCGTAGACGGCGTCGACCGCTCCCGCGATGGAGACCAGCCCGGTGTCCTTCTGGAGGGAGACCAGGTCGTTGAGGAGCGGCGGCACGACCCGCCGCACGGCCTGCGGCAGCACCACGAAGCGCAGGGTCTGCCCGTTGCCGAGCCCCAGCGACCGGGCGGCGGCGCGCTGGCTGGGGTGGACCGACTCGATGCCGGCCCGGAAGACCTCGGCGACGTAGGCGGAGTAGGTGAGCACCAGGGCCGTGCCGCCGAGCAGCACCGGGTCGGTCGTCACGCCCTGCAGCCGCAGGGCGGGGATGCCGAAGACCACCATCAGCAGGCAGATGATGAGGGGCAGCCCGCGGAAGAAGTCGGTGTAGGCGGTGGCGAGCGCCCGCAGGGGGAAGAACACCGGGCCGCGCAGGGTGCGGGCGACGGCGATCAGCATGCCGAGGACGAGCACGGCCGCGCCGCACACGAGGAGCAGCCGGACGTTGAGCCAGAGCCCGTCGAGGATCTCCGGCAGGGCCTCACGGGCGTAGTGCGGGCTGAAGAACGTCTCGCGGGTGCGCGCCCAGCCGGGCGAGTTGACCACGACGAGGAAGAGCACGACGCCGGTGACCAGGGTGCTCACGGCCGCGACCGCCGTGGCCCGGCGGGACCGGGCGCGCTTGAACGCCTCGCGCTCGATGCGCCGCGCGGACGGCGTGTAGCCGTCGTCCGCCGCGGCGTCCGCCGGTGGCCTGCGCGCGTTGCCCGGCGGCTTGCGCGCGTCGGGCAGGCGCGGCGGCGCGTCCTGCGGCCGCGGTGTGCCGGCCGGCTGCGGCGTCGCGTCCTTGGCCGTCATGAGAGCACCGGTGCGCCGGCGGTGTCGGACAGCCACTGCTTCTCCAGCCGGCCGAGCGTGCCGTCCTTGCGCAGCGCGTCGACGGCGTCGCTGACGCAGCCGGTGAGGCGGCTGCCCTTGTCGAGGACGAGCCCGAACTGCTCGGCCCTGCCCCCGCCGGCCCCCTTCACGTCCTTCGGGTCGAACTGGCCGACGATCCTCGCCTCCGGCACCTCGGCGGAGGTGATGTAGAAGGCGGTCGGGAGGTCGACCACGATCGCGTCGACCTGGCCGTTCTTCAGGGCCGTCTTGGCGTAGTCGTTCTTCTGGAAGACCGCCGGCCGCCGGTCGGGCTTGATCAGGTCGCCCACGACGTCGAGGCTGGTGGTGCCCACCTGGGCGCCGAGACGGGCGTGCCGGAGCCCGGCGACCGAGGTCGCCTTGGCGGCGTCGGAGTCCTTGAGCGCGATGACGGCCTGCCGCACGTCGTAGTAACCGGAGGAGAAGTCGACGGCCCGGCGGCGCTCGTCGCTGATGGAGATCTGGTTGATGTCGAAGTCGAACTTCTTCGCGCCGGGGGCGACGGAGGTGTTGAAGGGCACCGTCTGCCAGACCACGTCGGAGCGGGCGTAGCCGAGCCGGTCGGCGACGGCGTACGCCACGGCCGACTCGAAGCCCTTGCCGTTCGCGGGGGCGTCGTCCTGGAACCAGGGGGCGTAGGCGGGCTTGTCCGTACCCACCGTGAGCTTTCCGGCGGTCCGGGTGGCGAGCTGCCCCTTGGCGCAGGCGGCGGCCTTGGCGCCGGGCGTGCGGGGCGGCTGCGCGGTGTCGGTGTCGTCCTGCGGGGCGCAGCCGACGGCGGCGGCGAGGAGGACCGCGAGGGTCGCGGCCAGGCGTCTGGGCTGGTTGGCGACGGGCATGGCGGGAGACTGGCAGCGCGCGCGATGATCTGTCCAGGTCATGACCGCGAACCGTCCGAATGATGGAAGGTTGTTGCTGCTTCATGAACACCTGGAGCGGGAACGCCGGGCCCAGGAGCGGGCCCGGCCGACGGTCCGGCCGACGGGCCGGGCCGCGCCGCCCGGAACTGGCTGGAAATCGCCTCTCACCGCCGGGGCGGGAGTGCCGTGTGTGGCGATCGGTCGGGCCGGCTCCCCCGTATGGCGCAGACCGACAGGAAAAACGTCTGTACGGCAGGGCCTCGGCAGGATAATTTATCGCTCAACCCCTTGAGGTGAAGAACCCCGCATGGATACGGTGTCTTAACGCCAGGTTCTCCCGAGGAGGGGCAGTCGTGACGGAAATTCTTACGTCGACAGCAGTGAAAACCGACATTTTGTCTGTCGATCGTGTGGTGGAGCACCCGGCCTGGGCCGAGCTCAAGGGCGCCGTGGAGGCGATCCGGCCGTGGCAGTCCGCCGACGGCTCCATCGACCTCACGGCCGAGGGCGCGCCACCGGGCGACGACGTCCGCGCCCGGGTCGAGACGGTCATAGCCGCCGTCGAGCGGCTCTCGCCCCTCCTGCCGCACGACGCCGCCTACCACACGGCCCTCGTCGCCGACCTGCGCCGCTGGGCCGACACGGGCTTCGGGGTGCCGGACTTCCTGGACTCCCTGCTGGCCTTCCAGCCCGCTGCCGAGCGCGCCGACGGCCGCCAGCACCTCGTGCTCTTCCCCATGTACACCCAGAACGGCAACCCCGACCGCAACTTCGAGGCCGTCGTCCTGCGCATGGTGTGGCCGGAGTGGCTCGCGGAGCTGGAGCGCACCCGCTACGACAACCCGCTCTTCCTCGGCATCACCTTCGAGGACTTCACGGCGGGCTACGACACCAACTCCGCGGTGCTCTTCCCCGAGACCATCGCCGTCCGCGAGGCCCCCGAGCGCTTCACCTGGGGCGGCATCTTCTGCGACCGCGAGGCGGCCCGCTTCCGCCGCATCACCGAGGCCGCTGTGGAGACCCTCCGCCTGGACCTCCCCGCCGACATCGCCGACATGATCGGCGACCAGGAGCGCTGCCAGCAGGCGTTCGTCCTGTGGGACATGGTCCACGACCGCACCCACAGCCACGGTGACCTGCCCTTCGACCCCTTCATGATCAAGCAGCGGCAGCCGTTCTGGATGTACGGCCTGGAGGAGCTGCGCTGCGACCTCACCGCCTTCAAGGAGGCCGTGAAGCTGGAGGCCGACGGCTACGCCCAGGCCCGTGACGTGCAGTTCGCCGTTCTGTTCGACCGGATGTTCCGCTTCCCGATCACCGGCGAGCGCGTCCGCAACTACGACGGCCTCGGCGGCCAGCTGCTCTTCTCCTACCTGCACAAGCACGACGTCGTACGCTGGACGGACAACACTCTGCACATCGACTGGGAGCGTGCCCCGCAGGTCACCAACCAGCTGTGCGGCGAGATCGAGAAGCTCTACCGCGACGGCATCGACCGCCCCAAGCTCGTCCACTGGTTCGCCGCCTACGACCTCGTCTCGACCTACCTCGCCCCGCACCCCGGATCCGTGTGGGCCAAGGGCCCCGACGCCCTCGACCTCGCACTCCCGCCGCGCAAGCTGGTGGACGACGTGCTTCCGGACGAGTTCCCGCTCAGCATGTTCTACGAGGCCCTCGCCAAGAAGCTGCGCGGTGTGGTCGCATCGACCAAGGGAATCACCGCGGCGGACATGGAGCGGGTGGCGGCGTGAGCGAGCAGCAGGAGAGGGAGGCGACGACCATGAGCACTCCGACGAACGGCAACGGCCCGCTGGAGGGCGCCGTCGTGGCGGTGGCCGGAGCGGCCGGCCCGGCGGGCCGGGCGGCCCTGCTGCAGCTGGCGGAGGCCGGGGCGACGGTCGTCGCCTCGGACGCCGACGCGGCACGCCTCGCCGAGGCCGTGGACGCGGCCCGCTACGCCCACGGCGGTGCGACCGTCACCGGCGACACCGTGGACCTGCTCGACCTGGACGCCACCCGCGCCTGGGCCGACCGCACGGAGAAGGAATTCGGCCGCATCGACGGCCTGGTCCACCTGGTGGGCGGCTGGCGCGGCTCGGCGACCTTCGCCGAGACGGACCTGGCCGACTGGGAGCTGCTGGAGAAGCTGCTCATCCGCACCGTCCAGCACACCTCGCTGGCCTTCGAGGGCCCGCTGGCCCGCAGCGGCAACGGCCGCTACGTGCTGATCAGCGCGGCCGGCGCGAGCAAGCCCACCGCGGGCAACGCCGCCTACTCCGCCTCCAAGGCCGCCGCCGAGGCGTGGACGCTGGCCCTCGCGGACTCCTTCCGCAAGACCGGGGGTGACGACGTCCCGCCGGCCGCCGCCACCATATTGGTGATCAAGGCGCTGGTGCATGACGCGATGCGCGCCGAACGCCCCAACGCGAAGTTCGCGGGATTCACGGACGCCAAGGACCTGGCCCAGGCCATCGTCGGCGTCTGGGAGAAGCCCGCCCAGGAAGTGAACGGAACCCGTCTGTGGCTCACCCCGCAAACCTGACCGAGACGCCTTCGGCAGCGACCGACGCGCAGCGCCGCCACGACCCCGCCGTGCGCGGGTTCGCCAGCGACAACTACGCGGGCGCGCACCCCGAGATCCTCGCGGCGCTCGCCCTCGCCAACGGCGGACACCAGGTCGCGTACGGCGAGGACGACTACACCGCCCACCTCCAGGACGTGATGCGGGCCCACTTCGGGCCGACCGCCGAGGCGTTCCCGGTCTTCAACGGCACGGGCGCCAACGTCGTCGCCCTGCAGGCCGCGACCGAGCGGTGGGGCGCGGTGATCTGCGCCTCCTCCGCGCACATCAACATTGACGAGTGCGGCGCGCCCGAGCGCGTCGGCGGGCTGAAGCTGCTGCACGTGCCCACCGAGCACGGCAAGCTCACCCCCGAGCTGATCGACCGCGAGGCGTTCGGCTGGGAGGACGAGCACCGCGCCCAGCCGCAGGTCGTCTCGATCGCGCAGACCACCGAGCTGGGCACCTGCTACACGCCCGAGGAGATCCGCGAGATCTGCGACCACGCCCACGAGCGGGGCATGAAGGTCCACCTGGACGGCGCGCGCATCGCCAACGCCGCGGCCGCGCTGGGTGTGCCGCTGCGGGCCTTCACCACCGACGCCGGAGTGGATCTGCTCTCCTTCGGCGGCACCAAGAACGGCATGGTCTTCGGCGAGTGCGTCGTCGTCCTGAATCCGGACGCGGTCAGGGCGATGAAGCACCTGCGCAAGATGTCGATGCAGCTCGCATCGAAGATGCGCTTCGTCTCGGTGCAGTTCGAGGCGCTGCTCTCGGGCGACCTGTGGCTGCGCAGCGCGTCGCACGCCAACGCCATGGCGGCGCGGCTGGCCGAGGGCGTACGGGGTGTCGAGGGCGTCGAGATCCTCCACCCGGTGCAGTCCAACGCCGTCTTCGCCCGGCTGCCGCACGACGTCTCCGAGCGCCTGCGGAAGCGCTACCGCTTCTACTTCTGGGACGAGGCGGCCGGCGACGTCCGCTGGATGTGCTCCTTCGACACCACCGAGGCCGACGTGGACGCCTTCACGGCGGCCGTCGCCGAGGAGATGGCGCACCGCTAGGCCGGACACCGCCCGGCAGCCGCACCCGCGGCCGACGTACGGACGTACGGACGCAAAGGAGCCCCTGGCCACGCACTGCGCGGCCAGGGGCTCTCCTGCGTTCTGCGTACCGGCGCCGGGTCAGCGGCCCCCGGCCTCGGCCGGTGCCGGGGCCGTGCCGCCCAGGTGCGCCGGGATCCACCAGCTGTCGCCCGGCCCCTCGGTGCGCACGGGGTAGGCGCGCTGGGCCGACTCCAGCAGGCCCTGCACCCGGGAGCGCAGCCGCTCGGTGACCTTCTCGGCGGACTCGCCCGCCTCCGGCGTCAGCGGCTCACCCACACGTATGGCCACGGGGATGTGCTCCCGGCGCAGGTTGCGCTTCTGCCCCTTGGTCCACAGCCGCTGGGTGCCCCACAGCGCCATCGGCACCAGCGGCACCCCGGCCTCCTGCGCCAGCCGCGCGGCGCCGGACTTGAAGTTCTTCAGCGTGAAGGACGTGGAGATCGTGGCCTCCGGGAACACGCCGATGACCTCGCCCGACCGCAGGGCGGACAGGGCGTGGCGGTAGGCGTCCATGCCCGCCGCGCGGTCCACGGGGATGTGCTTCATCGCCCGCATCAGGGGCCCGGACACCTTGTGCCGGAACACCGAGTCCTTCGCCATGAAGCGCACCAGCCGCTTGGCGGGCCGGGCCGCCAGGCCGCAGAAGACGAAGTCGAGGTACCCGATGTGGTTGCTCACCAGCACCGCCCCGCCCCGCTGGGGGATGTGCTCGGTGCCCTGGATGTCGAAGCGCAGGTCCAGCGCCTTGAACATGGTGCGGGCTACACCGATCACCGGTGGGTAGACGAGCTCTGCCATGTCGGGAAGGTCCTTCCGGCCTGGGGGAGGGTGCTCCCGGCTGAAGTGAGATGCAGGGGGTGGCGAAGTTACGCAGCCGTAGGGTGCCGGCTTCCGCCAGATCGTGCCTGAATGCCCGGGCCGGGGGCCAGCCGGGAGGGCCCCCGGGCCGGGAGATCCTTGTCACGTCGGGAAATTTTCGCGGTTCCCCCGGTGCTTCGGGAAGAGACCGGACATGGACGAAAGGGGGCGGTCGTGCCCGTGCGGGACGATGGCGGGGCCGGGCGGGACGACGTGAGGGGCGGCACGGGCGCGCGGCTGGGCGCCGCCGAGATCGGCGGGGAGCTCGGTGCGCGGGCCACGCTGGTCCACTTCTCCAGCGCTTTCTGCCGGCCCTGTGCGGCCACCCGCCGCGTGCTCGCGGACGTCGCCGCGATGGTCGAGGGCGTCACCCACGTCGAGATCGACGCCGAGGCGCGGCTGGAGCTCGTGCGCGCCCTGGACATCAGCGCCACCCCCACCACCCTCGTCCTGGACGCGGAGGGGCGCATCGTGCGCCGCGCCGCCGGGCAGCCGCGCCGGGCCGACGTCATCGCCGCGCTGGGCGCGGCACTCTGACGGGCCGTGACGGCCGTGCGGGCCGTGATCCACCTCCCAGATCAGCGGTGTCCCTTGACGCTGCACACTCCGAATCGTCAGTGTGACGCTATGTGGCCCGACCTGCTTCTCCGTGGATGCGCGCACGTGAACCCCGTGCGAGTCGCCGGCGCGCGCTGTCCGAGCCCGTGAGCACCCGCACCGTTCCGCTCCCGGCTCGCCGCCCCGGCAGCTCGGCCCTCCGGCAGAAGGACCTTCCATGACGGCCTCGCCCGACCTCGCCGCACACCGCCCCGCCACGCCCGACCTGCTGCGCTCCGTCTTCCGCCGGCACGCCGCCGGCGTCGCCGTGATCACGGCACAGGGCGCCCGCCCGGCCGGCTTCACCGCGACCTCCCTGACCTCGGTGGCCGCGGAGCCCCCGCTCGTCTCCTTCGGCGTCGGCACCGGCTCCTCCAGCTGGCCCGTGCTGGCCGAGGCCGAGCACGTGGGGGTGCACATACTCGGCGAGCACCAGCAGGAGCTGGCCGCCACCTTCGCGCGCAGCGGCGCCGACCGCTTCGCCCCGCCCACCCGCTGGAGCGCCGGACCCCACGGAGTGCCGGTGCTGGACGGTGTGCTGGCGTGGCTGGTCTGCCGGGTGGTGGCCCGCGTGCCCGCCGGCGACCACCGCCTGGTCCTCGCCGAAGTGGTCGCCGGGGACCCCGCTGGTGACGGCCGGCCGCTCCTGTACCACCAGGGCCGCTTCAACGGATTGCGCGACTGATACATCCCCCCGCGCCGCGTTGGGCAGATCACAGTCGACCGGCCTTGCGTTCAGCGAACACCCTCGATGTACTGACGAGTAACATTCCGGTCGGGGCGAAGCCCGGACCGACCGGGATCCGCCCCACCAGGCGCCTATGCTGCCTGCGAAGGCAGCTTTGATAGAGACGATGCAGTAGGAGAGCCGGCGTGAGCTTGAGGATCGTTGTCTGTGTGAAGTACGTGCCCGACGCCACCGGCGACCGGCACTTCGCCGAAGACCTGACCGTCGACCGCGACGACGTGGACGGCCTGCTCTCGGAGCTCGACGAGTACGCGGTCGAGCAGGCGCTGCAGATCGCCGAGGACGCCGACGACGCGGAGATCACCGTCCTGACGGTCGGCCCCGAGGACGCCAAGGACGCGCTGCGCAAGGCGCTGTCCATGGGCGCCGACAAGGCCGTCCACGTCGAGGACGACGACCTGCACGGCACCGACGCGCTGGGCACCTCGCTGGTGCTCGCCAAGGCCCTGGAGCACGTCGGCTACGACCTGGTCATCTCCGGCATGGCCTCCACCGACGGCGGCATGGGCGTGGTCCCGGCGATGCTCGCCGAGCGCCTGGGCGTGCCGCAGGTGACCCTGCTCTCCGAGGTCAAGGTCGAGGACGGCAAGGTGACCGGCCGCCGTGACGGCGACGCCGCCAGCGAGCAGCTGGAGGCCGCCCTCCCGGCCGTCGTGTCCGTCACCGACCAGTCCGGCGAGGCCCGCTACCCGTCCTTCAAGGGCATCATGGCCGCCAAGAAGAAGCCGGTGCAGTCCCTGGACCTCTCCGACCTCGGCATCGAGGCCGACGAGGTCGGTCTGGACGGCGCCTGGACCGCGGTCGACGAGGCCGCCGAGCGCCCGGCCCGCACGGCCGGCACGATCGTCAAGGACGAGGGCGAGGGCGGCAAGCAGCTCGCCGAGTTCCTCGCGGGCCAGAAGTTCATCTAGAGCTCCGCTCCGGCTGAACCCCTGACGCCCGAACGCCTCTCAACCGCCCTCGCAATTCCCGCAGGAGTGCAGATCCATGGCTGAAGTCCTCGTCTACGTCGACCACGTGGACGGCGCCGTCCGCAAGCCCACCCTTGAGCTGCTGACCCTCGCCCGCCGCATCGGCGAGCCCGTCGCCGTGCACCTGGGTGCCGGCGCGGACACCGCCGCCGCCACGCTCGCCGAGTACGGCGCGGTCAAGGTCCTCGCCGCCGACGCGCCCGAGTTCGCCGACTACCTCGTCGTGCCGAAGGTGGACGCGCTGGAGGCCGCGTACAAGGCCGTCTCGCCGGCCGCCGTGCTCGTCCCCTCCTCCGCGGAGGGCAAGGAGATCGCGGCCCGCCTCGCGGTCCGCATCGGCTCCGGCATCATCACCGACGCCGTCGACCTGGAGGCCGGCGACGAGGGCCCGGTGGCCACGCAGTCCGTCTTCGCGGCCTCGTACTCCACCAAGTCCCGCGTCACCAAGGGCACCCCGGTCATCACCGTCAAGCCGAACTCCGCCGCCCCGGAGGCCGCCCCGGCCGCCGGCACCGTCGAGCAGCTGGCCGTCGCCTTCGGCGAGCAGGCCACCGGCACCAAGGTCGTCTCCCGCACCCCGCGCGAGTCCACCGGCCGCCCGGAGCTGACCGAGGCCGCGATCGTGGTCTCCGGCGGCCGCGGCGTCAACGGTGCCGAGAACTTCCCGCTCATCGAGTCCCTGGCCGACTCCCTCGGTGCTGCCGTCGGCGCCTCCCGCGCCGCCGTCGACGCCGGCTGGTACCCGCACACCAACCAGGTCGGCCAGACCGGCAAGTCCGTCTCGCCGCAGCTCTACATCGCGGCCGGCATCTCCGGTGCCATCCAGCACCGCGCCGGCATGCAGACCTCGAAGACCATCGTCGCCATCAACAAGGACGCCGAGGCCCCGATCTTCGAGCTCGTCGACTACGGCGTCGTCGGCGACCTCTTCCAGGTCGTCCCGCAGCTGACGGAGGAGATCACGTCCCGCAAGGGCTGATCCCCGCCACGCACCGGGCCCCGCGCCCCGGCCCCCGAGGCCGGGACGCGGGGCCCGCGCGCGTCCGTACGGGTGACCTTGACCGGGCCCCAGGTGTCCGTCCGAGCCGGCCGCTGGAAGAGATGTCCCCATGGAGACTGATCAGACCGACACCGTGGCGCGGTTCCTCCACGCGCTGAGCCCGGCCAGCCGGGAGGACGTCCAGCAGCTGACGCGCGAGCAGCAGGAGAAGATGGCCGGGGCGTGGGAGGACCTCCTGCGTGACGACACCGACCTGCTGTCGCTCAGTGAGCTCGACCCGGCCACCGCCGAGCACCGGGCGGCCGAGCACGTCGTGCGGGACTACTTCTGACGGTGTTGACCCCTCCCGGATGCCTGGCTAACTTCGCTGCACGGATGGTCGATTCCGGGAAGCGGAAGCGCGGAGGGGTGCCATGGGGAAGCAGCCGGCGATCGCAACGACCTTCACCCGGGCGGTGAGCCGGCGCATCGGCGCCTCCCTCGCCCACGTCGACGCCGAGCTCGCCCGCCGCTATCCGGGCGACCCGGGCACGCGGCAGCCCGTGCACACCGTCTACGTCCCCGCCGACGCCGCCTCGGCCGGCACCGTCCGCGCCTGGGGCGACAGGGCCCTCGCCGCCCTCGACGAACACGCCCCCGACGCGGCGTCGTTCGCCGCCGTCCTCGGTCTGCCGGACGCACTCGCCGCGCCGGTGTACGAGCGCGTCCGGGCCAAGCTGGAGCGCGAGCCCGTGGAGGACCTCCGCATCGACTTCGAGGACGGCTACGGCGTGCGCCCGGACGCCGAGGAGGACGCCGCAGCGGCCCGGGCGGCCCGGCTGCTGGCCGGGGGGCCCGGTGGCGCCACGGCGGCCCCGTACCGGGGCATCCGCATCAAGTGCATGGAGGCGGCCGTCCGCGACCGGGGGATACGGACCCTCGACGTCTTCCTCACCGGCCTGATGGAAGCGGGCGGGCCGCCGGACGGACTCGTCCTCACCCTGCCCAAGGTGACGTACCCCGCGCAGGTGACGGCCATGGTGCGACTGGCCGAGGAGTTCGAGGAGGCGCACGGGCTGCCGGCCGGGCGCCTCGGGTTCGAGATACAGATCGAGACCACCCAGTCGGTCCTCGGCGCCGACGGCCGGGCCACGGTCGCCCGGCTCATCGACGCGGGGGAGGGGCGCGTCACCGCGCTCCACTACGGCACCTTCGACTACAGCGCCGCCTGCGGCGTGGCCGCCGCCCACCAGTCGCCCGACCACCCCGTGGCCGACCACGCCAAGGCCGTCATGCAGGCGGCGGCGGCCGGCACCGGCGTACGCCTCTCGGACGGCTCGACCAACGTGCTGCCCGTCGGCACGACGGAGCAGGTCCACCGGGCGTGGCGCCTGCACCACGCCCTCGTGCGCCGCTCCCTGGCCCGCGCCTACTACCAGGGCTGGGACATGCACCCGGGCCACCTGCCCAGCCGCTACGCCGCCGTCTACGCCTTCTACCGCGAGGGCCTGGAGCAGGCCGCCGCCCGTCTCGCCGCCTACACGGCCCGCACCCCGGGCGCGGTGCTGGACGAGCCGGCCACCGCCCGGGCCCTGAGCGGCTATCTGCTGCGCGGACTCGACTGCGGCGCTGTGGACCCCGAGGAGGTCACCGGCCTCACGGGCCTGGGCCGCGCCGCGCTCGACCGGCTGGCGGGACGCCCGGGGGCGGGGGTCGCGAGCGGCGGTCCGGCCTGATGGGGACGCCCGTCGGGTCCTCGGCCTAGACTCCCCCGGATGAGGAGACCGACGGCTGCGGGCCATGTCCTGGGCGGAGCCGTCCCGGCGGCCACGGTGGTTGCCGGGGCCGTCATCGGCTTCGCCGAGGGATGGTCCGTGGCCGTCAGCGTGCCGGTGGCCCTCGTCGCCGTGCTGGTGGGCCTCGGGCTGTGGCCGACGGGGCAGCAGGGCATCCTCCGGGCGGCGGCCGGGGCGGCCCTGGCGTCCGGCGGCGGCACGCTGGCGAGCTACGGCGGGTGGACGGTGGAGGAAGGGTCTCCCGCCGGTGCCCTGATGATGGTCGAGTGCGTCGCCCTGGCCGGGCTGGTGTTCGTCGTGGCACGGCTCCTGCCGGTTCACCGGGCGGCACCGCTGGGAGCCCTGCTGACCGCCGCGGGGGCCACCGTCATTCTGCGGGGGCATGCGTACCACGGCTTCCTGGAGGCCGTGGGGCAATGCGCGTTCCTGGCGCTGCTGCCCCTGACCTCGGGCGCGGTCGGCCGGTATCTGTACGTGCTGCACGAGCGGCGCGTCCGTAGCGTGCAGGAGGCCCGGCGGGCACAGAGGCTCGAACTTGCACGGGACCTGCACGACTTCGTCGCGCACGACGTGTCGGGGATCGTGACCCTCGCGCAGGCGGCTCAGGTCGTCTTCGAGCGGCAGCCGGAGCAGGTCCTGCCGCTGCTGCGGCGGATCGAGGAGGCGGGGCAGCAGGCGCTGGGAGCCATGGACCGCACGGTCCACATGCTGGGTGATGCCGACGACCGGCCCGGTGCGTACGGGCTCGACGACATCCGAGGGACCGTGGACCGCTTCCGGGCCTCGGGGACGATGGAGGCCGGACTGGACCTGGAGCTTTCGCCGAGCGAGTCGGCCCGGGTGCCGCGCGAGGCGGCGGGGACCGCGCACCGCGTCGTCGTCGAGTCGCTCACCAACGTACGGCGGCACGCCCCGGGGGCGGCGAGCGTGCGGGTCACGGTCCGCGGCGCCGGGCCGGAGCTGGTGGTCACGGTGACCGACTCCGGGCGTGAGGACCCTGACTCCGGGCAGGACCGGCCGTGGAGCGGTGATGGCCGGCGGGGCGGCTTGGGACTGGTCGGGCTGGCCGAGCGCGTGGAGGCAGTGGGTGGCTCGTTCACCGCCGGGCCGCACGGGTGCGGATGGCGGGTGCGGGCGGCCTTCCCGCTCGGCGCGGCCGAGGACTGATTCAGTGTCGCCCGCAGCGGGAGCAACGCCCGCGGCGGCGGAGCCAGTACCCGAAGGTCGCCGCGCCCAGAGCCAGGCCCCAGACGGCCCAGAAGACGCCCGGCCCATTGGTGGCCCACATCTCGGTGTCGATGTGGCGGATGTTCATCAGACCGGCGGGAATGAGCACCAGCGCGACCACGCCCGCGGGGACGATCGCCGTCGCCGGGTGGATCCGCTTGCCCGCCTTCCACCACACCCATCGTGGCCAGATCTCACCCCAACGACTGATCAGGCCATGGGTGAGCAGACCGCCGGCCGTCGAGGCGAGGCCCAGGCCGAGTCCTATCTCCAGCATGGGCGGGGTGTTCTGCATCTCCTGGAGGAAGTCCTCGGTGATTCCCAGCGGCCAGCCGAAGTACCAGGCCAGTCTGGTGACGTCGTAGGGGACGGACGACGCCGTGGCCGTGAAGACGGCCCAGCGGCCCCACCGCAGCGTCGCCTCCGGCGCTGTCCACGACGCCGTGCGGCCGCCGCGACCGCAGGAGACGCACAGGCCCTTCGTGCGGAGCTGGTAGGCGAGGGTGGCGACCGCCCACAACAGACCGCCGACGAACACGATGATCAAGTTTCCCCGGTGCCAGTAGAGGACGTCACCGAGGCCGTCCTGCGGCCCCGGGACACCGGTGAAGGCGAACACCACGAGCAGCGGGGAGAAGACCAGAAGCCCGAGCAGCGAATAGTCGGGTATCAAGAAGGCGAAGGTGCAGGCCGACGCCCAGCCGAAGCCCAGCATCCAGGTGCGGGCCCGGGGGGTGCCCCACCCGCGTGCCATCAGGACCCCGGCGACGACACCGGCCGCGCCCACTGCGGCGATCACGGGCCCCACCCCATCCGCCCGGCTCGGTTCGAGCAGGGAGGCCGCAGAGCGGTCGTCGACCACGCGGGCGAAGGGGTATCCGTCGCCCCCCAACGCCCAGTACAACCCGGCGGCTCCGTAGAGCAGGGACCAGAGCGCGGCGAAGTAGCCCGCCCGGTCCGGCCAGCGGGACCACCACTGGCACCCGGTCGGCGTGTCCTCGATCTTCCGCTCGGCGATTGCCGGTCCGGCCATGTTCACGTCCCTTCTCGCGGTACGGCCTTCAGCCTTCCGGCTGCCGCGGGCAGGCACATCTGCCGATCGGCAGAGATTCCTCCGCTACCGTGCCGATCATGACCACCCGCATACTTCTCGCCGACGACCAGCAGGCCGTCCGCATCGGCTTCCGGCTGATCCTGGATTCCCAACCGGACATGGAGGTCGTCGGCGAAGCCGCGGACGGGCGGCAGGCCGTCGAACTGGCGGGGAAGCTGAAGCCCGATGTCGTGCTCGCCGACATCCGCATGCCGAAGATGGACGGTCTGGAGGTCACCCGTGCGCTGGCCGGACCGGACGTCGAAGCCCCCACACGGGTCGTGGTCGTGACGACGTTCGACCTCGACGAATACGTCCACACCGCACTCCGTCACGGCGCCTGCGGCTTTTTGCTCAAGAGGTCGGGCCCCGCGCTGCTGGTCGAGGCGGTCCGGGCGGCGATGGCAGGGGACACGCTGATCAGTCCCTCGGTGACCGTGCGGCTGCTGCGGCGGCTCCGTGACCCGGGACGCGGGTCACGGACGGCGGCGCTGACGGAACGCGAAACGGAGATCGCCCACTTGGTCGCGAAAGGACTGACCAACGTCGAGATCGGCGCCGAGCTCTTCATCTCGCCGGGCACCGTGAAGACCCACATCGCCCACATCCAACGCAAGCTGGAAGTCCGCAACCGGGTCGGCATCGCGGCGTGGGCCTGGGACCGCCGCGCACCCCTGTGAACGGGAGTGGTGCCCTTCGGTCGCGGCGGTCTAGCCCGTGACGGGCGGGAGTTCGCCCGAGCCGCGGGGGATGAGGCGCGTCGGCAGCTCCACGCGGCGCGGGGCGTCCCCGGCGCCCTCCAGCCGACGGAACAGCAGCTCCGCGGCCGTACGGCCGAGCCGGGCCGGGTCCTGGGCGATCACGGTGATGCCGGGGGAGAGGAGGTCGGCCAGTTCGAGGTCGTCGAAGCCGACGAGGGCGACCGGCCGGGGCAGGCCGGCGATGACGCGGACCGCCGTGACGGTCACGCGGTTGTTCCCCGTGAACAGGGCGGTCACCGGCTCCGGGCCGGTGAGCAGGCGCTCCGCCTCCGCCCGGACCCGCTCGGGGCCGGTGGGGCCGAGCGACACCCAGCGCTCGTCCACGGGCAGGCCGGCACCGGCCATCGCGGCACGGTAGCCGCGCAGCCGCTCGGCGGCGGTGTGGATGCGGGGGCGGTCGCCGAGGAAGCCGATGCGGCGGTGGCCGTGGGCGATCAGATGGGCCACGCCCTCGCGGGCGCCGCCGAAGCTGTCGGAGAGCACCGCGTCGGCGGATATCCGCCCGGCCGGGCGGTCGGCGAAGACGGTGGCGATGCCGGCCGCCATCTCGGGTTCGAGGTAGCGGTGGTCGTCGCCCGCCGGGATGACGATCAGGCCGTCGACGCGGCGGGCGCAGAAGGCCAGCGCCAGCTCCCGCTCCCGGTCGGCGTCCTCCGCGCTGGAGCCGTTGATGAGCAGGGCGCCGTGGGCGCGCGCCACCTCCTCCACGGCCCGGTTCAGGGGCGCGTAGAAGGGGTCGGCGAGGTCCTCCAGGACCAGACCGACCGAGGCGGTGCGGCCCTTGCGCAGGATGCGGGCGCTGTCGTTGCGGCGGAAGCCGAGGGCCGCGATCGCGTCCCGCACGCGCCGTTCGGTGTCCTGGGTGACGCCCGGTTCGCCGTTGACGACCCGTGAGACGGTCTTCAGGCCCACCCCGGCGCGGGCCGCGACGTCCTTCATCGTCGGGCGTCCGCCGTAGCGGGGCTGCGGGCCGCCGCGGGCGGTCCCGCCGGGGTCGTCGCCGGTGCCGGTCACGGGTGCTCGTCCTTCCTGCGCGGGAGCCTCCGGGCGGGGGAGGTGAGGTCGAGCATAGAGCCTGGACAACGTTGTCAGCCCGGGTGGAGACTGAGCTCCCCGACCACCCCCTCGCACACCCCCGGACCAGGAGAGACCCTCACCGTGCACACCGGATCCGGCGACCTCGTCGCCGCCCTCGACATCGGCGGAACCAAGATTGCGGGGGCGCTGGTGGACGACGGCGGCCGGCTGCTCGTCCGCTCCCGGCGGCCGACCCCGGCCGGGGAGGACGGCGCGCGCGTGATGGCGGCGGTGGCGGCCGTCCTCGACGAGCTGCTCGGCAGCGCCCACTGGCCGCGCGTACGGGCCGTCGGCATCGGCAGCGCGGGGCCGGTCGACGCCGCGCGGGGCACCGTCAGCCCGGTCAACATCCCCGGCTGGCGGGCGTTTCCGCTCGTCCACGAGGTGCAGCGGCGCTCGGCCGGCCGGCCGGTGGTCCTGGTGGGGGACGGGGTCGCGATGACGGCCGCCGAACACTGGCAGGGTGCCGCGCGCGGGCGGACCGACGCGCTGTGCATGGTGGTCTCCACGGGCGTCGGCGGCGGGCTCGTCCTCGACGGCCGCCTTCATCCCGGCCCCACGGGCAACGCGGGCCACATCGGGCACATCAGCGTCGACCTCGACGGCGATCCGTGCCCCTGCGGTGCCCGGGGTTGCGTGGAACGCCTCGCGAGCGGGCCGAACATCGCCCGCCGCGCCCGGGAGACGGGCTGGCGCCCCGGGCCGGACGGGGACGGCAGCGCGGCGGCCGTCGCCGCGGCCGCGCGTGCGGGCGACCCCGCCGCGCTCGCCTCCTTCGCCCGCGCCGCCCAGGCGCTGGCCGCGGGCATCGCGGCGACGGCGGCGCTCGTCGAGATCGAGGTGGCCGTCATCGGCGGCGGTGTCGCGGGCGCCGGAGAGGTGCTCTTCGCCCCCCTGCGCGAGCGCCTTCGCGACTACGCGGCGCTGTCCTTCACCGCGGGCGTGGACGTGTTGCCCGCCCTGCTGGGCTCCGACGCGGGCCTGGTGGGGGCGGCCGCCGCCGCGGCGCAGGAGCTCGGGCTGTGGGGGCGGGCCCGGGGACGCTGACGCGGGCCCGTGGCCGGAGGGTGCCCCATCCCGCTCGCACACGTTTGCGTGGCAAGGTGGTGCGGGCACTGTGTTCGGGGCACGTCACCGGGGGCTACGGAGAAGGGGGAACCGTGATCGTCTGGCTGAACGGTGCGTTCAGTGGGGGCAAGACCAGCACGGCGAAGGAACTGGCCGAGCTCATCCCGGGCAGCAACCTCTACGACCCCGAGGTGACCGGCGGGGCGCTGCGGCACCTGCTGCCGCCCAAGAGACTGAGCGAGGTCTCCGACTTCCAGGACCTGCCCGTCTGGCGGCGGATGGTCGCGGACACCGCGGCGGCGCTCCTCGCCGAGCTGGGCGGGGTGCTCATCGTGCCGATGACCCTGCTGCGCCAGGAGTACCGGGACGAGATCTTCGGGGCCCTGGCGTCCCGGCGGATCCCGGTGCGGCACGTGGTGCTCACCGCGGATGAAACGATCCTGCGGTCGCGCATAGAGGGCCGGGTGGAGGACCCGGCCGACCCGCAGCGCAACGAGGCCGTCCGCCGGTGGTCCCGCGACCACATCGCCCCCTACCGCGAGGCGCTGACCTGGCTGCGCGGAGACGCGCTCGTCGTCGACAACGGCCGTCTGACGCCGCGTGAGACGGCCGAACGGGTCGCCGAGGCCGTGCGCAACGGCACCGCCGGCTTCTGCCCGATCGTCCAGACCCCCGAGCCCACGGCCGAGACGGTCGCCTCGGGGGTGCTGCTCTTCGACGAGCACGACCGGGTGCTGCTCGTGGACCCCACGTACAAGCCCGGCTGGGAGTTCCCGGGCGGCGTCGTCGAGCCGGGCGAACCTCCCGCGCGGGCGGGCGTGCGCGAGGTCGCCGAGGAGATCGGCATCCACCTGAGCGCGGTGCCCCGGCTGCTGGTCGTCGACTGGGAGCCGCCCAAGCCGCCCGGCTTCGGCGGCCTGCGCTTCCTCTTCGACGGCGGCCGGCTGACCTCGGGCGACGCGGAACGGCTGCTGCTGCCGGGCGCGGAGCTGCGGGGGTGGCGGTTCGTGACGGAGGACGAGGCCGCCACGATGCTGCCGCCGGTGCGGCTCAGCCGCCTGCGGTGGGCGCTGCGGGCCCGGGAACAGGGGCGGCCGCTCACCCTGGAGGCGGGGGTTCCCGTGGGGTGACCCGGCGGGCCCCCGCCTCCTCGGGCTACTTCCCGCGCCCGCTCAGCCGTTGCTCTTGCTCTGTGCGTAGGTGGCGAGGAAGAGCGCCTCGGTCAGGGAGAGGCGCTCCAGCTCCTCGGGCGAGACGCTCTCGTTCACCGCGTGGATCTGCGCCTCCGGCTCGCTCAGGCCGATCAGCAGGATCTCCGTGGCGGGGTAGAGCGCGGCCAGGGTGTTGCACAGCGGGATCGAGCCGCCCATGCCCGCGGTCTGCATCTCCTCGCCCGGGTACGCGATGCGCATCGCCTCGGCCATCGACGCGTAGGCGGGGCTGGTGGTGTCGGCCTGGAACGGCTGGCCCTGACCGACCTGTTCCGTCGTCACACGGGCGTTCCAGGGCGTCGCCGACTCCAGGTGCGCGGTCAGCAGCTTCGTCGCCTCGGCGGCGTCCGTGCCCGGCGGGACCCGCAGGCTGATCAGCGCCCGGGCGCTCGCGTGCACCGACGGGGTGGCGCCCACGACCGGCGGGCAGTCGATGCCCAGCACGGTGACGGCCGGGCGGGCCCAGAGACGGTCGGCGACGGTGCCGGAACCGATCAGCGAGACGCCGTCCAGGACCTTCGCGTCCGAACGGAAGTCCTCCTCGGGGTACTGCAGCCCCTCCCAGGTGCCGTCCGCATCCAGACCGTCCACGGTGGTCGAGCCGTCCTCGGCGCGCAGCGAGTCGAGGACGCGGATCAGCGCCGCCAGCGCGTCGGGTGCGGCACCGCCGAACATGCCCGAGTGGAGGTTGCCCTCCAGGGTGTCCACCTGGACCCGGACCAGGGTCATGCCGCGCAGCGTCGCCGTCACGGTGGGCAGGCCGAGCCGGAAGTTGCCGGCGTCGCCGATGACGATCGCGTCGGCCGCGAGCAGCTCCGGGTGCGCCTCGGCGTAGTCCTGGAGCCCGCCGGTGCCCTGCTCCTCCGAGCCCTCGACGATCACCTTGACGTTGACGGGGACCCCGCCGTGCTCCTTGAGCGCCCGCAGGGCGGTGAGGTGCATGACGAAGCCGCCCTTGCAGTCGGCGGCGCCCCGCCCGTACCAGCGGCCGTCGCGCTCGGTCAGCTCGAACGGCGGCGAGACCCAGGCGGCCTCGTCCAGCGGCGGCTGCACGTCGTAGTGCGCGTACAGCAGCACCGTCGGGGCGCCCTCGGGGCCGGGGAGGTAGCCGTAGACGGACTGCGTGCCGTCGGGGGTGTCGAGCAGGGCCACGTCCACGAAACCCTCGGCGCGCAGCGCGTCGGCCACCCAGCCGGCGGCCGCCTCGCACTCGGCCTTGGGGAACTGCGCCTCGTCCGCGACCGATTTGAAGGCCACCAGCTCGGCCAGCTCGGTCCGGGCGCGGGACTGCAGCGAGGCGACGGTCGTCGCGAGCGCGGCGGGTTCCGGCAGGCGGATCGGGGACGTCTCCATGGAACGCTCCTTGTGGGCGCGGCGTTATGTCCGTACGTACGGGCGATTGCGTCACTGATCCTGCCATGCCTCGCTCCCGCATCCGCCGGTGGTCCGTCCGGGACTTCCCAGGGGCGAGCCGCCGCACGGTGGGCCTTAGGATGCGGGCGGTAGCGGTAGCCGGTGATCGAGCGGGAGTAGAAGCACAGGTGAGCAGCGACAACGCAGCCCGGGAAGCGGGCCGGGACGTGGCGGGGGAGAGCGGGCCGGTGTGGGACGTCGTGGTGGTGGGCGCCGGGCCCGCCGGGGCCTCGGCCGCCCACGCGGCGGCCGTCGCGGGCCGCCGTGTGCTGCTCCTGGAGAAGGCCGAACTGCCCCGCTACAAGACCTGCGGAGGCGGCATCATCGGCCCCTCGCGCGACGCCCTGCCGCCCGGCTTCGAACTGCCGCTGCGCGACCGCGTGCACGCCGTCACCTTCTCCCTCAACGGGAAGCTGACGCGCACCCGCCGGTCCCGGCGGATGCTCTTCGGGCTCATCAACCGGCCGGAGTTCGACGCCGGTCTGGTCGAGGCGGCCAGGGCCGCCGGCGCCGAGGTGCGCACGGGCGTGACCGTCGCGCGCGTCGAGCAGCACGGCCCGGCCGTTCCCGACCGGCGCACGGTGGCCGTCGTCCTGGGCGACGGCAGCACGGTCCTCGCCCGGGCGGTCGTCGGTGCGGACGGCAGCGCCGGGCGCATAGGGGCACACGTCGGAGTGAAGCTGGAGCAGGTGGACCTCGGCCTGGAGGCCGAGATCCCGGTGCCGCCCACCGTCGCCGAGGACTGGGCCGGCCGGGTGCACCTCGACTGGGGCCCGATCCCCGGCAGTTACGGCTGGGTCTTCCCCAAGGGCGACACCCTGACGGTCGGCGTGATCTCGGCGCGCGGCGAGGGCGCCGCCACCAAGCGCTACCTGGAGGACTTCATCGCCCGCCTGGGCCTGGCCGGCTTCGAGCCGAGCATCTCCTCCGGCCACCTCACCCGCTGCCGGTCCGACGACTCCCCGCTCTCCCGCGGCCGCGTCATCGTGTGCGGCGACGCGGCCGGGCTCCTGGAGCCCTGGACGCGGGAGGGCATCTCCTTCGCCCTGCGCTCGGGGCGCCTGGCGGGGGAGTGGGCCGTCCGCATCGCCGAGGCGCAGGACGCGGTCGACGCACGCCGCCAGGCCCTCAACTACGCCTTCGCCATCAAGGCCGGGCTGGGCGTGGAGATGGGCGTGGGCCGCCGGATGCTGACGCTCTTCGAGCGCCGCCCCGGCCTCATACACGCCGCGGTCACCGGTTTCCGCCCCGCGTGGCACGCCTTCGCGCGCATCACGCGCGGCTCCACGACGCTCGCCGAGATCGTCCGCACCCACCCGGTGGCCCGCCGCGTCCTGACGTCCATGGACCGCCGCTCCTGACGCCCGGTCCGCCGCCCGGCTCCGGCGTCCGGCCCTTCACGTCCGTGCCGGGTCCTGGACTCCGGGCTCCGGCCCGGTCGCCCGTGGCGCGATTCCGGCCGTCCGGCCCGGGGAGAGCTGCGCTCTCGGGTGTGATGCGCCCGAGCGCGGCCTCGGGGTCGCGCCCGGTGCCGGCGGCCCCGCGTCCCGGCGGGCCTGACGGTTGGCCCCGCCCGGTGTCCAGGCGTCGGGCGCAGCTCCGTTGTCCGGCACGGACGGAGCTGAGCTCGCGGGCGGCAGGGGCAGCGGGCCCGGCCTTGACGTCGCCCCTGACGTCGGTGGCCGTGTCCGTGCGGCCCTGACGTCCGGCCCGCGACCCGCACCCCGGCCCCGGCGTTCGCACCCCGGCCCCGGCAAGTCCGTGCCCGGGCCCTGGAGTCCGGGCTTCGGCCCGGTGTCCGTGGCCCGGCGCCAGCCGTTCGGCGGGCAGGGCCGGCCGAACGGCCGCTGGCGCTGGGCTTCCGGCGGGCAGGGCCGTCCGGGGGCAAGGCCCCCGGCCACGGTCGCGTGCCGGTAGCGGGAGCCCCGGGGAGTCAGAACAGCGGTTCCGGGGGTGGTGGGGGTTCGGCAGGGCGTATCGCGGCCGTCGTCCGGGCGTCCGGGGCGGCGGCCAGCAGCGGGCGGCCCGCCAATCGGCGGGCGTCCACGAGGAGGAGACCGGCGTCCGTCGTCTCCACGTACACGTCGGGTCCGGCCACGGCCACGACCCGGCCCGCCACCGTGCACCCGGCCGCGAGCTCGACCACGCCGTACCCCGGCCGGATCCGCTCCAGGTGGAACGCCGCATCGTGGTGCACCGGCGCGAACGCCCGGACCTCCAGTGACTCCGGCAGACCGGCGAGGCTCCGTGCCCGCTCGTGCAGCGCCGCCAGCTCCGCCGCCCTCCGCTCCTGCGGGGGCAGCGGGCAACGGGCGGCCCGCTTGGCGGCGTACGGGAAGCGGTCGGGCACCGCGAGCGCTGCGCCCAGCACCGCCTCCGCCCGGCGCGCCGCCATCAGCGGACCGCGCCCGAGCAAGGCGTACGACAACGCCGCCTGCTCCAGCAGCCGCACGCCCTCCCGCTCGGCGGCGGTGATGCCCACTTTGACCAGCCCGGGGCCGAACCACGCCAGGTAGACGTCGTACGGGCGCGGGTCGTCGGCCATGGTGTCGGCCGCCACCGAGTGCGAGCGGTCCAGCCGGGCGCACGCCGCGCACTGTGCGGAGACGGCGGCTTCGGGCACCTCGGCCCCGGCCGGGCACGGTGTGTGCCGGCCGCCCCTGCGCACCCCCACGCACCGCCGCCGGTCACCCGTGGTGAACGCCAGATCCCGGCCCGGCGGCAGCGGCGAGAGGCGCTCTCCGCGCCCGCGGTGCCGCCACACCAGCGCCGGGCCCGCGGTACTCCACCGCAGCCCCGCACACCACCACGGTTCACGCTCCGGCCTCATCACCCGCCCCTTTCCTTCCACCCCCATGGTGTCAGCGGCCACTGACACCGTGAGGAAGGGCTCAGCCGTGCCGGACGACCGCCCGGCGCGTCCCGTACGCGATCAGCGACGCCGTGGCCGCGAGCCCGGCGACCGTCGTCAGTGCCACGGGCAGCGAGCACCACTCCGCGACGAAGCCGATGGCGGGCGGGCCCAGCAGCATGCCGCCGTAGCCGAACGTCGACGCGGCGGCGACGCCGCCGGGGCCGGCCAGCTCGCCCGCCCGGCCGATGGCGACCGGGAAGATGTTGGCCAGTCCCAGGCCGGTGACCGCGAAGCCCGCGAGCGCGCCCCAGGCCGTGGGGGCGAGCGAGCCGGCCAGCATGCCCAGCGCCGCCGTGGCCCCGCCCAGCACCAACACGCGCGTCTGCCCCAGCCGTTCCAGCAGGGCGGTGCCGGTCAGCCGTCCGACGGTCATGGCGAGCGCGAAGACGGAGTACCCGATGGCGGCGAGGCCCGGCCGGGCGGAGAGGTCCTGTTCGAGGTGGAGCGCGCCCCAGTCGGCGAGCGCCCCCTCGCCGTAGGCCGTGCACAGGGCGATCAGGCCGAACACGGCGACCAGGCGGCGCTCACGCCCCCTCGCGCGCCCGCCGCCGGGTGCCTGTGTCTCCTGCGGGTGATTCCCGTCAGGGGCCGTGGTGCGGGCCGGGCGCTCCGGCGGCCGGGGAGCGGGGTGGGAGAGCAGGGTACGGCCGGCCACCGCCGCGACGACGAGCCCGGTCGCGGTCAGGAGCAGCAGGTGCCGGGTGACGGACAGCTGGCCCGCGAGCAGCCCGCCGAGCCCCGCCCCCAGCATCCCGCCGACGCTGAACGCGGCGTGGAAGCTGGGCATCACCGGCCTGCGCAGCGCGGCGACGAGGTCGACGGCCGCGCTGTTCATGGCGACGTTGATGCCGCCGTAGGCGGCGCCGAAGGCGAGCAGGACCAGCCCGAGGGCCGGCGCGGAGTGGGTCAGCGGGGGCAGCGCGATGCCCAGCGACATCAGGACCGCGGCGGCGACCGTGACCGGATGGCTGCCGAAGCGCCGGCACAGCCGGCCGGTGGCCACCATGGTGGCCACCGCACCGGCCGACACGCCGAGCAGCGCCAGGCCGAGGCCGCCCGCGGAGGCCCCGGTCTGTTCCTTGATGGCGGGAATGCGGACCACCCAGCCGGCGAAGAGGAAGCCGTCCAGGGCGAAGAAGAGGGTCAGGGCGGTACGGAGGCGGCGGAGCGCGGGACTGTCCGAAACCGGATGTCCGCCCCGGGTCAGGGCCGTCCGTATTTTGTTTAGCGTCGGCACAAAGTCAGAATAGGGGCGTGACGCAGACTCGGACAACACGTTTGGAGCGTGGCCGGGGCGCCCTCGGCCCGGCCCTGGCGCTCGTACACACCGGACGCGCCCCCACGCGCGCCGTGCTCACCGCCGAACTCGGGGTGACCCGCGCGACCGCGGGCGCCGTGGCCGCCGAGCTGGAGGCGCTGGGGCTGATCCAGGTCGACCCGCACCCGATCGCGGCGGCCGGCTCCCAGGGCCGGCCGTCCCACGGGCTCTCCATCGCCCCGCACGGGCCGGTCGTCCTCGCCGCGCAGATCCACGCGGACGGCTTCCGCGCCGCCCTCGTCGGACTCGGCGGCCGCATGGTCGCCACCGCCCCCGGCTGCATGACCGTGCCCGCGGACCCCGCCCGCATCATCGACGCCGTGGTCGAGGCCGGGGCGGAGCTGCTGCGTGCGACCCGGCGGCGCTGCCTGGGCGCGGGGCTCGCGGTGCCGTCGGCCGTCGCCGAGCCCGACGGTACGGCCCTGAACCCGCTGCACCTGTCCTGGCCCACGGGCGCCCCCGTCGCGGAGCTGTTCTCCGAGGCCCTCGCGAAGTCGGGGGTGCTCGGCCCGGGCGGCACCCCCGTCACCGGTGTCGCGGGGAACGACGTCAACCTCGCCGCCCTCGCCGAGCACCGCCACGGCGCGGGCCGCGGGGCCCGGCACCTGCTCTGCGTGGCCACCGGCCACCGCGGCGTCGGCGGCGCGCTCGTCGTCGACGGCCGGGTGCACAGCGGCAGCTCCGGCCTGGCCCTGGAGGTGGGGCACCTCACCGTCAACCCCGCGGGCATGCCCTGCCACTGCGGAAGCCGCGGCTGCCTCGACGTGGAGACGGATCCGCTGGCCTTCCTCACCGCCGCCGGGCGCGAGCCCGGCCCGGCCGTCTCCCTGTTGCAGCAGTCCCGCGACCTGCTCCGTTCGGAGTACGCCGACCCCACCGTGCGGGAGGCGGCCGAACTCGTCGTCGACCGGCTCGGCCTCGGCCTGGCGGGGCTGGTGAACATCCTCAACCCCGACCGCATCGTCCTCGGCGGCCTCCACCGCGAGCTCCTGGAGGCCGACCCCGAGCGGCTGCGCGCGGTCGTTGCGGACCGCAGCCTGTGGGGCCGCAGCGGCAGCGTGCCGATCCTGTCCGGCACGCTCGACCACAACAGCCTCATCGGGGCCGCCGAAGCGGCCTGGCAACCGGTCCTGGACGACCCGCTGGCGGCGCTGGGCTGAACCGGCGCGACGCCCCTGCAGGCGGCGTCCCTGCCGCAGCCCCCCGTCCGCCGCGGCCGGGTCCGTGCGTCCCGGCCGTCCTTCCGTGCCGCCCCTGCGCGCCGCTCCGGCCCGCCGGTTTGCCGCCCGGTCAGCCGGGGACGGCCGCCCGCACGGGGGAGCGCGTCTGCAGCGCCGCCGGACGCAGCCTCACCGGGGCGCTGCGGAAGGCCGGTTCGTCCAGGGGAGGCAGCCCGAGAGCAGGCCGGTCGAAGGTGACGGCGGTCTCCGTGCTCCGCGCGGCCCGGGGCGCGGCGGGCGTGGCCTGCGGGACGGACAGCGTGAACCAGACGACCTTGCCGCCGTCGTGGCGCTCCCGCACGCCCCAGCTCGAACTCAGCGCCGCCACCAGGGCGAGGCCGCGGCCGTGCGTGCTGTCGGCCGCCGCGTCGCCGACCGTGGGCAGCCGCGGATCGTGATCCCGCACCGAGACCGTGAGCCGGTCCAGCATGAAGTCGATCTCGACCGTGCAGCGCTTGTCCGGCTCCGCATGCTGGTGGACGTTGGTCAGCAGCTCGGTGACACCGAGCGCCGCAAGGTCGATGAGCGGATCGAGATGCCAGTAGCGCAGCTGCGCAGATACGATTCTGCGGACCTGGCCGATCCGCGGCGGCAGAGCCTGGAGCTCTACGGTGCAGTGCTTGTTCACTCGGCTGATCACGGCTGCGACTCCCTGGGAAGTAGGGCTGGCCTGACGCAGATACACGTGGCGATACGCGGAAACGCGTGGCGATACGCGCCTTTTCCGGGTCGGCGGCCCCCGGCCGCCGGCCCCGCCGGCGGGTCCCGGAGCGCAGCACGACCGCTGGCCCGTAGCGTGACCGCCGACCACCCTCAGTGATGCCGGTACGCATAAAGCGTCGACTCTCGCGGCCACCTTCGCAACTCCTGCACCCCTCAGTGCTTCGGCGTGCTTCCGTGCGCCGACCGCACGACCTCCAGGAAACGGTTGACCGCAGCCGCTCCGCCGTTCTCGGCGGCGGCCCCCGGAGCGCTCAGGGTGAGGGTGTAGCGATTGCCGTTGACGGTGGCCCGTGCCCGGTCCCCGGCCGAGAACCACGGTTTGCTCGCCTGGACCGAGCCCACGGGCGCACTGTCGATTTCCCGGCCGTAGCTGGTCAGCAGCTCCAGCCTGCCGTTGTGGATCTTCACCTGGCCGGCCCGGGTGAGGGAGCGACGGGATCGTTCGATCCGCACCCCGGTCGCACTGAACTCCGGCTCCGCCACGGCGCACCGCCTCTCCGGCCGAACGGTCTCCTCTCGTGCGCAGTCTGCCCGCGAGCAGGCCGGTGCACCAGTACACCTTTATGATCGAAACACCCGAATGATCCGTATCAGAAGCGATCCGCATTCGACCGGACGGACAGCCTCCGGCCGGCCACCGGCACCGTGAGGAGCAGCGCGTGAACGCCACAGCGCACCCGGGGGCGGCCGGCGCGGCAAAGCCGCCGGGCGGCTCCCCCCTCCCCACCCTGGACGTGGACCGCAGCGACCCGGCGTACCGGGCCTGGCTGAAGGAAGCGGTCCGCAAGGTCCAGGCGGACGCGAACCGTTCCGCCGACACCCACCTGCTGCGCTTCCCGCTGCCGCCCGAGTGGGGCATCGACCTGTATTTCAAGGACGAGTCCACCCACCCGACGGGCAGCCTCAAGCACCGCCTGGCCCGGTCGCTGTTCCTCTACGGGCTGTGCAACGGCTGGATCCGGCCCGACGCGTGCGTCATCGAGGCGTCCAGCGGCTCCACCGCCGTCTCCGAGGCGTACTTCGCCAAGCTGATCGGGGTGCCCTTCATCGCCGTCATGCCGCGCACGACGAGCAGGGAGAAGTGCCGGCTGATCGAATTCCACGGCGGGCGCTGCCACTTCGTGGACGACCCGCGGGCGGTGTACGCGGAGGCGGCCGCCCTCGCCCGGCGCACCGGCGGGCATTACATCGACCAGTTCACCTACGCGGAACGGGCCACCGACTGGCGCGGCAACAACAACATCGCCGAGTCGGTCTACCACCAGCTCCGGCTGGAGCGGTACCCCGTGCCCGCCTGGATCGTGGCCACCGCGGGCACCGGCGGCACGTCGGCCACCATCGCCCGCTACATCCGCTACATGCAGTACGACACCCGCGTCTGCGTCGCCGACCCGGAGAACTCCTGCTTCTTCGAGGGCTGGCGCGACCACGACCCGGCCGCGCGCAACGACCGCGGCTCGCGCATCGAGGGCATCGGCCGTCCGCGCATGGAGCCGAGCTTCGTGCCGGGTGCGATCGACCGGATGATGAAAGTCCCGGACGCCGCGAGCGTCGCGGCCGTGCGCGCCCTGGAACTGGCCATCGGCCGCAAGGCGGGCGGCTCCACCGGCACCGGCCTGTGGAGCGCCCTGAAGATCGTCGCCGAGATGGTCGGCGAGGGGCGCCCGGGCAGCGTCGTCACCCTCATCTGCGATCCCGGGGAGCGGTACCTCGACAAGTACTACTCCGACGCCTGGCTCGCCGAACAGGGCTTGGACATCACGCCGTACACCATGGCCATCAGCGCCTTCCTGGCCACCGGCCGCTGGCCCTGCTGACCGGGCCGGGCGCCGTCACTCCGCGGAGCGCCGGACGTCCACCGGGTCCGCCGAGGCGTCGGCCACCACCAGTTCGGGCAGACGCTCGGCGATCTCCGCACGCGCCCTGGTGGGCAGCCCGGCGTCCGTCACCAGCGCGTCGACCTCCTCCAGGGCGGCGAAGGAACTCAGCCCGACCGTGCCCCACTTCGTGTGGTCCGCCAGCACCACCACCCGCCGGGCCGACCGCACGAAGTGACGGTTCGTCTCCGCCTCGGCGAGGTTGGGCGTCGACAGGCCGGCCTCCACCGAAATGCCGTGCACACCGATGAACAGCACGTCGAAGTGGAGCGACCGGATCGCCGCGTCCGCGACCGGCCCGACCAGCGTGTCGGAGGGCGTGCGCACCCCGCCCGTCAGCACGACCGTCGCCGCGCCCGGCCGCGCCGCCGGGCCGGACGCCGTGACCGACCGCTGGGCGTGGTGGAAGACATCGGCGACCCGCACCGAATTCGTGACGACCGTCAGATCCGGGATGTCCACCAACTGGTGGGCCAGGGCGAAGGCCGTCGTCCCGCCCGCCAGCGCTATCGCACTCCCGCGAGCGGCCATGCGGGCCGCGGCCCGCGCGATGTCCTGCTTGGCGCTGAGCTCCAGCGCCGACTTTGCCTCGAACCCCGGCTCGTGCGTGGTCGCCTCCGCCACCGGCACCGCGCCACCGTGCACCTTCTCCACGACGCCCTGCCGGGCCAGCGCGTCCAGGTCGCGACGGACCGTCATGTCCGAGACGTTCAGGCGTCTCGTCAGCTCGTTGACCCGCGCCCCGCCCCGCCGTCTGATCTCGTCGAGGATCAGGGCGCGTCGCTGCTCCGCCAGGAGATTCTGGTTGACGCCCACCCGGCCCGTCCTTTCCGGTCGGCCACCGCTCACCACGCGGGCATATCCTCCCATGCACGTATGACAGTGGCCGGATCCGTTCAGGCGGGCGGGAGTTCGGGCAGATCCTCCGGATACAGCAGACTCAGATCGTCGGTGCTCGGCGCCGCCAGCTGCGCCACCCGGCCCGCGTGCCGCTCCACCATCGCCTCGAACGTCTGCCGCGCGGTACGGCCGTTGCCGAACGCCGGACCCTTCGGGATCGCCGCGAAGTAGCGCAGCAGCGCCTCGGCCGCACCCTCGCCGATGCGGTACTCGTGCTCGTCCGCCTGCTGCCGCACGATGCGCAACAGCTCCTCGGGCCCGTAGTCGCCGAAGGTGATGGTGCGTGAGAAACGCGAAGCCACACCGGGGTTGACGGTCAGGAAGCGCTCCATCTCGGCGGTGTAGCCGGCGACGATGACCACCACCTCGTCACGGTGGTCCTCCATCAGCTTCACCAGCGTGTCGATGGCCTCCCGGCCGAAGTCGCGCCCGGAGTCCTCCGGGCACAGCGCGTACGCCTCGTCGATGAAGAGGACCCCGCCGCGCGCCCGGTCGAACGCCTCCTGGGTGCGCAGGGCCGTCGACCCGATATGCTCGCCCACCAGGTCCACGCGCGAGACCTCCACCAGGTGACCGCGCTGCAACACCCCCAGCGAGGCGAGGATCTCGCCGTACAGCCGGGCCACGGTCGTCTTGCCCGTACCCGGCGAGCCGGTGAAGACCAGGTGCCGGCGGACGGAGGCGGCCTTGAGCCCCGCCTCCAGCCGCCGCCGCCCCACCTCGATCATGTCCGTCAGGGCCCGCACCTCGCGCTTGACGCTCTCCAGTCCCACCAGCGCGTCCAGTTCACCGAGCACGGCCGACGAGGAACGCTCCTCCCCGGCCCCCTCGCCCGGCGGCGGCGCGGCCGCACCGGCACCGGGCGAACGTGGCCCCGGCACCCCCGCCGACGGCGGCGTGACGGGCCGGTCGGCCGTCGCCACGGCGGCCACCGGCGCCGCGGCGCGCGTGGCGGAGCCCGGCACCGCTCCCTCGTCGCTCGTGCAGCCGCGGCTGACCGGACCCTCCTCGGCGAAGGCGTAGCCGCCGCGCGCACACCGCTCCGTACGGCAGCCCGTCAAGGTCGCCCGGCAGCCGTCGATGACGTGGAAGCCGTAGCCGTCGCTGCCCGTCACCCGGCAGGTGTCGAACGTGCCGCGGCCCTCCGCCGACACGTAGAAGCCGGCCTCCGCCGGCGAGGTCACCGTGCAGCGCTCGACGACCGGGTCCGCGCCCTTGGTGACGATCACCCCGGTCGACGTGGCGTCCACGGCACAGTCCGCCAGCGCGCCGCCGCTGCCGTGGCCGCGGAACCAGACGCCGGTGGTGGCCTCGCGGATGCGGCAGTCCGCCAGGCGGGCCGTCGCCCCGCCGCTCACCGACACGGCCGTGCCCCGCACCCGCGACAGGTCGCTGTCCGAGACCTCCGCGCGCGAACCGCGGTCCAGCACGAACAGCGCGTCCGGCACGTCGTGCACCCGGCAGGAGGCGAGGGCGGCGCTCGCGCCGTCGCTCACCCACACCGCCGGGTAGTCGCCCGTGCTCTCGTGGATCTCGCACTCGCCGGCCTCCACCCGCGTGCCCGGATCCCACACCGACAGGCCGTTGCGGCCGAAGCGCCGGACGGCCGAGCGCGTCATCGTCAGCACCGAGCGGGAGCGCAGGTCGACCGCGTTCTCCGGGACGTCGTGGATGTCGCAGTCGGCCAGCGTCAGCACCGCGTCGGTGTCCAGCGTCACGCCGTCCGCGGACGTGCGGTGCACCCGGCAGTCCGTGAGGCGGCCCGTGGCGCGCCCCGCCACCTGCACACCGGTGCCCGTGATCTCGTACACCTCGCAGCCGACCGCCTCCAGCGCGCTGCCCTCGCCGGTCAGCGACAACCCCGCACCCCGGGCGTGGTGCACCCGGCAGCGTTCCAGGCGCGGCTCGGCCCCGCCGCGCACGCTGACGCCCGCCTGCCCGGCCGCCACCACCTCGCACTCCTCGAAGACGCCGCCCGCACCGTCCAGCACGCTGATGCCGATGCCCCCGGGATTGTCGACGGTGCAGCGCCGCACCGCCGGCCGGGCGCCGCCGCGCACCTCGATGCCGGCGGCCGAGCGCGTCACCACCCGCAGGTCGGCCAGGTCCGGCTCCGCACCCCCCTCGACGAGGAGCGCCGGCTCGGTCGCGTCATGACCCTCGATCCACAGGTCCCGCAGGACCGCCGGGCCCCGCAGCGTCACGGCCACGCCCTCGGCCGGCGCGATCCGCACCGAGCCCCGCGCGCCGCCCTCGCTGCCCCGCAGGGTGACGGCGCGGGAGACGACCAGGTTCTCCCGGTACGTGCCCGGCGCCACGGACAGCACGTCGCCGTCGGCCGCCGCCTCCAGGGCCGCTGCGAGGGAGTCGTACTCTCCCGTGCGCCGCCGCCAGCGCGACGTGCCGGTGTGCGTCACGTGGACCGAGCCCTGTGCCATGGTGCTGCTGCGCCCCCACCTCGACGTGTGTGTGCATCCGGGACGGATGAGTACCGGCCGGCCCCACCGTAGCGCGCGCGGGGCACGGGAGTTGACCTCTCGGCTCCTTGCCCGTCGGTGGTCAACTGCCCGCGTCCGCCCGGCCCCAGGTGTGCCCGGCCCGGTCCCACGCGCGGTCCCACCGGGCGTACCGCCGTTGCACGAGTCGCCAGACGAACAGCCGGCGCACCCCTTCCACCAGGCCGGCCGCGGCGGCGGCCGAGCCCAGCCCGGCGAGGGCCGCGTGGACGCCGGCGGTGGCACCGTCCATGGGACGGCCGGCGACCTCCCCCCGGTCGTCCGTCCACAGCGGGAAGCGCTCGCCGGGGCGCGCGGCCTGGCGGACGGCCACCAGACCGCTGTGCTCCCGCCCGTCCCGCCCCCGCCAGTGCGCCAGGACCCTGCGGTAGCCCTCGCGCCCGGCGGAGGACTCGTGGTCCGTGCCGTCGGAACCACCGGAGACCGACCGGACGACGGTGGCGCTCGCCAGGTGCCGGTGCCGGTGCTGGGCGTGGACGGCCTCCTGCAGCGCCCCATGGGCGAGGGAGCCGGTGAACCAGCCGACCGCCGGTCCCACGAGGAGCATCAGCACCAGGGCCACCACCCCCGCCCAGGCTTCGAGGACATCGGTCCGGCGGCGCAGCGGATTGCGCCGCCACCGCCATACGAACGCCGTCGAGCGCATGGTGCTCACCCCCTACGCGTCCGTAAATACCTCACACAGGGCATCGCATGCGGAGGAAGGCGGCGGAGAGAGCAAAATCACCCCTCGCGGAGGGCGGCCGGGGCGGCGCGTTGACGGCGGGACGTCAGTCGAGGACCTCGAAGGCGTCCCCGACCCGCACCACTCCGGTGTGCTCCGGTATCAGGTTCTGGCCGAACACCAGCTTCTTGCCGATCCGGTGGTGCCGGGCGAGCGTGCGCAGCGGCTCCTTGCCGCGCTCGGCCGTGCGCTGGTCGGTCGTGGTGACGACGCAGCGGCCGCAGGGCTTGACGACGCGGAAGGCGACCTCGCCGATGCGCACCCGGCGCCAGCCGTCCTCGGCCCAGGGCTCGGTGCCGTCGACCACCACGTTGGGCCGGAAGCGGTCCATGGGCAGCGGGCCCTCGCCGGGATGGTCGCCCGCGGCGATCAGGGAGTTGAGCTCCTGCAGCGAGGCGGTCGTGGTGAGGAGCAGCGGATAGCCGTCGGCGAAGCTGACCGTGTCGCCGGGGGCCGCGTAGCGCGGGTCGGCCGGGCGGCGGCGCGCGGGGTCGTCCATGTACAGCAGCCGGGCCCCGGTGCCCAGGTAGGCGGTCAGCCACGCGTCGGCCGCGGCGCCCGCACGGACCGCCTCGACCTTGTCCTCGAAGATCTCCACCGGGGTCGTGCCGGCTTCGTCCCCGTGCGGTGGCACGGGGACGTCGAGCGGCGCGAGCCCCGGGGCGGTGAGCCGCACACCACCGTCCGGGAGCGGCTCGGCCGAGGCCAACGCCAGCCTCGGCTGCTGCCGTTGGGTGATGAACCGGCCGTCCGGCGTGGCCAGCATCCACCTCCGGTCCCCGGCGAGCCCCCACGGCTCCACGGCCGCCTCACCGGGCGCACACCCCGCCATCGACTTGACCGGATAGAAGTGGACGGCTGTCAGCACGGACTTGTACATGCAGCCATTTTGCCAGCCGGATATGACGATTGACCGGCCGGGACGGACGTCAGTAGCCGCCCTGCTCCGGGTAGGGACGGTTGCCGTACTGCTCGTCGTACGAGGCGGGGCGCGGCGCGGCCGGCCGCATCGCCTCGTAGCCCGCCGGCGCTCCGGGGCCCTGGGGTCCGGCCGCCGGACGCTGCTGCTGCGGGCCCGGGTAGCCGCGCGGCGCCGACGCCTGCTGCGGGATGTAGGGCGCGGCGGCCTGCTGCAGCCCGCCGCCCTGCTGGCCGTACTGCGGCGCCTGGCCGGCGTAGCCCGGCTGCGGGGCCTGCGGCCCCGGGTGGGAGGACGGGCCCGAGGGCAGGGCCGGCAGCGCGGGCAGGTTGCTGCCGCCGCCGAACGAGGGCGGCGTGCCGCCGCCGAAGTCGTACGGCGACGAGACCCGGATCGGCGCGATCTGCGGGGTGCCCCGCTCGGCGACGAGGCTGTCGTAGATGGGGGTGTCCGGGAAGGAGGACGAGGCGTAGTAGCCGCCGCCGTAGGTGCTGCGGGGGGAGGTCATAGCCCATAAGTTAAGCCCATGGTGTGCCGGTTGGGGAGCCCGGTATACCGGTTGATTGCGCTGCTCGCGGGGGTTGTCGACGACCAATGCGAGCGAACTCGGGAAAATCGGTCGCCAAGGTACGTCGGAATCGTGTAAAGACCGGCTCATTTCGGAGCGGCACGGAGGGGTGGTCCATGGGCATGCTGAAAGGCGCCAATGTCCGGATTCCTGCGCAGGTGGTACGGATCGAGCTCGGCTGGCGGACGGGACCCGGCGTCCCCGACGTCGACGCCTCGGCCCTGCTCCTGACCTCGGGCAGGGTCCGCTCCGACGCGGACTTCGTCTTCTACAACCAGCCACGGCACCCCTCCGGCGCGGTGCGCCACGAGGGCAAGCGCTCCGACGGCGCCGGCGTGCGCGAGACCCTCACCGTCGATCTCGGCGCCCTCGAAGCGGCCGTCGGCAGCGTCGTGATCGCGGCCTCCGCCGACGGGGCCGTCTTCGGGCAGGTGCCCGGGCTCCACATCCGGGTCCTGGACGCGGCGGGCGGCGCCGAGCTCGCCCGGTTCGACAGCCGGGACGCCACCGTCGAGACAGCCTTCGTCCTGGGCGAGCTCTACCGGCGCCAGGGCCAGTGGAAGTTCCGGGCCGTGGGGCAGGGGTACAGCAGCGGCCTCCACGGGCTGGCGACCGACTACGGCATCACCGTCGACGACCCCGCGCCCGCACCACCGCCGCGCGCCACCGCCCCCGCGCCACCGCCGCGCGCCACTGCGCCCGCGCCACCGCCCCGGCCCGCCGCCCCCGCGGCACCGGCCTCCCGGACGCCCGCGGCGCGGCCGCCGGAGCCCCGGCCCGTGCCGCCCGCGCGGCCCGTCAAGGTCACGCTCACCAAGGCCGCCCCGGCCGTCTCCCTGGCCAAGCAGGGCGGCACCTCCGGCACCCTGCGCGTCAACCTCAACTGGCAGATGGTGCGGCCGGCCGCCGTCGGCTGGGGGCAGCGGCTGAGCCAGGCCATGGCCGGCCCCACCGCCCTCGACCTGGACCTCGGCGCCCTCTTCGAACTCACCGACGGCACCAAGGGCGTGGTCCAGGCCCTCGGCAACACCTTCGGCTCGCTCCACCGGCCGCCCTACATCCACCTCGACGGTGACGACCGCACCGGTGCGGTGGAGTCCGGCGAGAACTTGACGGTCAACCTCGACCACGCCGGCGCCTTCCGGCGCATCCTCGTGTTCGTCACCATCTACGAGGGCGCCGCCAGCTTCGCCGGCCTGCACGCCACTGTGACCCTCCAGCCGCAGCGCGGTGCCCCCGTCGACTTCCTCCTCGACGAGTGCACGGTGCCCTCCAACGTCTGCGCACTGGCCCTCATCACCAACAACGGCGGCGACCTCGTCGTCCAGCGCGAGGCCCGCTACCTCGTGCCCCGCCGCGGCGTCAGCCCCCAGCGCACCCTCGACGAGGCGTACGGCTGGGGCCTGACGTGGACGCCCGCCCGCAAGTGAGGCCACCGCCCCGCACCCGCGGCCTCAGGGCGCGGCCTCCGGGCGTGCGTACGTACGCCCCTTCCAGGCCGCGCCCCGGCCCCGGTAGTGCTGCACCGCCGAGTCCACCGTCATCAGCAGGTAGAGCACGGCCGTGACCGGAAGCAGGAGCGCCTGCCACGGCGGCTGCCGGTAGTAGCGCAGCATCGGCAGGTACGTCCCCGCCATCACCGCCCACGCCACCGCGCCCGGCACCCACACCGCGGCGGCACCGGACAGCAGGCCCGTCACCACGGCGACCGGCGGCGCCAGATAGATCACCGCCAGCCCCACGACCGTCCCGGCCAGCAGCAGCGGCTGGTGCAGCAGCTGTGCGTAGGCACTGCGCGAGACCATCCGCCACAGGGGCCCGAGCCCCCGGTAGGGCCGCACGCTGTCCACCCGCTCCGCCAGCCCCAGCCAGATCCGGCCGCCGGAGCGCTGCACGGCCCGCGCCAGCGACACGTCGTCGATGACCGCCTGCCGGATGCGGTCCGGCACCCCGGCCCGCTCCGCGGCGTCCCGGCGCAGCAGCACGCACCCGCCGGCGGCGGCCGCGGTCCGGGCGCCCGGCCGGTTGACCCAGCGGAAGGGATAGAGCTGGGCGAAGAAGTACACGAAGGCCGGGACGATCAGCCGCTCCCAGAAGGTCACCACCCGCAGCCGCGCCATCTGCGACACCAGGTCCAGCTTCCGGGAGCGGGCGGCCGCCACCAAGTGCCGCAGGCTCTGTGGGCCGTGCGCGATGTCCGCGTCCGTCAGCAGCAGGTACTCGGCGTCCGTACGGGCCCGGGCGAGCGCCATGCCGTGCCGTACCGCCCACAGCTTGCCGGTCCAGCCCGGGCCGGGTTCCCCGGGGGAGTCCACGGTCAGCGGCAGTCCGCCGCACGCGTCCGCGAGGGTTCGGGCCAGTTCGCCCGTACCGTCCGTACTGCCGTCGTCGACGAGGTAGACCTCCGCCCGGCCCGGATAGTCCTGGGCCAGCAGCGACGGCAGGGTCAGCGGCAGTACGTCCGCCTCGTCCCGGGCCGGCACCACGATCGCCACCGCCGGCCAGTCCCCGGGCGGGGCGCGGTCAGGGAGCCGCACGTCCGTGCGCCAGAAGAAGCCCTGCCCCAGCAGCAGCCAGCCCCAGGCCAGGAGGGAAAAGGCGGTGATCCACGTCAGCGCGCTCACCCGTCGCAGTCTGCCGCACGGACGCCCGCCCGGGGCACCCGCACGGCCGGATCGGCGAAATCGACTAAAGTGGCCGGGTGAAGATCGCGCTCATGGACTCCGGGATCGGCCTCCTGGCGGCTGCCGCCGCCGTGCACCGGCTGCGGCCCGACGCCGACATCGTGCTCTCGTCCGCCCCCGACACCATGCCGTGGGGACCCAGGACTCCCGAGGACGTCACCGAGCGCGCCCTGGCCTGCGCCCGCGCCGCCGCGGCACACCGCCCCGACGCGCTGATCGTCGCCTGCAACACCGCCTCCGTGCACGCACTGGAGGCGATACGCGCCGAGCTGGAGCCGGCCCTGCCCGTCGTCGGCACCGTTCCGGCCATCAAGCCCGCCGCGGCGGGCGGCGGCCCCGTCGCCATCTGGGCCACCCCGGCCACCACGGGCAGTCCCTACCAGCGCGGTCTCATCCACGACTTCGCCTCCGGCGTCGACGTGACCGAGGTGCCCTGCCCGGGCCTGGCCGACGCCGTGGAGCGGGCCGACACCGACGCCATCGAGATCGCGGTCAAGGCGGCCGCCGCCGCCACGCCCCGCACCGTGCGCGGCGTCGTCCTGGGCTGCACCCACTACGAGCTCGTCGCCGACCGCATCCGCGCCGCCGTCGAGGACCCCGCGGGCCCGCCCGTCGAGCTGTACGGCTCGGCCGAGGCTGTCGCCGCCCAGGCCCTGCGCCGCATCGGTGCCGCGCCCGCCCCCGACGCCGAGCCGTCGGGCCGCCTCACCGTCCTGCTCAGCGGCCGGGAAACGGAGCCGGTGTCCGCCGCGCTGGCCTACGCCGAGGGCCGCTCGCTGCTCTCCGTCGGCGCCGCGCGCCCCTGACGCACCCCTGCCGGGTTCGTCCGCGCGCACTCCTGCCAGGGCGGCGGAAGGTGAGTAGGCTTCCCGGTATGAGGGACCACTCCCAGGGCCCGCAGGGTCACGAGGGCTCACGGAGCCCCGAGAGCGACGAGCAGCCGGGTGGGGCGACCCCCGCCGTCTGGACGGGCCGCGCGACCAACCGCGTGCAATGGGTGCTGGCGGCCGCCGGCGCCGCCTGTCTGGCCCTCGGCATCGACCTGGCCGTCGACGGCTCCTGGACCTCCGGGCCGGCCCCTCTGGTGATGGCCGTCGTCGGCTGTGTGGCGGCGGGTCTGCTCATGCTCTACGGCACCCTCGCCTTCGTGCACGTCGCCGTCCGGGTCGACAAGGACACCCTGGAGGTCCGCTGCGGCCACATCGGCGTCCCGCGCACCCGCATTCCGCTGACGCACGTGGTCGGCGCCGACTTCGCTCCCCGGGTCACCCCCCGCCAGTGGGGCGGCTGGGGCTACCGCTGGCGCCCGGAGAAGGGCACGGCCGTCGTCGTGCGGCGCGGCGAGGGCCTCGTGGTGCGGCTCGGCGACGGCCGGACGTTCACGGTCACCGTCGACGACGCCGAAGCGGCCGTCCGCGTCATCCGCGCCCGGCTCCGCCTGCTCGGCGGACGCCCGGCGTCCGCCTGACCCCGGCCCGGGTCACGGCGTCCTCGCACCGCCGTTAGGCTCGGCGCATGCCCATCCCCGACTTCCTCCGTGACCTCCGCGCCACAGCCGGCAACCGGCTGCTCTGGATGCCCGGCGTCAGCGCCGTCGTCCTCGACGACGCCGGCCGGGTGCTGCTCGGCCGTCGCTCCGACACCGGCCAGTGGTCGATCATCGGGGGCATCCCCGAGCCGGGCGAGCAGCCCGCCGCGGCGATCGTGCGCGAGGTCTTCGAGGAGACGGCGGTCCACTGCGTCGCGGAGAAGGTCCTGCTGGTCGAGGCCCTGAAGCCGGTCACCTACCCCAACGGCGACATCTGCCAGTTCATGGACATCTGCTTCGTCGCCCGCGCGGTGGGCGGCGAGGCGTGCGTGAACGACGACGAGTCGCTGGACGTGGGCTGGTTCGAGGCGGACGCGCTGCCGGAGCTGGAGGACTTCGCGCTGACCCGCATCAAGCAGGCGGCGTCGGGGGCGGCCCCCACCTGGTTCGAGGGCCTCGGCCAGGACTGAGCCCACCGGGCCGTCGCGCAGGGCTGATGTGGTGTCAGGCGGCGGCCAAGGGGCTTGTCGATCGGGGTGGTTGACGGGACGTCCGCAGCGGATTCGGCATGGGCGCCGTCGCATCGCCGTCGCTTCGTCGGCGTATCGCCCGGGGGTGCACAAGAGGGGCGCTCGGAGGTCAGTTCGTCACCGGCCAGTTCGTACTGGGTCAGTTCGTCAGCGGCCAGTTCGTACTCGGTCAGTTCGTCACGGACCCGTTCGTATGCACGATCGTTCCAGCGCTCGAAGAAATAACCGGAATTAATTCGGTGCCCATCGTGAGAGTCCTGCGGTGATACCGCACGGCTTCCTCAGCACTGTTGGGAAAGAGGTTGCTTTGCTAAAGTGTCCTCTGCTCATCTTCCGAGAGCAGTCGGGGGTCAGTGAGGATGCACCGCAAAAGCATATGATCGACCGCCCACTCAAACGTCAGCGTGTGCGGCCGTTCCTGCGAACGGAAAAGCGAGCCGACGAGCTGGATACCGGGGCGCTCTGACCCTTGATCAGGCTTCTGATCAGGAAGAAGCCTGAGGTCGCCCCAGTTGCCGTCCCTGCCGCTTGGCGCACCGTCAAACCCCCCGGTCGTATGGCGCGCCCTTGGTTCCAGGGTGTTCTCGCCTGCCCGGGCTGGATCCAGGAACGCGCATGAGAAACATTCGGGCGACCCGCGACTTCTCCCTCGCATTGCGATTGCTATTGTTCAACCAGTTTGGAATCGACATCGGGTTCTATCTCCTGATGCCGTTTCTTGCGGCATACCTGGAACAGGGTCTGGGAATGTCGGCCGCGCTTGTCGGCCTGGTGCTCGGAGCGCGGAATCTCAGCCAGCAGGGCCTGTTCATCCTGGGCGGCTCCGCGGCCGACCGGCTGGGCCCGCGCGTGGTCATCATCACCGGGTGCACGTTGCGCACCGTGGGCTTCGGCCTGTTCGCCTTCGGCAGTTCGCTGTGGCTGCTGCTGTGCGCCTCCGTGCTCACCGGACTCGCGGCGGCCCTGTTCTATCCGGCCGTACGCACCTACGTGGCGCTGGAGTCGGGTGACCGCAAGGCCGAGGCGTTCGCGCTCCTCAACGTCTACGCCACCACCGGTTCACTCCTCGGACTCCTGCTGGGCAGCGTGCTGTTCCTCGCCGACTTCCGGCTCTGCGCGGTGGTGGCCGCCGCCGTCTTCGGCGTGCTGACCATCGCCCAGGCGATGGTGCTGCCCACGCACGGGGCGCCGCCCCGCGGGCCCTCCGCCACCGTGTTCGCCGACTGGCGCGAGGCGTGCTGCAACCGCCGGTTCCTGCTGTTCTGCCTGGCCACCACGGGCATGTTCACCATGGAGAACCAGCTCTACCTGCTGCTGCCCGAAGGGGCACTGGACGCCTCCGGCTGGAAGGGCGCGGCAGGGGTCCTGCTGGCGGCGGGCGCCATCGCCAACATGCTGTTCCAGCTGCGCATCACCAGAGCCCTGGGACGCAACGGCGGCGGCACCCGCTGGGTGAGCTCCGGGCTCGTCGTCATGGGGGTGAGCTTCCTGCCCCCGCTGCTCGTGTGCGGATCCGCGCCGCCGGGGAGCACCGCCGAGGCGCTGGCGCGCACCCTCGTCATGGTGATCGGATCGGTGATGCTCTTCTTCGGCATCATGGTCGCCCACCCGACGGCGATGGAGCTGATCCCGCAGTTCGGTCGCGAGAGCCTGACCGGCACCTACTTCGGGCTCTTCTACGTCTTCTCCGGGATCGCGGCGACCGGCGGCAACGCCGTGGTCGGCCGGGCCATGGACATCGGCAAGCAGGCCGACCTGTACTGGCTGCCCTGGCTGTGCTGCCTGTGCTGGGGGCTGGTCTCCGCGGGCGGGGTGGCCTGGATGTACCGGGCCGGCATGCTGCCCGGCGTACCGGTGCCGTCCGGTGCGCCGGTGGCGGAGGGCCCCGTGGTCAGCACGGGCGGCGGGCAGGGCTCGTCCGTCGTCAAGCGGGCGGCGGCCCCCGTCGTCCCGGTGACCCCGGCCGCACCGAAGACCCCGTCGCCGGGCAAGACGCCCTCGCCGGGCAAGACGCCCAAACGCCCCACGCCCGCACTGGAGCCGACGGCCAACGCGAGCGACGGGATCCGGCAGCAGGACGCGGCCCGGCTGCCCGGCCCGGCCCGGGCGGGTGACGAGGCGTCCGACCAGCCTCCCCGCTGACGGCACCGCCCGTCCGGCCGCCGGTTCGTCCGGCCGCCGGGCGGGCGGGCCCCGACGTCCCCTCGGGGGCGGACGGTCCTGCGGCGATGCGGCTGCCATGGCCGTCGGTCCGGGCAAGGCCGGGGAAGGTGGCGCGTTCACTACCTTGCAGTAGGGAGGGACGCGCCCATAGATTCGAAGGTCCGGGAGCATGGATTCCCGGTCGGCGAAAGGGGCCGGTGCCGGGCAGTCTCGGGGAGGCGTCTTGGTGGGCCTTGCGGACGGCCGCACGCACCGCCCGGGAGACGGATCTCCCGTGCCGCCCAGCCCGGTGGTCGCCCTGCAGCTGTCCGTCGACGGGCGTCCCGCCACCCTGTGGCTCAAATTGGAGTCGCACAACCCGCACGGTTCCGTGAAGGGCAGGACGGCCCTCGCCCTCTGGGAGGACGTCGCCGGCCGCGTGGACGCCCGGTTCGGCATCATCGAGTCCACGTCCGGCAATCTGGGCCTCGCGCTCGCCGCCCTGGCGGCGGCCCACCGGGTGCCGTTCACCGCCGTCGTGGACCCCCGCAGCAGCGCCTCGCTCGTCGACGCCGTACGCGCGCTCGACGGACGGGTGGTCACCGTCGACGAACCGGACGGCGCGGGCGGCTACCTGCTCAGCAGGCTCGCCCACATCGAGCGGCGGCTGGCCGCCCAGCCCCGCCTGGTCTGGCCCAACCAGTACGCCAACCCGGCCAGCCCCGCCGTGCACGTCCGGGAGACCGCCCCCGAGCTACGCGCGCAGATCCACGAGGGCCCGGTCAGCGTCCTGATCGCCGTCTCCACCGGAGGCACCCTGGCCGGCTTCCGCGACTACGCCCTGGCGGCCCGGCCGCACTGGGAGCTGGTCGGCGTGGACGTCGTCGGCTCGGCCGCCCTCGGCGGCGCCTCCGGCCGGCGCGTGCTGTCGGGCATCGGCGCGAGCCGCCCCTCGGCCTTCCTGCCCGGCGGCCACCGGCCCACCGTCCGCATCACCCCCCAGGAGGCGGTCAGCGCCTGCCTGTGGCTCGCGGGGGCCACCGGCATCGGCGTCGGCGGCAGTTCCGGCGCGCTGATCGCCACGGCTCTGCGGCTCTTCCGCGGCACCCCCCGGCGCACCGCCGCGGCATGCCTGTGCCCGGACGGCGCCGACCGCTACCTCGACACCGTCTACTCGGCGCCGTGGCGGAACCGCCAGAGCCTGGTGCCCGTGGACGTCGGACGGGGCGTGGAGATCCTCGCCGTGCACGACCCGCCCCGCCACCCCGGCGCGCGCGCCGCCGCCCCCTGGGCCGGCCGCGGTGCCCCGGCCCCGTACGACCACGGGAAGGAACGGTTTCGATGAGCGCGGCCGACCCCCGGCGCGAATGGGACGAACGCGCCGGCGTACGCACCTGCCCACGCCGCCGGCTCGGTGACGAACTGGACGCCGGACAGCTGTTCTTCCCGCCCGCCCTCGTCCCCTACGGCGACCATCCGCGGGTCCGCGCACTGCCCGCCCCCCACCGCAGAGCGCTCTTCGCCCGGCACCTCTACCACTACCTCGACTTCACCACCCAGTTCGAGACCCGGGTGGTCAACCGGGTCACGGAACGCATCGCCGGCGGCCGCAGCGGCCTGGACGTCCGCACCGCGACCCGCCTCGACGCCTACCGCATCTACGTCGACGAGGGCTACCACTCCCTGTGCAGCCTCGACGTCATCGACCAGCTCTCCCGCGCCAGCGGCATCGCCCCCGCCCCCTACGACTTCGCCCCCTTCCTCGCGCGGCTCGACGCGGTGGGGGAGGGCGCGCTGCCCGACGCGGGCCGCCTCGCCCAGCTGCTGCAGGTCGTCGTCTTCGAAACGCTGATCACGGCGATCCTCAACGACGTGCCCAAGGACCCCCGCGTCCTCACCCTCGTACGGGACACCGTCCGCGACCACGCCCGCGACGAGGGCCGCCACCACGTCTTCTTCGCCGGGCTCTTCCGCGAGGTCTGGGGCCAGCAGCCCGCCGCCCTGCGCGGCCGCATCGCCCGCTGCCTGCCGGGCCTCATCCGCTCCAGCCTGCTGCCCGACCTGCGCCCGGTACGGGCCTCGCTGGCCGCCGCGGGGCTCGGCCCCGCCGACGTCGCCGCGGTCGTCGCGGACTCCTACCCGGCCGACCGGGTCGACCAGGGCATCAGGACCGCCTCCCGGCACGCCGTCCGGCTGTTCGAGGAGACCGGAGTGCTGGACGTGCCCGGGGGCCGCGAAGCCTTCTCCACCGCCGAACTGTTGCGCTGACCCGAACCGGCCGGAGCCGGTCCGCCACGCGGTACGGCCGGGCGCCGGCCCGCCACGAACCGAGGAGTGAGGTCTCATGGGCGACACCCCGCCCGGCCCCGGCCGGGAACGCGGACTGTTCTCACTGGCCGAGCTGCCACCCCCGCTGATGACGAGCCTCACCGCCCGGTCCGTCGAGCTGTTCCACGACCCGGCGGCCCACGACCGCCCGCTGGCCGGACAGGTGGCGGGCGTGCTGTTCACCCGGACCTCGACCCGCACCCGGACCGCCTTCACCGTCGGCGCCGTCCGGCTGGGCGCCGTACCGGTCACCTACGGCCCCGGCGACCTGCAGCTCAACACCGGCGAGTCCATACCCGACACCGGACGGGTCCTCGGCGCCATGCTCGACCTCCTCGTCGCCCGCACCGCCGGCCCCCTCGACGAGCTGCGCCGGCTCTCCCGCCACGGCCGGCTGCCGGTCGTCAACGCCATGGCCGCCGAGGAACACCCCAGCCAGGGCGTCTGCGACCTCGCCACCCTCGCGCTCACCTTCGGCGACCTCACCGGCATCCGCGTGCTCTACGTGGGCGAGGGCAACAACACCGCGGTCGCCCTGGCCCACGGCCTCGCCGCCGTCCCCGGCGCCCACCTCACCTTCGCCACCCCCGTCGGGTACGGCGTCCCCGCGGACGAGCTGCGCACGGCGGAGCGGCGGGCGGGCACGGTGGGCGCGGTCGTCGAGCAGATCCACGGCCTCGCCGCCGCCCCCCGGAACGTGGACGTCGTCTACACCACCCGCTGGCAGACCACCGGCACCGCCAAGCCCGACCCCGGCTGGCGGGAGGCGTTCCGCCCGTTCCACGTCGACGAGGCGCTGCTGGACCGCTGGCCCCGGGCCTCCTTCATGCACGACCTGCCCGCCCACCGCGGCGACGAGGTCGCGGGCCGCGTCCTGGACGGTCCCCGGTCGCTGGCCTGGACCCAGGCGGCGATGAAGCTGTCCAGCGCGATGGCGGTGCTGGAGTGGGTGGCGGGCCTCCACCGCTGACGCCGCGACCGCGACCGCGTTCGGGCCTGGGCCTGGGCCTGGGCCGGGCCCGCACCGAGCCCGTTTTCGACTGCCACTGCCACTGCCACTGCCACTGCGACTTCGACTGCGACTTTGACTTCGACTGACGACAGGGGTCCCGATGCCGAACGTCTCCCGCGTCCTGTCCTACCGACACCTCGTCGGGGACGACTTCGTTCCGCCCACCTCCCCGCAGGTCTTCTTCGAACCCGCCGACACCGAGACCGGGGTCTGGGTGGCGGGCGACCTGCTGACCCCCGGCGGTTCCGTCCTCGACCTCGGGTCGGGCAGCGGCGCGGCGGCCGCCGCCATGGCCCGCGCCGGGGCGGCCCGCGTCCACGGCATCGACTCGGGCGCGCAGACGGTCGCCTGGGCGAGCGCGCACTACGCCTCGCCCGCCTCCCGCAACGGCAACCGCCCGGGCGAGGGCCGGGTCACCGTGGCACAGGGCGATTTCGCCCGCATGACCACCGAGGAGCTGCTGGCCACCGCCCCCCTGCCGCTGCCCCGGCCGCTCGTGGTCACCAGCAACCCGCCCTACGTCCCGCTCACCCTGCGAGCCGACGCCCAGCGGCGCTCCATCAGCGGGGGCGACGACGGGCTGAAGTGGGCTCCGGCCGTCATCGGCCACGGCCGCGCGCTGCGCACCGACCTGGGCCTCACCATCGGCAGCTACTCCACGCCCCGCAAGGCCGTGCAACTACTGGAGGCGGCCGGCTACCGCGTGCACGCCGTCACGCTGTGCCCGCTCCCGCTGGGCGAGTTCACCCTGGACAACATGGAGCAGGTGCTGGCCCTGGAAGAAGCGGGCGAGGCGGTCCTGTGGCGGGCCCGCCGCGGGGCACCCGCCTACTTCATCGTCGGCCTGGCCTGTCGCTGGACCGGGCCCGGCAGGACGGCCGCGGGCCACGAGCGCCTCTCCGGCGACGGGCTGCTGGGGCTGCTGCACCTCGCGGCCCGCTCCCGCACGTCCCGGCTGGAGGCGCTGGACGGCCCGCGCCCGGACGGCTGGAACGGCCCCCTGCGGGTCCTGGACCTGCCGGAGGCCACGGTCCGCCACCACTGGTGAGCGCGAGCCGCACAGGTGACCGCCCAGGATGACCCGTGGCACACGGAGCGTGACGGAAGGCGGTCGGCGGCGAGCCGTCCCGGTCGCAGCCCGGCGCTGCCCCTCCCGGCTGCGAGCCGCCCCGCCCCGCCCGCCGCCCGGGCCGGCGCACCGCGCGCACGTCTTGCGCCACCGGGCACCGCACCGCAGAGTCGAGGCATGGCCATCGCAACGGTGAACCCCGCGAACGGCGAGACGCTCAAGACCTTCGACGCGCTCGGCCCGGAGGAGACCGAGCGCCGTGTGGCCGCGGCCGCGGCGGCCTTCCGGCACCACCGCACCACGGGCTTCGCCGAGCGCTCGCAGCTGCTCCTGCGCGCCGCCGAGCTCCTGGACGACGACTGCGACGACATCGCCCGCACCATGACCACCGAGATGGGAAAGCCGCTGGCCGCGGCCCGCGCGGAGGCCGCCAAGTGCGCGAAGGCGATGCGCTGGTACGCCCGCAACGCCGAGCGGCTCCTGGCCGACGAGCACCCCCCGGAAGCGGAGGTCAAGGACGCCGGGGCCTCGTACGCCCGCGTCCACTACCGCCCGCTGGGCGTGATCCTCGCCGTCATGCCGTGGAACTTCCCCCTCTGGCAGGTCGTCCGTTTCGCGGCGCCCGCCCTCATGGCGGGGAACGTCGGCCTGCTCAAGCACGCCTCGAACGTGCCGCAGACCGCGCTCTACCTGGAGGACCTCTTCCGCAGAGCGGGCTTCCCCGAGGGCTGCTTCCAGACGCTGCTGGTGGGCTCCGATGCCGTGGAGTCGCTGCTGCGCGACCCGCGGATCGCCGCGGCGACCCTCACCGGCAGCGAACCGGCGGGCCGTTCGGTCGCGGCGATCGCCGGCGACGAGGTGAAGAAGACGGTCCTGGAGCTGGGCGGCAGCGACCCCTACGTGGTGATGCCCTCGGCCGACGTGGCCCGCGCCATCCGGACCGCCGTGACGGCCCGGGTCCAGAACAACGGGCAGTCCTGCATCGCGGCGAAGCGCTTCATCGTGCACGCCGACGTGTACGACGCCTTCGCCGAGCGCTTCACAGCCCTGATGACGGGGCTGACCGTGGGCGACCCGATGGAGGAGTCCACGGACGTCGGCCCGCTCGCCACCGAACGCGGCCGCGCGGACCTGGAAGAACTCGTCGACGACGCCGTGCGCCGCGGCGCGACCGCCCTGTGCGGCGCCCGCCGCCCGCCAGCCCCTGCGGATCTGTCCAGGGGCTGGTACTACGAACCCACCGTCCTCGCCGACGTGACCCCGGCCATGCGCATCCACCACGAGGAGGCGTTCGGCCCCGTGGCCGTGCTCTACCGCGTGCGCGACCTCGACGAGGCGATCGAGGTGGCCAACGACTCGCCGTTCGGGCTCAGTTCCAATGTGTGGACCCGCGACGAGGACGAACAGCGCCGCTTCGTACGGGACATGGAAGCGGGCGGCGTCTTCTTCAACGGCATGACGGCCTCCCACCCTGCACTGCCCTTCGGCGGCGTGAAGCGCTCCGGCTACGGCAGGGAACTCGCGGGCCACGGCATCCGGGAGTTCTGCAACGCCACGACGGTGTGGCACGCCGCGGAGCCGGACCGGGGCCGGTCGTAGCGCGCAGCGCCGGGAGCCTCGCCCGTGGTCACCGCCCCCAGCGGAGCCCGGCGGTCTGCACGGGGGCGTCGTACAGCCGCAGCAGTTCGTCGTCGACCCGGCACAGCGTGACCGAGGCGCCCGCCATGTCGAGGGACGTCACGTAATTGCCCACGAGCGAACGCGCGACCGGCACGCCGCGCTGGCGCAGCACGCGGTGCACCTCGGCGGTGAAGCCGTAGAGCTCCAGCAGCGGCGTTCCGCCGGCCCCGTTGACGAGGACCAGCACCGGCCCGTTCGGCTGCAGGTCCTCCAGCACGGCGTTGACGGCGAAGTCCGCGATCTCGCCGGAGGTCATCATGGCCCGCCGCTCCCGGCCGGGCTCGCCGTGGATGCCCACGCCCAGCTCCAGCTCCCCGGCCGGCAGGTCGAAGGTGGGGCTGCCCTTGGCCGGGGTCGTACAGGCGGCGAGCGCGACGCCGAAGCTCCGCGAGGAATCGTTCACCCGCCGGGCGACGGCCTCGACCCGCTCCAGCGGAGCCCCCGCCTCGGCCGCCGCCCCCGCGATCTTCTCCACGAAGAGCGTGGCTCCGGTGCCGCGCCGCCCGGCGGTGTACAGACTGTCGGTCACGGCGACGTCGTCGTTGACCAGAACGCTGGCGACCTGGATGCCCTCGTCCTCGGCGAGCTCGGCGGCCATATTGAAGTTGAGCACGTCGCCCGTGTAGTTCTTGACGATGAACAGCACGCCCCGGCCACTGTCGACGGCCGCGGCGGCCCGCACCATCTGATCGGGCACGGGCGAGGTGAACACCTCACCGGGACACGCGGCATCCAGCATCCCCACCCCCACGAACCCCCCGTGCAACGGCTCATGCCCCGACCCCCCACCGGATACCAGCCCCACCTTCCCGGCCACGGGCGCATCCCGCCGCACGACGACCCGCCGCTCGACGTCAACGGCCAGCTCAGGATGCGCAGCGGCCATGCCCCGCAGGGCATCGGCGACGACGGTCTCGGGGACGTTGATGAGCATTTTCATGCGGGGCTCCTGGGAGTGTTGGGCAGAGTCGGCGACGGTCTCCGGCGGTACTGATGCTGGCCTAATGCTGACTTTACTGACAAACAATCAGTTTCGAGGAGGGGTTGCTGAGCGCGATGAGTGCGTTGGGAGCCAAGAGTGACTGTGAACGGCAGGCCGACGGGGCACCCGTGTGCCGTGAGCCGAGGCCACGCGCTCACGCTGGTCTGGCCCAGCTGGATCGAGCACCGTGGGGGTGCCCGCGCCGCGTGTGAGGACCGGCATGGGAATGTCGGGGATTCGCCCCAGGGTGCGCGCGGGTCGGTGACGGCCAGTCAGGCATCCTGGGTGAACGTGGTGGCCGGCACGATGACGAGGGCGAGGCCGGTGACGACGGCGCCGGTGGCGTTGATGACCCGCACCGTCAACCCCCGCCGTCCCACGGCCGCGTCGCCCTCGCCGCGGAGCTAGATCTCCCACGCTCACGATGTCTCGCGGGCGACTTGGACAGCAACATGTTGTCCAGTGTCCTGATCAGGTTGAAAGTTCCTCAGGTTGATCTCTTGGCCGATTAGAGTGTTGCTGGACAAGGGCGCCGATCGAGCCGCGGCGCGGTGGAAAGGTGAGTCGGTACGGATGAGCGGGGTACCCACGCGGGTCGGCCGATACACGGTGGCGCGGGAGCTCGGCTCGGGCGGGATGGGTGAGGTCTATCTCGCCTACACGCCGGCAGGTGATCCGGTCGCGGTGAAGGTGATCCGCAACGACAAGCTCGATCCGCTGACGCGTGCGCGCTTCGAGAAGGAGGCGCTGATCGCCCGCACGGTGATCGGCACGAACCGGGTGGCCCGCTTCCTGGATGCGGACCCTTACGCAGACCGGCCGTGGCTGGCCATGGAGTACGTGGCCGGGCGCACCCTGCTGGCCTGTGTGGACAGCGACGGTGCGCTTCCGCTGCCTCTGGTGGCCAGCCTCGGGGCACTGCTCGGCGAGGGCTTGTCGGGAGTCCACGCCGCGGGGTTGCTCCATCGGGACCTGAAACCGCAAAACGTCATCCTGGGCGATGACGGCCCGATGATCATCGACTTCGGGCTGGGCGCGTTCATGGATGCCTCGCAGGAGACGCTGTCGCACAGCGGCATGATCATCGGCACCGTCCGATGCATGCCGCCGGAGCAGGCCGGCGGCCATCCGCAGGTGTCCCCCGCAGCGGATGTGTATGCGCTGGGCACGGTCCTGCTGTACGCGACAGCTCGCCACTATCCGTACGACGGATCGCGCTGGGAGGCGATTGCGGCGCAGGTGACCAATCCCGAGATCGCTCCCGATCTCTCTGGTGTGCCTGCGCCTCTGGTGCCCCTGTTGGAGTCGATGCTGGCCCACGCACCGGAGGGGCGGCCGACTCTGCAGGCGGTCTCCGATGCGTGCGCGGAGATCCTCTCCGACTTCGGGGTGACACCGGCAGCTGCCCGGCTCGCGCTGATCGCCCACACCAAGGGTGGCCGGGATCCGTCGTCTCCTGGCGATCCGTTGACGGTGTCGCTCGAGAAGCTCATCCACGAACAGGCCGACTGTAGTGGGGACGACGAACCGGCGAGCCCGCTCGACGACCCTGTGAGGGTGACACAGGCCGAAGCCGACGAACCCGAGCCGGAGCCGCAAGAGCCTGAGGCTCTCGTGTCCGATCCACCCCCGGGTTCTGGGAGACGGAACGCCCCACCGGAAGTGGGCGCGTCCAGGGGACGGCATCCGGCGTCGAAGCGGATTGCGGACGAGCTGCGCGCGTTGTATGCCGCCGATCCTGTTCTGTGACTGCTGCGCTGACAGTGCCGGGTAAGAGTCTTTGTCGGAATGGCGCGCAGACGGCGTAGTCCGTTGTTTGAAGGCGCGTGGGGTGTGGGCGGCTGTCGGTGGCCGCTGGTGATGGATCGGAGCGGACGTTGAGCGTCGAGGCGGAAGCCGTGGGTGGCCAGGGCGATGCGGTGTGGGACGCCTGGGAGCCGGAGCATGCTCCAGCCTCGCAGCGAACCAGTGGGTCCGCCGGCTATGCCCCGGGATCCCAGGTACTGATCCGTGACGAGCTGTGGCTCGTCCGGAACTCCAAGGACGTCGGCACAGACGGGTGGATGGTGGAGGCCACCGGCATCTCGTCTTTCGTACGAGGTACCGACGCAGTCTTCTACAGCCGACTCGACGCGATCCAGGTCCTGGACCCGCGGGAGACGCGACTCGTTCCGGACGACTCGCCCAACCACCGGCGGGGCCGCCTGTTCCTTGAAGCGGTGATGCGCAAGACGTTCCTGCCACAGACCGAGCACGGGCTCGCGCTGGCCGACGGGTTCCTCATGGACCAGCAGGTGCACCAGCTGCGGCCTGCCGAGCTGGCGCTGTCGCTGGAGAAGAACCCGCAGCCGCGGATCCTGATCGCCGACGTGGTGGGCCTGGGCAAGACCCTGGAGATCGGGGTGCTGCTGGCCGAGTTGATCCGGCGCGGGCGCGGGGAGCGAATCCTGGTCGTGACCCCCCAGCATGTGCTGGAGCAGTTCCAGCGGGAGCTGTGGACCCGCTTCGCGATTCCGCTCGTCCGTCTGGACTCCACCGGTATCCAGCGTATCCAGCAGGACATCCCGGCCGGCCGGAACCCGTTTGCGTACTTCAAGCGCGCGATCATCTCCGTGGACACGCTCAAGAGCGACGTCTACGCGCACCACTTGGAGCACACCAACTGGGACGCCGTCGTCATCGACGAGTCCCACAATCTGGTCAACCGGGGCACCAAGAACAACGAGCTTGCCCGTCTGCTGGCCAGGAAGGCCGACGCGCTGGTGCTGGCGTCGGCCACTCCCCACAACGGTCGTGCCGAGTCGTTCGCCGAGTTGATCAAGATGCTGGACGAGGCGGCCATCGCCAACCCCTCGAAATACGAGGTGAAGGACCTCGAGCACCTCTACATCCGGCGTACGAAGACGACGGCGGAGGTGCGCGACTCGCTGAAGGGCGCCTGGGCGGACCGTGGGCCCTCCCAGCCGATCCACGCACCGGCCGGCGAGAAGGAGCTCGCTGTCTTCCAGGAGCTCGCCACGCGCTGGATCCCAGCCAATCCGGACCAGTCGTCGGTCAGCCGGCACCAACTGGTCCCGTACCAGCTGCTGAAGTCCTTCCTGTCCTCACACAAGGCACTGCTGGAGACCGTGAAGACGCGCCTGGCAACGCTGGACAAGCAGCCGACCGCCGAATCGACGAAAAGCAGGCAGAGGACGGCCCGACCAGTCGACCCGGCGGTTCGAGAGGCCGCGAGGCAGGTGGAGCGCGCGGCCTTGCTGGACCTCCGGGACGTGGCCGAGCAGATCCAGGACGAGGACTCGGCGAAGCTCACGGCCCTCCTGGACGAGCTGCGCATTATGGGCGTCGGACCCGGCTCGGAGACCCGCGTGGTGGTGTTCTCCGAGCGCATACCCACGCTGAAGTGGCTCGCGGAGACGGTTCCGGCCTCGCTCGGCTTCCGGCGCGGTGCTGGCCCCGACGAGAACAAGCCTTGGCTGGCCTTCGGCGGTGCGGTGCAGGTCATGCACGGGGACGCCACCAGCGACGAGGAGCAGCAGGCCATCGTCGAGAAGTTCGGGTTACGCGACGACCCCGTTCGTATCCTGTTCACCGGCGACGTCGCCTCCGAAGGCGTGAACCTCCACCAGCAGTGCCACCGGCTGATCCACTTCGATCTGCCGTGGTCCCTGATCCGTATCGAGCAGCGCAACGGCCGTATCGACCGCTACGGCCAAGAGCATCAGCCTGAGTTCCGGGCTCTGATCCTCACCAGCAACATCCCCTGGCGGACGGACGAGGCGACCGGGGAGCCTCGTACGCTGGACGACCGCCTCGTGGGCGAGAAACTGCTGAAGCGCGAGGAGGAAGCGCACAAGATCGAAGGCTCGGTGGAGGCGGTCACCGGCCTGTACCGGGCCAAGGAGGAGGAGAACCGCCTCACCCAGGATCTGATCGCCGGCCGGACCGTCGAGGAGTCCATCAAGCAGTCCCAGCAAGGGGGCGCCGCGTTCCTCTCCGGACTGCTCGGCCAGGTGGGCGCCGTTCCGGAGCATCCCGAGGTGCGGCGGGCGTACGTGCCGCACCTGTTCTCGTCCACCGCTGACTACTTCGACGAGGCACTGCGTCAGGTCTGCCGTCCCAACCCCGAGGACCAGCTCTCGCTGCGCCGCGACGACGACGGCACGATCGCGTTCGAGCCTCCGCGCGACCTGCTGTACCGGCTGAAGGCGCTGCCGAAGTCGTATCTCGACGAACAGCGGATCATGCCCCGGAAGGCCGAGCCGGGACGGATGCGCATCACCTTCTCCAAGGACCTCGCAGACCGGCGTCTCAGGGCGGCGCGGGAGTCGTCCAAGTCGCAGTGGCCGAACGTCTCCTACGTCACCGACGTCCACCCGGTCCTGGACTGGCTGACCGACAAGGTGCTCGTCGAAGTCGGCCGTCATCAGGCCCCTGTGCTCGCCGCCTCCGTGGACTCACCGACGTTCCTGGTGCAGGGCATCTGCTCCAACGCGCTGGGCCGGCCCACCATCGTCGAGTGGATGGCCGTCTACGGCGACCCGAATGACTTCCGGGTGACGCCTCTGACCCCGGAGGTCCTGGAGGACTACGGCGTGGGTCCGACGATGCCCGGCCGCGCCGTACCGCACGACCTCGGCGGCCTGACGGAGCTCGTGCCCGCGGCCATCGACAGGGCGGAACAGCACCTCCGGGACCTGAGGGAGGCGTACGGCGAGGAGATCGAGGCGATCCTGGCCCCGTCTCGCAAGCGCGTCGTGCACTGGCAGCAGGAAGCCTTGTTCTCCTCTGACGGGACGGGCAAACGCGGAGTGAACCTCAGCGCCAGCAGGCGGCTGAGCCTTCTCAAGTCCCTGCAGACCACGGGCGAGCCGATGCTGCGCCTGCTCGCCGTCCTGGAACCGCTCAACGCCGCTGAAGGAGGCACCGACCGATGAGCACCGACTTCGACTCCTTCAGCAACCGCGGTGAGTACTTCGCCGCGCACTATTTCGCTGAGCAGCTCGGAACTGACCTGAAGAAGGGTCTGTTCGCCACCTGGGCCCTGCGCGAAGGCGATGAGAACGACCCGCGGAAGACACCTCGGGAACTGCTCCGCTCGCTGCGCGGCGCCTACCTCTCCGAAGACGTGCGTGGCTACTTCGCCGAGGCCGCCGTGCGCGACGCAGGAGACGAGGTCCGGCCGAACACCCACAACAACTTCGAGTGGCGCAAGCGCCTCGCCGAGTGGCACCAGACAGTCCTGCAAGCCCTCGGCTTCGAGGCCACTCCCACCGAGATCACCGTCCACCGCGCCGGACGCGACCACTCCCTGCCTGTGGCCTACCACGGCCACGGGATCATAGCCCTGGACTGCGGCTGGGCCGCCGACAACGACGCCGCCCTCAACGCGACCGGACCGGGCCGACTGCTGCACCCGTTCTGGGTCAGCGCGAGCGAGACGTACGAGACCGGCCCGGCCCTGGCGGCCTGGCTGTTCCAGAGCGAGCTCGGCGAGGCCGGCGGGCCCCGCCCCCGCTTCGTCCTGTTGCTGTGCGGCGGCGTGCTCGTCCTCGCCGACCGCCAGTCCTGGAACGAAGGCCGCTACCTCGCCGTCAACCTCGACGCGGCCCTGGAACGCAACGACCGCACCCAGCAGGGCGAACTCGCCATCATCGCCGCGCTGTTCAGCCTGGACATGCTCCGGCCCGGCGAGAACGACCAGAGCCGGGCCATCGATGCCCTGCTGAAGTCATCCAGCGCCAACGCCGCCGGCGTCTCCGGCGAACTGCGCCACGGGCTCCAACGCTCGGTAGAGGTCATCGCCAACGAAGTCCTCGCGCGGATGGCCGAGCCGAAGAACAACGTCACCCCGGCCGACATCGAAAGCCCCAAGATCCCCTTCGCCCGGGAACTCACCCGCGAGTCCCTCCGCTACCTCTACCGGATCCTGTTCCTCCTCTACGCCGAGGCCCGCCCCGAACTCGGCATCCTCCCCGCCGACGACGGAAGCTACGAGGCCGGCTACTCCATGGCCCGCCTGCGCGAACTCGTCGAACGCGACGAGGAACTCGTCGAGGAGGAGGCCCGCAACGGCTTCCACCTGCACGAATCCCTGGACGTCCTCTTCAACAAGGTCAACTTCGGCCACCGCGAGTACGGCACCGAGGACGACGACGACCAGCCCGGCGACGACGAGGAGACCCGCAAGGCCAAGGCTGCCCGCCGCAGCGAGGACCGTGGCCTGCGCTTCGAACCCCTGCGCAGCGAACTCTTCGAGCCCGGCTCGGTACGCCTCATCGGCAGGGGCGTCCTCGACCCCCGCAGCGACGAGGACGACGCCCCGCGCTGGCTCGACCTGCGGCTGCGCAACGCCGCCCTGCACGAGGTGCTGCGCCTGCTCACCATGAAGAAGGGCAAGCGTGGCGAGCGGGGCGGCTTCATCTCCTACCGCAACCTCGGCATCAACCAACTCGGTGCCGTCTACGAAGGCCTGATGTCGTACACCGGCATCATCGCCGAGGAGGAGCTGTGCGAGGTCGCCAAGGGCGGCGACCCGGAGAAGGGTTCCTGGCTCATCCCCTCCCACAAGCAGGACCAGTACCCCGACAAGACCCTCGTCCACTACGACGAGGAGGACGCCCGCAAGGGCCTGCGCGGCGTCAAGAAGTACGAGAAGGGCTCCTTCGTCTACCGCCTCGCCGGCCGTGACCGCGAGACCTCCGCCTCGTACTACACGCCCGAGTCGCTGACCCAGGTCACGGTCGAGCTCACTCTCAAGCACCGCCTCGACCAGGAGCGCGACGCCGACGGCAACATCATCAAGACCCGCGCGTCCGAACTGCTCAAGTACAAGATCTGCGAGCCGGCCCTCGGCTCCGGCGCCTTCCTCAACGAGGCGATCAACCAGGTCGCCGAGGAGTATCTGCGCCGCAGGCAGGACGAGCTGGGCGTCGCCATCCCGACCGCGTACGCCCTCACCGAGAAGCAGAAGGCCAAGGCGTACATCGCTCTGCACAATGCGTACGGCGTCGACCTCAACGCCACCGGCGTCGAGCTCGCCGAGGTGTCCCTGTGGCTCAACACCATGCACCCCGGCATGCGAGCCCCCTGGTTCGGCCTCCACCTGCGCCGAGGCAACAGCCTCATCGGTGCCCGCCGCGCCGTCTACGCGGCCGACGACGTCACCGGCAAGGAATGGCTCAAGGCCAAGGGCGCCCTGGCCCCCACCCTGCTGCCCTTCCTCAAGGACGGCGAGCCCCAGCCGCTTCCCCAGGATGCGGTCCACCAGTTCCTGCTGCCGAGCCCCGGGTGGGCCGCGGTCGCGGGCTCGAAAGAGGCGAAGGAGCTCGCGAAGGAGGGTGTCGAACAGCTCGCCGCCTGGAAGAAGGGCATTCTTCAGCGCCCCAAGCGCGGCAAGGTCGGCAAGTCGAAGAAGGAGCCGGTGTCCCAGTTCACCCGGCTCCGGGACGCCGCCCGTCGCGTCGAACTCCTCTGGTCGCTTGTCGCCAAGCGCATGGAGCTCTCCGAGCAGGCGATCGCCCGCCGGATCGAGGTCTGGGGCGCCGACCCGACCGACCCGGAGTATGCCTTCCTCCACCGTCCTGACCAGGCCGTCACCAAGGAACAGGTCATCGAGGACCTCTTCAACGCCGCGGACACCCCCTACTGGCGTTTGAAGAAGATCATGGACGCCTGGTGCGCGTTGTGGTTCTGGCCCGTGGACAAGGCCGGGCTGCTCGACGGCACGGCTGGGGAATACGCGGCGCGATTGGAGGTGACGGGAGCGGACAGCCTCAGCCGCCTGCTCGACGGTGCGGCGCTTGTGGCGCAGCCCCCCGAGGCCCCAGCCGATCCGGGACCGGTCGCTGTGCCCGCGCCCACACCTGCTCCGCGGTACGTCGAGGCGACGGCCCTGTTCGCTTTCGGTCCCGAGCAAACCAGCTTCGAAGACCTCGAACTGAGCGCCGATGACTCGGTCGTGGAAGTCAAGCAGATCAGGCCGCGGGGAAGGACCCAGACCTCAGCACTGAAGCCGAAGGCCCCGGAGCGTCGGCCGATCGTCCCGCTCAAGGACTTGGACGACTGGCTGGAGTTCGTGGAGGCCATGCTCGGCAGGGCCGACGTGCCCGAGGGCACGCTCATCGACAGCTTCAAGGATCTCGACGCGCTCAAGAGCTTCGAAGAGACGCTGCCCAGCTTCATGGGAATGGACGCTGGCAACCCGGAGGACCGCTTCCCGTGGCTCCGAGAGGTGCTCGATATCGCGGAGGACCAGGGCTTCCTTCACTGGGAGCTGGAGTTCGCTCTGGTCTTCGCTCGGGGCGGTGGCTTCGACCTCCAGGTGGGCAACCCGCCGTGGGTACGCCCTCGCTGGAACGAGTCTGCTGTGCTCGCCGAGCACGAACCGTGGTTCGAGCTGCAGGACAAATCATCGGCTGCCGAGAAGAAGCAACGGCGCCAGAAGGTTCTTGAGTGCGCTGAGGCTCACCGATACGTGATCAGCGAGCTGACCAACACCACCGCCCAGGTCGCTGTGTTCGGCTCGCCGCAGATGTATCCACTGCTCACGGGAACACAGCCCGACCTGTACCGGGCTTTCATGTCCCAGGTGTGGGCGCACTCCTCGCTTCACGGAACCGTGGGGATGGTTCACCCGGACACCCACTTCACGGGAGACAAAGAAGGCAGCCTCCGCGAGGCGGCCTACGGCCGCCTACGCGTACACGGCGATTTCGTCAACGCTGGCCAGCGATTCTTCCCTAAGCCTGTCGGCGATGCCGCGCATTTCGGTGTGCACATCTACGGAAAGCCAGGGGAAATCTCCTTCAATCACTTGTCCTGGCTGGTCTCTGCGGACGCCTTGCGATATTCCGCTGACCATGACGGTTCGGGTGAGGTGCCAGGGGTCCGATACCGAAACGGCGAGTTTGACGAGCGTCCTCACTACGCTCGCGTCGTGCGGGTCGACACCACTCAGCTCTCCATCTGGCAGCGCCTACTGGATGAGGCCAGCCAGCCACTCGAACAAGCCCGTCTGCTCTTCCCGGTCAGCACAGGGGAAACATCAGCAATCGAGGCTCTCGCGGCTTACCCGGTGCGGCTTGGCAACCTATCACCACAGATCTCGAGGGGGTATCACGAGAGTGGCGCAAAAAAGGATAACCTAATCGATTACAACCGACCGGACCCTACTACTGGCGTGAAGTTCCAGCCTCAGCGCTGGCGTCAGGTAATCCTAAAGGGAACCCAACTCAGTGTTGCTACACCCATCTTCAAGCGTCACGACGCGAACAGCAACGATCCCTACGGCGCCAATCTAGTGACCCTGCCCGCCGACTTCGTACCCGACTCCGAGTACGTTCGCGTGCCCGGTAGAACAGCCGCCTATCTGGCCGATCAGGAGCGGTGGATCGACTACCAAGCTCTCGCTCGGCTTCGGGCAAACAACACCGCGATCAGTAGAGCACGTGAACAGCTTGCATGTACGCAAGGCACCTCCTCGGAGCAGGTATCCGAGGAAAGCGTCGACGCAGCGTTGACGCGGAGGGCCCGAAGGCGGTCCGCAACTTTTTACAGGGTTGCCTGGCGTGAAATGATCGCTCCGGATACTGAACGAAGCCTCTACCCTGCCCTGGTTCCGCCTGGCACTGCACATACGAACGTCGTTCGGAGCGCGTGGATTCTTGATAACCGGAGTACCGCTCTCCAGGCTGGCATGTGGGCTGGCCTTCCTGTTGATTACCTGCTGCGTGTCACTGGCACTGGTCACCTGGACGTCGGACGAGCTAACGCGATGCCTGCCCCGGCAGCCGACCACCCCCTCGCCTCCGCCCTCCTCCTCCGTACCCTCCGCCTCAACTGCCTCACCCGCGCTTACGCTGACCTCTGGACCGAGCTCTACGACCCGACCTGGCCCGCCTACGAGCCTTGGGCATGCGACTGGCCTGGCCTCCAGTCCCTCCACGAGGTCACCCCGGACTGGCGACCCGACACACCTCTCCGCACCGAGCGGGCCCGCCGTTCCGCCCTGGTCGAGATCGACGCGCTGGTAGCCGTCTGGCTCGGCATGGACGCCGACGCGCTCATCGCCGCGTACCGAGGCCGCTTCCCCGTGCTGCAGAAGTACGAGGCCGTGACCTGGTTCGACGCCGAGGGCTGGAAGATCGCGGGGAACGCCCGCACGATCGGACAGCGACAGACGAAGGAAAGCTGGGCGCAGTTCGAGGCGTACCAGGCGGACCCCTCCAACACACCCGTGCCCGAGGGGTACACCGCGCCGTTCTACAAGGCTGATCGCGAGGCGGAAATGCGCGCGGCACACGCTTACTTCCAGAAGCGGCTCGACGAAGCCATCGCCCGTGGCGACTGGGATCCGGTGAAGCAGGAGGTGCCGAAGCCGTGAGGCCGACGCTTCAGGCGCGCGGGCTCAAGGAGAGCCTGCTGCAGTATCTGTCGACGACGTACGCGCTCACCGACGAGGGTGCGCGTGAGGCCTTGCACCGGTTCCTCGGGGACGAGACGTCGGGGATGTTCCGTGGCCCGTATCTGCGGATCCGGACACCATTCACCGTGGCCGGCGAGGAGTGGCGCAAGCACCTCGAGTGGCAGAGGGAGGGCTTCAAGCCGTACGCGCATCAGGCGGTCGCGTTCGCGCGGCTGACCTCGGCGCACGGCCACACCCCGCAACCCACGCTGGTCACCACCGGTACCGGTTCCGGAAAGACCGAGTCGTTCCTCTACCCCGTGCTGGACCACTGCCGTCGGGAGCGGGCCGCGGACAAGACCGGAGTGAAGGCGGTCTTCCTCTACCCGATGAATGCCCTGGCCACCGACCAGGCGCAGCGCATCAACGAGCTCCTCACGGAGAACGCCGAACTGGGGAGGCTATCGGCCGGCCTGTACATCGGTGAGCGTGCGGCGACGCAGTACGAGAAGGTGCGAACCCGCCGCTCGGACATGCAAATGTCCCCGCCGGACATCCTGATAACGAACTACAAGATGCTGGACCTCCTCCTCCAGCGTGCGGACGACGCTCCCCTGTGGCGGGAGTCGGACATCCGCTACGTAGTCGTGGACGAGTTCCACACGTACGACGGCGCTCAGGGCACGGACGTCGGGATGCTGCTGCGTCGGCTGGCCGCTGCCGTGGGGGCGGCCGAGGACGGCCGCCCGCTGGGGAGAATTTGCCCGGTGGCAACGTCGGCGACGCTCGCTTCCGGTACGGACGAGGACGGCACGGCGCAGCTGCTGGAGGTGGCGACCCACGTCTTCGGCACGGAGTTCACGAAGGACTCCATCGTCGGGGAGAACCGGCTCACGGTCGAGGGGTTCATCCCGCTCGGCGAGCTGACCATGCAGCCGATGCCGACGCCCGACGAGCTGCTGGCGCTACCCGATCCGGCGACCAGCGACGAGGCGCTGTCGGCTCTGATCGAGAAGGTGACGGACGTCCGTGACCTCGATCCCTTCGTGCTCGGTGGGAACCTCAAGCGGCATCTGTTCACTCGCGCGGTGATGCATGCCCTCGGCGGCGGGGTGAAGACCAGCGCCGAGGTGCTGGACGTGATGTGGCGGGCGGGAGCGGCCGGCTGGTCCCAGGCCGTGGCGCGGCAGCCGGAGAAGGCGGCCGAAGCGCTGGCGCGGTTCGCCGCGCTGCTGTCGTACGCGCGTGACCCGGATTCCTCCCTCGCCGAGCCCCGGCCCTTCGTACACGTCGAGGTGCACCAGTGGGCGCGTTCGGTATCGCGGCTGCTGCGCGGTGTACTGCCTTGGCCGAAGGCGGAGTTCCGCTGGGACACGGCCGGCACGGCCGACGCGAGCGCGGCCGACAGCGGCCGTGCGGCGCCGGTGACGACGGCGACGTCGGGGCAGAGCGCGAACCTGTTCCTTCCGGCGATCTACTGTCGTGACTGTGGGCGGTCGGGCTGGGCGGTGTTCTCCCCGGAGAGTGACGATCACGACGTCCAGTTCGACACGTACAAGATCCGGCGGGCGTCGCTCGGCCAGGACAAGGCCCGGGTGCGGAACCTGATCGCCGCGACGGACCGGGAGTCCCGGGAGGGTTCCGGGGCCACGCTGCTGACCGCGACCAGCGGCAAGGGAGGGTCGGCCGCGTCGCAGGGTGCCGGCGGGCTGCTGATGGTGCTGGACGGCACCCGTAAGCGGCTGCGGCTGCCTGATCCGCTGAACGACTACGACCGGGAGACCAAGGAGCCGCGACTGGCGGCCCGTGACTCCGCGTTCGTGTTAGTGAACTTCGGCGAGACCGCGAACACCGCGGCCAAGGAGGACTGGTGTCCGGCCTGCGGTGAGCGCAACGCGATCCGCTATCTCGGTACGGGTGCCGCCGCGATGGCCGCGGCGTCCATCACTCAGCTGTTCACCGGCGGGGAGCTCGACAAGGAGCTCCACGAGGACAAGACGTTGATGTTCAACGACTCGGTGCAGGATGCCGCGCACCGGGCCGGATTCGTCGCCAACCGCTCGTACACTTTCTCCCTCCGCGCCCTCCTCGCCGACCACTTGCGGCACGACGAACCGACCGCGCTGAACGACCTGATCGCGAACGTCGTCGCTGCTACGACGGACAAGGACACACTCTCCGCAGTGGTGCCACCGGACCTGCACGGATTCAAGGGCGTGGACCGGCTGCTGTCCGGGCAGGGCCGAGGTGGGGACCTGAAGACGTGGCGACTGGTCGGCCAGAGGCTGGCGTTCGAGGCGCTGATGGAGTTCGGGTTCCGGTCCCGCAACGGCCGTACGCTGGAGCTGACCCGGACAGCCGCCGCACAGGTCCGCATCGACGACCCGGCGGCCGTGATCGCACTGGTCAAGCATCTGCACGAGGAGTGCGTGCGGGACGGGCTGCCGTTGGTGGCGCAGGACGACGCCCGCTATCTGGCGTTCGTACGCATCTTCCTGGAGCGGCTTCGTACCCGCGGTGCGGTCGCGCACCGGTGGCTGGACAAGTACGTCGATGAGGCGGGCACCAGCCGGTACTACATCTGGGGCAAGCGGGCTCCGGGCATGCGGGCGTTCCCGAAGGGCATCGCCGCCCCCGTCTTCCTGCTCGGGCAGCCAAAGAACGGCAGCGAGTTCGATTTCGCGACCGGTCGGCTGTCCTGGTACGAGCGGTGGGCCGGGCGGTGCCTGGAGCTGCCGCGTGAGCTTGCGCCCGAGCTGTGGAGCCGGTTGCTGCCCGAGCTCGCCTCGATGGGACTGCTATCGGTGCGCACCCCGAACGACACCTCGGTGCGGGTGTACGGGCTCAAGCCCGGCAACATCGAGGCCCGGCTGCTGGACGACGAGCAGGTGCGGGTCTCGTATGTGCGGTGCCCGGTGTGCTTCTGGGAGCAGACAGTCCACCCGTCCCTGCTGGACCAGTGGCACGACCAGCCCTGTCCCTCCTACCGGTGCCGCCGGGGTCGCCTGGTGGCCGGTGACCGGCCCGAGGGTCTCGGGATACACCACCGCGACCGTGACTACAGGGACGACTACTACCGCCGGCTCTACCTCGGCGCGGGCACCTATCAGGTGGTCACCGCCGAGCACACGGGCATGCTGACGCGGCACCAGCGCGAGAAGGTGGAGGAGGCGTTCAAGCGCGGCGGCGGGTTCAAGGACCCCAACGTGCTCTCGTGCACGCCGACGCTGGAGATGGGTATCGACATCGGCGACCTGTCCGCCGTCGTGCTGGCCGCGCTACCACGCCGCCCCGCCTCCTACACGCAGCAGGTCGGCCGCGCCGGCCGCCGTACCGGCAATGCCTTCCTGCTGACCATCCCCGACCGGCGGCGTCGTGACCTGTACTTCCTGGAGCGGCCGAAGGACCTGATCGCGGGCACGATCGTGCCGCCCGGGTCCTATCTGTCGGCCATCGAGATCCTGCGACGGCAGTACCTGGCGCACCTGCTGGACCTCGCCGCGGCCGGCCGCCTCGTCCGCGCGGACGGCATCGTGCTGCGGCCACTGCCGTACAAGGCGCCTCGCCTGTTCGGCCCGTCCGGCTATCTGACCGATCTGGTGGAGCTGGCCCTCGACCAGGGCGAGGAACTGGTCAAGGGGTTCCTGCGACTGTTCCCGACCGGCATCAGCGAGCAGGCCAAGGCCGACCTGGAGGCGTACGCGACGCACGGCCTGCGCAGCGCCGTAGAGAGGGCGGAACGCGAGTGGCGGCGTGCCGAGGACGCCTTGCGGGCGCGGCTCCGCGAGATCGACGAGGCCCACGGCGAGCTCCACGACAGCGACCCTGACCAGGCCCGTCAGAAGGCGGAGCTGGACGCCGAGCGGCGGGGGGTGGGCAGGCAACTACTCCACCTGGGTGACGCCTCGGCGCAAAGCGCCTTGTGTGACCTGGGTCTGCTGCCGAACTACGCCCTCATCGACTCGACGACGACACTGTCGGCGACGCTGTACGGCGAGGATGGCATCGACCCGAAGACGGGCAAGATGGTGTACACGTCCGAGACCCTCTCGTACGAGCGTCCCCGCCGCCTCGCGATCCAAGAGCTGGCACCGGGCAACACCTTCTACGTCAACGGCTACCGGCACGAGGTCACCGGCCTGGAGCTGTCGACGGGCGGGCGCCAGGAGTGGCAGACCTGGAGGGTGTGCCCGGGCTGCGGGTACGTACGCACTGAGAACGCAACCGCCGATCGCTCGCCGTGTCCCCGGTGCAAGACGAGCCAGATCGCCGACGACGGCTCCTGCCTGTTCCAGGTCGTGGAGCCTGCCACCGTGACGTCGCGGGACAAGCGTGAGGACGCCCGGATCCGCGACGACAAGGACGACCGCGATCGCCGCTCTTACACCGTCGTGGACGCGGTGGACATTCCCGTCGCGGCGATCGAGCGGGGGAAGTCCTGGCGGCACGACCGCGAGACCTTCGGCGTGGACTTCTGCCGCACGGCGATGATCCGCCGGATCAACGTCGGGCCGGTCCGCTACGACGCTCCCGCCCGTGACGACTTCGCCGGTCATCTGGTCCGGCTGAACCCGTTCCATGTGTGTACGGCCTGCGGTGCAGCGAGCGCGGACGGCCGTCCTGTCTTCGACCACGACGCCGATGCCCTGGATTCGGCAGCGGCCCGTGCCCCCCAGCTCAAGCACCACCGCCCGTGGTGCCCGCTGCGCCGCGGCAAGAAGGACGGCGTCACGCAGGAGCAGGTGCTGCTCGCCCATCAGCTGCAGACCGAGGCCCTGCGGATCCTCATCCCGGCCGCGACGGCCGACGTGGACGCACGGGTGCACTCCTTCCGGGCCGCCCTGCGGCTCGGTGTCGACCTGCACTTCGGCGGCGACCCACAGCACCTGGACACCACGGTGGCGTCCATGCCGGACCTAGACAGCGGCGAGCGCCGCTGGTTCCTGGTGCTCTTCGACTCTCTCCCGGGCGGCACCGGCTATTTGGACCGGCTCACCGACCGCCACGCCTTCCGGGACACCCTCACTCGGGCGTACGAACAGCTCAAGGCATGTCCGTGCGCGGAAGAACAGCGGCGTGCCTGCCACCGCTGCCTGCACCGCTACACACCCGAGCAGTTCCAGGACATCGTCTCCCGACAGGCGGCGCTCAGCATGCTGGAGTCGCTGCTGTTCAAGGGGGACGGCGAGGACGGCTGGGACATCAGCGATGTGGAGCACACCGGGCTGGTCGGGCTGGACGCCCAGGTCGAATCCGACTTGGAGGCCCGCTTCCTGGCCATCCTGCGGGACTGGGTGAAAGCCACCGACGACGCGGCCCTGGACGAGGACGGCCACGCCAGCGGGCATCTGCGATTCACGGACGGCTCGGGCGTGATGCATTGGAGGCTGACCGCCCAGCGGCAGCTCGAAGGCACCAGAACGGACTTCACCTTCACCCGAGTCGGCGGTCCGGTGCAGAGCGTGCACGTCTATCTGGAAGGCTTCCGCTTCCACGCCAGCCGGGAGCACAACCTCATCGCCAAGAACGCGGCCCAGCGCACCCGGCTCCGCGCCGACGGAAAGGTCGTCTTCCAGATCACCTGGGCCGACATCGACTTGTTCGAACAGCCGCCGAGCCGTACCAAGCCTGTCTGGCCACCGTACCGGGGCACCGCTCAGGAGCAGGCCAAGGCCGCGTATGAGCAGTATGGGGGCAACCGTGCCCACTTCGGCGAAGCCGTCTTCGCCAACCCGATCGACACGCTCATCGCCTATCTGCGCAACCCTGATGCCACCCGCTGGGCCCGCCGGGCGCGCGCCCTGGTCACTGGGCTCACCGCCGTTCCCGCCACAACCGCCGTGGCCGCCACGGACAAGCGCAGTGAGCTCGTCGCCGCGTTGCGTGAACAGCTCGGCGCCGTCGGAGCCGGCCGACGGGACGACAAGCCGGTGGCACCCGACAGTAGCGGCATCGGCCCGGTCCACGTGTTCCGCACCCAGGACGAGCACGGCCTTCCGATCGTGATCGCACTGGACGCCGCAGACCCCGACGACCTGCGGTGGACCGCCCTGACGGTCCTCGACGACAGCGACGCTGTCCTCGACACCGACGAACACAAGCTGCGGTGGCGGTCCTGGCTGTACTGGACCAACATCACCCAGTTCCTGTCCCTCGCCGGAGGGGACGGAGTACAGCTCGCCGCCAGCCGCGCCGCAGACTTCGAGGTCGAGGTCCTCGACGTCTGCGGTGGACTGGGCGAACTCGACTCACTCTCCGCCGCCCTCGCACCTGCATCCTCGCCCATGCCCACGCCTGCCGTACGGCCTGCGGCCTCCGAGCCGAGCGCCGACTCGCCGGCCGAAGCCGCCCTCCGGCAGATCATCCGGGACGTGGTCTGGGACGAGGACATCCTTGAGATCCTTCGCGAAGACCCCGGCGAGGCACCCGATCTCCTTCGCCTCGCCGAGACGCTCGCCGAGCACGGCAAGCAGGCTCCGGTCTTCGGATTCGAACTCGGAAGCAGCCGTTGGCAGGCGGACTTCGCCTGGGAGACTCCCGGCCTCAAGATCGCCGTCGTCGCCGCCCACCAAGGCGATGAGGACATCGAGGCCCAGCGGCGCGACGCTGTCTACGCCGAGCACGGCTGGACCGTCCGGACCGCCGCTGCATGGCTCGTCCACCTCGACACCCTGCTCGAACAGCTCCCCGACACGGAAGGCACCACCCGATGACCGCCCGGCTCAGCCTGTACCGCAAGGCCGAACAGGAGCTGTACAAGCTCGACCGCTCGGTCAAGGCCCAGTTCTACGACTTCTGCCACGTCTTCCGGAACAATCCGAACCAGCCCGGCCTGAAGCTGAAGAAACTCAAGGGCGACTCGCGCGTCTGGTCCGCGCGGGTCAACGACTCCTACCGCACCCTGCTGACCCCGGCCGGGCGGGACACGGACGGCACCGAGAGCTGGCTGGTCATCGCCGTCCGCCACCGCAAGGATGTCTACGAAGAGCTCCAGGTCGCGGTCAACCGGGTCACCGGCGAGATCGAGTTCGTCGACCTCGCCGTCGTCGGCGACAGCGCTCTGCGCCGTGCCGGCATCACCCTGACCCCGGCCGAACCGGACCAGACCGCGCCGTCCGCCGAGCCCGTACCGATGCCCGCGCCGCCTGCGGAGATCTCTCCTCTGCTCGCCGCGTACAGCGCCGACCAGCTGCGTGAGCTGGGCGTCGCCGAACAGCTGATCGAGCTGGCCCTCGCCGTCACCGACAGCGCCGAGCTGGACCAGCTCGTCGAGGGCGCCCCTCTGCTGTCCAAGGACGTCCTCTACGGCCTCGCCGCCGGTATGCCCATCGACGAGGTCCGCAAGGAGATCACCCAGCCCGTCGAGCTCGGCCACGAGCCCGATCTCGGTGACTTCGCCACGGCCCTGAGCCGTACCAAGGTCACCGCGGTCGACGAGGCCGTGCAGGCGGCCATCGATGAAGGGGACTTCCGGGCCTGGAAGGTGTTCCTGCACCCCACGCAGGAACGCATCGTCCGCCGCCACTACAACGGCCCTGCTCGTGTCTCAGGCGGTCCTGGAACCGGAAAGACCATCGTTGCCCTGCACCGGGTCAAGCACCTGGCCGAGCAGCTGCCGCCCGGTAGTAACAAGGCCATCCTCTTGACCACGTTCACCAAGAACCTCACGACGGACCTGCGCCTGCGTCTGGCGTCCCTGGTCGATCCCGCGCTCCTCGCCCGTGTCGAGATCGCTCACATCGACCAGCTCGCCGCCCGCGTCCTGGGCGAAAACACCGCACCTGGCCGGGGCCGGCAGCGGGTCTACGACCACGTGGCGCTGAACGAGATGCGCCAGCTCCTCGCGGAACTCGATGACCGCCGTTGGGAGCCCGAGTTCCTCCTGGAAGAGTGGGAACAGGTCATCCTGGGGCAGTCCGTTCCCACCCGCTCCGCCTACTTCCAGGCCCGCCGGGCAGGCCGAGGGCGCTCGCTGACCCGACCGGAGCGCAACCACATCTGGAAGCTCGTCGAGCAGTTCACCGCCCGTCTCGACAAGCTCGGCGTGGAGACCTGGGGCCAGGCGTCCGAGCGCGCGGCCCGCTTCGAGATGGAGCGTGCCGCGAAGATCCGGGCCCGGCGCGAGTACAAGGAGGAGGTGGGCGGCAAGGACCTCATCCATCGCGACAACAGCTCCGGCATGCGCTACCTCAACTACCGCTACCGCCATATCGTCGTCGACGAGGCCCAGGACCTCAGCCCGGCGCACTGGAAGATGCTCCGGGCCATGGCCGACCCGGACCTGCCCAACGACATGTTCATCGCCGGCGATACCCACCAGCGCATCTACGACCACCAGGTGGCCCTCGGCGCCCTCGGCATCAACATCCGTGGCCGCTCCTCCCGCCTGACCCTCAGCTACCGCACCACCAAGGAGATCCTCACCAAGGCCCTGCGCGTGGTCGACCCCGTGAAGACCGGGCAGAGAGTGAGCTACGACGACCTGGACGACGGCACCGACAATCTTGCCGGATACCGTTCCGTCCTTCACGGCCCCGCCCCGGCCTTCACGCCGTACGACTCCTGGGACGACGAGCTCGTCGGCCTCGCCGCCACCCTGGCCACGTGGCGCGAGGAGCTCTCCACGGACGAGAACGGCTCGCCCAGAGATCCGAGCGGCAACATCGCCATCTGCGTCGCCGACCGCGACATGGTCAGTCAGACGATGTACTACCTGGTCACCAAGGCCGGCATCACCTGTGCGGAACTCACCAAGGAAGGTCCCAAGGGCGACGGTGAGGTCCACGTCGGCACGATGCACCGCTTCAAAGGCCTGGAGTACCAGCGCCTCGCCATCGTGGGCGCCAGTGACGGCATCATCCCCCGCACCCACGTCATCGACCGCTACCGCACTGAAGATCCGCCCCGCTACGAGCGCGAGCAGCGCAAGGCCCGTTCCCTGCTGTTCGTAGCGACTACCCGGGCCCGTGACGCGCTGAACATCAGCTGGCACGGCAAGCCCAGCCCCTACCTGCCGGTCTGAAATGGATGTCGGCTTCCCCGCCCTTCGGGGAGGCCGACATCTCTCTCGTGCCGGGATCAGAAGTGCGAGAGAGAGCTCGCCTCGTAGCGCAGCTGATACGCCCGCACGCCACCGCCGTTCATACGGTAGATCGTGATCGCGGACAGAAACTGCTCCTTCACCTCCAGGGTGCGATGCCGCTCCTTCCCCTCAATGTCGCCGATCCAGTCCTCCACCTGTTCCGGCAGCTTGAAGGCGAGTTCGTACGCGTCCTCCTCAGCCAACGGCGACAGCGTCCACTCCGCCGAGCCGCCGCTGCCACGACGCCGAATACGCACTGCATGGTCGGGCTGGGCATCCGCGTATGTGGTGAACGCCAGGTGGTCGCTGACGGCCAGAGGCAGGATGAACGGCGCCGACGGGAAGCCCAGAAGCAATTCAGCGCCGCTGTTCTGCTGGAGCGCGGCTGCGAAGCCGGCGATGGCCGCCTCGGCCTCGTCCCGGAATCTGCTGTCCGCCGGCGCCGCCGTCGGTAGCAGCCCCGGAGACGCAGTCCAGGTCCCCAGCTCCTTGCGCAGCTCCGTACGCACCCACGTCACCGGGAACGTCCCGGACGCACCGAGGTGGAACTGCGCCTGCTCCAGCGTCCACGCAGTGGTACCGATCGCCCCGAGCAGCCAGGCGAACGAGGCACCCGACAGATCCACCAGCGAGATCTGGTGTGCCAAGGCGTACTTCTGGGCGTCTGCCGTGAAGCCACTCGTCGAGAACAGGGCGTACGCGTACTGATAGCGCTGCCGCGGCCTTCTGCCAGCGTGCATCATGAAGTTCTCGTTCACGTCGTGCACCACACCGTGGGCGTTGCGCACGATCTCGAGTCCGCAGCGCTCCTGGTAGAACTTCGCCTCCAGGAACAGCCGCACCGGCATCGAGAACGCCGGCGTGAACGCGAACTCCCCGAGCGCATCCACCTGATGCAGTGCGCCCCGGCCCCGCACCCGAAGCGTGTTGCCGTCGGTCACCAGTTCCTCGGGATCCTGACTCTCATGCACGAGCAAGCGGTAGCCCGAGGACCTCAGGAGCCAGGTCAGCGCCTCCTCCAACAAATATCCACGCAGCGCGGCACCTGTGGCCATGGTCAACCCCCTACATAACCAAGTAAGTTCCCTCTTGATCATCTCATTGGCTCACTCGGCCCAACAGGCCCTGGCCGTACCCCCGCTGCCTCCCCGATCCCAGGGAACCCGGTCGCCTCCGCCCCGAGTGGACCGCGCGGTGGCGCCGAACCCTGCCAGGACTTTGCGCCAGCGCTCGGGGGCGTGCTCCCCCGCACAGCCAGGCTGCCCAGGTGCGTGCGGGGTAGGTCTCAGGCTGGTCGGCGTGCAGCTTCGCCGCGACGCGCGAAACTTGGCCGCCCGGGGCCCGCGACGACTTGACCGCTGATGGGGATACGCGACTTGATCGCTTCGTAGGACAGTGCCGGCGAGGTCGTCTGCAGGGTGAACGTGACGACGGCCCGGCGGAAGTGACCGTGCCCGAGATCTGGGCCGGGTTGGACATCGGCAAGGAACACCACCACTGTGTAGTGATCGACGCGGCAGGGGAACGGCTGCTCTCGCGCCGAGTCCTCAACGACGAAACTGAGTTGCCGGGCCTCACGGCGACGTCCTGGCCCTCTCCGAGGACGTGCTGTGGGCGGCGGCCGGCAGATCAATCGGCTCCGCGCCCAGCTGCTGGCGATCTTCCCTGCGCTCGAACGTGCGCCAACGCTGACCAACCAGGGGCCTGTCATGCTGCCGACCTGCTACCAGACGCCGGCGGCGATCCGCCGCACCGGCGCCAAGCGCATCGAGACCTGGCTGAAGACCTGCAAGGTCAGAGGCGTCGCTGAGCCGGCCCGGACGGCGGTCGAGGCGGCTCAGAGCCAGCACACCGCCCTGCCTGGCGAGAAGCCGGCCGCGTCGCTGGTGGCCCGCCTCGCGAACGGGGTGATCGCCCTCAACGAGGAGATCGCCGAGATCGACGCCCTCATCGAGGCCCGGTTTCACCAGCACCAATACGCCAAGGTGATCAACAGCCTCCCCGGCATGGGCCCCTGCCTCGGGGCGGAGTTCATCGGCCGCTTCCACCGCGGACTCCTGCGGGCCTTCTATCTCTCCACATCGCCCGTTGCTCCCACGGCAGTTCGCTCGCATCCGCTCATCGGGCTTGCCGCCCGCGTGCGTCACCGCATCGAGACGGAGATCCAGGCCGGCCCCGGGTGAGCCGACGGGCGCCTCACCGATGCGGTTCCACCACGACGGGGCAGACCGCCCGGGGCCCGTGGTCCGCCGCGATCCGGGGCGTCACGGAGCGTACGGGACACGCCGGCCTGGTATTCCGCCGAACGGGACCCCCTGCGCGGCGTGGTCGACGCCGCCGTCGCGGCGGGACTGCGCGACCGCGCCTGGCGGCTCGTCCTCCTCCCGTGGCCACCGGCCACGGTGCACACGGCCGGCGCCCGGTGGCGAATCTTCGCACCGCGCCCGCCGTCATGCGGAGGGCCGTCATGCGAGGCATGTCCGGCTTGGGAAGGGGTTGGTGCGTCGCAGTCGAATCGTCGCCTTCGGAAGTCGCATGAACAGCAACTGCTGTTGACGTTTTCCGTTCACTAAATTTAGGGTCGCGGGACTCTCGCAGGAGATCCAGACCGACGGAGAACAATGACGTACTCTCCCGGTGCGCGACCGCGTCCCACCCGCCTGTCCGCACTGCTGCTCGCAGGCGCGCTCGTCGCCTCGGTACCGCCCGCGGCCGCCGCGCCAGCACCGCAACCTCCCACCGCCGACCATCTCCCCGCCGCCGCCCCGCCCGCCGGCAACTGCCGGACGGGCGACGGGTGGACACTCGAAACAGCCCGCCTCACCACGGACGACACCCACCACGCCTACGTGGGCAACGGCTACCTGGGGCAGCGCATACCACCCAACGGCGCCGGCTACACCGACAGCGGCGCCAAGACCGGGTGGCCGCTCTTCACTCCGAGCTACGACGGTTCGTTCGTGTCCGGGCTCTACGCGCACAACCAGCAGACCGCCGCGGACCGGCAGGCCGTCGCCGCCCTGCCCACCTGGACCGGCCTCACCGTCGGCACCGGCGGCGAACACGGCGATACGTTCAACTCTTTGACGAAACCGGGCCGAATATCCGGGTATCGCCAAACCCTCTTCCTGCACTGCGGCATCGTCCGGACCTCCCTGACCTGGACCGCTGCCGACGGACGGAAGACCGACCTCGTCTACGAAGTGCTGGCCGACCGCACCAATCCGCACGCGGGCGCCGTACGGCTGAGCATGACCCCGCGCTGGAGCGGCGACGCCACCGTCACCGATCTGCTCGACGGGCGCGGCGCCCGGCGCATCCGGCAGACCGGGGGCGGTGACCGGATCGCGGGGTCCGGCCGGGACGGCCGCACCATGGACGTGACCTTCCGCACCGACGGCACGGACACCGACGGCGCCGTCGCCTCCACCCTGCGCGCCGGGCGCGGCGTTCGCCCGGCCACGACCCAAGGCGCGTCGGCCGCCGAGGACTTGAGCGTCCGGCAGTCCCTCACCTTCCCCGTCCGCAAGGGCCAGGCGTACGAACTCACCAAGTACGTGGGCGTCGACACCGCCCTCACCTCGCACGCGCCCCGCCAGGACGCCACCACCGCCTCCCTGTTCGCCGCCCGGCGCGGCTGGGACGGGCTGCTGCGCGCCCACACCGCCGCCTGGGCCCGGATGTGGCGCTCCGACATCGAGGTGCCGGGGCAGCGCGAGCTGCAGGCATGGGTGCGCTCCGCCCGGTACGGGCTGCTGTCCAGCACCCGGGAAGGCGCCGCCAACAGCATCGCCCCGGCCGGGCTGACCAGCGACAACTACGCGGGCCTCGTCTTCTGGGACGCAGAGACCTGGATGTACCCGGCCCTCCTGGCCACCTCGCCCGACCTCGCCAGGACCGTCGTCGAGTACCGTTACCGGACCCTCGAAGGAGCCCGCGAGAACGCCCGCAAGCTCGGCTACCAGGGGCTCTTCTACCCCTGGAACAGCGGCAGCAAGGGCGACCTCGCCCAGGAGTGCCACAGCGTCGACCCGCCCCACTGCCGCACCCAGATCCACCTCCAGTCGGACATATCCCTCGCCACCTGGCAGTACTACCTCGCCACCGGCGACACCCACTGGCTGCGCGAGCGCGGCTGGCCGGTCATACGGGGCATAGCCGAGTTCTGGGCCGGGAGGGTCAGCCGCAACGCGGACGGCAGCTACTCCATCAAGGACACCGCCGGCCCCGACGAGTACAGCAACGGCGTCGACGACGCGGTCTTCACCAACGCCGGCGCCGTCACCGCACTGCGCAACGCCACCCGTGCCGCGCAGCTGCTGGGCGAGCGCGCCCCGGGGGAGTGGACGGCGATCGCCGACCGGATCAGGATCCCGTACGACGCGGAACACCAGGTCTTCCAGCAGTACGACGGCTACCGCGGCAGCAAGATCAAGCAGGCCGACACCGTGCTGCTGACGTACCCCCTGGAATGGCCGATGCCGAAGGACGCCGCGGCCCGCACCCTGGACTACTACGCCCAGCGCACCGACCCCGACGGCCCCGCCATGACGGACTCGGTGCACGCCATCGCCGCCGCCGGCACGGGCGAGGCGGGCTGCTCCACGTACACCTACCTGCAGCGCTCCATCAGGCCGTTCGTCCGCGGCCCCTTCGCCCTGTTCTCGGAGGCCCGCGGCGCCAAGGCGGGTGCCGAGGACCCGCTGGCCGGCTCGCCCGCGCACGACTTCCTCACGGGCAAGGGCGGCTTCCTGCAGATCTTCACCAACGGCCTGACCGGCATGCGGATGCGCGAGGACCGGCTCCGCCTCGACCCGATGCTGCCGCCGCAGCTCGGCCGCGGCGTCACCCTGCGCGGGCTGCACTGGCAGGGCCGCACGTACGACGTCGAACTCGGCGCCCACGACACCACCGTGCGGCTCACCGACGGCGCGCCCATGACCCTGGACACCCCGCAGGGCGAACGCGTCCTCACCAAGGCCGCCCCGGCCGTCCTGGAGACGCGCCGCCCCGACCTCGCCCCCACGGACAACCTGGCCCGCTGTACCACCGTCACCGCCTCCTCCGAGGAGCCCGGCATGTACGCGGCCGCCGCCGTCGACGGCAACCCCGCCACGGCCTGGGTGCCCGACGGGCCGGGCGGCAGCCTGACCACCGACCTCGGCAAGGCCGTACGCGTCACCAAGGTCACCCCCACGTGGAACGGTCCGGCGCCGGATGCGTACGACGTCCAGCTGTCCACCGACGGGCGGCACTGGCGCGACGCCGTAGCCGGTGCGGCCCGATACGTACGGGTGGTGGTGCACGGCGACTCCGGCGCCACGTCCCGTACGGGCATTGCGGAAGTGACGGTTTCGTAGGGGCCGGAGGACCGGTAGTGGATCACGATCGACAGGTCAATAGTGATAAGCGAAGCGAAGTAAATGCGCGCCGGGGTGTGCGCTCGACTCTCCATAAGTGCCTTGGTTTGTGGTGACTTTACGAGGGAAGGGTGGGGTGGTCGCTTGACGGCATAGGAAGCTGTGCTTATAAGCTAGGCTTCGTTCATGGACGAGACACCCGACCTCACCGACCTGGCCGGGCGGACCCGCGACAGCGTGTCCGCCCTGGCCCGGCGCATGCGCCAGGAACGCCCCGCACACGGCCTGGGCCTGACGAGCACGTCCGTGCTGAGCCGGCTGGACCGGCTGGGGCCGCTCAGCCCCAAGGACCTCGCCGCCTTCGAAGGCGTGCAGCCGCAGTCCCTGACCCGGCAGCTCGCCTCCCTGGAGGAGCGCGGCCTCCTCACCCGTCGCCCGCACCCCCAGGACGGGCGGCAGGTCGTCGTCGAGATCACCGACGAGGGCCGCCGCCTGGTGCAGGACGACCGCAGGACGCGCGACGAGTGGCTGGCCCAGGCCATTGCCCGGCGGCTGACACCGGTCGAGCGGGACGTGCTCGCGGCCGCGAACAAACTGCTGGACCTGCTGTCCGAAACCTAGGAGACCCCAGGAGGCGCCGTGGCGTTACCAACAGCGCGGAACGCGACCGAAGCCACGGACCGCGTCCGCACACCGCTCGGCTTCCTCGCCCCGATCGCCTTGGGCACGCTGCTCAACGCGCTCAACTCCTCGATGATCGCCGTGGCGTTGCTCTCCCTCCGGAAGGCGTTCCACGCCGGGTCCGAGGTGATCTGGCTGGTGTCCGGGCTGTACCTGGCCACCGCCGTGGCCCAGCCCACCATGGGCCGGCTGGCGGACGCCTTCGGCGCCCGCCGCGTCTTCCTCCTCGGCCTGGGCCTGGTGCTCACGGCGGCCGGCGCCGCGCCCTTCGCCCCCGGCCTCGGCTGGCTGATCGCCTCCCGGGTCCTGCTCGGCATCGGCACCTCCGCCGCGTATCCGGCCGGCATGTCGATGCTGCGTGCCCGGGCCACCGAACACACCGGCCCGAGTGCCGTGCCCACCGGCGGGCTCGGCGTCATCTCCGCCGCCTCCCAGGTGGCCGTCGCGCTCGGCCCGCCGCTCGGCGGCCTGCTCGTGGAGTACGCGGACTGGCGCGCCATCTTCTGGGTCAACGTCCCGTTGGCACTCGCGGCCATGGTGATGGCGCTCGCGTGGCTGCCCGCCGACCGGCCGGTGCGGCACGGTGGCGTCGTCGCCGCCCTCCGCGAGCTCGACCTCGCAGGCATGGCCCTGTTCGTGGGCGAGCTGTGCGGGCTGATGCTGTTCCTGCTCTCGCTGCCGGACCGTCCCCGGTGGTGGGCGCTCGCCGTCTTCGTCGTGCTGACCGCCGCGCTCGTCGTCCGTGAGCTGCGTGCCGTCCGGCCCTTCGTGGACCTGCGCATGATCGGCCGCAACCGGCCGCTGGCCGCGACGTACGTCCGCTGTGCGGCCACCTACGTCGTCTTCTACTCCGTCACCTATGCCCTGCCCCAGTGGCTCCAGCAGGGGCGGGGGCTGACCGAGTCCCAGTCCGGGCTGGTCATGCTGCCCGTCGCCCTCCTGGGCTTCCTCACCACCATGGGCGCCACCCGGATCGTGGACCGTGGCCTGCGGGCCGTACTGATCACCGGGTCCGCCGCCCTGTGCCTGGGCAGCGGTGCCCTCGGCCTGATCGGCTCGGGCGTGCCCCTGTGGGTGGTGCTCGTCATCGCCGCCGTGCTCGGCCTGCCCAACGGCTTCAACAGCCTCGGCAACCAGACGCTGATGTACCGCACCGCACCGGCCGATCGGATCGGCACCGCCTCCGGCCTCTACCGCACGGCCCAGTACGTCGGAGCCAACCTCGCGTCCGCCCTCGTGGGAATCGCCGTCGGCGGGCAGGCCGACGACGGTGGCCTCCACGTACTGGCCGCCGTGCTCACCGGCATCAGTGCCGTACTTCTCATGAACGCCGCCACCACCGCGCACCTCAAGCCCGCCGGACCCCGCGACTGACCCGCCCGGCCCCACCCGAGCGTGCGCACCCACGCACGCAGGAAAGGACACCTTCCATGCCGGTCACCGACCTCAGCCCCCGAACCGCCCTCGTCGTCCTCGACGTGCAGCAGGGCATCCTCGGCCTCCCGCTCCAGCCGCACCCGGCCGCTCGCGTCGTGGACAACAGCGCCCGCCTGGCGCACGCCTTCCGCGCCGCCGGCCTGCCGGTCGTCCTCGTCAACGTCGCCCACGGCCCCGACGGCGGTGCCGCGCTCCGGCCGCGCGCCGACGTTCCCCACAACCCGCCCGCTCTGCACCCCGAGTACTCCGCACTCGCCCCGGAGCTCGCGCCGCACCCCACCGACCTGCTGATCACCAAGCGGCAGTGGGGCGCCTTCACCGGCACCGAACTCGACATCCAGCTGCGCCGCCGCGGCATCGAGGAGATCGTGCTGACCGGTGTCGCGACCAACCTGGCGGTGGAGTCAACGGCCCGCTGCGCCTACGAGCACGGCTACCACGTCGTCGTCACCGAGGACGCCACCAGCACTTTCTCCGCCGAGCACCAGGAATTCGCGATCACCCGCATCCTGCCGATGATCGCCCGCATCGACTCCACCGACGCCGTGCTCCTCGCCCTGCAGTCGATGCAGGACTGACGTCCCCCGGGCTCAGCGCGTCACCGATCTCCCGGCCGCCGGCCGACTGCCAGGTCTCACCCAGGGTGTGACAGACCATCGCCGTGGTGAGGGCGGTGGCCCCGGCCCCCTCACGCGTCCACCACGAAGCCGACCGCCCTGTGGGCCGCTTCCGCCCGCTCGGCGGCCTCCTTCCCGTCCGCCCCGGTCGCCAGCACGTACCCCTGCCGGCTGCCGGACCCTTCGAGCCGGCCCAGTGCCTGGCCCGCTCGCGCGGTGAGCTGCACGGTCACCACTCCCGGCAGTGCGCGGGCCGCCTCGGCACCGCCGACCGCCCGGACGACGGTGTTCTCGTGGGCGAAGAAGCGGATCGCCGCGGCCCCGGCGCGCGGGGCCGTGCTGACGGGTCCCTCCACACCGAGCATCGCCGCGGCCGTCGCCGCCGCGAGACGCACCCCCGTCACCAGCTCCACCATCTGCCAGATCTGGTCGCCGCCGAAGCGGGTCTGGGTCTCGATGACGACGGGCGTGCCGTCCCGGCGGATCCTGAACTCGGTGTGCGCGGGCCCCCACCGGTGGCCCAGGGCATCGAGCAGCGCGGTGACCGCCGACGTCACCGCCTCCTGGACGGCGGGGGCGAGCCGCGCCGGCAGCTGATGTCCGGTCTCGACGAAGGCGGGCGGCCCGGTGGTGGCCTTCTCCGTGACCGCCAGGACCTCGTGCTTGCCGTCGAGCGTGAGCGTCTCGACACTCACCTCCTGCCCGGGAACGTACTCCTCGGCCAGGACCGCGCCGCCTCCCGCCGATGCCTTCTCCCAGGCCGCGGCCAGTCCGTCGGGCCCGTCGGCTCCGTCGGCCAGGCAGACGCCGCGGCTGCCGGAGCCGGCCGCGGGCTTGAGGACGACGGGCGCTCCCAGCCGATCCTGGAACGCGGTGGCCTCGGCGAGGGAGCCGCAGGCGCGGTAGGCAACGCTGCTCAGCCCGTGTTCGTCCAGCAGGGCGCGCATGCGGAGCTTGTCGCGGCTGTCACGCACGGCGGGCAACGGATTGTGCACGAGCGAGAGCCGCTCACCGATGCGCGCGGCGGTCAGCAGATGCTGTTCCGCGAAGGACAGCACCGCGTCGAACGGGACGGCACCGTGCTCGTGGAGAAAGACCGCGGTGGTCTCCGCGCGGTTGGCGTCGACCCGGTCGTGGACGATCAGGGTGTCGGCCCGTTCGGCCTGGAGTGCCGTGAGGTTGCCGCGTTCCTGGAGGAGGGTGATCCGGATGCCGAGCTCGGCGAGGGACGCGAAACCCGAGTCCTTCCCGCCCACCAGCAGCAGATGGGGACGGACCGGAGAGCGGGCGGACGAACGGGCGGAGGAGCTGACGGCGGCGGGGCCGGGCGCCGGCTCGGTGCGTACCGCCGCCGGGGCGACGGTGCAGGTCGTGGCGTGCAGGCCGGACAGCGGACGGAAGCCGGTCCGGGCGGCGCCCTGGAGTGCGGTCATGGCGGATCACCTTTCGTCACCGGGCCGAAGGGCATGTGGGGGTGGGTGGCCGCGGGCCGGCTTGCCGGGCGTGCGGTCTAGCGGTGCGGTCCGGGGAAGAAGTCGACGAGGAGCATGTCGCGCACTCCCGCGCGGGAATCCGCGGCCGGGGTCACCGGGGTGACGCCGTGCAGCACGCGCCGGTCGTCGAGCAGGATGGTCTCGAAGGGTTCCCTCAGTACGGCCCGGTGGACGGGTCTGCGCTCCAGGTCGTACAGGATCGATTCGGCTCCGCGGACGTTGTCGCGCTGGATCAGGACCTGGCCCACGTAGTGGTGCCCGTCCTGGTGGACGCCCTCCGGCGCCGGGTTGCCCTCGGCGTCGGCCGTGGCGACGACCCGGATCTGGTGGACGCCGCAGGTGTCGATCCCCGCGGTGCTGCCGGGAATCCGCTCGTACAGGGTGGTCACGATCGCGCTCAGGACCGGTCCGGCCGCCACGGAGTCCTCCAGCGGGGCGAACATCCGGTGCACTCCGCCGTTCACCGCGTTCACGTCCGCGTCCTGGAAGAAGGCGGTGTGCGGGAGCCTCTCCAGCCCGCCGGCCGCCAGGCGGAAGGTGCTGTAGCGGCGGAATCGGTACGGCACGTCGGTGGGCAGGTGCCCGTCGGCGGGCAGGTCGTTCCACGACTCGGTGAATTCCTTGACGGCGCTCACGGGCACCGTCTCCCATGCTCCGGTCAGCACCTCGGGGCCGAACTGGACGAAGGGCGGTGGCTGTTCGGGTACGTCGGACACGTGGTTCATCCGGTCTTCCTGTTCGATCCGCGGTGCGGACCGGTGTCGGTTCCGTGGTGGTCGGTCACTGGGTTCTCGGGAGGCGGACCTCCGGGGAGGCGGTCCCCTCCTTGGCGAGATGGTGCGGTCCGCCGGCGGACCGGCGGTTCGCACCAAGATCAAAGCAGGGCGGTCGCCCGTGGAACAAGGCCGGACGCCACACCCGTGTGCGAGAGGGAGATCACAGGCGTGATGGCTGAAATTACGGGCTACTAAAGTGAGCTGATGGGCCATCAGCGCGGTCTGGAGCAGTCACGGGAGGGGTGGCGCGCTCCGTGGCTGGCCGCTGTCCGCGGCCGAGGTTCGGCCGGGTGGATGATTTTGCGCCATCGGCCAAGGCTCAGAACGGCTTCATGTCGGGGCCATCGTTCATTCGCCCGGGCTTCCCTCTGCGGTGCTGACCTTTCTGACCGACACGTTGAACACACGGAAGGGACAGGATCCGATGTCCGTCAGGAAGTACCGCATCGCCGTTCTCGCCGCGCTGGCCGCGGTCGCGCTGCCGACCGCGACGCTGGGCGCCGCCACCACCGCGCAGGCCGCTCCGGAATCGGGTCTGCCCAGCTACGAGACCTGGCAGGCCGAAGTGAAGAAGGCCGTCGCCCCCGCGATCCCTTGGCTGCGCGAGCGGGTCGCCGAGCGCCACGGGAAGCCGGCCGTCGTGCTGGACATCGACAACACCGCACTGGAAACCCACTACCGCCCGGGGCATGCCAACAAGCCGGTCCTCCAGGTGGCCCAGTGGGCGCGCGAGCACCACGTCTCCGTGCTCTTCGTCACCGCCCGGACGTCGTCCTCGTCGGCCCGGGAGCAGCTGAAGCAGGCCGGCTATCCGGTGGACGCGATATGCACGCGCGCGCATGGTGAAAGCAAGGGTGAAGGGAAGAGGCGCTGCCGGAGAGAGCTCACGAACGGCGGTCACACGATCACCGCCAACCTCGGCAACCGCTCCACCGACTTCGAGGGCGGTTTCTACGAGAAGGGCTTCAAGCTGCCCGATTACGGCGGCCGGCTCTCCTGACGCCCGCGTCGCCCGCTCGGCCCCGTAAAAGTTGCCGGCCACCCGCTCGATGTGGTGGCGGTGGCCGGTATCGGCCGGGAACATTGCGGCCTCGCGGGAGGCGGGTGATCCTTGAGGTATCGCCCTCGACGCTGCGAACGTTCCCGCCGCGTGGCGTTCGGCGCACTCAAGCATATGTTCGAAAAGCGGGTGGCGGCCGGCGCGGGACAACCCCGGCGATGAAGGAGAGCACCGTGATGCCCGACGAAGAGATGGGTGACGAGGTCTATCAACCGGTCGGTCCCGACAGCCAGGACTACCCGAACGACCTCGACCTGGAGAACGCCCTGGACGGCGACGGGCTCGACGTGGTTCTGGACCAGGGCTACTCGCCGCCGGAGAGGCCCCTCGCCGTCAATCACTACGGCACGACGGTGCGTGAGCAGCGCGAGGGGGAGACCCTCGACCAGCGCCTGGCCGAGGAGGTGCCGGACATCCCCGTGCCCGAGGGTGACGGCATCGGCGACCAGGTGGGTACGGACGGCGAGCCCCTCGATCGCGAGGTGGGGGCCGCACGCTCGGGGCGCGTGGTGGCCACCGAGGACGGGCCGCCCTACCACGCGAACGACGTGGTGGCCCGGGACGTCGGGATCGACGGCGGTGCCGCTTCGGCCGAGGAGGCCGCGATGCACATCGTCGACGGGTTCGGTCTCGAAGAGGAGGAGGAAGCCGGGGAGGGCGCCTTGCCCTGAGCCCGGCGCGATGGTGCGCACATGACGTGGCACGGCGGTCGTCCGGTCGCCGTCGCGGTGGCGCGCGGTTCCGTCTGCAGGTAGGCGCGGACATTTTCCTGTCAAGGGAAGGGCGCAGCGAAGATCGTCGGTAGCTCCAGGGTTACGGCCAGTCGATGTCTCCACCGCTCCGGCAGACACCTCCCCGGTGCCCGATCCGGCCGGCACGTGGCCCGCACCGATGGCCTCGGCAGCCGGCCGGCCCACACGCAAAGTCACGGCCATCAGCCATCCGAATCCGACAATGGTGCGCCTGACCTGCAGATTCCTTGGTTCCCCCTGGAGCCGCGGCAGAAGTGCCATCCCTGGAGGCGCCGATGGATCGCATCGGGGCCGGATGGCCGGCCGCCACCCCCGGAGGTGGTGGAGCGGCAGGGCATTCACCTGGGCATGTGATGACCACCCTTGGCCTAGAGATGTCAAATAATCGACAGGCAGGTCATTGGATCTTTACTGTCCATGCCAGAACGCGGTGGCCCAGACCCGGGCCACCCGTCACGCACGGCAGGGGGAGACATGGAACTCTTGGTGCTCGGTCCGGTGGAGGCGCGGAGGGGAGCCTCCCGCGTCGCGTTGTCCGGGGCGAAGCTGCACACCGTGCTCGCCTCGCTGGTCCTCGCGGGCGGGAGCGTCGTGCCCGACTCCCGCTTACGCGCCCTGCTCTGGGACTGGGACCCGCCCTCGACCAGCGGCGCCCAGATCTACACCTACGTCTCCAGGATCCGGAACCGGCTCGGCCCTGCGGTCGACATCGTCCGCGAACACCACGGCTATGCGCTCCATCCTGCGCCCCGCACCCGCATCGACGCCGTGCAGTTCGAGCGCCTGGCCGCCCGGGGCGAGGACGCACTCCGCTCCGGACGGCACGAGACCGCCGCCGCGACGCTGCGCGCCGCGCTGCGCCTGTGGCGCGGGCCGGCACTGGCCAACGCCACCGAGTACCTGGTCGCGGCCGAGGCGGCGCAGCTGGAGGAGCGGCGCACCGCCGTGCTCGAAAGCCGCATCGAGGCCGACCTCGCCCGCGGGCTGCACCGCGAGCTGGTCCCCGAGCTGACCGGCCTGATCGCCCAGCACACGCTGCGCGAGAGGCTGCGGGTGCAGCTGATGACCGCCCTGTACCGGGCCGACCGGCAGGCCGACGCCATCGCCGTGTACCACGACGGCAGGCGCGCACTCTCCGAGGAACTGGGCATCGACCCCGGCCCGGCGCTGGCCGACGCCTACCAGGCGATCATCGCCGGCACCGTGGAACAGCACCACGCCGTCAGGACCGGAGCCCGCTTCGGCCGCTGCGCGCATGCCGTCGGCGTGCGCCACCACGCGTCGCCGCCGGTCCGGAGGCGCCGCCGCTGACGCACGTGTCCGCCGCCCCCGGCCATCTCGCCGGGGGCGGCGGCACGCCACCCGGAGCCCGTCGGTGAGGAAGTGGCCGAGCGGGAGCTGCTGCGCCCGGAGGACGTGGGGATGGCCTCGCGGACCCCGGCCGCGCCGCCGCTGCCGACGTCGAACGGCTGGTACGCAGGGAATGGCCGGCCCTGCCCGCGTACTGGACGGCCGCGGCACCCGCACGGTGCCGCGGCCGTCCGACCGTTATACGGCGAAGCTCGTGGTCAGGACCCGGCCGCCGGTCTCGTGGTCCTCGGCGGACCGGGCGAGGTCGCGCACCACGCAGGCGCGCTGCAGCCATCGGTCGCGGCCGTCGAAGCGGGCAGTGAACTCCGAACGCCCGTGCACCGAGCGCCGGTTGTCGACGATCAGCAGGTCGCCGCGGTCCAGCGTCACCCAGCGCTTGGTGCGGTTGACGGCCTCCTGGACCTTGCCGAGCGCCCGGTCCGCCGCCGGGGTGAGACCGACCATCAGATCAAGGTCTACCGTCATCTGCGGGTCGTACGGACTGCCGTAGAGGACCGGAAGGACCGGTCCGTTGCCGCGCGTTCCGTTGGCGCTGCCGAACGAATAGTCGACGCCGGTCCGGAACAGCGGCTCGAAGAGCGTGGCCCGGTCGCGCAGCGACAGCTCGCCGAGGATCATCCGGACGTTGGAGACGATGGTCTTCGCCACCCGCTCGTGGTCCGGGCGCAGGCAGTGCAGCATCACGTAGTCCGGCATGTGCGGGTGGAACGCCGTCTCGGTGTGGAAGTCCAGCAGCAGGGACGAGCTCTCGGAGGAGAGCTTCGTCGCGTTGTGGGGGGTGGGGGAGACGTTCTGGAACAGCAGCCCCTGCTTCTCCTGCTGGTAGGCGAAGATCGACCCCAGCGCGGAGGAGAAGGCCGCCAGCCAGAGTTCCCCCAGCTTGCGGTCGGTGTGCACGCGCTCGCGCGGGTCGGCCGGGGTGGGCGGCAGCTGCGGGTCGACGGGCAGGCCCTTCACCAGGAGGGCGCCGTAGTCGTTCGGCTCCCGGGTGAAGTGGATGACGGCCTGGCGCACGGTGCGCGGCAGCTCGTGGAAGCGCAGCTCCGCCTCGGCGAGGAAGGCGTCCTGGTCCTCGTAGGGATCGGGCAGCGGTCGGGCGGCGACGGCCTCGAACACCTGCCGGCTCTCGCTGACGTCCACCACGTGCGGACCTTGGATCCGCTTGAGGTCCGGCTCCGGGGAGAACGTACGGCTGCGGAAACGCTGCCGGCCCGCGATGTCCCGGGCCGCCTCGGCCGAGGACGCCTCGTCCGCCTCGTCGCCGGCTAGCCAGCGCACCAGGTTGACCAGGAAACGGGCGTTGGAGGCCCGGCCCAGGTGCGGCAGGGAGAACATCGCGCCGTTGCCGGCCACCGCGATCCGGCCCTCGCCGGATCCGCCTGCCGCCGCGAGGACCTCCCCCGCGCCCACGACGAGGGGATGCAGGCCGCCCGTCACGTCGAGCGCCCGGGCCCGGTGGATGTGGACCGAGGAGACGCCCGCGGTGGCCGGATGGCCGGGGACCGCGGTGACGTCGAGTCCGTAGGTCAGCAGATGGGAGTCGGGCGCCGGCCGGGGGCCGCTCACCAGGACCTCCGTGAGCAGGGCGTCCGGCACGAGGGGAACGGGGACGGCATCGGCGCCCGGGACCGGCCGGGCACTGTCCCCGAACAGCAGGACGCCGCCCCCGGACTGCACGAACGCGCGCAGCGCGGCCAACTCGGCGGGAGGGAGCTCCTGATCGGCGGCGCCACGCGGGACGGGCAGCAGCAGGACGTCCACGTCCGTCAGCGCCTGCGGGAGTTCGCCCTCCTCGAACAGCCGGGCGCGGTATCCAGGAATCCGCTCCAGCGCGGATACGAGATGCCCCAGCCAGCCGAATTCCAGGACACCTTCCGGTAGGTAAGGGGACTTCTTTCCGTCGTCCGCCCGCCAGTGTGCGGAGAGCGTCAGGTCGATGCCGACGGACTTCGTCATGCTCGCTCCACTTCGAGAAGGTCGATGGCATCGATCGTGCCGGGACCCGCTCTGCTGCACCTATAATCCGGCGGCCGCGAAACGCCGCCGGATATAGACGATCCATGAGGAGCCGAGGGGATGATTTCGGCGACGTGAAGGCGAGGGTGCGACGGAACGCCGGCCGGCCCGGGCGGGCCCTCCCCGGACGGGAGGGCCCGTGGGCCGGTTCCAGGGGTCACCCGCGCAGCGGGCCCTCGCAGGTGAAGTCGGCCGTTCCCGCGGGGCGGTCGGACCAGATGTCGACCTTGCCGAAGGAGCAGTTCATGTCGGCGAAGTTGTTGGTGCCCTTCTTCGCGCGGTCGAGGATGAAGTAGTCGACCGTCTCGGACATGTCCTTGAAGACCATGTCGGTGTTGCCCGGGTCGCTCAGGTTGGCCGTGACGCGGCCCGTGCAGAGGAACCGGGGACGCTCGGGGGCGCCGTTGGTGCTGCACTCGGGCCTCATGCCGGTCGTGGCGGTGAAGGACGCGCGTACCGTCGCCGGATGGCCCGCGTCCAGCCGGCCCACGGGCGTGAAGGTCGTGTCCGGCACGTACAGGTCCTTGACCTTGGCGATCTGCCGGTCGAGGAAGGTGTCGTAGGCGCGCTGCAGGCCGGTGTCCCGGCCGAGCCGGTCCCGCCAGGCGTCGAAGCCCGCCACGTCATCGGCGCGCAGGTGGCCGTACATCTCCTTGAGCAGCGACGGGCGCTCCGACCACAGGAACTCGAAGAACGTGCCGGCGTACGAGTAGAAGCGGAAGCCGTCCCGGTCGTACTCCGCGTGCAGCAGTTCGTACACGCTCATGCGCGGCTTGGTGCCGCCCGCCGTGTCGTTGATGATGCTCTGCACCAGGGACTTGCGGACCCTGATGCCGTCGTCGCGGGTGGCGCCGTCGAAGAACTCGGCCGTGCCCTCGTCCATCGCGGTGGTGCGGTCGCCCTGGTACCACGGGCCCTCGCCGAAGAGGCCGGGCACGGCCCAGCGGCCGTTGAGGTAGTGCGTGTACTCGTGGCGGAAGAGCTCCTCCAGCGTGAGCGTGGAGTCCTGCGGGACCCGGCGCTCGTAGGTGTAGAACGTGGCGCCGTTCTCGATGTAGATGCCGCCGTTGTTGGTCCCCATGCCGGTGAGCAGGGGGTGGTAGATCTCGTAGTCGGAACGGGAGGCGTACAGCACGATGTTGAGCGTGGTGTTGGTGTCGCCCGCCAGCGGCTGCTCGGTGCCCAGTACCCGGTGGAACTGGGCCTTGACCTGCTTGCTCGCGTAGTAGAGCTTGTCGACGGTGGCCCGCGGCAGGGCGGTGCGGACCTTGATGGCGCCGTTGTCGTACGCGTAGGTGCTGGGGAAGAGGCGGCGCTCGATGTCCGCCTTGCACACCCCGTACTGCTTGCAGGCGCCGAACTCGTTCAGCCAGGTGACGACCTTGCCCCAGGGCTGGCTGCCCTGGCCGAAGTTGCGGACGACGGTGTCCAGCAGCCCGCCCAGGCCGGTGGTGATCTCGCTCTTGATCGCGTCGATCTGCCCCATCCGCCCGTACTCGCCGACGGCGTCGCGCACCACCCAGGCGTTGGCCGTGTCCTTGAGGTGGGTGTGGCCGGCGAAGGACTTGAAGGCGGCGCGGTAGGAGGGGTCGGCGGTGACGGCGGCGTGGAAGGCGGTGTCGTGGTTGCCGGTGTAGACGCCGAGGTAGTTCAGGGAGAGCGCGGCGAGCGCGGCACCGGCCCAGGAGGTGTCCTTGGCGGTGTCCGGGTGCGCGGCGTCCATGGTCGCCAGGACCCGCTTGACCAGTGGCAATTGATGCTGGCGCAGGCCGGGGGAGCTGGCGGCGTAGAGGGCCTCGCGCAGGGTCTCGGCGTTGGAGCGGGTGACGTCGAAGGTGCGGGCGGCCGAGCCGAACGCGGCCACCGCGCGGCGGATGGCCTCCACGGTCGGTGCGTCGCCGAGGTCGATCTCGTCGTGCGAGAAGTCGTGGTAGGCCACGGCGTGGAGGTAGGTGAACATCTCCAGCAGGTGGCTGCCGTTCTTCCCGTCGTGCCCGCCGGCCAGCCGCTCGATCCGCCGGGACACGGCCTGGACGTGCGCCCTGGACATGACGGGCACCAGCCGCTGGTCCCAGGTCCAGATCAGGGTGCGCAGACAGCCGTCGGCGGTGACGGCCGGGTCGGCGAGGAAGTCGGCGAACTGCTCGGCGCCCAGGCCCCTGACGCCGTCGAGGGTGCACGGGACGGCGGCGCCGCCCACCGTGGCGCGCGGTGTGCCGAGCGTGGGCTTCGGCGTGGCGGTCAGGGCCCCGGGGATGCGGCCGTCCTTCAGCCGGCCGGGGGCGGTGAGGTCCTCGGTGACCGGCTTCGGGGCGTTGGCCAGGCGGGTGACCTCGTCGAAGGGGTTCGGCGCCGGCGGATCCTGGCGCGCGGCCCCGGCGGCCGCGGAGGCCGGGGCGGGGGAGGCCGGGTCGGCGTGGCCGGCCTGGACGGCCGTGGCGCAGAGGGTCACCGCTATCGCGGTGGTGAGCAGGGATCTGCACAGGGTGGTGGATCGGGACACCGATGACTCCAGTGTGGGAGGAGGGATGGGGGGTGCGTACGCGGAGAAGGAGCGTTCCGGGCACGTGGTGCGGCGCTGCGCCGGGCGACAACGGCCGTGTGACGGGCGGGACGTGGGGGTCCGCAGCAGCGCCATGTGATGCGTAACGTAGTAATGTGAAATGTTACTGACAACCCCTTAGGGGAATCGGGTTGCCGGGAAAACTCAAGTGAACGATCAGGTTCCGTTGGGTGGCGGGTCGGTCTCCGGGAAGTGACAGGCCACCTCCCGCGCCTCGCCCGCCGTCGCGACCCGCAACAGCGGCGCCTCGCTCCGGCAGATCTCCTGCGCCTTCGGACAGCGCGGATGGAACGTGCAGCCCGGTGGCGGTGTCGCGGGGCTGGGCGGGTCCCCGGGCAGCACGATGCGCTCACGGGCCCGCTCCGCCGCCGGGTCCGGCAGTGGCACGGCGGAGAGCAGCGCCCGGGTGTAGGGGTGGGCGGGCGCCGCGTACACCCGTTCCTTGGCGCCGACTTCGACGATGCGCCCCAGGTACATCACCGCCACCCGGTCGCAGACGCGCTTGACCACCGACAGGTCGTGGGCGATGAAGAGGTAGGCGAGGCCCAGTTCGCGCTGCAGCCGTTCCATGAGGTTGACGATCTGGGCCTGGACGGAGACGTCGAGGGCCGAGACCGGTTCGTCGGCGACGATCAGGCGCGGCCTGGTGGCGAGCGACCGGGCGATGCCGATGCGCTGGGCCTGCCCGCCGGAGAACTCGTGCGGAAAACGGTCGAGGTGCTCGGGGATCAGCCCGACGAGTTCCATCAGCTCCGCGGCCCGGCGGCGCGCCTCGGCCGCCGGGCTTCCCTGCACCAGCAGCGGGTCGGCGATGATGCGGGCCACGGTCTGGCGCGGGTTGAGCGAGGAGTGCGGGTCCTGGAAGACCATCTGCAGCTCCCGGCGCAGCGGCTTGAGCTCGCGCCGGCCGAGGTGGCCGATGTCGCGGCCGTCGTAGGTGATCGATCCGGTGGTCGGCTCCAGGAGCCGCACGATCATGCGGCCCGTCGTGGACTTCCCGCAGCCGGACTCCCCGACCAGCCCCAGGGTCTCGCCCGCCGCCACGTCCAGGCTGACGCCGTCGACGGCACGGACCGGTGCCCCGGCGCCCGTGCGCCGCCGCCCGCCCGGGAAGGTCTTGGTCACGTCCCGCAACGAGAGCAGCGGCTCGGCGGCCCGCGGCCCGGCGGTGGTGCTCGTGGTCATCGGATCCCTCCGTTGCGGGCGGGGCGTTCGGCGGCCCCGGTGTCGCCACGCGGCGACAGGTGACAGGCCGTCAGGCGGTCGTGGTCCCGGACGAGCGACGGCCGCGTTTCCTCGCACCGGCGCCGCTCGGCGCCCGTCGCGGCCGCCGCCCGCGGGCAGCGCGGTGCGAAGGCGCAGCCGGGGGAGGGGGCCAGGAGCGAGGGCGGGCTGCCGGGGATCGCCCGCAGGGGCTCGTCGTCCCGGTCGTCGAGGCGGGGCAGGGAGTCGAGCAGGCCGCGGGTGTAGGGGTGGGCCGGGGCGGCGAAGAGGTCGTCCACCGGGGCCTGTTCGGCCGCCCGCCCGCCGTACATCACCAGCACCTCCTGGGCGACGCGGGCGACGACGCCGAGGTCGTGCGTGATCATGACGACGGCCAGGCCCCGGTCCTGCTGCAGCCGGGCGATCAGTTCCAGGATCTGCGCCTGGACGGTCACGTCGAGGGCGGTCGTCGGCTCGTCGGCGATGAGCAGCTCGGGCTCGCAGGCGAGCGCCATGGCGATCATCACGCGCTGGCGCATGCCGCCGGAGAACTGGTGCGGGTACTCGCCCGCCCGGCGTGCGGGCTCGGGGATGCCCACCTCGCCGAGCATCTCCACGGCCCGCCGGCGGGCCGCGGCGCGGCGGGAGCCGAAGTGGACGCGGTGGTGCTCGGCGATCTGCTCGCCGACCGTGTAGTACGGATGGAGGCTGGAGAGCGGGTCCTGGAAGATCATCGCCATCCGGCGGCCGCGCAGCCGGTTCAGCTCCCGCTCGGGCAGGCCGACGAGCTCGCGTCCGTCGAGGACGACGGAGCCGGTGACCTCGGCGCCGGTGTGCAGGCCCATCACGGCCAGGGAGGTGACGGACTTGCCGGATCCGGACTCGCCGACGATGCCGAGCGTCCGGCCACGGTGCACCGAGAAGCCGAGCGCGTCCACCGCCCGGACCGGGCCGCGCGGGGTGGGGAATGTGACGGTCAGGTCCTGCACGGACAGCAGGGGTGCGTCGGCCATCAGTACCTCACTCGCGGGTCGACGACGGCGTAGAGCAGGTCGACGGCCAGGTTGGCGACGACGATGAAGGCGGCGGCCATCAGGGTGACGCCGAGGATCACCGGCTGGTCGCCGGTGGACAGGGCCCCGTAGAACAGCCGGCCGATGCCCGGGAGCCCGAAGATCGACTCGGTGATCACCGCGCCCGCCAGCAGCCCGCCCAGGTCCATGCCGAAGAGGGTGAGGATCGGGGTCATGCCGGCCCGCAGCCCGTGCTTGACGACGACGGTCCGCCGCGGCAGGCCCTTGGCGCGGGCCGTGCGGATGTACGGCTCCGCCATCGCCTCGATCATCGAACTGCGGCTCTGCCGCGCGTACATGGCGGCGTACAGCAGGGCCAGGGCCAGCCACGGCAGCAGCAGGTTCGACGCCCAGTGCAGGGGGTCGTCGCCGAGCGGCACGTACTGCGGGTAGGGCAGCAGCCCGGCCACCCGGATCAGCCCGTAGATCAGCATCATCGAGGTGAAGTAGACCGGCAGCGACGCGGCGGCGACGGCGCCGACCATCAGGGCGCGGTCGGTGAGGGTGTCCTTGCGCAGGGCCGCGGTGACACCCGCGCTCAGGCCCAGCAGCAGCCACAGCACGGCCGCGCCCAGGGCCAGCGAGGCCGAGACGGGCAGGCGGTCCATCAGCAGGGCCCACACGGATGCGGAGTTCTCGTAGGAGTAGCCGAGGCAGGGGAACGAGCAGTGCAGGGCGTACCGGCCGCTGCCCATGGTCCGGCCGGTGAAGATGCCGGTGACGAAGTCCGCGAACTGCCGCCACAGCGGCCGGTCGAGCCCCATGTGGGCGCGGATCGCCTCCAGGCGGTCGGTGCTGCACGACTTGCCGCAGGCCACGGCCGCGGGGTCGGAGGGCAGCACGTAGAAGACGGTGAAGGTGACGGCGGCGATGGCGAGGAGCACCCCGGCGACGCCGAGGAGCCGGCGGGCGGTGTAGAGGATCATGTGCGGCTGCTCCTCGGGTCGAGCACGTCACGCAGCGCGTCGCCGAGCAGGGTGAAGGCGAGCACCGTCAGGAACAGGCAGGTGCTCGGGACGACGAAGTACATGGGGTCGGTGTCGTAGAAGGCGACGCTCTCGGCGATCATCTGGCCCCAGGAGGGGGTGGGCGGCCGGACGCCGACGCCCAGGTAGCTCAGGGCCGCCTCGGTGGCGATCATGCCGGGGACGATGAGGGTGGTGTAGGCGATGACCGGGCCCGAGACGCCCGGGAGGATGTCGCGGGTGAGGATCCGCCAGGGGCCGGAGCCGCCGACGCGGGCGGCGTCCACGTACTCGCGGTGCTTGAGGGAGAGGGCCTGACCGCGGACGACCCGGGCGACGCCGGGCCAGCCGAACAGCCCGATCACCGCCGTCATCAGCAGGACGCGGTTGACGTCCTTCGCCACCGACATCATCGCGATCATGAAGATGAGGGACGGGAAGGACATGGTGAGGTCCATCAGGCGGGAGAGGACGGCGTCGGTGCGGCCGCCGAAGTAGCCGGCCGCGATGCCGGCCGCGGTGCCGGTGACGACGACGATGGCGGTGGCGGTCAGCGCGATGAGCAGCGAGACCTGGGCGCCGTGCACGACGCGGGCGAACAGGTCGCGGCCGGTGACGGGCTCCACGCCGAGCCAGTGGTCGGCGGAGACGCCGCCGAGCGGGCCGATCGGCCGGCCGCCGAGATAGGGGTCGACGGCGTTCTTGTCGAACTCCTCGGGGGACCATCCGGCGAGCGCGCTGAGCAGGGGCGCGCCGGCCGCCATGAGCAGGAAGAGGGCGACGACGGCGAGGGAGACCGTCACGGAGGGGCGGCGGCGCAGCTCTCGCCGGGCGAGCCGCCAGGGGCCGTTGCCCGTGGGGAGCGCGGACGGGGAGGGGGCGGTGGTGGTCATGGTGCGCCCGCCCCTCAGCCCTGGCTCCTGGACGGGTCCTTGAGGCCGGCCGTGGCGTAGTCGAGCTGTCCGCCGAAGGAGGTCTGCCCGTAGGCCCCGGCGATGTTGGTGCCCAGCACCAGGGGCCAGCGCCGGACCAGCACGGGGACGGCCGGGGCCTTGGCGAGGATCTCGCCGTCCAGCTGCTGCCACGCCCGGGTGGCCTGCTTCGGGTCGGTCATGGCGGCGATGCCGTCCATCCGCTTCATCGTCGCGTCGTCGCGGAAGAGCGAGTGGTTGCCGGAGTTGCCCTTCTCCTTGACGAAGCGGCCGTCGAAGACGAAGGGCAGGAAGGTGGAGCCGGAGGGGTAGTCGGGGCACCAGCCGGTGTAGACCATGTCGGTGCGGTTCTTGGTGTCGCCGATGGTGGCGTAGAACGCGGACGGGTCGATGGTCTCGATGGTGACCTTGATGCCGGCCTTGCCGAGGGACTGCTGGATCGCCTCCGCCCGGCCCTTGTCCCCGGAGGAGACCGTCATCTTGGTGGAGAAGCCGTCCGGCTTGCCGGCCTCCTTCAGCAGCTCCTTCGCCTTCCCGGCGTCGCCGGTGGCGGGGATCTTCAGGGTGTCGGGCTGCTTGCCGCCGAAGAGCGCGGCGGGCATGTAGGCGGTCGACGGGTCGTTGAAGGCGGGCCCGCCGGAGGCCGTCATGACGGCCTCCCGGTCGAGGGCGTACTGCACGGCCCGGCGCACCCTGACGTCGTCGAAGGGGGCCCGGCCGGTGTGCATCTGGACCATGTCCGTGCAGTTCTGGGACTCGGCGAGCAGCCGCTGTCTGACCTGGGCGTCGGGCAGCACCTTGGCCGCGCTCTCCGGTCGCAGGGCGCCCCAGGAGACGGCCGACGCGTCCGCGCCCTGGCTCGCTATCAGGCGGTCGTCGATCTGGTTGGCCTTCAGGCCCATCACGACGACCAGCTTGTCGGGGTACGCCTTGCGGACCTCGTCCGTCCTCGGGTCCCAGTGGTCGTTGCGCACGAGGACGAGCTTCTTGTTCCGGTCGTAGGAGTCGACCTTGTAGGGGCCGGAGGAGAAGGGCCGGTTGTCGTACTGCGGGCCCTTGTCCCGGGACTGCGGCACGGGAGCGAAGGTGGGCATCACGGTGGCGTTGGGGAACTCCGCGAAGGGTTTGTTCAGTTCGAAGACGATCGTGTGCTCGTCCGGTGTTTTGACCGAGTCGAGGTGCTTGCCCTCGGCGGGGCCGCGGTAGCCCTCGGCGCCGGCGAGGTAACGGGCCGCGTAGTCGGCGCCGCCGGGCAGGTCGGGGGAGAAGGACCGTTCCACGTTGTACTTGACGTCCTGTGCCGTGACCGGGGTGCCGTCCTCGTACTTCACCCCCTGCTTGAGGTGGAACGTCCAGGTCCGGGCGCCGTCGGACGGGGTGCCGAGGTCGGTGGCGAGGTCGGGGACGATCTCGCCGCCCTGGGCCCCGGGGGCGGCCCGGTAGGTCACCAGCGTGCGGTAGAGCAGCCGGGTGCCGAAGTCCATGTCGCTCATGACCCAGTTGCGGGCGGGGTCGAGGTGGGTGAAGTCCTGGTTGGACAGGACGGTGAGCGTGCCGCCCTTCTGCGGGGTGCCGCCGAGCACGGCGCCCGCGTTGGCGGCGGCGGGGTTCTTCCGCCCGCCGTCCTTGCCGTCGTCCGACTGCCGTTCACCGCCGGAACAGCCGGCCGCACCGAGTGCGAGAGGAGCCGCCAGCAGGGCGGCGAGAGCGGTACAGGTGCGCTTGTTCATCAGTGGTCACTCCGTGAACAGTCGAACAGCCGAACGCTGGCTGAAATGTGACCCGTAACATAGTAATGTGAAATTGCACTGACAAGGCATCAGTCGCTCCGTTACCCACCTGTGTCCGAGGAGGATCCCCATGAACGAACCGACGGCCGCTGCGCCCCGGACGGTCAGTCACGATCTGCCCGTCTCCCCGGAGTTCGAGACCTTCATGGCCGGGGACTGGGCGGCCACGCCGCTGCCCGCCGGCATCCGGCTGCCCGCCGCGGACCTCACCGGGCACCGCCGCGCCAGGCTCTCGGCGCGCTTCCCCGGCGAGCGGCTGATCGTCCCCGCGGGGGAGCTGAGGGTCCGCTCCAACGACTGCGACCACCGCTTCCGCCCGCACAGCGCCTACGCCTGGCTGACCGGGCTGACCGGCGAGGACCAGGCGGGCCACGTGCTGGTCCTGGAGCCGGACGGCCCGCACCGGCACGAGGCGGTCCTCTACGTCCGCCCCCGCTCGCCGCGCAGCGGCCCGGAGTTCTACCGCGACCGCCGCTACGGCGAGTTCTGGGTCGGCCGCCGCCCCGACCTCGACGAGGCCGAGCGGATGACCGGCATCCGCTGCGCGCACCTGGAGGCGTACGGTCAGCTCCCCCCGGGCCGCGACGCGTCCCGCGACGCCGGCCTCGCCTCGGCGCTGAGTGAACTGCGGCTGGTCAAGGACGCCTGGGAGGTCGGGCAGCTGCAGGCGGCCGTGGACCACACCGCCGCCGGCTTCGAGGACGTCGTACGGGCGCTCCCGCGCGCCCTGGCGCACCCGCGGGGCGAGCGGTGGATCGAGGGCGTCTTCGGCCTGCGGGCCCGCGCCGAGGGCAACGGCACCGGCTACGACACCATCGCCGCCTCCGGCGCGCACGCCTGCACCCTGCACTGGATACGCAACGACGGCGCCCTCGACGCCCGCGACCTGCTGCTCCTGGACGCCGGCGTGGAGACCGACACCCTCTACACCGCCGACATCACCCGCACCCTGCCCCTGTCCGGCCGCTTCTCCTCCGTCCAGCGGCAGGTCTACGACCTCGTCCTCGCCGCGCAGGAGGCGGGCATCGCCGCGCTCCGCCCCGGCGCGAGCTTCCGCGACTTCCACCGCGCCGGCATGCGTGTGATCGCGGAGGGGCTGGCCGAGTGGGGCGTGCTCAAGAGCCCGGAGGGCGACTTCCACCGCCGCTACACCCTCTGCAGCAGCGGCCACATGCTCGGTCTCGACGTCCACGACTGCGCCCAGGCGCGGGCGGAGACCTATCTCGACGGCGTCCTGGAGGAGGGTCACGTCCTCACGGTCGAACCCGGGCTCTACCTCCAGCCCGACGACGAGACGCTGCCGCCCGAACTGCGCGGCATCGGCGTGCGCATCGAGGACGACCTGGTCATCACGGCTGACGGCGCCCGGCTGATGTCCGGAGCGCTGCCGCGCACGCCGGAGGCCGTCGAGGCGTGGATGGGCGAGCTGCTGGAGGGACGGGAAGACTGATCGGAAGCTCTTGGCACCCGTAGTGCAATGTGAAATATTACTGGGGTGCCTACGAGCAAATCCCCCGACGTCATCGTCGTCGGAGCGGGGGTGGTCGGCGCCGCCTGCGCCTATTACGCCGCCCGCTCCGGCCTCACTGTCACCGTCGTCGACCGTGGCCCCGTCGCGGGCGGGACCACGGGGGCCGGCGAGGGCAACCTGCTGGTCTCGGACAAGGAACCCGGCCCCGAGCTCGACCTCGCCCTGCTCTCCACCGGGTTGTGGCGCACCCTGGCCGAAGACCTCCCGCAGCACACCGAGTACGAGCCCAAAGGCGGCCTCGTCGTCGCCTCCACCGGCCCGGGCCTGGACGCGCTGCGGGACTTCGCCGCCGCCCAGGCCACGGCCGGCGTCACGGCCCGGGAGATACCCGCCGACCGGCTGCACGACCTCGAACCCCACCTCGCCCCCGGCCTCCCCGGCGGCGTCCACTACCCCCAGGACGCCCAGGTCCAGCCCGCCCTCGCCGCCGCCCACCTGCTGCGCGCCTCCCGGGCCGAGGTGCGCACCGGCGAGGAGGTCACCGCCGTCCTCACCGGCCCCGGCGGCGAAGTACGGGGCGTACGGACGCCGTCCGGGACCCTGCACGCCCCCTGCGTGGTGAACGCGGCCGGCACCTGGGGCGGTGAACTGGCCCGGCTCGCCGGGGCGTACCTGCCCGTCCTGCCCCGCCGCGGCTTCGTGCTCGTCACCGAACCGCTGCCGCGCGTCGTACGGCACAAGGTCTACGCGGCCGACTACGTCGCCGACGTGGCGAGCGCCTCCGCGGCCCTGCAGACCTCGGCCGTCGTCGAGGGCACCCCCGCGGGCCCGGTCCTCATCGGCGCCAGCCGCGAACGGGTCGGCTTCGACCGCACCCTCTCCGTGGAGGTGCTGCGCCGCCTCGCCGCCCAGGCCACCGCACTGTTCCCGGTGCTCGCCCGGGTGCGCGCCCTGCGGACGTACGCCGGATTCCGCCCCTACATGCCCGACCACCTGCCCGCCATCGGCGCCGACCCCCGCGTGCCCGGCCTGCTGCACGCCTGCGGCCACGAGGGCGCCGGCATCGGACTCGCCCCGGCGACGGGCCTGATCATCGCCCGGCTGCTGACGGGCGGCGAACCACCGCTGGACGTCACGCCCTTCCGCCCCGGCCGCTTCGCCGCCGCCTGAGCAGCCCACCCCCCGTCGAGAGGAGGCCCGCAGTGGCCCGTACCCCCGCCGACCTCGTCGGGGCGGACCCCGGCCCGCCGTTCGAGATCACCTTCGACGGCCGTACGGTCACCGCCCTGCCCGGCCAGTCCGTCGCCGCCGCCCTGTGGGGGGCCGGCATCCTCGCCTGGCGCACCACCCGCGACGGCGGCCGCCCGCGCGGCGCCTTCTGCGGCATCGGCCAGTGCTACGACTGCCTGGCCACCGTCAACGGACAGCCCAACAAGCGGGCCTGCCTGGTCCCCGCCCGGCCCGGGGACGCCGTCACCACCCAGGAAGGACACGGCCATGCCCCGCTCGGCGTCTGAGCCGTACGACCTCGCGGTCATCGGCGCCGGCCCCGCCGGCCTCGCCGGCGCCGTCACCGCCCGCGAACTCGGCCTGTCCGTCGCCCTGCTGGACGCCTCCGCACAGACCGGCGGCCAGTTCTTCCGCCATCCCGCCCCCGCCACGGGCGCCGCCCGGCCGCAGGCCCTGCACCACGGATGGCCCGCCTTCACCGCACTGCGCGAACGCCTGACGGCGAGCGGCACCGACCACCTCACCGGCCACCACGTGTGGACCGTGACCCGGGAGGGCGAGGACGCCTGGACCGTGCACGCCCTCACCGGCCCCGACGGCGACGGCGACCGGCCGGTGCGCGTGCACGCCCGCGCGGTCCTGCTCGCCACCGGCGCCCAGGAGCGGCACCTGCCCTTCCCCGGCTGGACCCTGCCCGGAGTCGTCGGCGCCGGAGGCGCCCAGGCCATGCTCAAGTCCGGGCTCGTCCTGCCCGGCCGGCGCATCGTCGTCGCGGGCAGCGGGCCGCTGCTGCTGGCCGTGGCCTCCTCGCTCGCCACCGCCGGCGCCCGCGTCCCCGCCGTCGTGGAGGCGGCCGGCTACCTCGGCTACGCCCGCCACCCGCGCGCCCTGGCCACCAACCCGCACAAACTCCTCGAAGCCGTCGTCCACGGCTCGCTGCTGCTGCGCCACCGGGTGCGGCTGCGCACCCGCAGCGCCGTCACCGCCGTCCACGGCACCGACCGCGTCGAAGCCGTGACGGTCTCCCGGATCGACCGTGCGTGGCGGCCCCTTCCCGGAACGGACCGCCGCATCGTCTGCGACGCCCTGGCCGCCGGGCACGGCCTCGCCCCGCAGATCGAGCTCGCCACGACCGTCGGCTGCGCGACCCGCCGCACGGCCGACGGCACGGACGCCCTGGTCCTGGACGAGCTGCAGCGCAGCTCGGTGCCCGGCCTGTGGTCCGCGGGCGAGACCGGGGGAGTGGGCGGCTGGCAACTGGCCGTCGTCGAGGGCGAGATGGCGGCCCGGGCGGCCGCAGCCCACCTGTGCCCCCGGCCCGCCCTCGCCCACGACGGGCGCATGCGCGAGCTGCGCCGCCGCCGGGACCGCATGCGCGCCTTCGCCGACGCCATGGCCGCCGCCCACGCCCCCGGCCCCGGCTGGACCGGCTGGCTCACCGACGACACGGACGTCTGCCGCTGCGAAGAGGTGACCGCCGGCCGCATCCGCGAGGCGGCCGGCGACCTCGGCGCCCGGGACGCCCGCACCGTCAAGCTCCTCACCCGTGCCGGCATGGGCTGGTGCCAGGGCCGGACGTGCGGGGCGGCCGTGGCCTGCCTGGCGGCCGCCGGTACGGCGCAGGGGACCGTACCGCCGTCCGCCGAACGCCGGCCGCTCGCCGTGCCCGTCCCCCTCGGCGTCCTGGGCTCCGACCCCCCTGACACGGCCCGGACGACCCCGGCCGCACGACCCGCTCACCCACCGAAGAAGGGTTCCCGCACATGACCGCCACCTCCTGGAACACCGACCGACCCTGGCGCGGCATCATGGTCGCCACCGCGCTCCCGCTGCGCGCGGACCTCTCCGTCGACTACGACGCCTACGCCGAGCACGTCCGCTGGCTCATCGACAACGGCTGCGACGGCGTCGTGCCCAACGGCTCCCTCGGCGAGTACCAGACCCTCACCGACGACGAGCGCGCCCGCGTCGTGCGCACCGCCGTCGAGGCGGCCGGCGACGGCGCGCGCGTGATGCCCGGCGTCGCCGCGTACGGCAGCGCCGAGGCGCGCCGCTGGGCCGACCAGGCCGCCGAGGCCGGCTGCGGCTCCGTCCTGCTGCTGCCGCCGAACGCCTACCGCGCCGACGAGAGTGCCGTCCGCGCCCACTACGCCGAGGTCGCCCGGGCCCAGATCCCGGTCGTGGCGTACAACAACCCCATCGACACCAAGGTCGACCTGACCCCCGCCCTCCTCGCCGGCCTGCACGGCGAGGGCAGCATCGTGGCGGTCAAGGAGTTCAGCGGCGACGTCCGGCGCGCCTACGAACTGGCCGAACTGGCCCCGGAACTGGACCTCCTGATCGGCGCGGACGACGTCCTCCTGGAGCTCGCCGTCGCCGGCGCGGTCGGCTGGATCGCCGGCTACCCCAACGCCTTCCCCGCCACCTGCGCCGAGCTGTACCGCGCGGCCGTCGCCGGGGACCTGCAGACGGCACGCCCCCTCTACGCCTCGCTGCACCCCCTGCTGCGCTGGGACTCCAAGACCGAGTTCGTCCAGGCCATCAAGGTCTCCATGGACCTCGCCGGCCGCCACGGCGGCCCGACCCGGCCGCCGCGCGGCCCCCTGACGGGAGGGACGGCCGCCGCGGTGCGCGCCGCCACCGAGAAGGCGCTCGCCGACGGGCACCACTGACCACCGCAGCCACCTGCCCCCGCAGCCACCTGCCACCGCAGCCACCTGCCCCCGCAGCCACCTGCCCCCGCAGCCACCTGCTGAAAGGACGTCCGTGCGCACTCGTCACGTCTTCCACGCCGTCGACTCGCACACCGAGGGCATGCCCACCCGCGTCATCACCGGCGGAGTGGGCGTCATACCCGGCGCCACCATGGCCGAACGCCGGCTGCACTTCATGGAGCACCTGGACCACCTCCGCACGCTCCTGATGTACGAACCCCGCGGCCACGCCTCCATGAGCGGCGCGATCCTCCAGCCACCCACCCGCCCCGACGCCGACTACGGGGTCCTCTACATCGAGGTCTCGGGCGTGCTGCCGATGTGCGGGCACGGCACCATCGGGGTCGCCACCGTGCTCGTGGAGACCGGTATGGTGCCGGTCACCGAGCCCGTCACCACCGTGCGGCTGGACACCCCCGCCGGGCTGGTCACGGCCGACGTGCACGTCGAGGGCGGCGCGGCGAAGGCCGTCACGTTCACCAACGTGCCCGCCTTCTGCGTCGGCCTGGACCGCACGCTGGACGTGCCCGGCCACGGGAAGGTGACGTTCGACCTGGCCTTCGGCGGCAACTTCTACGCCTTCGTCGACACCGACGCGCTGGGGCTTCCGTTCGGCCGGGAGCACAAGGACGAGCTCCTCGCCGCGGGGCTCGCCGTCATGGACGCCGTCAACGCCTCACCGGACCGGCCCGTCCACCCCGAGGACCCCGGCATCGGCGGCCTCAAGCACGTCTACCTCACCGCGCCCGGCTCCGACGCGCACCGCTCCCGGCACGCCATGGCCATCCACCCGGGCTGGTTCGACCGGTCCCCCTGCGGCACCGGCACCTCCGCCCGCATGGCACAGCTGCACGCGCGCGGCGCGCTCCCGCTGGAGCGGGACTTCGTCAACGAGTCCTTCATCGGGACGGAGTTCACCGGCCGCCTGGTGGGGGAGACGGAGGTCGGCGGGCTGCCGGCGGTCGTCCCCACCATCACCGGCCGCGCCTGGATCACCGGCACCGCCCAGTACTTCCTCGACCCGGACGACCCCTTCCCCGGAGGTTTCCTCCTGTGACCACCGAACCGGCCGCCACCGAACCGGCCTTCGTCGTCTCCCGCAACCCCACCGCCCCCGACGACGTCCTCGTGCGGCTCCGGGCCCCCGGCCCCGCGGCCGCGGCCGACGCCGTCGAGCGGGCCCGCGCCGCCCAGCCGCAGTGGCTGCGCGCCGGCGCGGCCGCCCGCTCCTCGGCGCTCGGCCGGGTCGCCGACGCCGTCGACGCCGCCGCCGGCGAGCTGGCCGCCCTGGCCGTACGGGAAGTGGGCAAGCCGCTCGCCGAGGCGCGGGCCGAGGTGGCCCGCACCGCCGCGATCTGGCGCTACTACGCCCAGGCCCCCTACGAGCCCACCGGCGCCGTCCACGAGCCGGCCGCCGGAGAGGGGCTGCTGCTGACCCGCCGCCGGCCGCACGGCGTCGCGGGCCTGATCACCCCGTGGAACTTCCCCTTCGCCATCCCCGGATGGAAGGCCGCGCCGGCTCTGGCGGCCGGCAACACCGTCGTCCTCAAACCCGCGCCCGAGGCGACCGCCTGTGCGCTGCGGCTGGCCGACATCGCCCGGGAGGCGCTGCCCGAGGGGGTGTTCCGCATCGTTCCCGGCGGTGCCGCCGAGGGCGACGCCGTCCTGCGCGCCGCCGACGTCGTCTCCTTCACCGGCTCCACCGCCGTCGGCACCGACGTCGTGCGCACGGCCACCGCCCGGGGCGTCCCCGTCCAGGCCGAGATGGGCGGGCTCAACGCGGCGATCGTCCTGCCCGACGCCGACATCGGCCGGGCCGCCGCCCACATCGCGGCCGCCCTCGCCGGGTACGCGGGCCAGAAGTGCACCGCCACCAGCCGGGTGATCGCCGTCGGCGCCGCCCTCGCCCCCCTGCGCGAGGCCCTCGGGGAGGCGCTGCGCGCGCTCCCGGTGGGCGACCCGGCCGACCCGGCGACCGTCTGCGGGCCGCTCATCTCCCAGCGGGCGCGCGAGCAGTTCACCCGGGCCCTGGACGGGGTGTCCGTCCTCGCCGCGGGCACTGCCGTCGACGGCCCCGGCTGGTACGCGGCGCCGACGCTGGTGGAGAAGGTGGCGCCGGGCCACGGCCTGCTGCGGGAGGAGGTCTTCGGCCCCGTCGCGGCCCTGCTGCCCGCCGACGACCTCGCCGACGCCGTGCGCCTCGTCAACTCCGTGCCGTACGGGCTCGTCACCTCGGTGCACACCGCCGGCCTCGATGCGGTGCTGCAGGGACTGGACGGCCTGGACACGGGCATGATCCGCGTCAACGCACCGTCGACGGGCGTCGACTTCCACCTGCCCTTCGGCGGGGCGAAGGCGTCCGGGCACGGTGCGCGCGAACAGGGGCGTGCCGCGCTGGAGTTCTACACGGCGAGCCGCACGTACACCCTGGCACCGCAAAGCACAATGTGACATTGTACGCTGGTGGTCCAGTCCATCGGGGCACGAAAGGGACACCATGGGGCACCTCAAGCAGCGCAATCTCGTCACCGCCACGGAGCGGCTGCGCGATCAGGTCGCCCACGCCCTGCGTGCCGCGCTGATCTCCGGTGAACTGCGCCCCGGCGAGGTCTACTCGGCACCGGGGCTCGCGGAGGACTTCGGCATCTCCGCGACCCCGGTGCGCGAGGCGATGCTCGACCTGGCCCGCGAGGGCCTGGTCGAGCCGGTCCGCAACAAGGGCTTCAGGGTGACCGAGGTCAACGAGCGCGACCTCGACCAGTACACCGAGATCCGCACCCTGATCGAGGTGCCCATGACCGGCCGCGTCACGCGCATCGCGACCGCCGAGGACCTCGAAGTGCTCCGCCCCGTCGCCGAGGAGATCGTGCGCGCCGCCCGCGAGCACGACCTCATCGGCTACCTGGAGGCGGACCGGCAGTTCCACCTCTCCCTGCTCGCGCTCTCCGGCAACGAACGCCTCGTCGAGACCGTCAGCGACCTGCGCAAGCGCTCGCGCCTGTACGGGCTGACCGCCCTGGACCAGCGCGGCGAGCTGATCCCCTCGGCCGAGGAGCACCTGGAGCTGCTCGACCTGATGCTGGCGGGCGACGCCAAGGGCGCCGAGAAGTGCATGGCGCGGCACCTGGGGCACGTGCGCTCGCTGTGGGCCAAGGGCGGCGGGGACGAGGCGCCGCAGGCCGGGCGCCGCAAGGCCGCCCGCTGACGCGGCCGACCCGCCGCGGGGCCCGCACCGGCCCGTCGCACACACCCTGGGGCGTCCTCGTCCTCCGGGGCCCGCGCGCCGCATACTGGCGGCAAGGGCGGCTCCCGGAGGGAAGGGGAGCGCATGGCGCCGATCACGATGGCGATGGCCGGCGACACCATGCTCGGGCGCGGCGTCGGCGAGCGGCTGGCACAGGCGCCGGAGCCGGACACGATCCTGTGCGAGGAGCTCCGCGAGATCGTCGCGACGGCCGATCTGTTCGTCGCCAACCTCGAATGCTGCGTCTCCGGCCGGGGCGAGCCCTGGCCCGCGCCGGGCAAGCCGTTCTTCTTCCGGGCTCCGCCCGAGACCGCGGACGTCCTCGCGGAGCTGGGCGTGGACTGCGTGACCCTGGCCAACAACCACGCCCTGGACTTCGGCTACGACGCCCTGACGGACACCCGTGAGCTCCTGACGCGGGCGGGCGTCGCGGCGGTGGGGGCGGGGCCCGACGCGGGCGCCGCCCGCGCGTACGCCGTGCTGGAGACGGGCGGGGTACGACTGGCCGTGGTGGGCGTCACCGACCACCCTGAGGACTTCGCGGCCGGGCAGGACCGCCCCGGAGTGGCCTTCGCCGACCTGCGGCGCGGCGTTCCCCACTGGCTCGCCGAACTGGTGGGGCGCGCGGCCGCCGAGGCCGACGTGGTGCTCGTCACCCCGCACTGGGGGCCCAACATGACCGCCGCCCCGCCCCACCACGTGCAGGACGCCGCAGCCGCCCTGATGGCGGCCGGCGCGACCCTGATCGCCGGGCACTCCGCCCACGTCTTCCACGGGGTCGCCTCCCGCGTCGTGCACGACATGGGCGACTTCGTCGACGACTACGCCGTCGACCCCCACCTCCGCAACGACCTGGGGCTGCTCTTCCTCGTCACCCTGGACGGCCCGGAGCCGGCCCGCTACCGCCCCGTCCGCCTCGAAGCGGTGCCCCTGTACCTGGACTACTGCCGCACCACCGTGGCGCGCGAGGAGCACTGGCAGTGGATCCACGACCGGTACGCCCGGGCCTGCGCCGCGTTCGGCACGGCCGTGGCCGTACGGGACGGGCGGCTGGTGGCCGACTGGGCGTAGGGCCGCGGCCCACACAGCGTGACCGGCGCCGCAGCCGGGGGCTACGCGCGTGTAGCTTTTGCTGTACAGCCGCGCCGACGTCATCTGCGCGGCATGTACCCGTCATCCGACCGTACGCCTACCGTGCTGCCGACCCGGTACCGCCATACCGATACGAAGGACGCCCCACCCATGCCCTACGTGCGCCATTGGCTGCGCTACTCCCTCCTGCTGTTCGCGACCGCGATCGCGCTCGGGATGGTCGCCGCGCATACGCGGCTGATCCAGCCGCACGACCTGGACCTGGACCGCACGATCCAGACCAACACGCGCACCGGCTGGCTGAACCACACGATGGAGGCGGTCAGCTACTGCGCCTCGCCCGTGGCCGGCGTGATCATCCTCGCGGTCTGGTGCGGCTGGCTGCTGTTCGTCAAGCGCCGCCCCATCACCGCGTCGGCGGTCTTCCTCGTGGTCGCGGTCGGCTGGAACAGCACGCAGCTGGCGAAGGCGATCGTGGCGCGGCCCCGGCCGCCGCGCGAGTTCATGCTCGACCCCGAGATCGGCTCCAACAGCTTCCCCAGCGGCCACACCGCCTTCACCGTGGCGGTGGCCCTGGCCGTCTTCTTCCTCTTCCGCGAGTCCCGGCACCGTCGCACGGTCGCCGTCCTCGGTGTCCTCGCGGTCCTGCTGGTCGCCTTCTCCCGCATGTACGTCGGCGCCCACTACCCGACCGACACCTTCGGCTCGGTGCTGATCGCGAGCTCCGCGGTCCTCTTCGTGACCGGCGTGTGGCACGCCTGGCTGCTGCCCCGGCTGGAGACCCTGCCGGTGCTGGGCGGCCTGCTCGGCCGCTTCGGCCTGGCGGAGGAGCGCGCCGCGCTCGCGGCGGCGGAGCAGGGCGGACACCACGACGACGGGTACTACGGCGGACCGTACGACGGCCAGTACGGCGGCTACGGCGAGTACCCCGGCCAGGCGGGCCCCGTGGCCGGCCACGGACGGCGCCGGGCGGCGGGCCCGGCCTCCGGCGGGCGGCACCGCCGGCACGCGGGGCGCTGAGGCCGCGGCACGGCCTTACGCACAGCAGCGCACGACCAGGGCGGACCCCTTCGGGGGTCCGCCCTTCGCGTTGACCGGGCACGGTCCGCCCGCGGCCGCGCGTGCCTTCCGTATTGCCGCACCGCGTTCTACCGTGTCCGCCCGCACCCACAGGGACCGCCGGCGACCACATGGAGGGGCCGTGGATCTCCAGTACACCCCGCAGCAGCAGCGGTTACGGGCCGAACTGCGCGCGTACTTCGCGGATCTGGTACCCGACGAGGCGTCCGCGCGGCATGCCGACGCGGCCGAGCGGAAGCGGTTCTACCGGCGGACCGTCCGCCGCCTCGGCGCGGACGGCCGCCTCGGCGTGGGGTGGCCGAAGGAGTACGGGGGCAGCGGGATGACCCCCGTCGAGCAGTTCATCTTCTTCGACGAGGCCGCCCAGGCCGGGGTGCCGCTGCCGCTCATGGCGCTCAACACGGTCGGCCCCACCCTCATGCGGTTCGGCACCGACGAGCAGAAGGCGACCTTCCTCCCGGGCATCCTCTCCGGCGAGCTGGACTTCGCCATCGGCTACAGCGAGCCCGGCGCCGGCACCGACCTCGCCTCCCTCACCACCCGGGCGGTGCGCGACGGCGACGCGTACGTGGTGAACGGGCAGAAGATCTGGACCACCAACGGCGACACCGCCGACTGGGTCTGGCTCGCCGTCCGCACCGCCCCCGTGACGGAAGGCGTCCCGCCGCACAAGGGCATCAGCATCCTCCTCGTCCCCACCAGCGACCCCGGCTACTCCTGCACCCTGATCAACACGCTGGCCTCGCACGACACCACCGCCAGCCACTACGAGAACGTCCGCGTCCCCTTCTCCCGCCGGGTCGGCGAGGAGAACCAGGGCTGGCGCCTGATCACCACTCAGCTCAACCACGAGCGCGTCACCCTCGCCGCCCACGGCACCACCGCCATCAGGGCCCTGCGCGACGTCCGTGACTGGGCCGCCGCCACCAAGCTCGCCGACGGCCGCCGCGTCGCCGACCTGGGCTGGGTGCGCGGCCTCCTCGCCCGCACCCATGTGCGGCTGGACGCGATGCGGCTGCTGAACTGGCGGATGGTCGACGCCCTCCAGCGCGGCGCGCTCACCCCGCAGGACGCCTCGGCGGTCAAGGTCTACGGCTCCGAGGCGCGCCGGGCGGCCTACGCCTGGCTGATGGAGGTCCTGGGCGCGGCCGGCCCCCTCAAGGAGGGCTCCGCGGGCGCGGTCCTCCGCGGCGAGCTGGAGCGCGGCTACCGCAGCGCCGTCATCTTCACCTTCGGCGGCGGCAACAACGAGATCCAGCGGGAGATCATCTCCTGGATCGGCCTGGGCATGCCCCGGGTGCGCCGCTGACGCACATCCGCCCCCCGGAGCCGTCCGTCGGGCTACAAGCCGCACTGAGGGGCCGCCATACTTGAGGGGCCGGGGGAGGCGGAGCCAAACGACGGGGGCGGCGGCACAGCATGGCGGACACCAGGCTGATCCAGGGCCGGTACCAGCTGCTCGACCTGATCGGGCGGGGCGGGATGGGCGAGGTGTGGCGGGCCCGCGACGAATCGCTGGGCCGTCAGGTGGCCGTCAAGTGCCTCAAACCCATGGGACGTCAGCACGAACCGTCCTACCTTCGGGTGCTGCGCGAGCGGTTCCGGCGCGAGGCCCGCGTCGCCGCCTCCCTGCAGCACCGCGGCATCACGGTCGTGCACGACTTCGGCGAGTCCGAGGGCGTGCTCTACCTCGTCATGGAGCTCCTCGACGGCCGCAACCTCAGCCAGCTGCTGGAGGACAACAAACAGCACCCGCTGCCCGTGCCCGAGGTCATCGAGATCGCCGAGCAGGTCGGCGCCGCCCTGGCCTACACCCACCGCCAGGGCATCGTGCACCGCGACCTCAAGCCCGCCAACATCGTCCGCGTCGCCGACGGCACCGTGAAGATATGCGACTTCGGCATCGCGCGCCTGGCCCACGACATCGGCTTCTCCACCCGGCTCACCGGCACCGGCATCGCCATGGGCACCCCGCACTACATGTCGCCCGAACAGATCGGCGCCGGGAACGTCGACCACCGCAGCGACCTGTACTCGCTGGGCTGCGTGCTGTACGAGCTCGCCACCGGTGCGCCGCCCTTCGACATGGACGACGCCTGGGCCGTGCTCGTCGGCCACCGCGACACCCCGCCGCGGCCGCCGCGCGAGACGCGGCCGGAGTTGCCCGTGCCCTTCGAGGACATCGTCCTCGACCTGCTGGCCAAGGAGCCCGACGACCGGCCGGAGGACGCCGCCGAGCTGGTCCGGCGCATCGCCGCCATGCCCCCGTACCGGGCGGGCGCGCCCCCGCGCCGCACCCTGCCCGAGGAGCGCCCCCGGCCTCTGCGGGCCTCGGCCCGGCTGCCCGAGCCGCCCCGGCTGCCGGGCTGGGCGCGGAACATGACCACCGGTTCCAAGGCCGCCGGCACCGGTTCCCTGCAGCCTCCTCCCGACCCCCCCGCCGCCCTGACCGGCTCCTGGACCGGCCCCTGGGACGAGGGGGGCGAGGGCCCGGCCGGCACCCCGGCGCGTGGGACCGCGCCCGCGGCGGCGACCGAGCGGCCGCCGCCGGCTCTCGTCGCCGACCTCGCCGGACGGCACAGCGAGGGACTGCGGCTCGCCCGCCTGGACCGCTGGGCCGAGGCCGGTGAGGTGCAGCAGGCCGTCGCGGCCGAGCGCGAACGCCTCCTCGGCCCCGACCACCCCGACACGCTCGCCAGCCGCTACGAGGTCGGCTTCGCCCTCAGCCGGCTGGGCCGGCCGCGCGACGCGCTGCGCGAGTTCGCGCGGACGGCCGCGGGCCGTGAACGGGTGCTCGGCCCCGACCACCCGGACACCCTCGCCGCCCGCCAGGAGACGGCCTACGTCCTCGGGCAGCTGGGCCGCCACTTCGAGGCCCACCAGGTGTACACCGCCGTGCTCACCGCCCGGGAGCGCGTGATGGGCACCGACCACCCGGACACCCTGCGCTGCCGCCACAACCTCGCCTTCAACCTGAGCAGACTGGGCCGGCTGGAGGACTCGTACAGCATGGCGCGCGACGTCGCGGCCGCGCGCGCCCGCGTCCTGGGCCCCGAGCACCCGGACACCCTCGTCACCCGCTACGAGGTCGGCTACGCGCTCGGCCAGCTCGGCCGCTGGACGGAGGCGTTGCGCACGTACCAGGAGGTGGCCACCGCCCGGGCCCGGGTGCTCGGCCCCGACGAGGCCGACACGCTCGCCGCCCGCTACGAGGCGGGCATCTGCCTGGGCCGGCTGGGCCGCAGCGCGGAGGCCCTGGAGCTCTACCGCGAACTGGTCGAGGACCGCACCCGGGCCCAGGGCGCGGCCCACCCCGACACCCTGCGCGCCCGGCACGGCCTGGGCGTCAACCTCGGCCGCCTGGGCCGCTGGGAGGAGGCCCTGGCCGAGGCGCGCGACGTCTGCGCGATCCGCGCCCGGGTGCTGGGCGCGGACCACCCCGACACGCTCGTCAGCCGCCGCGAGGTGGCGGTCGGGCTCGGCTGGCTCGGCCGCTGGACCGACGCCCTCGCCGTCTACCGCGACGTCGCCCAGGCCCGCCAGCGGGTGCTGGGCGCGGCCCACCCCGACGCCCTGGCCAGCCGGCAGGACGAGGCGCACTGCCTGGAGCAGCTGGGCCGCTCCGCCGAGGCCGTGGAGCTGTACCGGCAGGTCGCGGCGTTGCGCCGGATCCGCTCCCCCCGCAGCAACCCCGGACAGATCTGACGCTGCGTCAGAAAAATGATGCCGCCGGGTTCCCTCCCCGGGGCCGCTGCGGCATCCTGCCGCCCATGCGGACCGAGCTGAGCAGCCGGATGGGCATCGAGCACGCCCTCTTCGGTTTCACTCCCTTCCCCGCGGTGGCCGCCGCCATCAGCCGCGCCGGCGGGTTCGGCGTCCTGGGCGCGGTGCGCTACCGCGCCCCCGGCGACCTCGCGCGCGACCTCGACTGGATGGAGGAGCACACCGACGGCAGACCGTACGGGCTCGACGTCGTCATGCCCGCGAGGAGGGCCGAGGGCGTCACCGAGGCCGACGTCGAGGCGATGATCCCGCCCGGCCACCGCCGGTTCGTCCAGGAGACCCTCGCCCGGTACGGCGTGCCCGCGCTCGCCGAGGGCGATCCGTCCGGGTGGCGCATCACCGGATGGATGGAGGAGGTGGCCCGCACCCAGCTGGACGTCGCCTTCGACTACCCGGTGAAGCTCCTGGCCAACGCCCTCGGCCCGCCGCCCGCCGATGTCGTCGACCGCGCCCACCGGCACGGCGCCCTCGTCGCCGCGCTCGCCGGCAGCGCCCGCCACGCCGCCCGCCACGCGGACGCCGGCGTCGACATCGTCGTCGCCCAGGGCTACGAAGCCGGCGGCCACACCGGGGAGATCGCCACCATGGTGCTGACCCCCGAGGTCGTCCGGGCCGTCGACCCGCTGCCCGTGCTGGCCGCCGGCGGCATCGGCAGCGGGGAACAGATCGCCGCCGGCCTCGCCCTGGGCGCCCAGGGCGTCTGGCTCGGCTCCCTGTGGCTCACCACCGAGGAGGCCGCGCTGCCCTCCCGGGCCCTGACCGCGAAGCTCCTCGCCGCCGGATCCGGGGACACCGTCCGCTCCCGGGCCCTCACCGGCAAGCCCGCCCGTCAGCTGCGCACCGCCTGGACCGACGCCTGGGACGACCCGGCCGGCCCCGGCCCCCTGCCCATGCCGCTCCAGGGCCTGCTCGTCGCGGAAGCCCTCACCCGCATCCAGAAGTACGAGGCCCTGCCCCTGCTGGGCACGCCGGTGGGCCAGATCGTGGGGGCGATGGACTCCGTACGTTCCGTCCAGGCGGTCGTGGACGACCTGACCCGCGGCTTCGAGCGAGCAGTGGAGCGGTTGCGGGCAGTCGTTCCGCCGTCCGGGGGCACCTCCCGGCGGCAGCCGGGGGAGGGCGGGCACGACGCCACCCACCGAGCCGCACCCTGCGACGCGCCCCAGGAGGACACCACGCCATGACGCAAAAGAGCAACGGCTTCTGGGCGCAGGCCACGGAGAACCCCGGCCGCGTCGTCCTGATCACCCCGCAGGGGGAGGGCTGGACCGCAGGTCGCCTGCACGCCGAGGCCAACCGCCTGGTCCACGGCCTCCGCGCCGCCGGCCTCCGCGAGGGCGACGCCTTCGCCACCGTCCTGCCCAACGGCGCGGAGTTCCTCACGGCCCATCTCGCCGCCACCCAGGCCGGCTTCTACCTGGTGCCCGTCAACCACCACCTCCTCGCAGCGGAGATCGCCTGGATCGTCGCCGACTCCGGGGCCAAGGTGCTCATCGCCCACGAGCGCTGGGGCGCCGCAGCCGCGGCCGCCGCCGACGAGGCGAACCTGCCCGCGGCCCGGCGGTACGCCGTCGGTGACGTCCCGGGATTCCGCCCGTACGCCACGCTCCTCGACGGGCAGCCCGGCACCCCGCCCGCCGGCCGGACCCTCGGCTGGGTCATGAACTACACCTCCGGCACCACGGGACGCCCCCGCGGCATCCGTCGCCCCCTGAACGGCCGGCCGCCCGAGGAGAGCCATCTCGGCGGCTTCCTCGGGATCTTCGGCATCCAGCCGGCCGGCGGCAACGTCCACCTGGTCTGCTCGCCGCTCTACCACACGGCCGTCCTGCAGTTCGCCGCCGCGTCCCTGCACATCGGGCACCGGCTGGTGGTGATGGACAAGTGGACGCCCCAGGAGATGCTGCGCCTGATCGACACCCACCGGTGCACCCACACCCACATGGTGCCCACCCAGTTCCAGCGCCTGCTCGCCCTGCCGCACGACGTGCGCGAACGCTATGACGTCTCCTCCATGCGGCACGCCCTGCACGGCGCCGCCCCCTGCCCGGAACACGTGAAACGAGCCATGATCGACTGGTGGGGCACCTGCGTCGAGGAGTACTACGCGGCCAGCGAGGGCGGCGGCGCCTTCGCCACCGCCGAGGAGTGGCTGCGCAGACCGGGCACGGTCGGCCGGGCCTGGCCCATCAGCGAACTCGCCGTGCTCGACGACGAGGGCAAGGCCCTGCCCGCCGGTGAGGTCGGCACCGTCTACCTGCGGATGACCACCGGCCGCTTCGCCTACCACAAGGACGCCGCCAAGACGGAGCGCAGCCGGGTCGGCGACTTCTTCACCGTCGGCGACCTGGGCCGCCTCGACGAGGACGGCTACCTCTTCCTCCACGACCGCAAGATCGACCTGATCATCTCGGGCGGCGTCAACATCTACCCCGCCGAGGTCGAGTCCGCGCTCCTGGCCCACCCGGCCGTCGCCGACGCCGCCGTCTTCGGCATCCCGCACGACGACTGGGGCGAGGAGGTCAAGGCCGTCGTGGAGCCCGCCGAGGGACACCGGCCGGACGAGGCCCTGGCCGCCACCCTCCTGGAGCACTGCGCCGGCCTGCTGGCCGGCTACAAGCGCCCCAGGTCGGTGGAGTTCATCGCGGCCATGCCCCGCGACCCCAACGGCAAGCTCTACAAACGCCGGCTGCGCGAACCGTACTGGCGGGGCCGCGAGCGCACGGGGTGACCGTTTCCCGCCGGTGCGGAGCCCGCCGCTCCACGGCGGTTCCCGGCCGATGCCGGGCACGGGGGGTACTGCGCCCTCCCGGGGCTCGCTAGACAGGACGGCGGTCCGACCGACAACAGGAGGAGACCGCTGTGAACGGCTTCGTCACCAAGAGCAGCAAGGCACTGCTGGCCCTGTCCGCCGCGGCCGTGCTCGGCCTCACGGGCACCGCCACCGCCCAGGCCCGGACGACCGGCGAAACCGCCCGGTCCGGCGCCACCGGCACCGCGGCCGACGCGGTGAAGGCCGAACTGGCCAACCGCGGCGCCGCGGCCGGCAGAATCGTCTGTTACCGCGTGCACGTGGCCGATCTCGGCTGGCTGCCGGCCGTCTGCGACGGCAGCGTCGCCGGCACCACGGGCCAGTCGCGCCGCATGGAGGCCATCGAGGTCGCCGTGGGCAACGTCGGCGGGGTGTGCCTCAACGCCCACCTCGCCGACATCGGCTGGCAGGGCACCCGCTGCGGCGGCGACTACCAGAACGTCGTCGCGGGCACCACCGGCCAGTCCCGGCGGATGGAGGCCCTCCACATCAGCGTGGCCTCCGGCTCCGTCACGGCCCGGGCACACCTGGAGGGCATCGGCTGGCAGCACGCCGTCCGCGGCAACCCGGTCACCGTCGGCACCACGGGCCAGTCCCGCCGCATGGAGGCGATCCAGATAGACGTCTGACCCCGCTCCGGACCACCGGGCGGCAACGACCAGGGGCGCACCGCGCGAGCGGCGCGGTGCGCCCCGTCGGCCGGGCCGCGGGGCTCAGCCCTCCCTGACGTGCACCACCTTCAGCTGCGGCGACGCCATGATGTCCTTCTCGCAGAACCGGCCCTGCACCATGCGCCCGGCCGAGAACAGCTCGGTCTGGTCGCTGTGGTGGGGCGAGCCGCTGAAAGCCGACTGGCTGTATGTGAGGAGGGTCCGGGCCACCGGGCACCCCTTGCCGTCGAAGCCGACGGCCTGGAGGTAACTGGAGCCGTGCACCACGTCGGCGTAGCCGCCGCGGGCGGCGTCCCACGGGGCGACGATCATGTTCCACACGCCCAGCCCGCCCCCGGGTATGGGGATGCGCTTGCCGTTGCGCACCACGAACTGGTGCTCGCCCAGGGGCGCGTCGAGGGCGATGCCCGCCGCCCGCAGCTGGCCGACCGTATCCGCCAGGGACCGGGCGAAGGCCGGGCCCTGGGTGTTGAGGGTGTTCGGCGTGGTCACGGGCTTCTGGGGATCGAAGGGGACCCGCCAGACCTCCGCCTGCCCGTCGGCGGTCAGCGTGCGCCAGAAGCGGTCGAAGAGCAGGGCACCCCTGCTGCCGGTGTTCATGGTGCGGTCCCAGCCGGCCAGGACGGCGCAGGCGGCCGACACGTCGACGGTCGTCCCCTTGCTGTCGACGGCCTTGCCGCCCGGCAGTGCGGCACACGCCTTGGCCGCGTCCGCGGCGGCCAGGTCACCGGCGGGCGCGCGGTTGCGGAACTGATGCTTCTGCAGGTCGTCCACGGTGAGCCTGCCACGACCGGCCATGGCGGAGACGTCCTCGACGGCGCCCCGGGTACGCAGGGAGCGCGGTGTGGCGACGTCGCCGAAGATGCGCGGGTAGCCGGTGAGCGGCCGGTCCGCGTTGGCCAGCCAGGCGCTGTCGTTGGAGTTCTCGGCGTACGGAGCGTCGACCAGCGTCGGCATGGCTCGGGGACCGAAGATCCCTGGCTGGACGGCGTCGGCGTCCTTGCCGAGCGCGCAGGCGCCGCGTGAGCCGTCCAGGATCGCCAGGCCCCCGGCGGGGAAGGTCTGCTGCCCGGCCGGGGTGGAGCAGCGACGGGCGAGCTCGTCGGTGACGCGCGGCAGGACCTGCGCCTGGGTGTAGAGGCTGTGGCCCCCGGAGTCGGCGGCGACCGTGTTGACCCAGGGCAGCCCCTGGGCGCGGTCGAGCGCTGCCCGGGCGTCCTGCACCGAGCGGGCCTTGCTCAGGCCCAGGGAGGCGTCCAGGAAACGGAGGTTGGCGGCGTTGGGGTCGACCAGGGCGAACGCCGACGCGGCCGTCCACGGCAGGGGCAGATCCTCGCCCAGCCCGCTGATCACCGGGCCGAAGCGCGTCCGCCACTGGGTGCGGCTGACCTTCTCCGGCCTGCCGTCCTTGCCGCGCACGGTGACGGTGACCGTCCGGCCGGTCATCCGCTCGGGTCTGCCGTCCACGAGGTAGGTGTACGGGTCGCCGGGCCGCAGCTTCAGCTCGTACACGCTCATCGGCACGCCCGTGGAGACGGTGTGGCTCCAGGCCATGTCGCCGTTGTGGCCGATGGAGGTGATCGGGAGGCCGAGCAGCGAGGCGCCGGAGACGTTCAGCTCGCCGGGAATGGTCAGCTGCGACTGCCAGAAGCGGCGGCCGCCCGACCAGGGGTAGTGCGGGTTGCCCAGGAGCAGGCCCCGCCCGTCGGCGGTGGTCCCACCCGAGAAGGCCACCGCGTTCGACCCCATGGCGGCGTTCTCGCGGTCGAAGAACGTGCGGGCCGCGGCTGCCAGGTCCGGCTTCGCCGCGCCGGCCGGCGGCCGTGCCACGGTCTTCCCGGCCGGGGGCCGGGCGCCGACGATGCCGTCGGCGGCCTGCCCCTCGCCGCCCAGCAGCGTGATGGCGTAGCCGCGCCGGGCGACGTCGAGGGCGGTGACCGGGCGGACCCAGTCCTTGCCGCGGCAGGCGGGGTCGGCGATGCGGTTCTGCCGCAGCCAGGCGTTGTAGCCCGCCGCCCAGCCGCGCGCCAGCTCCTTGGCCTGCCTGCTCGGCCCGCGCGGGGCGGGCTGGTCGAGGAGCTTCTCCACCGTCCGGGCGTCGTTGACGCCGCGGAAGAACAGGTCGCTGGAGAGGTTGTCGCGGGCCGAGGACAGCGCCGCGTCGGCCGGGGCGTCGGCACCGAAGGCCAGGGAGCGCTCCCCGCGCAGGGTGACGAAGCCGCCTGCGAGCTCACAGACGTTGTCGGCGGCCTGTGCCCAGCCGTTGCCGAAGCCGAGGCTCGCGTAGTCCTTGCCGACGATGTGCGGAATGCCGTACTCGGTGTAGCGGATCACGGCGGACAGGCCGCCGCCGGACGGCTGGAGCGCACGGTCCGGCGCCGGGGCGGCCGCTGCCGTGGCCGGCAGCGCGCTCGCGCCGGTCAGCAGGGCGAGGCCGGCGACGGCCAGCGTGCGTAAGCGGTGACGGAGGAGCAAGGCGAACTCCTGTGGGAGAAAGGGAAACCGACGCCCTTCGTGACGCGGTCGGTGGCGTCATGGTTCAGTCGTGCGGGGATGGTTCAGTCGTGCGGGGTGCGGCCACGCTCGTCGACGATCCGCCGGAGCTTGCCCACGGACCGCTCCAGGGTGCCGGGGTCCACGACGTCGACCGACGCCGAGACGCCTATGCCTTCCTTGACCCGGCGCGCCGTCTCGGCGGCGGCCGCCGCCCGTTGGGCGGCCGACGCCTCCGGCCGCGCCTCGGCCCGCACGGTGAGGTGGTCCATTCGTCCCTCCCGGGTCACACGCAACTGGAAGTGCGGCGCGAGGCCCGGGATGCTCAGGACGATCTCCTCGACCTGGGAGGGGAAGAGGTTCACCCCCCGCACGATGACCAGGTCGTCGGTGCGGCCGGTGATCCGCTCCATCCGCCGGAAGGCACGGGCCGTGCCGGGCAGCAGCCGTGTCAGGTCCCGGGTGCGGTAGCGGATCACGGGCATGGCTTCCTTGGTGAGCGTGGTGAGGACCAGCTCGCCCACCGCACCGTCCGGCACCGGCTCGCCCGTCACGGGATCGACGACCTCCGGGTAGAAGTGGTCCTCCCAGATGTGCAGCCCGTCCTTGGTCTCCACGCACTCCTGTGCCACCCCGGGGCCCATCACCTCCGAGAGCCCGTAGATGTCCACGGCGTCGAGGGCGAAGCGCTCCTCGATCTCCCGGCGCATCCCCTCCGTCCACGGCTCGGCACCGAAGATGCCCACCGCGAGGGAGGTGGTGCGGGGGTCGATGCCCTGTCGCTCGAACTCGTCGAGCAGGGTGAGCATGTACGTGGGGGTGACCATGATGACGCGGGGACGGAGGTCCCGGATGAGGCGCACCTGGCGCTCGGTCATCCCGCCGGACGCGGGGATCACCGTGCAGCCCAGCCGCTCCGCACCGTAGTGCGCCCCCAGCCCACCGGTGAACAGGCCGTAGCCGTACGCCACATGGACCGTATCGCCGGGACGGCCGCCCGCCGCCCGGATCGAACGGGCCACCAGGGACGCCCAGACGTCAAGGTCGCGGTCGGTGTAGCCCACGACGGTCGGTGCGCCCGTCGTGCCGCTGGAGGCGTGCAGGCGCCGCACCTGCGACCGGTCCACCGCGAACATGCCGAAGGGGTAGTGCTCGCGCAGATCCGCCTTGGTCGTGCAGGGGAACCGGGCGAGGTCCGCCGGCGTGCGGCAGTCCTCGGGCCGCAGGCCCGCGGCGTCGAACGAGCGGCGGTAGAAGGGGACGTGGTCGTAGACGTGGCGCAGCACCGCTCTCAGGCGCTGCAACTGCAGCGCCTCCAACTCCTCCCGCGGCATCCGCTCCGCCGCGTCCGCGTCACCCCGCAGGCTGTGCCCACCTGTCATCGTCCGTCGCCCCCGTCACCCGACCGATCGTTCGGTAGATTCACCGGGTCAAGTATTTTCCGGGCCGACACCGGGCGTCAAGGGGTCGCGGGCGGATGGGGATCACCCGCACGAGTGGTTTCCGGGGAGCGTCCGGCGGCCACCGCCTTGGCCCACCGGTAGTCCGCCTTGCCGCTGGGCGAGCGCTGGATGCGCTCGGTGAGGACCATGCTGCGCGGCACCTTGTACCCCGCGAGCCGGGCCCGGCAGTGCTCCTGCAGGGCGGCCAGGGTGGGCGGTCCGGCGCCCTCGCGCGGCTGGACGACCGCTGCGACGCGCTGCCCCCAGCGGGCGTCCGGCACGCCGGCCACCAGCGCGTCGTACACCGCCGGATGCGCCTTGAGGGCCTGCTCGACCTCCTCCGGGAACACCTTCTCGCCACCGGTGTTGATGCACTGCGAGCCCCGGCCGAGGACGGTGATCACGCCGTCCGCGCCGGCCGTCGCCAGGTCGCCGAGCAGCACCCAGCGCTCGCCGCGCGCGGTGAAGAAGGTCTCGGCGGTCTTCTGCGGATCGTTGTAGTAGCCGAGCGGCACGTGGCCGCGCTGGGCGATCCGCCCGGTCTCACCGGGCGCCGCCGGCCGGTGCGTGACCGGGTCGACGACGGCCGTACGGTCGTTGACGCGCAGCCGGAAGCCCCGGTCCGGCCCCGCGTCCTCGGTGGCGGTGCCGTTGAAGCCCGACTCCGAGGAGCCGAAGTTGTTCAGCAGCCGCACGCCCGGCAGCAGCGCGGCGAACTGCGCGCGCACGGTCTCCGACAGGACCGCCCCCGAGCTGCTCACGCTCAGCAGTGACGAGCAGTCCGAGCCCCGCAGCGGCCCGGCCAGGGCGTCCACCAGCGGGCGCAGCATCGCGTCGCCGACCAGGGAGAGGCTGGTGACCCGCTCCCGTGCGACCGTCCGCAGCACCTCCTCGGCGGCGAACTTGCGGTGCAGGACCACCTTCTGCCCGAAGCCGAAGCCGATGAGGGCGGTGAGCGTGGACGTGCCGTGCATGAGGGGCGCGGTGGGGAAGAAGACCAGCCCCGAGCCGCCCGCGGCGACCCGCTCGGCCAGCTCCTCGGGCCGCTTCACCGGCTCGCCGGTCGGCGCCCCGCCGCCGAGCCCGGAGAAGAAGAGGTCCTCCTGCCGCCACACGACGCCCTTGGGCAGGCCGGTGGTCCCGCCCGTGTAGATCAGGAACCGGTCGTCGCCCGAGCGCGGGGCGAAGTCCCGCTCCGGCGAGGCCGCCGCCACGGCGTCCGTCAGGGGAACGGGCGGGACGCGCGGTGCGGGCCCGCCCGCGGGCGGGGTGCCGGTGCACACCAGGTGGCGCAGCCGGCCGGCGCGGGGGAGGGCCGCCGCCACCCGGCCCGTGAAGTCGGCGTCGAACACCAGCGCCACCAGGTCGGCGTCGTGGTAGAGGTAGGCGAGTTCGTCCTCCACATACCGGTAGTTGACGTTGACGGGAACGGCCCGGATCTTCAGGCAGGCGAAGAGCGCCTGGAGGTACTCGACGCCGTTGTAGAGGTGGAGGCCCACGTGTTCGCCCGGCGCGACGCCGCTCTCGCGCAGGTGGTGGGCGAGCCGGTTGGCGGCCGCGTCGAGCCGGGCGTACGTCAGTCTGCGCTCGGCTCCGCCGCCCGGGTGGTCGAGGTGGACCAGGGCCTCCCGGCCGGGCACCGCGTCGACGACCGACTCGAAGAGGTCCGCGAGGTTGTAGTCCATGGAGGTCATTGGAGCGCCGCCGGCCACGGTGCGGAAGGCCCGGGCGGCAAGAAAACTGACGGGTTGTCAGAAAACTATTGAACCGCACCCCCGCCTCCTGCACGCTGTTCTGGTCTCACGACGGGAGGACAGCCATGGGCGGCACCGAACACCTCACCGCGGAGCGCGCCGGAGCGACGCTCGTACTCACCCTGAACCGGCCGGAGGCGAGGAACGCGCTCTCCCTGCCGATGCTGGCCGGTCTCCACGACGGCTGGCTGCTCGCCGACGCCGACGACGCCATCCGCTCCGTCGTCCTCACCGGCGCCGGCGGAGCCTTCTGTTCCGGCATGGACCTCAAGGCCCTGGCGGCCCGCGGCACGACGGACGACCCCGTCCGCGAACGCTTCAAGGCCGACCCCGACCTGCACTGGAAGGCCATGCTCCGCCACCACCGGCCGCGCAAGCCCGTCATCGCCGCCGTCGAAGGGCCCTGCGTCGCCGGCGGCACCGAGATCCTCCAGGGCACCGACATCCGCATCGCCGGCGAGAGCGCCACCTTCGGCCTCTTCGAGGTGCGCCGCGGCCTGTTCCCCATCGGCGGCTCCACCGTCCGGCTGCCCCGGCAGATCCCACGCACCCACGCCCTCGAAATGCTCCTCACCGGCCGGGCGTACACCGCTGCCGAAGCCGCGCGCATCGGCCTGATCGGGCACGTCGTCCCGGACGGCACCGCTCTGGAACGGGCCCTGGAGACCGCCGCCCTCATCAACGCCAACGGCCCCCTCGCCGTCGAGGCCGTCAAGGCGTGCGTCCACGACACCGCCGGCCTGGACGAGACCCGGGCCCTCGCCCTCGAACTCGAACGCGGCCGCCCCGTCTTCGACACCGCCGACGCCCGGGAGGGCGCCCGCGCCTTCGCCGAGAAACGGCCCGCCGTCTACCGGCGTGCCTGAAGGAGGGGACATTCGGTGCCGGAGAACCTCACCGCCCCGCTCGTCGTCGCCTTCCCCTTCACCCGCTCCCTCGGCCCCGTCCAGAGCGCCTTCCTCACCGGACTGCGCGAACGCACCGTCCTCGGCGTGCGCACCCGGGACGGCCGGGTGCTCGTCCCGCCCGTCGAGTACGACCCCGTCACCGCCGAGGAGATCCGCGACCTCGTCGAGGTCGGCACCACCGGCACGGTCACCACCTGGGCGTGGAACCCCGCCCCCCGCCACCGGCAACCCCTGCGCACCCCCTTCGCCTGGGCGCTGGTACGCCTCGACGGAGCCGACACCGCCCTGCTGCACGCCCTCGACGCGCCGCACGCCCGGGCCGTGCGCACCGGCATGCGGGTACGGATCCGCTGGGCCGCCCACCGCGAGGGCGCCATCACCGACATCGCCTGCTTCGAACCGTACGACGGCACGGCCACCGCCACCGCCGGCGCGACGCCGCACGGCGGCGCCTTCGCCGACCCCGTCACCACCCTCACCACCCCCGCCCGCCTCGACTACACCTACGCGCCCGGCCGCGCCCAGACCCGCTACCTCCACGCCCTGGCCGGCCGCCGGATACTCGGCGAGCGCTGCCCCTCCTGCCGCAGGGTGTGCGTACCGCCCCGCGGCGCCTGCCCCACCTGCGGCGTCGCCACCGCCGAACACGTCGAGGTCGGCCCGCGCGGCACCGTCACCACCTTCTGCGTCGTCAACATCAAGGCCAAGGGCCTCGACATCGACGTGCCCTACGTCTACGCCCACATCGCCCTCGACGGCGCCGACCTCGCCCTCCACGCGCGCATCGGCGGCATCCCCTACGACGAGGTGCGCATGGGCATGCGCGTCGAGCCCGTGTGGACCGACGACAGCCGTCACCCCGACCACTACCGGCCCGCCCCGGAGCCCGACGCCGCCTACGACACCTACAAGGAGCTGCTGTGACGCCCCGCGACGTCGCCGTCGTCGCCTTCGCCCGGAGCGGACACCACGAACCCGCCGACGGGCTCTCGGAGGCGGAGATGCTGCTGCCCGTCCTCCACGACGCCCTGGACCAGGCCGGACTGGCCCCCGGCGAGGCGGACTTCACCTGCTCCGGGTCGAGCGACTACCTCGCCGGCCGCCCCTTCTCCTTCACCCTCGCCCTCGACGGCGTCGGCGCATGGCCGCCCATCGCCGAGTCCCACGTGGAAATGGACGGGGCCTGGGCGCTGTACGAGGCGTGGGTGAAGATCCTCACGGGCCAGGCCGGCACCGCCCTCGTCTACGCCCACGGAAAACCCTCCTCCGGCGACCTGCGGGACGTCCTCACCCGTCAGCTCGACCCCTACTACCTCGCCCCCCTCTGGCCCGACCCCGCCTGCCTGGCCGCCCTCCAGACCCGGGCCCTCCTCGACGCCGGCCTGATCGACGAGGCCGCCCTCCTGACCGACGAGGCCGCCCCCGTCCCGTCCGCGGACGGCCACCCCTCCGGGACCCCGCACGCCCCCGGCGCCCGGGCCGCCACCGACGGCGCGGCCGCCGTCGTGCTCGCCGCCGGAGCCACCGCCCGCCGCATGTGCACCCGCCCCGCCTGGATCCGCGGCATCGACCACCGCATCGAGTCCCACGCCCTGGGCCTGCGCGACCTCACCGACTCGCCCTCCACCCGCCTGGCCGCCGAACGCGCCGGCGCCTTCGACGCCCCCGTCGACACCGCCGAACTCCACACCGCCGACGCCGCGCAGGAAGCCGTCCTGCGCCGCGCCCTGCGCCTGGACGGCACCGTGACCGTCAACCCCTCCGGCGGCACCCCCGCCACCGACCCCGTCATGGCCGCCGGCCTGATCCGCCTCGGCGAGGCGGCCGCCCGCATCCACCGGGGCGCCTCGGACCGGGCCCTGGCCCACGCCACCTCGGGCCCGTGCCTGCAGCAGAACCTCGTCGCCGTGCTGGAGGGCGAGCCGGCGGGGCACCCGGGAGCGGAACCGGAGGGAGCACGCACATGAGCAGCGAACCCGTCGCCGTCGTCGGCATCGGCCAGACCCACCACGCGGCCGCCCGCCGGGACGTCTCCCTCGCCGGACTCGTCCGCGAGGCCGCCGCGCGGGCACTGGAGGACGCCGCGCTGGACTGGAGCGACATCGAGGCCGTCGTCATCGGCAAGGCCCCCGACTTCTTCGAGGGCGTCATGATGCCCGAGCTCTACCTCGCCGACGCCCTCGGCGCCGCTGGCAAGCCCGTGCTGCGCGTGCACACCGCCGGCTCCGTCGGCGGCTCGACCGCGCTCGTCGCCGCCAACCTCGTCGCCGCCCGCGTCCACACCACCGTCCTCACCCTGGCCTTCGAGAAGCAGTCCGAGTCCAACGCCATGTGGGCGCTGTCCCTGCCCGTCCCCTTCCAGCAGCCGCTCCTCGCCGGCGCCGGCGGCTTCTTCGCCCCGCACATCCGCGCCTACATCCGCCGCACCGGTGCCCCCGAGGGCATCGGCACCCTCGTCGCCCACAAGGACCGCCGCAACGCCCTGAAGAACCCCTACGCCCACCTCCACGAACACGGCCTCACCCTGGAGAAGGTGCGCTCCTCGCCCATGCTGTGGGACCCCGTCCGCTACTCCGAGACCTGTCCCTCCTCCGACGGGGCCTGCGCCATGGTCCTCACCGGCCGGGCCGGCGCCGCCCGGGCTCCGCACCCGCCCGCCTGGCTGCACGGCGGCGCCATGCGCAGCGAGCCCACCCTCTTCGCCGGCAAGGACTTCGTCTCCCCGCGCGCCGGCCGGGACTGTGCGGCGGACGTCTACCGCCAGGCCGGCATCACCGACCCGCGCCGCGAGATCGACGTCGCCGAGATGTACGTGCCCTTCAGCTGGTACGAGCCGATGTGGCTGGAGAACCTCGGCTTCGCCGCCGAGGGCGAGGGCTGGAAGCTCACCGAGTCCGGCGCCACCGCGCTCGACGGCGACCTGCCCGTCAACCCCTCCGGCGGGGTGCTGTCCACCAACCCCATCGGAGCCTCCGGCATGCTCCGTTTCGCCGAGGCCGCCCTGCAGGTCCGCGGCCGGGCCGGCGAGCACCAAGTGCCGGGCGCACGCCGGGCGCTCGGCCACGCCTACGGCGGCGGCGCCCAGTTCTTCTCCATGTGGCTGGTCGGCGCCGCCCCGCCCACCACCTGAAGCCCTCGCGGCCTGTGCGGCGCGCGCGTCGCTCGCTAGTGTGGGCGGGGACGACGAGCCGGGAGGAGTGCGGACGTGGCGGACAGCACGACGGAACAACTGGCAGGCGACGCAAAGCCGGAGCTCGACCTCGCCACGGCCACGTGGCAGTCCAGCAGCCGCGGCCGGCGGGGCAACGTCCAGATCGCCTTCGTCGAGGGCTACATCGCCATGCGGGACCGGCGCGACCCGGACGTCCCGGCCGTGATCTTCTCCCCCGGGGAGTGGCGCGCGTTCGTGCTCAGCGCACGCGACGGCGAATTCGACCTCACCTAGCCGGTCCCGCCCCGGGCGCACCCCGGCCGGCCCGGCCTCCGGGCACGGCCCCGACGGGCGGAGGGGCACGCACCGCCCACAAGGGTTCCCCGCGGGCACGGCACGGGGCCGGGCACGTACGATGTGGGCATGTCCTTCCTCCGCCGCCGCAGCGCCGCCACCCCCACCGGGCCGGACTTCGACGTCCTCGCCATGGATCCCGGGGACTGGCCCGGTGACCTCGGAGCCGGGCTGCTGCCCGCACCCGACGGAAGCTGCCAGGGCGTCTTCCTGCGCTACGACCTGTTCGGCGGACGCGGCCCCGCGATGATCATCGGCAACCTGCCCGAGGGCTCCCCGGCGCGGGACCTCGGCGAGGGACAGCCGCCCTTCGAGGTCGCCCAGCTGCTGGCCGCGCTCGGCAACGACGAGCCGGTGGAGGTCGTGGAGACCGAGGACGTGCCGGTGATGCACGAGGACAACCTGCTCATCGTGCGCCGCCTGAAGTGCTCCGAGAGCCGGATCTCCTGTACCCAGTTCGACCGCAGCGACGGCGTCCTCGTCACGATCGCCAGCTGGGACCGGCCGATCACCGACGACCTCTACCAGCTGCTCAAGCCGCTGCCCGCGGAGATGTTCCAGGCGGGCTAGGGCCGCGGCCCCATCACGCACCGGAGCCCGGCACGCCCCTCGGCGTGCCGGGCTCCGTCGTCCGTGCCGCTACCGGCCCCGCTGCCCGGCCGCTACCAGTCCGAGGTGCGGACCGTGACGTCCGCGGCCTTCACGAAGGCCACCCGGTGCCCGAACTGGATCTCGTAGTAGACGTCCTTGCCGCGGACCACCCGGTGCCCCGCCGGCTCGAACGTCGTCGCCCACAGGTACTCGCCCGGCGACGTCGCGCCCAGGACGTACTCCTGCCCCGCGAGCAGCTTGTACGGCAGCGGCGTCACCGCCTGCACCGGCACCCCCTCGGGGTAGGCGTCCTTCTCCGGGTAGGCGCGCCCGTACACCGGGATCTCTTTCAGGCCCTCCCGCGGCGTGACCAGCCGCCCGCGGGAACCGACGGCCGTCGGGCCCCACCACGGATCGCGGAACCAGGCCCGCTGCCCGAGGTACCAGATCGCCGTCCAGCCGCCCTCGCGGTCGGCGACGGCGAACTGCTGTCCGGTGGAGGCCCGGGCACCCGTGTCGTTGACGTCGGTCGTCGACGGGCTGCCGTCCGGCCGCAGGCCGACGTCCTTGATCAGCGGCGCGTCCTCGCGGGGCGCGGTGTGCAGCCGGACCGCACCCGAGCCGTGCGGGGCACAGGGTTCGCCCGGCTTGACGCAGCCGGTGTAGACCGGCTCGTGGTCGTCGTAGTCGGGAGCGATTGTGACCATCCCGCTGAAGGGGCTCCCCGTGGTGCGGAAGGGCCGGTCCAGCAGGTCGAAGTAGTGCGCCCAGTCCCAGAACGGCCCCGGGTCGGTGTGCATGCCGCGGATCGCCGCCGGCGTGGTGCCCGGGACGTTGTCATGGCCCAGGATGTGCTGCCGGTCCAGCGGAACGTCCAGCTTCCGCGCCAGGTGGCGCACCAGCCGCGCGGACGTGCGGTACATCTCCTCCGTGTACCAGGCGTCGGGCTGGGCCAGGAAGCCCTCGTGCTCGATGCCCACCGACTTGGCGTTCACGTACCAGTTCCCGGCGTGCCAGGCGACGTCCTTGGTGGGCACGTGCTGCGCGATGTGGCCGTCCCCGGACCGGATGGTGTAGTTCCAGGACACGTACGCCGGGTCCTTGACGAGCTTGATCGTCGTCTCCCACGTCCCCTCGGTGTCGTGGATGACGATGAAGTCGACCTTCTGCGACCGCGGCCGGTCGGCGATGTCGTGGTTGCCGTAGTCCTTGCCCTCCAGCAGCTGGTACGGCGCGGGGATCGACTCGCAGGCCACCGAGGACGGGCACTCGACGTCGTCGTCCTCGTGGGCCGGGGCCAGCCCCAGCCTGCTCGCCTGCCCGGTGCGGGGCGCGAGGCCCGGGCTGGCGGGCAGGACGACCTGCTGGCCGTTGTCGGTGGTGCGCCGCTGGCCGCCGCGCAGGACGTCGAACACGTCGTCGGCGAAGGTCCGCGCCGTTGCGATGTCCGAGGCCCCCGCGTAGCCGGCCACCGCGCCGTACCAGTCGGCGGGGTCCTTGCTCAGCGGCAGGCCCAGTCGCTTCTGCTCGGCGGCGAGCAGCGCGGCGCCGCCGCGGAGGTTGGCCGCCGTGCTCTCGCGCAGCTCCTTGGGCGACAGGCTGGTCAGTTCGGCCGCCCGCTCCAGGGTGCGCAGGCGCGCGGGCAGGGTCGTGGGCGGGGGCAGGGCCCGGCGGGTGGCGGCCCGCGGCCGGGCGGCGTCGCCCCGGGCGTCCTCGCCGGGCTCGCTGTGGTGCGGGGTGGCGGCGAGGGCCGTGGCCGCGTCGGTGAGGTGCATCGGGCCGTAGCCGGCGGTGACGCTGGGGGCGCCGGCGTGGGTGTCCCAGCGGGACTGCAGGTAGGACAGGGCGAGCAGGACGTTGCCGGGCACGTGGTAGGCGGCCGCCGCGGCGGCGAACTCGCGCTGCAGGGTGTCGGGGCGCTGCCGCTCGGCCGCGGCCCCGCGGGCCGGGGCCAGGGGCAGCAGCAGGGCGGCCGATGCGATCGCGCCGACCGCCTGCGCGCGACGTCTTCTTCGCCTGCCGGTCCGGGGTGCGTTCCGTGGTGCCTCCGGTACGGATCCTCGCAATGCGGCCTCCTCAGGACGGGCCGTGCCGAGCCTCGACAGGAAAGGTGCGCGATCAGTTCTGCGGTCCGAACTTACCAAGACGTTCGGGCGAGCAGACGATCCGTCAGTACGACTGGAGTGGCGCTCATCAGACTGAGGTGGGGGTGTTGCACACGTCAACGCCCGCGTCGGGGTGTTTCCCGACGCGGGCGTTGGGGCGGGGCGGACCGGCGCTCGCCCGGATGGGGGAGCATCGACACGCCGCAAGTCGGCGGTGCGACGTATCGATCGGGCCCGCTCAGCGCGTACCGACGGCGGCTCGCACGGCCCGGCGGGCCATGGCGCAGTCGTCGTGCAACCTCCGCAGCAGCAGCCGCTGCTCCTCCCCCGACTCGGGGGTCGTCCCCTGCGGGGCCGGCTCCTGCAGAGCGCGCTGCACGGCCGTCTCGTACGTCCGGATCTCCCGGGTGAGCACCAGCATCAGATTGACCAGGAAGGCGTCGCGGGCCGTGGGGCCCGCGGCCTGCGCCAGCTGGCTGATCTGACGGCGGGCCACCGGGGCGTCGCCGAGGACGGTCCACAGCGTCGCCAGGTCGTACCCCGGCAGGTACCAGCCGGCGTGGTCCCAGTCGACCAGCACCGGGCCGGCGGGGGAGAGCAGGACGTTCGACAGCAGGGCGTCGCCGTGGCAGAACTGGCCCTGCACATGGGCCAGACCGTGCAACAGCTTCTGCAGGTCGCCCATGTCACGGTCCGTGAGCAGGCCGAGCTCGTGGTAGCGGGCGATCCGCTTGCCGTAGTCCAGCGGCATGTCGAACATCCCGGCGGGCGGCCGCCAGAGGTTCACCCGGCAGATGGCACCGAGCGCCGCCCTGACGTCCGCGCGGGGCAGGGTGTCCACCGGGTGCCGCTGGACGGCGGCGGGACGCCCGGGCATCCGCTCGATGACGAGGGTGCAGTTATCGGGGTCGGCAGCGATCAGCCGGGGCACCCGGACCGGGGGGCGATGCCGGACGAACGCCCGGTATGTGGCTATTTCGTGCCGGAACCGCTCGGCCCAGGCCGGCGATTGATCCAGTAAACACTTGGCCACGGCTGTGCTGCGCCCTGTCGTGCCCACCAGGAGGACGGAGCGACCGCCGCGCCGCAGGACCTGGACGGGGTTGAACTCGGGACAGATGCGGTGCACCGACGAGATCACCGTGCGCAGCTGCGCGCCCTGGGGGCCGGACAAGTCGATTCTCCCGCTGAGCGGTTGGGCGCCGATCCCCGCGGGCCTCCGTCCCCGGCCGCCCCCGAACGCGGCCCCCACGGCGTGGGAGGGGTCGAGGTACGGCCCGCTGCCGCTCTGCGCGGGGCGGAGCGGCCGGGGCGGGGCGGACACGGAGGTCGATGCTGCATACATGGGCGGAACAGATCCCTTCGTGTCGGCGAATAGCTGCGCTCCCCGGTCGCCCGGGCCGTCGGCACCCTGGGGAATGCTGTCGGGCTGCCGGGTGGCCGGGGTTGCGCGTTCCTACATCACACCCGGGCGCGGGTGGCACACCATGTGGCGCACCCTGGCGAACCCTGGCGAATACTCGCTTGGCCCATGACCGCCCGAGTACCTTCAAGTCAGCCGAGGAACCTGGGGGCTTGACGTGACGAGGGAACCCAACACCCGCCTCGCGGACCTGTTCGGCCTGGCCGGCTGGTCCAAGGGCGAGCTCGCGAGGCTTGTGAACCGGCAGGCGGCGGCCATGGGCCATCCGCAGCTGGCGACCGACACCTCGCGTGTACGGCGGTGGATCGACATGGGGGAGTCCCCCCGCGATCCCGTGCCGAAGGTACTGGCCGCCCTCTTCACCGAGCGACTCGGCCGTGTCGTGACCATCGAGGACCTCGGTTTCGGCCGGCGAGGGCGGGCCGGCAAGGGCAAGTCCCCGGACGGGGTGCCCTGGCCACCCGAGCGGACCGCCGCGGTCCTCACCGAATTCACGGGAATGGACCTCATGCTCAACCGACGCGGCTTGGTGGGCGCGGGCGCCGCGCTCGCCGCAGGATCAGCAATCAGCGGCGCGATGCACGACTGGCTGCACTCCGACCCGGTCCTCGCCTCCGACGCTCCCCACTTCGACGATCCCCTGGGCACGACCGCCCACGCCGACCCGGCCGGGTTCGACCGTTACGAGGCGGCCCCCGTGGGGTCCCTGGAGATCGACGCCCTGGAGCGCTCGGTCGAAGTCTTCCGGCTGTGGGACGCCTCCCGCGGCGGCGGGCTGCAGCGCAAGGCGGTGGTCGGCCAGCTCAATGAAGTGGGCGGCATGCTCTCCTATCGCCACCCCGATCACCTGCAGCGCAGGCTGTGGGGGGTGGCGGCCAACCTCGCGGTGCTGGCCGGCTGGATGTCCCACGACGTGGGGCTGGAGCCGACGGCGCAGAAGTACTTCGTCATCGCCGCGCACGCGGCCCGGGAGGGCGGTGACCGGCCCCGGGCGGGGGAGGCCCTCTCGCGGGCGGCCCGCCAGATGGTCCACGTGGGCCGGCCCGACGACGCCCTGGACCTGATGAAGCTCGCCAAGTCCGGCTCCGGCGACCAGGCCCTGCCCCGCACCCGGGCCATGCTCTGCACCGTCGAAGCCTGGGCGCAGGCGTCGATGGGGCGGGGCCAGGCCATGCGGCGCACCCTGGGCGAGGCCGAGGAGCTGTTCGTCGCGGACAAGGGCGACGTGCCACCGCCGAGCTGGATGCAGATGTTCGACGAGGCGGACCTGCACGGCATGCAGGCGCTGGCCTACCGCACGCTCGCCGAGCACGACCCCACGGTCGCCCCCATCGCCCAGCAGCACGCCAAACGGGCGCTGGAGCTGCGGAACGAGCAGCAGCAGCGCTCGATGATCTTCGACTACATCTCCATGGCGTCCGCCTGCTTCATCGGCAACGACCCCGAGCAGGCCGACACCTTCGCCCGGATGGCGCTCAACACGATCGGAGAGAACTCCTCGCACCGCACCTGGGACCGGCTGCGGGAGATGTACCGGCTCAGCGGGAAGTACGCGGACTACCCCACGATCGGGCATCTGAGGGACGACATCCAGCGGGCGCTGCCCAAGGCACCGGGCAAGCCCAGGCCCACGGCGGTGTGAGGGCCGGGAGACCCCGCCGCTACGCGGTCTCCCGGCGCCGATGCGGGCGATCGGCTACGCGCCGATGCGGGCGATCAGCACACAGGCGTCGTCCTCGCGCTCCGTACCGCCGAACTCCTCCAGGACGACCCGCAGGCACTCATGGGCGCTGCCGGCCGCCGCGAAGCGCGGCGCCAGCTCCGGCAGCCGCGCCAGCTCGGGCCTGCGGGCCAGTCCTTCGGTGTGCAGGAGGAGCACGTCACCGGGGAGCAGCCGCTCCTCGGCCTGGGCGTACTCGGCGTCGGCGACCGCCCCGAGCAGCATGCCCTCCGGGGGCGGGAGCGTCAGGCCCACCCCGCCGCGGAAGAGCAGGGGGGCGGGGTGGCCGGCCCGGGACCACAGCAGGGTGCCGGTCACGGGGTCGTAGCGGCAGCAGAGCGCGCTGCCCAGTGCGGGCTGGACGGAGGCGTCGAGGAGGTGGTTGAGCCAGCCCATCAGCGGGCCGGGCTCGGTACCGGAGACGGCCATGCCGCGCACGGCCCCGAGCAGCATGGCCATGGTGGAGGTGGCGGTCACACCGTGCCCGGTGAGGCCGCCGACGGTCAGCAGCGTACGGCCGTCGGGCAGCTCCATCGCGTCGAACCAGTCGCCGCCGACGAGGCTGCTGGTCGCGGAGGGGAGGTAGTGCCCGGCCAGGTCGAGCGCGCCGCCACAGCCCCGGTCGGCCGCCGCGACGGGCGGCCCCGCGGGCGGGAACCGCAGGGAGCCGCGCCACGGCGGCAGCACGGCTTCCTGCAGCTCGACCGCAAGCCGGTGCTCCGTCTGCGCGTGGTGCCGGCGGCGGTGCGCCGAGTCACGGGTCTCGTGCACCTCCTGCCGGCAGCGCCGCAGTGCGGTGACGTCCCGCAGCACGGCCCACATGGAGGCCGTGCAGCCGTCGGAGTCGAGCACCGGCTCGCCCATCATGTGCACCGTGCGCACGGCCCCCTCGCCGTGCACGATGCGGAACTCGCCGTCGATCGGCTTGCCGTCCACCAGGCAGTCGGTGACCAGCGCGGTGAGCACCTCCCTGTCCTCCGGCACCAGCCAGGAGGGGAGCTCGTCCAGGGTCAGCGCGCCGTCCTCGGGGCGGCGGCCGAAGAGCTGGAAGAGCTCGTCGGACCAGGTGACCTCGTCGGTGAGGAAATTCCACTCGGCGCTGCCCACCCGGCCGGCCGGGGCGTCCGCCCCGTCGACGGGACCGGGGGGACGGGGCAGTGTGGCGGCCGGGGCCGACGCCCCACGGGCGGCTCCGCCGGCCGCAGCGGCGGCACCCTCCCTGTCCAGCCCTTCGCGCAGCTGGCCGAGGTGCTCGCCGAGGTTGTCCACGTGGTGGGCGGCGAGCTCGCACAGGGCGCGCTGCCAGCGCAGCCGGGGGTCGTCCGAGCGCTCCGCGTCGGCCGCGGTCTCGCGGCGCACGGCGTCGATGCCGCCTCTGAGCCGCAGGGCCTGCGAGATGAGCGCGTCGACCGGGCCGCCCTCGGGCGGCTGTGCTGCGGAGGGGTCCGCGGACAGGGGGGACGGCATCTCGTACTCCGATACAAACGGGGCGCGGCCGGCTCCGGGGTCCGCCGGAACGGCCGGTAGGACTGCTGTAACGACTGTTGCACAGGGAGCGAGGGCCCGTAAGGGCTTTGGCAATACCCGATACGGTGGTGCTCAGGGCATATGCCGCCGGCGTGAGTGCGACAAATCTGACACCACTCGGCGGAATGCTCTCTTCCGGGTAGGCTGCGGGCGCTACGGAGAACCCGAGTTTCCACAGTTCACCAGGCATAGCACAGGTGGAACCGGCAAGAATGCCGTCCGGAAGGAAATCCCGTTGCCAGCCGACTCCCCGCACCGGATGCTGACCCCATGTTCGATCCAGACATAGCGCCCAGCGGCACCCTGCTCGGCCTCCTTCAGCGAGGCCGCGGCGACGGGACCCTGCACGCCCTCGCGGCACCGCGCGCCGAGGCGCTCGCGGCACTCCACCACTGTGTGCTCCGCGACCCCCGGCGCGACTGGCAGGTCGAGAACCGCTCCCTCTACTACGCGCGCCTGTATCTGGACCTCGACGGCGGGCTCGGCGAGCTCGAACAGCACCTCTTCCACCCGGACGACCTGCTCGACACCGCCGAGGAGCGCACCGGCCTGGCCCTCGCCGTCCTCGGTCACCTCGCCTCGTACGGGCGCGACGACGCCCTCCTGCTGCTGCGCCGCTACGCGGCCACCGGCGGCAACTGGGCCTGGGCCCTCGACGAGCTGGCCCTGCGCGACGACGACGCCGGCCTCGCGGCCCTCGGCGGCGCGGTGCTCGCCAGGTTCCCGCACACCCCCGAGGGTGAATCCGCGCTCGCCGCGGCCGTCCGCGACGCCTTCGAGCCCCGGCCCTGGCGGCTGTGGGCGGAGGACCGCCACGCCCCGCGGATCGCCGCCCGCGTGCGCGCCGCCCAGGAGCAGGGCTCCTTCGACCGCTGGCAGCGCCAGCTGCGCCCCTCCGGCCCGCGGCCGGGCTGGAGCGTGCGCGAGGTCCTGGCCTGGGCCCAGGAGGGGCTCGCCCTGTACCCCACCCAGCTGCGGCACGTCCCCGCGACCCGCTGCCTGACCGCGGTGGCGGGCCCCGAGGACCGCATGGAGATCATCGAGGCCGCCGCCTTCGGCCCGGAGGCCGCCCGCGCCACCGCCCTGCGCTACCTCGCCGAGCACCACGACCCCCAGGCCCTCGACCTCATCGAGACCGCCGCCGACGACCCCGTGGCCCTGGTCGCCGAGGCCGCCGTCACCGCCTTCGAGCGGATGCGCAGCACGGCGGCCCTGGAGCGGGCCCGCGCCTGGATCCACCGCGCCGACGCCCTCGGCGCGGCCGCGGCCGGGATGCTCGCCTGCCGGGGAGCCCCCTACGACGCGGCGCTCGTCCTCGGCGCCCTGCGCCGGACCGTGCGGACCGAGGGCTGCGACGCCCCGGTCCTGTGGGACCTGGTGGACGGCGCCGGACGGCTGGCGATCGGCTGCGCCGCCCCCGTGCTGCGCCACGTCTACCGCGAGACGTCCTCCTCGCACCTGCGCGGCCGGGCGGCGCGCGCCCTCGCCGCGACGGACCCCTCGTTCGCCACCGGCTTCGCCGTCGAGTGCCTGTGGGACTGCGAGGAGTCCACCCGGGAGCTCGCCGCCCACCACGCGACCACGGCCGACGCCCGCGTCGTGGAGCAACTGCGGAGGCTGGCCGCCGACCCGGCCGAGGAGGCCGAGGTGCAGACCGCGGTCCGCAGCCGGTTCGAACCGGACGCGCCCACGGTCTGAGCGCTCCGCACGGACCACCGGACGGGCCCGGGCGCTGTCGCCCGGTGGTCCCGGCCGGGAGACGGTGAGGGAGACGCCGACGGGACTCCGGCGAGGTGCTGACGAGACGTCGACGCGCGCTGACGAGGCGGCGCCGAGGCGGTGGAAGGACCGGCCGGGAAACGGTGAAAGGGTGGGGGCGGTACGCACGTTCCGCCGACACCCGGGAGTCACATGTCCGGCCACCGCCCGTCCATATCCGCCGCGCCCGCCTCGTCCGCCCCGCCCGCCCGGACCTCCCGGAGGGCGCTGCTGGTCGCGGCCGCCGCGCTCGCCGCGACGCCCGTCGCGACCGCCGTCGCGGCACCCTCCCCGGTGCGCATCACCGAAGGACAGGTCGCCGAGGCCGGGCGGGGCCGCCCGATCCTCTACCCCAGCGTCACCAGCTGTCTGACCGTCACCCTCCGCCTGGCGTGCGGCGCCAAGGTGGGCGCCCACGCCAGTCTCTTCCGCGTGCCCGGCGAGCTGCGGTCGGACGAGATCCTCGCCGCCGCCGCGCGCCGGGCCGGGGCCCGGCGCATCACCGCCGTCGAGGTCAGGGGCGCCGTCGGCGCCTGGCACCCGGGCTACTTCACCAAGGCCATCGAGTCCTACACCGACGGCGAGCCCGTGCCCTACCCCACCCGGCCCGACCCGGACGGCCTGGCGCGCGCGGTGGCTGCCGGCCTGGGGCTGCCGGCCCAGGTGCGGGTGACCGTCGAGGACGTACCCGACGGCGATCAGCTGATCGCCTGACCTTGGGGATTTGACCTTTTTGACCGCGTGCCGCCCACCCGCGGCATATCGTCCCCCTTGGCATCCCGGGCCCCCGGAGGGCTCACCGGGGTGCTGTCCGGGGGCGGGCATGCGCCCTGATGGCCGCCGTACGGGTGTGCCGATAATGTATGCGCCCCGCGACCTGCGGAGCATCGAAAACCCAGAGCACCGACACAGGGGGCGCGGATGAACACCGAGCAGCTGTACGACCGAGCGCGGCACCGGGGGCGCCTGGCCCGCCGGGCGTCCGCCCTCATGGCGCTGGTCCTGGGCGTCGCCCTGCTGGCGACGCCCGCCTCGGCCGCGGCGGCGGCCCCGTCGGCCGGCACCGTGCACCAGGCGTCGGCCGCCGTCGCCGGTCCCGCCGCCGCCCAGGCGGCGACCACGGGCACCACCGCCGATGCGGTGGAGGTCGCCGCGGCGTCGCACCACCGGGCGAAGGCCAAGGACGGCAAGCAGACGCTGGCCAAGGACAAGAAGAAGAAAAAGAAGAAGGGCTTCTTCAAGAAGCTGGGCGTGGCCCTGCTCATCGTGATGATCCTCGGCACCCTCTTCGTGGTGGCGATGATCGTGCTGGCGATCTTCCTGATCCGGCGCGCCTTCAAGCGCCGTCGCGCCTGACGCCCCCGCAGTCCGCCGTGGCTCAGCTCGTCTTCGCCACCCAGGTGAGAGCGAGCCACGGCGTGGCCGCGGCCCCGGCCGCCAGGCACCAGCCCGTGCCCGTGGCGGGGAAGCCGATGAGCAGCGGGGTGACGAGCCCGGCCCCGCAGAGCAGGAGCGCCGCGGCCGGCAGGTGCACCCAGGGCTCGAATCGACGCGCGTAGCGCACGCCGACTTCACGGCGGTACAGCGCCACGCCCGTGACGAACCCGGCCGCCGAGCCGAGGATCCAGATGGTCGGCAGGGCGATGACGCGGCCGGCGAACGAGCCGATGTCGTTGTCCGGCGCCTGACGCACCCCCAGGTCGGGGCGGTCCGGCGCGTACAGCAGCTCGACGGTGCGCCCCGCCTCCGGCTTGCCGCGGGTGTGCACCGCATCGACGGTGACCTGCTGCGGGCCGGAGGTGAAGGGGACGGTGACGACGATCGTCGACGCGTACTCGTCGTCGCCGGTGATCTTCTCGTCCGTCGGGCGCGGTTCCCCGAGGATCCTCTGGATCCGCAGCTCGTACGTGCTGCCCCCGGCCCGGTCGGCCCTGGCCAGCCACTCGCCCTCCGCGCCGTCGGGACCGACTCCCTGGCACAGCGCGGCCATGCTCGTCAGCGCGATGCCGAAGCCCAGGACCCAGGACAGCAGGCGTGCCGGCCGCGGCTCGGGCCACGGCTCGTACCGCTTGCGCCACACCTTCCTGCGCAGCGCCGCCTGCCGGCCGGCCCGGGCCAGGAGGGAGGCGAGCAGCCAGCACACCGCGCACGCGGCCGTCGCGGCCAGCAGCAGGAGCTGGTGCCGCTTGGGCGGCAGTTCACGGAACGGGACCACACCGAGCAGTACAGTCGCGTAGCCCACGAGCAGGGTCGCCCACCCCGCCAGTCGCGTGGCTGTCCTCATGCCCTACTTCCCCCACCCACCTAATTGATCTTGCGGTGGACAGCGTAATAGGGCCCGGGAACCGTCAGTCGAAGGGGACCAGGAACCGCTCCGGTTCACAGGCGTCGCAGAACCGCACGTCGTACTCGGCCGCCTTGCGGCGGGCCTCGGCGGTGGTCATCGTGTCCTCCCCGCCCCTCGGTACCCAGCAGCCCGCGTGGTGCAGCTCCTGGAGCGTGCCGCCGGGGCGGCGGTGCACCGTGATCGGCCAGACGGCGTCCTCCAGGTCGTGCCGCCACTCGCCGTTGAGGCGCTGGAGCACGACTTCGCGCACCCAGTCGCGCGAGGAAATGCCGTTCTCCTGCGCGGTGGCTTCGATACGCGCAACTTCATCAGGGGTGAAGAGCTCCTCCATGCCGCGGGACAGTAGCAGCGCGGCGCCGTCCGCGAGCCCGGTTCGGGGCAATGGCCCACGGTGCTGACCTGCGCGTTGACCGGAGAGGAGGGGGCCATTCCGTATACGGTGGGGAGGGGGCCGGAAAGCGAGGCGCAGCTCCGGCGGTCTTTCCCGCGATTGGCATAGGACGCGGGCGTATACCGCGCGGTCTTCCCCTCATACATCGTTTACGTCGGTCTTGGCCATTCCGTTATCACCTGTCTTCGTGAATGCCGGTTTCCGGCTTGCGGAACGGGGCCGGCGCACCGGCCGCGGCGGGGGCGCGGCCCGGGCCTACTTCGCGTGCGCGCCGAGGTAGAAGAGCAGCCAGATGAAGCCGGCCAGGACGTGGCCGAAGACGACGTAGATCAGCACGCGCCAGCCGACCGCCTTCTCGGCGTACTTCTCGGTGTCCCGGGTCATGTCCGTTCCGCTCCTGTTCCCGCGGTGCCGCGCAGTTCCGTGAGCAGCTCCTCCTGGCCGGTGAGCAGCTCGGTCAGGATCCGCCGGGCGGCGCCCAGCAACTCCGCCACGTCCCCGCCGGCCAGGGCGTAGACGACGGTCGAGCCCTCGCGGGTGGCGGTCACGATGCCCGACCGGCGGAGGACGGCGAGCTGCTGGGAGAGGCTGGAGGGCTCGATGCCGATCGCGGTGAGGAGGTCGCGCACCGGCTTCGGCCCGTCCTGCAGGAGCTCCAGGACCCGGATGCGCACCGGGTGTCCGAGCATCCGGAAGAACTCCGCCTTCGCCTGGTACAGCGGCACCCGCACGCCGATCAACTCCCGTCCTGCCCGTCTTCCCCGTCGGTCGCGTCCGTCGTGACGCCGTGCGCGCGGGCCAGCCGCAGCGCGTCGTCCAGCTCGTCCTCGGCGATCGCCGCCCCGTAGCTGTCCGCCGCGGCCCGTGCCGCGGCCAGGGCCGCGCGTGCCGCGCGCACCCGCTCCCGCATCGCTTCGGCGAACGCACTCACGGCGGCTCCCCCTTGGTGGATCGTCCGACTGCCCGCTTGTACCCGGTGGATTCCTGTGGATCTGATCAATTGAAGAATTCTTCAATTCTAGGGCACGGGTCCACCTGTTCGGTTCCTGGGCTGGGTGAGTGACGCGATGGCGCCTTCGGTGCGGTTGTCACATGATCCTAGGTCCGTTTTGTTAGTTTTTCCTCCGCGTTGTCCCGTGTCCTTGTGCGGTTGGGGGTGTGTGGTGGCGGTTTCGGCGAGTGACGCCCGTCCTGCGGCGGCCCGCGGGCGCCCCGGCGCGAGCGCGTCCCCGGCCGGCGACGACATCCCCGCCGACCCGCCGGCCCGGCGGGCACCGGCCGGCGTCGCGTCCTCCGGGCCGGCGACACCCGCGGTGCCCGGCCCCGGCGGCGGAGCCGGCGGCTGCGGTCCGGGCGGCCCCGGCCGCGACGACGGCGCGGGAGCGGGCGCGGGCGGCTCCGGAGGCGACGGGCCCGGAGGCCCCGGGGTGGTGGACCCGACCGGCACCAGCGGCCCGGAGGGCTACGACTACGCCGGATTCAGCCGGCTGGCGGGGGAGCTGACCGATCCTCCGAACGGCGTCTACCAGGTGCGCTACCGGCGGCTGCTCAGCCGCGGCCGCGGCGGCGGGGTGGGGGTGATGCTGCTGGTGGCCGCGGCCCCGCTGGTCTCCGTGGCCCTCCTGCTCTGGCTGATCTCGCCCGGCCACTGGCTCCACCGGCCGTACGTGAGCGACTGGGAGCGCTTCGCCGACACGGTGATGCTCGTCGCGATCGGCCTCATCGAGCTCTTCCGCGTGGTCAACGTCGCCTCCAACGCCCACGCCACCTGGGTGGCCAGGGATCCCGTTCCCGTACGCGCCCAGCCCGGCACCCGCGTGGCCTTCCTGACCAGCTTCGTGCCGGGCAAGGAGCCGCTGTCCATGGTGCGCGCCACCCTCGAAGGAGCGGTCCGCATCGCGCACGACGGACCGCTGGACGTCTGGCTGCTCGACGAGGGTGACGACCCCGACGTCAAGCGGCTCTGCGAACAGCTGGGCGTACGCCACTTCTCCCGCAAGGGCGTCGCCCGCTGGAACCAGCCCTCGGGCTGCTTCCGCGCCCGCACCAAGCACGGCAACTACAATGCCTGGCTGGACGCCCACGGGGACGACTACGAGTTCATGGCCTGCGTGGACACCGACCACGTGCCCCTGTCCAACTTCCTCGAACGCATGCTCGGCTACTTCCGGGACCCCGACGTGGCCTTCGTGGTCGGACCCCAGGTCTACGGCAACTACACGACGGCCGTCACCAAGGCGGCCGAGAGCCAGCAGTTCCTCTTCCACGCCCTGATCCAGCGGGCGGGCAACGCCTACGGCTCGCCCATGTTCGTCGGCACCAGCAACTGCGTCCGCATCGGCGTCCTGCGCCAGATCGGCGGCCTGTTCGACTCCATCACCGAGGACATGGCCACCGGCCTGGAGATCCACCGCCGCCGCAACCCCGCCACCGGCCGCCGCTGGAAGTCCGTCTACACCCCCGACGTCCTCGCCGTGGGCGAGGGCCCCTCCTCCTGGACCGACTTCTTCTCCCAGCAACTGCGCTGGTCGCGCGGGACCTACGAGACGTTGCTGCGCCAGTTCTGGCGGGCGGTGTGGACCCTGCCGCCCGGCCGGCTGATCAACTACAGCTTCATGATCGCCTATTACCCGATGGCCGCCCTCAACTGGGCGCTGGGCGCCCTGACCTGCGCCCTGTTCCTCGGGCTCGGGGCCTCGGGGATCACCGTGGAGTCGTCGCTGTGGCTGATGCTCTACTGCGACGCGGCCGCGCTGCAGGTCGGGCTCTACGTGTGGAACCGCCGCCACAACGTCAGCCCCCACGAGCCGGCCGGCTCCTCCGGCGCCGCCGGCATGGTCATGTCGGCCCTCTCCGCGCCCCTGTACGCCCGCTCCCTGGGCGAGGCGCTGCTGCGCCGGCGCTCACGGTTCGTGGTCACCCCCAAGGGCGATTCCGCCAGCCCCGACTGCATGGCGACCTTCCGCACCCACCTGATGTGGGCGGCGGTCTTCGCCCTTTCCCTGCTCGCCTCCTGGATGCTCGGCCACGCCCACACGGCCATGCGCGTCTGGGCGCTGCTCGCCCTGCTGACCGCCCTCGGCCCGCTCGCCGTGTGGCAGGGCGGGCTGTGGCAGGACCGCCGGCTGGTGCGCCGCCGCGGCCTGACCCCGGCACCGGCGGGCGAGGCGATCGCGAGCGCGGAGCCGGAGGCCGGGGCGTCGCGCCCCGTCGGACAGCACCGCCGGGAGATGTGACACAGACGTTGCCGAGCGAGCCGACGAGGGGATGTGGACGGGTGAGGATCCTGCCCAACGCGAAGGAACGCAGGGTGCTGCTGGGCATCGGCGCCGTCCTGGCGCTGGTCGCCGCGAACGGGCCGGCCGCCACCGAGTTCGCCGAACGGGCCTGGCACGACTACTCCGTCAACCAGGAGGCGTACAAGGCGCGCTACGGCCACTGGGACGTCGTGGACGTCCCCGACCGGTTCCGCATCAACGCCATCCACGCCGCCCTGCTGCGCACCGGCAAGGTGCTGCTCATCGCCGGGTCGGGCAACGACGAGAAGAACTTCCGCGCCGGCACGTTCCAGAGCGTCCTGTGGGACCCCGTGCGCAACACCTTCCAGCAGGTCCCCACCCCCAAGGACATGTTCTGCTCCGGCCACGCCCAGCTCCCCGACGGCAGGCTCCTGGTGGCCGGCGGCACCGCGCGCTACGAGAAGCTGACCGGCGACGTCCGGCGGGCCGGCGGCGCGATGCTCGTCAAGAACGAGAACCCCGACGCCCCCCGGACCTTCCCGGCCGGCACCGTCTTCGTGGGCTCCACCGGCAAGCGCTACCGCTCCCAGCTGCCCGTGCTCGTCCCGCGCGCGACGAAGACCGTCACCGGGAAGGACAAGCCCAAGGGCAAGGGCGGCAAGGGCAAGGGCAAGGGGGCCGGCAAGAAGGTCACGGTCACCGCCGCTCAGGCCCGGGTCTACGTGGAGGCGGTCGCCGGCGGGGAGGGCGGCATCACCCACACCGCCGACCAGTACCGCATCCAGGGCCTGACCGGCAAGGACGCCCAGGACCTCTACGGGCTCGCGGCCAAGCTGGGCCTGGACAAGAAGGACTTCCAAGGGCTCAGGGACGCCTACGAGTTCGACCCCATCGCCGAGCGCTACGTGCGGGTCGACCCGATGGACGAGGCCCGGTGGTACCCCACCCTGGTGACCCTGAGGGACGGACGGGTGCTGGCCGTCTCCGGGCTCGACGACATGGGCGAGATCATCCCGGGCAAGAACGAGATCTACGACCCCAGGACCCGCACCTGGTCGGCCGGGCCCGACCGCTACTTCCCCACCTACCCCGCCCTCTTCCTCACCGCCGGCGGCCGCCTCTTCTACTCCGGCTCCAACGCCGGCTACGGCCCCGCCGACCGGGGCCGCACCCCCGGCCTGTGGAACGTCGACACCAACTCCTTCGAGCCCGTACCGGGCCTTGCGGACCGGGACATGACGGAGACCTCCGCCTCCGTCCTGCTGCCTCCCGCCCAGCAGCACAAGGTCATGATCCTCGGCGGTGGCGGGGTGGGGGAGTCCCACCGCTCCAGCAAGCGCACCGCCATCGCCGACCTCGGCGATGCGGCCCCCCGCTACGCCCCCGGCCCCGACCTGCCCCGGCCCACCCGCTACCTCAACGCCGTCCTCACCCCCGACGACCGCGTCTTCACCACCGGCGGCTCCGGCGACTACCGCGGCAAGCGCGGCTCCGACATCCTGCGCGCCCAGTTCTACGACCCCGCGGAGCGCGCCTTCCGCACGGCCGCCGAACCCACGGTCGGGCGCGACTACCACGCCGAGGCGCTGCTGCTGCCGGACGGGCGGATCGCGGTCTTCGGGTCGAACCCGCTCTTCGCGGACGCCGCGGGCACGCGCATGGGGGCCTTCGAGAAGCGCATCGAGGTCTACACGCCGCCGTACCTCTACCGGGACCACCGGCCGGCGCTGCGGACCGGGCCGCTCGACGCCGAGCGCGGCGCGACGCTGACGCTGCCGGGGACGGACCGGCGCGAGGTGGCGAGGGCCCGGCTGATGCGGCCGAGCGCGGTCACGCACGCGACGGACGTGGAGCAGCGCTCCATCGCACTGACCGTGAGCGGCGGCCCGGCAGGGGCGGTGAACGTGACGGTGCCGGGCGACCCCTCGCTGGTGCCGGCGGGCTGGTACATGGTCTTCCTCGTGGACCGGGCGGGGACGCCCTCGCGGGCGGCCTGGGTGCACGTCCACTGAGCGAGGGACGGCCGGGGGGGCGGGAGCGTCCCCCCGGTCACCGTGCCGGGGCGGACGACGCCGTGGCCAGGCCCAGGGCGTACTCGTTCCACCAGCGCCCGGCCTGCGGAGCGCCGCGGCAGGAGCCGTCCGACTCCCCGGGCCGCTTGATCCAGACGAACGCGTCGATCCGCGGGTCGCCGGTGGCGGTGGTGGGCGGCGTGCCCAGGGCCCGGCCGGGCGGGTTGCACCACGCCTCGTTCCCGCCCTCGGAGGGCAGCGTCGGAGGCAGTGGCCCCTTGCCGTTGCGGCTGGTGTCGATGATGAAGTGGGCCCCGCCCAGCCGGTCCGACAACTGGAGGCCGTAGGTCCGGGTGACGGGCGTGGTGTGGAAGTTGGAGACGTTGAGCGCGAAGCCGTCCGCGTCCGCGATCCCCGCCTTCTTCAGCGCGTCGGCCAGCAACTGCTGGTCGGAGATCCAGCCCGCGTTGCCGGCGTCGATGTACACCGACGTGCCGCGCTGCGCCTTGAACGCCCGTACCGCCTCGGCCAGGAGTCCCAGGCGCCCGGCCCTCGCCTCCTGCGGCAGGCAGCCCGCCGCCCACTGCGCGACCGCATCGGGTTCGAGGACCACCCAGGCCCGGCGCTCGCCGATGCCGGCCGCGGCGCGGGCCACCCAGGCGCGGTAGGCGCCGGCGTCGCGCGCGCCGCCGGAGGAGTACTGGCCGCAGTCGCGGTGCGGGATGTTGTAGGCGACCAGGAGCGGGATGCGGCCGGCGCGTTCGGCCGCCTCGGTGACCCGCTCGACCTGTTCCCGGGGGTCCTCGCCGGTCATCCAGACGGCCGTGGGCTGCTCCGCGATGCGCTGCACCGCCTCCGCGTCCTCGTCCCGGCCCCGCTCCTGCCAGATGCGCGCCTGCTTCGCGGGCCGGTTCACGGGCTCGGCCCAGAAGGGGGAGCCGGGGCCGTCGGTGAAGCCGGACGCCACCGCGGCGCCCGCGCACAACGGCAGGCACACGGCACCCGCGCAGGCCAGTACGGCGGCCCGGTGCCGTGCGCCACCGGCCGGGCGGGCCGTCGGAATCCTTGCCATGAGCACCACCTCTCCCACTGGGTTCAGGAGTTCTCCCCAGACTCGGAGCCGGCGTCCCGTCAGTTCCTGATTTGCTGGGCCGTACGGGGACCGGGTTGCTCCGAGGGGAGGGGGTGCGCCGACGCTGCGTCAGGCAGTGCCGAGGACCTGGGCCAGGTCGTAGCCGACCGGCTCCTCCAGCTGCGCGTACGTGCACTGCTCCGGGGCGCGGTCCGGGCGCCAGCGGCGGAACTGCGCCGTGTGGCGGAAGCGGTCGCCCTGCATGTGGTCGTAGGCGACCTCGACGACCCGCTCCGGGCGCAGGGCGATCCAGGACAGGTCCTTCTTCCCCGTCCAGCGGCTGGGGCCGCCGGGCAGCCGGCCGGCCGCCTGGGCCTCGGCGCTGGCCCACTCCTCCCACGGGTGCCCGGCCGCCGACGGCATCCGCAGCGGCTCCAGCTCGCTCATCAGCTCCTGGCGGCGGCGCATGGGGAACGACGCGCAGACGCCCACGTGCTGCAGCCGCCCGGCCGCGTCGTACAGGCCCAGCAGCAGCGAGCCGACCACCGGGCCGCTCTTGTGCAGCCGCAGGCCCGCCACGACGCAGTCGGCGGTCCGCTCGTGCTTGACCTTGACCATGACCCGCTCGCCCGGCCGGTAGGGCAGCTCCGGCGGCTTGGCGATCACCCCGTCCAGACCCGCCCCCTCGAACTGCTCGAACCAGCCCCCGGCCACGTCGAGGTCGTAGGTGACGGGGGCGGTGAAGACCGGGTCGTGGACGCCGCGCAGAGCGTCCGTCAGCGCCTCGCGGCGCTCGCGCTGGGCCGTGTCCATCAAGGACGCGCCGCCCAGCGCGAGCAGGTCGAAGGCGATGAGGCTCGCCGGGGTCGTCCCCGCCAGATGGCGGACCCGTGAGTCGGCCGGGTGGATGCGCTCCAGCAGCGCGTCGAAGTCCAGGCGGCCCCCACGGGCGATCACGATCTCGCCGTCCAGGACGCAGCGCTGCGGCAGCTGGTGCAGCAGGGCGTCCACGAGCTCGGGGAAGTAGCGGGTGAGCGGCTTGCCGGTGCGGCTGCCGAGCTCGATCTCGTCACCGTCGCGGAAGACGACGGCCCGGAAGCCGTCCCACTTGGCCTCGTACTGCATGCCGGGCGGGATCCTCGCCGCCGGCTTGGCCAGCATGGGCGCCACGGGGGGCATCACCGGAAGGTCCATGCCCTGGATTGTGCGCGCGGGAGTGCACCCCGGCCCCGCCCGACAGGCGCGCCCCTCCCGTTCGGCCTAGCGTGACACGCATGGCAGACTCCCTGGAGCTCACCGTCGGCGAGCGGACGGTCCGGCTGTCCCACCCGGACAAGGTCTACTTCCCGGAGCGCGGATTCACCAAGTACGACCTCGCCACCTACTACCTGAGCGTCGGCGACGGCATCCTGCGCGCCCTCAGGGACCGGCCCACCACCCTGGAGCGCTACCCCGACGGTGTGACGGGGGAGTCGTTCTTCCAGAAGCGGGCGCCCAAGAACCTCCCCGAGTGGATCCCCACCGGACGCATCGCCTTCCCCAGCGGCCGGTACGCCGACGAGATCTGCCCCACCGAGACCGCGGCCGTGCTCTGGGCGGCGAACCTGGGGTGCCTGACCTTCCACCCCTGGCCGGTGCGGCGCGCCGACACCGACCACCCCGACGAGCTGCGCATCGACCTCGACCCGCAGCCCGGCACCGAGTACGCCGACGCGGTCCGCGCCGCGCTCGAACTGCGGGACGTCCTGGCGGGGCTGGGCCTGACCGGCTGGCCCAAGACCTCCGGCGGGCGCGGTCTGCACGTCTTCGTGCCCATCACCCCCCAGTGGACGTTCGTGCAGGTGCGGCGCGCCGCCATCGCCGTGGCCCGGGAGCTGGAGCGGCGGGCGCCGCAGCGCATCACCACCGCCTGGTGGAAGGAGGAACGCGGGAAAAAGATCTTTGTCGACTACAACCAGACCGCCCGTGACCGCACCATCGCCAGTGCCTACTCCGTGCGCCCGCGGCCGCACGCCCCGGTCTCCGCGCCGCTGCGCTGGGACGAGGTGGCCGACGCCGTGCCGGAGGACTTCGACCTGGCCACGATGCCCGCCCGCTTCGCCGACGTCGGCGACGTGCACGCCGGGATGGACGCCGAACCCTGCGGACTGCAGGCCGCGCTCGACCTGGCCGACCGCGACGAGCGCGAGCACGGGCTGGGGGACCTGCCCTACCCGCCCGAGCACCCGAAGATGAAGGGCGAGCCCAAACGCGTGCAGCCGAGCCGGGCCCGCAAGGCCGACGGGCGGGACGGCCGGGCCCCGGACGCCGATCCGCCATCCGGGCCGTCATCTTGATTTGTGTTTAGGTCGACATTTCATGTGGAACTTGGGCAATGCGTGATCCACTTCGCATCGAGGGAGTTCCCATGTTCAGTACCTTCGCGATCCGCAGCAGGAAGTTCTCGGCCGGTGTGATCGCGGCCGCCGCCCTCGGCGGATCCCTGCTCGCCGCCGCCCCCGTCCAGGCGGCCCCGCCGGGCCGGCCCTACGGCACGGTCGTCGCGTCCACGGGCATCGTCGAGCGGGCGTTCCCGAGCACCGACTCCTCCGCGAGAGGCATGCTCAAGTTCCACGGCCAGGCCGCGCTGCGCTGCAAGGTCCGCGCGCAGGAGGTGGGGGGCAACCCGATCTGGTACATGCTGCGGGACCGCACGACCTGGGTCGCGGCGAAGTACATCGAGAACACCGGGGAGGTCTCGTTCTGCAGGACCGTCAGCCACAAGGCGCTGGACGACCCGCAGACCCGCGCGGCCATGGGCTGAGCGGCGCGGTCCGGGACCCGGCACCGGGCGGCCCTGACGGGGCCGGACCGCCCGGCTGCCGGCGGTCCGGCTAGTCGGCCATGGTCAGGCCGTCCTCGCCGGCCCCACGGGAGAGGACGGCCCGGCGGATCCGCTCCCTGGCGTCGGCCAGCTCCGCCCGGCCCGGTTGCCCGGCGATCGCCCGGCCGAGGTCGAGCACCCGGTAGTGGTCCCGCAGATCGGTGAGCTGGGGCAGGAACTCCGCCCTGACCACCCGCCAGCGCTCCCCGCGGCGCGCGGGCGGGGCGAAGGTGAAGCGGGCGATGGAGCTCTGGTTGCCCCGGTCGTCCCGGGCGCCCTCGGGGTTGAACATCTCGCCCGCCAGCTGGTCGCCCATCCCGTAGACCACCCAGGTGCCGTTGACCTTCTCGTACGCCTGCGGCACGTGGTTGTGCGTGCCCAGGATCAGGTCGACGTCCGGGCGGCCGCCGGTGGTGGCCGCCGTCAGCTGCCGCGCCAGCGTCAGCTGCTGTTCGTCGGGCTCCTGCTGCCACTCGGTGCCCCAGTGCAGGCTGACCGCCACGACGTCCGCCCCCGCCTTCCGGGCGGCACGGACGTCGGCGAGGATGCGGTCCTTGTCGATGAGGTTGACCGTCCAGGGGCGGCCCTGCGGCACGGGTATGCCGTTGGTGGCGTAGGTGTAGGACAGCTGGGCGACGCGGGCCGGGCCCGCCTGCAGCAGGTTCACCCGGGCGCCCTCGGCGGCGGACCGGGCCGACCCGGCGTGCCGGAGGCCCACCGCGTCCATGGCGTCCAGGGTGCGCCGCACGCCGTCCTCCCCCGCGTCCAGCGTGTGGTTGGAGGCCGTCGAGCAGGAGTCGTACCCGGTCTCCTTCAGCGCCCGGGCCACGTGCGGGGGCGAGACGAACGCGGGCCAGCCGCTGAACGGCCCCTTCTCCTCCCCGTACACCGTCTCCATGTGACAGATCGCCACGTCGGCGCCGGAGACGACGTGCCGGACGCCCGCGAGCATCGGGCGGAAGTCGTGGCCCGCCCCGGAGCGCTCGCCGTCCTCCCGCGCCTGCCGGATCACCGAGTCGTGGGGGAGCACGTCCCCGGTGGCCACGAGCGTGAACCCGCTCCGGGCCGGGGCCGGCGCGCGCGGGGGCCCGGCCGCCCGCAGCGCGCCGTCGGGCGGGGAGCAGCCCGCGGCGACCCCCGATATGAGCCCCATGACCGCCAGTACGGCCCTTCCCCGGTGTGTCCGCACGCCACCACTCCGCTTCTTCTCCGCCGAAAACACTGAAAAACACACTTCTCATATGACTTATATGTGGGCTGATGTCGGATTTCGCGGAGACGAGGGCCGGAAGTGGTGGAGAAAGCCCGCCTGGGGGCCCGGACCGGCGCCTAGAGTTGCGTCACGGGCTCACGTAACGGCCGGAAGGAAGAACGCGTTGGACCACCCGACCCATGGCTGTGTTCTCTTGCTGGACGGCACCCCCGACGGGCGGCGCGGTGCCCTGCCGAACCCGACCGCGCACGCCATCGCGGGCGCGAGCCCGCGGGGATTCCTCGCCGCCGCCTCGGCCGACGTGGTGCAGCTCCCGGCCATGGCGGGCCCGCAGAGCGTGCTGGCCTACCTCCAGGACGCCGTCCGGGTGCCCGGACCGCTGCTGGTGTGGGTCACCGGGCACCTGATGGTCCCCGCCCGGCGCAGCACCGAGCTGCACCTGGCCCTGCGCGAGAGCACCGCCGCCACCGTCCGCTACACCGGCCTGCCCTGGGAGTGGCTCCTGCGGGCGCTGCGCGAGCACGCCGGCCCCACCCTGCTGCTCGTCGACGCCGTCGCCGACGACCACGCCTGGCCGCACGTGAGCGCCGCGGCCCGCGACGGGCGCCTCGCCGGCGGCCTGCCGCTCTGCGGGGTGGTCACCCCCACCCCGGACCGGCCCGCCCAGGAGGCCGGGCCCTACACCCGCTCCTTCCTGACCGCCTTGTCCGTCGGGCACCCCGCGGCCGGCCCCACCCTCGACCCCGCCCTCCTCCACCAGCCGGCGCTGGCTCAGGCCGGGCTCCCCGAGGGCTTCCTGGACCTCCGCCACGGCACCGCCGGTCCCGTCCTCGCCAACCGCGCCGCCCCGGCCCCCGCCGCCGCGCCCCCGGCTCCGGCGGCCGCCCCCGCCGCGCCTGCGCCCGTGCCCGTTGCGGTCCCGGCCCCCGCGCCCGAGGAGGAGGACCCGCTGCCGCGCATCCTCGCTGCCGCCCAGGCCGGCCGGCACAACGAGGCCGCCGCCATGGCGGCCGCCTGGGAGCAGCAGGCGCTGCGCCGGTACGGCCCGCACAGCCCGCAGGCCGGACTGTGGATCGAGGTCCGCGCCGACCTCGCCCGGCTGGCCGGCGACCACCCGCGCGCCGCCGAGCTGTGGATGTCGGCCGCCTCCGAGCACCTGGCCCGGGGCGGCCCGGACGACACCGAGGCGCTCGCCGCCCTCAAGCGGGCCCACTACTGCTGGCAGCACAGCGGCGACCGGGCATCCCGGCTGGCGCCCGCCCTGCTCGCGCTGTGGGACCAGGTCCCCGACAGCGTCGGGGCGGCCGCCGACGTACGGGCCCGCCTGCAGGAGGCGCCGCCCGCGGTCACCCGGTAGCCGTCAGCGGCCCCGGTCGGTGCTCCACCAGCGGGCCTTGTACACCCCGCCGCGCAGCAGCGTCCGCGTCCCGTCGGGCCGGTACAGGTACAGCGTGGCGGTGCACCAGGTGCAGGGGTTGCCCGGCTCGGGCCGGGCAACCAGCACCTGGCCGGTCCTCGGGTCGTCGCCGACGCTCTTGACGCCCGGGCCGCTGATCCGCGCCTGCAGCGGGTACGACACGAACTCCCGCTCCGACGTCGCGTACTGGTACACCGCCGAGGCGGTGGCCACCCACAGTCGTCCCCGGCTGCCGAGGACGGGCGCCAGGTCGTGGCCGCCGCGGCTGGGCAGCGTCACCTGCCGCACCACCGTGAGCTCCGGGTCCTCCGGCTCCCCGCCCACCTCCATCGCGATGAGCTGCCGGTTGCCCAGGGCCCACAGCAGCTGCGTCCGGGGATCCCAGTGCACCCCGTGGGCCCCGGTCAGCGGGACCTGCACGTGCCCGGTGGCCCGCGGGCCCGTCGACGCGGTGTACAGGCGTACGTACCCGCCCGTGCTGGCGGCCACGGCCACGTTGCCGTCGGGCAGCAGCTCGATGCTGTGGGCGTTGCCCGGGCCGGTGTCGGCCGCCCAGTACACCGACCGGTCCGGGTAGCCCACCACGGCGGCCAGCCCGCCGGAGGCCGTGACCAGCAGATAGCGCCGGCCGCCCAGTTCCCGGGACTTCACCTCGCTCGGGTTCGTCCACGACGCGTCGGTCCGCAGGTCCGCCAGGCCCTCCCGGCCGTCCGCGCTCCAGGACCAGAGCACCCCCGGGTCGTCGCCCTCGGCGTCCCACTGCGCCTGGGCCGCGTCGAGCACGTACACGGCGCGCGTCGCCTGGTCGGCCGCCACGATGGGCGACGCCGGGGCCCGCTCCGCTTCCTGGCCCCGGGCGTCCGTGACGCCGGTGACCGCCGGTACCACCGCCGCCGCGAGCAGGGCGGCCAGCACCCGCCGCAGCACCGCACCCTCGCGGGCCCTGCCCCGCCGTAGTCCACGCACGCGGCACAGCCTCGGGCGCCCGGCGCGCACCACCTGCGCCGCCACGCCCGCGCGTCAGGCGAACGAGCGGCGCACACGCCCACGCGCTGCGCCGGACGAGTGAAATCCCCGGCGCGGCACGCTGCCGGGGCGCTTTTGGGGGGAGCTTGGCTGTGGGACAGAAGCGCTCAAAGGCAGGGTGGGTGTGCAGCCGATGACGACGACGGAATCCGTATCAGAGCAGTTCCCCGTACGTTTCTGGGACGTGAAGGACCTGCGGGGCCTGGACTTCGACCCCTTCATGGCCGCGCAGCTGCGCGACGAGCCGGTCTCGCGGGTCAAGCTGCCCAACGGGGAGGGCCACGCCTGGTTCGTGACCCGGTACGACGACGTCAAGTTCGTCACCTCCGACCCCCGCTTCAGCCGGCAGGCGGTCCTCGGTCGCCCGATCACCCGGCTGGCCCCGCACTTCATTCCGCTCGACGAGGCGGTGGGCTTCGCCGACCCGCCCGAGCACACCAGGCTGCGCAAGGCCGTGGCCCGCGCCTTCACCACCCGCAGCCTCGAACGGCTGCGCCCCGCGGCGCAGCGTGCGGCCGACCAGCTCCTCGACGAGATGGAGCAGGAGGGGCCGCCCGCGGACCTGATGGAGCACCTGCACGGTCCGCTGCCGCTCGCCGTGATCAGCGATGTGATGGGCGTCCCGGAGCACGAGCGGCCGCGCATGGCGGAGTGGACCAACATCCTCCTGTCGGCCGGCTACGGCCGGGAGGAGAGCGAGCGCGCCAAGACGGGCATGGCGGCCTACTTCACCGAGCTGCTGGAGCAGCGGCGCCCCGCCCCCGGCGACGACCTCATCGGCCACCTCGCCGAGGCCACCGTCCGCGGCGAGCTCAGCCTGGAGGAGGCCGTCGCCATCGCGCTGCTCATCCAGGCCAGCGCCGCCCACGCCGTGCGCAACAACAGCGCCAACATGGTCTACGCGCTGCTCACCCACCCCCGCCAGCTGGCGCGGCTGCGCACCGAACCCGAGCTGCTTCCCCAGGCGATCGAGGAGTTGCTGCGCTACATCCCGCACCGCAACGCCGTCGGGCTGGCCCGCATCGCCACCGAGGACGTCGAGGTCGGCGGGGTGCTGATCCGGGCCGGGGAGGTCGTGCACTCCTCCTACCTCACGGCCAACCGGGACCCGGCCGTCTTCGAGCGCCCGGACGAGCTGGACTTCGACCGCACGCACAACCCGCACCTGTCCTTCGGGCACGGCCCGCACTTCTGCCTGGGGTCGATGCTGGCCCGGCTGGAGTCCGAGGTCATCCTCTCCACCCTCCTGGAACGCTTCCCGGACCTGCGCCTGGCGGATCCGGTGGAGAAGATCCGCTGGCAGCGCAGCGCGTTGATCCGGGGCCCGGAGAACCTGCCCGTCACCTGGTGACCGCCGCCACGGCCGCCCGGCCGTCCGGCCACCCCGAAAGGCCCCGCCCATGACGTTGCTCAGCGCACCCGACGGCCTGGTCGTGCCCCCCGGCGGGGGGCGGACCCTCGTCACCCCGGCCCAGCAGGTGACCTTCAAGGTGACCGGGGAGCACTCGCGGGCCGCCTCCAGCTTCGAAGTGGTCGTACCGCCCGGCTTCGACGTCGGCGCCCACCTGCACACCCGCAGCGAGGAGCTCTTCTACGTGCTGGAGGGCGAACTCGACGTGCTCGCCTTCGAGCCGCGCATCCGCACCCGCGACAGCTGGCGGGAGTGGGAGTCCCCCTCGGGTCAGCGGTGCGTCCGGGCGAAGGCCGGCACGGTGATCGTCGTGCCGGCGGGCTGCCCGCACGCCTTCGCCAACCCGACGGGGGACCCCGCCCGGATGTTCTTCCAGGCGTCGCCGCCGCCGGACCACGAGCGTTACTTCGAGGAGCTCTTCGACATCCTCAACTCCGGTCCGCAGGTGGACGGGGAGGCCGTGGCCAAGCTGCGCGAGCGCTACGACATCGAGCAGCTCACGCCACTGCGGATGACTCCTCCCGCCACGGACGGACACACCGCTCCCGCTCGCTGATGGGCACGTCGTTGATGCTGGCGTAGCGCCGGCTCATCAGCCCGTTCGCGGCGAACTCCCAGTTCTCGTTGCCGTGGCTGCGGAACCACCGGCCGGCCGCGTCGTGCCACTCGTACACGAAGCGCACGGCGATGCGGTTCCCGCTCCACGCCCACAGCTCCTTGCGCAGCCGGTAGTCGAGCTCGCGCACCCACTTCTCGCGGAGGAACGCCACGATCTCGGCGCGGCCGGTCAGGAACACGTCGCGGTTGCGCCACTGGGAGTCCTCGGTGTAGCCGAGGGCGACGCGCTCGGGGTCCCGGCTGTTCCAGGCGTCCTCAGCAGCCCGCACCTTCTGCAGGGCGGTGTCGGCGGTGAACGGCGGGAACGGCGGCTTGCTGTCGGGCATGACTCTCCCCTGGTCCGGTGCGGATCCGCGGAGAACGATCGTTCTCCGTGCTGTGCGGTAGCGTAGGAGAACGATGGTTCTCGCGCAAGGAGGAGTGGCATGACGCCGTCACCGGCAGCAGGGGAGAGCGTCGAGGACCGGGTCCTCGACGCGGCCGGGGAGCTGTTCTACGCCCGCGGTCTGCAGGCGGTGGGCATGGATGCGATCCGTGGCGCCTCCGGGGTGTCCCTCAAGCGCCTCTACCAGCTCTTCCCGTCCAAGGACGCGCTCGTGGAGGCGTACCTGCGGCGCCGGGACGAACACTGGCGCGGGGCGCTGGCGCGCCACGTGGAGGCCGTGCCGGCCGGCCCCGGCCGGGTGCTGGCGGTCTACGACCGGCTCGGGCAGTGGTTCGCGGAACCGGACTTCCGGGGGTGCGCGTTCGTCAACTCCTTCGGGGAGCTGGGCGGGACGTCGCCGGTGGTGGCCGGGCTGGCCCGCGCGCACAAGGACGCCTTCCGGCGGTACGTGGCGGACCTCGTCGACGCCGCGGGCGCCCCCGCGACCCTGACCGACCCGCTGGTCCTGCTCGCGGAGGGGGCGATCACGACGGCCGCCCTCTCCGGCAGCGCCGAACCCGCACGGCATGCGCGCGAGGCGGCACGGGTGCTGCTGGACGCCGTGACGACCCCGGGCCGCACGGCGGGCTGAACCCGCCCCGGCGGGCTGAACTTGCCCCCGGCGGGCTGGACCCGTACCGGCGGCTGATCCTGCCCTGGCGGGCTGGACCCGTGCCGGCGGCTGATCCTGCCCCGGCGGACTGTCCCTGCCCCGGCGGGCTGGACCCGTGCCGGCGGCTGAACCTGCCCTGGCAGGCTGGACCTACGCCGGTGGGCAGGGCCCGTGCCGCAGGCTGATCCTGCCCCGGCGGGCTGGACCCGTACCGGCGGCTGATCCTGCCCTGGCAGGCTGGACCTACGCCGGTGGGCAGGGCCCGTGCCGCGGGCCGACCCTGCCCCGGCGGGCCGGCCCGCCCCCGCTGGTGGAAAACGCTCCCGTGGGCTGAACGTGCTCCGGCTGGGGTAGGGGTCACCCGTAAACGATCTTGCACCCGGCCGCCCCTCCGTCAGCCGCCCCTCCAGAAGGAGTTCTGCCGTGCCCCCTCTCACCTACGACGACGTCAAGCGTGCCGCCGACCGCGTCGCCGGGCACATCCGACCCGTCACCGTCACCCCCGCCGGCAACGGCGTATGGCTCGCGCTGGAACAGATGCAGCACACCGGCTCCTTCAAGGCCCGCGGCGCCCACAACTTCCTCGCCGCCCACCGCGAGGCCGGCACCCTGCCGGACGCCGGGGTGACCATCGCCTCCGGCGGCAACGCCGGGCTCGCCTGTGCCTGGGCCGCACGTCAGGAGGGCGTCCGCGCCACCGTCTTCCTCCCCGAGAACGCCCCCCACGTCAAGGTCGCCAAGCTCCGCGGCTACGGCGCCGACGTGCGCCTGGTCGGCACCGAGTACGCCCAGGCCCTGGCCGCCTGCGAGGAGTTCGCCGCCTCCACCGGCGCGCTGGCCAGCCACGCCTACGACCACCCGCTGATCGCGGCCGGGGCCGGCACCCTCCTCGACGAGATCCGCGAGCGCGTCCCCGGCCTGGACACGGTCGTCGTCGCGGTCGGCGGCGGCGGGCTCTTCGCCGGGGTGGCCACGGCCGCCCGCCACCACGGCGTGCGGACCGTCGCGGTCGAGCCCGCGAACTGCCGTGCCCTCAACGCCGCGTTGCAGGCCGGGCGCGTGGTCGACGTGGACGTCGACTCCGTCGCGGCCGACGCGCTCGGGGCCCGGCAGGTGTCGCGGACGGCCCTGGCCGCCGCGCAGGACGACGGCGTGAGGTCCGTACTCGTCCCCGACGACGCGATCGTCCGCGCCCGCCACCTGCTCTGGGACGACCGCCGGCTGGCCGTCGAGCACGCCGGCGCCACCGCGCTCGCCGCCCTCGTCCCCGAGGGGCGCGGCGCCTACGTCCCCGCCGCGGGCGAGACCGTCGCCGTGGTCGTCTGCGGCGCCAACACCGACCCCAGTGACCTCGTGCAACGCTAGGCGAACACCTGTGGGGAACATCGGTTCCCCACTGAACTATCCTTGCAGGTGACGGGTGTTCATAAAGCGCTTCTCCCATTGCGGACTCTCCGGTAGAAATGCGGCAGTCTCATGAATGGGGGAGCCCCGATGGATCCCGCGCAGTCAGCACCGCCGCCCGAGCACACCGAAGTACCGCCGGAGTACCCGGGGTTCGTCGACATCTCCGTACGCCTCACCGGTTTCGACGAGTTCGAGCTGCGCGGCACCGGCATGGTCCGGCTCTACCACGACACCACCGTCGAACAAGTGGGCACACAAGCCGTGAGCCGCTTCATCGACGACCTGAACGCCGCCGGGGGCGACCCCGACGGCCTCGTCGACGAGACCTCGCGCGACATCGCCCGCGCCATCACCCACCTGTGGTACCTCGGCGTCTGGCCGCAGCTGTCCCGCTCCGTCCACGCGGCCCTCGGCCGGGAACGGGCCAACGTCGCGTTCGTCGTCTCGCCCGAGTCCTACACCGAGGGCCTGGCCTGGCGGACGTTCGACGCCCACCCGCCGGGCGCCAAGGCCCCCGGCCACGGCAGCTGGTCCGAACCGCCGGCCGGCGCCCCGGCCCCCGGGGCCCTCCGGCAGACGGAGGACGCCGCATGAGCACCGCACCGCGACCCGCGACGGACCGCTACGACGTGATCGTCGCCGGCGCCGGACTCGCCGGCTCCCTGGTCGCCAAGCAACTGGGCGACCAGGGCTGGCGCGTCCTCGTCCTGGAAGCCGGCACCCGCACCCTGGACACCTGGCCGGGCACCCTCGACGCGATGAACACCTACTACGCGGCCCTCGCCAAGGTGCCCAACGCGCCCTACCGGCCCAACGCCGCCGCCCCCTCCCCGGACGTCATCGACGTCCAGGGCCTGCCCGAGGGCGGCTTCCGGTCGAACGGCTACTTCGTCCAGAACGGCGCCCTGCCCTACAGCAGCGACTACCTGCGCGCCACCGGCGGCAGCGCCCTGCACTGGATGGGCCTCGTACCGCGCATGCAGCCCGAGGACTTCACGGTCCGCAGCGCCTACGGCTACGGCCGCGACTGGCCCATCGGCTACGCCGACCTGGAGAGCCACTACCGCACCGCCGAGCGCATGATGGGCGCGGCCGGCGACGCCGCCGAGCAGGCCGAGGCCGCCGGCACGCCCTACCCGACCGGCTACGTCTACCCGATGCACCCCGTTCCCCCCACCTACCTCGACCGGGTGCTGGCCGCCCGTCTCGACGGGAAGCCGGTCCGGGAGGCGCCCGGCGCGGAGGAGACCGTCCTGCGCGTGGTCACCACCCCGGCCGCCCGCAACAGCACCCCCAACGAGCAGTACGACGCGGGCCGGGGCCACCGCCCCGACGGTGCGGCCGGCCTGCCCAACTACGGCGAACGCTGCGTCGGCAACTCCTCCTGCGTGCCCATCTGTCCCGTCCAGGCGAAGTACAACCCCCTCAAGACCCAGACCACCTGGAGCCACCGCGTCACGCTCGTCACGCACGCCGTGGTCAGCCGGGTCCTGGCCAACGGCAACGGCCACGTCTACGGCGTCGAGTACCAGCAGTACGACGACCCGGCCGCCCCCGTGCACACCACCCGCACCGCCGAGGCGGACATCGTCGTCCTCGCCGCCCACTCCATCGAGAACGCCCGGCTGCTGCTCGCCTCGGGCCTCGCCAACAGCAGCGACCAGGTGGGCCGCAACCTCATGGACCACCCCACGCTGCTCACCTGGGGCCTGCTCGACCACCCGGTGGGCCCCTTCCGCGGCCCCGGCTCCACCTCCGGCATGGAGAACTTCCGCACCGGGCCCGCCCGCCGGGACCGCGCCCCCTTCCGCATCGAGATCGCCAACTGGGGCTGGACCTGGTCGGCCGGATCCCCCGGCAGCGACGTCGCCCGGCTGCTGGGCATGGGGGGCGGCTCGGCGCAGCCGCGCGGCAAGGGCCTGTTCGGGCCGCGGCTGCGCGAGGAACTGGGCCGGCACGTCGGCCGCCAGTTCACCCTGCAGTTCGCCATGGAGCAGGACGCCGAGAGCCGCAACCGCGTCACCCTCGACCCCGCCCACCGCGACCGGCTCGGCAACCTCCGGCCCGTCATCACCTACGACCTCTCGGACCGGGTCAAGCGGGGCATCGCCGCCGCCAAGGACGTCTCCGACCAGATCTTCGGGCTGATCGGCGCCGAGGACCACACCAGCTACGCCCCCGGCCCCTTCTCGGCCGGCTGGTTCCGCTTCGAGGGCCGCGACTTCGTCTTCCAGGGCGCGGGCCACGGCGCGGGGACGCACGTCATGGGCGACGACCCCGCCACCTCCGTGGTCGACCAGTGGCAGCGCACCTGGGACCACCCCACCCTCTACGCCGTGGGCTGCGGCAGCATGCCCTCGATGGGCACCGCCAACCCCTCGCTCACGATGGCCGCCATGACCCTGCGCAGCTGTGAGCAGATCCACCGCGACCTGACGGAGCTGCACCGGCCCCGCACCCTCCGGTCCGCCCCCGCTCTCCAGGTGGCCGTTGCGATCCCGCAGCAGGAAGGACAGTCATGACCGAGCCCACCGTGCGCCGGGAGCCGCCGTTCCGGGTGCCGCGCGACCGCGCCGACCTGCACCTCTTCCTGCAGGCCGCCCTCGCCCTCGAACACCTCACCATCCCGCCCTACCTGACGGCCATGTACACGCTGCGGCCCGGCACCAACCGGCACGCCTTCTACGCCATCCGGGGCGTGGTGCTGGAAGAGATGCTGCACATGACGCTCGTGGCCAACCTCCTCAACGCCGTCGGCGGCACGCCCTGCGTGGCGGACCCCCGGTTCGTCACCGGCTACCCGGCCCTGCTGCCCTTCAGCAAGGAGAAGGTCCCCATCGCCCTGCGCCACTTCAGCGTGGAGGCGCTGGAGACGTTCCTGTACATCGAGCGCCCCGACTACGTGGCCGAGCCGCCCGGCCACCCCTCCGTGGCCGACGACGACGGCTGGACGTCGATCGGGCAGTTCTACAACACCATCCGCGAGGGCCTGGTGCGCCTCGCGGACGAACTGGGTGAGCGCGAGCTGTTCTGCGGCGACCCCGCCCTGCAGGTGGGGCCGCGGGACTTCTACAACTCGGGCGGCGAGGTCCTCACCGTCACGGACCTCGACTCCGCGCTCCTGGCGCTGCGCGTGATCACCGAGGAGGGGGAGGGCGTCAGCGGCACGGTCTTCGACTCCGACGACACGCTGTTCGGCGAGGCCCGCGAGCCCGCGCACTACTTCCGCTTCGACGAGATCCGGCGGCAGCGCAGCTACGGCCCGCTCGACACCCCGGCGACCGGGCCGACCGGCCCGGCCGTCGACGTCCGCTGGGGCGACGCCTACCCCATCGACCCGGCCGCGAAGGCCGCGCACTATCCGCCCGGCAGTGGCGTGCGCCTCGCCGCCGACCGGTTCAACGAGGCGTACGCGCTGCTGTTGTGCCTGCTGGAGAGGGCTTTCACCGGTGAACCGGCGGCGTTGCAGGGCGCGATCCCCGCCATGCTGGAGCTGCGCGACCTGGCGGAGCAGCTCTACCGCAACCCGCACCCGGACCCCGCCAGGCGGGCCCAGGGCCTGTACGCCAGCCCGACGTACGAGGTCACGACGCGGCACTTCGACCGGGCGAGGGTGGCAATGCCGACGCCGTAGCGGCCGGCGGGGCGGCGGTGGGGCTCACGGCTTCGTGGCGCGACAGATGGTGTACCGCCAGGTGTCCTGGTGCCGGTACATCTCCACCGCCGACATCGCGTTGACCAGGCTGTCGCCACGGCCCACGCCGCACGCGAGCGTGTAGGGGAGCCTGCCCAGTGCCGAGAAGGACCGCAGCATGGGCAGGGTCTTCTCCGTGGCGTCATACGTCGGTTCGACGACGAATCCGGTTTGCCGAAGGAGCCGTTCCAGCTCCCCGTGGGTCATCGTGAGCATCCCCGGCATGCCCGAGAGCTCACAGACGCGGAGCAGTGCGCCCCGCGCCCGCGGCGCGAGCTCGGCCTGCGGAGTGCTCGAATACTCGAACATCACCAGCTTCCCGCCGGGACGCAGGACACGGAAGAACTCGGCCAGTCCTTGCGGGGGGTCGGGCGAGTGGACGAACGACTCCATGGTGTAGACGCCGTCGAAGCTGGCGGCGGCGAACGGGAGCGCGTGGTAGTTGGCCCGGAGGAAACGCGTCCGCCTGCCCGGCTCGCCTGCCCGGGCCGACCGCTGCCGCGCGAGGGCGACGTCCGGCTCGATCCCGTCGATCCCGGTGACGTACGCCCCGCTCACCCGTGCGACCGTGCGTGCCGTGTCACCGACCCCGCAACCGGCGTCGAGCACCGAGGACGCGGACGGCAGGGCCAGTTTGGTGGCCGCAACGACCTCCATGCGCCGCATGGCGGCCGTGAACCGCCAGGGGGAATCACCGGGTTCGTACCAGCCGAAGTGGCGTGTCCGGCCGAGCAGCGCCGTGTACCCGAAGCGTGATCCGAACGCCCGGTAGTACGGCATGACGTGCTGCCGGTAGTAAGCATCCGTAGATCGGGTCACCGCCCCCGCCCTCCACCCTGAGACATTCACGGACAAGAACGACTGGGGTTCCGGCGAGTAACGCGGATGCCCGCCAGGACAGGGGCCGACGCCCCGTCCTGGCATCGTGCCACCAGACGGCAGCGGTTACGACCCGGCAGTTTGACCGGGTGCGGGCGGCGCCGCCGTTGCGGCCGGCGGGGCGGCGGTCCTGGGCGGTGGGGCGAGGGTGCGTTCCACCGGCGGGGCGGCCGTCCTGGGTGGGGCCAGGGTGCGTTCGACCGGCGGGGCCGCCGTCTTCGGGGGCGGGGCGACGGTGCGTTCCACGGGCGGCGCGGCGGTCTTCGGGGGTGGGGCCAGGCTGTGTTCGACCGGCGGGGGCGCCGTCTTCGGGGGGCGGGTGGCGGCTGCCGTCGTGTGGGCGGGGGCCGGTGCCGAGGCCGTGCGGGGCGGGGCCACGGGGGTCGACGGGCCGGGTGGCTGCTTCGTCGTCGGTGCCGGACGGGTCGGCGTGGGCTGGGGCTTGTGCGTGACGGAGGGCGTGCCCGTCTTCGGCGGCGGGGCGGTGCGGGACGGGGTGGACGGCACGCCGGTCGATGGCCGGGACGTGGCGCTGCCCCCCGTGGACGGGGGCGGCGGGGGAGCGGAGCCGGACGGGGCCCGGGACCGCGTCCCGGACGGCGACGGCGTGTCCGAGGCTCCTGGCGAGCCGGACCGGGTCGGCACCGGGGGCGGCAGGGTCGGCACGGGACGGGTCGGGCTGTCGTTCGAACCGTCGCCGCCCATCGGGCGGTCGAAGCCCGTGCCGGGCTGGAAGGGGTCGACGAGCGGGAGGGCCTTGAGCGGACCCTCCTCCAGGGGCTGCGGAGCGACGACCGTGACCTGCGAGTTCTGGAACGCCTCCCAGTGCTCACCGGTGTAGGTGGACGCCTGCCGGTCGATGTTCTTCTCCGGCTGCAGCAGGGGATTGCCGCAGTTGCACTTGACGGCGGGGTTGCGGAAGTCGTCGAAGAGCAGCGCGGTGCCCGCCTGGACGACGGACAGGTAGGACTCGGTCTTGCCGTCGCCCTTGTAGTTGTGGTTCCGGACCAGGGTGTCCTGGAGCACGAAGCCCTCGCTCAGGCCCTGGACGAACTCCGCGATCTTCTCGAAGGGGATCTTGCGGACCTTCGCCCACGCCGTCCCCTTGACCCGGTCGCGGGTGAGCTCGGCGACCAGCTTGGCCTTGTCGCAGCGCGTCCGGCCCCGGATGCCGCCCAGCGGCCCGGTGCCGTCGGCGCCCTTGCTCCCGCTCACCGGGACGGCCTTGACGCCCTTGATGTCGGCGTCGGGCGCCGGTATGAAGGCACCGGGAGCGATCACTCCCGCGGCCTCCAGGGCGATCTTCATGGCCACCTTGGACGTTCCCTTGGAGCAGCCCGACACCGCCGTCCCCCCGAGCAGGGCGGAGACGGCCAGCAGCGAGACGACACGCATCCGTTCGCGCTTCACAGCGCACACCCCCCGATAGCCGGTTCTCATCCGTTCCGACGTTTCCGTTCGTTGGTGCTTGCTAGCACGAGTAGACCCAGCCCCCGTTGCAGGTGGAGCTCGGGCTCGGGCTCTTCTCCGCCGGGTCGGGCGGGGGCGGTGCGGGAGCGCTCGCGTCGCCCGTCGGACCGGCGGTGGGGCCGCTGGTCCCGGGGGCCGTGGCGTCGCCCGTCTGCTGGGGGTTCGCCGTCTCCGTGGAGCCGCCGCCCGGTGACCCGGACCCCTCGGCGCTGCGCAGCGCGACCAGGACGGCCACCCCTCCCACGAGCAGGAGCAGCGCCACCACGGCCGCCACGACCCATGCCGCCCGCCGCGGGCCCGGACCCGGGTCCGGGCCGGGCCCCGGCACCGGGCGCAGCGGGTATCCCACCGGTGACGGCGTCCCCGCGCCCGGCCCGACGATGGGCGTCGACAGGCCGCCTTGCTGCAGGCCCACCGGCACGCCGGCCGGCAGCGGATCCGCCGCGGGGCCGGGGCCCGGCGGGGGAGGGGCGAGCAGGGACGTGGAGAGGGAGGGGGACGGTGACGGGGGCGGCGTGGACGAGGAGAAGGGCGAGGGCGACGACACGGGGGTCGGCGGGCTCGACTGGGGCGTCGGCGTGTCCGGCACCGTCACGGGTGCGGGTGCGGGTGCGGGTGCGGGTGCGGGTGCGGGTGCGGGTGCCGGTGCGGTTGCCGGGCCCGGGTTCCGCAGCTGCTCGTCGACGGTGGTGCGGACGTAGCCGGTGGGCTCTTCCGTGAGCCGGCCGCTCGCGATCGCCTCCAGCAGCTGCTCGGCCTCGGCCGAACCCATGCGTGCTTCGGGGTCCTTGCGCAGCAGCCCTTCCAGCAGCGGGGTCAGGAGACCGGCGCGCCGGGCCGGGGCGGGATCGTCGTCGACGACGGCTCGCAGGGTGCTGAGTGCGTCGCCGCGCCGGAAGGGTGAGACCCCTTCGACGGCCACGTAGAGCAGGGTGCCCAGCGACCACAGGTCCGAGGGGATGCCCGGGCGGCGGCCCATGGCCCGTTCGGGCGCGAGGTATTCGGCCGAGCCGACCAGGTCGCCGGTGCGGGTGAGGGTGCCCGCCCCCTCGATGACGGCGATGCCGAAGTCGGTGAGGACGACGCGGCCGCCGTCCTGTATCAGGACGTTGGCGGGTTTGACGTCGCGGTGCAGCACTCCGACGGCGTGCGCGGCGCGCAGTGCCTGCAGCACCATGCCGCCGATCCTGGCCGCTTCCTTGACCTGCAGCACGCCTTCCTGCCGGAGCACCTTGTCCAGTGACTGGCCCCGCACCAGCTCCATCACGATCCAGGGGCGGCCTTGTTGTTCGATCACGTCGTGCACGGTGATGACGTTGGGGTGCGTGACGCGCGCGGCCGCCCGGGCCTCCTGCTTGAGGCGGGCGTACAGGACCCGGACGTCCTCGTCGTTCATGTGCTCCGGTGCCCGGACTTCCTTGGCCGCGACCTCCCGGTCGAGGACCTCGTCCAGGGCGAGCCAGACGACGCCCATGCCTCCCTGGCCGAGCTGTTCCAGCAGCCTGTACCGCCCGGCCAGCAGCGGCCTGTGCGGTGCCGTGTCCATGCCGTCCATGCCGTACGCCCCCTCCCCCTGCGGACGGCGTGCGACGCCGTGCGCATTCGGGCCACACTGGCTGGGACGTACCAGTCGACCGGAGCGTTCCCGGCCGCCCGTGAAGGCCCTGTGAGCCTTCCCGGCGGGCGACCGGGCTGACCGGATTACCCCTCGAACGCACATCACCCTGGGTGATGAATCGATTTCTCTCTGTAGGGTCTCTCCTTGATGTGCTCACACCCGACCTGAGCGGGCGAACACGGAGGAGCAGACATGCAGGCATGGAGGACGGCGGCCGCCGCGTCGATGGCGGTCCTGGCGCTCGTCGGCGGCACCTCCCCAGCCGGAGCGGTCGGCGACCCGTCCGCTCCGGCCACCGTGCCGGAGGGGCGCGACGCCGGCGGCGGCAGCGTGGATGCCGGCAAGTCCGGTTCGGACGCGGACGCGTCCGCGGTGATCCGATGTGAGGGCCAGGTGCAGCGCCCGCACAACTCCACCCACGTGCCCGGCACCGTCAACGTCGTCGTGACGGTCTCGTGCACGGCACCGGTGCCGGAGATCACCACCCGGGCGGCGCTGTACAAGAACGGACAGCTCGTCAACCAGTCCACGCTGAGGACGCAGAGGAACACCCGCAGCGCCCAGAACAACGCGGCCGTGAGGTGCAGCCCCGGCACCTACCGGGGCTGGATGTACTTCAAGGTCGTCTTCCCGCCCGGCTACCGGCCGCCGACCAGCTCCGCCAACGCCCTCGGCCAGGAAGTGTCCATCAGCTGCTGATCGGCGGCCCGCCGGAGGGACGGCACCGCGGTGCACGGGGGCGCCGCCGGGGAAGGAGTTCCGGCATGCACCCCACTCCCGCCCGGATCCTGCGCCGGCGAGTGGCGCAGCTCGACGCGGCACCGGAGCTGACCACCGACACGGACGCCGGGCTGCGCCATTTCACCGCCGTCATGACGGGGTGGACCGAGCCCGAGATGACGGCCCTGGCGGGCGGTCCGGCCGTCCTGGCCCCGTCCGAGCTGGCGGAGGCGGACGGGATGGCCGACGGCTGCCTGCTGCTGGGCCGGCTCGCCCGGGACGAGGAGAGTCTCGTCCGGGGGCCTCTCGACCGGACGCGCCAGCACTGGATCGGCACCAGCCCGCACGAGCTGGTGCCGCACCGGTGGCTCACCCCGGACCGGGAGCGGTTCACCGCGCCCGGCGGGGACCCCGGCCCTCCCCGCACGAAGCCGTTCCACCTGGGGCTTTACACGTCCACGGCGCGGCGTGACGGGCCGGGCATGTGGCGGATGTACCTCGACCTGGGGTCCAGTCTCCACCCCCGGCCCTGGCGGACGTGGCAGCTGCCGGTCACCGATCCCGCCGCCGACGTCCTCGAAATCGGCGGCGCGGCCGACTGGGCGGCTTTCGTCGGGCGCTATCCGCTCGTCCGCGGCGACGACGTCTACCCCGACTGGGCGAAGACGGCCCGGGACGTCGCCGGGGTGCACATGACGCTGCGCGCGATCGTCGCGGCCCAGGGTTTCCGCATCCCGGTGGCGGACGGCCTGGCCGCGGCGCCGTTCTGGGACATCGAGTCGGCGCTGTGGCTGCGCTGGTGCTTCTCCGCTCCGCGCCTGGAAGAGGTCACCCCGCCCCCCGTCCGGCCGTGACGGCCCGGTGGGGTCAGGCGAGCGCGATGGCCTCGACGCGCGGCTCGGCGATCTTGACGAAGTCGCGCGTGGCCAGAGCGAGGGACCGGTCGAGGCGTGCTGCGTTGAAGAAGAACTCCCGGTTCTCCAGCAGTGCCGGGTCGACGACGAGTTCCACCTGCTGGTCGAAGGAGAACGGCAGAATCGTGCCGCTGGCACAGCCCGAGAGCCGTTCGGCGACGTCCTGAGCGGCGAACCCCACGTAGGTCCCGCCGAGCAGGCTCTTGATCGCAGCAAGGTCCACTCGCCTGTCACCGGGAACGACGGCGAGCACGTAGCGCGTCACCTTCTTGCCCAGCTTCACCATCACGACGATGCACTTGGCCGCCTGGTGAAGCTCGTGCCCGCGCAGCCGGCTCACGGCCTCCGTGCCGCCCTCGGGCTCGTGCTCGATCGTCCGGTACTCGGCACTGTGCTCATCGAGCAGAGCGATCAGCTTCTCGTGCATCTCGTGCGAACCCATGCTTCCACAACCCCTGTGCGCGCTGGCAGTTGACTGATGGCAAAGAGGTTTCATTATGCAGATTCCGGTGCCGGGCCCGGGGGTTGCAGGGGGCGGCCGCAGCGGAGGTTCCAGCGGCCGGCGCGGGCGGTGAGTTCGGTCAGGGTCAGCGGGGCGACGTCCAGGCGCCAGAACACCTCGGGCGGCAGCCCCAGCGCGTGCACCATCGCCGCCCGGATCACCGCCGGGCCGGCCACCACCGGCACCCGGCCGCCCGCACCGGCCGTCCGCTCGTCCAGCCACGCACCCACGCGCCCGACCAGAGCCGTCACCGGCTCCCCGCCGTGCGGCGCGGCCCCGGGGTCCGTCAGCCAGGCCGCCACGGCCTGCGGTTCGGTGGCCGCGACCTCGTCCAGCGAACGGCCCCGCCATCGGCCCACCTCCAGGTCCCGCAGGGCCGGCTCGGGGGCCGCGTCCAGGCCCAGGGCCGCCGCCGTCTCCCGGCAGCCCCTCGCCGGAGCGGTGTACGCGCGCGCACCGCGCGGCAGCGCACCCGCCGCCTCGCGGGCCCGGTGCACCCCCGCCTCGTCCAGCGGCGCGTCGTCGTCGAAGCGCACCGCCCGCAGCGCGGGCCCGGCCGCGGGCGAGATCAGCAGCACACGCACGGTCATGGTCCTTCTCCTCCCCGGAAGACGGCGCTCGCGCCCGGGGGCCCAGCACACCATGGGTGCGGGCGCGGGCGTGCGCCGGGGGTGCGCATCCACACGCCTGTAGCGCCCTCACCTGCCACGAGGTACGGTCGCGTGTACATGACGACGGTGCGTTCGGAAGCCGGTGCGAATCCGGCACGGTCGCGCCACTGTGTACCTGACGGTCACCCGGTCACGACGGGGCGGCGGCAGGAAGTCAGACCCGGCACCGTCGTCCGCACCAACGACCGGGACGCGTTGTTCCCCTGGAGGTACCACCATGGCTCAGTCCGCCGCCCCCGCACCGAGCACCCCCGCCATACCCGAGGTCGCTCCCCTCTCGCTGAAGGAGATCGCCCCCTGGGCGGCCTTCGTGGGCATCCTGATGCTGGTCCTGCTCTACTTCGTGGGCGCGGAGCAGGGCGCCACCTCGCTCATCGCCGGCGAGGACGTGCACGAGTGGGTGCACGACGGCCGGCACCTGCTCGGCTTCCCCTGCCACTGACAGCCGGAGGAATCGAGCTCGTGAACCTCGTGAACCCGGTATCGGTGAGAGCCCTGCTCGTACGGGGCATGCTGGCCGGTCTGATCACCGGCGCCCTCGCCCTGGTCACCGCCTACCTGCTCGGCGAGCCCCACGTGGACGCGGCCATCGCCTTCGAGGAGGCGCACAGCCACGACCACGGTGACGGCGGCGTGGAGCTGGTCAGCCGGACGATGCAGGCCACCGGCGGCCTCGCCACCGGCATCCTGGTCTACGGCGTCGCCCTGGGCGGCATCGCCGCACTGGCCTTCTGCGTGGCCCTGGGCCGCATCGGCCGCTTCGGCCCCCGGGCCACGGCGGCCCTGGTCGCGCTCGGCGCGTTCGTGGCCGTCTTCCTGGTGCCGTTCCTCAAGTACCCGGCGAACCCGCCCGCCGTGGGCGACCCGGACACGCTGGACCAGCGCACCGCGCTGTTCTTCCTGATGATCGCCCTCAGCGTGCTGCTCGCCGTCGGCGCGGTCATCCTCGGCCGACGGCTGGCCCCCCGCCTGGGCAACTGGCACGCGACGGTGGCGGCGGGCGCCGCGCTGGTGGTGGCGATCGGACTCGCCTACGCCTTCCTGCCCGCCGGCGGCAACGTGCCGGAAGGCTTCCCGGCCACGCTCCTGTGGGAGTTCCGCCTGGCGTCGCTGGCCGTCGAGCTGGTGCTGTGGACGGGCTTCGGCCTGGTCTTCGGCGAGCTGGCCGAGCGACTGCTCACACCGAAGGAGGCACCGGCCGGCCACAAGGCCGACCCGGCGGCCGTCACCCCGGCCGCCTGACCCGGCCGGCAGGCACCCCCTCCAGGACCGGCCCGGCACCCCGCCCAGCGGGGCACCGGGCCGGTCCCGGCATGTCCGGGGCCGCCGGTCCGCCGTGAGGCGACGTCACCTCAGCCGGTCCCCGCATGGACCGCCAGCAGGCCGGCCACCGTCCTCGCCCACGGGAACTCCTCCGCCCTCGCACGCGCCGCAGCCCGCCGGCGCTCCCGCGACTGCGCCGTCAGGCTCACCACCGCGGCCGCCATCGCCTCCGCCGACGCCGGAACCGCCAGCCCCGCCCCCGGCGCCAACAGCTCCTGCGCCGCCCCGCGGTCGGCCGTGACGACCGGCGTCCCACAGGCGAGCGCCTCCAGCACCGACAGGCCGAAAGCCTCCACCGGACAGGGGGCCAGCGCCACATCCGCCGCCGCCGTCACCGCGGCCACGACCCGGCGGTCGTTCACGTGACCGTGGAAACGGACGGGCAGCCCGGCGGCACCCCGCCGCAGACGCGCACGTTCCGGGCCGTCGCCCAGCACGTCCAGCCGGGCCGCCACGCCCCACCGCCGCAGCACGCGCAGCGTCTCCGGCAGCAGCTGCGGACACTTCTCCGCCGACAACCGCCCGGCGTACACCAGCCGGACCTCCGCATTCCCGCCGGCCGGCGCCGGCCGTCCCCCCTGCACCGCCGCCCCACCCGCCGCCGGGTGAAAGACCTGCAGGTCGACGCCGAGCGCCACCCGGTGGAGCGCCGGCGCCCCCACCCGCGCGAACTCGGCACAGGAGAAGGCCGACGCCGCCACCACGGCATCGAACGCCCCCGCCAGCCGGCGGTTCCACGCATCGGCCGCCCGGCCCAGCGGCAGCACCGCCGGCACCCGGGGCGCCAGGATCGCGTCGAGCCGCTCGTGGGAGAGCAGGACCGTGCGCACCCCCCGGGCCCGGGCCCGGCGGGCGGCATGAACCAGCGTCAGCTTGTCCGACACCTCGACCACGTCCGGCCCCAGCCGCCCCAGCAGCGCCCGCAGTCCGCGCAGCACCGGCGGCGCGAGCACCAGCCGGTAGCCGCCGCCCACCGGCACCCCGGGCACCGTCAGCCGCAGCCCGTCGACGGCGGTGCGCTGCAGCCCGTACCCGCCGCCGGGCACGACCAGCACCCGCTCGTGCCCGGCGGCCACATAACCGCGGCCGAGGGCGTCCACCGTGGTGCGCAGACCGCCGGAGGCCGGGCCGTAGAAGCCGGCCAGCTGCACGATCCTCACGTCGCGGCCCGCCGGGCCGCGCGGACCAGCCCGGCGTACGTGCACGGGCGCGCCCCCGCCGCAAGGGCCAGGTCGACGGCCTCCAGGGCGCGCTCCCGCAGCCCGGGACGGTCCAGGTCCGCCGGGTGCAGCGCGATGCGGAACGCCTTGCCCCGCACCGACCAGCGGCGGGCCGCCGCCGGCATCAGCCGGGCACCCACCCCCTCGCCGAGACCTCCCGGGCGGTGGGAGAGCGCGGGCATGCGGTGGCGGCGGCCGGTGCGCAGGTCGTGCACCGCCAGGTGGCTCGTCGTGTACTCCAGGCCCAGGCCGCGCAGCGCCGCCACACTCCCCGGCGAGGCGAGCCACCCCGGCGGAGTGAAGCCCTCCGGGACGATGCCCACCGAGGCCAGGGCGGCCAGCCCGCTCGTCAGCCGGTCGTGCGCCGCCCGCTCGTCCAGCGCACAGAACTCGGCACACCCCCGCGCCACCACGGCGTTCACCCACCGGCGCGGCAAGGGGCCGCCGGGCACGGCCCGGTGGACGTAGCCGTGCAGCGCGAGCTCGTGCCCGCGCCCGCGGGCGTCGTGCAGCCACCGCACCAGGGCCGCGTCCTGCGGCAACCGCGGGCCGCGCCAAGGCCCCGGCACGAGCAGCAGCGTCGCCGGCACCCCCCGCGCATCCAGATCGTCCAGCCACCGGCGGCCGGCCGCGAAGCTCCAGGGGGCGACGTCGTGCACCGAGACGACGAACACAGCACTCACCCCCCGAGGATCCCCCACGACGGTGTACGCCACATGAACTCACCGTCCGCCCCGGCGCGTTGCGGGTCGCCTGGACGAACGGGGGCCGCCCGGTACCGTGGTGCCACGCAGCACGCGTGAACGGGGGGATGCGTCATGCGCGGAGCGGCTCGTCGTGCACTCCGGTGGTGCTCTCCCCACCAGGTCTGTACGGAAGCAAGGACACCATGACCGCGACCCCCCTCAGCGCTCCCGGAATCCCCGCGTCCGCCTCCCGGCCCTCGCCCCCCTTCGTGCACCACACCCCCGTCCTGCTCACCTCGGCACTCGCGGCGATACCCCGGGGCCCGGTGACACGGTTCACCGAGTCCTGGAACGACCTGCCCGCCGACCCCCACCTGGGCACGGCCGCCGCCCCCTACCGCTTCCGCCGCTACGGCCGGTTCCGCATCCTCGGCGACCGCCTGGAGCGCCTGCCGCACGCCGCCTTCTTCCAGGAACGCACCGTGAACAGCGTGAACGGCGGCGTGGACCGCATGTTCGCCCCGTTGCGCGACGCCGTCGCGGACGGACCGGCCCTGCGCGCGGTCGTCCGCACCCTCTGGGACCGCCTGCCCGGCCCCCGCACCGGCATCGACACCTGCGGCGTCCATCAGATCCGCATCACGGCCACCGCCGGGGCCGAGGGACACCCCACCCCCGAGGGCATCCACCGGGACGGACACTGCTACGTGGCCCAGGTGCTGATCCTGCGGGAGAACGTGCGCGGCGCCGAGTCCTGCCTGTACGACCTGCGACGGCAGCCCCTCCACCGGACGGTGCTGACCGCGCCCCTGGAGACGATCGTCCTCGACGACCGGCGCGTCCTGCACGGCGTCTCACCGCTGCGGCCCGCCCCGGGGTCCCGCACGGGCCTGCGCGACATGCTCCTCGTCGACTTCTTCCGCGGTGACGCCCGCCACAGCCCCGAGCCGCCGTCGGAGGCACACTGTTCCTGACTACTTGTCATGCGCAGGAGGCAGGAGACCCCATGCGGTACGCGGACGGCCCGAGTGTTCACGAAGAGATCCACATCAAGGCGGCACCCTCCGATGTCTGGCGGCTGGTGACCGACATCGCGCTGCCCGCCAGGCTCAGCCCCGAACTCCAGCGCACCGAATGGCTGGACGGCGCCACCGGGCCGGTACTGGGCGCGCAGTTCGCCGGCTACAACCGGCACCCCGTGGCGGGCCTGGAGTGGCGCACCGTCTCCCGGGTGGCCGTGCTGGAGCCGGAGCGGCGCTTCGCCTGGGAGGTCATCGACCCGGAGGGCCGGTACGGGGAGGAGCCCACCGACCCCGCCCGCCCGCTCGCCACCTGGACGTTCGAGCTCCGGGCGGCCGACGGCGGCACCGTGCTCAGCCACTCCGGGCGCATCGGCCCGGCCCGTTCCGGGCTCAACCTGGCGATCGACCGCGAGCCGGAGCGGGAGAAGGAGATCGTGCAGGCGCGCCTGGGCGACCTGCGCACCGGCATACGGGCCACGCTCGACGGCGTCAAACACCTCGCCGAAGAACGCGCGTAATCCCGGATTCGGGGAAACAGCGGCCAGCCTGGCACGGAAACGCCCCGTTTTCGATGATGGTGATTCCATGACCATGATCAAGGCCGTCACCTTCGATGCCTACGGCCCCGCCGACGTGCTCCGGCTCGTCGACACCGACCTGCCCGCCCCGGGGCCGGGGCAGGTCCGGGTCGCCGTCCGCTGTGCCGGGGTCAACCCGATCGACCACAAACTCCGCAGCGGTGCCCTCGCCGAGCTGTTCCCCCTCGACCTGCCGCACGTGCCCGGACTGGAGGCGTCCGGCCTCGTCGAGGCGGTCGGCGAGGGGGTGACGGAGGTGCGGGCCGGGGACGCGGTCCTCGGCCGCACGGTCACCGGCGCCTATGCCGAGCAGGCCCTGGCGTCGGCCGCCGAGCTCGTCGTCAAGCCGCTCTCACTGGCCTGGGAGGAGGGGGCGGCCCTGCCGGTGGCGGCCGAGACGGCCTGGCGCACCCTGGACGCGCTGCGGCTCAGCGAGGAGGAGACGCTGATCGTCCACGGCGCCGCCGGAGGCGTGGGCACGCTGGCGGTGCAGTTCGCGCGGGCCCGGGGCATCCGGGTGATCGGCACCGCGAGCGAGTCCAACCACGCGTACCTGCGGGGCCTCGGCGCGATCCCCGTCGCCTACGGGGAAGGGCTCGCCGACCGCGTGCGGGAGGCCGCCCCGGAGGGGGTGGACGCGGCGCTGGACGCCGTCGGCAAGGGAGACGCCGTCGGGGTGTCGGTCGAACTGACCGGCGGGCCCGACCGGGTGGTGACCATCGCCGATGCCGAGGGCGCCCGCCGCCACGGCGTGCGCTTCAGCTCCGGCCCGAGCGCCCAGACCGCGACCGCCCTGGGCGCGGCGCTCGCCCTGCACGAGGCCGGCATCCTCCAGCTGCCCGTGCATCGCGTCTACCCGCTGAGCCAGGCCGCGGAGGCGCAGCGCGCGAGCGAGCACGGCCACCTCACCGGAAAGATCGTCCTCGCGGTCGTCTGAGGCGGCCCCACCCCGGGCGCCCCCGGTCTACAGCCCGACCGTGAGCCGTGCGTCGGGGGCGACGCCCGGCAGCCGTGTGTTGGTGACCACTGCGAGCTCGGGCTGCCGGCCCGGGCCCGGGCGCCACTGGCCGCCGATCAGCGGCAGCAGCGCCACGTTGGGCGTGGGCCCGCACGTGAAGTCGAGCGGGCCGGCGACCGTGTCCAGCCGGGTGCGGCCCAGGGCCTCGGCGACCGCCCGGCGGTCGGTGGGGTCGGCCGCCGTGGCCAGGGCGTGGGCGGCCACCTCCAGCAGGGCGTGCGCGGGGCCGAGCAGCTGGAGCCAGGGTTTGCCCGTGCTGCGGCGGTAGTCCCGGGCCAGCGCGGCCGCGGTGGTGTCGTCGACGGACGAGCGGAAGGGGTGGCGCGGCGACCAGTAGACGAGGGTGGCGATCCGGGTGTTCGCCAGCCCGTCCGTGTGGGGGCTCGCGCGGGGCTGGGCCAGCCACCGCGAGCAGGTGATCAGCCGTGGGCGCAGCCCGGCCTCGTGGGCCTGCCGGTGGAAGAGCGCCAGGTCCTCGACGGTGGCCGCGCTCGTGACGACGTCGGCCCCGGCCTCCTGGAACCGGCGCACGCACTGCTCGAAGCCGGTGGCCGGCTCGCGGTAGCCGCCGGGGTCGACGAGGGTGTGCCCGCGCGCGGTCGCCACGGGGACGAAGCCGTGGCGGGGGTGGCGCAGGGAGTGGCCCTGCGGACCGTCGTTCCACAGGCAGCCGACCGTCCGCCGCGGTCCCACGCGTTCCCACATCTCGGCGAAGACCGCCGCGATGTCGTCCAGGCCCCAGGCGAAGTGGTAGGTCCAGCGGAAGGGGCGGGCTGCGGGCTCGGCCCCCCTGCCGAGCAGGTAGGTCTGCCAGGGGAACGCCGTCGACACGCAGGGGATGCCCAGGACCTCGCAGGAGTCGGCCACCGCGGGCAGCACCCGGGTGCCGTCCGTGGTCACCACCGCCTGCACCCCTTCGTCCCGGACGAGTTCGGCGACCGCCCGGCGCGCCCCGTCGGCGTCCGAGCGGCTGTCGCGCCAGGCCAGCCGGAGGGGGAGACGGCGCGAGCCGTGCGCGAGGTGCGTCAGCCGGGGTGCCAGCCGCTCCAGTACGAAGGCCAGGGGATCCCCCAGCCGGGCCAGCCGCCCCGTCCGCGGCACGACGGCCCCGATGCACAAGCCTTCCGTCCGGTGCACAGCCACCCCTGTTCCCTCCGATTTCCGCCCGCCCCATGGCCTCAAGAAACAACGTCCCCTCGGAAAAGCCTGGTTGACTCGCGACACCCCGGACCCGGAAGGGTGATTCCGTATCCGGCGGCTCCCGGCGCGGCGGGGGTGCGGGCCCTTCCGTCCGCCGGGCGGCGGGCGGAACGTGACCCGCGCATGGGACGAATGCCTGGTGCAACCGGCATATCGGACAGCCGTCATTCGGCCGATCTCCCGACGATCAGGAACGCAGGGGCCGCCTGTGTCGTCCGCCCCTGCACGCGACTCCCGGCACGTTGTATACGGAAGTTGACACAGGTCACATCGGACGTGATCCCCCCTCTGGGCGGATCGTCCAGGTGAGGAGGCCGTCCGGAGCGGTGGCAACTTTCGGCCAGCAATCCTCCGGGCCCCCGGGGCTACTGCCCAGTGCGCCGCGCGTGGGGGTTCGGGCATGACGCACTATATGGCTGAGCGGTCGGGAGGCGGTCGAGCCTCCCGGTGCCGGAGCACGTCCGTGCCCGGAGCCCGCGTCATCGTGGTGCGGCCGGGCTCCGGCCGCGCGGCCCGGAACGGGGCATCGGCACCCGGTCCGTGGCAGGGGAGGAACGGCCGGCCGGTAGGGGGAGCCCGGCCGCCAACGGAGCCATGAGGTGGGGACCTATTCGATGTGCTCCGGACGCCCGGCCGGCGTCCCGCGCACACGTCATGCACACGGATGCCGCGCGCCGCATGCGCGACGTCCGTTCCTTGGGGGGAGAAGCACATGGGGCGTTCATCCCGTCCGGTCGCGGGCTTGGCCGCGGCCGTCCTGCTGGCGGTGGGCCTGCCCGCCGCCGGCGCGCAGGGCGCGCAGGCCGCAGCGGCCGTACCCCGCGTCGACCTGCGCGTTCTCGTCGTCGACGACGGCGGCCCGGCCGTCGAGGCGATCCGCGCCGAACTCGATGCCGCCGGCACCCCGTACACCAGGGTCGACCTGGGCGACCGGGGGCGGCCGCGCATCGACGACGCCTTCCTGAGCGACACCGTGGACGGCAGGCCCCGCGCCAAGTACCAGGGCGTGGTGCTGCCCAACGACAATCCGTTCGGGGACGGATCGGCGGAGATGGCGGCCGTCGCCGGATACGAGAAACGGTTCGGCATCCGGCAGGTGGACGCCTACACCTACGCTCGCCCGGCGGTCGGCCTGACCACCGTGCACGCCGGGTCCCTGGACGGCCGGACCGCGCAGGTCACCGCCGAAGGGGCTGCCGGGCCGTTCGCCTACCTCAGAAAAAACGTTCCTTTCGAGGACAACGACACCGGTGTGAACGAGAGCTACGGCTACCTCGCCGCTCCGCTCGACCGGCAGCCGGACGGAGCGACCTACACCAGCTACCTCGACGCCCCCGTCCCCGACGGGTCCCGGCGCGGCTCACTGGTCGGCCAGTACACCCACGACGGCCGCAGCGAACTGGTCGTCACCTTCGTCTACAACCAGTACCAGAGCCAGTTCCGGCTGCTCTCGCGCGGCATCGTGGAGTGGCTGACCCAGGGCGTCCACCTGGGCGCCTCCCGCAACTACTTCGCCGTCCACGTCGACGACGTCTTCGGCTCCGACGACCGGTGGGACTCCCAGCTCAACTGCACCCCGGGCGACGTCGACTGCCCGCCGGGCACCCACCCGGAGAACGACCCGATCCGGATGACCGCCGCCGACGCCCAGTACGCCGGGCAGTGGTCCCGCGACCACGGCCTCACCCTGGACCTGGCCTTCAACGGCGGCGGCAGCGAGGGCTACAAGGAGGCCCACGCCGGCTCCGACCCGCTCGCCCGGCAGCTGGTCGCCGACCAGAGCGCCTACCGCTGGATCGACCACACCTACAACCACCCCTTCCTCGGCTGCCTGCAGAACACCTCCGTCGTGCCGTGGAAGTGCGCCACCGACCTGCTGGGCCGCACCCGCTGGACCAGCCGCGCCACCATCACCGCCCAGATCGACGACAACCGGGGCTGGGCGGCCCGGCAGGGCCTGGCCGTCGACAAGGACGAACTGGTCACCGGCGAGCACTCCGGCCTGAAGACCGCGCCGCAGCAGCCCGAGGACAACCCCGAGCTCGCGCCCGCCCTCACCCAGACCCAGGTCGCCTGGCTCGCCAGCGACAGCTCGCGGGAGCGCGAACAGCGCCGGGTGGGGCCCTCCCTGACGGTGCCCCGCTACCCCATGAACATCTTCTACAACGCCGGCAAGGCCACCGAGCAGGTCGACGAGTACAACTGGCTCTACACCCGCAAGGCCGACGGCGGCAGCGGCGTGTGCGAGGGCTCGGCCACCACCACCTGCCTGCCGGCACCCCTGTCGTCCTCCACCGGCTACACCGACTACATCGTGCCGCTGGAGAGCCGGATCGCCCTGGGCCACGTGCTCGCCAACGACCCGCGCCCGCACTTCATCCACCAGTCCAACCTCGCCGAGGAGCGCATCGGCTACCAGGCGCTGGAGAAGATCCTCGCCGACTACCGCAGTCTCTTCGCCGACAGCACCCCGCCGGTCAACCTCCGGATGCGGGACATCGGGACGGAGCTGCGCAAGCGCGCCGCCTGGGCCGCCGCCGTCCGCGAGGGCAAGGTGAGCGCCCACCGCATCGGCGCGGACATCAGCGTCACCGCGCCCGCCGGCGTCGACGTCAGCGCGACGCTGCCCACCGGCACCGTCCAGGTGCAGGGCACCGGCCGCATCCCCTTCGGAACCGCCTACGCCGGGCTCCGCTCCGGCTGGGCCGCGCCCGCCACGGGCGAGGGCTCCCTCGCCTTCGCCCTGGCCGACTCCACCTCCGCGGCCCGCGTCCTCCTGGGGAAGGCCACCCGGGTGCAGGCACCCGCGGCCGCCCTCCCGGTGCCCCGGGGCGTCACCGCCCGGGTGCCCTACGGGCCCGGCGACAGGGTCCGGCGCTGAGGCAGGCCGGCAGCTTCGTGCAGCACCGTCCCGTCGCCGCGCCGCCTTCTGGAGAGAACCGACTTCCATGCACGGACCGTCAGCCGAAACGGCGTCCGCCGCTCCCTCGGTGACCCTGCTCACCGAGGGGACCTATCCGCACAGCCACGGCGGGGTCAGCGTCTGGTGCGACCAGCTCGTCCAGGGCATGCCGGACGTCGACTTCCGCGTCATCGCCGTCACCGGCACCGGCCGCGAACAGCTCGCCTGGCCGCTGCCCTCCCACGTCCGGGCCGTCCAGACCGTCCCCCTGTGGGGAACGCCCCCGGCCGGCCGCGTACCCCGCGGCCGGGAGATGAAACGCTTCCTCACCTGCTACGAGCAGTTCCTGCTGGCCCTCCTCGACCCCCCGCAGGAACAGCACTTCGCCCGCAGCTTCTACCGGCTCGCCGACCACGCCGACCGCGGCACGCTCTTCGCCGCCCTGCGCAGCGAGCCGGCGGCCCGCCTGCTCGCCCGCCTCTGGAACCGCCCCCGTCTGGCCACCGCCGCCGCGCGCCCCACGCTCCACGACGCGCTGGCCGCCACCGACCTGCTGGAACACGCCCTGCGCCCGCTCGCCGCGCAGCCGCCCGCCGAAGGGATCACCCACGCCGTCAGCGGGGGCCTGGCCACCCTGCCCGGACTCGTCGCCCACCACCGCCACGGCACACCCTTCCTCCTCACCGAGCACGGCATCTACCTGCGCGAGCGCTACCTCGGCTTCCGCAGCGAGCCCTACCGCTGGCCGGTCAAGGCACTGATGCTCGGGCTGTTCAGGATGCTCGCCGAGGAGAGCTACCGGTGCGCGGCGCTCGTCACCCCCGGCAACCGCTACAACCGCCGCTGGGAGGAGCACGGCGGCACCCCGCCCGGCCGCATCCGCACCGTCTACAACGGCGTCGACCCGGCCGCGTTCCCGCCCGCCGGGCCGGAACCGGAGGTCCCGACCCTGAGCTGGGCCGGACGGGTCGACCCCATCAAGGGCCTGGAGACCCTCATCCGTGCCTTCGCGCTCGTCCGGGCCGAGATACCCGACGCCCGGCTGCGCCTGTTCGGCGGCACCCCGCGCGGCGGCGAGGGCTACCGCACCGCCTGCGAGGCCCTCGCCGCCGAACTGGGCGTGGCCGGCGCCGTCGTCTTCGAGGGCCGCGTCGAGGACATCCGCGACGCCTACGCGGCCGGCAACGTCGTGATGCTCTCCAGCATCAGCGAAGGCTTCCCCTTCACCCTCATCGAGGCCATGTCGTGCGGGCGGGCCACCGTCTCCACCGACGTGGGCGGCGTCCGCGAGGCGGTGGGCGACAGCGGACTGGTCGTCCCGCCGCGCGACCCGCAGAGCATGGCCCGGGCGGCGCTGCGGCTCCTGCGGGATCCGGCGCTGCGGGCCGAGATGGGGCAGGCCGCCCGGCTGCGCGTCATCGAGCAGTTCACCCTCCGGCAGACCATCAGCGCCTTCCGCGACATCTACCACGACCTGTCCGGCCTGACGCGGCCCTTCGCCGTGCCGGAGACCGTCCCCGTCATGGCCCTGGCCGCAGGGGGTGTCCGGTGAGCGGACTGCTGCGGCTCGTACCCGACGAACCCGAACCGGCCCACGACCTCGCGGTCGCCCCCGCGCACACGCGCTCCCGGCCGCGGTGGGCCGCCGACCCCCTCGACGAGCTCGCCGAGGAACTGGGCACCGTCTGCGCGGCGGCGGTCCACCCCGACGAGATCGCCGCCGTCCTGGAGGCCGACGGCCTGACGGGCGAACAGATCGCCGAACGCTACGGGCGCACCGACGCCTTCGAGCTGGCGGCCGAGCTCTACGCCCGGGTGCCGCGCAGCCACCCCGAGCCCGGCCCCCGCCCCGACCCCTGGCGGGTCGCACCGTGGCCGTTCCTGCTCCGCTCCGTGGTCTTCACCCTGCCCGGCTTCGGCTACGCCCTCGGCTCGCCCCTGCTGGACGGCGGCCGCGACCGCTTCGGGCTGCCCGCGGGCACCGGGGCCCTGGTGGCCTCCGCCCTGGTGGCCTGGGCGTGGAACCAGGCGCTCGCCCACCGCGCGTACCTCCGGCTGGCGGCCGGCGGGCGGGCGGCGGCGGGCCGCTGCCTGAGCACGGGCGCCCCGCTCGGCGCCCTGCTCGCCACCGGCGCCGCCCTGGCCGCGAACGCGCCGGCCGGCGCGCTCGCCTTCGCGGCCGGGCAGGCGCTCTACCTGGCCGCCGCCACCGTCCTGCTGGTCCTCGGCAGGGAACGGCTCCTGCTGCTCGCCCTGCTGCCGACCGCCACCGGGGGAGCGGTGGTCCTCGTCACCCGGCCGCCGGACGCCCTGGGCACCGCCCTGCTGCTCGCCTCCGCCGGAGGCGCGCTCTTCGCCGCGGGGTACGAGATCGCCCGCACCCGGCGCGAGTCCCAGGGCGCCGACGGGCCGGGGACCCCGCTCGTCACCTCCCTGCCCTACGGCCTGTTCGGCCTGGGCTGCGGCGTCCTGACCACCGTCGCCGCGCTCGGCGACGTCCTCGTCCACCACCCGGGCGGCCCGGGCGCGCCGGCCGTCCTGGCCCTCACCCTCAGCATGGGCGTCGCCGAATGGCTGCTCCACCGCTGCCGCGGCATGGCCCTGGGCGCGCTCTCCGCCGCCACGACCACCACCGGGCTGCTGCTGAGGGCGGCCCGCGTCCTGGCCCTCTGCGCCACCGGTTACCTCGCGGCGCTGACCGTCCTCCTGCTGGCCGTGGGCGCCCTGTGGCCCGGCGCCCCCCAGCCCGCCCCCGCACGGCTGGCCGCCCTGCTGGCGCTCGGGACCGTGCTCTGGTCCGGGCTGCTGCTCCAGGCATACGGCACCGCCTGGATCCCGGCGCTGCTCTGCCTCGGCGCCGCCGGCGCGGAGACCTGCGCCCTCGTCCTCCACCTCTCGTCCCCGGTCACCGCCCAACTGGTGGCCTGTACCGGCGCGGCGGCCGGTCTGCTGGCCGCCGCCACCGCCCTGCTCGGCCGGATCACCACGCACCGCTGACCCGCCCGCGCACCGCCGCACCTTCCGTCCGCGCACCTTCCGTCCCCGTACGTCCCCGCGCTTCGTTCCGAAGAGGAGACCCGCATGCCCGCACCCTCACTCGTCGCCGTCACCGGCGCCGAAGGCTTCATCGGATCCCACCTGGTGGAGGCGCTCGTCGCCGACGGCCACCGCGTCCGCGCCATGGTGCAGTACAACTCCTTCTCGTCCTTCGGCTGGCTGGAGGACCTGCCCGCGGACGTCATGGACCACGTCGAGGTGGTCCTCGGCGACGTCCGCGACCCCGGCTCGGTCCAGGGCCTGGTGGCCGGCGCCGAGACCGTCTACCACCTCGCCGCGCTCATCGCGATCCCGTACTCCTACCGGGCCCCGCACAGCTACGTCGAGACCAACGTCACCGGCACCCTCAACGTCCTGGAGGCCGTTCGCCACCAGGACATCCCCCGCCTGGTCCACACCTCCACCAGCGAGACCTACGGCACCGCGCAGACCGTGCCGATCACCGAGGACCACCCCATCAACACCCAGTCCCCGTACGCCGCGTCCAAGGCGGGCGGGGACCGGCTCGCCGACAGCTACCACGCCAGCTTCGGGCTGCCCGTCGTCACCCTGCGCCCCTTCAACACCTTCGGCCCCCGCCAGTCCATGCGGGCCGTCATCCCCACCGTCATCGGCCAGGTCGCCGCCGGGGAACGCACCATCACCCTCGGCGACCTGCGCCCCACCCGCGACTTCAGCTACGTCAAGGACACCGTCGCCGCCTTCCGCGCCGTCGGCACCGCACCCGCCGGCGCCGTCCTCGGGCGCACGTTCAACTCCGGCACCGGCGAGGAGATCTCCGTCGGCGACCTGGTGACCCTCATCGGCAAGCTGATGGACGCCGACCTCGACGTCCAGGAGGACCCGGCGCGCGTCCGGCCCGCCGCCTCCGAGGTGATGCGGCTCGTCTGCGACTCCTCCCGGCTGCGGGCCGCCACCGGCTGGAGCCCCGCCCACACCCTGGAGGAGGGCCTGCGCGAAGCCATCGACTTCTTCCGCGACCCGGTCAACCTCGGCCGGTACAAGACCGGCATCTACAACGTCTGACGCCCTTCCCCCGCGCACGGACCGACGACGGACCGACGAGAGACACCCTTCGCAGAGAGGAACGGCACCCCATGCACGCAGTCATCCTGGCCGGAGGCAAGGGCGTCCGGCTGCGCCCGTACACCACCGCACTGCCCAAGCCCCTGGTGCCCATCGGCGACCAGCACGCCATCCTCGAAATCGTCATGCGCCAGCTGGCCGGCGCAGGCTTCACCAGCTGCACCCTCGCCATCGGCCACCTCGGGCACATCATCCGCGCCTACGTCGGCGACGGCTCCCAGTGGGGCATCGCGGTCGACTACACCACCGAGGAGAGCCCGCTGGGCACCATGGGCCCGCTGCTCACCATGACCGGCCGGCTGCCGGAGCACTTCCTCGTGATGAACGGCGACGTCCTCACCGACCTCGACTTCGGCGAGGTCCTCACCGACCACATCGCCTCCGGAGCCCAGCTGACCATCGCCACCTACGCCCGGAAGGTCAACATCGACTTCGGCGTGCTCACCACCGACTCCGGGCGCGTGGTCGGCTTCGCCGAGAAGCCCAGCATGGACTACCGCGTCTCCATGGGCGTCTACGGCGTCACCCGCTCCGCCCTCGCCCGCTACACCCCCGGCCTGCCGCTGGGCTTCGACGAGCTCGTCCTCGACCTGCTCGCCGACGACACCCCGCCCCACGCCTACGAATTCGACGGCTACTGGCTCGACATCGGGCGCCCCGACGACTACGACCGGGCCAACGCGGAGTTCTCCGTCCGCCGCGACCTGCTGATCAAGGGAGCGTGACCGGACCCGATGCGCACCCTCGTCCTGGGCGCCACCGGCTTCCTGGGCCGGCACGCCGCCGCGCACCTGCGCGCCCTTCCGGGCGTCCGGGTGCTCGGCGGCGGCCGGGCGCCCGGCTCCGCCCTGCCCGTCGACCTGGCCACGACCGACCCGGACCGGCTCGCGGCTGTCCTGCGCGAAGCCGCACCCGACGCGGTCGTCAACTGCGCCGGAGCGGTCGGCGGCAACCCGCTGACCCTCACCGCCGTCAACGCCCGCGGCCCCGCCGCCCTGTGCGAAGCCCTGCACGCGGCCGCCCCCGACGCACGCCTGGTGCACCTGGGGTCGGCCGCCGAGTACGGACCCGCCGACGGCCACTGGCCCGTGACCGAGACCGACCCGGCCCGCCCCCTCGGCCTCTACGGGGCGAGCAAGCTCGCCGGCACCCTCGCCGTGACCGCCTCCGGCCTCGACGCCGTCGTCCTGCGGGTGTTCAACCCCGTGGGCCCCGGCGCCCCGCCCGCCTCCCTGCCCGGCCGGCTCGCCATCGAGCTGCACCGGGCCCGCCCCGGCGGGCGGGTGCGCACCGGCGACCTCTCCGCGCACCGCGACTTCGTCGACGCGCGGGACGTGGCCGACGCCGTCGTGTGCGCCGTGACGGCCTCGCGGCCGCTGCCCGGCGTCCTCAACATCGGCAGCGGCACGGCCCGTCCGGTCCGGGCCGTCGCCGAGGGACTGCTGCACGCCGCCGGCCTCGACGGACCCGGCGGCGTCCGGATCGACGAGGACGGCGACGGCTCGCCCCGCTCGGCCGCCGTCCCCTGGCAACGGGCCGACATCACCGCGGCCGGCCGCGCCCTGGACTGGGCGCCCCGGCACCGCCTGGAGGACTCCCTCGCCGACCTGTGGGCCGCGGCCGCCGGCCGCTCCGCGGAGCCCGTCCGGTGAAGCGCCCCGCACCGCACACGACCGAGGGCGGCGGCGGGCGCCTGCTCGTCCCGCTGTACGTGCACCCGGCGGCCCACCCCGAGGAGTGGGCCGCCCTGGTGGCGGCCGCCCCCGGCCTGTACGCGGTCGTGCTCAACATGGCGGACGGCCCCGGCAGCGGCCCCGACCCCGCCTTCCGGGACGTCGCCGGGCGGCTGCGCCGGGCGGGGGCGCGGCTGCTGGGCTACGTCGACACCGGCTACGGCCGGCGGCCGCCCCGCGCGGTGGCCGCCGACGTCCTCCGGCACCGTCGCTGGTACGGCGTGGACGGCGTCTTCTTCGACCAGGCCGCGGCCGGCGCCGCGCTGCTGCCCCGCTACCGCGGGCTCGTCACGGCCGCCCGGCTGCTGGGCGCGCGCACCGTCGTCCTGAACCCGGGCACGCATCCCGACCCCGGCTACGCCGCGCTCGCCGACCTGCTGGTCACCTTCGAGGGGACGTGGGAGGAGTACCGGCGGGCCGGCGTGCCCGCCTGGACCGCCGACCATCCGCCGGGCCGTTTCTGCCACCTCGTCCACGCGGTGCCGCCCGACCGCGCCGGGCAGGTCGCGCGGACCGCCGAGGCCCGGGGCGCCGGGGTGCACTGCGCGGTTCCGGGCACCGGGGCCAACCCCTGGTGCAGCGTGCCCCGCACGGGGGACCGGGCCCTGGGGAGCGCCCGGTGACCGGGCGGCCGTCCCGGGCGGGGCTCCTGGGCGCGCTGCTGCTCGTGCTGCCGTTCGTGCTGGCGGGCTGCTCGGGCTCGTCGCCGGACGAGGCACCGGGCGCCGACGACGAGCGTCCGGTGGACCGCATGAGCGCGGCGCCGGACGGCTCGGCGCCCCCGGCGTCGCGCCGCTGGCAGCCCCGGCCGGGCCTGCGCTGGCAGTGGCAGCTCGGCGGGAAGGTCGACACCTCGGTGGACGTCCCCGTCTACGACATCGACGGTTTCGAGAACTCGGCACGGACGGTGGCCGAGCTGCACTCCCGCGGCCGCAAGGTGATCTGTTACATCAACGCCGGGGCCTGGGAGGACTTCCGTCCCGATCACTCGGAATTCCCCAGGTCGGTCCTCGGGAAGAACAACAAGGGCTGGGACGGCGAGAAATGGCTGGACATCCGCCGTCTCGACGCGTTGCGGCCGATCATGGCCGCGCGGATCGACATGTGCCGGCAGAAGGGATTCGACGCGGTCGAACCGGATCTGACCGAGGGATTCCGCAACCGCACCGGTTTCGCGCTGACGGCCGCCGACCAGCTGGCCTTCAACCGGATGCTGGTGAAACTCGCTCATGACCGGGGACTGGCCATCGGTTTGAAGAACGATCTCGAACAGATCCCGGAGCTGGTGCGCGACTTCGATTTCGCGGTCAACGAGCAGTGCGCCCAGTACGGCGAGTGCGAGAAGCTCACCCCCTTCGTGAAGCAGAACAAAGCGGTCTTCCACGTCGAATACGACCTGTCCCCGAAGGAGTTCTGCGGTACGGCCGGGCGGCTGGGGCTCAGCTCCATGAAGAAGAAGCTGGAGCTGGACGCCTGGCGGCAGCCGTGTTGAACCGCCGCTGCGGAGTTGATGATTCCGTGCTTCAACTCCCTTGCGGGAAAGCGGTTTGGCGGCAGGCGGCGGGCGGTGGAACGGCTTCGGTTCCCTGTTTGCATCTGAAGTGAAGAAGTTCACAGATGACCGTTTGGAGCCCGAATTTGAGCGACTGATGGTGCAGGATCTCTCACCGAACACAAGATCCCGTCACCGAGGCGGGCGACCCGGGCGGACGCCGAGTCCTGCCGCCGCACCGGGTGCGGAAACGATTCGACGAATCGGCAGGAGCGGGAGACCCAAGCAGTACGAACCACGAACGCGGTGGTTCTTGGGGTGAAGCCACACCGTGGCCGGGCAACTTCGCAGCCCGAACCCGACAGGTCATCTTTCGTAGGCGGATGCCGAAGGGCTTTGGCATGTCTGCGATGCCTCGCATACCTGCGCTCATTTCCCGGGCCGGCGCCGCGTCGGCCGTCACCGCCGCCACGCTCGCGGCAACGGTCCTCGTCCCCGGCCTGGCCCCCGCGGCCCAGGCGGCGACCGCCGGCGAACAGGCGCTGAAGGTCGCCGCCGCCAAGCAGGGCTCCCCCTACCAGTACGGCGCCACGGGCCCCGACCGGTTCGACTGCTCGGGCCTGACGCTCTACTCGTTCAAGAAGGCCGGCAAGACCCTCCCGCGCACCGCCGCCAGCCAGTACAACGCCACCCGGCACCTGTCCGGCAGCTCCCGGCAGGCGGGCGACCTGGTCTTCTTCCACAGCGGCAGCAACGTCTACCACGTGGGGATCTACGCGGGTAACAACAAGATCTGGCACGCCCCCAAGCCCGGCACCTCCGTCCGGCTGGAGAAGATCTGGACCAACAGCGTCTGGTACGGCCGCGTCAAGTAGCCCCGCTCCACGGCCCCGCCACCCGGCGGGGCCGCCACCTTGCACCGGCCGCCCCCGCACACGGCCGCCCCCGCACACATGGGAAAGGGCGGCGCGGGGGAGCGGTACGGGTATGGAGATACGTACCGCTCAGGGCATCGTGCGCGGAGAGCTGACCGCCGGGGGCCTCGCCGTCTTCCGCGGCGTCCCCTATGCCCGGCCACCCGTCGGAAACCTGCGCTTCGCCGCGCCGCAGCCGCCCCTCCCCTGGGACGGGGTCCGTGACGCCCTCGCCTTCGGGCCACCGCCACCGCAGTCCGGGCCCGCCCGCGTCCCCGGGGACCCGGCCGGCACCGACTGGCTCACCCTGAACGTCTGGACCCCGGACCCCGGCGGGTCCGGGCTGCCGGTCCTGGTGTGGATCCCCGGCGGGGCCTACGTCTCCGGGGCCGCGGGTGACCCCCTGTACGACGCCGCGCTCCTGGCCGGCCAGGGCGGACTGGTCGTGGTCACCCTCAACTACCGGCTCGGCGCCGAGGGCTTCGCACACCTCCCCGGGGTACCCGACAACCGCGGCCTGCTCGACCAGCTCGCCGCCCTCGACTGGGTGCGGCAGAACATCGCCCGCTTCGGTGGCAACCCGGACCGGGTCACCCTCTGCGGACAGTCCGCCGGAGCGGGCTCGATCGCCACGCTGCTCGCCGCCCCCCGGGCCGCGGGCCTCTTCCGCCGGGCCATCACCCAGTCCGTGCCCGGCCTCTACGCGACCTGCGCCCTGGCCGCGGACGTCACCGCCGACCTGGCCGCCCGGCTCGGCACGACCCCCACCACCGCCGGGCTCGCCGCGGTGAGCCCGCAACGCCTGGCCGACGCCATCGACCCGCTCATGGAGGAACTGCCCGCCCGCATCGACCGCTGGGGCCGGCTGGCCCGCTCGGGCGTTCCCTTCCTGCCGGTCGTCGACGGCGACGTGGTGCCGGACGTGCCCTGGCGGAGCCTGCGCGACGGCCGGGCGAGCGAGACCGACCTGCTGACCGGTCATACCCGGGACGAGTTCCGCCCCTTCCTCATGCTCTCCGGCCATCCCGAGAAGATCACCGACGAGGACGCCACCGCGGCGCTGCGCGCCCTGGCCCCCGCACCCGACGGCGAACGGGCCTACCGCGCCGCCCATCCGGACGCCTCGCCGGCCGCGCTCTTCGAACTGCTCTACAGCGACGTGCTGTTCCGCATGCCGTCCCTGCACCTCGCCGACGCCCACTCCGCCGGCGGCGGCACGGCCCACCTGTACGAGCTGTGCCTGTCCGCGCCCGCGCTCGGCGGCGCCCTCGGCGCCGCCCACGGCCTGGACGTGTCACTGCTGTTCGGCACCTACAGCGCCCCCGCCGCCCGCCTGTTCTACGGGGAGGAGCCGCCGCCCGAGGACGTCCTCGCGCTGGGGGACGACATCCGCCGCTCGTGGGCGTCGTTCGCCGCCCACGGCGACCCCGGCTGGCCGGCCTACCGGGTCACCGACGGGCGGCTCACCGGGCTCCTGGACACGGGGACCGGAGCGGGCCCGTACCCCGAGGACGCCTCCCGGCGGATCTGGGAGGGCCACGGCGTCGAACCCTTCGACCTCGTCTGAGGCCGGCCTCGTCCGGGCCGGGCCGCCGGCCCGGTCAGCCGACCGCGTCCAGATACACCCACTGTCCGTCCTCGCGGGCGAAGCGGCTGAGCTCGTGCTGGCTGTCCGCCTCCCCTCCCACCCTGTAGTGGGCACGGAACTCCACCGTGCCCTCCTGGTGGAAGGCGCTGCCGTCCGTGGCGCCCAGGACGTCGAGACCCGTCCACGTGATGCCGGGGTCGAAGTCCAGCCCGGGCGGCCGCGTCGTGGAGTGCCAGGTGCGCAGCAGATAGGCGGCGTCGCGGACCACGAAGGCGCTGTAGCGCGAGCGCATCAGCCGCTCGGCCGTGGGCGCCGCCGCCCGGCCCTGGTGGAAGCTGCCGCAGCACTCCCCGTACGGTGCGCCGAGCCCGCAGGGGCACGGTGAGGTGGCGGTGATCGCCGGCTGCCGGCGTGGGCTCGTTCGTCTGGACACCCTCCGATTCTGCCCTCCGCGCCGTCCCTTCCCGCCATCGGGTGACGACCCCGGCCCCGCACCGGCGCCGGTGCCGCGGTTCTCCTCGTAGGCTCCGGGGTGGCGCAAGGGCGTCGCGGGACGTGGTGAGGCGCGGTGAGAGGGACCAGGTGGCAGGGGAAGCGGAGATCGCAACGGCGGAGCAGGCGGCGAACGACGGCCTCGTGCTGGCGTTCGGGCGGCTGCAGGGGGCCGCGAACCGGCTGGAGTACATCCTGGGCCGGGCGATCGAGGAGGAGTGCGGGATCAGCCACCTGATGTTCGAGGTGCTGCTGATCCTGGGCCGGGCGGGGGAGGCGGGCCTGCCGATGCGGGCGATCGCCCAGGAGCGCGTGCTGAGCACCGGCGGGGTCACCCGGCTCGTGGACCGGATGGAGGCGGCGGGGCTGGTGGTCCGGGACGCCGACCCCGACGACCGGCGGGGGCGGCTGGTGCGGCTGACGCCCCGGGGGGAGGAGACGGTGGTGCGGGCGGCGCGGGTCCATGTGGAGAACATCCGGCGCTTCTTCCTGGAGCCGCTGCCGGAGGATCACCGCGAGCGGTTCGCGGAGGACCTGAAGACCCTCAGCCACGCGGCCCGGGACGCGCTGCCGCGGCTGCGGTGACGGGGGTGCCGGTGAGGAGGCCGTAAAAACCTCGGGCGGACGGGAATGTCTGACGCAGCAGATACTGTTGAGGCAGATGAACCGCCCGTGCCGACGGGCACCGCACCACCGCCCCTGGAGGCCCCCCCATGAAGCTCGTCTACGTCTTCGACGCCTACTGCGGCTGGTCCCACGGCTTCTCGGCCACCCTGGCCGAGGTCGCCCGCCGCCGGCCCGAGCTGCCCGTGGAGGTCGTCTCGGGCGGCCTGTTCACCGGGGCCCGCCGGGTGCCGATCCGGGAGTTCGGCTACGTCCAGGGCGCCAACGCCAAGATCGCCGAGATGACGGGGGCCGGGTTCGGCGCCGCCTACGACCGGCTGATCGCGGACGGCTCGTTCGTCATGGACTCCGAGGCCGCCGCCCGTGGCGTGGCCGCCCTGCGCCAGGCCGCCCCCGAGCGGGCGGCGGAACTGGCCGCGGCCCTGCAGGAGGCGTTCTACGTCGACGGGCTGAGCCTGTCCGACGCCGGCACCTACCGCACCGTCGCCGAGCGGGCCGGCCTGGACGCGGACGCCGTGGCGGCCGCCTTCACCTCTCCGGCCTCGGCGAACGCCGCCCGCGCCGACTTCCGCCGGTCGGCGGAGTACGGCGTCGAGGGCTTTCCCACCCTCCTGGCCGTCGACGGCGCCCGCGCCGCCGTCCTGGCCGTCGGCCACGCCACCGCCCCCCAGATCGAACAGCGCCTGGCGGCCTTCGCCGCGGCGGCCTGACCGGAGGCGGCCGCTGCGGCCGACGGCCGGCGGGCGGGCACGGGTTGCCGGATCCGCCCGCCCTCCGGCCGACGGCCGGGTTGCCCGTCGGCCGGCGGGCGGCCGCGGCTCGTTGGCTGCGGTGACAGCCGGTGGGCCGCGGGATGGGCGGTGCCTGTGGGCGACGGCCGGCTCGGCTTCGTGCGCCCGGCGGCCTCGGCCCCCGTCCGGTGGGTGGGGCCCGTGGTTCGCGAGTCGCCTGGCGTGCGCCGGGTGGCGGTCGGCTCGGTTCCGTCGTGCCGGCCGGCGGGTCTCGGCTGCCGGCGGGGTGGTGCGTTGGCTGGTGGGTGAGGCCCGCGGTCCGCAGGTAGCCCGGCGTGCCCCGGGTGGCGGCCGGTTTGGCTTCGTCATGCTGCCCGGCGGGTTTCGGCTGTGGCCGGGTGGCACGTCAGTGGGCGGGTGGGCTCCGCGGTCCGCAGGTCGCCCGGCCTGGTGGCGGTCGTCTCGGCCGGGTCTCGGCCCCCGGCCGGGTGGTGCGTCGGTCGGTGGGTGGGTTCCGTGGCTCGCAGGTCGCCCGGCATGCCCTGGGCGGCGAACGGCTCGGCTTCGTCGTGCCGCCCGGTCGGGTTGCGGCCGGCCCGGACCGGCCTAGCCTGGGGAGGCACCATGGTCCGTGCCCGTAGCCCGGTCGAACGGCCGGTGGGGGGAAGCGCCGCGGTCCGCCGGCTGCTGCGGCAGCGGGGCGGTCCGCAGGCTGCGCGGCGCGCCCTGTGGGCGACGGTCGCCGGCTGCACCGGCTTCTACGCGTGCACCTACGGACTGGGCGACCCCCTCATGGGGCTGTACGCGATGTTCGGCTCCCTGCCGCTGGTGATGTTCTCGCGGCTCAGCGGCACCGCCCGGCAACGCACGGGCACCCTGCTGGCCATGGTGCCCGTGGGCTGCCTCATGGTCACCGCCGGGACCCTGCTCGCCGTCCGCGACTGGGCCGCCGCCTGCGGCATGTTCGTCGTCGGCTTCGCCGTCTCCTTCGGCGGCGTCGGCGGCCCCCGGCTGGCCGGGGTGAGCGTCGCCGTCCAGCTCTTCTACGTCCTGCCCTGCTTCCCGCCCTACGCCCCCGACACCCTCGGCTCCCGGCTGGCGGGCCTGACCACCGGCATCCTGCTCACCGCACTCGTGGAGCGGGTCCTGCGGCCCGAGCCCCCGTCCGTGCCGTACCGCGTCCACCTCGCCGACGCGACCGCCGCCGTGGCCGGCAGCTGCGCCACGGCCGCCGCCGGGGCGGGGGACACCCGGCCCGCCGCCGACCGCGCCCTCGACGCCGCCCGCCCGTCCCGGATGCCGCCCACCGAGCGCCCCACCTCGCCCTCCGCCCGCGACCGGGCCCTCAACCACGCCCGCGCGGCCGTCCGGCACGTCCGCGACCAGCTCGACCGGCTCTACGGCGGCACCGGCGGGCCGCCCGTGGCGGCCCCGCCCGCGCTGGCCCTGCTGGGCCGGACCGCGGCGGCCCTGGACCCGGTGGCCGCCGGGCTGCGCGGCGGGTCCCCGCCGGGCGAAGCCGCCGGCCTGTCCGAGGCCGTGGCCGCCTTCGACGCGGCCCGCGCGGACGCGCTCCCCGGCGCCTCGCCCCTGCGGCGGCACCAGGACGCGGTCGTCAAGGCCGCCGCCGAAGGGGCACTGCTGGCCGCGCAGGCGTCCCGCATCGCGCTCGGCGTCCGCCCCACCGCCGAGGGCCGCGCCCCCACATGGCCGTTCCGGTACGCCACCGAACCCGCCGCTCTGTTGTGGTGGCGACGGCTGCGCCTGCACCTGACCCCCCACTCGGTCCACCTGCAGAACGCCCTCCGGGTCGCCCTGGCCATGGCGATCGCCCGGCTCCTGGCCGGCGGGCTGGGCCTGTCGCACGGCTTCTGGATGCTGCTGGCGACGCTCAGCCTCCTGCGCACCTCCGCCGCCGACACCCGTACCGCCCTGCGCCCCGCCTTCCTCGGCACCGCCGTCGGCGCCGGCCTGGCCGCCCTCCTGCTCCTCGCGGTCGGCGACGTCCCCCTCTTCTACGCCGCCGTGCTGCCCCTCGTCCTCCTCGCCGGCCTCACCGCCGGGCCCGTCCTCGGGCCGGCCGGCGAGCAGGCGGTGTTCACCCTCGCCTTCGTCCTGATGTTCACTCAGCTGTCGGTGGCCGACTGGCAGCTGTCCGCCGTGCGGATCGTGGACGTGCTCGCCGGAGGCGCCGTGGGCGCGGCGGTGAGCCTGCTCGCCTGGCCGCGCGGCGGCCACGGCGAACTGCGGGGCGCACTCGCCGGCTTCCTCACCGAGGGCGCCGCGGCCTGCCGCGCGGTCGTCGACGTGCTGTGCGGCAGACCCGGCCCCGCGGACCCGCTGCGGCCCGCCCGCCGGGCGATGCTCCTGGCCGAGGCCACCTACTGCCAGTACCAGACCGAGCGCATGCCCCGGCACACGGCGGACCCGCACTGGGAGCTCGCCCTGACGGCCGGCTACCACATGCTGCGCGGCGGCGAGCTGATGCTGCTGCGCTGCCCGGACGGGGCCGCCCCCGCCCCGCTGCCCCCGGAGGCGGCCGCAGGACTCACTGCCCTGGCCGAGGAGGTGGCGGCCGCCTGCCGCCGCTCCGGCGAGCTGCTGCGCTCGGGAGCCCCTCCCACGGCGGGAGAAGAGCCGTCCGCCGGCGGCTCGCCCCCGCCGAGCCGTTCCCCGGAACAGGCCGCGGACGCCGCGCCCGTGCTGCTGGCCGTCGACGCCGAGGCGTGGCTCACCGGCGTGGCCCGCGACGTGGCCCGCGTCCGCACCGATCTGCTCAGCCGGTGAGCACTCCCGGGCAAAAAGCATCAAACCGGTTCATACTGTTCAGGCCGGTCGTCCTTCGCCACCGGCGGCTCGGGGCCGTGGAGGGTGAGGTGTCGTGCCATGGCGCGAGCCCCCGGAGAACCCGGGACCGGGGACCGGGCGGCGGCCCCGGACGCCGGCCGCTGGGCCATGCTCGCCGTGCTGTGCGCCAGCCTGCTGCTCGTCGCCATGGACGCCACCATCCTCAACGTGGCGCTCCCCTCACTGATCGACGACCTGCGGCCCGGCGCGCTCGAACAGCTGTGGATCATCGACGTCTACGGCCTGGTCCTCGGCGGACTGCTCGTCACCACCGGCGCCGTCGGCGACCGCTGGGGCCGCAAGCTGCTCTTCCTCACCGGCTTCGTGCTGTTCGGGCTGGCCTCCGTCGTCGCCGCCACCTCCCACAGCTCCGGGCAGCTCATCACCGGCCGGGTACTGCTCGGCCTCGGCGGCGCCATGGTGATGCCCTCGACGCTCTCGCTGATCCGCAACATCTTCACCGACGACCGCGAACGCGCCCTGGCCATCGGCATCTGGGCCGCCGTGGCCGGTGCCGGCGCCTGCGTCGGGCCGCTGATCGGCGGTTTCCTCGTCGAACACTTCGCGTGGCAGTCCGCGTTCTGGGTGAACGTCCCCGTCGTCGTCGTGACGGTCGTGGCCGGCATCGGACTCCTGCCCGAGTACCGGGCCCCGCAGCACGGGCGGCTCGACTGGCCGGGCGCGCTGCTGTCCGTCGCCGGCATCGTCGCGCTCGCCTGGGGCATCAAACACGTCGCCAAGGGCAGCCTGCACCCCGGGGACGTGGGCGTCCTCCTGTCGGGCGTGGTCCTGCTCGCGGTCTTCGCCCGGCGCCAGCTCCGGCTCGACGACCCCCTCCTCGACGTACGCCTCTTCCGCACCGGCCCCTTCACGGCCGCCGCTCTCGCCACCCTGCTGGCCATGCTGGCCATCGGCGCCGCACTGTTCCTCATCTCGCTGTGGCTGCAGTACGTGCACGGCTACTCGCCGGCGGAGGCCGGACTGCGGACCCTGCCCTCCGCGCTCGCCATGCTGGCCGGCTCCCTGTCCTCGCCCTGGCTGATGCACCACCTGGGGGTGCGGGCCGTCCTGGCCGTCGGCCTCGGCGCCCTGGCGGCCGGCTTCCTCCTGCTCGCGCTCGCCCCGGAACCGACGACGTACCCGGTCGTCGCGCTCGTGCTGGCCGCGCTCGGCCTCGGCGACGGCCTGGCGATCACCGCCTCGGCGTCCGTCCTCGTCTCCTCCGTCCCCGTCGAACGGGCCGGTCAGGCCGGCGCGGTGTCCGAGACCTGCTACGAACTCGGGGTGGGCCTCGGTGTGGCGCTGCTCGGCAGCATCCACGGCGCCGTCTACACCGGCCGCATGACGGGGCTTCCGCTCCACGGGAGTGACCTGGACACGGCCCGGGAGTCGGTGGGCGGCGCGGCGGAGGTGGCCGAGGGGGCGGCCGGCGATACGGGCCGGCGCGTGCTGGACGCCGCCCGCGCCGCCTTCGACACCGCGCTCACCACCACCGCGTACGTCTCGGCCGGCATCGTCGTCGCCGTCACCCTGCTCGTCGTCCTCATGGTGCCGCGCGGCTTCAAGGTGACGGGCGGCCACTGACGGGCGGCCGCGCACTGCCGGCGGGTCAGGGCAGGCGCGCGCTCCCTCACGCCGGGCGCAGGAACGGCAAGGAAGCGGTCGACCCGGGCCGGGTTGCGGCGTGCACGGCGAGCAGAACGCCCGCCGTGCCCGTCGCCAGGTCCATCGACAGCCGCAGCCGGCCGTCCATCGGGAACGCCAGCTCCCCCCGGCACCGCACCGCGTGCAGCCCCAGCCCGCGCAGCTGCACCCGGCGCGCGCCGGCGGGCCCGCCGAGGTGCGTGAGGGCGTACAGCAGTCCGGCGTGGCCGTCCAGGAGGCCGGAGGACAGGAGGAGTTCGGTGCCCAGGCTCTCGCGGATGCGGTCGCGCAGCCGGCGGAAGTGGGCGTCCTCGCACTGCTCCAGGTACGCGTCGAGGGCGATGCCGATCCCGGCGCTGCCCCGCCCGAGCGTGGTGATCCGGCGCTCGCCCTCCCGCACGTGCACGAACCTCCCGCGCGCGACCCCGCAGTGGGCCAGGTCACGGGTCAGCGCGGCCTCGGCGCGGCGCAGATGGTGCTCGTCCCCCGTCCCGGCGAAGAGCCGGGCGAACAGCAACGCCGGACCCGACCAGCCGCGCATCAGCCCCACGGCCGCCGGCGGCGACGCCTCGTCGTCGAGGGAGCGCGCCAGCCGGTCGCCGAGCCGCAGCGCCCCCTGCGCGTCGCCGAAGTGCCACAGTGTCAGGGCGATCCCGGCGAGCCCGCCGAACAGTCCCGCTCCGCATCCCCGCAGGTCGAAGGCGGCCAGCCGGTCGACCGCCGCCCGTGCCTGCTGCGGGCGGCCGAGCTCGTCGAGGACGTACGCCATGCCTGCCAGCCCGTCGTACAGGCCGGGCCGCGGCCAGCGGGTGCGTTCGGCCGCCCGTGCCAGCCAGTCGACGTACCCGTCGAAGCGGGAACCCGTGCCGTGCCCCGTGCCGTGCAGCGCGTGCAGCACCCCCGCCGCTCCGAAGGCGAGGCCCGCGCCCTGCTGGTCGAACTGCCGGACGTCGCCCGGGAAGAGGCGGTCCTCCCGCTCCGGGGTGGCGCTGCTCAGGACGGCCCGGGCCAGGGACGCCAGGACCGCCTCCCAGCCGGGGGCGTGCTCCTCACCGGTGCCGCCCTCGCGGCAGGGGCCCGGCTCGTTGCGGCCGCCCGGCCCCACCGGCCAGGGGACGGCCGGCGCAGGGGAGGCGTCCGGGGGCGGGGCGAGGCCCTCGCGCAGCCGGTCACCGAAGCCGGGCGGCAGCGGGAAGCGGCTCTCCGCCAGCCGGATCAGCTGCTCGTGCTTGTGCACGTCGAAGCGCAGCAGCTCGGTCAGCGGGCAGAGGACCGCGAGCCTGAGGCAGTCCAGGGCGTACGCGTCGACGGCGACGCCCGAACGCGCCCAGGGGGCCGTGAAGCCGGGGGTGCCCAGGACGGGGGTGAAGTCCTCCGCGATGCCGAAGCACGTCTCGAAGTCGACCAGGCAGACGCTGCCGTCCGGCCGCAGCAGCACGTTGGCGGGCTGCAGGTCCCCGAAGACGACGCCCCGCGCGTGCAGCGCCGCCGTCGCGACCGCCACGCGGTCGAGGACCCCGCACGCCCACGCGGCGTAGGCGGCGGCCTCCTCCTCGCCCGCGCCCGGGTGGAAGAGGGGGTGGCGGCGGGCGACCGCCTCGTGCAGTCGCTCGCCCTCGACGAACTCCTCGACCAGGAAATGGTGTTCCCAGTGGCGCGTGCGGGCCAGGAGCTGCGGCACGCAGTCCAGCCCGGCCAGCCGCCGCAGCACCGCGTGCTCGCGCTCCAGCCGGGCGACCGCGTCCATGCCGTTGTCGTCGACACCGGCGTACGGGCGGGCCTCCCGCAGCACCACCCGCCGGCCGGTGGCCGGGTCCACGGCGCGGTAGACGCCGCCGCTGTTGGAGAAGTGCAGGGCCTTCTCGACCCGGTAGGGCAGGCCGCCGCCGGTCCTCGCCCGGGTGGCGCGGATCCGCGCGTCGATGAAGGGCGGCACCCGCGCCCACGGCGGGACCTTGAAGACGGTGCCGCGCACGTCGGGCACCGGCAGTCCGTCCGGGCGCACCACCGCGGGCACGTACTCGCCGTCGCCGCCGAAGCAGTAGCGGGCGGAGAAACCCCCGTAGCGCAGGTACAACGGGCCGTCGCCCCAGCGCAGATCACTGAGGATGTACGGCCCCCGAACCCCCCGCAGCAGCGTCGAGAGCTCCTGGAGCGTCCGCTCCAGCATCTCCTCGCAGCGCGGATAGACGGTGACGAGCTTGCCGGCGGCCGAGCGCGGCGCCCGCTTGCCGTTGACCAGCGCCAACAGGGTGCGGCTGCGCAGGAACTTGAAGCTGATGCCGTGCTCCACGCAGTACTCCCACACCGCGTCGACCACTCGCGGGGCCTCCTCGGCGGTTGCCGAGGCGTGGATCTTCCAGCCCTGGGCCGGCAACCGGGCGTCCCCGCGCCCCAGGGCCACCCAGCCGCCGCGTTCCGCGCGCCGCCAGCCCGGCGGCGCCGGCTGGGCGGCCCGCGCGAAGCGCCCGGCGGTGTCCTCGACGCGGTCGAGCGCGTCCACGAACAGGGGGTCGGCGGCGAGGTGGCCTTGAGCGAGCATGCAGTCTCCTCCCGGTGCCGGCGGCGTGGCGGGGACGGGCGAGGGGTGACGCGGCGGGCGCGCCGGCCGCCGTCGTCCGGGACGACGGCCGCCGCGCCCGCCCGCGCGGCTCAGACCTGTCCGAAGGTGCTCTGGTAGCTGTTGCTGCAGGGCCACTGGGCGGGGGGCTCCTCCTCCAGCTCCTGCAGTTCCAGGATCTCCGACACGTCGCTCACCTCCCCTCCGCTGCCGACGGGGCCGACGGGACGGACATGGACCGTGCGCCCAGGAAGGGAAGGACGCCGGTCCCCTCGAACGCGGACCTCAGGGCGAGCAGCACGCCCGCCGCACCCGTCGCCAGGTCCGACGAGAGCCGGTCCGGCCGGAATCCGGGAAACGCGAGGTGGCCCCGGTACGAGCGGGCGTGCCACGCCAGCCGCCGCACCTGCCGCAGCAGCACCGGCCCGCCCGCCGGCTCGCCCAGCGCCACCAGCGCCGCGACGGTCCCGGCGCGCCCGCGCAGCAGCCCTGCGGTGTGCACGTACACCGCGTCGCACGTGCGCCGGATCGCGGCCGGCAGCGCGGCCGTGGCGCGGTCGGGCCGGTGCCGGTGCAGCTCCGGCAGGACGAACGCCAGGCCGGCGCTGCCGCCCTGCAGGTAGGGCAGGGCCGGGCCGGTGCCGGCGGCGAGGGCGACGGTGCCGTCGGCCAGGGTCCGCAGCCCGGCGAGATCGTGGCGCAGCGCCCGCCGGGCGTGGCCGGTCCAGGAGCCGTCCCCGCTCTGTTCGTACAGCCGCAGGAACAGCAGGGCGACTCCGGCGGGGCCGTGCAGGAGTCCGTGGGGCGGCGGCCTGCCGGGCACGGCCGGCAGCGGCCCGTCGCCGGTGGTGCGGGCGAGCTCGCCGGCCAGCCGCAGGGCGCGGTCGTGCAGGGCGGTGTCACCGGTCACCGACGCGAAGTGCAGCAGGGTCAGGGCGATTCCGGCGCGGCCCCCGGCCAGGTCCGCGGGGGCGGCCGGGTCGTTTGCCGGCGGGCAGCGCTCCAGGACCTCCAGTGCCGCCTCGCGCCGCCCGAGCACGTCGAGGGTGAGGGCGACGCCGTGCAGGCCCTCGTAGAGGCCGGCGCGGGGCGCACTCTCCCGGCGGACCGCGGCCGTGAGCCAGGCGGTGTACGCGTCCGGGACGTCCGCCCCGGCGCCGTGCAGGGCGTACAGCACGCCGGCCGCGCCGTGGGCGAACGCCGTCCCGCCGATCTCCCGCGGTCCGCTCGGGGAGCCGGGGAAGAGCCGGTCGGGGCGGTCGGGCGTGGCACCGGCGTGGATGCCGCGCACCAGCGCGTCGCGGATCGCCGGCCAGTCGGGCCGCTGTGCCGTCAGCAGCGCGCTCACCGCGTCGTCGTCCCCGTCGTCCTTCCCGTTCCCCCGCTCGCAGCGTCCGGGCGGTCGCAGGCCCGACAGCAGGGCCGTACCGAACCCGCGGGGCACGGGGTAGTGCTCCTCGACGGCGGCCGCGAGCGCACGCAGCGGACCCGTGCCGGTGTACGGGACGGGCAGGAACAGCCACAGGCGCAGCCGGTCGAGCAGGTACCGGGCCGCGGCCGCCGCGCCGAGGCCGGCGGGCACCGAGAAGGAGGGGTCGCCGGCCGGCGCCGGCCGGTCGTCGTCGCCGGGCACGGCCGAGGCCAGGCCGGTGAGCACCACCGAGCCGTCGGGGCGCAGGAGCACGGTGGCCGGATCCAGTGCGGCCAGGCGCAGCCCGCGGGAGCGAACGGCGCCCACCGCCTCCTCGATCCGGCCGAGCACCTCCAGCGCCCACCGTGTGTACGGCCCGGCCTCCCGTGCGGCGCGGGCGGCGGAGGTCAGCGGGAAGGCGGCCGCGGCGGCCCGTTGCAGGGGGTCGCCCTCGATGTGCTCCTCGGCCAGGAAGTGGTGCTCCAAGTGCGTCAGGTGGCCGGCGAGCCGCGGTACGCACGCCAGGCCCGCCAGCCGTTCCAGGGCGGCCCGGCGCCGTCCGAGCCGGGCGACGGCGTCGTCGCCGTGCCGGTCCAGCCCGGCGTGGGGCCGGGCCTCGTGCAGCACCACCCGTTCCCCGGTGCGGGTGTCCGTCGCGAGGTACGTCCCGCCGCCGTGGCGCAGGCGCAGCGCGCGCTCGGCCCGGTAGGGGAACCCGCCCGCGGGCGGGGCGTGCAGCGCCGCGAGGTCGGAGCGCAGTACCTCGGGCAGGCGCACCCCGTCGGGGACGGTGAAGGCGGCCCGGCGCGGTGCGGCCACGGGCGTGCCGTCCGGCCGCCGTCGCGGTGCGCCGGGCCCGGTGGCGTAGCGCACGTACAGGGGGCCGTTCCCGTGCCGCAGGGCGCCCAGGACGTACACCCCCGCCAGGCCGTCGAGGAGGACGGCGAGTTCGCCGAGGGTCCGGGTGAGGGCGGCCTCGTCACCGGCGTGGACCGTGATGGTCCGCCCGCCCCGGAAGCGGTCGGCGCGATGGCCGTTGAGCTCGCGCGCGGTGGCGGCGCTGCGCAGGAAGCCGAAGGCGAGCCCGTGCTCCATGCAGTGGCCCCAGACGATCCCGGCGGCCCGGGCGAGACGGTCCGGCGTCACCGACACGTGGATCCGCCAGCCCGGCGCGGGCGGTGGGGCCCCGCGCGGACGCAGGGAGACCCACCAGTCCGACTCGTCCCGCTCCCAGCCCTCGGGAGGCTGCCGGCGGGCCGCGGGGATCCGGTCGTGGTCGTCGGGGTAGCGCTCGGGCACGTCGTAGAAGACGGGGTCGGCGAGAGCGAAGCGGTCGTAGTCCTTGAGCGTCAGCACGGCGCGTCCCTTTCGGGGGCGAGGACTTCCGGAGCGAGGACGTGCGCGGTCGGTCAGGGCGTCACAGGGCGAGGGCGGTGAACTCCGGCGGATTGGTGCGGACGGAGCGCCGGTCGATGCGGGAACGCACTTCCTGCGAGCCGAAGTGGTAATCCATGCGCCGGACGGCCTCCGCCCAGTCCTGCATGGTGCGCACTGCGGAAAGCGTCTCCACGACGAACGGGTCGCTCAGCCGGGACACCCCGCGATACCACAGGTCGAGCGGGGACTCCTGCAGAATGTTTCCCACGGTGCCTTCGTAGACGGGAAGCGCCCGGACGGCACCGTCCGGTTCGATCTGCATCACGAGTGTGTCGACGCCCCGTGCGAAACGGTCGGGGCGCATGACGAGATTCTGATTGTCGGTGGTGCAGACCCGCACCCCTTCCGGTGCGAGCTGCTGCAGCCTGGCAACCTGCCGCTCGCTCGTCAACTGCGCGATCCGGTCGTCGTCGAGGAGCTCGAAGCGGCAGAATTCCGGCCGGCTGGCGAGCCCTTCGGGAACCGCCGCGTTGAAGGTGAGGCTGCGCAATTCGCCGAAGCGCGGGGCGATGGCCGTGCAGAATTCCTCCAGCTGCGGGAAATTGCTCTGCACCACGACGCAGTCGATGCCGAACCAGAGCGGCGTCTGCCGCAGGCGTCTGCGTTCCCGGGCCACTCCGTCGAGGAGGGTGAGGGCGCTCAGCGCCCGGTCGAAGGAGCCGCGCCGGCCCCGGATCCGGTCGTGGACCTGCGCCGTCGCCCCGTCCAGACTCACGATGACCTCGTCGAACACCTTCGCGAGCTCGGTCGCCATCCAGGGTTCCATGATCCAGCCGCTGGTGTAGACGGCGGTCTTCACGCCGGCCCGCGACAGCCGGCCGGCGACCTCGAAGATCCCTTTGACCACGAGGGGTTCGCCGCCGGAGAGCGCCACCACGCGCGGATTCAGCGAGATCAGGGCGTCGGCCACCCGCAGCATGTCCTCGTGGCTCAATTGCCTGGGCGCCCGCCGGCCGGACTCCGAATAGCAGTGCGAGCAACGCAGGGGACAGGCGTAGGTGGTGTCCCAGACGACCACCTCGGGACCGGAAGACACGCTCATGGTTCCCTTTCGGCTTTCCTTGAATCGCACAGTCGATCGTCGTACCGGGGAGTCGTCGTACCGGAAGTCCGGGCAAATGACAGACAATCCGAGCCTGCCGCGTCCGACGCCCGGCGCCCAGCCCGGAATCCCCCGATCTCCATGGAGGTTTTCCGCTATACGACCCGCGGGCGATCGTCTGGACTGCCGTCGTCCGGCCCGTCGATAATGGCGCGCGTGAGGGGTTGCGCGTGAGGGGTAACGGACCGGCGATACGGATTGCCGCGTTCTTCGGCGGGTCGTGCCTGCTCTGGGCGGTGACCACCGGAGCGTTTCTGCTGGAGAACAACACGGTCACGTTGCCGTGGATCCTCGGTGCCGTTCTGCCCTGTTACTGCGCCGGCCTGTTCGCCTGGTGGCACGCACCCGCCAACCCGGTCGCCCGCCGGCTGCTGCTGATCGGCACCGCCCTGTCGGTGAGCATCGGCATCCGCTACACCTCGGCCCTGCTGACCGTCCGGTTCGGCTGGGACCTCAGCGCCCCCGAGAACGGCCTGCCCTCCCCGACGGCCTGCCTGGTCGTCCTCCCGGCGGAGTGGGACAACCTCGCGGTCAGCATCCTCGTCGTGCACCTGCTGGCGCTGCTGCCCGACGGCCGCTCCCGCTTCCGCTACGAGCGCCCCGTCCTGCGCTCGCTGTGGGCCCTGCTGGCCCTGCCGTTCGTCCTGCCGCTGGCGGGCGTGCCCACCAGGGTCGTCGAGTTCGCGGTGTTCTACTACCCCGAGGCGTGGCTGCCCGGGGTGGGCGCCACGTTGCTGGTCGTCCGGTGCCTGCGCGCCCGGGCGGCCGGGGAGCGCGACGTCGCCGTGCTGCTGCCCCTCGCCCTGGCGGCGGCCGGGCTCTTCCTCGGCCGGGCCGTCTCCCGGCTGTTCCGCACCTGGCACGGCGAGTCCGGGATCCTCTACCTCATCGGCTCGGCCCTCGGCGCCCTGCCCTACGTGCTGATCTCCCTGTCCGTCGTCTACGCGGCCCTGCGCTACCGCCTCCTGGGCGTCGACATCGTCATCCGGCGCTCGGTCGTCTACGGCACGCTGTGGCTCATCATCAGCGGCTGGTACCTGGGCATGGCGATGACCCTCGGCCTGACGGCGGGCCAGTACTTCCCCATCGGCCTGTCGGTGCTGGTCGCGGTCACCGCCACGGCCCTCTTCCAGCCGCTGCGGGCCAAGCTGAACCAGCTCGCCGAGCGCCGCGTCTTCGGCGACCGGCTCAGCAGCTTCGAACTCCTCGTCCAGTTCGGCAGCGTCCTCGAACACGCCTACGACCTCAGCCGGCTGGCGCCCCAGCTCGCCGCCGGCCTGCAGCAGGGGCTGGGCCTGCAGTGGGCCCGGGTCCGTCTGGGCGGCTGCGGTGACCTGCCCGCCCACGTCGGCAGGGCCGGCGAGGAGCCAGCCGCCGACGCCGCCGGGACCGCCGGCAGCGGCTTCCCGGTCTGCTACGGCAAGGACGTCCTCGGCCTCATCGAGTACGGGCCCAAGTCCGAGGGCCGCTTCACCCCCGAGGACCACGACGTGGTCGGCACCCTCGCCCGGCAGGCCGCCCTCGCCGTCCACAACGTGCGCCTGGCCGCCGAACTGTCCACCCGCATCGAGGAGGCGCAGCGCCAGGCCGGCGAACTCGACGCCTCCCGTGCCCGCATCGTGCACGCCCAGGACGGCGAGCGGCGGCGCATCGAACGGCGGCTGCACGACGGCATCCAGCAGGACCTGGTGGCCCTGGTCGCCAAGCTGCGCCTCGCCCGCAACCGGCTCGGCCGCGGCGGTGACGTCCACGCCGTGCTGACCGAGGTCCAGGACGACGCCTACCGCGTCATCGACGAGCTGCGCGAGGTCGCCCACGGCATCCACCCGCCGGTCCTCACCGACCAGGGCCTGGTCGCCGCCGTCACCTCCCGGGCCCGCCGCATGCCGATCCCCGTCACCGTGCACATCGAGGAGTCCCTCGACCGCGTGCGCTTCGCCCTCGACATCGAGGAGTCCGCGTTCTATCTCATCTCCGAGGCACTCACCAACGTCCTCAAGCACGCCGACGCCACCCGGGTCACGATCCGCATAGCCCGCCGCGAGGGCTGGCTCGTGGTCGAGGTCGTCGACGACGGCGTCGGCTTCCCCACCGACACCACGCGCGGTTCCGGACTGACCGGGATGCGCGACAGGATCGAGGCGGTGGGCGGGGACCTGCGGATCACCAGCCGGTCCGGTGCCGGCACCACGATCCGCTCCAGACTGGCCGAACGGGTGCGGGAGGAGATCCGTGACTGAGCAACCGATGCGCGTCGTCATCGCCGAGGACCACTACCTGGTGCGCGAGGGCACCCGCCGGCTGCTGGAGGACACCGGCGACGTCGCCGTCGTCTCGGCCGTCGGCGACGCCGCCGAACTGCTGGCCGCCGTCGAGGAACTGCGCCCCGAGGCCGTCATCGCCGACATCCGCATGCCGCCCAGCCACCACACCGAGGGCATCGCTGCCGCCCACGCCATCCGCGCCGGCCACCCCGGCATCGGCGTCGTCATGCTCTCCCAGCACGCCGACGAGAACTACGCCTTCGACCTCTTCCAGCGCGGCACCGACGGCCTGGCCTACCTGCTCAAGGAGCGCATCGGCGAACTCGACGAACTGTTGCGCGCACTGCGCGAGGTCGCCGCGGGCCGCTCCGTGGTCGACCCCCGCATCGTCGAGGTGCTCATGGGCAGCCACACCCGGGCCGCGGACGCGCCGCTGGCGGCGCTGACGCGGCGCGAGCTGGACGTGCTGCGGCACATGGCGGAGGGCAAGACGAACCGGGCCATCGCCCGGGCCCTGGTGCTCTCGGAGTCCACCATCGAAAAGCACGTCAACGCGACCTTCACCAAGCTGGGACTGGCCGAGGAGCCCCAGCTCCACCGCCGGGTGAGCGCGGTCCTCGCCTACCTCCGGCACGCCCCCCGGGGCGCCGGGTGAACCGCGTCAGCCGGACAGGTCCTCCCACGTGATCACCGGGCTGCCCGCCCGCAGGCTGAAGTCCATCGCCGGGTCGCGCACCGGCCACTTCAGCCGCAGCCAGTTCGGCACGGTGGCCGCGATGCCGTCGTCCGCGGCCAGGTGCCAGAAGGTGTTGGAGTCCTGCCGGGCGAAGTACGGGCAGAAGAAGGAGACCACCACCGTCACCCGACGCCCCCGCGTCACCGGCGAGACCGCGTGGAAGATCCGGCTGCCGTGCAGGAACAGCGTTGCCCCGCGCTCCCCGCACGGCGCCTCCTTGATCCGCGGGTCGTCCGCGCGGGCGCCCGTGAACGCGTCGGCCCGGCCCTGGAAGTAGGAGAAGCGGCCGCCGTCGTAGTCCTCGTAGCCGTTGAGCTGGATGGTCAGGACGTAGTCCATGCCGTCGTGGTGCCACTTGACGATGTCCCGCCGGCCGTCGGCCTCGAAGTAGTTGATCTGCACGGTGGGGATCCGCAAGGGGTGCGGGATCAGTGGGACCCCGGCCATCCGCGAGCAGGCCAGCAGGAAACCCCGGTCACGGATCATGTTGTTGATGAACGCCGACATCAGATCGGCGCTGCGCACCCGCCGCGTGGTGATGAAGCGGGCGGTGCCGGCGGAGCCCTCCAGCCGGTCGCACACCTCGCCGAGGCAGTCCAGGCCCTCCGGCGTCAGGATCTGCACGGGCCCCACGAGCGCGGTCTCGTCGACCGTGCCGTGCCCCCGGTTGAGCTCGTGGGTGGCGTAACCGAACTCCTGCAGCCGTAGCCGCGGACCGCCGACGTCACCGGCCACGAAGCCGGGGCGCCAGCGCGGTTCGCCGGGCAACTCCGGGCGCCGGCGCGGCCTGCGGGCCCGCAGTGCGTGGAGGACCTGGTCGACACCGGTGGCCATCCGGGGGTGGTTGAGGACGCTGCTCCTGCCGGATCTCTCCCCTGCCGTCGTCATGAGCCGATTGCAGCGCCGGGACCCCCGCCCGGCAAGAGCCCGGTTCCCGCCACGACGGGCCCCGGCCTGGGGACTCTTGCAAGGACGTGAACTCTTCCTTTCATTCCCAGGTAACTGACGGTTTCGCTCCTACGATCCTCGGTACACGTTCGTATTTCTCCGTGCTTCCTGGAATGAGTTCCGATGACACTCTCGCTCTCCCGCCGCGCCCTCGCCGCGGCGTCCACGGCCGCCGCCCTCGCCCGTAAGGTCCTGCGCCGGTGAGGGCGACGGCGGATCAGCCGGGGGCGGCGGGCCAGCGGTAGCGCACCCGGGTCAGCGCCTCGGAGATCTCCCACAGGCTCAGCGCCAGCGTGGGGTCACCGGCCGGCCGGGGCAGCTCCACCGGACCCGGGGCGCCCCGCTGTTCGAAGTGACCGGTCGGCCCGTAGAAGCCGCCCGGCGCGACGCCGGGGGCCGTGGCCGCGTACAGCGACGGCAACGCCGCCCGGTCCACCGGCTGGCCGAACAGCCGCTCCAGCGCGACGCGCTCCAGCGCCCGTACCGGGGGCGAGGCGTACCGCTGCAGCCCGGTCCAGCTGACGCCCGGGTGCACGGCCACGCTCGTCAGCGCCGCCCCGGCGGCGTCGGCGCAGCGCTGGAGCTCCAGGGCGAACAGCACGTTGGCCAGCTTGGACTTGGCGTACGCGGCCATGGGCCGGTACCTGCCCGCGCTCTGCAGATCCGACAGATCGGCAAGGGGGGCCCGGGAGATGGCGGCGCTGACGGTGACCACCCGCGGGGTGGACGCCCGCAGGAGGAGCGGCAGCAGCCGGCCGGTGAGGGCGAAGTGACCCAGGTGGTTGACGCCGACGGTCAGCTCGAAGCCGTCCCCGGTCGTGCGGCGCCGGTGGACCCCCATCACCGCGGCGTTGTTGACCAGCAGGTCGACCGGGCGGCCGCCGTGCTGCATGCGGTGGGCGAAGCCGGCGACGGAGGCCAGGTCGGCGAGGTCGAGGAGGTCCGGGCGGACCCGGGCCCCGGGCACCTCGGCCGCGATGCGCTCGGCGGCCTGCCGGGCCCGTCCCGCGTCCCGGCCGGTCACGACGGTCTCGGCGCCGGCCCGGGCCAGTTCGCGGGCGGTGACGTACCCGATGCCGCTGCTCGCGCCGGTCACGACCGCCAGCCGGCCCTCCTGGCCGGGCATGTCCTCGATGGTCCAGCTGTGGTGCATGCGCCTCCTCGGCGGCCGGTCGCGGACGGGCGACCGTATTGTCCGCCGCCCGGGCGGCCGTCAGGGGAAGGCGCGCCCGGCGGTCACGCGCCGCGCACCGCCTCCGGCCGCACCCGCACCACGTCCTCCGCGACCTGCCGGGCCTGGCGCACCACGTTGCGCAGGTGATTGGCGAAAGGGATCCGCACGTGGGTGCCGACGCCGGCCACCCACACGCGCTCGGGCGGCGCCCCCGGTCCCCGTCGCACCCGCAGGTCGGCCTCCAGGTGGTCCACGACGCCCGCATCGCCCTGGGGACCCGTGAGGTACAGCGTCGCGCCGTCGCGGGAGCGGTGCAGGACCGGAGGGTGGAAGCCGGTGCCGTTGACGACGTGGTCGAAGCGCTCCGGTTCGGACTCCGCCCCGCGCCACCGCACCTGCCACGCTCCGTCCTCGAAGGCGACGGCGACCGGATAGGGGTGGGCCAGCCGCAGCGCACCGGTGGCGACGTGGGTGAGCAGCCGGCGGGCGTTGACGACCGTCATGGCCGTGGCATAGCGGGAGACGAACCAGGCGAAGCGCTCCATGAGCGCCTCCCGGCGCGGCGCCGGCAGCGTGGCGCTCAGCGCGATGACCGCTTCGAGCACCGCCACGACCACCCCGGGCCAGACACCGACGCCCGCGTCCACCAGGGCCGTCTCCTCCCGCAGCCGCTGCACCGGATCGGGCGCGGCCGAGGTCTGCCGGCGCAGCGGACGCCGGCTCAGCAGCCGGACCGCCTCGACCGTGCAGCGCTGGATCTTGTCCGCCAGCAAGGGGTCGTCGGGGTCGAGGCGGGCGATGCGGTCGAGCGGCGGGAAGTCGCGGGCGGGAGCCCCCAGCGACACCCGCACGGACGGCAGCAGGCCCGACGGCGAGGTCATGACGGCCCGGTGGCCGTCGCGGCACAGCACCAGCGCCGCGTCGACGGCCGACTGGCGGGTGCCGAGCACCAGGACGCGGCTGCCGGGCGTCAGCTCGCGACGGAGCCGGCCGGCAGGGTAGGGGCTGTCGAGGTAGCGCGGGTGGCCGGTGAGGCCCACGAAGCCGTCCGGGACGCGCGGCCGGTGGACGCCCGTACAGACCACGACCGCATCGGCCACCAGCTCCGCGCCCGTGCTCAGCCGCACCCGTCGCCGGCCGCCCGGCTCCGTGCCGATCTCCTCGGCGCGGGCGCGCACGTGCCGCACCTCGACGCCGAGGGCGGTGGCCTCCTTGCGCGCCTGCGCGTAGCGGTCCTGGCAGTACTCGGCCATCCGGGACCGTGGGACGCACTCCCGCGGCTCGCCCGTCCAGCCGTGCTCGCGCAGGTGGTGGACGAAGTCCGCGGGCTCCTCGGCCAGCAGGGAGTTGACCTCGGCCGCGCTGTTGCACAACAGCAGCGGGTCGCGGTCGCCGAACGCGAGCCCCCAGCCGACCGGGTGGGGGTCCAGGAGATGGACGGACCGCACCCGCAGCGGCGCGCCGGCGCCGGCGCGGGAGAGCGCGCGGACCAGGTGCAGGAAGACGCTCGTCCCCGCCACGCCGGCGCCCACCACCACCACGTCCTGCCCGGCGCCGGAACCCTCCCGCCCCCCGGACGCCACCGCTTCCGCGTGTTCCCCGTGCTCCCTGCGTTGCATGGACACCTCCCCTTTCCGTACCTCACCCTGCCCGCGGGCCGGTTCCCGGAAGCACCGAAGCGGTGTTCAGCCCACGGCGATTCCGCTGAGAGCATGCGGGGCTTCCCCGGCGGCGGGCCGGCGGGCAGGGTCGTGGTCATGAGACTTCTGATGCTGGGCGGAACGGAGTTCGTGGGGCGCGCCGTCACCGACGAGGCGCTGGCGCGGGGTTGGGAGGTGACGGTCTTCCACCGCGGGCGGCACGAGCCGCCGCCGGGCGCCCGGGCGCTGCACGGCGACCGCACGGCCGACGGCGGCCTCGCCGCCCTCGCCCACGGCACGTGGGACCTGGTCGTCGACACCTGGTCCGCGGCGCCGTCCGCCGTCCGGGACGCCGCGCGGCTGCTGGCCGGCCGGGCCGGGCACTACGCGTACGTCTCCAGCGGGTCCGTCTACCGCCACCCGCGCCCTGCCGGGCTCGGCGAGAGCGCCCCGCTGGTGGACGGCTCGCCCGACGCGGGCGACGAGGCACCGTACGCGCAGGCCAAGCGGGGCGGTGAGCTCGCGGCCACCGCAGCCTTCGGCGACCGGGCGCTGCTGGTGCGGGCGGGCCTGATCCTCGGCCCCGGCGAGAACATCGGCCGCCTGCCCTGGTGGCTGCTGCGCATGGCGCGCGGCGGTCCGGTGCTGGCGCCGGGCCCGCGCGACCTGGGGCTGCAGTACATCGACGTCCGGGACCTGGCCGCCTGGACCCTGGACGCCGCGGCCCGCGGGCTCGGCGGCCCGTACAACCTCATCAGCCGTCCGGGCCACGCCACGACGGGTGACCTGCTGGAGTCCTGCGCGCGCGTCACGGGAGGCGTTGCACAGCTGCGCTGGACCGCCCCGGAGACGATCCTCGCCGCCAGCATCGAGCCCTGGTCCCACCTGCCGGTCTGGGTGCCGCCGGGCGAGCAGCACGTGACCCTGCACCAGGGCGGCGTGGACAAGGCGTTCGCCGCCGGCCTGCACTGCCGCCCGGTGGAGCGGACGGTGGCCGACACCTGGGCCTGGCTGCAGTCCCTGGGCGGAATCCCGCCCCACCGCCCCGACCGGCCGCCGGTGGGCCTGGACCCGGAGGTGGAGGCGAGGACGCTGCGGGGCTGAGACGGACGGCCGGGACGGACGCACACCGCCGGCCGCCCCGCCCGGGCCGGCCGGGCCACGGCGGTGCCCGCGTCATTCCGATGGCCCTTCCCCTGCTGCGCGCGGCGGCCGGTGCCAGTGGACTGGGGCCGGGGTTCCCGGAAGGGGTGAGGTGCGATGCACGAGCGGCTCGGCACCGTTGCGGCCACCCTCGCCGCCCTCGCCCTGCTGGCCGTCGGGTGCAGCCCGGACACCGGCCACCAGGGCCGGGGCCGCGCCTCCCCCGCCCCGCCCGCCGCCTCGGCCGCGCCAGGGGAGCGGCAGGAACGCGCCCTGCCCGGGCTGCCCCCCGCCCTGGCCCGGCAGCGCCTCGCCTGGGAGGCGTGCGCCGCCGAGGACGCTCCCCGGGGCGGCCAGGGCCCGCGCCCGGAGGCGGAGTGCGCCTGGCTCACCGTGCCCGTCGACTACGGCGCGCCCACCGGGCAGAGCATCCGGATCCGGGTCGTGCGCGTGCGGGCCCGTGCGCAGGACCGGCGCCTCGGCTCGCTCGTCTTCAACCCCGGGGGCCCCGGCGAGGCGGGGGCCGCCATGGTCGCCGGCGGTCTCTTCGAGGCCACGCCCGCGGTGGCGGACCGCTACGACCTCGTCGGCTTCGACCCGCGCGGCATCGGCCGCTCGGCGCCGCTCGCCTGCCCCCAGGGCACGGGCGGCGACCTCATCCCCCGCACCCGCGAGCAGGCGGAGGCGGAGTTCAAGGCGGCCGCCGACCAGGGCGAGAGCTGCCGCAGGGTGAGCGGCCCGCTGCTGGCCCACATGGACACCGCCAGCGTCGCCCGCGACCTGGAGCTGCTGCGCGCCGCCCTCGACGAGCCCCGGCTGCACTACCTCGGCTTCTCCTACGGCACGTACCTCGGCCAGCACTACGCCCACCTCTTCCCCGGCCGGGTGGGCCGCTTCGTCCTCGACGGCCTGGTGGACCCCGCCACCGACCAGCGGCGGACCGCGCGCAACGACGTCGCGGCCCTCGACGACAGCTTCGCCGGCTACGCCCGGGCCTGCGCCACCCTGGGCTGCCCGCTCGGCCGGACACCCGACGAGGTCGTGGCCAGGACCACCGCGTTCGTCCGGGACCTGGACGCCCACCCCGTCCCCGTACCGGGGGGCGGCCGGCTCACCACGGCCCTCGCCGTCCAGGGCATCCGGACCCCCCTCTACCAGGCCGCGCGGTGGCCGGACCTGACGAGGGCCCTGGTCGAGGCGATGGACGGCAGCCCGGGCCCCCTCATCGGCCTCGCCGTGGAGCAGGTGCGGGTGCAGGAGCAGTCCCAGGGGCAGCAACGGCGGGGCGGACTGCTCCCGGTCCCGGGCGCTCCCGCGGGCGACGTCGATCCCACCATGGCCAGGAACGCCGTCGACTGCCTCGACAAGCCCGGCCCCCGCACCCCCGCCGAAGTGCTCGCCGAGCTCGCCGAGTTCGAGAAGGCGTCGCCGCTGTTCGGCGCCACCGTGGCCGCGGCCCTCTACCACTGCGCCGCCTGGCCGCTGGCCCCGACGGGCCGGGCCGAACCGCTCACGGCGCCCGGCGCCCCGCCCATGGTGCTGGTCTCCTACGCCGTCGACCCGGCGACGCCGCTGGCCGGCGCCCGTGCCGTGCGGAAGAACCTGGGCGCGGGCTCCCTCGTCGTCCGCCGGGGCACCGGCCACTCCGCCTACGCCAGCGGATCGGAGTGCACCGACGCGGCCGTGGACGCGTTCCTCGTCGAGGACAGGCTGCCGCCGCCGAACGTGGAGTGCAGCGCCTGAGGCGCTGCCGAGCGGCGCCGCTCGCGCCGTACGACCAGCAGGGCCGCATCGTCGGAGAGCGGGCCGCCGGTGTACACGCGCAGATCGGCGACCAGCCGGTCCACGAGCGCGTCGGGGGACAGTTCCGGCATGGTGGCCAGGCGGTCGGCCAGCGGGTAGAAGCGGCCGGACGCGTCGCGGGCCTCGGTCACCCCGTCGGTGTAGAGCACCAGCAGGTCGCCCGGCACGAACGCGAAGCGGGTGGAGTGGTACGGGCCCGCGACCAGGTTCCGCAGCGCCAGCGGCGGGTCGGGCACGGGCGTGTCCACCTCCGTGACCCCTCCCGCGCGCCACAGCAGCGGCGGCAGGTGGCCGCAGTTCACCAGCTCCGTGGGCCCGTCGGACTCGGGCACCCCCAGCAGGACGGCCGTCACGAACTCCTCGCGGGCCCGGCGCCGCACCACCGTGGCGTCGAGCCGGCGGGCCACCGCACCCAGGTCGGGCTCGACCTGGGCGGCCTCGCGGAAGGTGCCGAGCACGTCGGCGGCGGTCTCGATGGCGGACAGCCCCTTGCCCCGCACGTCGCCGACGAGCAGCCGGGTCCCGTAGGGGGTGGCCAGCACCTCGTAGAGGTCGCCGCCCACGCGGGCCTCGGCGGCGGCCGCCAGGTAGCGCACCGCCACCCGCAGCCCGTCGATCCGCTCCGGGACCGGGCGCAGCAGGGTGCGCTGCGCGGCCTCGGCCACCGAGCGCGAGTGCAGCAGTTCGCGCTCGCGGGTCGCGACGAGCACGACGTTGGCGGTGCTGACGCAGGTGATGGCCAGGACGGTGGCGCCCGCCGTGAGGTGGACGGCGAGCGGCACTCCGGTGTCGGCGAGGCCGAGCAGGGGGACGAAGGCGAGAGCGAGCAGGCCGACGGTCAGGGGGACGCGGGCGCGCCGGGTGCCGCCGACGCCGGCGAGCGCCGGGGCGGTGGCGAGGACGGGGGAGAACGTCAGCTGGGGGTTGGTCGCCAGGTCCAGGACGACGGCCACGGCCAGCAGCGTGTAGGCGGCCAGGACGAGCAGGCGTGCGCTGCGGGGCAGCGGGGGCGGCACCTCGGGCGGCCGGTCGCGGCCTGGGTCTGGCTTCATGGTGGTTTCCCACCCTAGGTGGCCCGCGCCCACCCGCAAGCGGACCGGCCGTGCGGCGCGATGGGTCGGACGGTGCGATGGAAGGACCGTATGCGGACGGGCCTGTGCGGGCCCGCCGGATCGCGTGGCATAAACTGTCTTATGCCCAGAAAAAAGGACATTGCTCCATAAAGGTGATCGCCGTCATCTTCGGCCGTGCGGTCCGGACGGGTCGCCGATGATGGCCGTTGTGAGCGGCATGGTGGACAAGGCGGAGACGCGCGACGTGCTGATCGTCGTGTACGACGGAGTGCAATTGCTGGACGTCGCCGGTCCCTTGGACGTCTTCGACCGGGCTGCGTCCGAGGCCGCGCCCGAGGTGGGGACCGGCTACCGCGTGCGACTGGCCTCGCTCGGCGGCCGGCCGGTGGCCACCTCCGCCGACGCGCCGCTGGGCGTCTCCGCGGACCTCTCCCGGGTCCGCAAGCCGCCGGACACGCTGATGGTGGCCGGCGGCCGGGGCTACGCCGCGGCCGCGGCCGACCGCGACCTGGTCCGGCACGTACGGCGGCTGTCCGCCGGCGCCCGGCGCACGGGGTCGGTGTGCACCGGGGCGTTCGTCCTGGCCGAGGCGGGCCTCCTCGACGGGCGCCGCGCCACCACGCACTGGGCGTTCTGCTCCGAACTGGCCGCCGGCTACCCGGCCGTCTCCGTGGAGCCCGACGCCATCTTCGTCCGCGACGGCACGGTCGTCACCTCGGCCGGCGTGACCGCCGGCATCGACCTCACCCTGTCCCTGCTGGAGGACGACTTCGGCCCCGAACTGGCCCGGGCCGTCGCCAAGTTCCTCGTCGTCTTCATGCAGCGGCCCGGCGGCCAGTCCCAGTTCAGCACCTGGCTGCGCGGCGAGCCGCCGCGCGGCGGCGCCCTGCGCGAGCTCGTCGAGTCCATCGACGCCCGTCCCGCGGACGACCTGTCCGTGCCTGCCCTGGCCGCCCGGCTGGGCATGAGCAGGCGTCACTTCAGCCGGCTCTTCAGCCAGCAGGTGGGCACCAGCCCGGGTGCCTACGTCGAGCGGGCCCGGGTCGCCGCCGCGCGCGCCCTGCTGGAGAGCACCCCCGACAGCGTCGACACCATCGCCGCGCAATGCGGCTTCGGGACGGTCGAGACGATGCGGCGCGCCTTCGTCCGCGAGGCCGGTGTGTCACCGGCCGCCTACCGCGACCGGTTCCGGCGGGGCTGACGCCGGGCGGAGCCGGCGCCGCTCCCCGGCCGCTCCCGCCTCACTCCGTCCCGGGGGTCTTCCGGGTGGCGACGGCAATGCGGTTCCAGGCGTTGATGGTGAAGATGAGTGCGATCAGGTGGGCCAGCTCCTCCTCCTCGAAGTGCCGGGCGGCCCGCTCGTACACCTCGTCCGGGACGAAGCCGTCGGTCAGGACGGTCACCGCCTCGGTCAGCGCGAGGGCCGCCTGCTCCTTCTCCGTGTGGAGGCCGGCCTCCCGCCATGCGCTGAGCAGGTGGATGCGCTCCTCGCTCTCGCCCGCCCTGCGGGCGTCGCGGGTGTGCATGTCCAGGCAGTAGGCGCAGTGGTTGAGCTGCGAGGAACGGATCTGGACCAGCTCGACGAGGGCCGGGTCCAGACCCTCCGTGGCGGCCGCGTCGAGGGCGATCATGGCCTTGAAAACCTTGGGGGCGGCCTTGGTGAAGTTCATGCGCTGTGCATGCTGCGTCGTCGTCATGTGCACCACCGTAGGCGGGGAAACGGCCGGTCCCATGGTGCAATTCAGGGATGGAACCGAAGGTCAATCCGGGGGAGGCGTCGCCGGTGGGCGGTGCGGGAGAAGGGCGTGCCACGGGCGGGGGAGGGCCGGTGCGCGGCGGGGCCGGGGGAGAGCCCGGCGGTCCGGGCAGCGACCTCCACCTGGAGCTCTCCGACGGCCCGGGGGGCCGTCGCGGCGCGCTGATGCGCGCGCTGCGCGACGCCGTCCGCACGGGCCGGCTCGCCCCCGGCACCCGGCTGCCGCCCTACCGCACGCTCGCCGCCGACCTGGGCCTGGCCCGCAACACCGTCGCCGAGGCGTACGCCGAACTCGTCGCCGAGGGCTGGCTCACCGCCCGCCAGGGCTCCGGCACCCGCGTCGCGGACCGCGCGGCACCCCCGGACTCCGGCCGTCCGCGCCGTCCCACCACCCCCTCCCGCCCCCGGCGCCCGGTCCACGACCTGGTCCAGGGCACCCCGGACGCCTCCGCCTTCCCCCGCACCGCCTGGCTCGCTTCGGCCCGCCGTGCCCTCACGGCCGCACCCCACGAAGCCTTCGGCCCCGGCGACCCCCGCGGCCGCACCGAACTGCGCCACGCCGTGGCCGCCTACCTCGCCCGGGCCCGCGGCGTGCGGGCCGACCCCGCACGCATCGTCGTCTGCTCGGGCTTCGCCAACGCGCTGCGCCTGCTGGGCCAGGTGATCGACGGCACCATCGCCGTGGAGTCGTACGGCCTGGGCTTCCACCGCTCCCTGCTCACGGCCGCCGGGCGGACCACGTTCGCCTTGCCCATCGACGAACACGGGGCGCAGGTACGCGAGTTGCCGGGCAGCGGCGCCGCGGCGGCGTTGCTGACCCCCGCACACCAGTTCCCGACGGGCGGGCCGCTGCACCCCGCACGGCGGGCCGCGCTCATCGACTGGGCGCGCGCGGAGGGCGGAGTGGTCCTGGAGGACGACTACGACGGCGAGTTCCGCTACGACCGCCAGCCGGTCGGCGCCGTACAGGGCCTCGACCCGGATCGGGTGGTCTACATCGGCTCCGTCAGCAAGAGCCTCTCGCCGGCCCTGCGCCTGGGCTGGATGGTGCTGCCGGGGCATCTGGTGGATGCGGTGCTGGAGTTGAAGGGGGAGCGGGAGTCGTGGGCGAGCGCCCTGGAACAGCTGACGCTCGCCGACTTCCTCGCGTCGGGCTCCTACGACCGCCATGTGCGCCGCATGCGCCGTCTCTACCGCCGGCGTCGCGACCGGCTCGTCGCCGCGCTCGCCGAGCGCGCCCCGCACGTGCAGGTCACCGGCATCGCGGCCGGACTGCACGCGGTGCTCGGCCTTCCGGCGGGCACCGAACGGTCCGTCGTCCAGGCCGCGGCCTGGCAGGGGCTGGCCGTCGAGGGCCTGGGACTGTACCGGCACGGGGAGGCGACGGGCGTACCGGGCGACGGCCTGGTCGTGGGCTACGGAACCCCGCCCGAACACGCCTTCGCCGGCGCGTTGAACGCCCTCTGCGAAGCGTTGCCTCCGCCGCCCTGAGCGGGGCGGCGGCCGGCCGGCGCGGACGTGCCGAAGGCACCGCGGGGAGCGCGCGGTGCCTTCGGGGATCCGTGTGGTCGTCGCGGGTGCCGTGACCGGCGTCAGGCGCGCACGGTCCACCAGGCGCCTATGCCGTTGCAGCCGCCGGCCGAGTAGGTGGTGCTGCGGTAGCCGGGCGGAATGGGCGAACCGGGGCAGGTCCAGATGCCGTTGCGCACGAGCTGGTGGTACCACGCGCCGGCGTTGTCGCAGCCGGTGCGGTTGTAGCCGGTGACGACGTAGCCGGGCGGGATGGGGGAGCCGCCGCAGGTCCACCGGCCGTCACGGGCGAGCTCGTGGTACCAGGCGCCGATGCCGTTGCAGCCAAGGCGGTTGTGGTTGGTGATGACGTAGCCGGCCACGATCGGCGAGCCCGAGCAGGTCCAGATCCCGTCGCGCACGGGCTCCTGGTACCAGGCCCCCGCGCCCCGGCAGCCGTTGCGGTCGTAGTTGGTGATGACGTACCCGTCCGGGACGGGCGCCCCGGAGCAGGACCACCCGCCCGCCGCGGCCTTCGCCGCTCCGCCGGTCGCCGCGCTCGCGGTGCCGGTGGCCGCGCCGGTGAGGACCGTGGCGATCATCGCGACGGCTCCTGCCAGGGCGGCGAACCGGCGCCGCACGGCCCCCATCGCCGCACGGCCGCGCCACAGTTGACGGAATCTGTTCAATTCACACCGGTCCTCTCGGCATGCTCACGTGGTTCCCCGAAGTGAGCAAAAAACGGTTGACAGTGGAACAAAGTTCGTCGTACTCGGTCTTGCGGGGGAAGAGTGCCACAGGTGGCTCGGCCTCACTACCGTCATTGGTGGAATGGGCGGGGCCGTGGCAGCTTGCTGCCACGCGGCAGGCCGGCGGCAGGTGATCGGCAGGTCATCGTGCGTGCGCGGGGCGCCGGGCGCGCCTCGTTGGTACAGTGCAGAGAACTTTGCAGTTCATCATGCTGACCTGGGGAGATCTGATGGCATCCGACAGCGCCGACATCAAGGCATGGCTCGACACCGTCACCATCGATCCGGCCGTTCGCGCCCTGCGGCCGGACTACCGCGCCCTGGTGCTCGCCGCCGAGGGCCTGCAGCCCGGGCCCAGCGACGCGGCGAGCGAGAAGCTGCTCGCCGCCGCCGAACGGTCCGCGCGCGGGTGGCTCGCGGACCTGCCGGTCGAGGACCACCCGCACCTGGCCGCCTGGCGCGAGGCGTTCCGCTCCTTCGGCGCCAAGCCCCAGCGCACGCGACCCAGCGCGGAGGCGCTGCTGCGCCGGGTCGAGGCCGGTCTGCCGCGCGTGGACCGGCTCACGGACATCTACAACGCGGTGTCCGTCGCCCATGTCGTGCCGCTCGGCGGCGAGGACCTCGACCATTACGCCGGGCCGGCCCGCCTGGTCCGCGCCACCGGTGACGAGCCCTTCGTGACGACGGCCGAGGGTGAGGCGGTGGTGGAGCACTGCCCGCCCGGCGAGGTCGTCTGGCGCGACGACGAGGGCGTCACCTGCCGGCGCTGGAACTGGCGGCAGTGCACCCGCACCCGCCTCACGCTCGCCACGACGCGCGCGGTGTTCATCCTGGACGCCCTCGGTCCGCTGGGGGACGCCGAGCTGACCGCCGCGGGGGACGCGCTGACCGAGGCGCTCGTCGCGAGCAGCCCGGGAGCCACGGTCGCCGCGCGGCTGGTGCGGTAAGCGGGGGCAGGGGCAGGGTGGGCCGGGGGAGGCGCCCGGGCTCACCTCCGCCCCCGCCGCCCCTCACGCCGTCATCGGTTCCTCGTCGTGGTCCAGCCCCTCGACGCAGGCGTCCGCCAGGGCGTCCAGGGGCAGGTCCAGCGCTCTCGCCAGGGCGGTGACCGTGAAGAAGGCGGGCGTCGGCGCCCGGCCCGTCTCGATCTTGCGCAGGGTCTCGGCGGACAGCCCGGCCCAAGCCGCCACCTCCACCATGCTGCGTTCGCCGCGCGCCTCCCGCAGCAGCGCGCCCAGGCGCTCGCCGCGCTGCCGCTCCCACGGGGTCAGAGGAGTTCTCACCATGACCGTGATACTAATACCGGTATAAGAATTGGAACGTACGCCTGGGGTGGGGAGTCGGCAGACATGGTGGAGATCAAGACGGACGAGGCCCTGGAGGCCATGCGCGAGGCGGGCCGCGTCGTGGGCCGTGCCCTGGCCGCCGTGCAGGAGGCCGCAGCGGTCGGCGTCACCCTGCAGGAGCTGGACGGGGTGGCGCGGGACGTCCTGGACGGCGCCGGGGCGACCTCGCCGTTCCTCGGCTACCACCCGTCGTTCGCCCCCGTTCCCTTCCCCGCCGTCATCTGCGCCTCCGTCAACGACGCCGTCGTGCACGGCATCCCCGACGGCTACCGGCTGCGCGACGGCGACCTGGTGAGCATCGACTGCGGTGCCGTCCTCGACGGCTGGGCCGGCGACGCCGCCGTCAGCTTCACCGTCGGCACGCCCGACCCGGCCGACCTGGCCCTCATCGAGACCACCCGGCAGGCGCTCGACGCCGGCATAGCCGCGGCGGTCGTCGGCAACCGCATCGGGGACATCTCGCACGCCATCGGGGGCGTCGCCCGCGCCGCCCGCCGGGGGCTGCCCGCCGATCTGGGCGGGCACGGCATCGGGCGCCGGATGCATGAGGATCCGCACGTGCCCAACGCCGGGCGGCCGCGCCGCGGATTCCGTCTCCAGCACGGGCTGGTCCTGGCCATCGAACCGATGCTCATGGCCGGCGGCCGCGACGACTACCGCGTCGCCCCCGACGGCTGGACCCTGCGCACGGCCGACGGCAGCCGCGCCGCACACATCGAGCACACCGTCGCCGTCACCGAGGACGGGCCGCGCATCCTCACCCTGCCGTAGACGCCCCCGCCGTAAGACTTTCGTCATCGGATTTCCGGATCCTGCCGGGCCCCGCCGGCGTTCTGAACGGGTGAGAGCGGAGCACGGCTTCAGGAGGCGGAACATGGGACGCGTACGACGGCTGCTGACCAGGCCCATCGTCATGGCGGTACTGGCGGTGGGGATCCTGGCGGTGGGTGCGGGGGTGTACTGGTTCCAGCCCTGGAAGCTCTGGGTCGACGAGACGGTGCGCGAGTCCGCGCCGGTGTCCGCGGGGAGCCCGGGGGCGCCGTCGGGCGGGGTGCGGACCCTGGCGGCCGGCGAACTGATCAGTCACGAGCACACGACCAGCGGCAGGGTGCGGATCCTGCAGCTCCCGGACGGCAGCCGCACGCTCCGGCTGGAGAACCTCGACACCAGCAACGGCCCGGACCTGCGGGTCCTGATCACGGACGCCCCGGTGAAGGAGGGCCGGGCCGGCTGGTACGTGTTCGACGACGGTGCCCACGTCAGCCTCGGCAAGCTCAAGGGCAACAAGGGCGACCAGAATTACGCCCTGCCCGCCGGCCTCGACCTCAACCGCTACACCAGCGTGAGCATTTGGTGCGACCGCTTCGACGTCTCCTTCGGTGCGGCCCCTCTGGCGCCTACGCGGGCGTGACCTCCGTCGACGCGGCCACGGGGGCGGTGCCGGCGACCGTGCAGGCGACGGTCACGCCGAAGACGTGGACCGAGGCGTTGCCCGGCGCGAAGGTGGCGGTGCCGGCGGCATCGAGCTGTACGGACGCGACGCCGCCGGTCAGCGTCACGGTGGAACCGCTCGGGATGCGGCCGGGGTTGGTGAAACCGGTGGCGGTCACGCTGCCGGATCCGGCGCCGCCGAGGGTGATCTCCATCTCGCCGCTCACGCCGTTCGCGGGGACGCCGATGGGCACCGTCAGCTGGGTGGAGACCTCCACGGTGAGGTCGGCGGTGCCGCCCTGCGGCACGGTGGCCGGGGCCGTCATCGTGACCTGCAGGGGCTGGGCGCCGTCGGGGGCGCCGGGGCCGGTGCAGGTGTAGTCGACGGACACGGCGTCGGCCGCCGCGGCCGGCGGTGCGCCGAGTGCGGTGCCGCCGCTCGCCAGCGCGGCGACGAAGGCCAGGCTCGTCAGGGTCCGCTTGCGTCGTCTGTCCAGACCGCTTGAGGTGGGCATCGACGTGCTCCCTTGGTGGGGTGTGATGTGAACACGTCATGAGTTGCACCGGGTGCCGGAGAAGTCAACACGGCTCCGGTGCGGTCTTGCCGGCGTGAGCGGTTATCGGACACCTACGGTGCCTGGCATAGGGTTCGGGCATGGAGACTCAGGAGACGGTACGGGTCGACAGCTGGATCTGGTCCGTACGGCTCACGAAGACGCGCTCGATGGCCGCCTCGGCCTGCCGGGCCGGCCACGTCCGCATCAACGGCGAACGGGCCAAGCCCGCCCAGACCCTCAAGGCCGGGGACGAGGTCCGGCTGCGGCACGCCGGCCGCGAGCGGATCGTCGTCGTCAAGCGCCTCGTCCGCAAGCGCGTGGGCCCGCCCGTGGCCGCCGAATGCTTCCTCGACAACTCCCCGCCCCCGCCCCCGCCCCCGCGCGAGGCCGCCTCCCCGGCCGGCCAACGCGACCGCGGCACGGGCCGCCCCACCAAGCGCGACCGGCGCGAGATGGAGCAGCTGCGCGGACACTGACGGACGGGCTGCGGGACGGACCGCCGGGCCAAAGGTGCGCCGAGGGATCGAAAATGGGCGAAACGTCGTGTCTGTGGCATGGGCCGGTCGTTAGGGCGGGCATGACGAAGCGCATTGCAGCCGCCGCCGTTCTCACCGCCGCGGCCCTCCTCCTCCCTGCGGGCGCCGCCTCGGCCGTGTCCGCGCCCGGTGTCCTCGCCTCCCAGCTGCTCGGCCCCGGCCCGGACGAGGGGTCCGCCGGGCAGGAGGGGCAGGGCGGCATGGAAGGTCACGAAGGGCAGGGCGGCCCGTACGGGCAGGCCGGGCAGGCCGGCGGGCCGCTGGCGCCCGTCATCGGGCTGCTCACCGAGGTCACGAACCTTCTGCCCCACTAGGCACCGCGGGCACGGCCGTCAGGCGGTAGCCGCGCTTGGTCACGGTGTGGACCAGGTGCGCGTACGGGCCCAGGGCCGTGCGCAGGCGGGCCACCGCCGCCTCCACGGCGTGCCCGTCCGGGCGCTGCCCGGCGGGGCCGGTCCACACCCGGCGCAGCAGGTCGGCGCGGCTGAGCACCGTGCCCGGCCGCTCCGCCAGCGCCCGGAGCACGGCCGCCGGCAGCGGTGGCAGCAGCAGGGTGCGGCCGCCGGCCAGGACCGCCGTGCCCTGCAGCACCAGCGGGCCGTCCGGGGTGTCGAGCTCGCGCCGGCAGCGGTCCGTGAGCTCGCGCGCGAGGGTGCGGACCAGGGAGCCCAGCCGGCCGCGCTCCGGCCATACGCACGGCACGCCCGCGCTCAGCAGCGGGCGGGCGCAGATCGGGCCGATGCACACCGGCAGCACGTCCCCGCGCAGCGCGTCGAGCACCTCGTCCCGGCGCCCGCAGGACTGTGCGGCCGCCAGGAAGGCGTCGATGGCGGGGGCGCTGGTGAACGGCAGCGCGTGGACCTCCCGTCGTACGGTCTGCTCGACGAGCCTGCGCAGCGCCGCCGGGTCCTCGGGCGGGCCCCACCGGTAGACCGGCACCGTGACGACGTCGGCGCCCGCCGCCCGTAGCGCCGCAGTGAACTCCGGCAGCGGGGCGCCGTGTTCCTGCACGGCGATGCGGCGCCCCCGCACGTCGCGGGCCAGCAGCCAGGCCAGGACGTCGTCCAGGGCCTCCGACTCCGGGGCGTGGGCCTCGCGCAGCCCGCACGCGCGCAGCGCGCCCGCGGCCTTCGGCCCGCGGCTGACGAGCACCGCCTCCCGGCACGCCGCCACCAGCCGGCCGGCCGTGCCCCACCCCTCCACCGCGCTCATCCAGCCCCGCCAGCCCACCCCGGTCGTGGCCACCACGTAGTCCAGCCCTCCGGCCAGGGCGGACTCGGTGGCCTCGTACAGCAGGCGGTCGTCGGAGAGCGGCACCATCCGCAGGGCGGGCGCGGCGACGACCGTGGCCCCCCGCCGCTGCAGCAGGGCCGTCAGTTCGTCGCGACGCCGGTCCGCCGTGACCCCCACCGTGAAGCCGACCAGTGCCCCGGGTGTTGCTGTGCTCATGGGCAGAGGGTTGCGGAGCGTCGTTAAGACGCCGTTGCGTGCACGTCACGGGGACGTTAGCCCACGGCCCCGTCGTATACGGCCACGTGTCGTGCCGCGCACACCCCGGCCCCGCCCGGATGCGCGGCATGTGCGGCCCCCGCAACACGGCCGTCGCACCGGCGTAACCGCCCGCCGCGACGCTTACCGGCATGGCCCCCGCCCCGTCCCCCACCCCCACCGACACCCACTGCCCGTACTGCTCCCTGCAGTGCGGCATGCGGCTGCGCCCCGTCGTTCCGGCCGCCCCCGGCGAGCCTGCCGTCGCCGTCGAGGAGCGCCCGGACTTCCCCGTCAACCAAGGCGCCCTGTGCGGCAAGGGCGACAACGCCGCCGCAGTGCTCTCCGCCCACGCCCGGCTGACCGCGCCCTTGATCCGGGACCGCCGCACCGGCCGGCTGCGCGGCGCGACCTGGCCCGAGGCCCTCGACCGGGCCGCCCGGGGCCTGGCCGCCACCGCCGAACGTCACGGACGCGACGCCGTCGGCGTCTTCGGCGGCGGCGGCCTCACCAACGAAAAGGCGTACCTCCTCGGCAAATTCGCCCGCGTCGTGCTGCGCACCCCGAACATCGACTACAACGGCCGGTTCTGCATGTCCTCCGCCGCTGCGGCCCAGCGCCGGGCGTTCGGCCTCGACCGCGGGCTGCCGTTCCCGCTGGAGGACGTCGCCCGCACCGGCTGCCTCGTCCTCGTCGGCGCCAACCCCGCCGACACCATGCCGCCCGCCGTGCGCCACCTGCGCGCCCTGCGCGAGGCCGGCGGGCGCCTGATCGTCGTCGACCCGCGGCGCACCCGCACCGCCGAACTCGCCGACCTGCACCTGCGGCCCCGGCCCGGCACCGACCTCGCCCTCGCCCTCGGCCTGCTCCACCTCGTCATCGCCGACGGCCGCGTCGACGAGACCTTCGTCGCCGACCGCACCAGCGGCTACGAGCGCGCCCGCACCGTGGCCATGGCGCACTGGCCCGAGCGCGTCGAACGCATCACCGGCGTGAGCGTGGAGCACATGCGGCAGGCCGTCGCCCTGTTCTGCGACGCCCCCACCGGCATGGTGCTCACCGCCCGCGGCGGCGAACAGCACAGCAAGGGCGTCGACACCGTCGGCGCCTGGATCAACCTGTGCCTGGCCACCGGCCGGGCCGGCCGCCCCCGCTCCGGATACGGCTGCCTCACCGGCCAGGGCAACGGCCAGGGCGGCCGCGAACACGGCCAGAAGGCCGACCAGTTGCCCGGCTACCGGGCCATCGACGACCCCGCCGCCCGGGCCCACGTCGCCGCCGTCTGGGGCGTCGACCCCGACGACCTGCCCGGCCCGGGGCGGTCGGCGTACGAGCTCCTGGACACCGCGGGCACCCCCGGCGGCGTCCGCGCCCTGCTCCTCATGGGCTCCAACCCGGTCGTCTCCGCCCCGCACGCCGGCCACGTCACCGAACGGCTGCGCGCCCTCGACCACCTCGTCGTCTGCGACGTCGTGCTCTCCGAGACCGCCGAACTCGCCGACGTCGTCCTGCCGTCGGCCCAGTGGGCCGAGGAGGACGGCACCATGACCAACCTCGAAGGCCGCGTCATCCTGCGCCGGGCCGCCCTCGCCCCGCCCCCCGGCGTCCGCACCGACCTGGCCGTCCTGCACGCCCTCGCCGCACGGCTGGGCACCGACAAGGGGTTCCCCGAGGACGCCGAAGAGGTCTTCGACGAGCTCGGGCGGGCATCGGCCGGCGGCCAGGCCGACTACTCCGGCATCACCTACCCCCGCATCGCCGCCGCCGACGGCGTCTTCTGGCCCTGCCCCGCCACCGACGACCCGCCGGACCACCCGGGCACGCCCCGGCTCTTCCTCGACCGCTTCGCCACCCCCGACGGCCGCGCCCGGTTCGCCGACGCCGGCCACCGGCCCGCCGCCGAGGAACCCGACGCCGACTACCCGCTGCGCCTGACCACCGGCCGCGTCCTCGCCCAGTACCAGAGCGGCGCCCAGACCCGCCGGACCGCCGCCCTCCACCGCGCCGCACCCGGCCCCTTCGTCGAGCTGCACCCCCGCCTCGCGGCCCGCCTGGGTGTCACCGACGGCGACCAGCTCACCGTCACCAGCCGGCGCGGACGGGCCACGGCACCGGCCCGGGTCACCACCGCCATCCGGCCCGACACCGTGTTCATGCCCTTCCACTGGCCCGGCGCCGGCCGGGCCAACACCCTGACCAACCCCGCACTCGACCCCGTCTCGCGCATGCCCGAATTCAAGGTGTGCGCCGTGCGCGTGGAGAAGGCCGCCGCAGGAAAGCGGTCATGACGCCGCGCACCGCACGGCCGCTGCGCATCGCCGTCGCCGGAGCCGGCATGGCCGCGGCCCGCCTCGCCCAGCAGACCCTCGCCCAGGCCCCGCCCGGCACCGTCCGCATCACCCTGTACGGGCAGGAACCCCGGGCGCCCTACAACCGGACCCTGCTCACCGGCGTCCTCGCCGGTCGCTACGCCCCCGCCGACCTCGCCCTCCCCACGGGGACCGCCGCCGTGCACCGGGCCACCGACGTCGTGGCCTTCGACCCGGCCGCCCGTACGCTGCGCACCTCCACGGGCGCGACCGCCCCGTACGACGTCCTCGTCCTGGCCACGGGCGCCGAACCGGTCCTTCCCGCCGGGCTGCACCCGCACGGCACGCCCGGCACCGGCCGTGACGTCCCCCTCCGCGGCGTGCACACCCTGCGCACCCTCGAGGACTGCGCCCGCCTCGGCGAGGACGCCCGGCACGCCGGCCGGGCCGTCGTCGTGGGCGGAGGCGTCCTGGGCGTCGGCACCGCCCTCGCCCTGGCCGCCCGCGGCCTGCCCGTCCACCTCCTGCACCGGGCACCGCACCTGATGGAACACCACCTGGACGCCGGGGCCGCCGCCACCGTGCGCCGCGGCCTCGAAGCCGCGGGCGTACGGGTACGGACGGGCCACGCCGTCACCGCCCTGCACGGCGGGCAGCGCGTCACCGGGGCCGAACTGGCCGACGGCAGCCGGCACGACGCCGACCTGGCCGTCCTCGCCTGCGGCGTCCGCCCCCGCACCGCCCTCGCCCGGACCGCGGGGCTGACGGTGCGCAGCGGAGTCGTCGTCGACGACCGTCTGGCCACCTCCGCCCCCGGCGTGTACGCGATCGGTGACTGCGCCGAGCACCGGGGCACCGTCCACGGCCGCGCCGAGGCGGCCTGGGAACAGGCCGACGTCCTCGCCGCCCGCCTGTCCGGAGCCCGTCCGCAGGCGCGCTACCGCGGCTCCTTCGCGCTGCTGCGGCTCAGCGCCGGCGCCCTGGACGTCGCGGCGCTCGGCGACTGCACCGGCGAGCACGGCCCGGACACCGACAGCGTCCGTCTCGCCGACGCCACCCGCGGCACCTACAAGAAGCTCGTGCTGCGCGGCAGCGAACTCCTCGGCGCGCTCCTCGTCGGCGACCTCACCCCGCTGGGCGACCTCACCGACGCCTGCGAACGGGGCGAGCCCGTACCCCCCGACCCCCTCCACCTGCTCATGACGGAAGGAGCCTCCCTGTGAGGGACCACCACCCGCATCTGGTGCTCGTCGGCCACGGCATGGCCGGCCAGCACTTCCTCCAGGCCCTCGTCGGCCGGGGCCCGGCCGCCTGGCGGATCACCGTGCTCGCCGAGGAACCGCGCCCCGCCTACGACCGGGTCAAGCTCACCTCCTGGTTCACCGGCACCACCGCCGACGAACTCTCGCTGTGGCCCGACGGGTTCGCCGACGACCACGGCATCGACCTCACGCTCGACGACCCGGCCACCGCCATCGACCGCACGGCCCGGACCGTCACCACCCGCTCCGGGCGCACCGTGCCCTACGACGCGCTGGTCCTGGCCACCGGCTCCCGGCCCTTCGTACCGCCCGTCCCCGGCCACGACACCCCCGGCTGCTTCGTCTACCGCACCATCGAGGACCTCGAAGCGATCCGCGCCCGCGCCGGCGCGGTGGGCACCGGGGCCGTCGTGGGCGGCGGACTGCTCGGCCTGGAGGCCGCCGGGGCCCTGCGCGCGATGGGCCTTGCCACCCACGTCGTGGAGTTCGCGCCCCGGCTGATGGCCGTCCAGGTCGACGAGGGCGGCGGCGCCACGCTCCGCCGCAAGATCGAGGAACTGGGCGTGGTCGTGCACACCGGCGCCGGCGCCGGCGGCATCGAGGCCGGCGCCGACGGCACCGTCAGCGGCATGACCCTCACCGACGGCGGCCGGATCGACACCGGCCTCGTCGTCTTCTCGGCGGGCGTGCGCCCCCGCGACGAACTCGCCCGTGCCTGCGGGCTGCCCGTCGGCGAGCGCGGCGGCATCGTCGTCGACGAGGCGTGCCGCACCGCCGACCCGCGCATCCTGGCCATCGGCGAGTGCGCCCAGGCGGCCGACGGCCGCGTCTACGGCCTCGTCGCCCCCGCCTACGCCATGGCCGAGACCGCCGCCGCAGGGCTCGCCGGCGACGCGGCCGCCTTCACCGGCGCGGACCTCGCCACCAAGCTCAAGCTCCTCGGGGTCGACGTCGCCAGCTTCGGCGACGCCCACGGCACCGGCGAGGGCGCGCTGGAAGTGCTGTACGCCAACAGCCGCGAGGGCGTGTACAAGAAGCTGGTCGTCGCCCCCGACGGCCGCCTCCTGGGCGGGGTCCTCGTCGGCGACACCGAGCCCTTCGACGTGCTGCGGCCGCTCGCCGCGGCGGGCACCCCGCTCACCACGCCCCCCGAACACCTCGTGCTGCCGGCCCCCGCGGACGGCCCGCCCGGCCCGGTGACCCTGCCGGACGAGGCGGTCGTCTGCTCCTGCCACAACGTCACCAAAGCCACCCTGCGCGCGGCCGTCGCCGACGGCGGCTGCACCGACGTGGCCGCCGTCAAGCGCTGCACCAAGGCCGGCACCGGCTGCGGATCCTGCGTCAAGATGATCGGCACTGTCGTCGACGCGGAACTCGCCTCGCTCGGCACCCCCGTCGACCGCGGACTGTGCGAGCACTTCGCGCACACCCGTGCCGAACTCTTCGAGATCGTCCGCGTCAAGGGCATCACCACCTTCTCCCGCCTCCTCGACGAGCACGGCCGCGGCGGCGAGGGCTGCGACGTCTGCAAGCCCACCGTCGGCTCGGTCCTCGCCACCCTCAACCCCGAGCTCGGCAACTCCGTGCACATCCTCGACGGCGAACAGGCCGCCCTGCAGGACACCAACGACCACTTCCTCGCCAACCTCCAGCGCAACGGCTCCTACTCCGTCGTCCCCCGCGTCCCCGGCGGCGAGATCACCCCCGCCGGCCTCATCACCATCGGCGAGATCGCCCGCGACTTCGGCCTCTACACCAAGATCACCGGCGGTCAGCGCATCGACATGTTCGGCGCCACCGTCGACCAGCTCCCCCTCATCTGGCGCCGCCTCATCGACGCCGGCTTCGAGTCCGGCCACGCCTACGGCAAGGCCCTGCGCACCGTGAAGTCCTGCGTCGGGCAGACCTGGTGCCGCTACGGCGTCCAGGACTCCGTGGCCCTCGCCATCGAGCTGGAGCTGCGCTACCGCGGCCTGCGCTCCCCGCACAAGATCAAGTCCGCGGTCAGCGGCTGCGCCCGCGAGTGCGCCGAGGCGCAGAGCAAGGACTTCGGCGTCATCGCCACCTCCGCCGGCTGGAACCTCTACGTCGGCGGCAACGGCGGCATGACCCCCCGCCACGCCGACCTCCTCCTCACCGACGCCGACCACGCCACCCTCATCCGCACCATCGACCGCTTCCTGATGTTCTACATCCGCACCGCCGACCGCCTGGAACGCACCGCACCCTGGCTCGAACGCCTGGAAGGCGGCCTCGACCACCTGCGGGACGTCATCGTCGACGACTCGCTGGGCATCTGCGGCGAACTGGACGCGCTGATGGCCCGGCACACCAGCACCTACCAGGACGAGTGGCGCGCCACCCTGGAGGACCCCGAACGCCTGCGCCGCTTCGTCTCGTTCGCCAACGCCCCCGGCACCCCCGACCCGACCGTGCGCTTCCTGCCCGAACGCGGCCAGATCCGCCCGGCCCGCACCCACGAGATGGCAGAGGTGGGCACGCCATGAGCACCGTCGACGACGCACGCACCGTCGAGATCGACGCCGGCGGCGGCTGGACGGCCGTCTGCGGCTACGACGACCTCCTGCCCGGCCGCGGGGTGACCGTCCTGGTCGACGGCCGGCAGGTGGCGCTCTTCCGCGACCGCGGGGGAGAGGTCTACGCGGTCGACAACCGCGACCCGTTCAGCGGGGCGCACGTCATCTCCCGCGGCATCATCGGCAGCCGCGGCGGGGTGCCCGTCGTGGTCTCGCCCATGTACAAGCAGGTCTTCGACCTGCGGTCGGGCGCCTGCCTCGACGAGGACGCCGCCCCGGACGCCGCCCCCGCGACGCTGCCCGTGTGGCCCGTGCGCCTCGCCGCGGGCCGCCCCCGGCGCGTCGACGACTGGCGGCCGGAGGACCCGGTCTTCTGGGAGGCCACCGGCGCCCGCGTCGCCCGCCGCAACCTCGTGTACTCGGTGCTGTGCGAGCACATCGGCTTCTCCGTGTGGAGCCTGTGGTCGGTCCTCGTGCTCTTCCTCGGCCCCGAGTACGGCATCGACCCGGCCGGCAAGTTCGTGCTCACCGCCGTGCCCACCCTCGTCGGAGCGGCACTCCGGCTGCCCTACACCGTCGCGGTGGCCGTCTTCGGCGGCCGCACCTGGACGGTCGTCAGCGCCCTCGCCCTGCTGATCCCCGCCGGACTCACCGCCTGGGTGCTGGAACCCGGCGTGTCCTACACGACCCTGCTCCTCGTGGCGTCCGTCGCCGGCCTGGGCGGCGGCAACTTCGCCTCGTCCATGGCCAACATCAACACCTTCTACCCCCAGCGCCTCAAGGGCCGCGCCCTGGGCATCAACGCCGGGGGCGGCAACCTCGGCGTGCCCGCCGTCCAGCTGCTCGGCCTGCTGGTCCTCACCGCCGCGGGCGCCGGCCACCCCCGGCTCGTCCCGCTGGTCTACCTCCCGCTGATCGTCGTGGTGGCCGTCGCGGCGGCCCTGCGCATGGACAACCTCGCCCGCGTCCACCCCGACGGCCGCCCCCTGCGCGAGGTGAGCCGCAACCCGCACGCCTGGGCGATGTCCGTCCTCTACATCGGTACCTTCGGCTCGTTCATCGGCTTCGGATTCGCCTTCGGCCAAGTCCTGCTCGTGCAGTTCCCGGACGCCTTCCCCACCCCCGTACGGGCCGCCTCGCTGACCTTCCTCGGGCCGCTGCTCGGCTCCCTCGTCCGGCCCGTGGGCGGCCTTCTGGCCGACCGGTGGGGCGGCGCGCGCGTCACCTTCTGGAACTTCACCGCCATGGCGGCCAGCACGGCCCTGGTCCTGCTGGCCTCGCAACGCGGCTCACTGCCGTTGTTCCTGACGGGCTTCGTGCTGCTCTTCGTCTTCAGCGGCATCGGCAACGGCTCGACGTACAAGATGATCCCCGGCGTCTTCCGCCGCGCCGCACAGCGCTGGACGGCGCAGGGAATGGACGCCCGCACCGCCGAGGAGCGCTCCCACCGGCACGCCAACGCGCTGATGGGCATCGCCGGGGCGGTCGGGGCCCTCGGCGGCGTGCTGATCAACCTCGCCTTCCGCCAGGCGTTCCTGACCCAGGGCACGGGCGAGGCCGCCTACCTCGCCTTCCTCGCCCTGTACGTGCTCTGCCTGGGCCTGACCTGGGCGGTCTACCTGCGCGGCGACGCCCGGCGCGTGTGAACGCACCCCCCACCCGTTCCCCGGCCGGGCCCGCTCACGCGGTCCGCCCGGGGAACACCGGCGCCGCCCAGGCCGGCGGCTCCGGGGGTGTCGCCGGTGGGGGAGGAGGGCCCTCTCCCGCCCGCCGCAGCGCGGCCACGAACGCCAGGCAGCTGTCGTACCGGTCGTCCGGGGCCTTGGCCAGCGCCGCCGTCAGCACCTCGTCGACGCCCTCCGGAAGCCCCGGCCGGTGCTCGGTGAGCCGCGGCGGCGCTTCGTACTGGTGCGCGTAGAACAGCGCCCTGTCGTCGTCGCGCCGGAACGGCGGGGTGCCCGTCAGCATCTCGAACACCACGCACGCCAGGCTGTAGACGTCGCAGCGCCCGTCGACCGGCTTGCCGGAGATCTGCTCCGGGGCGGCGTAGTCCAGGGTGCCGACGACCAGACCCACCCGGGTGAAGCCGGTCAGCGAGAGCGACTTCTTCGTCAGCCCGAAGTCCGTCAGGTAGACGTGCTCGGGGTGCTCGCTGTCGGTGCCCTTCGCCACGAGGATGTTGCCCGGCTTGACGTCGCGGTGCACCAGGTCGTGCGCGTGGGCGGCGTCCAGGGCGGACGCGACCTGGCCGGCGATCCGCAGGGCCTTGGCCAGCGGTAGCGGCGCCTCGCGGGCCAGCAGGGCGGCCAGGTCCTGGCCGGCCACGTAACACATGGCGATGTACAGCTTGCCCTCGGCCTCCCCGGCGTCGAACACCGGGATGATGTGCGGATGATCGATGGCCGCGGCCACCCGCGACTCCTGCGCGAAGCGCTCGCGGAAGGTCTCGTTGCAGGCGATCTCCGGGGCCATCAGCTTGAGGGCGACCGTGCGGTCCAGCCGCAGGTCGGTGGCGCGGTAGACGGTGGCCATGCCGCCGCGGCCGATCTCGCTCTCCAGCCGGTAGACGCCGATCTGCCGGCCGATCATCGCCGCCGGGTCGGTGCCGGGCGAGGCTTCCGGGCGGGTGGGGTAGTCACCGGGATCCGCAGTCATGACCCCTCACCGGGACCGTGCGGCGGCGGGCCCTGAACGCCCCCGCTCAGCCGTGTGGGCTGCGCGGAGACCGGTCCGGGGGCGGGCGTACCGGCGGGCGCCCCGGCCGCGGAGCCCGTGGACGCGGCGGGGGCCGGGGCCGGCTTCCGCGTGGCGAGCGTGGTCATGGCCGTGCCGTCGCAGTAGCACCACTGGTCGTGCTCGGCGTCGTAGAGCCAGACCGCCTCCCCGTCGACCACCACTCCGATCCGCAGCCCCTGCGTGGTGCCGTGGAAGGCCCCGGCGTCCGTGCGGCCGGCCGCGAGCTCCTCCACCGCCGCCCGGTACCGCCCGAGCGTCTCCTCGGCCCGGGCCAGCAGGCGCCGGGCGTCGGCGGTGTGCACGAGCGGGCCGCCCGCCCCGGGCGGGCTCTGCGGGAGGGCGACGAGCAGCCGGGCGTCGACCCAGGCCGACCAGCCGTTGGAGCACAGCACCTGTCCCCAGTCGCCGAGCCGGCTCAGCAGCTGCACGGGCAGCAGCGGGTCCAGCGGCACGCTGGGGACGGTCGGGTCGGGGACCGCCCAGGCGTCCAGTCCCTCCTTCGGCACGACATGGCTCGGGTCGAAGCCGGGCGACTGAGGGGTGGCGCCGTAGGGGCCTGCTGCCGCGCTCATGGGCCGCGTCACTTCCGCATCACGGCGGGCTCGTGGCGACGCAGCAGCCGGGCGACCAGAAGGCCGATGACGACCGACAGGACCACCATCATGCCCATGTCGAGCAGCCAGACGCCGGCCGTGTGGCCGAAGAGCGGGTCGGTGGTCACCTTGCCCGGCACCAGGCGTTCGAGGTCGACCGTGCTGCCCATCGCCGCCAGGGCCCAGCGCGCGGGCACCAGCCACGACAGCTGTTCCAGCCCCGGCACGCCGTGCAGCTTGAGCAGGGCCCCGCAGAAGACGACCTGCACGATGGCCAGGAGCACCAGCAGCGGCATGGTCACCTCCTCCTTGCGCACCATCGCCGAGACGAGCAGGCCCGTCATCATGGACGTGAACGACAGCAGCGCCACGGCCAGGGCGATCTCGGCCAAGGGCGGCAGCAGCACGCCCCTGCCTCCCGGCGCGCCGGTGTCCACCCCGGCCAGTCCGACCAGGGTCAGCACGACCGCCTGGACGACGGTGATCAGGCCCAGCACCAGGACCTTGGACATCACATAGGCGGACCGGGACAGGCCGACCCCCCGTTCTCGCCGGTAGATGACGCGTTCCTTGACCAGTTCGCGCACGGCGTTGGCGGCGCCCGTCAGCACTCCGCCCACGCACAGGATCAGCAGCGCGTTCATGGCCGACTCGGCGGTCAGCCGGCTGCCCGCCAGCGCCCGGGCCATCGCGCCCATGACGAACGGCAGCGCGATCATGATGGCCAGGAAGGTCCGGTCGGCGCTCAGGGCGGCGGCGTAGCGGCGCATCAGGGTGCGCAGCTGGCCGCCCCAGCTCTGGGCCTTGACCGGTTCCAGGGCGGGCGGGGCCGGCACGACGCCGCCGAGCCGCGGCTGTTCGCTGGCGGCCGTGATGTAGCGGTCGTACTGCGGGGAGGCGCGGTACTCGCCCGCCCAGTCGCGGCTGCGGTCGTTCTCGAACGCCTCGAACGCCTCGGGCCATTGCGTGAAGCCGAAGAAGTCGAGGGTGTCCCGGGGCGGCCCGTAGAAGGCGGTGCGTCCGCCCGGTGCGAGCACCAGGAGCCGGTCGCAGACGTCCAGGCTCAGCACGCTGTGCGTGACGACGATGACGGTGCGGCCGTCGTCGGCGAGGTTGCGGAGCATGGTCATCACCGAGCGGTCCATGCCCGGGTCGAGGCCGGAGGTCGGCTCGTCGAGGAAGAGCAGCGACGGCTTGGTCAGCAGCTCCAGTGCCACACTGACGCGCTTGCGCTGGCCGCCGGAGAGGCTGTGGATGGGCTGGCGCGCACGCTGTTCCAGCCCCAGTTCACCGATCACCTCCTCGACGCGGGCCTCGCGTTCGGCCTTCGCGGTGTCGCCGGGGAAACGCAGTTCGGCGGCGTAGCGCAGGGCGCGGCGGACGCTGAGCTGGGCGTGCAGGATGTCGTCCTGCGGCACGAGGCCGATGCGCGCCCTGAGCTCGGCGTAGTCCCGGTACAGGTCGCGCCCGTCGTAGAGCACGGTGCCGCGGTCGGCCGGGCGCAGCCCGGTCAGGGCGTTGAGCAGGGTCGACTTTCCGGCGCCGCTCGGTCCCACGACGGCGAGCAGGTACTTCGCCTTCACGGGGAAGGAGACGTCGTCCAGGAGGGTCTTGCGGCCCTTGTCGACCTGGACGGAGAGCTCCTGGACGTCGAGGGAGACCTCGCCGGTGTCGACGAACACCTGCAGCTGGTCGCCGACCAGACTGAAGTCGGAGTGGCCGATGCCGACGATGTCGCCGGGGGCGACGGGGGCGCGCCGGACGGCGCGGCCGTTGAGGTAGGTGCCGTTGTGGCTGCCGACGTCCACGATCTCGTGGCCGCCGTCCGGGAGGGTCCGCAGTTCGGCGTGGTGCCGGGAGACGATCAGGTCGTCGATGACGAGGTCGTTGTCGGTGCCCCGGCCGATGCGCACGGTGCGGGTGGGCAGGGGGTGCACGGAAGTGGGCCGGCGGAAGGTGCCGGTGGCCGCGGGGTGGTGAACGGACGAGGGACGGTCGGCGGGGCGCGGCCACGGGGCGGTGACGACGGCGGCGGGGCCGTCGGAGGGGTTGCCGAAGCGGACCACGCTGCCCGGCCCGACGTCGACCTCGTGCACGCGCCGGCCCTCGGCGTAGGTGCCGTTGGTGCTGTCGGTGTCCTCCAGCGTCCAGTGGTCCCGGACCGCGCGCAGCACCGCGTGGTGCCACGAGACCCGTGTGTCGCGCAGCACGATGTCGCTCGTCGGGTCGCGCCCCACATGGTAGATCCGGCTCGGACTCATCACGTGCGAGCCGTCGTCGGCTTCGATGACGAGTTCGGGCGCGGACGGGCCCGGGGGCGCGACGGACCGCTGACCCATACCTCTAGGCTACGGCCGGATGCCCCCACCCGCCTTCCGGCGGCAGCGGCGGAGAACACGAAGGAACCACGAAGGAACGCGACGGAAGGGATCCTCGGTGACCGCGCAGGACACCCCCGCTGACCTGCCCTTCTTCGTCTACGGGACGCTGCGTCCCGGGCGGTGCAACCACGACCGCCTGCTGCGCGGCAGGACGGTGGCCGAGGTGCCGGCCACCTGGCCCGGTGCGGTGCTGTACGAGGGGCCGGGGTACCCGTACGCGGTGGCGGAGGCGGGCGGCGGGGTCCGGGGCGAGCTGATCACCGTGGCGCCCGGCGCGTACGGTCCGGTGCTGGCCGCGCTCGACGCGCTGGAGGAGTACCGGCCGGGCGATCCCCGCAATCTCTACGAGCGCATCCCGTGCGAGGTGCGTGTCGACGGGGGCGGCACGGCGCGCGCGTGGGTGTACGTGGCGGCGGAGCGGCTGGCGCGCCGGCTGCGCGTGACCGGCACGGTGGTGCCGGGCGGCGACTGGACCGGCTGAGGCGTGCCGCGGGCGGCCCGGAACGGGCCGCGTCTCACATAGTGATCACTTGCCCAACAGGGGCAACCCCAGAGGCGGTTGTCCCCTCCTGACTGTCAGTTGGACAGGACGTTGCCCTCCCGTCACGGAGTGTTGGGCATTTGTAAACACTGCATCAACTGTTCGGATATTTCCGCACTTCGCTCTTTTCATGCGCATGTCACTGCATGCATGGTCATTCACGGGACCGCAGGTTCCCGTGGTGCGGCAGGGGCCGGATCACGTGCACGCAGGTGGCCGGGCATGCCCGGACCGCCCCCATGACCAAAGGGCGCTCACAGTGCGTACAACCCCCACAACCTCCATAGCGTCCGCGTCCCGCAGACGCGTCCTCACCGTCGCCGTCGCGGTGGCCGCCGCAGCGACGATGGCCGGCACGGCCTCGGCCGCCGTGACCGCGCCGGCCGCCGCCAAGGCGAAGACCCCGGTGGCTTCGGCCGCCTCCACGGTGTCCACGGGGGACATCGTGAAGGCGGCCCGGACCGCCGCCCTCGCCAACGCCAAGACCACCGGCGTCGGCGCGGCGGACGTCCTGCGGGTCAAGGACACCCTGATCGACCCGGAAGGCAAGCGTCACGTCCGCTTCGAGCGGACCCACCAGGGCGTCACCGTCATCGGCGGCGACCTCGTCGTCCACCTGGACGCCAAGAACGCCTACACCGGCGTGACCCGGGCGACGAACCGTCAGGTCTCCGTCCCCACCGTCACCCCGAAGCTGAGCGCCGGCCAGGCCGCCGCCAAGGCCGCCGACGCCGCGGGCGGCACCGCCGGCCAGGCCGAGCTCGTCGTGGACGCCCGCGCCGACGACGCCGTCCTCGCCTACCGCGTGACCGTCACCGGCAGCCGCGGCGCCGAGGCGGGCACCGCCCACTCCGTGGTCGTCGACGCCGCCTCGGGCAAGGTCATCAGCAGCACCCCGCACAGCGACGCCTTCATCTCGCCGAAGCTGAAGTCGACGCTGCGCGCCGAAGGTCAGCAGGCCGCCCCGCGCACCGCCACCAAGCCGGCCGTCCCCGGCCCGGCCAAGCCCGCCGCGGGCGCCTTCCCGGCACCGGCGAACGGCACCGGCGCCTCGATCTTCGCGGGCAGCGTGCCGCTGATCACCACGCAGACGGCCAAGAGCTCCTTCACCCTCAAGGACCCCAGCCGCGGCAACGGCGAGACCAGGAACGCGGGCAAGCGGGAGCTGGAGTCGTTCGCCAGCGGCAAGGCGTTCACCGACACCGACAACAAGTGGGGCAACGGCACCGCCGGCGACCCCGCCAGCGCGGCGGTCGACGCCCAGTACGGCATCACCAGCACCTTCGACTACTACAAGAAGACGTTCGCGCGGAACGGCATCAAGAACGACGGTGCGGGCCCGCGTGCCCTCGTGCACTACGGCGACAAGGTCGGCAACGCCTTCTGGTCCCCGGACTGCGCGTGCATGCTCTACGGCGACGGGGACGGCGAAACGTTCAAGCAGCCGCTGGTCGCCCTGGACGTCACCGGGCACGAGCTGAGCCACGGCGTCATCGAGGCGACGGCGGGCTTCGAGCCCACGCGCGTCGACGCCGCGGGCAACCAGTACGGTGAGGCCGGCTCGCTCAACGAGTCCTTCGCCGACATCTTCGGCGCGGGCGTCGAGTTCGCGGCCAACAACGCGGCGAACCCGCCGAACTACCTGCTGGGCGAGAAGCTCGGTCTGGAGCAGACCTTCCTGCGCCGTCTGGACAAGCCGTCCCTCGACAAGCTCGAAGCGACCGTCGACTACTGGGACGAGGGCTCCTACGACCGCGAGGTCCACGCCGGCTCCGGTGTCTCCTCGCACGCCTTCTACCTGCTGGCCGAGGGCAGCGGCAAGAAGACCATCGGCGGCGTGACCTACGACTCGCCCACCTACGACGGCGCGGCGGTGACCGGCATCGGGCGGGAGAAGGCGCAGCAGATCTTCTACCGTGCGCTCACCCGCTACATGGTCTCCACCACCGATTTCCACGAGGCCCGCACGGCCACCCTGCAGGCGGCCGCGGACATTCACGGCGCCGACAGCGCGGAATACCGTGCGGTGGACAAGGCGTGGGCCGGAGTGAACGTCACCGAGGCGAACACTCCCAAGCGTTGACGGTGAACCGCCGTGCGATGACGGCGGAATGACAGCGGAACGGGCCATGGGCGGCCGGAGCAATGGCCGCCCATGGCCCTTTTCCTTTCGCTTGCTTCATTCGAGCCAGAAGACGTCGAACTGGCCGTCGGCGCGGGAGACGACCACCAGCGTGCCGGGGGGCAGCGGCGTCGGGTTGTTGGCGAAGAACTCCACGTCAGCGGCGTTGGCGAGGGTGACGTGGCGCCAGATCGCCGCGGCGACGGCGGCGGCTGCCGTCCTCAGGGTCGTGGCTTCATCACGGTTCAGGGCCATGGGGGATCAACCCCTTTCATGGGGCATGAAGAAAAAAGAAGGGGCCTGTCGCATGCAAGAGGAGGTGGATGCAGGGACAGGCCCCGGCAGCGGGGGCGACGACGCCTGGGCGGCGTCCTCCGCCATGACCGGAAAAGGCCCGGGAGTTGAGGCCGCCGGGACCTGATCGGCCGATACCTTCAGAGAGATGCACTCTCGATGAGCTCGAAAGTACGCTCCGCATGCGAGGCGGTCAATAGCGATTTTGACGTTCCCTCGAATTGATGAAACGTCGGATAATTCTATTCCCCGGGGGATTTCTCGTCGTCCGTCGTGGCGACCGTCTCCACGCTGGAGAGGTTCTGCACCTTGCGGGCCTCGTCGACCATGGTGAGCAGGGCGTCCAGCGTCGCCGCGGAGAGTCCGTCCGCCCGCAGGGCGAGATTGCGGACCCGGGTGTCGCGCAGTGCGATGGCCAGGGCGAGCTGTGCGTTGACGCGCTCGGCCACTTCCTCGCTGAGGAAGTACTCGGGGGGCACGCCGAAGAACTCGGCGAGCACGTCGAGCTGTTCGAGGGTGACGTTGCGCTTCTTTCCGGTGGCCAGTTCCCACAGGTACGTGCCGGAGATGGAGCCGCCGGTGGTGTCCCGGATCTCCTTGGCGAGCCGGGCGTACCCGGGGCGCTTGCGCTCATCGGGATAGATCGCGGCGATCAGCTCGTTCAGCCGCTGGTCGAACGCGCGCAGCAGTGGCCGGTCGCCCTGGCGAGGTACTCGGTCACCACTCGTCATCGGCCGCCCTTACCCGGAGGTTTTCGTGTCGTTCGCTCCCATGGATACCGTCATCCGCCATTGTTGACAAGCGGTCGGCGCACGGCTTCACACAGCGGACACACAGGACGGCGCGACGGCCACCGGCCTGGGCCGATGGCCGTCGCGACGAGGGGTGCGGCCGGGCGCGGGCTAGCGTCCCTGCTTCTGTCCCTTGATGGCGAACGGAAGTTCGCGGGAGAAGAAGGTCATGTCGCCGTTGCCCACCGAGACCCCGGCGTCCGCGTGGGCCACCTCGCGCGGGGCCGAGCGGCCCACGCCCACGGTCAGCCGGTAGACGGCGGTGGCGCCCGGGGCGAGCGGCCCCGTGGCCGCCGGGCGCAGCGTGGCGCTCATGCCGGGGTCGCAGCCGCCCGCGACCAGGGGGACCTCCGCCCAGCCGGCGCCGGGACGGTACTGCCGCAGCTTGAGGTCCTTGGGGGTCAGGGCGCGGCTCGCGCCGGCGCCGTAGGCGAAGTAGGAGGCGCGCAGCTGCGGGTAGGCGCGGTTGGTGGTGTTCTTCACCGTCACCGTGAGCGCGCGCGACGCCCCGCCGCGCTCCAGGGTGGTGGAGCGCTGCCAGCCGCCGACGGTGACCTCCGGGCGCGTCGCGGTCGTGCTGCGGGCGGGGGCCCGGTAGGTGTGGCCGCGGCCGTCGTCCACGGAGGCGGCGACGGTGAGCGTGCCCGGACGGTCCAGGTCCTGCAGGCGCAGGGCGACGGTGTGGGAGTGCCGGGCGTCGGCGCCCTTGGCCGTGACGGGGAAGGTGAACACGCCCCGGGTGGGCCAGCTGCCGCTGCCCGGCTTCACGTCCAGGTCGACCCAGCGGCGGGTGCCCGTGTCGTAGCGCTGCACCACGAGCGAGGCGGTGCTGAAGCCCCGGCTGCTGACGTCCAGTCGCACCGTCCCCTTGGTGACGGGCGTGCGCAGCGTGACGTTCGAGGACGACCACAAGCCGATGGGCAGCTGGGAGTCGACGCCGTAGGAGATCTTCTGAGCGGCGGTCCCGGTGCCGGCCGGCGCGAGCGCCGGTGGTGCGTCGGACGCCGTCGCGACGGCCGCCGGGGAGGCGCCGCCCGCGACGGGGGTGTCGCAACCGGACTGCGCCCGGGCGCCGTCCGACGCCGTCCCGCTCCCCGCGGCCTGTCCGGGCGCCGCCGCGCCCACGGTGAGCGCCAGCCCGGCAGCCAGGGCGGCGGCCGTTCTCGCGGCGGCCCTCCGCGCCTTCGACGACCGCTGCTCTGCGACATATCGCGTCATTTACCGCCCCCACCTATGGGTTGGTCCCGCACATCCGTACGCCTCTGCTCCGAGAGAGCGCCTTCCACAGCTGATGGTTCCCCACGGGGCACGGAAATCCCATGAATTTCGCGGGCACCCGTGTCCCCGCCGGGAAGGCCCCCGGACGGCTGACGGATTTATTGACTGGCCGCACGGCGGTGGGCCGTGTTGGATGCCGTCCGTGACACGTGCAGATCATCGTCAACACAGCGACCGGGCACTCCTCGACCGGCTGGAGGAGTACTACGACGCGGTACCGCGCAGCGTGGCGCGGGCCGAGGACTTCGGGCCGCTGACCCTCTTCGTCCGGGAAGGCCACGGCTGGCCCTTCTACGGCCGCCCGGTCCTGGGCCGGCAGGGCCCGGCGGTGACCGCCGCCGACGTCCACCGGGTACGGGCCCGCCAGCGCGAGCTGGGACTGCCCGAGAGCTTCGAATGGGTCGCCGAGACCACCCCGGCGCTGCGCCCGGCCGCCGAGGAGGCGGGTCTCGTGGTGCACGAACACCCCCTGATGGTGCTGGACGCGAACGCACCGGCGCTCGCCCCGGCCGTCGGTGACGGAGTGTCGGTGCGCATGGTGGGGCCGGACGACGCGGGCCTGGCGGGCGCGGTCGCCACGCCGTTCATCGCCTTCGGCGAGCCCGGTACGGGCGTCGGCAGCGCGGGCCCGGAGGCCCTCGCGGCGACGGAACGGGCCCTCACCGACGACGGCACGGTCGATCAGATCGCCTCCCGTCTCCGCGCCGGCCTGACGGCCCTCGCGGTCGCCACGGAGAACGGCACCCCCCTGTGCGCCGGCCAGCACCAGCCGGTGGGCCGGGTGAGCGAGGTCGTCGGCATCGGCACACTGCCCGCCGCACGCCGCCGCGGCCTCGGCCTCGCGGTCACGGCGGCCCTGGTGGCGGACGCACGGGCGCGCGGGGTCACCACCGTCTTCCTGTCGGCGGGCGACGAACCCACGGCCCGCATCTACGCCCGGGCCGGCTTCCGCCGCGTCGCCACGGCCCTGATCGCGGAACCGGCGGAGTAGGCGCGCCCGCGCCCGCGTCCGGGGCCGCGCCCGCGTCCGGGGCCGCGCCCGCGTCCGGGGCCGCGCCCGCGTCCGGGGCCGCGCCCGCGCGCCGCGCCGCCGGCCGGGCGGGGTCCGGCAGAATGAGCCGATGATCGGCAACCGGATCACTCACCGACGAGCGGACGGCGTCCGCATACCCGGCACCTGGCGCCCCGCCTTCCTCTGCAACGGCGGAAGGTACTACTTCACGGACCTCTTCATCTACGCCGACGGGCTCATCGACTGCTGGGGCCTCGTCACCATCGACGAGTTCGAGGAGAAGGTCCGCCGCGGGCGGGTGGCCACCACCCTCCCGGAGGGTGCCGAGGCGTCCGTCCACGAACTGGGCGGATGGACGTTCGGGGATCCGTACACGACTCTCACCCCCGAGCTGCTGGTCGCCGAGGTGCGGGACACCATCGACGAGCTGAACGGCCGCCCCGATACGACCGGCCGCTGCCTGGCCGCCGTCGACGTGTTCCTCGCCGACCGGACCGAGGAGAACCGGGCCGCCGCACGCGCCGCCTACCTCGCGATCCCCGAGACCCGGCGGCACTACGCGCTCGGGGACATGGACCGCAAGGACTGGCCGCTCCAGGTGCTGCTGGCCGGCCCGGGCGGCGAGATGGCGGGCCTGCCCGGCAGGCGCGTCACCGAGGCCGCGTACGACGATGCCCTCGCCTACTTCGAGGAGCGGGCCCGCTGGGCCGCCGAAGCGCCCTCGCGGGTCCCGGCGGACGGCCCGGCGACGCCCCACTCGCCGGCGGTCAAGCTGCACCACTCGTACCCGTGCGAGCGGCAGGACGACCCGGGCACGGTGGGGCTTCGCAACGACTACCCGGCCGCCATCACCGTCGACGGTGCCACCTACCCTTCCGTCGCCCATGCCTACTGGGCCCTGTCGGCCGCGGATCCGGGGGCGAGGGCCGCCATCGCGGCGGCGGACACCCTGCACGCCGCCCGCACGCTCGCCGGTGACACCCCCCGCCGTGCCGACTGGGAACACCTCCGCACCGCCGTCATGACCGCGCTCCTGCGCGCCAAGTACACCCAGCACCCCGACCTGGCGGAGATCCTGCTGGGCACCGACGACGCGACCTTGATCTACGACGAGGCCGGCTCGCCCTTCTGGGGGGACAACGCCGGGCGCGGCCGCAACTGGACCGGCCGCCTCCTGGAACTCGTCCGCTCCGAACTCCACGCCCGGCGGGCCGGAATCGGGTGATCTCACCGCCCCCCCGGGCGCGGTGTGCCCGGACGCCTCACGCGGGCGGGGCGTCCACCTCGCCCCGGCGGCGTACCCGTGAGGCGGCCAGGCTGCCCAGGAAGCCGGCGAGGAAGCCCCCCAGTGCGCCCAGACCCACCAGGCGCGGCAACTGCGCCTGGAGGGTGACCTCGCCGCCGAAGTCGTCGCCCAGGTCGCCGATGCCCAGCAGGGACAGGCCGAAGCGGGCCTCGACGTGGGTGAGCAGTCCGATCACCAGCAGGGTCAGCGCCGCCGCCACGGCGAGTTGCAGGGCGTGCTGCCAGTGCCGCCGGTCGGCGGGTGAGCGCACGGCCGTCACGAACCCGGCTGCAAGCAGGGCCAGCACGGCCAGCAGCACCAGCAGCCAGGCCCGGCCGTCGTGGGCGGAGAGGGAGGCCAGGTCCAAGGTGGCGGGGCCGCCGTCGTTCTCCCGGAGGACGGCCGCCAGCGGCTTGGGCACCGGCAGGCCGATGTCGGCGGCCGGCACCTGCCCCTCCCAGGCGCCGCCGAGCCCGATGCCCAGACCCATCCAGGCGAGGTTGGGCAGGCCCAGCAGCAGGACGGCCACCGTCCGGTCGGCGTGCCCGCGGGACAGTGCCACGGCCACGCCCACGATCAGGCCGATGGCCACGTAGGCGAACAGGACCACGAGCATCGCGAAGGCCGCCGGACGGACCGAGTCCTGGAAGCGCAGCAGCCGTGAGGGCAGCGGTGTCTTGCGGGACACCGCGGTGGCGATGGCCAGCAACACCAGCAGCCACAGCAGTGCGTAGCCGAGGGTCGGACCCACGGCCGCGCGGAAGCCCACGGTGGGCGTGGCGCCCAGGGCCTCCCCGAGTTCGTCGATGAAGTCCTCGCCCAGCGAGATGCGGAACGTGTGCCGGGCCGCGAGCGCGACGATCAGGACCGCGAGCAGCCACAGCACGGCCGTACGCGCGACCCTGCCCAGGAGTTCGGTCCCGCCGGCCACCGCGCGGTGGCGCAGGGGGAGCAGGAAGAGCACGGCGACGGCCACGGCTCCGGCGAGGGTCACCGACAGCGGCACGACGACCAGGCCGCCGCTCGTGCGGCCCACGAAGCCCGCGCCCCCCGAGACCTCGACCGTGCCGCCGACCGCCGTGACCACGGTGGCGGCCACCACGGCCGGGAACGCGCCGGACGGCAGCGCGTCCGCGCCCGCGGCCCACAGGCCGAGCACGGCGACGACGATCATGGCGACGATCCCGGCGGCCACCGCCGCCAGCGCGTCCCACCACACCCGCAGTTCGTGGGACAGGGCCCCGGTGCCGGGCGCGCGCTCCGGGGCCGGGCGGCTGGGCGGCGGTGGGTGACTCACGCTGTCTCCGGACGTGTCGACGGTGGCCGGTGTGGCGGTTCAGCCCAACGTAAGCCCGTTGCCGCCGTGCCACCCGTCCGCGCGGGCGGCCGGGGGAATCGCGGCCTGCGGGGTGGCGCGGGGGCGCAACGCGGCGGCATGCGACCCGTGCGCCCGCTTGCGGGGCGGGCGGGTTTGCGGCACACAATGTGCCCAGGGGCGGTAAAAAGGGATGAATCAAGCGTAGGAGAAGGGCCGTGTCGTCCGAACCGCCGTCAGAACCTCGCCCCACCGGTCCACCGCCCGGCCCCCTGCCCGGACGGGGCACACCGTCGTCCGGCGACCACGAGCCGACCCGGACCGACTGGGGGGCACAGCCCTCGGACACGTCCGGCGGTCCCTCCGGCGGCCGGTCCGGCACCGAGCCGCCGCGCCGCGGCGGTGGCGGGGGCGGCGGATCCGAAGGCCCGCGCGGTGAAGGCCCCGGCGGCCGCCCCCGGCCGCCCTGGTGGCGCTCGCGGGCCGTCCTCGTCTCGGGCGCCGTGGTCGTCGCCGCGGCCCTGGCCGTCTACTTCTTCCGCCAGAGCGGCGGCACCGGCGAGGTCTTCCTGCAGTCGGCGTCCGCCGACGGCCGCGACCCCTTCACCAAGTCGACGGCCCGGGGCTACGGCAGCGAGGCGAGTGCGGCCCCCGCCGTCCCGCCGGCAACGGGCGGCGGCGTCCGTACCGTCCCCGGCTCCAAGCCCGGCCTCTACGGCGGCACCCGCAACTACGCCAGCTGCGACGTCGAACGCCAGATCGGCTTCCTCAACCAGGACAAGGCCAAGGCCCGCGCCTTCGAGGGAGCGGCCGGCATCCCCCAGGGCACCCTCGCCGGCTTCCTGCGCGGCCTGACGCCCGTGGCGCTGCGCGCCGACACCCGCGTGACCAACCACGGTTACCACGACGGTTCCCCCACCAGCTTCCAGTCCGTCCTGCAGGCCGGCACGGCCGTGCTCGTCGACGAGCGGGGCGTGCCCCGGGTGCGCTGCGCGTGCGGCAACCCGCTGAAGGCGCCGGTCGCCGTGAAGGGCACCCTCAAGGCCAAGGGCGACAGCTGGCCCTCCTACCGGCCCTCCGAACTGGTCGCCGTCGACTCGGCGGATTCCGACCTCGCCTCCCTGGTCCTCTACGACACCGAGAACCGCCAGTGGTTCGAGCGCCCCTCCGGCAGCAACGGCGACGAGGACCAGCCGGTGACCCCGCCCAAGGACGGCGTGCCCCCCGGCCCCACCACATCCGGCAGCACCGGGCCGTCGAAGTCGGCCACGCCGTCGCCGTCGTCCGTGCCCCCCTCGTCGCCGCACCCCGCGGTCTCCTCCCCGGCGTACGGAGCCCCCGCCGTCCGCCCGAACTGAAGACCGCGCCGATGCACGAACCCTCCACCCTCCCGCGGACCGCCGCCGGCCCCGGCCCGGGCCGTGCGGCCGGCCCGCGCGCCGTGTGGGCCCCCTTGCTGCTGACCACGGCGGCGGTCGTCTACAACGACTGGGTGCTGGAGTTCCTCCTGCCCACCGGACTGGACGCGCGCCACTCCTACGTCAGCGAGCTCTACGCCGCCGACCAGCGCTACCACGGCCTCTTCGGCAGCATCGAGGTCGTCGCGGCGGTCCTCGTCGTCACGGGCGCCCTGCTGGCGCGCGGACCGGCGCCCGGCCGGCTGGAGGCGGCCGGCTGGTGGTCGCTCGTCGCCTTCGGCGCCTCCTCCGTCGCCGACGTCGTCGTGCCCATGCGCTGCGCACCGTCGGTGGAGAGCCCCTGCGAGGCCGTCAACCCCTGGCACACCACGACCAGCGCCCTGGTGCACGCCGCCCTGTTCGCCTCGATGGCTCTGCTCGTCGCCGCGGCCGCCACCGGCCGTCCCGGATCCCCGCTGCTGCGCCGCTGGGGCCCCTGGGTGCTGGGCAGCGCCCTGCTGACGGCGCTGTCCACGGTCGGGCCGCTGTTCGGGCGGCCGGGCTGGCACGGGCTGACCCAGCGGGCCCATCTGCTGCTCGTGGGCGTGTGGTTCGTGCTGCTCGCCGCGGCGTTGCGCAGCGGCGCACGCCGGCTCCGGGCCCCCGGGCCGGCGGACCCCGCCCGGTCGCGTGTGTGAAGTCACTCCCCGGCCCCCGCCGTCAGCGGTACGTTTCGCGCGAGTGCGCATGAACGTACGGCGCCGTCCTCCGCACCGACCGGGCGGCGACGCCCGGACTCCCGGAGGTCGAGGGGTTGAAGGAGCATGGTGTGACGCCCACCGGAGCCCCGGCCGCCGTGGGCAGCCTGGCCGAGGGCTTCGCGGCCTCGGTCCGGGCCCTGCCCGGGCGCGTCGCGGTGCGGGACGGACTGCGTTCCCTGACGTACCGCCAACTGGACGCCAGGGCCGAGGCGATGGCGGCGGCGCTGCGGGCCCACCGGCCGGGGCCGCGGCGCCCGGTGGGCGTCCTGCTGGAGCGGTCGGCGGACATGGTCGCCGCGGCCCTGGCGGTCCTGCGCACGGGTGCGCCCTGCATCCCCCTGGACCCGGCGACGCCCCGGGACCGGCTGGAGCCCCTCCTCCAGGCCGCCCGGCCGTCGGTGGTCATCACGGCGGGCGAGCCGGCCACCCGGCTGCCGGGCGGCCCCGCGGTGCTCCGCACCGACGCGGACCTCCCGCCCGGCCCGGACGCCGGCTTCCGGCCCGGTCCGTACCCGGGCTTCCCGTCCGGCCCGCCCGCCGACCACCGGCCCGGCCCGGACGCGGTTCCCCCGCCCGGCCCGGACGCCGTCCCCGGCCGGGACACCCCCGCGTACACGCTCTTCCCGCCCGGCGCCGCCGGCCGGGCCCGGCCCGTGCAGCTCTCGCACGGCAGCGTCCTGGAGCTCTTCGCCGGCGCCGGGATCCGCCACGGCTTCGGCAGCGAGGACGTGTGGGCGCTGTCCCACTCCGTCGCCCTCGACGCCTTCGTACGGGAGATGTGGGGAGCACTGCTGTACGGCGGCTGCGCGGTCGTCGTGCCGCGGCGCACCGCCGAGGACCCCCGGGCCCTGCTCGCCCTGCTGCGCAACGAGCGGGTGACCGTCCTGCACCAGAGCCCCGCCGCCCTCCGCCGGCTGCTGGCCGAGGACGCCCGGACCGGCGGCCGCCGCCTGCCGCTCAGGTGCGTGGTCCTCGACGGAGGGCACCCTCGTGACGGCGACCTCGCCCCCTGGCGGGCCGCGTACGGCGAGGCCGCCCCGCGGCTCGTCACCCTCGACGACGCCGCGGCACAGGCCCCGGGCAGTGCGCCCTTCGCCCTGCTCGGCACCGAGGACCGCGAACGGCTGACGGCGGCCGGCGGCATCGAGGATGCCTACCCCGTCGGCGACGTGCAGGCGCGCCTGTTCCTGCGCAGCGCCTACCGCGCGGCCACGGACCCGGTCTGCGACCTGTTCATCTTCCGGCTGCGGGCCGCCTACGACCACGACGCCCTCACCCGTGCCGTCGCGCGCGCCGTCGCCCGGCACGACATCCTGCGGACGTCCTTCCGCTTCGCTGGCCGCACCGAGCCGCTGCAACTGCTGCACCGCACGGCGACCGCCCCGGTGAGCGTGCGGGACCTGCGCGGACTGTGTCCCGGCGACCGGGCCGCGGAGGTCGCGGCCCAGGCGGAACGCGAGCGCACCGCACCCTTCGACCGGTCGGCGCCGCCGCTGATGCGCTGCGCCGCGTACCTCCTGGACGACGGGGAGTTCCTCTTCTCCGTCGGCTTCCACGAGGCCCTGCTCGACGGGTGGAGCGAGCAGGTGCTGATCACCGAGATCCTGGCGGACTTCTGGGCCCTGCGGGGCGGCCGCGGCAAACCGGCCGCCGAGCCACCCGCCCACCGGCCGGCCGACACGGTCGCCCGGGAGCGGCGCGCGCGCAACGACCCCCGGACCGCCGCGTTCTGGTCCCACGAGCTGGCCGGGCTGCAGCCCACGCTCCTGCCCTGGCCGGCCGCGGGGCCCGCGGGCACCGGCGAGGAGCCGGCGGGCCTGTGTGTCGTCGACCTCCCGCCCGGGGAGTCGGAGGCGCTGGACGAGGTCGCGCGCGCCCACGGCGCCACCCTCGACCAGGTGCTGCTCGCCGTGCACGCCCGGGTGCTGACCGCCCTGACGGGCCGTGACGAGGTGGTGCTGGGCGTCGAGACCGACGGGCGCGACGCGGGCGGCGGCGCCGGCCGGCCGGTCGGCGTCCAGCTGAACGTGGTGCCCCACCGGCTGCGCACCCGCGGCCGCGGCTGGGGCGAGCTGATCCGCGCCGTCCAGGACAAGGAGCGTGCCCTGGAAGGTTTCCGCTGCTTCCCCTACGCGGCGCTGGGACGCCTCGCCGGGGTCCGCGAGCCGACCGACATCACCGTCGCCTGCACCCGGTCGCGCGGCTTCGAGGAGCTGGTGGCGGCCACCGAGCTCCATCTGCTGGACGCCAAGACCCGCGTCCGCACCGGCGCCGCCCTGCGGGTGGAGTTCGTCCAGGACCCCTTCACCCGGCTGCTGACCCTGGAACTGGAGGCGGACGAACGACGCGCCGACGACGAGCGGCTGGAGGCCGTCGCGGAGCTCTACACCGAGGCGATCGCCACCCTGGCGACGGAGGGGACCGGCGCCTAGGGCGTGTCCGATGGGTCAGCACAGACCCCACGACGCTCCCCCAGCTACCGCTGGGAGGTGCCCCCAGGCACGGCACCTCGCCGCGTTGTCGCATCACCCGAGTACGCCCAGTACGCGGGAGATGCTCCGCCTTGCGACGCTCCCCCAGCTACCGCTGGGAGGTGCCCCCAGCACCAGACGCCGCGGGGCCCGCACCGACCCATCGGACACGCCCTGGTCCGGCCCCCGCCCCCTCACTCGTCCGGCACCCGGTAGACCACCAGCGCCTCGTTCACCTTCGTCAGCGTCAGCTCCTCCGGCGCCGGCGCCACCTCCCCGTCGTACGCCAGGTGCGTGCCCTGGCCGACCGCGCCGATGTGCAGCTTCCGCACCCGTGCCGTCCGCAGTACCGGCGAGTGCCGCAGGCCCCCCGTCAGGGCGGCCGCCAGCAGCCGGGTGCGGGCCAGCCTGCCGCCGTGCACCAGGCGCACGTCCAGCACCCCGTCGGCCAGGTCATGCCGGCGCACGGGCGCCAGCCCCAGCCCGTGGTACGTGCAGTTGCCGGCGAAGAGCATCCACAGCCGCCGCTCGCGGCCGTCGACGCGCAGCCGGACCGGCCGGGCCGTGCGCAGGATGTGGACCGCGGCGAGCAGACCGGCCGGCCAGGTGCCGATCCGCGGCGCCCAGCGCTCGCGGACCCGCACCAGCTCGGGGTAGGCGCCGAGGCTGAAGGTGTTGAGGAAGCAGCCGTTCCGGCCGAACCGCGTCACGTCCACCGCCACCGCCTCCCCGGCCTCCATGGCCCGGCAGGCGTCGGCGACGGACTCGATGCCCAGGTCGTAGGCGAAGTGGTTGTGGGTGCCGCCGGGCAGGACGGCCAGCGGCAGGCCGTGCCGCAGGGCGGCGCCCGCCGCCGCGTTCACCGTGCCGTCCCCGCCGTGCACCCCCAGCGCGCCGCCCAGCTCGGCCGCGCGGGCCGCCGCCTCCTCCAGGGCCGCGGACAGCGGGCGCCGGGTTTCGTCGGCGTCCCCGCCCCACGACACGATCTCCGCGTGCGGCAGGGCCGAGCGGAGGAGCTCCACCGGATCCGGCCGGGCCGCGGCCGCGGCGCGCTGCCCGGAGCCGCCGTTGGCCACCACGACCAGGCCCCGGCCGCCGGGCAGCGCCGGGGCGTCGGCGCGGGGCCGGGCCGGGGGAGCGAGCTGGGAACGGGTGGGGGCCACGCCGCGCACGGCGAAGGCCGCCCCGGCGCCGAGAAGCGCCCCGGCCACCACGTCACCCGGATAGTGGACGCCGGTGTAGACGCGGGAGAAGCACACGGCGGCCGCCAGCGGCGCCAGGGCCAGGCCCCACGAGCGGTTCTCCAGCATGACGCCGGTGGTGAAGGCGACCGCCGACGCCGAGTGCCCGGAAGGGAAGGACGTGGTGAACGGCTGCCGGCTCAGTCGGCGCACCAGCGGCACGGCGTCCTGCAGCGGGCGGCTGCGCCGCACCGACCGTTTGCCGATGGTGTTGACCGTTGCGGACGCGACGGCCAGCGACGCCATCCCGCGCAGCGCCGCGCGCCGCGCGGGCCTTCTGCCGGCCACCGCGGCCCCCGCAGCCACGGCGAACCACAGCACACCGTGGTTGGCGCTGTGCGACAGCGCGGGCAGCACGCGGTCGCCGCCCGGCCAGTGGCGCTCGGCGACCCGCTGGAAGACGGACCGGTCCCATGCACTCAACTTGCTTCGCATGCGCGACGTGTACCCCGTTTATCCCGGGGCGATGCGGGTACCCGGCGGCGGTGATGAAGAGAAACAAGCCCTCCGTCGTGGTGGTGACCGGGGCGAGCGGCGGCGTGGGCCGCGCCACCGCCCGGGCGTTCGCGTCCCGCGGTGCCTGCGTCGCGCTGCTGGCCCGCGGCCGCAAGGGACTGGACGCGGCCGCCGCGGACGTACGCGAACGCGGCGGCGAGGCGCTGGCGCTGAGCGTGGACGTCGCCGACCACCGGGCGGTCACGGAGGCCGCCGACCGGATCGAGGAGACGTTCGGCCCGGTGGACGTCTGGGTCAACAACGCCTTCACGGGCGTCTTCGCCCCGTTCGTCGAGATCGAGCCCGACGAGTTCCGGCGGGTCACCGAAGTGACCTATCTGGGCTACGTGTACGGCACCCACGCCGCCCTGACCCGCATGCTGCCCCGCGACCACGGCACGATCGTCCAGGTCGGCTCGGCCCTCGCCTACCGCGGCATCCCCCTGCAGTCCGCCTACTGCGGCGCCAAGCACGCCATCCAGGGCTGGAACGAGGCCCTGCGCTGCGAGCTGCTCCACCAGCGCAGCAAGGTCCGCACGACCATGGTGCAGCTGCCCGCCCTGAACACCCCGCAGTTCACCTGGGTGCTCTCCCGGATGCCGCGCCGCCCCCAGCCCGTGGCGCCCGTCTACGAGCCCGAGCTCGCCGCCCGCGCCATCGTCCACGCCGCCGCCCACCCGCGGCGCCGCGAGTACTGGGTGGGCGGCAGCACCGTCGCCACCCTCCTCGCCAACGCCGTCGCCCCCGGCCTGCTCGACCGCTACCTCGCCCGCACCGCCTTCGCGTCCCAGCAGACCGACGAACCGCAGGGACCGCTGCCCCCGGTGAACCTGTGGCACCCCGCCGACGGCGCCGGCGGCCACGACTACGGTGCGCACGGCACCTTCGACGACCGGGCCCATGCCCACGGCCCCCAGCCGTGGCTCTCCCAGCACCGGGGCACCCTGGCCGCCGGTGCCGCCCTCGCCGCCGCGGCCCTCGCGGCGGCCCGGCTGCGAACGGACCACGGCTGCCATGACCGCTGACCAGGACCCGACCGACGCCCGGCGGCGCACCCTGCGCGAACGGCACGCCGAGGCGCTCGACCTCTTCACCGCCCGGGTGCACGCGATCCGCCCCGACCAGTGGCACGCGCCCACACCCTGCACCGACTGGGACGTCCGCGAGCTGGTCAACCACCTGGCCGTCGAACAGCTGTGGGTGCCGCCCCTGCTGGACGGCGCGGGCATCGACGACGTCGGCGACGCCTTCGACGGCGACCGGCTGGGGGAGGACCCCGTCGCCGCCTGGGACGAGGCCGCTGCCGCCGCCCGCGAGGCGTTCCACGCCCGCGGCGCCCTCACCCGGACGGTGGAGCTCTCCTACGGCCGCACCGCCGCGCACGCCTACTGCGCACAGATGATCGCCGACCTGGTCGTGCACGCCTGGGACCTCTCCCGGGCGATCGGCGCCGACGAACACCCCTCGAAGGCCCTCGTCGACTTCACCCGCCACGAGGTCGAGCCCTACGCCGCAAACCTCGCGTCCTCGGGCCTGTTCGCGCAGCCGGTGCAGCCGCCGCCCGACGCCGGCGCCTGGGAGAAACTCCTGGCCCAGCTCGGCCGCCGGCCCTGACCCGTGCGCGGCCCCCTCGGACGCGCCGTGACCGGGCGGCGTTAGGCTCGCCTGTCACCATCGTCTGTGGGGGGATCGGCCACCGTGCATCTGTGGAGCAGGACGCTGACGGCAGCAGGCATCCACGAGCCGCTGCTGCGCGACGACTACACGCAGCAGCGGAAGACCGTGTCGGCCTACCGGCGCAACGCCTACCTCGCCGTGCGCCTGCTGCTGCCCCCACCGATCGTCCCGCACGTCATCGCCGCCACCGCGTTCATGCACCACACCGACGTGCAGGCCGAAGCCAGGCCCTCCGACGCCGCGGGCATCGACCCGCTCAGCACCTGGGAGGAGCAGGTCCACACGGCGCTGACCGGCGGGGACAGCAGCCACCCGGTGCTGCGCCCGCTGGTGCACACGCTCTCCCGCCACCCGGGCCTGCGCGAGCACGTCGAGCGGTTCCTCGCCGGAGCGCCGCTGGACCGGGACTTCACGGGCTTCGCCGACGAGGCGGCCTACCAGCGGTACGTGGACGGGTACTCGCTTCCGGCCTTCATGGTGGTGGCGTGCCTCATCCTGGCGCCCGACGCGGATCCCCGGGAAAGCCGTGCCCTGTGCCGGTCCTACATCGACGGCAGTCAGCGACTGGACTTCGTCAACGACCTGGCCGAGGACCTCGGCCACGGCCGCCTGACCCTCCCCGAGGAGACGCTGAAGCAGTACGAGGTCTCCCGCACCGGCCTCGAACGGGGCCTCGACAGCCCGGCAACCCGCGCTCTCCTCCAGGGACTTCTCAGGCAGAGCCGCGAGGACCTTCTCGCCAGCCGCCCGCTGCCGCGGCTGGCCCCGCCCGCCCACCGGGCGTTCGTCCGGGCGTTCGTCACCCTGGAGGGGCTCACCAACGACGCCGCGCTGGCGAAGAGCACCGCCGTGCTGCGCGGCCCGGCACGCCCCGCTCCCCGCGCCGCCCTCGGCGTCCTGGCCCGGGAATACCGCCGCCGTGGCCACTGACCGGCCGCACGGGCCGGCGGGACGCCGGCCTCTCGGTCGCGCTGCCGGCCGCCTCCCCGCCGGCCCCTCCGGCGCGGGAGGCGCCACCGCGTCAGCCGCCTGCCGTGCGCTCTGTCCCGTGAAGAATGTGGGCCCATGAGTGCACCCTTAAGAGTCGAGGTACCGCCGGCCTTCGTCGCGGCCTGCATCAGGAACAGCGGTGAGGAAGGCAAGGAGTGGGTCGCCGGCCTGCCCTTGCTGGCCGCCGGCCTGCTGGAGCGCTGGGACCTCACGCCGGACGGCGACGTACGGCACGGGGAGGCGTCGCTGGTGGTGCCCGTCCGGCACCCGGACGGGACGCCCGCGGTGCTGAAGCTCCAGAGGCCCCGGGAGGAAAGCACCGCCGCGCTGACCGGCCTGCGCGTGTGGAACGGCGACGGCGTCGTGCGGCTCCTCGACCACGATCCGGACAGCAGCGCCATGCTGCTGGAACGGCTGGACGGTTCCCGCACGCTGGCCGCCGTCGAGGACGACGACACCGCGATGGGCGTCCTCGCCGGCCTGCTGGCCCGCCTCACCTCCGTCCGGGCCCCCGCGGAGCTGCGCCGGCTCGGGGACGTCGCCCACGAGATGCTGGAACAGGTGCCCGCTGCCGTCACCGCGCTGACCGACCCGGCCGACCGGCGGCTGCTGCGCTCCTGGGCCTCGGCGGTGGCCGAACTGGCCGACGAGCCGGGGGACCGGATGCTGCACTGGGACCTCCACTACGACAACGTCCTGTCCGCGGAGCGCGAACCCTGGCTCGCCATCGACCCCGAACCCCTCGCCGGGGACCCCGGCTTCGACCTGTGGCCCGCCCTGGACAGCCGCTGGGAGACCGTGACAGCCTCGGGCGAGCCCCTGCGCGTGGTGCGCCGCCGCTTCGACCTGCTCACCGACACCCTCGGCCTGGACCGGGACCGCGCGACGGGCTGGACCCTGGGCCGGCTGCTGCAGAACTCCCTCTGGGACGTCGAGGACGGAGCCACGGCCCTCGCCCCCTCGCAGACGGCGGTCGCCGAGGCGCTCACAGGCCGCTGACAGGCTGCGGACGGTGCGCCAGGCACATGTTCGACCGAGCATGGGTGGGAGACCCGGGACGCCTACGAGTACCACGAGTACGAGGACCCGGAGTGGTCACGGCGGCTCCGTACCTTCCTTGCTGCTGCCGGGGGCGAGTGCGCTGGCCCGGCAGGCACAGCAACCGGCCCGCAGCACTGGTGCCGGCACGCCACCTTCCAGTGGCGGGTGACCGTCGATACCCCCAGACGGCGGACGATTCAGGCGGGCAGCCATGGCTGTGCCCCGTTGAGCAGGGCCGTCCCCAAGTCGGTGATGCTGTGCAGTGTGGTGTTCCGGTGACGGTGGCTGATGACCAGCGCGGCTTCACCGAGCACGGCGAGATGGCGGCTCGCGGTGGGGTGGGTGACACCTGCGACCACGGCGAGGTCCGTCGTGGTGGAGATGCCGTCGGCTACCGCCCGTAGAATGTCCGACCGGGTACGGCCGATGAGTGCGGACAGAGAGCGACACTGATCGCGCGTCCCATCGAGGGCCCAGCCGGGCTGGTGCTCGATCGGATAGACCAGCACTGGGTCGAAGACCGGGTCGACGAGTGAAGTGGGGCCGTACCGGCAGAAGAAGGACGGCTGTAACACCAGTCCTCGGCCTTCGAGGCGCATTACCTTATCGACGGGATAGCCCACGCTCAGGACCGGATAGTCCCAGCGCATTGAAGGATGCAGTTTGCTGAATACCTCGCTCCAGCCCCCGCTGACCATGGCGCGCGCCCGCCGAGCCGTGTCATGCCGCACCTCGTTGCAGATGTGCCGCCAGTATGGTTCGAGGCAGGCCGCGAAGTATGCCAGGGCCGCGTCTGCGATCGTGGTGAGAATGCTGGAGCGGCCGTCGAACAGGTCCTTGGACCAGGAGGGAAGCCGACGCCGCGGGTTCAGCATGCCGTGTGCGGCGAAATCGTTCCGCAGTCGCCATTGGGGCGTGGCACGCAGAGCCTCGGCTTGTGCAGACAGGCTTCCCCCGGTCTGCGGGGTCAGGAAATCGAAGCCGTAGCCGACCGGTGGGCTGAGCGCCGAGATCATTCCGGTGGCCACCGGGATCCGGGGCATCACCTGTCTGCGCCAGGGCCCGAACAGAACCGAACTGTCGCGGCGCTGGATTCGGTGCAGGCTGATCACCAATTCCCACATCGGATCCGGTCCCGGAGCGAAACGGGTCCGGGCCAGGTCCTCAGGTGTGAAGTGAATTTGTAGCATCCGCTTCCTCCCCCCGGCTGCCTCCCGAAGGACTCATTCCGTCGGCTGGGCAGGCATCCGGAACATCGGCTGCCCACAAGTAGCAGACCGCTTGCCTCGCCCAGCAGCCCCTTTTCGGCCGGGCGATCCGACCACCGGTGCCATTACGTCGGCCACGGCTTCACGGCTCCAACCCCAGTCCTGTGACCAGGGAATGTGCATGTGGCTGCACACAGCTACCGACGACGGTGCCTCCTGCGCGAGCCTTGCAGCGCTCGTGATCCTGCAACCACACCCAAGGGGAGAATCATGCGCTTGCGAACATGTGCCGCAGCGGCTGCCACAGCCGCCATCTTCGCTGCCGGCCCCCTGCCGGCCACGCCCGCAATGGCCGCGGCTTCGACCGCGGCCGGGGTCCACGGCTGCAACTACTCGAACTCCACCCCCACCATTTCCATGGCCCGCGACTCCGGCGGCCCGGCCGTCAAGCAGGCTCAGTGCCTGCTCCTCTACTGGGGCTACAGCGTTGGCCCGTCCGGCATCGACGGCGACTTCGGCCGTGACACCCACGATGCCACCATCGGCTTCCAGTACGACAGCAAGTACTGCTCCAACCGCCTCACGGTCGACGGCGAGATCGGCCCCAACACCTGGCGGGCCTTACGCGGCAACGGCTGCCCCTGACGATTTCCCTGCCGAGCCGCACGGGAGGCACCGGCACAGGGCTGCCGACCGTCAGGTCGGCAGCCCGCCGTCGGCGCACGGGCGGTGCGCCGGATTGAGGGTGGCTTGTGCTCCGACGACGACTTCGGCTATCCCTCGCCCCGCCCGCAAGGCCGTCGAGCACGTCCCGCAACCATGCGCACCGCCGCCACCGAGCTGTCCCAGCCATCGCCGCTCGACCTCATGGAGCAAGGGGAGGGTGTGACCGGTCAGAAATTCTTCCAGCCGCCACAGTTGTGGTAACCCGGGCCGTAATCCAGGTAGTCGCAGATGCGCGCTCTCCGAATGGTCGACGGGTATGACTGACTGGCAGTCGAGCCCTTACCTCTGAGAGTTACGAGGTACGACGACTTATCGGTGTTGTAAAACTGAATCTGAAGCCCTGCCCCCAGACCGTCGGCGCTTCCGTCCAGAACCGTCGCCGTGCTTGTGCCGTTGGCGTTGTTCGCTACTGCCCCGTAGTCGCACTGCCCACCGCTGCAACTCGACCAGGAAATGCTTGCCGCACTCGCCGGACTGGCTTCCAGGATCAGTACTGCTGCAACAGCAGCAACAACAGTACTGATGCGCCGTATCCTCACTGTGACCCCCCAGCTGTGGATTTGATGAGCAGAGAGTAGACCCACAGCAATTCCAGAGCGCCCGGCACTTCAGGCCATGTTGCCCCCCGGGCTGGCTGGTTCCACACCGCCCGGTGCGCCCGAAGCCGCGCCGAAGCGTCATGCATCGGACGTGACGATCGCGAGGGCTTTGACGTGCGGTGATTACCGGGTCATGTCCGGGCGATCGTGAGCGGAGTCCGACAGGGGGTCGGTCTGGGTGGTCGCGGTCGCGTGGCGTGCGGCCCAGGTGGTGAGACCGGTGAGCTGGGCGTAGAGCTCGCGCGCCTCGTCGGTGGCGGTGTACTCGACCTTGGGCGGCACCGTGGGGTACACCGTGCGGATCAGGAGGCCGTTCTCTTCGAGCTGCCGCAACGTCAGGGTGAGGATCCGACGGCTGATCCCGTTCAGCGAACGTTCGAGTTCGGCGAATCGGACAGGTCCACGCGTGGTTTCGCTCAGGACGCCGAGGCTCCATTTGCCGCTCACCCTGCCGAGCACATCGAGGACGGTACAGACCTCGCGGCCCGCAGCCTCTTCCGCCGTGCACGTGTTCTTGCGTGACATAAATGTGCCTACTTCCGTTGTGTGGCGCGGCCTCCGAGGATGGGCGCGTGCACGTCAGTGCCCCGCGAGAGACGGCCTCAGCCGCTCGCGCTGATCCCACGCTCACCGAGAAACGAAGGACGACGAATGAAGAACGCCCGGAAGACGGAGGAGCTTCCCGCGCCGGTGGCGCTCGACGCGGCGGTGAAGGAGCTGATCGACGGGCGGAACTTCGCCGTGGTGGCGACGTTGAATCCCGACGGCGGTCCGCAGACGTCCGTCGTCTGGGTCGGGAGGCAGCGGGACGCCGTGGTCTTCTCCACGACCGCAGGAAGGCAGAAGGCGCGAAACCTCGTCCGGGACCCGCGGATCAGCCTGACGGTCTACGACCGTGCGAACCCGTACCGGTCCGTGGAAATACGGGGAACGGCCGAGTTGCTGCCGGACCCGGACAAGGCGCTGCCGCGCGAGCTGTCACAGCGGTATCTCGGCGAGGACCCGCCGGCGGAGCCGGCCGACGTCGTCCGGCTGATCGTGCGGATCACCGCGGAGAAGGTCATCGCGATATCCCTGTAGCGGTCCTGCCCGGGCGATCACGCGTCCCGTCAGGGGGACTCGGCGGAGGGATCCGATGAGGTCACGGAACAAGCTCAGTCCGCCCACACGCGGGCCAGGCATCTACGGGCGTACGGATGATGGAGGCCGGGTGCAGTCCCGGTGTGCCCCGTTCCGGCGGATCCGGGACCGGCTGCGCAGGTCATGAGCGAGAGCACCTATGGGCGGCGACTCGTGTGGTGGTCCGGAAGGTGGAAGAAGGGCGTCTGTGGCCGGCCGCTGCGACAAGGCGCCCCCAGGACCTCGATGTTCTGACGCAAGGAGGTGTTGACAGCCATGCGCGGTGGCGCCAGAGTCCCGGCAGGTGGACACAAATGATCTTTCCCCCGCCGAACTGAGGGTGTGGCACGCCTTCCCCAAGGGCATCTCCGTCGACCTCCGTGCGGCCGACGACGAGGACGCGGCACAGGGCGCGGACTGGGGCCAGGAGCGGACCGTCCGCGCCGAGGTACTGCGGACCCTCCTCCTCAGCGGTCCGCAGGAGGAGGGCGAGATACCCGCCCTCAAACTGGCGGGCGCCCGGATCACCGGGACCCTCGATCTTGCGTACGGGACGATCGATCACGCCCTGCGGCTGAGCGACTGCTTCTTCGAGGAGACGCCCCTCCTCTATGCCGCCAGGCTGCGCCAGTTGAGCCTGAACGGCTCCGTCCTGCCCGGTCTGGCGGCCGCCATCGTGCAGGTGGAAGGCATGGTCCACCTGTCCGGCTGCCGGTTCCGCGGGCCGGTGCGGCTCGGCGGGGCGCGGATCGACGGGGCGCTGTTCATGGACGCATGCGAGATCATCCCGCCGGACACCACCGAGTGGCCCGCGCTCCGCCTCGGTCACGCGACCATCGGCGACAACCTGTGGGCCCCCGGACTGGTCGCGCACGGCGAAGTGCGGCTCAGCGGCGCCTCGGTCGCGGGATCGGCCACCCTCGACCGCGCGAGGCTCGGCAACCCCGGGGGTGCCGCCCTCGACGCGGAGACGCTCGTCGTGGGCAGCAACCTCCTCATGCGACACATCCGTGTCCAGGGCTGGATCGGCCTCCGGGGCGCCCGCGTCCCGGGACGGCTCGACCTGTCGTACGCCCACCTCTCGAACCCCGGCGACACGGCGCTGCGCGCGAGCAGCTGCGCCATCGGCGAACTCTGGCTGCGCAAGGCACCCCCCATGGAAGGCGCCCTGAACCTGCGACGCACCCAGATCGAGGTGCTGTTCCTGGAGCCGGAGGTGCTGCCGGACGAAGTGATGCTCAACGGTCTCGTCTACACCACGCTCACCCCGCACGAGTCTGCTGAGCGCCGCCTCCCCATGCTGCACAGCGAGAGCGAGGGATACCTGCCCCACGGCTACGAGCAGCTCACCGGGGCCTTCCTGCGGGTCGGCGACGACCACGCCGCCCGTGTCGTCCAGCTGGCCAAGATCCGCCGGCACCGCCGCACCCTCCCCTGGCAGGCCCGTGTGTGGGGACACCTCCAGGAGGCCACGGTCGGCTACGGCTTCCGCCCCCTGCTCGCGGGCTTCTGGCTGCTGTCCCTGCTCGCCGTCGGATCGGTCGTCTACGGCCTGCACCACCCGCCCCCGCTCAAGCCGGACGAGGCCCCCGACTTCAACCCCGTGTTCTTCACGCTCGACCTGCTGCTGCCGGTGATCTCCTTCGGCCAGGAAAGCGCGTTCGCCCCACAAGGCTGGTACCAGACGCTCTCCTACGCCCTGATCGTCGCCGGCTGGGTGCTGGCCACGACGGTCTTCGCCGGCGTGACCCGGACCACCAGCCGCGGCGCGAACCCCGGAGGAAGTCCGTGACCGACGCCACGTTGTGAACGGAGCCGCATAAACCGGCGTGGTGATTACCCGACAAAGGCGGTGCGGAGAATGTCGGGTGACCGGGAACGGTGTCGCTGCACGATGGGGGCATGGAT